>CBDCVX010000001.1:0-2920 GCA_965223195.1 Longimicrobiales bacterium
AGGCAGCCATCCGGACCCATGAGCCACGAACCCCTGCGACCGCTCGGGAAACGCCGTCCGAGCCGAAGGCCGCGCCCGCGGTGGCGGTGGGGAGTCGGGTGCGGGTGGGGGCCGGCGGGGGGCGGGGCACCGTCGTTTCGCTGGAGGACGGCCGAGCGAGTGTCGAGCTCGAAGGAGGGCTACGGGTCTCGGTCGCCGCGGGTGACCTGACCCCGGTGGACGCGAGCGAGCGTGAGACCCGCGCTCCGGCCGGGACCGGCGTGCTATCCTCGGCTCCGGCGGCGTCCGAGGTCGACCTGCGCGGCCTACGCTGGGACGAGGTCGAGGGTCCGTTGCACCGCGCGCTCGACGACGCCATCCAGGCGGACCTGCCCTACCTACGCATCATTCACGGGAAAGGCAGCGGGGCGCTCAGGGAGCGCGTCGGGCAGCTCCTGGCAGAAGATCCCCGGGTCGACCGGAGCCGGCCCGGTGGCGAGGGCGAAGGCGGCACCGGCGTGACCGTAGTCGAGCTGCGATGATCCCCGACCACGTCGTGGACGAGGTCCGCACCCGCGCGGACATCGTCGAAGTGGTGGGAAACGTCGTCGACCTACAGAAATCCGGAAAGGACTACAAGGGCCGTTGTCCGTTCCACGACGACCGGACGCCGTCGTTCTACGTGATTCCCGCGAAGGGGTTCTACAACTGCTTCGGCTGCCAGGAATCCGGGGATGTCTTCACGTTCGTGATGAAGACGCGCGGCCTCGAGTTCGTCGATGCCGTCAAGGAGATCGGCGCCCGGTTCGGCGTCCAGGTCACCGAGGTCCGCGGACAGCGCGAGGACGACCCCAACCGCCCGCTCTTCGAAGCGACCGCCTTCGCGCGCGACTTCTTTCGCCATGAGCTGCTCCACGACGAGCGCGGCCGGCGGGCACGCGCATACCTCGAGCGTCGGGGCGTTTCCGACGAGACGGCAGAGCAGTTTTCCCTGGGTTATGCCCCCGACTCCTGGGAGGCGTTGGCTGAGGCCGCGGGCCGGCGGGGCGTGGACGCCGGCATGCTCCTCGAGCTGGGCCTGCTCAAGCGCAGCCAACGCAGCGACGGCCCCTACGACGCGTTCCGCGACCGCCTCATCTTTCCCATCGAGGACGTTACCGGCCGGACGCTCGGATTTGGCGGGCGGGTGCTGCGGCCGGGCCAGCAACCCAAGTACCTCAATTCGCCCGAGTCGCCGATCTATCACAAGGGGCACCACCTCTATGGACTGGGCCGTGCCCGCAACGCCATCCGTCGCGACGAGGCGGCGCTCGTGGTAGAGGGCTACATGGACGTCGTCGCGTTGGCGTCGGCGGGCATTCACACCGGCGTCGCGCCGCTGGGTACCGCGATGACCCCGGACCAGGCGGCCCTGCTCAAACGGTATACGGCCCGCGCTTATCTGCTGTTCGACTCGGACTCGGCCGGGCAGCGGGCCACGTTTCGGACCGGGGACCTGTTGCTCCAACACGGGATCCACCCCTCGGTCGTCACGCTGCCGCCCGGGGACGATCCCGACTCGGTCGTAAGGCAAGGCGGCGCGGAGGCACTGCATGTCTACCTGGGCCAGGCGGTGGACGTTTTGGACCGGAAGCTCCACATGCTCGACGAGCGAGGGTACTTCGATTCCTCGGATCGGGTCCGGGAAGCGGTCGACCGTCTGCTACCCACGTTGCGGGCCGCATCCGATCCAACGCTTCGCGATATCTACGTGCAGAGGGTGTCCGAACGGACCGGCGTGCAGAGGGACACGCTGCGTGACGAAGTCGACAAGGCTCCCAGCCGCCCCGCAGCCGTCCGGCATCCGAGCCGGCCGGGACCCCGCGTACGGTCTCGCGCGCTCCCGATGGGCGCCGAGCGATCGCTCCTCCGTCTGCTGGCGTCGAACCGGGAGTGGATCGAGCGCGCGGCCGAGGTCCTGGGGCCGGAGGACTTCGCCGACACCGTTCACCGGCGCATCTTCGAGCGCCTGACGAACGATCCGGGGCTGAGGGGAGTTCCACCCGATCTCGATCTCCAGACGGCCCAACGGATGGAGGACTTGTTGGGCTCGGAAGAGCCCATCGAAAACATTGGAGCCGTCTTCGAAGCGTGCGTCGCACGGTTGAAAGGCGTTACCCTGCGCCGTCGCATCGAAGCGATCGAGAGGGACCTGCAAGGAGCTGCAGGAGAGGAAGCCGTTAGACTACTGGCGGAGAAGGCCCGGTTGGCGTCCGAGCTGCGTGCAATGGACGAAGACTGGAGTCGGACACTCAAACCGAGGGTCGCACCTTCGGACAGGGAGGACGATGCATGAGCGAACCAGGTCAGATCAGCCTTTTTGAACTACAGCGTATCGACCTGCAAATTGCGGAAACCCGCACGCGCATCCAGAGCTTCGAGCCCGCTCTGGAAGAGGTGAACCTTCCCGTCGAACGACTCGAATCGGAGGAAGAAAGCCTGCGCAAACGGCTGCAGGAGCTCAAGCTGGACGAGCGTCGGCTGACGACCTCGTCCGAAGAGAAGCGGGCACGCCTCGATCGGCTGAACGAACGTCTCAACGTGGTCCGCAACCTCCGGGAGGAGGCCGCCGTCCACGCCGAGGCGGACCTCGTGCGTCGCGCGTTGGAGGCGGACGAGCAAGAAGCTTTCACCGTGATGGACCTGGTCGGAAAGGCCGAAGACCGCCTGGAGGAGCTGGCCAACGAGGTCAGTGAAGCCCGAGCCGAGATCGATCCGAAGCGCCAGGAGCTCCTCACGGCACAGGCCGACGAGGCTCGTTCGCTCGACGAGTTGAACGGCCAGCGGGAGGCCTGCGCCGCCGGGGTGAACTCGGCCGAGCTGGCACTCTATGAACGCATCAAGACCGGCGGGCGGGCCGTGGCCGTCTCGGTCATGACCGAGGACGGCGCCTGCGGCGTTT
>CBDCVX010000002.1:0-39721 GCA_965223195.1 Longimicrobiales bacterium
GGGATGTCCCTCGTGGACTCTCTTACGGACGAGCGGGCCGCAACGGTGGTGGGGCATCGTTACGGAGTGTTCGATGGTCGACGCTGGCGTACGATCGAGGATGTCGGCGACGAGGCCGCGGGCGTCAGCGCCCGCCGCGCCTCGACCCTCGTCCACACGCCTCGGGGGCTCTGGTGGACCGTCCATCGCCTGGAGGGCGACCTTCCGGTTCCCCGACTCATGCACCGACTCGGTGGCGAATGGCACTCCCATCCGTCTCCCCTGCCGCGACCCGCGTACGTGGAGCTGACGGCCTCTCCCGGCGTGCCGCTGTTGGCGGCCGTGATCGGTGCGGATACCACGCGGCTCCGGGACAGGAACTCGCTCTTCCTCTACCGGTGGCAGGGCGAGTGGACGCTCATCGAGAGGCTGGCCGTCGGGGCGGAGGGGCCGACACACCGGCCCCGATTCGTCCACACGAGTGCGGGGCCCGGCCTGGGTTGGGAGGCGGAGGTCCGCCGCGACGGACGGGTGCAGCACGCCGCACGCGTGCGAACGGCGGTGACGGGTGGCGCCGTCGGAACCCGGGAGCTGGACTCGGCCGTGGGCACGGTGCGCAGCGCGCCGGTTGCAGGACGAAACATCTGGGTGGTCGATCACCTCGACGTGCAGGGAGGCGCATCGGAGCTGAGGGTGATCGAAACGACGACGGAAGAGATCAGGGTCCTACATGCGCTTCCCAACCCGTTCCGCGGTCCGTTCGGGGCCGTTGCGAGCGGAGAGCGCGAGCTCCTCATCGCCGGTCCGGTCCTGGACCGTGAAGCCGGGCTGCTCGTGACCCTGCTGCTGCGCCTGCAGTTCACCTGCCGCGCGGCTCCCTGATCCCACGTCGAGGCGGAGGCGGTGCCCACAGGCATGCGCTCCGCCGCAAGGAGGAAGCATGAAGCTCCGAATCGTCACGCTCACGGCCGCGGTGGCGCTCGGCTGCGAGGCCGAGCCGGCGCCAACCGGGCCCGCGTCCGTCCCGGCCGTCGACGCGAGTCCCACGCTGCAGGTCGATGTGCCGTCCGAGTTCAGCCGCTCGCCGTCGGCTTCCGTCCGGGCGGAGGCCGGGTTCGAGGGAGACCGCGCATTCGGCATCACGGGGATGCACTACTGGGCGAACCGGGCCAAGCTCGCGGCCCGGCTCCACGTTCGCGATGGAGCGCGATCCTATCCGGCACGCGAGCGTACCGCGGAGCAGACGTTCTTCCTCCCCGGGTGGCGTCACATCCCTTCGTCGCTGGATCTCGCCGTCGACCGATCCTGCGGACACGTGGCGGAGGTTCAGGCCACCGGCACCGCCTGGCATCAGTTCCTGTTGAAGGCCTCGCTCCTGGAGTGGGGACACGCCACAGGATACGCGCACGATGCGGATCGGCAGCCCTCCTGCCGAAGCGAGTGCGACTCGCGCTTCTTTCTGGATCCCGAAGACGAAGACCGGAGCTGCGTCGGAGGATCGCCCGACGGCGATTCCGACCCGGACGACGACGGGGACGACGGTGGAGACGGCGAAGAGACCACCACGCTCGACTGCGTTTCCGAGTGGGTGGTCGTGACCGTCGACGACCGGACCGTCTACGAAGGATGGGCCGATGTCTGCGGATAAAGAGCCGGTACGGTCCACCAGTGGACTCGGACGACCGTTCCCCCCGATCTCTCACCCCTCCTCGCTTCCCCAACGCACGGACGCCATGCGCAACAACCACCGCTCACCCATCCAACTTCCGGCCCGAGCGTGTTCTTTGTACTCGCTTCTCGTGTTCGGCGCGCTCGCCCTTCCGGCGCAGGGCGCGCGGGCCCAGCAGGTTCCGACCGCTCCTACCGAGCGAGTGCCGGTTACGATCGCCCTCACGGATGGGTTTCCGGCCGAGTTGAGCGATCGGGACGCCCGGGCCTGGGTGCTTCGGCGTGCCGATCAATACCCGCGAGACGTGGTCCTTCTGAACCGTTCCGGCGCCGCTCAGTTGTCGGCGGCCCTGCTCACGCTCGTGGCCGCGCGGATCGTCTCCGGCAACAGGCCGACCGAGACCGTCACGATTCCGGTCTCATCGCGTACCGGCGGTGGAGCCTGGAGGGGGAGGGATGCCGCGGACCTGGCCCGACTGCTGGCCAAGCTCGAGGCGGTCGACCCTACGCCGCTCTCGGGGTTGGGTCGGGTCCGGCAGATCGATGTCTGGCTTCCGGCCAGGATGCCGGTGACGCTGCGGGCGCCGACGGGATAGGACCTCGTTCCCGGGGTCGCCACGTCCGAGCTCTTCCGTGGCGGCCTCGGCGGCTCCTCTGGACGAGCCGCTGGTATCTTGACCCCTCCTTCCCCCCGGTTTACGTTTTCAAGTCTCTCCTGGAAAGGAGGCCGGGGCCGTCTGGGGACGCCCCCGAAACGCGCTTGAGGGCGCTTTTTTTGGCGAATAGCCTCGGGGTTCGATGCCGACCATCAACCAACTGGTTCGGAAGGGCCGGACGGCGATCCAGAAGAAGAACAAGTCGCCGGCACTCCAGAAAAACCCGCAGAAGCGGGGAGTATGCACTCGCGTGTATACCACCACGCCCAAGAAGCCCAACTCGGCGCTGCGTAAAGTGGCTCGCGTACGGCTGACCAACGGATTCGAGGTCACGGCCTACATCCCGGGCGAAGGGCACAATCTGCAGGAGCACTCCATCGTGTTGATTCGCGGCGGGAGGGTGAAGGACCTTCCCGGCGTGCGCTACCACATTCTACGCGGAACCCTCGACGCGTCCGGTGTCGGGGATCGCAAGCAGGGCCGGTCCAAGTACGGCGCCAAGCGCCCGAAGTAGAGAAGCCATGAGTCGTCGCAATCGTGCCGTACGCCGCGAGGTGCCGCCGGACCCCAAGTTCGAATCTCCGGTGGTCTCCAAGTTCATCAACAGTCTGATGGTGGACGGGAAGAAATCGCTGGCCGAGCGGATCTTCTACCAAGCCGTGGAGATCATCGAGGAAAAGTCCGGGCAGCCCGGGCTCCAGGTTTTCCAACAGGCGTTGAACAACGCGAAGCCGGCGGTAGAGGTGAAGAGTCGGCGCGTCGGAGGCGCCACGTACCAGGTGCCGATCGAGGTGCGACCCGAACGACGGAATGCGTTAGCTACCAAGTGGCTCATTCAGTTCGCCCGAGGCAGGACCGAGAAGACGATGGCGGCGCGGCTGGCGGCCGAGCTCCTGGCCGCGGGACGCAACGAGGGATCGACCATCAAGAAAAAGGAAGACACGCACCGGATGGCAGAGGCCAACAAGGCGTTCGCCCACTACCGCTGGTAGCCGCGTAATCCGTAGGAGGCCGCGCGGAACGGCCTCCGGCCGACACCGGTGTCGGCTCGCGCGGAAGGTGCCGGATCGGTAGGCCGAACGGCACACTCCGCGCTTTTTTTCGTCCGCGGCCGCACCGAGGGCGACGACAGTTCCCGCACGAAACCGAACGACGACCGCACACGACGCATCAGGCACAGGATCAGATAGATGGCCAGACAGACGCCGCTCCGGCACCTGAGAAACATCGGCATCATGGCGCACATCGACGCCGGGAAGACCACGA
The DNA here is from genome assembly GCA_965223195.1 of Longimicrobiales bacterium. Classification (GTDB taxonomy): domain Bacteria; phylum Gemmatimonadota; class Gemmatimonadetes; order Longimicrobiales; family Gaopeijiaceae; genus CBDCVX01. The sequence goes on from CBDCVX010000002.1 coordinate 3,570, forward strand.
CGACCGAACGGGTGCTCTTCTACACGGGTCGTGTGCACCGGATGGGCGAGGTGCACGAGGGCGCCGCGACCATGGATTGGATGGAGCAGGAGCAGGAGCGCGGCATCACGATCACTTCGGCTGCCACGACCTGTCACTGGCTCCGGAACGACGTGGACTATCGCATCAACATCATCGACACACCCGGACACGTGGACTTCACCGCAGAGGTGGAGCGCTCACTACGGGTCTTGGACGGTGCCGTGGCGGTGTTTTGCGCGGTCGGAGGGGTGGAGCCGCAGTCGGAGACGGTGTGGCGTCAGGCCGATCGCTACGGGGTCCCGCGCATTGCGTTCGTCAACAAGATGGACCGCACCGGGGCCGACTTCGAACACGTCGTGGCCATGATGAGCGAGCGCCTCGGCGCCAACGCCCACCCGGTACAATTTCCGCTGGGCGGGGGTGAGTTGTTCACCGGGCTCATCGACATCATCCGCGGCAAATCCATTGTCTACGAGGACGAGCTGGGTGCCAGCTACACCGAGGGCGAGGTGCCCGAGTCCCTCAAAGAGAAGGTGGCGGAGCTCCGTCATACCCTGATCGAGGCCGCGGTCGAGCACGATGACGAGCTGCTCGAGAAGTACCTGAGCGGAGAGGAGTTGACGGAGGACGAGGTCGTGCAGGCGGTGCGGAGCGCGACGATCTCCGGAAAGCTCTTCCCCGTGTTCTGCGGGTCGGCCTTCAAGAACAAGGGCGTCCAAAAGCTGCTCGACGGCGTGATCGACTACCTGCCGTCCCCGCTGGATATCCCGGCGATCCTTGGGCACTTGCCGTATCACGATGAGACCCGTGAAGCGCGAGAGGCCTCGGACGACGCGCCGTTCTCCGCCCTGGCGTTCAAGATCGCCACCGACCCGTACGTGGGGAAGCTGACGTTCTTTCGGGTCTATTCGGGATCTCTGAAGTCCGGCAGCCATGTGCTCAACGCCACTCGAGACAAGAAGGAGCGGATCGGCCGGATTCTCCAGATGCACGCGAACAAGCGCGAAGAGCGCCAGGACGTGTTCGCGGGAGATATCGCGGCGGCTATCGGCCTGAAGGACGTGAAGACCGGTGACACGCTCTGCAGTCTCGAGAGCCCGATCATCCTCGAGGCCATGAAGTTCCCCGAGCCGGTGATCGCCGTTGCCATCGAACCCAAGACCAAGGCCGACCAGGACAAGCTTTCCACCGGGTTGGGCAAGCTGGCGGACGAGGATCCGACGTTCAAGGTCCAGACCGACACGGAGACCAACCAGACCATCATCAGCGGAATGGGGGAGCTTCACCTGGAGATCATCGTGGATCGCCTGCGCCGGGAGTTCGGCGTGGATGCCAACATCGGCCGGCCCCAGGTCGCGTATCGCGAGACCATCCGCTCCGCCGCGGAAAAGGTTGAGGGCAAGTTCGTCCGCCAGACCGGCGGCCGGGGCCAGTACGGGCACGTGGTCATCAACCTGCACCCGGCCGATCCCGGATCCGGCTTCACGTTCGAGGACAAGATCCGCGGCGGGGCCATTCCCCGCGAGTACATCAGCTCGGTCGAACAGGGGATTCGGGACGCCATGGATACCGGCGTCCTGGCGGGATATCCGGTCATCGACGTCAAAGTGGAGCTGATCGACGGGTCGTATCACGACGTGGATTCGAACGAGATGGCGTTCCGCATCGCCGGCTCGATGGCCCTGAAGGAGGGCATCAAACGCGGCTCGCCGATCCTGCTCGAGCCGATCATGGACGTGGAGGTGGTTACCCCGGCGGACTACATGGGCGACATCATCGGCGATCTCTCTTCCCGCAGGGGCAAGGTCGGCGGAATGACGGACCGTGGAGACGCGCGGGTGATCGGGGCTTCGGTGCCGCTGGGAGAGATGTTCGGGTACTCCACCCGCCTGCGCTCGATGAGCCAGGGCCGGGCTGTGTACACCATGCAGTTCTCGCACTACGAAGAAGTGCCCAAGAGCAAGGCGGAGGACATCATCAGCGGGACCGCCGCCTGACGTAGTTCCCGACCTCGAAGAGGGAAGGAAAGGAGGCCGGTCTTCGGGAGAGCGTCGACGGTCGTGACAAGATTGGCGTAGCCAATGGCGTTGACAGCTCACCAAGACCGAGAAGATATTAAAAGGCTCTGTCGTTTCGCCTTCCCATCCGCCTCTCCCGAGGCCTCGAGGGCCGGCCGATACGACGGGGACCCCCAAGCCGCTGAGCGGCCGTTTCTTCGGCCGGCCACCGGTGCGTCGTGACCATTTCATGAGGTTCAACGAAAAGGCGAAGGCGAGAGAGAGAATGGGCAAGGAGAGATTCGAGCGAACGAAGCCACACGTGAACGTGGGGACGATCGGGCACGTGGATCACGGGAAGACGACGTTGACGGCAGCGATCACGCTGACGCAGGCGAAGAAGTACGGTGGGGATGCGATCGCGTTCGACCAGATCGACAAGGCTCCGGAGGAGCGGGAGCGGGGGATCACGATCGCGACGGCGCACGTGGAGTACGAGACGGAGGCGCGGCACTACGCGCACGTGGACTGTCCAGGGCACGCGGACTACGTGAAGAACATGATCACGGGCGCGGCGCAGATGGATGGGGCGATATTGGTAGTGAGCGCAGCGGACGGACCGATGCCGCAGACACGCGAGCACATCTTGTTGGCCCGGCAGGTGAACGTACCGTACATCGTGGTCTTCCTGAACAAGGTAGACATGGTGGACGACGAGGAGCTGTTGGAGCTGGTGGAGTTGGAAGTACGGGAGTTGTTGAGCGAGTACGATTTTCCGGGCGACGATCTTCCGGTAGTGAAGGGGAGCGCGTTGAAGGCGTTGGAGAGCGGCGGGGAGGGAGCGGAAGCGGATTGCATCCAGGATCTGATGGACGCGATCGACTCGTACATCCCGGAGCCGGAGCGGGATGTGGACAAGCCGTTCTTGATGCCTGTGGAGGACGTGTTCAGCATCACGGGCCGTGGGACGGTGGCGACGGGTCGGATCGAGCGAGGGATCGTGAAGCAGGGCCAGGAAGTGGAGATCGTGGGGATGGGAGCGGACCGGAAGACGGTAGTGACGGGAGTGGAGATGTTCCGGAAGCTACTGGACGAGGGACGAGCGGGAGACAACGCGGGGCTGCTGCTTCGGGGCGTAGGGAAGGACGAGATCGAGCGAGGGCAGGTGTTGGCGGTGCCGGGATCGATCACACCGCACACGAAGTTCAAGGCGGAGGTGTACGTGTTGACGAAGGAGGAGGGCGGACGTCACACGCCGTTTTTCAACGGATATCGACCGCAGTTCTACTTTCGGACGACGGACGTGACGGGAGCGGCGCACCTACCGGAGGGAGTGGAGATGGTGATGCCCGGTGACAACGTGCAGATGGAAGTGGACCTGATCACGCCGATCGCGATGGACACCGAACTCCGGTTCGCGATCCGGGAAGGCGGCCGAACGGTCGGCGCCGGCGTCGTAACCGAAATTATCGAATAGATCGGGCCGAAAGCGCCTGCCTCGATTCGGGGCAGGCGCTTTCCGGTTTTGGGAATAGACGAAAGACGGGCTGAAGACCCGCGGGCACGGACACTAGGAACGCATGGCAGACCGGATTCGGATCAGACTGAAGGCCTTCGACCATTGGGTGGTCGATCAAACGGCGGCCGACATTGTCCGCACCGCCCAGAAGACGGGTGCGACCGTTCGCGGTCCCATTCCGCTTCCTACGCGTCGCCAGCGTTGGACGGTGCTCCGGTCTCCCCACATCGACAAGAAGAGCCGCGAGCAGTTCGAGCTTCGCACCCACAAACGGCTCATCGACATCGTGGACAGCCGCCCGCAAACGATCGACGCGCTCACCAAGCTCGATCTTCCGGCGGGCGTCGACGTGGAAATCAAGGTCGATTGATCATGGCTGGACTCATTGGGAAGAAGATCGGCATGACCCGCTACTTCGATGAGGCGGGCAAGGCCCTGTCGGTGACGGTGATCGAAGCGGGTCCCTGTCCGGTGGTGCAAAACAAAACCGCCGAAACCGATGGCTACAGCGCCGTCCAGTTGGGCTTCGGCGCCAAGAAGGCCAAGCGCACGTCGGCGGCGGAAGCCGCCCACGCCGCCAAGGCCGGTTTGGAGCACACGCCGGAGATCCTCAGGGAGTTCTCCGTCGCCGAGGGCGAGGAGTTCGAGCTGGGTCAGGAAGTCAAGGTGGACATCTTCGAACCCGGCGATCGAGTCAAGGTGACGGGCAAGTCCAAGGGGAGGGGCTTCCAGGGAGTCGTGAAGCGTTACGGTTTCTCGGGTAGGCCGGCCACCCACGGGCATCCGATGTCCAGAAACCCCGGGTCGTTGGGGCCGGGGACCGATCCCTCACGGGTCATCAAGGGCAAGAAGCTTCCCGGCCAGATGGGCAACGTGCGGAAGACGATTCTCAACCTCGAAGTGGTGCGCGTGGACGTCGAACGGAATCTCCTTTTCGTGAAGGGCGGCGTCCCGGGCGCGCGCAACAGCTACCTCCTGATCAGCAAGTGACGATGTATACGGCCAAGGCATTCGACGGGGACGGCAAAGCCGGCAAGGCCCGGGAGCTACCGGAGGCGTTGTTCGACGGCGTCGTGAACGAAGCCGTCTTGCATCAAGTGGTGACGGCCCAGTTGGCTAATCGTCGCCAGGGCACGGCTTCGGGTAAGAACCGCGCAGCGGTGCGGGGCGGCAGCCGCAAGCCGTGGCGGCAAAAAGGCACCGGGCGCGCCCGCCAGGGGACCATCCGCGCGGCCCAGTGGGTCGGGGGCGGCATGGCGTTTCCGCCGCGCCCGCACGGGTGGCGCCAACACGTGCCCAAAAAGGTGCGAGCGTTGGCTCGGCGCTCCGCGCTGAACGCGCGCGCGCAGGAAGACCGGATCGTGGTGGTCGACGGCCTTTCGTTCGAGGCGCCCAAGACCAAACAGCTCGACGCGCTGCTTGATAGCCTGGAGGCGAGCGGGAAGACGCTGATCCTCACGGCGGGCCTCAACACGAACGTGTACCTGTCCGCCCGAAACCTGCCCGGCGTGGAGGTGAGGACGTTCGGCCAGGAATCCGTCTACGATCTGCTCTGGGCACAGACCATCGTCATCGAGGGCGCGGCGCTGGGTGAGGCCGACGGCCCGGACGAGGAGGACGTCGACGATGCGTGAGCCCTACGAAGTGATCGTCCGTCCGGTGGTGACGGAGAAGTCGACCGATCAGTCCGAGTTCGCCCCGGTCTACACCTTCATCGTGGACAAACGGGCCAACAAGGCGGAGATCGCCCGCGCGGTGGAGTCGCTCTGGGACGTGTCGGTCAAGGACGTTCGGACCATGCGGTACGCGGGCAAGCGCAAGCGCGCGTTGCTCGGCCGCATGACGAGGAACTGGCAGCTGGGCCGCCGGCCCGGCTTCAAGAAAGCGATCGTTCGCCTCGCTGAGGGTGAAGAGATCGAGCTCTACGAGCTGGGGTGACCGAACCATGCCTCTGAAGAAGTTCAAGCCCGTTTCGCCGGGCCAGCGCTTTCGCTCGGTGACCGAGGGGTCGGAGATCACCCGTAAGGGTCCCGAAAAGTCCCTGACCGAGTCGCTGAGCAAAAGCGGCGGACGCAACCACCACGGTCGCATCACCAGCCGCCGTCGGGGTGGTGGCCACAAGCGCCGGTACCGCCGGATCGACTTCCGTCGGGACAAGCGCGACATGTCCGCCCGGGTGCAGGCCATCGAGTACGATCCCAATCGCTCCGCCAACATCGCCCTTCTCGTCTACGAGGACGGCGAAAAGCGCTATATCCTGCACCCCCGGGGCCTCCAGGCGGGCGATACGGTGGTTGCCGGTGAGGGCGCCGACATCAAGGTCGGCAACGCGCTGCCGCTACAGCGCATCCCCCTGGGCACCACGGTGCACAACATCGAGCTCAAGCCCGGCAAGGGTGGACAGATGGCCCGGTCGGCGGGCTCGGGCGTGCAGATCATGGCCAAGGAGGGGGACTACGTGACCCTCCGGCTGCCTTCCACCGAGGTGAGAAGGGTTCGGCGGGAGTGCTTCGCCACGATCGGTCAGGTTGGAAACGTGGACCACGAGCTTCAACGGATCGGAAAGGCTGGTGCCAACCGGTGGCGCGGGCGCCGGCCCAAGGTGCGCGGAGTGGCCATGAATCCCGTGGACCATCCGCTGGGCGGCGGAGAGGGCCGGGCTTCCGGCGGCCGCCCGCCGGTCTCGCCGTGGGGCAAGCCCGAAGGAAAGAAGACCCGTCACCGGAAGAAGGCGTCCTCGCGACTCATCGTGCGCGGCCGCAAGCGCGGCAAGGCCACCAAGTCATGACGATGCCGTCCTCACACCGAGACGCGACAGGAGCCGACTGAGACGATGGCACGGAGCATCAAGAAAGGTCCGTACGTGGACCTCCGCCTCTTGGACAAGGTGGAGCAGATGAACGCGCGAGGTGAAAAGCGGGTCATCAAGACCTGGGCGCGCGGATCGACCATCTCCCCCGACTTCGTGGGCCATACCGTGGCCGTGCACAACGGCAACAAGTTCGTGCCGGTATACATCAGCGAGAACATGGTGGGTCACAAGCTCGGCGAGTTTGCGCCCACCCGGCTCTTCCGCGGCCACGGCGGAAAGCTGGCCGACAAACGTTCCAAGATCCGATAGGGTGACGAGCATGCGCGCGAAGGCGGTCGCCAAAGACATTCGCATGAGTCCCCGCAAGGTGCGGCTGGTCGTCGACCTGATCCGCGGTCGTTCGGTGAACGAGGCGTATCAGATCCTGCAGTTTTCGAAGAAGGCTGCCGCCAACCCCATCGAGAAAACCTTGCGCTCAGCCGTATCGAACGCTCGGCAGAAGGCGGAGAACGAGGGAGACGTCCTCGACGTGGACGACCTCGTGGTGGACGCGGCCTACGTGGACGGAGGCCCGACGTTGAAGCGCATGCGCGCCAGGGCCATGGGACGGGGATTTCTCGTTCGTAAGCGGACCAGCCATATCACTTTGGTCGTGGACTCGAGGAACTGAGCATGGGACAGAAAACACACCCGCACGGCTTTCGACTCGGCGTCGTCACCGACTGGAAATCACGCTGGTACGCCGAGCGCGACTTCCCGCGCCTGATCAAAGAGGACAACACGATCCGCAAGTACCTGTTTCGCCGCATGTCCCATGCGGACCTGGCAGGGGTGGAGATCGAGCGTAAGCCTTCCAAGATCGTCGTCACGCTCAACACGGCTCGGCCTGGCGTCGTGATCGGAAAGCGGGGAGCCGAGGTCGACAAGCTGCGCGACGAGCTGTCGGTGCTGACCAACAGCGAGGTCTCGGTCAACGTCGAGGAGATCAAGCGGCCCGAGCTGTCGGCTCGTCTGGTGGCGGAGAACGTGGCCAGGCAGCTTCGGCAGCGCGTGTCGTTCCGGCGGGCGATGAAGCGGGCCGTCCAGTCGACCATGCGGGCCGGCGCCGAGGGCATTCGCATCCAGTGTTCCGGACGACTCGGCGGTGCCGAGATCGCCCGAACCGAGGGGTACAACGAGGGCCGCGTGCCATTGCACACGCTCCGGGCCGACATCGACTACGCGTCGATATCGGCCCGCACCACGTACGGAACCATAGGCGTCAAGGTTTGGATCTTCCGCGGCGAGATCGTGGAAGACCGCCGCGGCCGGACGTATTCGACAGGAAGCTGATCCATGCTGGCACCGAAGCGCGTCAAGTATCGGAAGAAACACAAAGGCCGTATGCGCGGCGCCTCCTATCGGGGCAACCGCGTGTCGTTCGGCGAATACGGCCTGCAGACCGTCGAGCCCGGCTGGATCACCAACCGGCAGATCGAGTCCGCTCGTGTGGCCATGACCCGGCACATCAAGCGTGGCGGGAAGGTCTGGATTCGCATCTTTCCGGACAAACCGATCACGCAGAAGCCCGCCGAGACCCGTATGGGCAAGGGGAAGGGCAATCCGGAGAGCTGGGTGGCCCCGGTCAAGCCGGGCCGCGTCATGTTCGAGCTGGAAGGCGTGGCGGAGCCCATTGCCCGCAGGGCCATGGAGCTGGCGTCCGCCAAGCTCCCGGTGAAGACGCGTTTTCTGGTCCGCAGCCGGCAGCTCGGAGGGTAACACCTTGAAAGCGGAAGACATTCGAGACATGGGCAGCGACGAGATCCGCGAGCGGATTCAGCAATTGTCGGAGGAACGCTTCCGGCTCCGCTTCCGCAGCGGGATGATGGAGCTGGACAATCCCTCTCTCCTCAGGACCTTGCGTCGGGACATCGCACGGCTGAGGACGATCCTCCATCAACAGGAGCAGCAAGAGGAGACGGCCTGAGATGGCGGAACGGAACGCACGGAAGAGCCGGGTTGGAGTGGTGGTTTCCGACCGGCCCCAGAAGACGGTGGTGGTGGAGGTGCAGCGCCAGTTCGCGCATCCCCTGTACGGGAAGAGCGTCTCGCGCACCAGCCGATACCATGCGCACGACGAAGAGAACGAGTTCCGGGTGGGTGACACGGTACGCATCGTGGAGACCCGGCCGCTCTCCAAGCTGAAACGCTGGCGGGTGACGGAGCTCATCACGCGCCCCGCCTGACGGCGCGCGGATACGGACACCAGTAGGACGAACAGGGGCGAGCAATGATTCAGCAGGAGTCGGTCGTCAAGATCGCCGACAACACCGGCGCCAAGCGCGCGCTGTGCATTCGCGTGCTCGGCGGCTCACGGCGCCGCTACGCGCGGGTCGGAGACTTGGTGGTGCTGACCATCAAGGACGCGATCCCCAACGCTCCCGTGAAGAAGGGCGAGGTGGTGAAGGGCGTGGTCGTGCGGACGAGCAAGGAGATGCGACGCAAGGACGGGTCGTACATCCGCTTCGACGACAACGCCGCCGTGCTCATTAATCCCAACGGGGAGCCCAGGGGCACGAGAATCTTCGGGCCGGTGGGCCGCGAGTTGAGAGAAAAGCGATACATGAAGATCGTGTCGCTGGCTCCGGAAGTCCTCTAACGCTTTGATAACGTGACCAAGCGAAAGATCATCAAGGGTGACCGGGTCAAGGTCATTCGCGGCAACCATCGCGACGCGGAGGGCGTCGTGTTGCGGGTGGTGTCCGGAGGCGACCGCGTGGTCGTCGAAGGCGTGAACATGCGCAAGCGGCACCAGCGGCCGACGCCCAGCAACCCGGAAGGCGGCATCATCACCGCGGAAGGACCCATCCACATCTCGAACGTGATGTTGATCGATCCGTCGAGCGGTGAGGCCAGTCGAGTACGCACGAGAATCGAAGCGGATGGCATGAAGGAACGCATTGCGGTGCGTACCGGAAATCCCATCCCGAGACCGTAGAAGGCCGGTCATGGAGCCACGACTCAAAAAGCACTATCGGGACAACGTTCGGTCCAAGCTCGCGGAGCGTTTCGGGTTCGAGAACCCGCACCAGATCCCAGCGATCACCAAGGTGGTGGTCAACTGCGGCATCGGTGAAGCGTCCAAGAACCAGAAGCTGTTGGATTCGGTGGTGGAGGAGTTGGGTACCATCACCGGCCAACGGGCGGTGGTGACGCGTGCCCGCAAGTCCATCTCCAACTTCTCGCTCAGGGAGGGCATGGCGGTGGGGGCGTCGGTCACGCTACGCAGGAACCGGATGTACGAGTTCCTGGATCGGCTGGTCAGCACTGCCATCCCGCGGGTACGCGACTTTCGGGGGCTGCCGCCCCGCTCGTTCGACGGTCGCGGCAACTACACGCTCGGCATCCGGGAGCAGATCATCTTTCCGGAGATCGACTACGATCGCGTGAATCAGATTCACGGTTTCGACATCACGGTCGTGACCGACACGAACAAGGACGACGAGGCGTTCGCGCTGCTCTACGAGATGGGCTTCCCGTTCCGTGGCGACGTGCCCGTCGCGCTCGAGACCGTCGAGGTCTGAGCTCCGCGCCCGCAACGAACCGAGGATTCGACCTGCCATGATGACGGACCCGATTGCCGACCTGTTGACCCGACTGCGGAACGCCGCCATGGCGGGCCACCGCTGGGCGGACATGCCGGTCTCCAAGCTCAAGGCCGAGGTGGCCCGGCTGCTCGCGGAGAACCACTTCATCCACGATTACAAGCTGCTCGACGACGGCCGGTTCGGCGTGTTGCGCCTCTACGTGAAGTACCACGAGGGCAATCCCGTGATTCGGCACCTGGAGCGTGTCTCCAAGCCCGGGCGCCGCACGTACGTGGGGGCGGCCGATGTCCCGCGTGTCCGCAACGGCTTGGGCATGGCCATTTTGTCCACGTCTAAAGGTCTGGTCTCGGACAAGACCGCTCGCGCCGAGGGGATCGGCGGTGAGCTCATGGCCCTGGTTTGGTGATCCGGTCGAGCGCGACGAGGAAGAGGCATGTCTAGAATCGGAAAACTTCCCATCCCGCTGCCCGACGGCGTGGAGGTCAAGCAGGCCGACGGCCGGCTGGTCGTGAAGGGCCCCAAGGGTGAGCTGTCCATGCACATCCCCCAGGACATCACGGTCGGGGTCGAAGACGGAGAGATTCGTGTGGCCCGGCCGTCCGACGACCGGCGGCATCGCGCCCTGCACGGGCTGACCCGTTCGCTGGCGTCCAACATGGTGACCGGTGTGACCTCCGGATTCAGCAAGACGCTCCAGATCGTCGGGGTGGGCTACCGTGCGGAGAAGAAGGGCAACGACATCACCCTGCACCTGGGCTTTTCGCACCCGATCCACTACACCGCGGCGGAGGGCGTCACGTTGGACGTGCCCAGTCCCACCGTGGTGACGATTTCGGGGTCCGACAAGCAGAAGGTGGGGCAGGCCGCAGCGGAGATCAGGGCGTTCCGGCCGCCCGAGCCCTACAAGGGCAAGGGCGTCCGCTATCAAGACGAACAGGTGCGCCGCAAGGCCGGAAAGACGGCAGGGTAGTGCGATGAAGACAAACAAGAAAAGGGGCCGGCACGCGCAGCGCCGCCGACGCCACAAGAGCATCCGCAAGCGGATTTTTGGAACGTCCGTTCGTCCACGGCTCACCGTGTATCGGTCCCTGAAGAACATCGAGGGCCAGATCATCGATGACGAGGCGGGCCGGACCCTCGTGGGCCTCTCCACGCTCCACAAGGACCTGAGGGACATATCGGGCGGCGACGAGGAGTCCGCCAAGCTCGCGCGTGCGCGTGAGGCCGGACGCCGGATCGGTGCGTTGGCCAAGGAAACCGGAATCGAGCGAGTCGTATTCGATCGCGGGGGGTACCGTTATCACGGACGGGTCAAAGCGTTTGCGGAAGGGGCCCGCGAAGGAGGCTTGGAGTTCTAGTGGCGAACGAGCGTAGAGGACGAGGCCGCGACAGCGATCTGACCGAGAACGTCATCCACATCAACCGTGTGGCCAAAGTGGTCAAGGGTGGGCGTCGGTTCTCCTTCACCGCCCTCGTGTGCGTGGGCGACCGTAAGGGCAAGATCGGGGTCGCCCTGGCCAAGGCCAACGAGGTGACCGAAGCCATTCGCAAGGGATTCGAGCGGGCCCGCCAGAACATGGTGGAAGTGGCCCTTTCGGACGGGACCCTACCCCACGAGATCACCGGGCGGAGCGGTGCGGGACGGGTGTTGATGCGACCGGCGTCTCCGGGAACGGGGGTCATCGCGGGCGGGCCGGTGCGGGCGGTGCTGGAAGCCGCCGGCGTCACCGACGTCCTGACCAAGAGCCTCGGCACCAACAATCCGATCAACGTGGTCCGCGCCACCATGGCCGGACTCGAACAACTGGTCACGCCCGAACAGGCGGCCCGCGAGCGGGGCGTGCCCGTCGAGGCCATCGTCGGGCGGTAACGGCGCGGGAAGCGAAAGTCGATGGCCAAGAAAAAGAGCACCAGCAGCCAAATCGAGATCAAGCAGATCCGGAGTGTGATCGGGCGCCCCGAGAAGCACCGGCGCACGTTGCGCGCCCTGGGCCTCAAACGAAATCAGACCTCTGTGGTTCACGAGGACACTCCCCAGATTCGCGGCATGATCCGGCAGGTACGACACCTGGTGGACGTGCACGCGGTAGACTAGGACGACGGTACGATGCCAGAGCTCCACGACCTCCGGCCGCCGAAGGGTTCGCGTAAGGCCGGCAAGCGGGTAGGCCGGGGACCGGGGTCCGGCTGGGGAAAGACGGCCGGTCGCGGCCAGAAGGGACAGAAGTCCCGCAGCGGCGCCTCCATTCCCGCCGGGTTCGAAGGCGGGCAGATGCCCTTGCAGCGCCGGATTCCCAAGCGCGGATTCACCCCGCTCAAGCGAACGGTGTATCAGACCGTCAACGTCGGGCGGCTGGACCGGGTGGAGGGCGACGAGGTGGGTGCAGTCGAACTGGCACGGGCGGGGCTGATTCGCTCCGCCGGGAAGCCGGTAAAGATCCTCGGCCAGGGAGATCTCGATCGCGCGTTGACCGTTACGGCGGAAGCGTTCAGCGAGACCGCTCGGCAAAAGATCGAGGCTGCTGGAGGCAGCGCCACGGTGGCCGCCGACAAGACTTCAGCCGCCGGCTAGATCACTATGGCCAACCCGTTCGCACAGATTTGGCGTGTTCCGGAGCTCAAGGACCGGATCCTCTTCACGCTGTTCATCCTGCTCGTGTACCGGATCGGCGCCCACATCACGGTGCCGGGCCTGGACGTAGGGGCGCTCAGGGAGCAGTTCGGCCAGTTCCAGGGCACCGTGCTCGGCATCTACGACATGTTCGTGGGTGGCGGCCTGAGCCGTGCCACCGTCTTCGCCCTGGGCATCATGCCGTATATCTCGGCGAGCATCATGTTCCAGCTGCTCGCCGCGGTGATTCCGACCATCGAGAAGATGCAGAAGGAGGGCGAAGAGGGTCGGAAGAAGCTCACGCAGTGGACCCGCTACACCACCGTGGCGCTGTCCGCTGCGCAGGCATACGGCTACTCGGTCTTCCTGCAGGGCATCCCCGGCGCGGTGACCACGCCCGGGATCGTCTTCATGTTCACGACGATTCTGGCGCTCACGGTCGGCGCCATCTTCGTGATGTGGCTGGGCGAGCAGATCACGGAGCAGGGTGTCGGGAACGGGATGTCGCTCCTCATCTTCTTCTCGATCATCGAAGGCTTCCCGGCTGCGGTCGCCCGCACCATCGAAGCGCTACGCCTGGGCGAGATCGGGATGTTCGAGCTGATCATGCTGTTGCTGGTCCTGCTCTCGGTGACCGCTGCCGTCGTCGTGATGACGATGGCCGCGCGTAAGATCCCGGTCCAGATTCCACGCAAGGTGGTGGGCCGTGGACGGATTCAAGAGGGGCAAAAGAGCCACATCCCGATCCGGGTGAACTCGGCCGGCGTGATGCCGATCATCTTCGCGCAGTCGTTCATCGTGATCCCGGGGACGATCGCGGCCTTCTCGTCACTCCCCTGGCTGCAGGACCTCTCGCGCCTGTTCCAGCCCGGCTTGTTTTACTACATCACGTACGGGCTCATGATCGTCTTCTTCACGTATTTCTATACGGCGATCATCTTCAACCCGGTGGATCTGGCCGAGAACCTCAAGAAGCAGGGCGCGTTCATCCCCGGTGTGAAGCCGGGGTCGCGCACCGCGGAGTACATCGACCGCGTGTTGACGCGCGTCACGCTCCCGGGCTCCGTCTACCTTGCACTGGTGGCGCTCGTCCCGTTCTGGATCTTCGACATCTTCGACATCCAATTGTTCTTCTTCGGCGGGACGGGCCTGTTGATCGTGGTGGGCGTGGCATTGGACACCGTGCAACAGGCGCAACAGCACCTGCTCCTGCGCCACTATGACGGCTTCATGAAGAAGGGTCGGGTCAAGATGCGGGGCCGCCAGCGGTACATGTAGTGCAAGACGGCTCCCTGACGACGGTTTTTCTCGGCGCCCCCGGAGCGGGCAAGGGCACGCAGGCGGTCCTCCTGCGCGAGCACCACGGATGGCACCAGGTGTCCACCGGTGACCTCCTGCGCGCCGCGCGCCGGGACGGAACCGAGCTGGGCAGGAAGGCCCAGGCCTTCATGGACGCGGGCGAGTTGGTGCCGGACGACCTGATCCTCGACCTGGTCCGCGATCACCTGTCGACGCTGGAGTCGGATGCATTGATCCTGTTCGACGGGTTCCCTCGCACCCTCCCGCAAGGGACGGCCCTGGACGGAGTGCTCGGCGACCTCGGACGGCAGATCGACGGGGTGCTCGTCCTGGATGCGCCGGACGACGAGCTGGTCAGGCGGCTGAGCGGACGGCGGAGCTGCCCGAACTGCGGCGCCGTGTACAACATCCACATCAGCCCGCCCGCCGAAGACGGCCATTGCGACCGGTGCAGCAGCGAGCTCTCGCAACGTGCGGACGACGCTCCGGAAACGGTGCGACACCGGCTGGACGTGTACCGGGAGCAGACGGAGCCGCTCATCGAGTTCTATCGGAGCACCGGTCGCGTCCCGGTGACCATAGACGGGACCCCCGGCGTGGACCTCGTGCACCGGGCGGTGCTCGATGCGTTGCACGGCGACGACTCGTCCGAGGTGGAGGACGCCGAATGATCCATCTCAAGACCTCGCAGGAGATCGCCAGCATTGCCCGGGGAGGCCGGATCATCGGAGAGCTCCTGGCCGCCCTGCCGCAGCAGATCGTCCCCGGAGTGAGCACGGAAGCGTTGGACCGCTTCTGCGAAACGTTCATCCGCTCCACCGACGGTGCCGTGCCGGCGTTCCAGGGGCTGTACGGATTTCCGGGAGCGGTGTGCATCTCGGTCAACGAGGCCATCGTGCACGGCATCCCGTCTTCCGAGGACGTGTTGGTATCGGGGGACATCGTCACCATCGACGTCGGGGTACGCCTGGACGGATGGTGCTCCGACTCCGCCTGGACGTTCCCGGTGGGGGACGTCGACGACGAGACCCGGGCGCTCCTCGATGCCACACGCAGATCGCTCGACGCGGCCATCGGAGCGGCCGTGCCCGGCCATCACATCGGCGACATCGGAGCCGCGGTGCAGGGCGTGATCAAAGGCACCGGGTTCGGGATCATCCGTGACCTGGTGGGCCACGGCGTCGGACGTGACGTGCACGAGGAGCCACAGGTCCCGAACGTGGGTCGGCCGGGCCACGGCCCCCTCCTGCGCGAGGGGATGGTGCTGGCCATCGAACCGATGATCTCCGCGGGCTCGGAGCTGACGCGCACGCTCGAGGACCGCTGGACGGTGGTCACCGCGGACGGCTCGCGTGCCGCGCACTTCGAGCACACGGTGGCGGTCACCGCCCACGGCCCGCAGATCCTGACGGCGGCGACGGATCCGGTGGTCAACGCCCCGGTCTCCAGAACCGCTTGAGACCGCATAGCGACTCCGCTATAATAGTTAGCTCTGCCGCGACCGGATCCGTGAGGTCTGAATGAAAGTCCGAAGCAGCGTAAAGCCGATCTGCGAACACTGCAAAGTGATTCGTCGCCGCGGAGTGGTGCGCGTCATCTGCAAGCGCAACCCGAAACACAAGCAGCGGCAGGGCTAAGGGGCCCGGGCCGCCTTTTGTACGCCAGCCGGAAGGCATAAGCCATGGCACGAATCGCGGGCATCGACTTGCCCCGGAACAAACGGGTTGCCATAGCCCTCAGCTATATCTATGGGATCGGGCAAGCCCGGGCCTCAGAGATCCTGGGCAAGGCTTCCATCGATCCCAGCACCCGTGTCCACGATCTGACCGACGAGGACGTGGGGCGGATCCGGCGTGAGATCGAATCCGGGTACAAGGTCGAGGGTGCGTTGCGCACCGAGGTGTCGATGAACGTGAAGCGGCTCATGGACATCGGTTGCTATCGGGGTCTCCGGCACCGCAGAGGGCTGCCCGTCCGGGGCCAACGCACGCACACGAACGCCCGCACCCACAAGGGCACGCGGCGTCCGGTGGCGGCGAAGAAGAAGGCACCGAAGAAGTAACATCGACAGTAGGACATTGTAGGTACGTAGAGCGTCGAAGCATGCGCGGCGGCCCCCGAACGGGGTGGCCGCATTGTCGTCTGACCGGCGAAACAACGGAGCGAAGAGGTCGTGGCCAAAGGACGGACAACCCGTACGAGAAGGTCCAAGAAGGTCGTGGAGGCCGAAGGGGTGGCACACATCAAAGCCACCTTCAACAACACGATCATCACGATTACCGACAACGCCGGGAACGCGGTGGCCTGGGCCAGCGCCGGCAAGGCGGGCTTCAAGGGCTCCAAGAAGTCGACGCCGTTCGCGGCGACGGTGGCCGCCGAGCAGGCCGGCCGCGAGGCGTACAGCCTGGGCGTACGCCGGGTCTCCGTGCTGGTGCAGGGGCCGGGCTCGGGCCGGGAGTCGGCCATCCAGGCGCTGTCCACGGCCGGGATCCACGTCAAGTCGATCCAGGACGTGACTCCTTTGCCGCACAACGGCTGTCGGCCGCCGAAGAAGCGCCGCGTCTAACCCCGACACCGGACTCTACGAACACGAATGGCTCGCTATACGGGACCTGTCTGCAAGCTGTGTCGCCGCGAGGGGCAGAAGCTGTTTCTCAAAGGCAGCAAGTGCTACACGGAAAAATGCCCCATCGAGCGGCGTGCCTACCCGCCGGGACAGCACGGTCCGGCGAAGGCGCGTCGGCGTAAGCAGTCGGACTATGCGGTGCAGCTTCGAGAGAAGCAGAAGGTGAAGCGGATCTACGGCGTGCCCGAGAAGCAGTTCCGCAACATGTTCGCGGAGGCGGCACGTCGGGAGGGTGTTACGGGTGAAAACCTCCTCATCGATCTCGAGTCCCGACTCGACAACACCGTCTTTCGGATGGGATTCGCGAGCAGCCGCAATCAGGCACGCCAACTGATTCGTCACCGCCACGTCGAGGTGAACGGTGGGGTGGTGGACGTGCCGAGCTACCGGGTGCGGGCGGGCGACGAGGTGGCCATCCGGACGAAGTCCAAGGACATCGTTCCCGTACAGGCGGCTCTTGAAGCGCGCACACGGCCGTCGCTGGTGGATTGGCTGGCACTCGACGAGAAATCCCGCGTGGGCCGCATGGTACGCGTGCCCACCCGCGCAGACATCCCGCTCGCCGTTCAGGAGCAGCTCATCGTCGAGCTCTACTCCAAGTAGGCCGATCGGGACGATCTCGCGGTACGTCGGATGACAAGTTCAGGGTTCACGGTCCACGCGTTCGAGGCGCGTGCACCCCACAGGAGAAAAAGGTGGAGATAGATCTCACTGGATTGGTACTTCCCGAACGTTTCGACGTCGTCGACTCGTCCCTGGGCGGTCGGCGGTCGATCTTCGTCGTGGAGCCGCTCGAGCGAGGATTCGGACACACGCTGGGGAACTCCCTGCGCCGCGTCCTCCTGTCGTCGCTCCGGGGCTCGGCGGTTTGGGGCTTCCGCATCGACGGCGTCGTGCACGAGCACCAGACGATCCAGGGGGTGGCGGAGGATGTCCATCAGGTCATCCAGAACCTCAAATCCCTGGTCGTGACGTTGGATGACGACGTCGAGGAGGCCACGCTCACGGTAGACGCCAAGGACGCGGGGCCGGTCACCGGAGCCGACATCGTGGCTCCGGGATCTGCGCGGGTCGTGGATCCCTCACACCACCTCCTCACGCTCCAAGAAGATCGTTCGCTCCACATCGAGCTGTTCGTGAACAAGGGCCGCGGGTTCGTACTGGCCGATCAACACCCGATGCCCAAGGGTGCCCCGGTCGACCTCGTCCGGATCGACTCGATCTACAACCCCGTGCGTCGCGCCAACTTCGCGGTGGAAGAGACCCGCGTGGGCCAGCGCACGGACTTCGACAAGCTCACCCTGGACGTGGAGACCGACGGGTCGGTCGAGGCCGGGGACGCGGTCGGCTACGCGGCCGGGCTGGTCAGCAAGCACCTGGGATACCTCCAGCACCTGGGGACCGGCGGACCGCCGTCCTTCACCCAGATCCGCGCTCCTGAGGGTGCGGTGGCCGTTTCCGACGATCTGCAGGGCCTGTTCGCCCGCTCGATCGAGGACCTGGCCGAGCTGAGCGTTCGATCCCGCAATTCGCTCCAGAAAGAGAACATCCAAACACTGGGCGACCTGGTGCAGAAGACCGAAGACGAGATGTTGGCCATTGAGAATTTTGGGAAGAAATCGCTCAAGGAGATCGCTGATTTCCTCAGCGAGCACCGACTCCACTTCGGGATGAGCGTGGAGGAGAACGACGGCCGGTTTTTCCTGATGAACGATTCGGAGCTGGACTGACGCATCCGACCCGATTCCGCCAACGATTCGCGGACAGGGTTGGGACTTCATAGGTTGGGACGCCATGCGGCACCGTAAAAAGGGACCAAATCTCTCGCGCACCGCCAGCCACAGGCGGGCGGTGCTCCGGAACCTGGCGACATCGCTGTTCCGGCACGAGCGGATCGAGACCACGCAGGCCAAGGCCAAAGCGCTCCGGCCATATGCAGAGCGGCTGATCACTCTCGCGAAGCGGGGAGATCTGCACGCTCGTCGTTTGGCGGCGCGGAAAATCCAGGACCGTGAGGTGCTGGGACGCTTGTTCGACGAGATCGGCCCCCGGTTCGCGGACCGGCCGGGAGGGTACACTCGTATTCTCAAGGTCGGGTCCCGCCGCGGAGATGCCGCTGAGATGGCGATGATCGAGCTTGTGGAGAAGCGGAGCTGACGCAAAGTTCCCCCGATTCACAGCGGAGTATGAGGAGACAACCGTAATGACCCGATTCGGATCACAGCGCGGAGCCGGTGGAGCCGCCACCCTGATGATGATTGTGGCGTTCATCGGAGTCGGCGGATTCCTGTATTGGCTGAGCGTAAAGGCGGCCAGCACCGAGGTGGCGGTCGCAGAGGAGCAGCCCGTCGAGGACGATGGCATTCCGCGCGTCGCGTTCACGGATTTCGCGGCCGATCCGACGCCGCACGCCGGGCAGCAGATCCGGTTGACCGAGGTGCCCATCACGAGCGCCTTCGGATCGAGTGCGTTCTGGACGGAGGTGGGAGGGCAGCCCTACCTGGTCCACGTGGGCCAGGAGGGGGCGATGATCCCCGCCTCGGGCATGGCGGACATCGTCGGCACGATCGCCAGCATGTCCGACAGCGTGCTGGGAGCATGGGAAGCGGCCGGCCACGTCGTGAGTGAAGGCGACAAGGCGGCTGCCTCGTTTGCCGAGAGCTTCTTCGAGGCGGAGAGTGTGGAATTCCAGGCCGACCCCGGAGAGGGTGAGGCCGGCAGCGGCGGCGCCTGAACCGGGCGACGTCCGGATCGGTCCCCGGCGCCTCGTTCGTCTCGGGGATCACGTGACTTCGATTTCAGCGCGTTAGAAGGGACGATCAACCATGGCGAGAAGGTGCTACGTGTGCGGCCGGGGCCCGGCGACGGGCAACAACGTGAGTCACGCGCACAACAAGACCCGTCGGCGCTGGTTGCCCAACCTGCAGCCGGTCCGGATCCTGGACGCGGACGGCACCCGCAAGCGGGTACGCGTGTGCACGCGCTGCATTCACTCCGACCGAATCGTGAAGGCGCCGAAGCTAAAGGCCGAGGCTTCGGCGCCCTAGTGGACTGTTTGCGAAGTAGAGTGTGCCACAGGACTTCTCGAACGGGACCCTAGAGCCGCCGCCTGCGCAAGCTCCGGTACGCCTCCCTCCAACCGGTCCGCGCCGGTGCGGCGCCCATCCATCCCTCTCAGTTCGCCGCACGCCGTACATGACGGGACGAGCTTGCCATGTCTGAACCGGTGTTTGGCGTCATCGGCCTCGGCTACGTGGGTCTGCCGTTGGCGGTTGAGGCAGCGCGGTCCGGACTCCGCGTCACGGGGTTCGACACCAATCCCGACGTCGTCTCCGGTGTGTCGGCGGGACGGAGCCACATCTCCGACCTCGCGGACGACGAGGTGGGCGTGCTCGTCGAGAGCGGACGCCTCTCGGCGACGGGAGACATGTCCCGGCTCTCCGAATGCGACGCGATATCCATTTGCGTGCCGACGCCGCTCTCCAAGACGCGCGATCCCGACGTCTCCCACATCATCGCGGCCACGCAGGCCGTGGCCGCTGCGATCCGTCCCGGGCAATTGATCGTCCTGGAGTCCACCACCTATCCCGGCACCACGCGGGAGGTGCTGCAGCCGGAGCTGGAGCAGGGTGGTATGCAGGCGGGGCGGGACTTCTACCTGTGCTTTTCCCCGGAGCGGGTCGATCCCGGCAACCAAACGTTCCGGATCCGCAACACCCCCAAGGTCATTGGGGGCGTGACCTCCGCGTGTGCTCGTGCGGGCATGGAGTTCTACGCGCGGTTCATCGATCGGCTCGTGCCGGTCTCGTCGGCGGAGGCCGCCGAGCTGACCAAGCTCTTGGAGAACACGTTCAGGGCGGTGAACATCGGGCTGGTGAACGAGCTCGCCCTGATTGCGGACAAGCTGGACGTCGACGTCTGGGAGGTCATCGAGGCAGCGGCTACCAAGCCATTCGGCTTCATGAAGTTCACCCCCGGCCCCGGGCTGGGCGGGCACTGCATTCCCGTGGATCCGCACTACCTTTCGTGGAAGATGCGGACGCTGAACTACACCGCCCGCTTCATCGAGCTGGCGTCTCAGGTCAATTCGGACATGCCGCTCTTCGTGGTGGACAAGGTGCGGGCCGCGCTCAACGCGCACCGCAAGTCCGTGAACGGAGCGGACGTGTTGATTCTGGGAGTGGCGTACAAACGGGACATCGGCGACGTCCGGGAGTCCCCGGCGTTGGACGTGATGCGCCTCCTGGACAAGGACGGCGCGCGGGTTCGCTACCACGATCCCTTCGTTCCGACGGTCAAGGAAGACGGACGGACGTGGGAGTCGGTGCCTCTGGAGGACGACACCGTCGCGGGGGCCGATGCCGTGGTGCTGCTCACCGACCACTCCGGGTTCGACTACGCCCACATCGGCCGCTTGGCCCGGCTCCTCATCGACACGCGCAACGCCGCCTGGGGAGAGGACGGTGAGACGTGGCCCGACGGGCAGCGTGCCGGATGGATTGTCAAAGGCTAGTGGACTGTACCAGATATTCGTTGGTATTCGACGGAGGACGGCATCCCGCGAGCACTTCGTCGGAGCTCCCAGTAGTCCACCCGCGTAGCGCTCGCCCGGCGTGAAGCTCTTGGTGACCGGTGCCGGCGGCCTACTGGCCAGCGCGCTGGCCGGGCGCGCCGTAGCGCGCGGCTACGAGGTCGTCGCGATGACCCGCACACAGCTCGACGTGCGCGACGGCCACGCGTTACGGGGTGCCGTGCGGACCCACCGGCCGGATTGGTTGGCCCAGTGCGCGGCCTATACAGCGGTGGACCGTGCGGAGAGGGAGTCGGAGCTTGCCTTTCGCTTGAACGCGGAGGCAGCGGCGTTGGCCGCGGTGGCGGCGCGTGCGGGTGATGCGTCCATTCTCTATCCGAGCTCCGATTTCGTCTTCGACGGCTCGGCGGACCGGCCCTATGCGCCCGATGATCCGCCCGCGCCGCTTTCGGTCTACGGACGAAGCAAGGCGCTGGGCGAGGAGGCGGTCATTGCGAGCGGCGCCCGGCACCTGATCGTGCGGACCAGTTGGCTGTACGGGGCCGGGGGCCGGAACTTCGTCGACTCCATCGTCGAGCGCAGCCGACGGGGAGAGACGCTGCGCGTGGTTGCCGACCAGGTCAGCCGGCCGACGTGGACGGGTTCGCTCGCCGAGGCCTTGTTGGACCTCATGGCCGCCGGCGAAGAGGGCCTGACCCATGTGGCGGACCGCGGCCAGGCGTCCTGGTACGATCTAGCCGCCGCGGCGCTGGCGCGGGGGCATCCGACGGGGAGGCTCGAAGCTGTGAGCTCGGACGACTGGGGTGCGCCGGCCAAACGTCCGGCCTATTCGGTGTTGGATCTCTCCGACGCGGAACGCAGGCTCGGGCGGTCCCTACCACATTGGCGGATGTCGCTCGGCCGGCACTTCACACGTGCGGGACGGGTGGCGGTCGGGGGCGCGGGGACGTGAAGGGCGTCATTCTGGCCGGGGGGTTGGGGAGTCGGCTCCTGCCCATGACCCGGGTCACCAACAAGCACCTCCTGCCGGTCTACGACCGTCCGATGATCCACTATCCGCTGCAGCAGCTCGTGCACGCGGGGATTCGCGACATCCTGGTCGTCACGGGGGGCAATCACGCGGGAGACTTTCTCAAGCTGCTGGGGAACGGGCGCGAGTTCGGGCTGGAGAGGCTTCACTACGCCTACCAGGAAGGAGAGCACGGGATCGCGGATGCGCTGAGTCTGGCCGAGCCGTTCGCCGACGGTGAGCCGGTGGTCGTGCTCCTTGGCGACAACATCTTCGAAGATCCGATAGTCACGGCTGTCGACGCATATCGGGCGGGACCGGGCGGGGCCATGGTGTTGCTGAAGGAAGTCGACGATCCGGGCCGGTTCGGGGTGGCCGAGATCGGTGCGGACGAGGTCATCCGCATCACCGAGAAGCCCGAGCGTCCCGCCAGCTCGTTGGCGGTGACCGGGTGCTACCTGTACGACGAACGGGTGTTCGATCTGGTGCGGGAGCTGGTGCCTTCGGGCCGCGGCGAGCTGGAGATCACCGACGTGAACAACCGCTATATCGAGGCGGGTGCGCTGAGACACCACTGTCTTTCGGGCTGGTGGACCGATGCCGGCACCGTCGAGTCGCTCTTCCGGGCGAACCAGCTCGTGGCCGGCGCCAGGGACAATCCGATCCTCAACCCGCCCGGCTCGTGAGGATCGTCGTCACGGGCGGTGCCGGATTCGTAGGCTCGCACTTGGTCCGCATGCTCCTGCGCGAACGGCCCGAGACACACGTCGTGAACGTGGATGCGCTGACGTACGCCGGAAACCTGGCCAACCTCGAGGACGTGGCCGACGATCCGCGCTACGAGTTCGTGCAGGAGGACATCGGACACACGCATGTCATGCGCGACGTGTTGCGCGACGCAGACGCCGTGGTCAACGCCGCCGCGGAGTCCCACGTGGACCGGTCCATACAGTCGGCGGCGCCGTTCCTCAACACGAACGTGGCCGGGACGGTGGCGCTCATGGAGGCGGCCCTGACGTGCGGCGTACCCCGCTTCGTGCAGGTTTCCACCGACGAAGTCTACGGCGAGTTGGCCTGGCGAGACCCCGAATCGGGCCCACCCGGTGAAGACCGTTTCCGCGAGGACACGCCCCTGGCGCCACGGTCGCCGTACGCGGCGTCCAAAACGGCCGGCGATCTTTTCGCCCTGGCGTTTCACCATACGCACCGTCTTCCGGTGCTGATTACGCGGTGCTCCAACAACTACGGATCCCACCAGTTTCCGGAAAAGCTCATTCCTCTGGCCGTGACCAACCTTCTCGACGGCCATCCCGTGCCGGTGTACGGAGACGGGCTCAACGTGCGGGATTGGATCCACGTGGAGGACCATTGTAGAGGCATCTTGGCGGCGCTCGACCGTGGACTTCCCGGCGAGATCTACCACTTTGGAGCCGACGAGGAGCGCACCAACCTGTCGCTTCTCCACGAGATCCTGGCCCTCGTCGGTGAGCCCGACGGACGGCTGGAGTTCGTCGAGGACCGGCCAGGCCACGATCGCCGCTACGCCATCGAGTGGCGTAAGTCCCGGCGCGAGCTGGGCTGGCGTCCGGAGCGCCCCATGGCGGAGGGGCTGGAGGCGACCGTGCACTGGTACCGCGACCATCGGGACTGGTGGGAACCGATAAAATCAGGGGCCCACGGACCTGCACGGGCAGGGGGCCCAACCTCGCCCGGAAGCGGCATCGAACTTGCGCCCGGGCAGCCTCGACGGACGGGGCGATCGCCCGCGTCCGGAGCAGGGTCCCATCCCGATACAGGAGTGTCATGAACATCGGAGTCATCGGGACCGGTTACGTCGGGCTGGTCGTTGGAGCATGCCTGGCGGAAACGGGTCACGACGTCGTTTGCGCGGATATCGACGAGGCCAAGATCGATCGCCTCAACCAAGGTGAGATTCCCATCTACGAGCCCGGGCTACAGCCGCTGGTGGAGCACAACCTGTCTGCCGGACGGATCCAGTTCACCACCGACGTGACCGCCGCCGTTAAAGGAGCCCGGATCGTCTTCATCGCGGTCGGCACACCGGAAGGGGAAGACGGCTCGGCCGATCTCCAGCACGTGCTCACCGTGGCGCGCGCCATCGGGAGAGCCATGGAGCACGAGACCGTTGTCATCACCAAGAGCACGGTGCCGGTCGGCACGGCCACGCTGGTGCGCGAAGCGATCTCCGAAAACGCGACGGTGCCCTTCCACGTCTGTTCGAACCCCGAGTTCCTCAAAGAAGGGGCGGCGGTGGACGACTTTCTCAAGCCGGACCGCGTGGTGCTGGGCGTAGACGACGATCGAGCCGCCGCCGTGCTGAGGGATCTCTACGCGCCGTTCGTCCGGACGGGCAACGAGATCCTCATCATGGACGTCGCCTCGGCCGAGATCACCAAGTACGCGGCGAACGCGATGCTGGCGACGCGGATCAGCTTCATGAACATGATCTCGCGCCTGTGTACGGCGGCCGGAGCCGACGTGAACGCGGTGCGAGCCGGTGTGGGCTCGGACACCCGTATCGGCTCGAGCTTCCTCTTCCCGGGCGTCGGGTACGGCGGCTCCTGTTTCCCCAAAGACGTGAAGGCGCTGATTCGCACCGCCCGCGGCCTCGGCGTGGACGTGTCGATCCTCGAGGCGGTCGAAGCGGTCAACGCGCAGCAGAAGCACTGGCTGATCGAACAGGTCGTCGACCGCTTCGGCGAGGACCTGTCGGGACGCACGTTCGGCATTTGGGGCCTGGCCTTCAAGCCGCAGACCGACGACATGCGGGAAGCGCCGAGCCTGGTCACGATCGCCGAGCTCGAAAAACGGGGGGCGCGCATCCGCGCCCATGATCCGGCGGCGTTGGACGAGGCACGAAAGCGGCTCGGAGATTCGATCGAGCTGATGGACTCCAACTACGACGCGGCGGTCGGCGCCGACGCCCTCTTGATCCATACCGAGTGGCACCCGTATCGTCGCCCGGACTTCGCGAGGCTACGCGAGATCATGAACCAGCCCGTCATCATGGACGGTCGCAACCTCTACAATCCGGAACGGATGGCTGCTCTCGGCTTCGAATATCGATCGGTCGGACGCGAGACCCGCACCCCGGGCGGGACGGGCTGATGCGGGTATTGATCACCGGGGCGGCGGGATTCCTGGGATCTCACCTGTCCGACCGGTTCCTCGCGGAGGGGTACGAGGTCCTGGGCGTGGACAACTTCGTCACCGGATCGCACGACAACGTCGCGCGGTTGCTGCGCCATCCGCGGTTCTCGTTTCTGGAACACGACATCGCCAATCCGCTGTACGTGGATCGGGACCTCGACGGGGTGCTGCACTTCGCCTCGCCGGCCAGCCCCGTGGACTATCTGGAGCTTCCCATTCAGACGCTGAAGGTGGGAAGCCTGGGTACGCACAACACCTTGGGCTTGGCCAAGACGCGCGGGGCCCGGTATCTCATCGCCTCGACGTCGGAGGTGTACGGCGACCCCGCCGTTCATCCCCAGCCCGAGACCTACTGGGGCAACGTCAACCCCGTAGGCCCCCGAGGCGTCTACGACGAGGCGAAGCGGTTCGCGGAAGCCATGACCATGGCGTACCACCGCGTGCATGGCGTGGACACCCGGATCGTGCGGATCTTCAACACGTACGGGCCACGTATGCGGCCGGCCGATGGACGCGTGGTCTCGAACTTCATCGTCCAGGCCCTGCGCGGAGAGCCCTTGACCGTCTACGGAGACGGCTCGCAAACGCGTTCGTTCTGTTACGTGGACGACGAGGTCGATGGAATCTTCCGCCTTTATCATTCGGACCGCGTCGACCCGACCAACGTGGGCAACCCGCACGAGTTCAGCATCCGTGAGCTGGCCGAGATCGTCATCGAGGAGACGGAGAGCTCCTCGGAGATCGTGACGTTGCCGTTGCCCGAGGACGACCCCAAGGTGCGGCGGCCCGATATCACCGTGGCTCGGGAGCATCTGGGATGGACTCCGACGACCGGGTTGCGGGAAGGGCTGCAGAAGACCATCCCGTACTTCCGCTCATTGGTGGAAACCGACGACGCGAAGGCGAGGACGCTTTCGTAGTTGGACCGTAGGCCGTAGGCCGTCCGTACGGCGCGGGCGGGTGCGACAACCATCACGATACACGGGTTCCGAATGTCGATTCTGGTGACGGGCGCGGCGGGGTTCATCGGCTCACACTTGACTGATCGACTGTTGCAGCACGGTGTCTCTGTCGTCGGCTTGGATTCCTTCGACGACTTCTACGACCCGGCAATCAAGCGCGACAACCTGACCGCGGCCCGGGATCACGACGGATTCACGCTGATCGAAGGGGACATCAGAGACGGGGACCTCCTCTCGGAGATTCCGCACCACATCGAGGGCGTCGTCCACCTGGCCGCCCGTGCCGGTGTGCGCCCGTCCATCGAGCAGCCGCTCCTCTACACGGACGTCAACGTGGGTGGGACCGCGCAGCTCCTGGAGATCGCCCGCCGGCGCTCGCTGGGTTGGTTCGTGTTCGCCTCGTCGTCGTCCGTGTACGGAAACAGCGACCGAATCCCGTTCGTGGAAGACGATCCGGTGGATCGGCCAATCTCTCCCTATGCCGCGACCAAAAAGGCCGGCGAGTTGATCTGCCACGCTGCGGCTCACCTCACGCAGATGACGTGCCTGTGCCTTCGCTTCTTCACCGTGTACGGTCCGCGACAGCGGCCCGACTTGGCCATCCGCAAGTTCGCTCGCCTCATGATGGATGATGAGGAGATCCCGATGTTCGGAGATGGCTCGTCGAGTCGGGACTATACGTACATAGACGACATTATCGACGGCGTCATGGCGTCGATCACGTATGCCAGGGAGAACCGGCACGTCTACGAGATCATCAACCTGGGAGAAAGCAAATCCATCGTGCTCAGGGACATGATTCGGACGGTGGCGGATGCGCTGGGCGTGGACCCCTCCATCCGCACGCTGCCCATGCAGCCCGGTGACGTGCGGGCCACGCACGCAGACGTGTCCCGCGCGCGTAGCCTGCTGGGCTACGATCCGACCACGGACTTCGAGGTCGGCGTGCGCCGCTTCACGGATTGGTACCGCAGTTGGCGGACGCGGCTGTGACCGGCGCCGACGAGCGGATCACGTACCTGGTCACGGGCGGGGCGGGATTCATCGGCTCCCACCTGGTTGGCCACCTGACCGATTCGGGCTTCCGCGTGCGGGTCCTGGACGACCTCTCGAGCGGGAAACGGGAGAACCTCACCCCGTGGATGTCCCGAATCGAGATGATCGAGGGGTCCGTCACCGATCCGGACGTCTGTCGGGCCGCCTGTGAAGGAGTGGACTACGTGTTCCACCAAGCCGCACGCCCGTCGGTGGCCCGGAGCTTGGCCGAGCCCCTACGCACGCACGAGGCGGACGCCACCGGCACGCTGAACATGCTCGTTGCAGCCCGGGAGGCCGGCGCCAAGCGCCTGGTCTACGCCGGCTCCAGCTCCGCCTACGGCGACACGGACGTGCTGCCCAAGACGGAGTCCATGGCCACTCGCCCGAGGTCTCCCTATGCGGTCGCCAAGCTGACGGGCGAGCACTACTGCCAGGTGTTTGCGGAGGTGATGGGATTGGAAACGGTGGTGCTCCGCTATTTCAACGTCTTCGGCCCCAGGCAAGATCCGACGTCACAGTACTCGGCCGTCATCCCGATCTTCATTACGAAAGCTCTGGCCGGCGCGGCTCCCGTCATCCACGGTGACGGAGAGCAAACGCGCGACTTCACGTTCGTCGGCAACGTGGTGACTGCGAACGTGCTCGCGACGACTGCGCCGTCGGACCGCGTGTCGGGCCAAGTGTTCAACGTGGGGTGCGGCGATCGCATCTCCATCAACGAGCTGTGGCACGAAATCCGCCGCATCACGGGTGCGAGCGCGGACGCAACCCATGGCCCGCCTCGACCCGGAGACGTACGAGATTCTCAGGCCGATCTCGAGAAGGGTCGGGACCGCCTGGGCTTCGAGCCTGAAGTCTCTCTACGGGAAGGTCTTCTCCGAACCTGCGCGTGGTTCCAGGGGTAAAACGACCCTTCCGAGACGCCGCTTCAGCCCGATGGCGTCCCCGGCCCGGGTGGCGGCACACCAGAAGGAGCAGGACAATTGACGGATTCTCAGGGCGTCTCCCCCGACGAAGCCCCCCACCCCCGCCTTTCCGAGCTCGAGCGCCTGGCGGAGCTCCACCCCACGTACGCGGACGTCCTCAATGCGCTTGGCGTGGAACAGGCCCTCGTCGGTCGGATGGATGAGGCGCTGGCGTCGTTCGACCGGGCGGTCGCGCTGAACGACGCCTATGCGGAAGCGCACCTCAATCGCGCCATCGTGCTGAGCGAGCTGGGGCGATACGACCAAGCGGAAAAGGCGTTCGGCAGGGCGGCCGAGTTGGAGTCGCCCGGGACGGACGGGCTCCCGCGTCACCTCGGGAATCGGCTCGCGGAGGCCCACGCGCAGGTGGGGGACTTGTACCGGGTGGCGGGCAGCCCGGAGCGAGCAACCGAAGAGTACCGGAGGGCGCTGGAGCTCCGACCCACGTTTTTGGACATTCGCGCCCGCCTGGGCGCTGCCTACCTGGAGGCGAGCGAGCTGGATCGCGCCAAGGAGGAGTTGGAGGCCATTCTTTCGCGCAATCCCACTCTCACCGGCGCGCGGGTGCAGTTGGGGGTCGTGCTCCACCGCCTGGGCCAGACCGATGCGGCGATCGTGGAATGGAGACGCTGCCTGGACGACGATCCCGGCGAGCTGCGGGCTCGCGCCTACCTGGCGTCCGTTCAGGCCGCGGCTACGGGAGCGGAGAGCCCGTGAGACCCGTCGTGCGCCGACGCATCCCCCGCCCGGGGTTCGGCCTCGTGGCGGTGGTCCTGGCCGGATGTGGCGGAGGCGGGGCCGACGGGGACGCGTTGGAGCGGGGTGACCGCGCCTGGGCTCGAGGAGATCACGAAGAGGCGCTGGCCGAGTACCGGCTCGCCGAGCGGGTTCTCGACGATCCGGCTGCCGGTCTTCGCGTAGCCCACGCCTACGCCGCCCTGGGCAGGGTGGACGAGGCCGGCGAGCACTATCGCAGAGCCGTGGAGGGAGATCCGCGGATGGCGGACCAGGCGGCGGCGGACCTGCTCCGCCTGGCCCGAGAGGCCGGGGAGCGCAACGACCGCTACGCCAGCGCCGCGGCCGCCGAGGCCGCAATGACGATTCAGCCCAACGTGGGCATCGGGCGACTCGCGCTGCCGCTGGCCCGGTACTACGTGTCGGGCGGGGAGTTCGAGCGCGCGCTGCCGTTCTTTCAGCGGGCCATCAACACGCTCCCGCAGGACGAAGCCGGACAGGTGCTGTTCGAGATCGGCCGCGCCTACGAGCGGGTCGGAGATTGCACGCGCGCGCTCACGTACCTGGAACGGTTCCGACGGCAGGCGTCACGGCGCCAGCGACCCGAGGTGGAGTGGCTGATCGGCAGTTGTTCGTTCCAGCTCGGTCAGCGCATGGCCCGGGAGGGGAGATCCACCGAAGGCCTGCGGTACATCGAGCGCACGCTCGCGCTCGGAGAGCCGCAGAGCGTGCTGGCGCAGGCATACTTCGAGAAGGGGGAGATCCTGGCCGGAATGGGAGACTGCCGCGAGGCGCTCGAGGCGTTTCGCCGGGTGCTGGGTCAGGACGCGTCCGGATCCGGGCCACTGATCTCGCGCGCCGAGCAGCGGATCGACGAACTACGTTTCGGACGCCCGGAAGGGAGCACGCAAGGGTGCTGAGCAGTGGCGGTAACGGAGATTCGTCGAATGCCAACCGGATTTCTGTTGGCGTCCACTAGGTCGGAGGGTTTCCGCTGAGCGAGCCGATGCAGGTGCCGATGGTCGACCTCCAGGCGCAGTACGCGGCCATCAAGGGCGACGTCGACCGAGCGATCGAGGCCGTGCTTCGCAGCCAGCACTTCATCTTGGGGCCGGAGGTGCGGACGCTCGAGTCCGAGATGGCAGCGCTGGTGGGCACCCGGCACGCGATCGGATGCGCGAGCGGGACCGACGCACTCCTGCTTCCCCTGATGGCGCTCCGTGCCGAGCCCGGATCCGAGGTCATCGTGCCCGCCTTCACCTTCTTCGCCACCGCGGGTGCGGTGTGGAACGCAGGCCTCAAACCCGTCTTTTGCGACGTGGATCCGTCCACGTTCAACGTGACGGTGGACACGGTGGCGCCCGCGTGCACCGACCGAACGGTGGCGGTGATCGTCGTGCATCTCTTCGGACAGATGGCCCCAATGGAGCCGCTCGTCCGCTGGGCCGCCGAGCGAGGGATCACGATCATCGAAGATGCGGCCCAGGGCATCGGCGCCATGCAAACCGCAGCCGACGGACAGACGGCCCGCCACGCCGGATCGATCGGACGGGCCGGGACGTTTTCGTTCTTCCCGACCAAGAACCTCGGCGCCTACGGAGACGCGGGGCTGGTGACCACCGACGACGACGACATGGCCGAGCGGGTGGCTGCGCTACGCGTACACGGAGGGCTACGCACCTATCACCACGACTACGTGGGCACCAACAGTCGGCTGGACACCCTGCAGGCCGCCGTTCTCGGCGCCAAGCTCAAGCACCTTCCCTCCTGGACGCGGGCTCGCCGCGACAATGCCGCCCACTACGACAGCGCGTTTGCCGACCTCCCGGAGGTGATCACGCCCGCCGTGGGCGCCGAAAACCAACATGTATACCATCAATACACGCTTCGTACTCGCGAGCGTGACGGGCTGCGGGCCTACCTGACCGAGCGGGGCATCGCGACCGGGGTCTATTATCCCGTGCCTTTGCACCTCCAGCCCTGCTTTCGCGCCTTGGGATATCGCCCGGGCTCTCTACCCGTCAGCGAGACGCTGGCAGAGCAGGTCGTGAGCCTGCCCGTGTACCCCGAGCTGGGCGCGGACCGCCGCGACCTCGTCGTTTCCGGCGTGCGCGGGTTCTACGGTTCTCGTGTCCGCGCGATGGCGTGAAGCCCGTGCCGGTTACGGAGGACCCACCCCGGGCGCAACGTGTACCAGCGAACCGGCCCTGCGCACCGTGTTCGGTGTGGCGTAAACGTTTGTTTTCCGAGAAGAGGGAATGCTGACCGCGAAGCGACTGATTTTTCTGAGTCTCGTCGTCGCGGCGGCCTGCACGTCGACCCAGGAGTTCGTGGGCATGACGGCGGACGAGGCCTTCGCATATGCCCAGCGGCGCTTCGAGGAAGAAGACTACGGCAAGGCCATCGCGGCGCTCGAACGGATTGCTGCGAGCCAGGCCGAATATGCGCGTATGCCCGAGGTGCGGCTGCTCATGGCGGAGTCCTACTACCAGGATGGCGATCGCCTGACCGCAGTCTCCGAGTTCACGCGGGTCCTGAGCCGCTACCCGGCATCGCCTCAAGCCCCGACGGCTGCCCTGGGGGTTTGTCGATCGTACGTGGCGTTGGCGCCGATTCCCCAACGCGACCAGACGTTTACGCAGCAGGCCCTGACGGCGTGTCAGAACACGGCCGGCGACTATGCGGGCACAGACATCGGGGAGGAGGCGGGCGTGCTCGCCACCCGGATGCTGGAGCGTCTCGCGGAGAAGGATTTTGCCGTGGCCGAGAGCTATTTTCGCCTCAAGTTCTACGATTCCGCGCGGATCTACTACGAGGACGTAGTGGCCCAGTTTCCCGGCACGACGGTGGCGCCGCGGGCGCTCCTGCGCCTTGTGGAGCTGTTCACCCGCATCGAGTACGATGACCTGGCGGAGCAGCACCGCCAGCGGCTGCTGACCGATTATCCGGACTCTCCGTCCGCGAAACAGCTCCAAGGGGTGAGCGAGGCCCGCACCAGCGGCGGTTGAGCAGCCGAGTCGGAGTCTTCGGAGGGACGTTCGACCCCGTCCACGTGGGACACCTGGTGGTGGCCCAGGAAGTGCATGATGCGCTGAATCTGGACGTGGTGCTCTGGATGCCGGCCGCGCTGCCCCCGCACCGCCGGGAGGAGGCCGTTACGGCAGGCGAGATCCGCTACGAGATGATCCGGGCCGCCGTCGGAGACGACGCGCGATTCGAGGTGTCACGCTTGGAGTTGGATCGGCCGGGCCCTTCGTTCACGGTGGACACGCTGGAGGCGCTCCGCGAGCGGGAGCCGGCGGCGGAGCTGTTTCTGGTGCTCGGGGCCGATCAGGTGACGCGGCTGCGAGGGTGGCGGCGTCCGGAACGCATCTTGGAGCTGGCCACGGTGGTGGCCGTGGGGCGCAATGGGACGACCGCGACGTCCATGGATGTGCCCCATGAGTGGGTCGAGATTCCGCGCCTGGATGTGTCGGCCTCCTCGATCCGTAATCGCGTAGCGGCCGGGCGCCCGATTCGCTTCCTCGCGCCGGACCCGGTCTGCCGGATCATCGAACGAGAGGCGTTGTACCAATGAGGCTATCCCTGAACCGGCCATCCGGACGATCTGAATGAACGGCATCCTCAAGAAAATTCTCGGGAATCGCCACGAGCGAGAGGCCAAGAAGCTCCAGCCGTTGGTCGACGAGATCAACGAGATCTCCGCCTCGTTGGAGACCCTCCCCGAAGAAGAGCTGCGCGGCAAGACCGACGAGTTCAAGGCGCGCATTCGCGAGCGTACCCAAGAGACCAAAGACAGCATCGCCGCACTCCGCGACTCCAAACGGTATTCCGAGGACCCGGTGGAACGGGAGCGGCTGTCGGTCGAGATCGGAGAGCTGGAGGGTGAGCTGTTCGATCAGGTCCAAGCCGTGCTCGACGAGCTGCTGCCGGAGGCGTTCGCCGTCGTGAAGGAGGCGTGTCGCCGCAACATGGGCCGCGAGATCGTGGTCACCGGCCAGAAGTTGGTGTGGGAAATGATCCCCTACGATGTGCAACTCGTGGGCGGAATCTCGCTCCATCAGGGGAAGGTGGCGGAGATGGCCACCGGTGAGGGGAAGACGCTCGTGGCCACCATGCCGCTCTACCTCAATGCGCTGGCTGGACACGGGGCCCACCTCGTTACGGTGAACTCGTATCTCGCACAGCGGGACGCCGAGTGGATGGGCACAATCTTCCGGTACCTCGGGCTCACGGTCGAGGTCATCGACGGCTATCAGCCGGGCTCCCCGGAGCGGCGAGCCGCCTATGGCGCGGACATCATCTACGGCACCAACAACGAATTCGGGTTCGACTACCTGCGCGACAACATGGTGCCGGTGGCCGATCAACGGGTACAGCGGGCCCACGCGTACGCGATCATCGACGAGGTGGACTCCATCCTCATCGACGAGGCCCGCACGCCGCTGATCATCTCCGGACCCGTTGGACGGGACACGTCCACGCCGTTCAAGCAGTTCAACCCCCTGGTATCCAAGCTCGCCAAGAAGCAGACCCGCATCGTCAACGAGCTCGTGGCCGACGCGGAGAAAGCTCTCGAGGAGGGCGACGAGTTCACGGCGGGAGAAAAGCTGCTGGCCGCCAAGCGAGGATCCCCCCGCCACAAGCGTCTGCTCAAGCTGTTCGCCGACGATCCCGGCCTCCAGAAGCTGGTCCAGAAGACGGAGGCGGACCTCATGCGGGAGAAGCGGCTCCATGAGCTGGACGAGCTGCTGCTCTACGCAATGGACGAGAAGGGACAGAACACCCACCTGTCCGACAACGGCCTGGATGCACTGGCACCCGGCGAGCCGGAGGCGTTCGTGGTGCCCGACCTGTCCGAAGAGGTGGGGCTCATCGAGGAAGACGAGGGCCTGTCCCTGGAGGAGAAGCGGGCCCGCCGGGCGGAGCTGGAAGCCGAGTATGCGGAAAAGAGCCAGAAGATCCACGTCATTCACCAGCTCCTGAAGGCGTACACGCTGTTCCACAAGGACGAGCGCTACATCATCGGCGAGGACGGATCCATCGTGATCGTCGACGAGTTCACGGGCCGGCAGATGCCGGGTCGCCGCTGGAGTGACGGGTTGCACCAGGCGGTCGAGGCCAAGGAGGGCGTCCAGATTCAGGGCGAGACCCAGACCCTCGCCACGATCACGATCCAGAACTACTTCCGCATGTACGACAAGCTGGCCGGCATGACCGGCACTGCGGAGACGGAAGAGAACGAGTTCCACCAGATCTACGATCTGGACGTCATGGTCATCCCGACCAACCGGCCGGTGGTGCGAGACGATCGCAACGATCTGATTTTCCGCACGCAACGCGAGAAGTTCAACGCCATCATGGACGAGATCGAGCGCCTCAATCGCCTCGATCTGCCGGTGCTGGTCGGAACGACGAATGTCGAGGTGTCGGAGAAGCTCTCCCGTATGCTCAAGCGTCGCGGGATCCGCCACAACGTGCTCAACGCCAAGCACCACAAACGGGAGTCGGAGATTGTCGCCGAGGCCGGTCAGCCTGGCGCCGTGACCATCGCGACGAACATGGCCGGACGCGGCACGGACATCAAACTCGGCGAGGGCGTGAAGGCATCGCGCACCGTGGCGTGGATCAAGGAGCGCAACCTGGAGCTGGAACCGGTGCTCCCGGTCGACCCGATCATAGCCGAGCGCATCACCAAGGATCTGGGTGACGACCTGTCGGGAGCCGACCCCGAGTACGAAGTCGAGCCGGGGGGGCTGCACATCCTGGGCTCCGAACGGCACGAGTCCAGACGCATCGACCGTCAGTTGCGCGGTCGCTCCGGACGTCAAGGCGACCCGGGCGCCTCGCAGTTCTACCTTTCGCTCGAAGACGACCTCATGCGGCTGTTCATGTCCGAGCGGGTCACGGGCGTGATGGAAAAGCTGGGCGCGGAGGAAGGCGAGGTCATCACGCACACGTTGGTGACCAAGTCCATCGGCCGAGCCCAGAAACGGGTGGAGGGCAACCATTTCGAGGCCCGGAAGCGGCTGCTCGACTATGACGACGTGATGAACCAACAGCGGGAGGTCATCTACGACCTGCGGCTGTTCGCGTTGGAGGGTGGGGAAGATCTCAAGGGCGAGATCTGGGAGATGATCGAGCACACGCTACGCTCTCGGGTCGACGAGGCCGACCTGGACATCACGTCCGAAGAGGAATGGGATCTGAGTCAGCTCCGTCAGCGGATTCTGCTCGACGACTATGTCATGGTCGAAGCCCTTCCGAACAGACCGGACGCCGAACACGAGTTCGAGGACTCCGACGATGTCGTGCGGGCTGTGCTGGCTGCGGGGCGGGAGCAGTTCCACCGGAAGCTGGATAGCTTCGGGGACCACGCCGAAGACGTCTCCCGGGCCGTCATGCTCACCGTCATCGACGGGAAGTGGAAAGACCACCTCTACGACCTCGATCACCTCAAGGCGTCCATCAGCTACCGGAGCTGGGGCCAGAAGGACCCGCTCGTCGAGTACAAGAAAGAAGCCTACGACATGTTCGTGGATCTCATGACGGATCTGAGGTCCACGTTGTCGCACCACTTCTTTCGCGTTCGCGTGAACCAAGGCGGCTCACCGGGACTGGGCCGGGGCGCGAGGATCGGAGCGCCGGCCGCGATGGGGCCGCAGCAGGGGCTGCGGTATTCCGGTCCGTCGGAGCCGGGTGCGTCCGCCCGACCCGCGGCACGGTCGCCCGCTCCGTCCGGTTTGGACGAGATGGGCGTCGCCGCACGCGCGCGGGTGCGCGAGCCCGCCCGAGGTCCGGTGGACGTGGGTGGTGGCGGGAGGGACGTGCGGCAGCTCGTCGGGAACCGGGGCGAGCCGTCCAAGGCCGCTCCGGTCAGCGTGGAAGCGGAGCCCGGCCGGAACGACCCCTGTCCGTGCGGAAGCGGGAAGAAGTACAAGAAGTGCCACGGAAGGGCAGTCTGACGGGGGGTCACCCCGCCCGTCTGGACTCGGTCCGCACCTGGCCGTCCGGTGAGCGGCCGCGCGAGCGAATGGACCGCCACGGTGCCGCGGCCCTGACGGCTCGCGAGCTGCTCGCGGTCGTCTTGGGAGGTGGGGGATCCACCGGGTCCGCCTTCCAGGTGGCCGATCGAATCCTGGAAGCGTGTGCGGGATCGGTGCGGAAGCTGTCCGCGTTGCCCCCTGCGCGCCTGCGGAGCTTCGCCGGCGTGGGCCGCGCCAAAGCCGCGACGATTCTGGCGGCCTTCGAGTTGGGCCGGAGGGTCGA
>CBDCVX010000003.1:0-88882 GCA_965223195.1 Longimicrobiales bacterium
GCACAACAGCTCGGCGGCGATAGCGGAAGCACCAGCTCCTCCAGCACGCGCCCGGCCGTGCCTGTACTGCAGGCCGTTTCGGTCGTCGACGGAGCGATCAACGTCGACGGAGTGCCCAACGAGGCCGCGTGGCAGAACGCTCCGGTGGCCACGGATTTCGTGCAGTTCGTGCCGGACGAGGGCGCGCCGGCGAGCCAGCGAACGGAGGCCCGCGTCCTCTACGGATCCGACGCGCTGTTCGTGGCTTTCCATGCGTATGACGATCCCGGCGAGGTCGTGGGACAGCTCACGCGACGCGACGCCGAATCGTATTCCGACTGGGTCGTCGTCGTGGTTGACAGCTACTTCGATCGGCGAACGGCGTTCCAGTTTTCGGTAAACCCGCGTGGCGTCAAGCAGGACGTCTACCGCTTCAACGACACCCAGGAGGACAACTCGTGGGACGCGGTTTGGGACGTGGACGTGGCCATGGTCGAGGACGGGTGGACAGCCGAGTTCCGAATCCCCTACTCCCAGCTTCGCTTCGAGACCTCGGACCGGCAGACCTGGGGCATCAACTTCGCGCGGGAAATCGCTCGGAACCAGGAGACTTCAACCTGGGCTCCGCTGTCGCGACAGGAGAACGGGATCGTGTCCCGCTTCGGGGAGCTGAGGGACATTGCGGACCTGGGCGCTCCGAGACGGCTGGAGGTACTTCCGTATTCCGTGGCGCGCTTGACCCGCGCGCCGGGTGATGTCGCGAACCCGTTCTATTCGAAGAACGCGCACTTCGAAACCATCGGCGCCGATCTCAAGTACGGCGTCACCAGCAACCTGACGCTGGACCTGACCATCAACCCGGACTTCGGGCAGGTGGAAGCGGACCCGGGCGAGGTCAACCTCACCGCGTTCGAGTCGTTCTTCTCGGAGCGCAGGCCGTTCTTCGTGGAGGGCGGTGGGATTTTCCGGTTCCGGCTGGGCCAAGGCGACGGGGACGGCTCCCACGAGCAGCTCTTCTACTCGCGCCGCATCGGACGAAGCCCCCAAGGACGTGCCGACGCGCAGGGCGGGTACGTGGACGTCGACGGCCAGACCACGATCTTGGGCGCGTGGAAGCTCTCGGGGAAGACCGCTTCGGGACTCTCCGTGGGACTCCTCCACGCCGTCACGGCGGAAGAGAGCGCAGAGATCCAGACCGGTGCCGGCGACCGGCTCACCCAGGCGGTGGAGCCGCTCACCAACTACACCGTGGGGCGGATCCAAAAGGACTTTCGCGAGGGGCGCACGGCGTTCGGAGCCATCGTGACGGGAACCAATCGGGCCAAGGATGAGGCGGACGCGCTGTTCTTGCGCTCCGGCGCCTACACCGGTGGAATCGACTTCCGGCACCGGTTCGGGAACGACAACTGGGAAATGAGCGGGTTCTTGGTGGGCTCCCACGTGCGGGGCTCGACGGAGGCCATGCTCCGCACGCAGCGCGCGTCGTCCCGCTATTTCCAGCGGCCGGACGCCGATCACGTGGAGATCGACCCGGATGCGACGTCCATGTCGGGGTGGTCTCACAACTTCCAGATCGCGAAGACCGCGGGCGGGTTCTGGCGCGTGGGCACCGGCTGGCAGGTTCGTTCCCCCGGATTCGAGGCCAACGATCTGGGGTTCATGAACCAGACCGACTACGTGAGTCCGTGGTTTTGGGGCGGGTATCACAAGAGCACGCCGGGCAAGTACCTCAACCGCTGGAACCTCAACCTGAACAGTTGGACCGGGTTCACCTTCGGTGGGGAACGCACCTCGTTGGGCGGCAACGTGAACGGAAGCCTGACGTTCAAGAACTTCTGGGGCGGCTACGCCGGCGTGGGGTACAACGGTGAAGGCCTTTCCACCGCCATGTTGCGCGGCGGCCCGGCCATGGTCCGTGAGCCCAGCCTGAACGGCTGGATGGGCTTCTGGTCGGACAGCCGCAAGGCCGTCACGTACGGCATGGGCGGCTGGTGGGGCAGGCAGGCCGAGTCCGATTCGTGGAACGTCGGCTTCGGGCCCAACTTCAGCATGCGTCCGTCGGGAAGCACCCGGGTATCGGTGAACCCGTTCTTGTCCCGTCAGGTGAACGATCGGCAGTGGGTCACCCGCTTCGAAGGTGTGGACGGCTCCGAATACGTGTTGGGCCGGCTGAATCAAACCACGGTGGGAATCACCACCCGGCTCGACATGGCCTTCACGCCGACGCTGTCGCTGCAGCTCTACGCCCAGCCCTTCCTGAGCAGCGCGGAGTACGAGGGGTTCAAAGTCGTCGCGGATCCGCAGGCCGACTCGTACGCGGATCGCGTCGCCAACGTCTCCTACGCCGGAGACGGGGCCGGCGGCTACCAGGCCGACCTCGACGGTAACGGAGAGATGGAGTCGTTCCGCAACCCCGACTTCAACTTCAAGCAGTTCCGTTCCAACGCGGTCCTGCGCTGGGAGTATCGTCCCGGCTCGGCGCTGTTCCTGGTGTGGTCGCAGGGACGCGACCACTTCGTGCAGGACGGCTCGTTCGGCTTCGGGCGGGACATGGATCGGCTCTTCTCCACCCAGCCCGAGAACGTGTTCCTGATCAAGCTGAGCTATTGGCTCAACCCATAAGCCACTCGGCGCAATCGACATTGGCGGAGGTCTCTGGTGCGAGGCCTCCGCTTTTGTTAGCCTCATTCACGGTGTGGCGTCACGATTCTTGCGGCGACACACGGGGAATCACGTGGTGATTTGCGGCGTATTGCGGCCACGTAAAACAACCTGCTAAAAAGCTGCGCGTCCGCCGCCGCTGGATGCGCCTCTCTGCGGGAGGAACCCGGTTTGAACGCTGCCGACGGCCTGAGCCGGTCGGATTCCGTCCGTGCGCGTCTGACAAGCGCGCTCGAGAAACGCATCCTGGTGCTGGACGGGGCCATGGGCACCATGATCCAGGCCCAGGCGCTCTCGGAGAGTGACTTCCGCGGAAGGCGATTCAAAGATCACCCCACCGCCTTGTCCGGCGCGAGCGACGTGCTCTGTCTCACCCGCCCCGCCTTGATCCGCGAAGTCCACGACCGGTACCTGGAGGCGGGCGCGGACCTGATCTCGACCAACACGTTCAACGCAACGCGGATCTCGATGGCGGACTACGCCCTCGAGGGCGCCGTCTACGACATCAACCTCGCCGCAGCGCGGCTGGCCCGCGAGGCCGCGGACGCGGTGTCGAGCCGGGTCAGGCCCCGTTTCGTGGTCGGCGCCCTGGGACCCACCAATCGGACGGCGTCCATCTCACCGGAGGTGTCGGATCCGGCGTACCGCAACGTGACGTTCGAAGAGTTGCGCGAGGCCTATGCCGAACAGGCGCGGGGGCTCCTGGACGGGGGAGCCGACGTGCTCATGGTCGAGACCGTGTTCGACACCCTCAACGCCAAGGCCGCGCTGTTCGCCATCGCGGAGGAGCTGGAAGCCCGCGGGATCGACGTGCCCGTGTTCGTGTCGGGCACCATCACGGATCAGAGCGGACGGACGCTGTCGGGTCAGACCGCGGAGGCGTTCTACTACTCGTTGCGTCACGTCGAGCCCTTCGCCTTCGGGCTCAACTGCGCACTCGGGGCCGAGCAGCTCCGACCGTACATCGAGGAGATCAGCGGCCTGGCCGAGACCTGGGTGAGTTGCCATCCGAACGCCGGGCTGCCGAACGCGTTCGGAGAGTACGAGCAGAGCGCCGGGCGCATGGCGGAGTGGACCCGGGAGTTCGCCGAGTCCGGATTCGTGAACATCGTGGGCGGATGCTGCGGAACCACGCCCGAGCACGTCCAGGCGATCGCCGCGGCGGTGGCCGGGGTGCCCCCGCGCGTTCCCGCGCAGCTTCCCACCCGGACCCGATTGGCCGGCCTGGAGCCGCTGGTGGTCGGGCCGGACTCCTTGTTCGTCAACGTGGGTGAGCGCACCAACGTCACCGGGTCCCGGCGCTTCGCCAAGCTGATCGCGGACGACGACTACGAGGCCGCCTTGGACGTGGCCCGCCAACAGGTCGAAAGCGGCGCTCAGATCATCGACGTGAACCTGGACGAGGGCTTGCTGGACTCCGCCGCCGCGATGCGTCGTTTTCTCCGGTTGGTCGCCTCCGAGCCGGCGATCAGTCGAGTGCCGATCATGGTCGACTCGTCTCGCTGGGACGTCATCGAGGCCGGCCTGGAATGCGTCCAGGGGAAAGGCGTGGTCAACTCGCTCTCCCTGAAGGACGGCGAAGCCGAGTTTCTGCGGCTGGCCAGGCGGGCACGTCGGTATGGCGCAGCGGTGGTGGTGATGGCATTCGACGAGGAGGGCCAGGCCGACACCGAAGACCGAAAGGTGTCCATCTGTGAGCGGGCCTTCACGCTGCTCACCGACGAGATCGGCTTCCCCCCTGAAGACATCATCTTCGATCCCAACATCTTTGCCGTCGCGACCGGCATCGAGGAACACGACCAATACGGCGTGGCGTTCATCGAAGCCGTACGACGTCTCAAGGCGCGATTCCCGACCTCGCTCGTGTCCGGAGGGGTGTCCAACGTATCGTTTTCGTACCGTGGCAGCCCTCGCGTGAGGGAAGCCATGCACTCGGCGTTTCTCTACCACGCCATCCGCGCCGGCATGGACATGGGCATCGTGAATGCCGGAGCCCTCCCCGTATACGAGGACATCCCGGAGGAGCTGCTGGAGGCGGTCGAGGACGTGCTGCTCGCGCGCCGCCCGGACGCCACGCAGCGGCTGACCGCCATCGCGGATCGGTACGCGGGGTCCGCAGCCCGCGAGGAAGCGGACCTGTCTTGGCGTGCCGACCCCGTAGAGTCCCGCATCGAGCGTGCGCTCGTGAAGGGCCTAACGGATTGGATCGTCCACGACGTGGAAGAGGCCCGGCAAGCTACACGGCACGCCATCGACGTCATCGAGGGCCCGCTCATGGACGGCATGAACGTGGTCGGCGATCTGTTCGGGTCGGGCAAGATGTTCCTGCCCCAGGTGGTCAAGTCCGCGCGGGTCATGAAGCAGGCCGTCGCTCACCTGGTGCCGTTCATCGAAGCGGAAAAGGCCCGCGCGGGCGAGGCCGGCTCACGGGGACGCGTGCTTATGGCCACGGTCAAGGGAGACGTCCACGACATCGGCAAGAACATCGTCGGCGTCGTGCTGGGATGTAACAACTACGAGGTCATCGACCTCGGCGTGATGGTGCCGGCCGAGATCATCCTCCAGGTGGCCCGTGAGCGCGACGTCGACATCATCGGCCTTTCGGGCCTCATCACGCCCTCCCTCGACCAGATGACGCACGTGGCCGAGGAAATGGAGCGGTTGGGACTGTCGCTTCCGCTGTTGATCGGCGGAGCCACGACCTCCCGCGTGCACACGGCCGTGAAGATCGACCCGGTCTACCAGGGCCCGGTCGTCCACGTGCTGGACGCGTCCAGGGCGGTCGGCGTCGTGAGCCGGCTGCTGGACCGATCCGGTCGGGCCGCGTTCGTGGCCGAGACGGACGCGGAGCACGAGCGGCTGCGAGCGCACCACGGCCGTACCTCGAGGCGCGCTCCGCTCCTGTCGCTGGAAGAGGCCCGGGCCCGTGCGCCCCAACTGGACTGGGAGCGGTACGCTCCACCGGCTCCGGCGCGGCCGGGGATCTCGGCGTTCCCGGCGTACCCGTTGGCCGAGCTTCGCCCCTACATCGACTGGGGCCCCTTCCTCCGGGCCTGGGAGATTCCCGGACGCTACCCGGAAATCCTGGACGACCCGGTGGCCGGGGCCGAGGCGGCCCGCCTTCTGGCCGACGCTCTGGCGCTCTTGGACCGGATAGAGGAACACGGGTGGCTCACGGCATCCGCGGTCGTCGGACTGTTTCCGGCAGCACGCACGGGCGCCGACTGCGTGAGCGTCTACGACCCCTCCGACCCCGAGCGGGTGTTGGCCCGGCTGCCCGCCCTGCGGCAACAGTTCCGCAAGGACCGACCCAACCTGTGTTTGTGGGATTGGATCGCGCCGGCCGGCGGTCCATCCGATTGGCTGGGCGCGTTCGCCGTCACGGCGGGAGGGGGCGCCGCCGACCTGGTGGGTCGGTTCGAAGCGGAGCACGACGATTACTCCGCCCTGTTGGCCAAGTCCCTGGCCGACCGGCTCGCCGAGGCGCTGGCCGAGCGACTCCACGAGCGCGTGCGCACGGACCTCTGGGGCTACGCCCCGGACGAGCGGTTCGACAACACGGATCTGATCGCCGAGCGCTACCGCGGGATCCGGCCCGCTCCGGGATACCCGGCCTGCCCGGATCACACGCAGAAGGAGGCGCTCTTCCGGCTGCTGGAGGCCGAAGAGCACACCGGCGTGACGCTCACGGAATCGTACGCCATGCACCCGGCCGCGTCGGTCAGCGGTTGGTATCTCTCCCATCCGGAGGCCCGATACTTCGGCGTGGGACGCCTGGGGCCGGATCAGGTGGAGGACTACGCTGAGCGCTCGGGCCTCGACCCCGTGGAAGCCGAGCGTTGGCTCGGGCCCAATCTGGGATACGACCCGGCCCGACAGGATGGAGCTTCGGCGCCCGTCACTGCGGTGGAGCAGCCGTCATGAGTCGATTCCGCGAGATGATCGAGGATGGCCGCGTACACCTGCTGGACGGGGCCATGGGCACGCTGCTCTACGATCGAGGCGTGTTCGTGAACGTGTGCTACGACGAGCTGTCGGTGACGCAGCCGGACCTGATTCTGGAGTTGCACCGGGAGTACGTCGCTGCCGGAGCGGAGGGAATCGAGACCAACACGTTCGGCGCCAACCCGGTGAAGCTGTCGGGCTTCGGTCTCGATGCTCGGGTCGAGGAGCTGAACGAGGCGGCCGCGCGCGTGGCCTCGCGGGCGGCGGCGGGCCGGGCCGCGGTGTTGGGAGCGGTAGGGCCCCTGGGTATCCGCATCGAGCCGTGGGGTCCCACCAGCCACGACGAGGCCGAGGCGTTTTTCGGACGGCAGATCGACGGCCTCCTGGAGGGAGGCGTCGAAGGATTCGTGTTGGAGACGTTCGCCGACCTGGACGAGTTGGCCGCCGCCGTTCGGGCGGTGCGGGAGCGGTCCGATCTGCCCATCCTGGCGCAGGTGACCGTGGGGGAGGAAGGACGCACCTCATACGGCACCACGCCCGACCAGATCGCCCAGACCATGTCCGATTGGGCGGTGGACGCTATCGGCCTGAACTGCTCGGTGGGTCCGGCCATCATGCTCGACGCCATCGAAGCGATGGCCGAGCGCAACGTCCATCCGCTCGCGGCCCAGCCCAACGCCGGCGTGCCGCGCACTGTGCGGGACCGCAAGATGTACATGGCGAGCCCCGAGTACATGGCCGGATACGCCCGCAGGCTGATCGATGCGGGCGTGCGGCTGGTGGGCGGCTGCTGCGGCACCACCCCCGAGCACGTGCGGCGCATGCGCGATCAGATCTCGCGCCGTCAGCCGCGCCTCGCATCGGTACAGGTCGTATCGCCCTCCCGCTTCCACGACGTCGAGGATTGGGACCCCGTGCCGCTCGCGGAGCGCTCGGGCCTGGGGAAGAAGCTGGCCGACGGCCAGCTCGCCACGACCGTCGAGCTGGTGCCGCCCTCCGGCTGGGACACGCAGCCACTCTTCGAGCGTGGGAGGCGGCTTGCAGCCGCGCGGGTGGACGCCGCGGTGATCACCGACGGGAGCCGCGCCGGCAGCCGCATGGGCGTGTTGCCCGCCGCCGTGCTCGTTCACCGGGAGACCGGGCTGGAGCCGGTGGCCCACTACACGTGCCGCGATCGCAACATGCCGGGCATGGTCACCGACCTCTTGGGCGCATCCGCCTCCGGCGTGCGTAACCTCTTGCTCTCGACGGGCGATCCCTCGGCCCTGGGTCCATATCCGGAGTCACGCGCCGTGTTCGACATCGACTCGATCGGCCTGACCAACGTGATCCATCGTCTCAACCAGGGCCGAGACCCCGGGGGAGGAACCATCGGGAAGCCGACCCGGTTCGTGATCGGGATCACCGCTCGTCCGGCGCCGGTCGACCCGGAGCGGGAGTGGGAGCGCTACCGTTGGAAGGTGGAGGCGGGTGCGGAGTTCGTGATCGTGGGTCCGGTGTTCGACCTGGATACGCTGCTCAGACACCTGGAGCGGACGGCGACGCTCCCCCTCCCCACCCTCGCGGCCGTGCAGCCGCTGCTCTCCTTGCGGGGCGCCGAGCACCTGGCCCACGAGGTCCCGGGTCTACACATGCCCGACGCCGTGCTCGAACGGATGGCCGCGGCGC
Source organism: Longimicrobiales bacterium (assembly GCA_965223195.1). Classification (GTDB taxonomy): domain Bacteria; phylum Gemmatimonadota; class Gemmatimonadetes; order Longimicrobiales; family Gaopeijiaceae; genus CBDCVX01. The sequence goes on from CBDCVX010000003.1 coordinate 8,254, forward strand.
AAGCCCAGGGGCCGGAGCGGGCCGCGCTGGAGGGCGTGCGCTTGGCCACCGAGCTGGTCGAGTCGCTGGTCGATTCCGTCCAGGGCGTGCAGCTGCGCGCGCCCACGGGCCGCATCGACATGGCGCTCCGCGTGCTTGCCGACGTCGGGCTCGGCGCAGCGACGTGAGCGCTACCTCTCCGTTGGTCCGCCGTCTCGCTGCGCCCGGCCGCGTGGTGAGCGTGGAGCTCCGCCCTCCCCGTGCGGGCCTCTCCTACGCCGACGGCCTGGACACGTGGATCGATCTCCACCACTCCATCGCACGCCTGAGCAGGGCCGGACACCCCATCTTCATTACGGACAACGCGGTAGCGGTCGCCGAGGAGGAGAACCTGGCCCACCTGACCGCCAACCTCACCGAGGACGCGGACCGCGCGACCATCTGTCCGTTTCTCACGAGCAAGCACTCGCTGGACTATTGCCTCATGTACGCGTCCCGCGCCGCCTCGGCCGGGTTTCGGGCGTTGACCGTACTGGGCGGCGACGCGTTCGCCGGCCCTCCGCGCTGCCTTCCGCGGGCGTACCAGCTCCGGCAAAAGATCCGCGCGGCCGTGCCGGGGTTGGAGTTGGGTGGCTGGGCCAACCCGGCCCGGGATCCCGCCGAGCAGATCGACTACGTGTTGCGGAACGGGTACGAGGCGGACTTCCTCCTCACCCAGGTCGTGTCGCATCACTCGCTGGACCGCGCCGAGGCGTTACTGGAGGAAGCGGAGCGGCGGGGTATGGACCTGCCGATCGTGTGGGGAGTGTTCTTCTACCGGAGTGCCAACCCCCGCACACTCGACCGGCTGGGCGAGTACTTCCCCGTCCCGGCCAGGGCCCTTACGGAGGAGTTCGGGTCGGGTACGCCGGCGGAAGAGATCTGCGCGCGGACCATTCGCGCCCTCGGCACCCTCGGCGCGGACAACGTCTACGTGAGCAACCTGGGCTTTCGCCGCGTACACGGGCTCCTGCGCAAAGTGCTCGCTCAGCTCGACTAGCCCATCCAGGCTTCCACGTCGTCCGTGTCTCGCGGCAAACGCTCCGTCAGGTTCTCGTGCCCCGACTCGGTGATCAGGATCTCGTCCTCGATCCGGACTCCGATGCCCGCGAGCTCTTCGGGGACGCCGTCGGCCGCCGGAGGGAAGTAGAGCCCCGGCTCCACCGAGAAGACCATCCCCGGCTGCAAGGGCCGAGCTGCGCCGTCCCGCACATAGTCGCCTACGTCGTGCACGTCCAGACCCAGCCAGTGCGACGTCTTGTGCAAGACGAATGCGCTGTGCGCGCCCTTCTCCCGGATCTCGTCCGCTGACCCGGTCAGTGCGCCCAGCTCGACGAGTCCGGAGATCATGATCTCCTCCGCCGCCCGATGCACATCGTCCAGCGTGCGGCCGGGTCGGGCCTCGGCGATCGCCGCCCTCTGCGCCTCCGCCACGATCTCGTAGACCGCCCGTTGCGTCTTCGTGAAGCGCCCAGAAACGGGGAGCGTGCGGGTCACGTCGGACGCGTACAGGGACAACTCGGCTCCGGCGTCGATGAGCACCAGATCGCCGTCCGACATCAGCCGGTCGTTCCGGGTGTAGTGCAGCACACAGGCGTTGCTCCCGGAGGCCACGATCGTGGGATAGGCCGGCCCCCAAGCGCCGCCGCTCCGGAACGCCCCATCCAGCATGGCCTCGATCTCCCACTCCCCCACGCCGGCTCCCACCCGGGGAATCACCCGCTCGTATGCGCCGACGGTGACCTGGGCGGCCCTTCTCATGGCGTCCAGCTCGACCGGAGCCTTGGTCAGGCGTAATTCGTCCAGGATCTCACCGGGATCCCAAACGCCCCGGGGCCCCGATCCGTCCTTGGCGCCACGCAGGCGGGCCCGGGTGAGCGCGGCTGTCACGGCGCGGTCCACGCCGGCGTGCTCTCCCGAGCGGACGTAGACCGATCGAGCGCCGGCCAGCAGGCCGGGCAGCCGTGCGGGGAGCTCCTCGATCGAGTACGCTGCCTCCACGCCCGGACGCTCCGCCGCTCGCTCCACCCCCAGCACGGGTCCCGTCCAGCGTTCCTGGACGGCGTCTCTGGGCGGCACGAACAGGACGTAGCGCTCTTCGGTCGCGTGGCCGAGAAACACCGCGACCGCACCCGGCTCCAGGATCCCCGTCAAATAGGCCAGCTCACTGGAGGCGCGGTAGCGCACCTCCGTGTCGCGGGACTTGAAGCGTTGCGGCGCCGCCGGCAACACCAACGCGGAGTCGCCCAGCGCCCCGAAGACCGCGCCGTGACGGCCTGCGAGCACGGTGGGGGGAAACGGATTCACGAGCGCGCCCCCGGGGACGGGTCAGCCCCCTATCGCCGCCGCCGGCTCGGCGTCCACGTCGTCGGCCACGTTGGCGCCCGATCCCAGCCAATGATCGAACCAGCTCCGAATGCGCTCCAGCCGATCCACGAGCAGCCACGGCTCGCCCGTGCGCGACAGCCCGTGCGACGAGCGGGGATACCGGACGAGCTCGACGGGCACGCCGCGTTTCTTGAGCGACATGAACCACTGCTCGCCGTCGGAGATGGGCGTCCTGTAGTCGTTCTCCGAGTGGATGATGAGCGTGGGCGCGGTGACGTTCTCCACGTAGCTGATGGGCGACAGCCTGCGGTAGAGGTCGCGTTGCTCCCAGGGGGGCCCGTAGAACTCGTATTCGGTGAGCCCCTGGGCATCCGAGGAGCCCCACCAGCTCTCCCAGTTGGCAATCGATCGCGACGTGGCCGCGGCGTGGAACCGGTCGGTGGTCGCCGTCAGCCAGTTGGTCATGAATCCGCCGTAGCTACCTCCGGAGACTCCGAGGCGGCCGCCGTCGATGGACGAATACGTGGCCAAGGCGGCGTCGACGCCGCCGAGATAGTCCTCCTTGTCCATCACGCCCCACTCGCCGCGGGTCGCGAACATGAAATCGTGACCGTATCCCGACGAGCCCCGAGGGTTGGGATAGAGGACGAAGAACCCGGCCGACGAGAGCACGTGGAAGGTCGGGAAGAAGGAGTTCCCGTAGGCGCCGTGGGGGCCGCCGTGGATCTTGAGGACCAACGGATAGGTTCGGGTGGGATCGTAGCCCACGGGACGCACGAGCCATCCCTCCACCTCCGTCCCGTCCCCGACCGTCCAGGCCAGCCGCTCCGGCCGCACCAGGTCCACGTTCGCGAGCCACGCGTCGTTGAACCCGGTGGCCCGCTCCTCCGAGGCGCCGTCGGCCGTGCCGACGTAGAGCTCGGTGGGCGTAACCGCGTCCGTGGCCACGTAGGCCATGACCGTTCCCGACCGGTCGTAGGAAAACCCGGTGAGCCTGCGCTCGCCCACAGTGACCTGTTCCACGGGACCTCCATCGGCGGTCACACGGAAGAGGTGGGTGTCGCCACCGATTCCCGCTGCGAACCGGACGCCGCTACCGTCGGGAAGCCACACCGCCGCTCCGGGCACGAGGTCCCAATCGGCGGTCAGATTCCGCGGCGCACCCCTGGAGGTGCCGTCGGGTCCCAGGTCCACGACCAGCAGGTCGGTCTGCTCGCCGCGCGCGGGCGTGGATCGATACACCATGCGCTCCCCGTCCGGCGAGACCGCCGGAGATGCCTCCGATCCGGGATTGGTCGTGAGACGTCGAACGGGCCCTCCTTCGCGGGAAACCGACCAGATGTCCGCGGTCATCTCGTTCGACAGCTCTTCGTCTTCCCGCTCGTCCCCCGCGAAGAAGATCCGACGGCCGTCCGGAGACCAGGTCATTGCGCCGGCATGGAACTCGACCGACGTAATGCGCCGGGCCGAGCCGCCGTCCGCCGGCACCACGTGAATCTGTCTCTTCTGGGCTACGGAGTAGTGGGGCCGGAAGGTGAGCGTGCCATCTCGCTTGTACCGAGTCGACGTGACCACCCTTCCGTCGAAGCGCTCGGCGTCTACGGTGTGGCTGATCGCATCCGGGGCGATCCAGCCTTCCCGCTCTCCTTCGGGCTCGCGGCCGGGCGCCTTCGTGAACGCGATCCAATTCCCGTCGGGCGACCATACGGGACTGCCCTCGACCCCAGGGACGTGGAAAGCTTCTCCGGGGCCGTCCACGCGGAGGAACCAGATGGGGTTGTCGTCCGACCCCCGCTTGGACGTGAATGCGAGCAGGGTGCCGTCCGGAGACCACACGGGCGCGGACGCCTCGTACGTCGGATCGGTGACCCGAAACGCCTCTCCATCCGCACGCCCCGAACGCAGCGGCTGAAGCCACACCTCCCTGTGGCGCTTGTTCTCTTCTTCGACCACCGTCGTGACGACAAACGCCACGTAGTTCCCGGTGGGCGAGACCGCCGGGTCGCCTACGGTGACCAGATCGTAATAGTCGGTGGGCTGGTACCCGCGGGTTTGAGCCGCGGCTGGAACTACGCATACCGGCGCCACTGCGACGGCCAGAGCGAAGACGAATGGACGAGCGCTGATCTTCATAGTGCCTGCGAATTCAGGTATTTCGGGATGTCGGGGACTGGTTCCCGGGTAGCATAGAAACTTAGTGCGCCGTTACAAAAGTCGCTATGCCATTCGGATGGAGGGCAGATGAGATCACAGCTACCGCGGCGTCCACGTAACGAACTCTCTCCGGACACGGTATGATTACCGATGCATCCGACACGTCCACTCGATCCACGTCGGGCCGCCGGCGCGCTGGCGGTGTTGTGGGCCTTGGCCTCCGCCGGCGCCGCGTCCGCCCACGGCCAGCAGGTTCGCGGCACGCTTACGACCGCCAACACGCTCATGCCGATCGAAGGCGCCATGGTCCACCTCCTGGACTCAGGCGGCGCCGCGGTCGACTCTCGCCTCACGAACGGAGCCGGCCGTTTCTTTCTCAATGCCGGAGGACCCGGGACCTATACCGTTCGGGCCGACCGCATCGGACACGCGAGCACCCATTCGGAGGAGTTGTCGCTATCCCCGGCGGACACGATCGAGATCGCGATGGTCGCCCAGATCGAGCCCATCGTGCTGGAAGCCCTCGACGTGCGGTCCGACAAACGCTGCGTGCTCCGTCCCGAGGAAGGCGAGATCGTGTACCGGGTCTGGAACGAAGCGCGAAAGGCCCTGGAGGTGGCGGCGTGGGGTGACGCCCAGGGGGTGTATCAGTACCGCATCCGCTCGTTCAACCGCCTGCTGGATCCCAAGTCGCACAAAGTCCAGGAAGAACAGTTGCGCACGGATCGAGGATGGCGCCAGCGGTCGTTTGTCAGCATGCCCGCGATCGAGCTGACCGAATCGGGGTTCGTGCGGCCGGATGGCGACGGCGGCTGGCTCTACGCGGCACCGGATGCGGACGTGCTCCTTTCCGACGCGTTTCTGGATACCCACTGCTTTCGACTTCGGGAGGGGAAGGGCGAGGCGGCCGGGTTGATCGGGCTCGGCTTCGAGCCCGTGCGGGGGCGGCGTGTATCGGACATCGAGGGCACGTTCTGGATCGACCGGGAAAACGCCGAGCTGCGCTGGCTCGAGTTCAACTACGTGCGCCTCAACCTCCGCTACGACCTGTCGGAGGTGGACCTGAGCCACGTCGGCGGCAGGGTGGACTTCCAGCGTGTGCCGTCGGGCGGGTGGATCGTGCGCCGGTGGGAAATCCGCATGCCGGTGCTGGCTGCGGAGCTCCGGGACGGACGTCGTCGGATCGTCCTGGGCGGCATCCGCCAGAACGGGGGCGAGGTCGTGCGTATAGAAGACGGACGGGGAAAGCTGATCGAGGGGTGAGGCCGGGAATCGTTTTCACAGCCGGTGGGCCGCCGGGTGATCCTCCGTTTAACGAATCTCGGACGGTCCGCGTCTCAGGGGTTGGACGTGGTTTCCCGTCACACGGCCATTGCGGTTGACTTGAAGGGCGCCGATCCCGTTTGTTGGGTTCCGACAGCGAGAAAGGCGACTCGGCCGGAACAGCGGACCGAGGTGAGCCCCGGTGGACCGCAACACCTCACCGGAGATCCAAATGGGCACGGGCGGGTAGACCCGGCGGCTACCGTTCCATTCGTACGCACACGGCAATGGCATCCACAACTCCGATCGACGGGGAATCCCCCCGCCCGTCACCCAGGTCCCGGTCGGCCGAGGCGGGCCTGATCGCGTGTCTCGTGGCGGTTGGATTCTGCGTGTACGGCCCGAGCCTCTTGCACGCGCAGGCCGTCCCGGACTCGGCGGCCTCGGAGCCGCTGACCGCCATGGAGCGCGCGCTCGCGGACTCGCTTCTCTACGAGCTGACGCCGCTCGAGTTGGACTCGTTGATCGTGGAGATCTTGCGGATGCCGGTGGAGATCCACGATCAGCCGTTCAGCATCTCGGTCATGGGCGAGCCGGAGCTGTTCGGCGGCAAGGGCCTCATCTCGCTGGACGAGGTCCTGCAGGGCCTGCCGGGAGTGCAGATCCACGATCGCTTCAACGAGGCGGTCGGTGAGCAGATCTCCATTCGCGGGTTCGGGAGTCGCGCGCAGTTCGGCGTGCGCGGAATCCAGGTGCTGGTCGACGGGATCCCGGCGACCATGGCAGACGGGCAATCCAATCTCGAGCACCTCGAGCTCGGATCGCTGGGCCGGGTCGAGATCCTGAGGGGACCGGCTTCCATGCTCTACGGCGGCGCGGCCGGGGGAGTGCTGCGGTTCGAGACCCGTCGTCCGTCGCTGTCCGCCTTCGAGGAGGAGGCCCGGTTGACGGTGGGGAGCGACGGGTTCTACCGGATCAACTCCACCTCCAGCGGGACCAGCGGCAACACCGGCTATTTGATCGGCCTCGCCGGCATCAGCCGTGACGGGTTCCGGCTGGATCCGACCGCGCCCTCCGCCACGTGGGGCGGCTCCGAGCGCCTGCAGCTCAACAGCCGCATCACGCAACGACTCGGCAGCGGGGAGCTCGCCGCCACCGTCAACCTGTCCTGGCTGGACGCGGAAAATCCGGGATCGCTCTCGGACTCGCTGCTCGCGCTCAACGACCGGCAGGCCTTCCGGTTCAACGTGCTGCAGCAGACCAGCAAGGAGGCGCTGAACGGCCAGCTCGGGCTCCGGTGGTCCGCTCCCGTGGCTGAGCGCCTGAACGCGGAGCTGTCGGTATGGGGACTGACCCGCGACGTCGACAACCCCATTCCCACCCGCGTCATCGATCTGCAGCGGAAGGCCACCGGCGTGCGCGCGATGGTGCACGGAGACCAGCCGTTGTCCGACGGCCTGTTCCAGTGGATCACCGGCGTGGACGTGAGCCACCAGCGGGACGAGCGCCTCAACTTCGGGAACGAGCGGGGCACCCGCACCGACCGCCTACTGGATCAGTTCGAGACGGTCACATCCACCGGAATCTTCGGCAACACGCTGGTGAGCCTGGGGCCCAGGGTGACCGTCGCGGCGGGCATCCGCTACGACCGAGCCGAGTTCAACGTCCGGGACGATTTCTTGACCGACGGCATCGACGACTCGGGCCGTCGCATCATGGATGCGTGGAGTCCTTCGGCGGGCGCGACCCTGGACGCGTCCAATTGGCTCAACCTGTACGCCAACGTGGCCACGGCCTTTCTCACGCCCACGACCACCGAGCTTGCCAACCGACCCGACGGCGCGGGCGGGTTCAACCCCACCATCGAGCCGCAGACCAACACCACGTACGAGATCGGCGCCCGGGGCCGATTGGGATCCCGCGGCGCCTATCAGGTGGCCGCCTTCCGCACCAGCGCCACCCGCGAGCTGATCCCGTTCGAGGTGGAGAGCCAGCCCGGCCGCACGTTCTATCGTAACGCCGGGGAGTCCCAGTACGACGGGGTCGAGGCCCTGCTCTATTGGCGCCCGGTCTCGGGGCTGTCCACCCGCCTCTCCTATACGTACATCGACGGCCGCTTCAAGCGATTCACGCGCGACGACGTCGACGTGGCCGGCAACCGCATTCCGGGCACCGCTCCCCAGCGCTTCGAGGCTCTCGCGAGGACCGAGAACGACAAGGGGTTCTTCGAGGTGCGAGGCGAGTACGTCGACGAGATCCCGGTCAACGACGAGGGCACGCGCACGGCACCCTCATCGACGCTCTTCGACGTGCGCGGCGGCCTGAAACGGGGCGCGTTGAACTCGGGAGCGCTCCAGATCATGCCGTTCGCCGGCATCACGAACGTATTCGACGAGCGCTACGTGAGCTCCGTGGTCGTCAATGCCTTCGGCCGACGGTTCTTCGAGCCGGGCCCGGGTCGACGCTTTTATCTGGGTGTCGAGGCGAGTTGGGCACGCCGCTAGTGGACAGTAGCCACGGTCCTTTGACCCGCGAGGGTGACCGGGCGTCACGTCGCGCGTGGACTCAAGCGCTACTCGTCCCGCTGGTCCTGTCGGGCCTTTGGACCGGCTCCCTCGCAGCACAGGAGGCCGACTTCCTCCGCGTGGGGATCACGTACGGAAGCCTCTCCCGCTTCGGCCTCAGCGTCGAATACGTCTGGGACCAGACCGGCGCCGAGCTGATCGTCGGCACCCGGTCGTTCGAAGACGTGATCGTGTCCGCCGTCGCCAAGCAGTACCTGGGGGAGGGCCTGGCCCGCGGCTACGTCGGGGTGGGCCTCACGGGGGCCACCGAATGGAGCGAGGGCGGCGTGGCCACCGGCCTCCTCCTCCGGGCTCCGTTGGGCCTGGAGCTGCGGCCCTCGGGCCCCAACTGGTTCGGGTTGGACATCTCCGTGCACCGGGCCCTGGTGGTGAACCGCGCGGACCCGGAGGACCAACGGCCACCGCGCGCGTTTCCGATCCCGCTGCCCGGATTTTACTGGAAGTACGGCCACCGGAGGGCGGGGACCGGGTACTGAACCGCGGACTCTCGCCTACTCCAGCGGCTCCATTCCCACGTATTTGAGCCCGCTGCCGGTGTTGAACAGCACCACCTCGTCGGTGGGATCGATCAGGCCCTTCTCGAGCAGCTCCGGCACCGCGGCCGATACGGCTCCGCCTTCGGGGGCGGCGAAGATGCCGGTGTCGGCGCCGGTCCAGGCGACCCAGCGTGCCATGTCGGCATCGTCGATCGCCACGGCACCGCCATCGGACGCGTAGAGAGCGTCCAGAATGAGGAAGTCTCCGATGGCGCCGGGCACCCGCAGTCCCGACGCGTAGGTGGCCGCGCCCTCCCAGAAATCCGCGTCACGTGCGCCCGTCTCCCAGGCCTTCACAATGGGCGCACAGCCGGCGGCTTGCACGGTGAACATCTTGGGACGCTGGGGTCCGATCCATCCCATGCGCTCCATCTCGGCAAAGGCCTTCCACATGCCGATGAGCCCGGTGCCGCCGCCCGTGGGGTAAACGATCGCGTCGGGCAAACGCATGCCCAACTGCTCGTAGATCTCGTACCCCATCGTCTTCTTGCCCTCGACGCGGTAGGGCTCCTTCAGTGTCGAGAGATCGAACCATCCATGCTCCTCCACCCCTTGGCGCACCACCCGGCCGCAGTCGGTGATCAGCCCGTCCAGGAGCTGGAGGTCGGCGCCGAGCGCGCGGATCTCCTCCAGGATGGGCCGCGGGGTGTCCGTCGGCACCACGACGTGCACCGGCAAGCCGGCGGCGGCGCCGTATGCCGCGGCGGCGCTCCCCGCGTTCCCCGCGGAGGGAAGGGCCAGCTCACGTGCACCCAGCTCCGCGGCGCGGGAGACGGCCAGGCACAGGCCGCGTGCCTTGAAGCTGCCTGTGGGGTTTTGGCCCTCGTCTTTGATCCACGCTCGGCGAACGCCCATCCTCGCAGCCAGACGAGGCGCGTCCACCAACGGGGTCCATCCCTCTCCGAGTGTGACCCGAAATTCGGGTAGCCGCACGGGCAGCACCTCCGCATAACGCCAGAGGTCGGCGCGTCGGCCCGGGAGCTCGGTGGGCTGAAAGGCCGGCGCGAGCCGATCCAGGTCGTAGCGGGCCAGGAGCGGCTTTCCGGAGGGTCCCAGCGTCGCGAGCTGCTCCGATTCCACTCGTTCGCCGGTCTTGGAGTCTTCGAGGTAAGCGGCTCCCCCAACGTGGTGCATGCTGTCCTTCGTTTCCGACCCGTTCCGGGCCGTTCAGGTGAGTGGCGTTCGTCGACACTTTCGTCGCGAACGGGCGTCAGGCGGACGGCGAAGCCGCTCCCGCCAACGTCGCCTCGGTCTCGACGGACCGGTCCACGGAACCGGCGCCGAGCGGGTCGGACGACCGGTGAACGATACGAATGCCGAGCCCGAGCGCCAGGAGGGCCGCAGGCAACACGCTGAGATGGAGCGCAACCGTCGGCCGGAGCATGGAGTCGCGAAGCCAGGGGATCGCCAAGATGGAGACGATGGCCGCGTTGTTGACGAAGTGCATGAGGCTGCTCACGAAAAGTGAGCGGGTGCGCCACACGGCCCATGCGAACAACGCGCCCAGCCAGGCGGTGGGCAGCACGCGAAAGATGGTCTCGAACGACGCGTGGAATCCGCCGAACACCAGCGCGTTCAGCGCGATCGCGGCCGCCGGCCCGAGCTTGGCGGTCCGGGAGCCCGAGAGCAGCACGCCGCGGAACACCACCTCCTCGCAAAAAGCCGGCGTGAGGGCCGCGACCAGAATCAGCAACAGGAATTGTCCGCTGGTGTCGGTCCGGAGCACGTCGTTCAGGCCCTCGACGAGGTCCCAGGGAATGGGAAGCACCAGGCTCTGAAGCCACATCAGGTACATCCCCAGCGGCATGGCGCCGAGCATCATCAGGAGCGCGCCGCCGAGCTGCGCGGCCTTCGGCGCGCAGATGGACAAGGTCTTTCGCCTGGAAAAGGCTCCCCGTCCGGCGTACCAGAGCGCCGGCAGGAAGAGCAGCAGCCACTGGGACGCGAGGAGCCCGTTGATGAGGAACTGCTGCTGCAGGCGGCTGCCGACGTAGAAGTAGAGCAGTCCGACGCCGGCCACGAACAGCCCGGCTTGGGCCAGCGTCGGGGTGGGACTATCCGTTTCCTGCGGCCGGAAAAGCGCGAGCAGGCTCGCGAACACGCCTTGGGGCGGCCGCTCGCGGGTGTCGTCGGCACCGAACAGCACGTCCTCCCGTCCAAACGAGCGCGCGGCGAAGATCAGCGCGCCGCAGGCGTAGACGACGGTCGCCAACACGGCCACGACGCCCAGGAACGCAACGGGCTCGTTGCCCATCAGCTCGCGAAAGAACAGCGCGACGCCCGCCACGGGCACCACCGCGAGCGCGGGGGTCAGATCGATCCCGGGGAACAGCGGCAGGAACGCCGGCATCATCACCACCATGTAGATCGGCGTCAGGGCGTTCTGTGCTTCTTTGAACGAGCGGGCCCGGACGGCCACCCCGAGGAACAACGAGCCGAACAGCACGGCGAGCGGCGCCAGGGTCGCAAAAATGATCAAGACCGACCGCAGCGGAAGTGAGAAGTCCACGTCCACCACCGAGCTGAGCTGGAAGAGCCCGCTCTGGAAGGTGAGCAGCATGCTGCCCAGGTTGAGGCCCGCCGCGACGATGCCGATCACGGCCACCGTGAGAAACTTGCCCGTCACCACGTCTCCGGCGGGCACCGGCGCGGTGAGCAGCGTCTCCAACGTGCCCCGTTCCTTCTCGCCCGCCGCGAGGTCGATGGCGGGGTAGAAGGTGCCCAGCAGGGTGATCACGATCAGCAGGAGCGGCAGAAAGCGGCCGAGCGCATATCCCCCCACGTCCGTGGGGAGCGCCACGGAGGAGTCCGCGACAAACAGGGCCTGGGCGAAGTCCGGAGGGAGCCCCCGCCCGGCCAGCCGCTGCTCCGCGAGGGTATCGCCCCAAGCCAGGATGGCCCCGGCCAGCACGTCCCGTCCCCGTCGGGAGCGGTCGTTCGCGGCGTTGAACAGGATCGTGGCGTTCTTGGAGTCCGCCTGCGTGGACGAGTCCGCCGGCTCGAGCAGGGCCACCGCCGAGATACGCGCCTCCCGCACGGCATCCAGCCAATCATCCTCTTGGATCGGCACCACCGTGAGGCCTTCTTGGCGGGCGATGAATTCCGCGAGCGCGGAATCCACCCGTCCCACGAGCGCCACCTCGGAGGGTTCTCGGGAGATTCGGTTCGCCCCGATGATCGAGACCTGCTGGGTGAGGATCATCAGCGCAGGGTAGAGGAGCACCGGCAGGACCAGCATGATCATCAGCGTGCGCCGGTCTCTGAGTGTCTCGATCAGCTCCTTCCTGAGCACCGTCTTGATGGTGCGGAAGCCCGCGGAGCCGCCCGCGAGCCGGGACCTCGCCGACCGTGGTGCCGATCCGCGCTTCAAGCCGGAGCTCCCTGAACAAGCGCCAGGAACGCGCGGGCCAGGTTGTCGGTCCCGGTCGCCGCCAACAGCTCGGGAAGCGTGCCCTCCACCACGATGCGGCCATGGGCGAGCACGCCGATCCGGTCCGCGAGCAGTTCCACCTCCGCCATCTGGTGGGTGCTGAAGAGAATGGCTTTCCCCTCCTCGCGCTCGGTGCGGATGAACTCGCGGATGGCCTGGCCGCTCACCACGTCCAGACCCAAGGTAGGCTCATCCAGGATGAGCGCCGGCGGATCGTGAACCATGGCCCGGGCAATAGACACCCGCTGGCGCTGGCCGGTGGAGAGCCTTCCGCAATACCGATCGGCGAAAGACTCCAGGCCGAACGTGCGAATCATCTCGTCCACACGCTCGTCGCGCAGGCCGGGATCCACTCCCTGGAGGTCTGCGAAGTATCCCACCAGCTCCCGCGCGGTCAGCCGCTCGTACAGGCCCATGGAAGCGGCCAGGAAGCCGATTCGGCGTCGCACCTCCAGGGGCTCCTCGAGTACGTCGGCGCCATCGACGGTGGCGGTGCCGTGCGTGGGGCGGATGAGCGTCGCCAGACAACGGAGCGCGCTCGTCTTCCCCGCCCCGTTGGGGCCCAGGAGCGCGTACACTTCTCCTGGTTGGACCCGCAAGGACAGGTTGTCGACCGCTCGGAGCGCGCCGTACTCCTTGGACAGTCGATCGAATACGATCACTCGTGTCGGCCCCCGTGCATCCGTGCATCGCGTGCGACCGTCTCGACTTGGCCGCCGGAACCGGTGCCGCTCCCCTCCCGATTGCCCTTTGTTCAAAGGATCTTTTTCGGATCGGAACGGTTACCTTATCGATCCCCGGAGGCAACCCTCGTGCCGCCTCGCGACGTCTCAGACGCGGCACACACGGAAAACCCCGCGACCGCATGTCAGAAGCTCAAATAATCCGCCGCGCCTCCGAAGGCGATGGGCGCGCGGTGAAAGCGCTATACGAACGGTACGCGCCACGCGTGTACGCGGTCGTGCGGAGAATTGCGGCCGACGACGACCTGGCCCACGACTACGCGCAGGAGGCGTGGATTCGCGCCATCCGCGCGCTCCCCACGTTTCGGGGCGACGCCAGGTTCTCGACATGGCTGCACCGGATTGCGGTGAACGCGGCGTTGCAAGCGTTACGAAAGGCGGAAACGCGGTCGAAGCGGGAAAGCCCCATGCCGGCCACGGCAGCAGCGCCGGTTGTCGGTGGGGACGCGCTCTTGCAGCGGCGTCTCCAGTGGGCCCTCGACCGGCTTCCGGAAGGCATGCGTCGCGTCATCATCCTCCACGATGTGGAGGGATACACTCACGAAGAAATCGGAGAACACCTGGGTGTGACTTCCGGGACCTCCAAGTCCCAACTGTTCAAGGCCCGGGCAAAGATGAGGATCATGTTACAGAACGTGCACCCGTCGAACGAAAACGCGGGAGCGGAAGCATGGAACACCTGAACTACGAGGCTCTCGCCCGTCTGGTGGACGAAGAACCCACCGCGACGGAACGAGAGCACCTGACGCATTGCGTGAGCTGTCGTGCGTCGCTGGCCGATTTTCGGCAGCAGACCGAAGACCTGACGTCGCTGCCGTCTCTGGCCCCTCCGCGCGGAGACTGGACGGAGATCGAAGCGCGGTTGACCAGTGAAGGCTTGATTCGGGACCGGGGCGTGCGAGACTGGCTGGCCTGGTCGCTCTCGGCCGGATGGATGAAGGCCGCCGCCGTAGCGGCGATTTTCGCGGCCGGAGCCGTCACTGGATCCGCGGCAGCGGAGCGAAGCGCGCTGGCGGAGCTGGAATCGATCGGGGCACTGGCTGCCACCGACGACGTCCGCGACCTGGATTCGGCCGAGCGGGCGGTTCAGCTCGCGGAACAGCGGTACGCTCAGTCGCTGCTGGCCTACCGCAGGCTGCTGGCGACCGACCAGCCCGTGCCCGGAGACGATCCGCTACGGCGAGCCCAGGCTCTGGACCTGCTGATCCAGGCCGGACAGAACGCCGTGAGGGCCGCTCCGGACGATCCCTATATCAACAGCTTCCTGGTCAACGTCCTCACCGAGCGACAGGCGAGCAGCCGCACCGCCCGATCCGGAGACAACTGGTTCTAGGGATGCTCTCTGCCCAGGTATGCCGGTAATGCGAGCACTCGATCGGATCGGACGCCGGCCGTGGATGGTGGTGGCGCTGTGCGCAGGGCTTTGCGTGAGCGGGGCCACCGTGTTCGCCGGGCCCGCCGAGGCGAGCCTGGTGCAACGCGCGCAAACCGAGGGAAGCGGCTGGATCGGGATCAACCTCACCGAGTTCCGCCACGCGTTCGAGACCCCCACGGGCGTGCGCTTCGAGAGCCACTTCGTGGTTGACGCGGTGGAGCAGAACAGCGATGCCGCTCGCGTCGGCATTCGGGCCGGGGACGAGTTGATCGCTCTGGACGGGCGACAAGTCACTACGGGCTTGTTGAGCGGAATCGGAGCGTCGCTCACGCCGGGTCAGGTCGTCACGATCGAGGTGCGTCGCGACGGAGAGTCCCGGAGCTTCAGCGTGCGAGCCGGAGTACGTCCGGCCCATCGTGTCGCTCGACGCGTGCCGGCGCCGGAAGCGGTGGTTTGGCAGCCTTCCGAGGAGGCGGTGACCAAGGTCCGCGCGCCGGGGCGGGAGCTCGTGATCACGTTCCGGACCAGAGCATCGGGCGACCGGGGTTGGACGTATACGGTCGAGCCGGACGTCGAGGGCGTCGCCTTCGATACCTACGCGTTCGCCTCCGACCTGGACTCGGTGCTGGTATCCGTGGACGGCCTGACGCGAAACCTGGAGGTGCTGCGCCTGGCCCGACTCGACGCGTTGCAGGACATGCAATCCGTGACCGGCGAGGTCACCCGGACCTCCGCCGAGATCGCGCAGGCATCGGCCGAGCTGGAAGAGCGGCTTCGCGTGGCCCGGGACGAGCTGGCGGTGATCAGTCGTAGGGCGGCAGCCGTCGAGGCCAACCGGACGGACTCCGTCTACCGCGTCCGAATCCCCAGGGCCGGCGCCCTCTCGCCGTATCTACGGGTACGGCCGTATTTCCTCGGTGCTCTGATCCAGGATATCGCACCCGACGTGGCGCCCAACCTGTCCGTAGCGGAAGGCGTGCTGGTGATCGACGTGGCCCGCGACACTCCGGCCGCCGAAGCGGGTCTGGAGCCCGGAGACGTGATCGTCGAGATCAACGGCCATCACGTGCACGGCCGCCTCGACCTGGCCCGCGCGCTGGCTGCGCACGCGGACGGGGTGCAGCGAGTCACGGTGGTGCGCCGGGGACAGCGCGTGAACCTGGAAGTGTCCCAGTAGGAAGAGCGCTCGCGCCGACCCCGCTCACGGGCGAGGCGACCTACTCGCCTCCGGCGGGGCGACTCACTCGTAGCGCAGCGACTCGATCGGATCCAACTTGGCCGCCCTTTGGGCGGGCCAGATGCCGAAGAACAGGCCGATCGCGACCGAGAACGCCAACGCGATGATCACGGCCTCGGGGCGAACGGCGGTCTGCCAGCCCCAGAGGTTGGTGAGCACCCTGGCCCCGCCGACTCCCGCGACCACCCCCAGAATCCCGCCCAACACGCAGAGCGTCAACGCCTCGATCATGAACTGCAGCAACACGTTGCGGCGTGTGGCGCCCAATGCCTTGCGCACACCGATCTCCCGGGTGCGCTCGGTGACGCTGACGAGCATGATGTTCATGATGCCGATGCCGCCCACCAACAGACTCACGGCGGCGATACCCGCCAGCAGATACGTGAACGTCTGGTTGGCCTCGTTGAACGTCTCCAGCAGATCCGCAGAGTTGGAGATGTTGAAGTCCGCGTCGTCTCCCGGCCCCAGTCGGTGTTCCCTCCGCACGATCTGATCGATGCGCGCGAACGCTTCGTCCATGCTCGTGCCTTCCTGCACCTGGGCGTAGATCGCGTTGAGGCGGTCCCGTCCTCCGAACACACGGTATTGCGCCGTGGACAGAGGGATGAACACGTCGTCGTCCGGTCGGCTGAACCCCATCGAGCCCTTTTCTTCCAGCACGCCGATGACCTCGAACGGAATCCCGCGGACCTGGATGGTACGACCCACGAGCAGCGACGCCGGTGTGCCGAGCTGCTCCGGCACCTCGGATCCCAGCACGGCCACACGACGCCGTCCCTGGACTTCGCCCAGATCGAAGACCCGCCCCTCGGCCACCGTGTGGTTCTGGATCTCGAAGTAGCTGGGCCAGGTGCCCGTGACGTCGTCCGAAGCATTCCAGCGCAGGTAGCTGACCTGCAGGCGGGACCTGAGCTCGGGAGCAATCTCCAGCGCGCCCTCGCTACGAGTTTGAAGCGCTTCCGCGTCGTCCACGAAAAGGCGAGCGTCGCCACGGGACACGCCGCCGAACCGGTTCTGACCCGGCCGAATGGTGAGCACGTTGGTGCCCATCTGCTCGATCTGGTCGTTGATGCGTTGCTGTGCGCCGTCCCCGAGAGCCACCATGGCGATGACCGCCGCGACACCGATGATGATGCCCAGTGTCGTGAGTATGGAGCGGAGGGCATTGGCGCGAATCGCGCTGAGCGCGACCCGGAAAGTTTCACCGATCAACATGGGGATTCGTTCCGGTCCGACGCTATCGGCGACCGCCGCCCAAGGGCCCGCCGGCCCTGGAGCGCACCCGGTTCAGGAACTCCTGTTGGCGAGCCTGGAGCTGCGCCGCGCCGATCAGCGCCACTTGATCGCCTTCTTCGAGGCCTTGGGTGATCTCGGTCTGGTCCCAGTCGCTCAAGCCGAGCCGCACGGCGCGGGGAGCGAAGCTCCCATCCGCGGTCAGCACGAACGCGACGGCCGGCCGGCCCTCGCGCCGCCCCTGTCCGGACGGGGCCGCTCCGGACGCGTCTCCGGTGCGCCGGGCCCCGCGGGCGCCGACGCCTCCGCCGGAGGCGCGGAACAGGGCCCTGGCGGAATCCTGGGTGATCTCACCGGAAGCGACGCGAGCGCGGATCTCCTGCATGCGAGCCCGCGTGGCCGAGTCGGCCGTGAAGCCGCCGGCTCCGCCCTGTCGCCCGGCACCGTCGACGGTTCCTTCCGGCCGGCCGGCAACGGCGGACGCCGGACTCCCGTCGCCTCCCTGGCCGGCCCCGGCATCCTGCCTGCCCCCCCGCCCTCCGCGGAAGCCTCCGAACGCGCTTCTCATGTCGAAGTCCAGGCTTTCGGGGTCCAGGCCCAGCACGGTCGCCGCGGCGGCGAACTGCTGCGGCTCCACGACGGCGTTGTTCGGCACCGTCAGCACGTTGGGCCGCTCGTCCACTTCGATCTCCACTTCGGCGTTCATTCCCGGCCGGAGCAGGCCGGCACGGTTGTCCAGGTCGACGATGACGGGGAACATGGTCACGTTCTGCTCGACCACGGCCTGGGGTTCGATCTTGTTGACCGAGCCCGTGAACACGCGGTCCGGGAACGCCTCCACGCGAACGCTCGCCTCCATCTCGGCCGCGAGCTGGCCCACGTCGGTCTCATCGACCAGCGTCCGCACCTGCATGCGGTCCAAGTTGGCCATCCTGAACAGGGTGGTGCCTCCGGAGACGTTCTGGGAGGCCGACTGGATGACCTGACCCTCCTCGACGTTCTTCTCGATGATCGTGCCTTCGAGCGGGGCGCGAATCGTCACGTCTCCCAACCGAAGACGGGCCAACTCGAGGTTGGTTTGGGCCTTGACCAGGGCAGCTTGGGCGTTGGCGTACTCGAGGTTCTTGCTCTCGTGCTCCTGTTGCGTGATCACCTCGGCGTCCAGGAGCTCCTGGGAGCGCTGGAGCTGAGCGGAGGCGATCTCGACCCGCGCAGTGGCGACCTCCAGGTCCGCGGTGGCCTGATTGAACGCGTTGCGGACGTCGCGGGGATCCACCTCCGCCAACAGGTCTCCGGGCCTGATCCGGTCACCCGTGTCGACGTGGAGCCTCAGGATCTCGCCCGACGCCTTGGACTTGACCTCGACCGTCCGGATCGGCTCGACCTGTCCGGTCGCCTCCGCCGCAATGCGGAGGTCCGTGCGCGTCACCTCTGCGGTGGTCACCGATGGCGTATCCTCCGCGGACGCGGATTCGCCGCAGCCCGAAAGGAGGGGAACGGCTGCGAGCACCGCCGCCGCAGTGGTCGAGACCGTCTGCAATCTCGTCATGGTCCTGTCAGCTCCCTACCGCGCCGGCCGCGACGGTCTCGTTGAGAAAGTCCCGCTCGATCCTGCCGTCTTTCAGGTGGATCTGGCGTTTCGCGTATTCGGCGATGTCGTGTTCGTGGGTCACCAAGACGATCGTCTGCCCCTGTTCGTTCAGGTTGACCAGGATCGACATGATCTCTTCGGAGGTGACGGAGTCCAGGTTGCCGGTGGGCTCGTCGGCCAGCAGCAGCGCCGGCTCGTTGACCAGCGCGCGCGCGATAGCCACCCGCTGCCGCTGTCCTCCCGACAGCTCCGGCGGGCGATGATCCATACGATCTTCGAGGCCCACCATCGTGAGCTTTGCTTCCGCCTGGCGTCGCCGGTCGCGGGCGTTGTTGCCCGCGTAGATCAGCGGAAGCTCGACGTTGTGCAGCGCAGTGGCTCGCGGCAGGAGGTTGAACGTCTGGAAGACGAAGCCGATCTCACCGTTTCGGACCCTGGCCAGCTCGTCGTCGGACAGCTCACTCACGCGCTGGCCGTTCAGCCAGTACTCGCCAGCCGTCGGCGTATCGAGGCAGCCGATCAGGTTCATGAACGTGGACTTGCCGCTTCCGGAGGGCCCCATCATGGCCACGAACTCGCCTTCTCCGATGGTGACGTCCACGTCCTGGAGCGCCCTCACGGTCTCGGCCTTGAGCTCGTAATGCTTGGTCAGTCCCACCGTCTTGATGACGTCGCTCACAGCTCCCTCCCCAGCACCGCCTCGAGCTCCGCCCGGGCGAGTAGATAGTCGTATTTCGCGAACACCCGGTCGGCTTCCGCTTCCTCCAGCGCCAACTGGCTGGTGATCAGATCGAGAATCGTGGCCACCCCCACGCGGTAGCGCTCGCTCACCACCCTCAGGTCCTCTTCCGCCACGGTCACCGCCTCTTCGGAAATGCGGGTGGCCTCCTCGGCCGTGCGCAGGAGATGGAGCGACCGGTCCGCAGCCTCGCGCGCGGCGAGCCTGGCGTCTTCGTCCTGCAGTCGGGACACCCTGACCTGCTGGTGGGCCCGGTCGACCGCGGCCTCTCGGCTGAAGCCGTTAAAAATAGGATAGCTGGCCGAAAGCCGCAGATTCCAGCTCGTCAGCCCGCCGCTGAGCGCGGCTACGTCGTTGGACCAGGTATAGCCGGTCGAGAAGCTGAGGCTCGGCAGATAAGCGGAACGGGCGAACCCCACGCCCGCTTCGGCCGCGGAGAGATCCGCGCGGGCCGCAGTGACGCCGGGAGAAGCCGCTTCCGCGATCTCGTAGATCTGCTCGTCGCTCAGCGCCAGTGGAGCAGGCTGTGCATCGGGTACGGGAGCCGGCGTGACCGGACCGGGACGGCCCACCTGGCGACCGAGCGAAAACCGGGAAGCACGGACCTGGTTGCCGGCCTGGAGCTCGGCCTGTCTGGCGTTGGTCAGCTCGAGGCGTGCGCGCAGGGAATCCGACCGGGTGGCCTCGCCCAACTGCACGCGCCGCCGGATCATGACCAGGCTCTCCTCGGCCCTCGTCACTCGGGATCGCTGGACGTCCAGAAGCTCCTGGTTGCGGAGCGCCTCCAGGAAGAGGACTTGGGTCTGGAGGATCACCCCGAACTGCTGGTCCGACCGTCGCGCGTCCGCAGCTGCCAGCTCCGCCGCGGTGCGGGTCAGCTCGTTGAAGCGCCGTCCGCCCTCGAACACGGAGTAGCTGGCGGAAACGCCGGCATTGTACGAATCGGAGCTACCCGAGACCTGCCGCTGGGTCGAGGGATCGAATCGATTCTGACTGGCCAACGAGGCGCCGGAGGAGAGGCTGACGTTGGGAAGAAACGATCCCCAGGCCGATCGGCGGCCCGTCTGCGCGGCCTCGAACGCGGCCTGAGACTGCGCCAGGGCCGGACTCCGGTCCATGGCCATGCGGACGGCCTCTTCCAACGTCAACACGGGCCCGTCGTCCGGCTGCTGGGCCAGGGCCGGCGCCGCCGTGATGCTCCACGCAATGAGGAGCGTCGGAATCCAGCGCTTTTGCATTCGTTCACGCACCATGACGATCAATGACGACTCCACCGGGTGGGCGGAGGCAAACGGTTTATGGACGTACGTCCGCACGGGTTCGGATGTTCTACACGGGGGCATCGGCGACGACGCGGGCTCAGGATCCCGGCGGCCCGCGTCGACGCCGGGGGCGCAATTCCTCGAGCCGTTCCCGTTGCTCAGCGGTCAGCACCTCGGCCGCACGGGCGTCGAAGGGCTCCAATGCCTTCCGCGCCTCTTCCATGAGCTGGCGCATGGCAGACCGGTCGCCGCTCGCGCGGGCCGCCTGCATCCGCTCTCGCATGGACGTTCGCAACTCGCTCGTCGCTTCGTCCGCCTCCGAGCGGATCGCTTCCAAGGCAGCCGCTTGCTCCTCGGACAGGCCCAGCGCTTCGGCGTTGGACAGCGCCAGCTCGGCAGCGCCCATCATGCGCGGACCTCCGGGCCCCTGCCCTCGCCTCGCCTGCGCCTCCAGTCCCTGGCACGCGGCCGCTCCGGCCATCAGCAGAGCCGTGAAAGCGGCGACTCTCGCGGTGTTCACCAACGTCATCCGTCCTCCATCGTGTCCCCATCCTCGAGTGGGGCCCGAACGCGGACCTCTCCCGAACGGCGAGGGCGTGATCCCTCCGTACGTCAGGACACCATTGGGGGCTCTAGCGTTAGCCGCCGAGAGCGGTGAATCGGGGCGTCGGCCCGAAACCGCCCCCGCGCCGGATCGTCAGGTGTCGGTAGGCTTCTTCGCCTGTGCGGCCACCGCCCTACCGAAGACGGACCGCAGACGGTCGTCGGACAGATCGGAGAGCGCGGTGGCCACGACCAGCCCTCGACGGCGCACTCCGTCGGCCCGCTGGAACCGGAGCTCCATCACGGGCGTCTGACCAACGCCCGACCGGGCCAAGCCCGCCACGTGCACCGTACACGGGAATCCGTCCACCTCGAACGCCCGCACGGCGGCGGGTTCCGCGGTGATCGGCTCCTCCGACGTGAGCGACTGTCGCACCGGCGTCGGCACGGAAGCCCGGCCTCGAGACCGGTCTCGGCGGCCACGCTTGGTTCGGCGCTGTCGATCTGATCCCGAGTCGGACATGGTCGAGGGGTTCGGACGAACGTGGGATGGCTGAGCGGTAAACATACGGAAAAGCCGGGACACGGCGCAGCCCGTGTCCCGGCTTTTCTCTGTGCGCCACCCGGATTGGTGGAGGCTATCCGAGACGGCGTCACACGAGACGCCACCTCGTGGTCCGTCTCTACGAAGCCGCGAGCTTCTCGAAGAACTTGGCCACGTCGAAGCCGGCCGGGTCCACCTGAAAGTACTGCCCTCGGTGATAGTGCCCGGTGGTCGGGAAGTAGGGCGGCGGATCGGTCTTCGCGCACGGGTCGTACGCATAGCGCTTGATATAGCCGTATCCACTAGACTTGCCTACGGCGCCCCGCTTGTTCTGGATGATCCCGCCGGTGAGGTAGATACACCCCCTTCCCCTCGAGTCACCCTCGCACAGCTCGGCCGAGGTGGATCCCTGGTCGAACCGTACGACCCCGAAGCTCTTCAGGGCCAGTATGCTGCCATGGATGAACTCGTCCGACGAGTCGTCGAAGGTCAGGTACCCGGATCCGATCGACGTCTCTACCGGCGCGTTGAGCGTGTTGTCCGCAATCACGACGGAGTCCGGTGCGAGCAGCCCCAGCGCGTCTTCACACGTCCCGAGCCCGGGATCGATCGCGTACGTGATGTCGTCAGCGATCACGATGCCACCACTGGACACCACGGTAACCCTACCCCGCACGACGCCGCTGACCGCCACCCGACCATCCACGTAGATGACGCCCTTGAAATCGGGATTGAAGTGACGGCTCAACGGAAACAGGTACGGCTCGTCTGCGGGCCGCACAGCGGCGACGGCCGCCATGGTGGATCCGCCGCGAGCAAGCCACTGTCCTTTCGTGGTCGTCGCCTCGAACTGGCCGAAGAGCGAATCGGCTCCTCCCAGGTAGCAGCGCCGGGTGCTGGACTGGAGCGACGTCTGCCATCCGGTCCCGATCGTGTCGGCAGGAATGAACGTGTTCGCGGCGTCGTAGTATCCGCAATTCAAGGAGGTCGACAGGCCCGCCGCCAGGTTGTTCGCCACCACGTAGTCCGCATCGGACGACTGATAGACCCGGAAGAACCCTTCGTTGGCGTCGGTACTGTCGCCGTCGGCGTTCAGGTCGATGGCGATGAACTCGATGCGGGTCGTCGCCGTGCCGAACCCACCGAGATCGTCTCCGGTGAACCTGGTGCCGCCCACCGTCGCCTGCGCCGCGAGGGCGGCCACCTCGGCCACTGTGGGCAGGTTGATGACCGCGGCGTTTTCCTCGTACCCCTTGCGGAACGTCCCAAGCGCCACTCCGGAAATGGCCTTGGCGGTGCGGACTTCATCGTGGAACGTGGCACCGCCCGTACCGATACGGATGGAGTCGTTTGTGTGGAGCGGGCCCAAGATGTGGTCGCCGCTACCGAAGGAGATGGTGGGGTCCTCTTCATCGGAGAAATATGCGAACTTGGCGAAGCTCTCCTGATACACCTGCGTACGGCGCACCACCCGGCCACCGCCCGCGTCCTCCACCACCGTAACGATGGCGGCGTAGACGCCGTACTGGCCCGACGTGACCCCGGTGGGTCCCACGTACGTGCTGCGGGTCACACCCGGCAGCGTGCCCGCGACGGGGTCTACGACGGGCTTTGCGTTCTCCAGGGTTGCGTACCCGGTGTCCGGCACCAGGCCGCTGTTCTGGTTGATGCGGGCACGAGCGATCTCGAGTCCTGCGTCGGCCGCGGCGACCAGTACGCTTTCGCGCTCGTAGAACCGATTTACGAGGTAATGGTTCGAGCCGACGACGGCCGCGCCGGTGGCAATGGCGCTGATGGCCAACACCACCAGCAGCGTGATCACGAGGGCCACGCCCTTGTCGTCAGAAAAGCGCGCCACGGTCGGTGTCCTGCTGTCGTGCATTGAAAAGCTGCTCCACTAGGGAATCGAAACGGTGCCGCTCGTCACCCGCTGGGAAAGGCGGGGCGTGCAGTCTTGGGCTGCGAGCGCATACCGGTAGGTCTCTCCCGAGACGACGTCGGTGTCATCGAACGTGTAGTTGCTCTTGCCGGCGGGGATGCTCACGTGCGGATCGCCCCACTCCGTTTCGGAGCTGGACCTCCGCCACAGCACGTAACGCAGCACGTCGGTCTCGCCGCCGGTCTCATCCGTGGCCGCATCCCACTTGACCTCGACGATGTCGTCGCCGGCAGAGATCTTGTGGGTGGGACTGAGGTTGACGGCACCCAACACCGGCTCGGAGCCGCAGATCTGTAGGACCCTGGTCGCCACGTTGGGCATGCTGATCGTGCGGGAGACCTCGGAGAGGTGCTCCAGGTCGCCGCTGAGGCCGTTCGTGCCCTGGAGGTTGATCCGTACGCCACGGATCTGATCGATGCGTGCCGCAGAACCGCTGTCCGCCGCCTGGCCGTGCACCTTGAGGCTGTGCTGCAGGGGCAGATCGGCTGCCGGTACGGTGCCCACGCCACCGCCGCTCAGCTCCAGGTACTCGAAGAACGGCTTGCCGGAAAATGCGAGGAGGTTACGCGCCACGACTTCGGCGGGAGCGGCGTTCACGCGACGAAGCAGCATGTAGTCGTCGGTGCGGGCCGTCGAGGTATCGTCCACGAAGTAGAACATGAGCAGCTCGGCGTTGCTGGGCGTTCCGGACCGAAGATCCGCGAACGCCGTGTCCCCGTACGTAAACGAGGTATTGGGCACGGTGATGGAGGTGGCCAACACCGAAACCTGTCCCGGAGGCACGCCCGGGTCGTAAAACACGGCGAACGCGTCGCTGGCCACGTTGGTCGCATAGTCGGCGTTGAACGCCACCACGTCGTCCCCGGCATAGACCATGGACGGCTGGCCCGACACCAGGTTGGTGCCAGCGGTCTGGATGTCCATCTCCATGCGATGCACCGCGAAGCGCAGGTTCTGGAGGGTCATCATCTGGTCCGAGCCCTGGTAAAACGCCCGGGTCTGGGCCTGGAGATAGCCCAGCGCTCCCGCGATCACGATCGCAAACACGGCGACCACCACCAGCACTTCAATCAGGGACATCCCGGACCGGTCACGCGCAAGCCCACCGGTCGAAGGCTCGTACGACGCCTCATGCATCGTCCTCACGGCGCCCCCAACGCGATGGTCCTCACGAAGCTCCGGTTCAAGCGCCCGCCGGACACCTTGACCGAGATCTCCCGGTAATCCAAGACCTTCCCGGCGGTGTCGGTCGCCTGCACATGGTTGATCGTGGTGACGCGGGTCGAGCCGGGAAGTCCGGGCAAGCCGGATTCCGTTCCCGTATAGAGGGTGCTCAGGTCGCTGTAGCGTTGATCCATGGCGATCAGGGCCAGTCGGTCCTCCACCGCCTGCATGGCTGCTGCATCGACATCGGCGTCGGCGGAGATGACGCCCAGACGTCCCGCGCTCAGGCTGAGGCCCAGGATGACCGACACGAGGAGGACCAGCGCCACCAGCGTCTCGATGAGCGTGAATCCGTCCTCTCGCTTCAACACGGGCCCTTCCATTGTCCAGTCCGGTACGAGTAACAGGTGGTACGGCCCGTCGAGCGCTCGAGCGTGATCGCGCGGCTGTCCTGGGTAAAGCTTCCGGAGAGCGCAGAGCGCTCCGACGTCAGATACAGCGTGCCCTCTTCGCTGGCACCGCCGTTACGGGCAAAGCGAATCGTGGGGATCCCGGCCGGATCTTCGGCGAACGAAAACGCGACGCTGTTCCGCGCCGGGGCTCCGCCGAGTCCGAACACGACGCCGTCGTGCAGCTCGATGACACGTTCGTCCTCACCGGCATCCACCGACTGGTCGTTGTTGGCGTCGTCGTGAACGATCAGGCGGGCGTTCGCGGTATCGAAGCCCACGCGCACCGAGTGCCCCCGAAGCACGGCCTTTTGCTGCGCCACGTTCAACGCCGTCGCCACCTCGAGGGCCGCAGAGTCCTGGCGGAACTTCGCGACATCGATTCGGGGCGCGAAAAAGCCGGCCATGATGCCGATGAGCCCGAGTACCACAAGGAGCTCCGGCAAGCTGAACCCTGCGCTCTGCCTGATGTTCTTCGTTTTGGGCACCATCCAATCGTGCTCCCGCTCTGCCCCTGCACTGATGGGCAACTCATGCCCGCTGGCCACCGGCGCGTATACGGCAAGAGCCTGGCCGCGGGGTTGGATCGGAGGTGCGATTCCCATGCGGGAAGAAGAGCACGCCCGTGCCAGGCCCGTAGAAATGGGAGTAAACGGCCTCCCGAAAAGGAGTTTTTACGGGTCTCCGCCCGCTCGGGCTCGGCGGACCGAGGCGCCGTCGGGCAGAGAGTGCCCACCCCTGCGGAAAACGTTGCAATGGCGCCACGACCGCGAACAGTAGCAAAGGCGCTACACGCATGGCCGCCTCGGGGGCGTTCACGGCACCATCGTTGCACCAGCACCGTTGGGGTCTCACCACCCTTATCGATCCGGGGCGGATCCGCGAAGCGAGAGCGGATGAACAGGCGTCCGTCCAGCACAGAGGAGAACGAAGGGTTGGTTTCCGGGATTCAGACGAACCGCACGGGCAGAAAAGGCGCGAAACGAGAGTTTGCGCAGCTCCAGCGCATTCAGGAGCACCTTTCCCGGCAGTTCGAGCTCATGCGCGACGAACTCGAAGCGCCCGTGTTGCAGAACCTTCTGCGGGAAATCCGCAGGCGGTCTACGAGCGTGGCGCCGGACAGCTTCCAAGAGCTGACCGCGCTGATCGAGGGCGCGCTCCGCACGTTGAAGGTGGTCGACGCGGAGATCCGCGCGGAGCTCGAAGACGAGGTCCGTGAGCTCCGGGTCGAAGGCATCTCCAACCTACCACCTCGGCTGGCCCGCTTCATCGCCGAACGTCGTGAGATCGAAGGGTTTACTTACGAGATCACGCAGGATCGCCTGCGAGGATGGGTCATCCGCTGGAAGGAGTACGGCGCGGACGGCCGCATTCGCGGAGCCGGCCAGTTCGCCGAACGCCCCTACGCCTGGCTGGACGACTGATCCCGAGCGTCGGCAAACACGTCCGCCGGCCCATGTGCGAGGGGACACGGGCAGCCGCCCGCCCCCGACGCGCTCAGGAGCCCGACAGCGCCGAGAGCACGTCCTCGCCGTAGAACATCCGCACGTACTTGGCCTGCACCGGCGTCACCCTCCGCACCGCCCAAACGAGATACACGTGGTTGGGCTCCTGCGGAGCGCGTCGCAGGCGCATTCCGGCCTCGGCCGGCAATCGGTTGGCCTTCCGGTTGTTACAAGGCGAACACGCGGTGACCACGTTGGTCCACGAGTTGTCGCCGCCGCGTGAGAGCGGTAGCACGTGGTCCCTCGTGAGGAATTGACGTCCCCGCAGGTCCGAATTTCCTCGCCCGCAGTACTGGCACCGATAGTCGTCCCGCGCGAACAGGAACGTGTTGGTCACCTGCCGGCGGAATCGGCGAGGCACGTGGACGTACCGGACCAAGCGGATGACCAGAGGAACCGGCACCCGGGTGCGCGCTGAACGAAAGCTCCGCTCAGGGTCGGCCTCCAGCACCTCGGCCTTGCGATCGAGGACCAAGCGGACCGCCCGCCGAGCCGGAACGATCGTGAGCGGTTCGTACGAAGCGTTCAAAGCGAGGCAAGTCATAATCGACAAAGCTATTCACCGCGGACGTGCGGATAAAGTGGGCGTGAACGCGACCCGGCCCGGACGGGAAACCGCTACAGGAGCGCCACAGGATCCCGATCGAGGATCATGCGCACGTCGGACGGAGGGGTGACCTCGCGTTGCAGGGCCTGTCCGACCGAGCCCAACGCGGCCGCGCTGGACGATCGGAGCAGGAAGTGCCAGCGCCACCTTCCATGTAGCCGCTCGATTGGCGCGCGGCTGGGTCCCGTCAACATCCCGTGTTCCACCGCGCCCCGGTTCCGGACCCAGTCCGCCGCGGCATCGGCCGCATCGGCCGCGTCGGACGGCTCGGGACTCGAAAACAGGACGTTGACCATCCGCACGTGCGGGGGGTAGCGGGGCGTTCGCCGGCGATCGAGCTCTCTATCGGCGAACGACGGATAGTCGTGGTCCACCACCGCGCGCATGGCGAAGTGGTCGGGTACCCGCGTTTGGATCAGCACCTCGCCGCCGAGAGCGCCCCTGCCGGCCCGGCCGGCTACCTGACTGAGCAGTTGCACGGTGCGCTCGGTCGCGCGGAAGTCCGGAAGGTGGAGCCCCACGTCCGCGTTCACCACGCCCACGAGCGTCACGCGCGGAAAGTCCAGTCCCTTGGCGATCATCTGCGTGCCCATGAGGATGTCCACCTCGCCCCGTTCGACCCGACCCAGGATGTCGCGGTGCGACCACTTTCCGGACGTGGTGTCCACGTCCATCCGGGCGATGCGCGCCGTCGGAAACTCCATGGCCACCACCCGCTCCACCTGCTCGGTGCCCAGCCCCTGGAACGACCGCTCCGTCGATCCACATGCGCCGCAGCGGGGTGGCAGCGGCTCGACGTATCCGCAGTGGTGGCACATGAGCCGTCGAGCGGTGCGGTGATAGGTCAGCGAAACTGCGCAGTCCGGACAGGGGGTCACGTCTCCGCAGTCCAGACATTGGACGAAGCTGGAGTAGCCCCGACGGTTGAGTAGGAGGATGACCTGTTCGCTGCGGGACAGCCGGTGCTCGATGGCCTCGGCCAGCGGCGGAGAGAGGACCATGCCGCCCTCGCCGGCCACTCCTTTCTGCGACGGCCGATCGTTCGAGTCGACCCCGCTCCTGCGAAAGCGCTTCAGGTCGATCAGCTGTACCGGAGGGAGTGGAGCGCCGGTGGCACGATCGGGCAGGTCCAACCGCTCGTATTTGGCGGATCGGCAGTTCTGCCAGCTTTCGAGGGATGGCGTTGCCGTTCCGAGAATGCACAGTGCCCCCTCGGTTCGGGCTCTCATGACGGCCAGGTCGCGGGCGTGGTAGCGCGGGGCGTCGGACTGCTTGTAGCTCGCGTCGTGCTCCTCGTCCACGACGATGACCCCCAGGTCGGCGACCGGCGCGAAGATGGCCGACCGGGCGCCGAGGGCGATCCGCCGGCGGCCGGAGCGGAGCTCCCGCCATGCGTCGTAGCGCTCTCCGTCCGAGAGACCCGAGTGAAGTACCGCGACCTGGTCGCCGAACCGGCCCCGGAAACGGGCCACCGCTTGCGGGGTCAGGGAGATCTCGGGAACCAGCACGACGGCGCCGCGGCCCCGGGCGAGCGCGGCCTCGATGACCTCGAGGTAGACCAGCGTCTTTCCGGAGCCGGTCACGCCGAACAGCAGGAACGGATTCGGCCGACCCGCCTCCAGCGCGGCCTTCAAACGTTCGAGCGCGCGGTGTTGTGCCGGGGTGGGCTTGGGACGACGTCGGTCGGGACGCACCGATGCGAACGGGTCGCGCACGCGTGCCTCGACGTCGATCCCGGCCACGCCCCTCCGCACGAGGCCGTTCACAACGGCACGGCTGAACCCTCGCTTCAGCAAGACGGCCAGGTCGGCCCTCCCTCCCGACGCCTCGATCCACTGGAAGGCCTCGCGTTGTCGAGGGGCTCGGCGGAACATCACCTCCCGCTCGGAGAGGTCGGGCAGGTCCTTCAGGAGGCGAACGACCCGATGCGTCCGCGGCCTCGCTTGGCGCGGAGGGAGCACGTCGTGGGTCACGACTCCATCCGCGACGAGGCGGCGCACGTGCGGCCAGATGGAGCGCATCCCGAGCTCCTTTGCCAACGTCTGCACGTGGCGGGGCCCCGCAGAGGCGAGCAACGCTTGGACGATGCGTTCTTCCTTGGGGGGCAAGTCGCCGGGCGAGGCATCCGCGATCAAACGCAGATAGTCACGACTCGCGTCGGAGAGCAGGGTCGGGAGCGCGCTACGGATTACCAGTCCCAGGGGCGCGAAGTAGTAGCTCGACACCCAGCGACAGAGCGAGAGGATGGCGGGGGTGGCGGAGGGCTCCCGGTCGAGCACCGACACGATGGGTTTGAGGCCGGGCGGAGCCGCGGAGGCCTGTCCGACCACCCACCCGATGCGGATCTGGCGGCCAAACGGGACGAGCACCCGGCTACCGGCCGGGGGCGGCTTCAGGCCCGAGGGAAGTGCGTAGGTGAAGTGCTGGGAGGTGGGGAGCGGGAGGGCCACGTCGACCAACGGCCCCGTCGGCTCAGTCATGGAGTAGCGGAAACACCTCCGTCTGTGGTGCGGCGGGGGTCACTTCGGGCCCGCCCGCTCCCAGATGTACGTTGACCTCCGAGCGAATGCCGAACCGCCCGGGAAGGTAGATGCCCGGCTCCACCGAGAAGCCCACGCCTTCGATCAGGACGCGATCGTCGCGGGTTTCCAGGTTGTCGAGGTTGGGGCCGCTTCCGTGGAGCCCCCGGTCCATCGAGTGTCCGGTGCGGTGGATGAATCGGTCTCCGAAGCCCGCATCCGAGATCACTCGTCGTGCCACGTCGTCTACCTCCAGGCCCTTCACCGGCTGCCCGGCCCGATGTCGCTCCCACAGGAAGTCGATGGCGGCGTCCCGAGCAGCGCGCACGGTGTCCCAAACCTCGACGACATCCGCGGGAACCGTGCTCCCCAGGTAGCCCATCCAGGTCTGATCCGCCCACACGTCGTCCTCGTCGACCTTTCCCCAAAGGTCGATCAACAGCACCTGATCAGGCCCGATGAGCTCCCCCGCCCCGGACGGCGCATAGTGGGGATCGGCGGCCATGGCCCCTACCGCCACGTGGCAGTCCCGGCCGGCGGAGATCCCGCGGGTGGCGAGTTCGTCCAATATCCACTGACTGAGGCTGGCCTCGGTGGTGGGATGCCCTGCGCGGACCGCGTCCGCCGCCTTTCGGAACGCGGATCGTGCCACCTCCTTGAGAACCTCCGCGGTCTCGCGGTGCCGGCGTAGTTGTTGTTGCGTCCAGACCGAATAGAAGCGCGTCACGAGATCGCCGGAGCTCCGGATGTCTACGCTGCACTCCCGAACCAGGTCGACGACGCCGGACGGCGCCAGGTCCAGGGTGGGCACTCCGGACCGATGCGACACCTCCATCGCGACCCGGTCCTGGCCCTCGAGGAGCGAGGAGAGCCGGCCTTCCATCTCTTCCCATCCGGCGTAGGAAGCGCGCTCCCATGGCCAGTGCCTCCACGCCGCGGACTCGATGGCGTGGATCAGCGCGGTGGGCGAGCCCGAGGCCGGAATCAGGACAAAGGCACGCCGCGTCGTATGGCCCACGCCGAGGAGCGAGGCCGACACCGGATTCTGGTGGCGGAACTCATAGAGCAGCCAGCCCGTGAGGTCCTGTTGGACGAGCGCGCGCTGAACCTGTTCCAACCCCTCCGGATCCAGGAGCGGAGTCGCGTTCACGGACCCTCACCGGCGGGAGAGAACAGGGGTAGGTCCTGGATCTCCACCGGTGCGACGGTCGGGCCGGGAGAGGGGGAAGGCGGCGGGTCCGGCGACCGAGCCCGGCTCGCGGGTGGGGGAGGAGGCTTGGGGGCGCCGTTCACGCGGGGCTCCCGGAAGAGGTCGAGGTCGCCTGCCGGCGCGGATGGCTGAACGGCGGGCGGGCGGACCCTCGCCTGTTTGATTCCCTTGACCGCGAGCAGGCCGACTCCGGCCGAGCGACGCAGCAGACGACGCACCGCCCGGTCGTTGCATAGAACCGTGCGGAGGCCCTCCGCGCCCCACCGCTGGAGCACCGGCCGGATCAACGCAAGTCGCTCGCGAACGGAGAAGAATTCGGAGAGGAGCGGCCGGCCTACCGTTGGGCCCCCGAACCCCGGACGCGGCGCCGACAGATCTTCGACGAACGCGGCTTCGATTCCGGATGCGGAAAGGATGCGACGCCACTCGCCCGGACCTCGGGGAGACACACCCAAGTGTCCGGCGACCGTGTCCTGCTCGGCCGGCGAAAGCGGCGCCTGCCACGCCCACTGGCACAGAAGGACGGATCCCCCGCTGCGGGTTACCCGAGCCAACTCGCGCACGGCCGCGTCCAGGTCGGAAGCGGAAGCCAGCAGATCTCCGACCACGACGACGTCGAACACGCCGTCCTTGAACGGAAGGCTGTCGAGCGTGGCCTGCTGGACCTGCACGAGCTCCGCGATGTCCAGTCGATCGAAGTGGGACTGGGCGGCGTCTGCGCGGGCGGGATCGGGATGGACACCGGAAACCCGGCACTCGAACTCCCGCGCCAGCAGCTCCAGAGGCCCCACGCCTCCCCACCCCACGTCCAGGACGTCACGGCCGGGACCGAGCCCGGCCAGACGGCCAACCTGACGGTAGAGATCCGCCCATCCCGGAGGGCCGAGCGCATTCCGCCGCAGGTCCGCCAGGCTCTTCAAAGAAGGAGAGCCCGGGTCGGAACTCGTGGAGGAGCCGAGCACGCTGGCAGATGTTCGGGCCATGTCGGTACCTAGTGAACTGTCTCGGACGCCGCGGGATGCGAACCGAAGGATACCCGAAGGTGCGGAGTCGGGTTCCTGACGGATTGCCCGGGCTCAGCGCTCCAGCTCCTCCAGCGCCGAACGCACGCGTGCCGCTTCTTCCGCCGACACGCGATCCGCTTCGGCCGGCGCGGGGGCAGCCGACCGTCGCAGCACGGCGAGCACGCCGGCCAAGCCCAGGAGCAGCGCAGCGGGTGGCGCCAGCCAGGCGATCAACCCCCGACCCTCGGTCTTGGGCAGCGCGCGGTAGACCTCGCCCCGTTCGGCCACGACGGCATCCACGATGGCCTCCGCCTCCATGCCCGTCTCGGCCATCTCGTGGATCTCCTCACGCAGGCTGTCCGCCGATCGGGTGGGACACACCTCGAGCATCAGCCCCGGGCAGAACGGGGATTTGAGACGAGCGATGGCTTCTTCGGCCTCGGCGGAGGCAGGATCGTCCTGCGCGAGCACTCCCTGAGGAAGGCACAGCGAGACCGTGACGAGCGCCGCTGCTACGGCCGGCCCCACGAGGGAACGCACGATAAAACGTGGACGCAACGCCCGGTGCGTGATCTTCATCATCCGGCCTCCGGCAGCTCGGCAAGTGCCCTCAGTACTGCGGTCGTACCCCGGCCCGTCCGTACTGGATCGTATCCGCCTTCGAGCAGCGCCACAACCCGGCCGGAACACCATTCCGCCGCCCTTCTCTTGACCTCCGACGTCATCCAATGGAGGTCCGCGGGCTCCAGGAGGAGCCCGCCCAGCGGGTCGCCCGCGAGACAGTCGAACCCGCAGGAAATCAACACGAAATCCGGCTGCCATTCACCGTCGATGCGCTCCAGTGCTTCGCTGAACAGGCGCCGATATGCGTCCGGCGGAGTCCCCGCGGCGATGGGCACGTTGAGGGTGGTCCCCTCGCCCGCTCCTCCTCCCCGTTCTTCGGCCTTCCCGGTCCCCGGCCAGTGCGGGGACTGGTGCAGGGAGCAGAAGTAGACGGTGGGGTCGCTCCAGAAGATGTCCTGGGTCCCGTTCCCGTGGTGCACGTCCCAATCGAGGATGAGCACCCGTTCCGCCAGCCCCTCCGCCTGGAGGCGGCGGGCGCACACCGCCACGCTGTTGACGAGACAGAACCCCATGGCGCGGTCGGGCGTCGCGTGGTGACCGGGTGGCCGAGCCGCGACGAATGCGCCGGTCAGCTCTCCCGCGGCCGTGCGCAGGGCCGCGGCGATCCCGCATCCGGCACTGCCGCACGCGGCGTCCCACGACTCCGCCGACACGACGGTGTCCGGGTCCAGCCGGACCCGGGTGCTCTCCGCGCGTGCCCGCTCCGCAGCGGCCCGAACCCGATCGAGGTGCTCCTCCGTGTGAACCCGAAGAAGGTCCACGTCCGCTGCCGAAGAGGGCTCCACTTGGACCACCCGCCCGTGCAGCGCGGGCAGGTCTTTTTCTACCGCCGAAGCCAGGGCCCGTAGCCGACCTTGGTGCTCGGGGTGACCCCATCCCGTGTCGTGCAAGGGAGAGGCGGGGTGGAGGAGGAACCCGACGGGCGCGTCCTTCACCGTCCGGTCAGGAGGGCGACGGGACCGAGACGTCGGGCGCCGCCGAGGGATGCTCGATCGACGCGATGCGCTCCTGGAGCGAGCACACGGTCCGGGGCAGCGTCTTCAGCTCGTGCAAGGCGTCCCGGGCGGCGCCCGTCGCAGCCATGGTCGTCAGATACGGAATCTCGTACGTGACGGCCGCGCGACGGAGCGCGTAGTCGTCGTATACGGACTTCTTGCCCTGCGGGGTGTTGATGAGCAGACGGACGCTCCCGCCCATGATGAGGTCGACAAGATTGGGACGGCCCTGGCCCACCTTGTACACCTTCCGGGACTGGATGCCGCGGGAGGTGAGGAACTCGTGCGTTCCGCCGGTCGCGAGGATCTCGAAGCCCAGGTCGACGAAGGAGCGGATGTAGGGCGTGACGGTTTCCTTGTCTCCGTCGTTGACGGTCACGATGAGCTGTCCGCCGGACTCGGGCAGCTCGTTGTAGGCCGACGCCTGCGCTTTCGCGTAGGCCATGCCGAACGAGCGGTCCACCCCCATGACCTCGCCGGTGGACCGCATTTCCGGTCCCAGCAACACGTCCACGTCGAACCGGTTGAACGGCATGACCGCTTCCTTCACGGCCACTCCGGCTGGAACCGGCGCCGGCGGGCAGTCGAGCTCCGCCAGGCGGGCGCCGGCCATGATCCTCGCGGCCAGCCGCGCGAGCGGTACCCCGGTGGCCTTGGACACGAACGGCACCGTGCGGGACGCTCTGGGATTGACCTCCAGCACGTACACGATCCCGTCCTTCATGGCGTATTGGACGTTCAGGAGTCCGACCACGCCGAGCTCGAGCGCGAATCGCCGCGTCAGCTCACGGATCGTCTCGACCTGGGCAGGGTCGATTCCCAGCGGGGGCAACACGCACGCCGAGTCTCCGGAGTGCACGCCGGCTTCTTCGATGTGGTGCATGACGCCACCGATCACCACGTCGGTGCCGTCCGAAAGCGCATCCACGTCGGCCTCGAACGCGTCCTCGACGTACCGGTCGATCAGCACCGGGTGCTCGGGCGAGGCGCGCACCGCACGTCCGAAATAGGACCGCAGCGACTCTTCGTCGAACACGATCTCCATGGCCCGGCCGCCCAGCACATAGCTGGGTCGCACCAGCACGGGGAACCCGATCCGGTCGGCCACGGCCACCGCCTGGTCCTCGGACGTCGCCACTCCGTTCTCGGGCACGGTCGCCCCGACGGCTTGGCAGACCTCCTCGAAGCGGCCGCGATGCTCCGCCCGGTCGATGGCGTCCACCGACGTGCCCAGGATGGGCACGCCGAGCCGCTCCAGGTCGGCGGCCAGGTTCAGCGGCGTCTGCCCGCCGAGCTGGACGATCACGCCCATGGGCCGCTCACGGTCCACGATCTCGCAGACGTCCTCGAGCGTGAGCGGCTCGAAGTACAGCCGGTCACTCACGTCGAAGTCGGTGGAGACCGTCTCGGGGTTGGAGTTGACCATGACGGTCTCGTATCCGGCCTCGCGGAGCGCCAGCACGGCCTGCACGCAGCAGTAGTCGAACTCGATGCCCTGGCCGATCCGATTGGGCCCGCTTCCCAGGATCACCACCTTTTCCCGGTCGGTCGGGCGGGCTTCGTCCTCGTCTTCATAGGACGAGTAGTAGTAGGGGGTCTCCGCCGGGAACTCTCCCGCACAGGTGTCCACCACGTTGTAGGTGGGTCGGATCCCCACCCGCCAGCGGCGCTCCCTCACGGCAGCTTCGGTTTCGCCGCGCAACTCGGCCAGTTGGTGGTCTGAGAACCCGTGCCGCTTCATGGCGCGAAGATGGGAGTCGGACACCTCACCGGCGTCCTCATAGTCACGCTCCAACTCGACGAGGTGGGCAAGCTGGTCGAGGAACCATGGATCGATGGCCGAAGCGGCATGGATCTCTTCGATGGTGCACCCCTGCTGGAGCGCCCACTTGATCTGGAACGGACGATCCGCGGTCGGCACGCGGAGGCGGCCCAGGATGCGGTCCTTGTCCAGAGAATCCAGCCCGTCGTCGGCCGGCGAGGCACCGGTGGTCCATCCGGACCGCCCGATCTCCAGTCCCCGTAGCCCCTTCTGCCAGGCCGCCTTGAAGGTCCGTCCGATCGCCATGGTCTCGCCGACGGCCTTCATCTGCACGCCCAGGGTCGCGTCGGCGTCCGGAAACTTCTCGAACGTGAACCGCGGGAACTTCACGACGGTGTAGTCCAGCACGGGCTCGAACGAGGCCGGTGTGGTACGGGTGATGTCGTTGGTCAGCTCGTGCAGGTGGTATCCCACGGCGAGCTTCGCCCCGACCCGAGCGATCGGGAACCCGGTGGCCTTCGACGCCAGCGCCGACGACCGGGAGACCCTGGGATTCATCTCGACGACCAGCATCTCGCCGGTTTCCGGACTGACGGCGAACTGCACGTTGCACCCGCCCGCCTCGACTCCGATCTCCCGGATGATGGCGATGGCGGCGTCACGCATCTCCTGATACTCGCGATCGGTGAGCGTCTGCGCCGGTGCGACCGTGATCGAGTCGCCCGTGTGCACGCCCATGGGGTCGATGTTCTCGATGGAGCAGACGATGATCACGTTGTCGGCTCCGTCCCGTACCACTTCGAGCTCGAACTCTTTCCAGCCGATCACGCTGCGGTCGATCAGCACCTCGGTGATCGGCGAGGCGTCGAGTCCTCGGCCGACGACTGCGTCGAGCTCCTCCGGGTTGTATGCGATCCCGCCTCCGGTGCCTCCCAGCGTGAAGCTGGGTCGGATGATCGCGGGGAACCCGATGTCCTGGATGATGGCATTGGCTTCGTCGACGGTCCGGGCGAACCCGCCATGCGGAACCCGCAGGCCGATGCGGGCCATGGCAGCCGCAAACTCTTCCCGGTTTTCGGCCATGCGGATGGACGGGGCGGTCGCGCCGATCAACTCGACGCCGGCCGAGTCCAAGAAGCCCGACTCGAAGAGATCGATGGCCAGGTTGAGCGCCGTCTGTCCGCCCATGGTGGGCAGAACGGCATCCGGACGCTCCCGCTCGATGACCAGGCGCACCCATTCCGGCGTCAACGGCTCGATGTACGTCCGGTCCGCAAGGCGCGGATCGGTCATGATCGTGGCCGGATTGGAGTTCACCAGGATGGTGCGAAAGCCCTCTTCCTTGAGCGCCCTGACGGCCTGCGTCCCGGAATAGTCGAACTCGCAGGCCTGCCCAATGACGATGGGCCCCGACCCGAGGATGAGGATCGACTCCAGGTCTGCGCGCTTAGGCACGTGCTCCGGAGGGGATCGGTGCGTATAGAACCCCTGTGCGAGGCCCCCCGCACTCGGGCACAGCTTCGCTAGTTCTTATCGGTCTCGCGGCGAATAGCGGTGAGCAGGGCCAGGCTGAACCCGCCCCAGACGAATCCGACGATCACGATCATCGTGATCCAGGCAGAAGCGGTCATTGGTGGGCGCGGTTCCCGGTCCGAGCTGTGGGATGGAATCGGTGGTCGGCCTAAGTTGCGAGCAGCGCGAAGGGGCGGCAAGGCCCCGCCGATGGGCATGTGCCCGTCTCGGGCTCACGCCCCTATCTCCGCTCAGCTTTCCTCGATGGAGACGATCAATCCGGCCGGGGATACGGGACGATTACGGCCGTCCGCGGCGCTCACGACCCGGCCGGAAGGCGGCCCTTCGGACTGGTCGGCCACGGTCACCGTGAACCGGAGATCCGATGCCACCGGAGCGACGAGGAGGACCCGGTAGGTGCCGTCCACCGCTCCGGGAGCCCCGTACGCACGGGTGGCCCCGACGGGGCCCACACCCGTGATGCCCGGTCCCGTCAGCTCCACCACGACGGCGCCGGCCTGGCCACGGACCGTGCCGGCGAACTCTCCGGGGCCGTGATCGTCACAGGCCGCCGCCGCGAGGCCCAGCAGGACCATCCACACGATCGTTCTCGTCACGACTCGCCCTCCGTGCGTGGCGTCTCCGGCGAAACGGAGCGGCGCGGGGATTCGGGCGGAACCTCCGACGACGAGGGCGCCGGCCCATCGGGCGGGACACCCTCGAAGATCCCGCTCACGGGCAGCTCCGGGTGCGCCAACACGTAGGCGCGAAAGTCCCCCAGATCGTACTGTCCGTTCTCGTTGCCGCGCCGATCCAGGAACTGCTGTAGCGTTGCCTGCGGCACGGCGCCCAAGCCCAGGAACGGGCCCAGTAACGTGCCGAGCTCCACCTCGGGCTCGGTGACCTCGAGATGAAAGGAGAAGGCCTCCGTCAGGCCCACGGCGTCAGTGGCGCGGATCTCGAGCGGGAACTCGCCCACCTCGAACGCCGCTCCGAGGAGCACTCCGTCTTCGGTCAGCCGGACCGCCTCGGGCAGCGCGCCGGACTCGACCGCCCACGTCACCGGCAGGTTGGCGTTCTCGACGCTGAAGGCGATCTCCACGGGCTGGGCGGCCGGCACGGACGTGCCGGAGGGAGGGGCGGCAACGGCAAACGTCTGCCCGAAGCGCGCCTCGGCGTGGACCGGCCCATCCAGCGTGCGGGTCGTCGGGTTCGGGTCGCCGGCGAGGCTCCCGCCCCAGCCTTCGAACCCGAAGCCCGTTGCGGAGATGGCATGGATCTCCACCGTCTCGCCTTCGGGCCCCCAGCCGTCCGGGGTCCCGGGCGTGACCTGGATCGTGCCGGGAGCCACGCCGGCCACCGGACCCTGAAGCGTGATGTTCACCCGGACCTGCACACCGCTGTAGGATGCGGTCAGCGTGCTGTCCACCAACCCGGTCATGAACTGCCGCACACGGTCGCTGTCGTCTTCCCAGCCGAGGAAGCCGTTTCGCCGATCGGGCCCCAGCGGCTCACCCGGCGCAGCCTCGATCACGTGATGTTGGAACGGCGCGGACGCCAGCGTTTGGGTCCCGGGGGGTAGGGCCACGCCATCCACCGTGATCAGCGCCTCGGCACCCGTGGTTCCTTCGGTCGCCACCGTGAGCGCTTGGTAGCGGGTGACCACGCGGAGCTCCAGGTCGTCGCCGATCCCGTCTATGTCCAGCACCGTGACGCCGGCAGCCTCGCCGCCGTGCCCCACCGCGCTCGGCACGGAGCCGGCGTGGAACTCGAGGCCCTGGCCCGCCACGAACACGTCTCCGCCGTCACCCCGGCCTCCGTTCTCCGCCGCCAACTCGTTGAGCCCATCGGCCTGGCGGAGCCACACCCCCATGTGGCCGGGATCCGAGTTTACGGTGTTGGGCAGCCAGCGCTCTTCCACCAGCTCGGGGTCCACGTGCCAGACGAGAAGCCCCTCCGCCGGAATGTCTCCGTCCGGCCCCAGGCGCTGCCGATTCTCCAGAAGGAAGAACTCCCCGGACGTGTCTCCCGACGGGATGCGAATCACGGCGCCGGACTCCTCGACGGGAGAGAGGCCGAGGGTGCCGTGGTCCAGATCACGCGCCAGGTCCACCACGTCCGCCCACCCCAGCACCCAGCGGGTCCAGGCGCCCATGCCACAGGGACGGGCCGGCCGAAAACCGCCGGGGCATCCCCACGATCCGGTCCCCATGAGGTCCCACTGCCCCACTCCGGCGTGCTCTCGTCCCACGGCGTAGAGATCGGGCAGCCCGAATCCGTGACCCAACTCGTGCGCGAACACTCCGATCTCGTTGATGGAGACTTCGTCACAGGAGAAGCTGGGCTGAATGGTGTAGTCGTCGATCCGGATCAAACCGCCGTTGGCGGATACGGTAGTCGTGAAGAACGGCTGTCCCAGCAGCGCGGAGAGCCGCCAGCGGTGGGACCAGATGCGGTTGGGTCGATCCAACGACGGGCACTCGCCCCCGGGGGTCGGGTGCATGACCGTGAGCACGTCGACGAACCCGTCGTCATCCCCGGAGTTGGGCAGGCCGTCCGGACCGTCGTTGTCGAACGCGCCCCAGTCCAACCCGGTCGAGTCGAGCTGAGCGACCGCCTCGCGGATGAACGGACCCACCCGCGAGCTGAGACCGAGGCCGCTTGATCCTCCGGCCACCTCGTTCTTGGTCAGCCCCGTTCGCACCCAGGGGTAGGTGACGCCTGTCATCCGCACTAGGCCGCCGGACATCTCGCTGTATAGCTCCGGCACGGTTCCGGTCGGATTGGGCCCGTCGAAAAACTGGGCCTGAACCTGCTCCCGGCTGAAGGGCGGAGTAGCAGGCGAATCGCTGAAGAGCGCCAGGACGAGGGGAAAGGCGAAGTCACCCGCGACCGGCGAGCCGTGCGACGAAGCGCCACCGGAAGGAGAGACGTCGAACGTGCGGATTCGCACGGCCAGGCTTCGGCTCAGGGGCGCGGCCAGCGCTCGGCCGAACGTAAATGCGCCGGGGTCCGAGCTGAGGCGCTCGTAATACCCTGCGGGTGGCCGGGTTCCGTACATCTCCCCGAGCACCTCCACGTCCTGGGCGGCGCCGGGCACGCGTAGGCCCGCCGTCGCCATCAGCAACGTGCAAAACGAAATCGAAGTGCTTTTTCGCAGAATCGGCCTCGGTCGAAACCGTGTGGGGTTCCCTGGTGTCAGGCCCGGTTGACGTCGACCCCGCGCACACCCAGGACCTCCGCCACCTCACGCATGCCGGCAATCACGTTCTCGATGTGTTCGGCGCGATCCAATCCGATCAGCTCCAGTCCTCGTGCCACGTCTTCGCGGTTGACGCCCGCGGCGAAGGCCTTGTCCTTGAGCTTCTTGACCACCGATCGGGGCTTGAGGTCGTCGATCCCTGTCGGACGTACCAGACAACAGGCGTACACCAACCCGCACAATTCGTCACACGCGAAGAGGGTGCGGTCCATCGAGGTCGTGGGCGGCACGTCGGTTCGCTCCGGATACCCGTGCGCCAGAACCGCCTGGACGACGGTGTCCGGGTACCCCTTCCGGCGCAGCTCCTCCACCCCTCGGTGCGGGTGCTCGTCAGGGTGCTTTTCCCAGTCCAAGTCGTGTAGGAGGCCGGCCAATCCCCAGGTCTCCTCGTCTTCGCCCTGCTTGCGGGCGTAGTGCCGCATCGCGGCCTCGACGCTGTACATGTGCTTGCGCAGTCCGTCGTTTTGGACCCACGCGTGGAGCAGCTCCAGGGCTTCCTGTCTGTTCGGCATGACCCTCGGGGTGGGAGGCGGCAGAGGGCACCTCGCGCGGTTGAACTCCGCGGGTGGAGTCTTCCCAACGGCCGGCACCCGGTCAAGCCCCCGGGCACCGGCGGGTTGCCACGGCCCGGCCGGCCCGCGAACCTCAGGTAGGCGGATCCTCGTAAGGACGCGAACCCCAAACCACGACACGCCGATCGCGTCGTGACCGAGCGCCGCCGCCGTATTCCACCCCACCGGAGACACACCCATGCTCGCACTTCACCGCGGGGCATTTCCTGTTCGGAGCTGGACCGCAGTCCTGGCCCTCACCCTAGTCGCCGCGTGCGCCGACGCGCCGGCGGCCACTCCGGAAGCCAGAGTTCCTGCGCAGTACACGATCGAGCAGTTCATGGGCTCGACGAGCTATCGGGGAGCATCGTTCTCCCCCGACATGTCCAACATTCTCGTGAGCCACAACGGCACGGGCGTGTTCAACGCGTATGCGATTCCCGTCGGCGGTGGCGAGCCGGTCCCGCTCACCACGTCGGAGACGGACGCCATCGTCACGCTCTCCTATTTCCCGGAAGACGAGCGCTTCCTCTATACGGCCGACCAGGGAGGGAACGAGCTGAACCACATCTACGTTCGGAGTCCGGACGGCAGCACCGAGGACCTCACGCCCGGGGAAGAGCTGAAGGCGCAGTTCGCCGGCTGGAACGACGATCGGAGCGGGTTTTACGTCGGCACGAACGAGCGCGACGCACGGTACTTCGACGTATACCTGTACCGCGTCGCGGACGACTATCCGCGAGAGATGATCTACGAGAACACCGTGGGCTACATCCCCGGCCCGATCTCGGCGGACGGACGATTCCTCGCGCTCACCAAGCCCCGCACCACCAACGACAACGACCTGTACGTTTATGACCGCGAGCAGGCCGAGCTGATTCACGTCACACCCCATGAAGGGAACGTGAACTCGTCGGCGTCCGACTTCTCGCCCGACGGGGATCACCTGCTCTACACGACCAACGAGGGCAGCGAGTTCCAGAGCCTCTGGAAATACGAGCTGGCGTCCGGCGCCAAGTCTCCGGTCATCGAAGCGGACTGGGACGTGTGGTACGGCAGCTACTCGGAGGACGGAGCGTATCTGGTGGTCGGCATCAACAACGACGCCCGCACCGAGCTCAGGATCTACCGGCCGGACGGCATGGAGCCCGTACACCTGCCCGAGCTCCCCAACGCGGACATCACCGGACTGGCGTTCTCGCGTGACGAATCCCACATGGCCTTCTACGCGAGCTCCAGCCGCAACCCCTCCGATCTGTACGTGCAAGCCACGGACGGATCCGAGCCGCAGCAGTTGACCCGGAGCCTGGACGAGGCCATCGAGTCGTACGACCTGGTGGACGCGGAGGTGGTGCGCTTCGCGTCCTACGACGGGGTCGAGATCCCTGGCGTCCTCTACAAGCCCCACAACGCCTCTCCCGACGCCAAGGTGCCGGCCCTGGTCTGGGTGCACGGCGGTCCGGGCGGCCAGTCGCGCGTGGGGTACAACCCGCTCATCCAGTATCTCGTGAACCAAGGATACGGGATCTACGCCATCAACAACCGTGGCAGCTCCGGATACGGGAAGACGTTCTTCGCGATGGACGACAAGCGCCACGGCGAGGCGGACCTGGGAGACGTGGTGGCGAGCAAGGCCATGTTGGCCGAGACCGGCTGGGTGGACGAGACCCGGATCGGCATCATCGGCGGAAGCTACGGCGGATACATGGTGCTGGCGGCCCTGGCGTTCGAGCCCGAAGCCTTCAACGTCGGCGTGGATATCTTCGGCGTGGCCAACTGGGTGCGGACGCTTCAGAGCATCCCACCCTGGTGGGAAGCCCAACGGGAGGCGCTCTACGCCGAGCTCGGAGACCCGAACGAGGAGCTGGAGCGGCTACGGCGCATCTCTCCGCTCTTCCATGCGGAGAACATCACGAAGCCCCTGATCGTGCTCCAGGGCGCCAACGATCCCCGGGTCCTGCAGGTGGAATCGGACGAGATGGTCGAGGCGGCCCGTGCCAACGGCGTTCCGGTCGAATACATGGTGTTCCCGGACGAGGGCCACGGGTTCCGGAACAAGGACAACCAGATCTCCGGATACAAGGCCATCCTGACGTTCCTGGACACCTACCTCAAGGGCAGCGCCACCGCGCCGGTGGCCTGACGCTCCATGATCACGGGACTCCGTGCGCCTCGGCGCGCGGAGTCCCGACCCGCCGTCACACCGACGACGACGGGCACAGGTGAGACACCACGCAGTCGGGACAGCGAGGGCGTCGCGCGGCGCACACGCGCCGGCCGTGCCAGATCAACAGGTGTGCGAGCATGGTCCAGCGCTCGCGCGGGACCAGGGCCATCAGGTCCCGCTCGATGTGCACCGGATCCGTCTCCCGGGTCAGCTTCATCAGTCCCGTGAGGCGCTTGATGTGGGTGTCGACCACCACCCCCTCGTTGATCCCGAACGCGTTCCCGAGAATGACGTTCGCGGTTTTTCGGCCGATACCGGGCAGGGGGGTCAACGCCGCCATGGTTCGAGGCATCTCGCCGCCATGGTCTTCGACCAGCGCCTCCGCCATCCCGATGATGCTCCGCGTCTTGTTGCGGAAAAACCCGGTGGACCGGATCAGCTCCTCCACGTCCTCCGGACGGGCTCCCGCCAACGACTCGGGATCCGGGTACCGGCGAAACAACGAAGGCGTGACCTTGTTGACCCGCTCGTCGGTGCACTGGGCGGAGAGGATGGTGGCCACCGCCAACTCGTACGCGTTGCCGTGGTCCAGCTCACAGTGGGCATCGGGATACTCGGCGAGCAGCAGCTCGTAGATCTCCGAGGCCCTCTCGGTTCGCGCTTTCTTCGACTCTCGTGGCACGGTTGCGGTCCTGCGGCACGGTTTACGGCTCTGGGAAAGCCCTGCACAAACACGGTGTCCCGTTGCAGGCCACTATCGTGGCACCGCTCCGGACGCCGGGATGGCTCGGTACTCCAACCACGAGCGCAGGGGTCCGTCCGCGTCGTCGACCGACGGTGCCTCCACGGTCCTTCGCAACATGAGCCTCGTGACCAGCTTGAGCGCCTCGCCGGTATTTGCCAGCCACAAGAGATCGTCGCCACCGGGCAGATCGCTGGCGAAATCCGATCCGGCTTCGCGCATGGGCTCCGCGTCCCACCGGCCGGCGTGCGCCACCGGAGCGTCCTGGACGAGGGACACGCTCAACTGGGGGATGTCGTGGATGAGCCCCGATACGAACAACAGGCTGAGGTGCTCGCCTCCGGGAAAGAGCCAGAAGAACCCGTCGACCGACTGGGCGCCGGAATCGGGCCCGGGCTGCATCCACACGAGGTGCCTGGCGAGCTGGACGTAGCCGGCCCCGGAGGGCCAAGCGACGGTTCGGTCGGATCCTGCGGCCGAAGCGACAGCGCAGCTCCGAAGGCTCTCGGCACCCGCCAGCCGCACGTCGCCCGTGCGGAGCGTGTGCGCCGTGAAGAAGGCGAGGGCGGCGTAGGGACCTTCGGGGGCCTGGTCGTCCGGGGACCGCACTCGCCCCGCCAGCTCACCCACCGCCGGGTTGGTGGCGAAATCCAATAGCGACTGCCCGGGCGCTTCCGGCGACGTCCCGATCCGAGCCATCCACTCGCGCGCCTCCGCCGCCGAGGTGAACAGCAGGTCGATAGGAGTGGACCGCAGGTAGGCGTCGTGGAACCTCAACGCGTCACGACCGTGGCCCGCGACTCCGTGACGGAGACCGTGGCGCTACGCAGCATGCGCCCCAGCTTCAGGAAGCTCGGCTCGCGGCGTACGATCACGAGATCGATGTTGGGAGCCGACTGGGGCAGGCCCTCGACCGTGAGGTAGTGCACGTCGCCGATGCTCTGGGGAAGTGGCACTTCGAACGTGCTGCCCTCCAACTCGAAGCGGGCGGCTTCGGGGGCGTCTCCGCCGTGCCACTCCAACTCCAGAAAGACCAGGTCTTCCGCCACGAACACGCCGGGCTCCACCTCCTCGGCGTGCTGGTAGTACCACGGATCGAATTCCCGGCCCTCGGCACGGCGAATG
This sequence comes from Longimicrobiales bacterium, assembly GCA_965223195.1. Lineage (GTDB taxonomy): Bacteria > Gemmatimonadota > Gemmatimonadetes > Longimicrobiales > Gaopeijiaceae > CBDCVX01. The sequence continues at coordinate 52,972 of CBDCVX010000003.1, forward strand.
TCGTGGTCCACCGCGTGATCCACGCCTTCGAGGGTATGCTCTCCGGCCAAGGCCTCCAGGTGGTGTCGCAGCTCGTGGGTGAGCGTCTCCCAGATCTCATGCTGCCAGTTGAACCCGGGATCGGCACCGGACAACGCCGCGAAGCTGCCGTGGTAGAGAACCACCAGCGACCGCACCGTGTCGGGTCCTTCGAACCCGGACGGATAGTGCTCGGTCGCGCATTCGCCCAGGATATACGAACCCCCACCGTCCGGGCTCCTGTTGGCCTCGGCCCGGATGGCCAGCCCGTCGATCCCTTTCTTGAAGCCGGCGGGAATGGCCTCCCAGGCCTCGCCGGCCGCGCGGCTGAACTCATTGAGGTCCACGGCATCCGCTCACGTTGCGGGTGACCTGTGGGCACCCTCCCGCCGGGTTTCGTCAGGGAGAGTGCGGCACGCCTTCGGAAAGGGTATCCCCCTCCCCGTCATCATGTGCCAATGTACGAGCCACCAGCCACCGGTTGGCAAGAATGAGCAAGACCAGCACGATCCCGAACTGGATCAAGACCGTCCCGATGTTGAAGGGGCGGAACAGGCTCCACGTGTCTGCCGGGTTTTCGCCCCGCGCCTGGATAAGCCACCACACCGTCAATACGGCGGACTCGACCAGCACGAGCCGGATGGCCCAGTCCCACCACGCTCCGACCCGAATATCGGAGTCCTCGGTGTTGATGAACTGCTCCCGCCAGCGTGTGACGCCGTAGCGGATCACGGCGAAGGCGAAGAAGAACCCCGAGATCATCAGGCCGACGCCCCAGACGAAGTCCTGGTTCTGGAAGAACCCCAGCCGCAGGGCGCTGGGCACACCGAACAGGAATCCGGCCGACCCCACGACCAGGATGGCCCGGGACCGGCTCAAGCCCAGATCGATCAGGATGCGGCTGGCCAGCTCGATCATCGCGACCAGGCTGGTCCAGGCCGCGAACACCAGCGCCAGGAAGAACAGCGACATGAAGAAGCGACCGCCGGGAATCTGCGCGAAGAGTTGCGGGACCCAGATGAACGTGATGCCTTCGTTGCCGGCCCCCACGATCTGAGACGCGGCCTCCGGCATCACGGAGAACACGGTGCAGAGCACCATGATTCCCGCGAGCAGCGACATGGAGTTGTTGCCGAACCCGATCACGAAGGCGTTGAGCGCCGTGTCTTCCCGGGAACGCATGTACACCGCGTAGGAAAGGATCAGTCCCCAACCGGCCCCCGTGTCCCACGCGTTCTGGGTCAAGGCTTCGAGCCAAAGGCGGTAGTTGCCCAACGAGGCCAGATCCGGGGTGAACAAAAAGGCCAGGCCCCTCGACGCGCCGGGAAGGGTGAGCGCCTTTATCGCCAGGACGATCACCAGCACGATGAGGCTGGGAATCAGGATGCTGGCCGCGCGTTCGATCCCTTTTACCCCGCGTGACACGACGAACACCGCCAACGCCATGGCGATCGCGTGGGTCACCAAAGCCGAGGGCGTGGAGTGGAAGCCCTCCCAAAAGGCCTCGGGGGGCGCCGAGGGAATGTCGCCGGACAGGGCGGCGGCGAAGAAGCGGATGGTCCATCCCATGACGACGCTGTAGTAGAACATGATCGCCGTGGCACACCACGCGACCCAGGCGCCCATCCACCCGAATGCAGGTCCGAGGGTCTTGGCAAACGCGCCGACCGGCCCCTTCCGCGTGGCCTTCCCCATCCCGAACTCCAACACCAACAGCGGGACCGACCACAGCAGGAGGAACACCACCCACGCGACCAGGAACGAGCCGCCGCCGTTGGACGCCGCGATTCGGGGAAAACGCCAGATGTTGCCCGTGCCCACCGCCATGCCGACCATGGCGAGCAGCATTCCCCATCGCGAGCTGAAGACTTCGGAGCGAGTGCTCACTACCTACCTCCCGGCGGTTCTCGTTCTCGTGCGCCGCGTGGCGAGGCCCGACCCGTGTCGTCGGCCCGAAATGAGGCGCACCGGCGGCAACATACGATGGCCGGCGCGGCGGCGGAAACGGAACGGATCGGGCGTCGTGTCCGACTCAGCCCAGATCCCAGAAGGGTCCGGTGAGCCCGGCATCGGAAAACGCGGCCGTCGCCGAGGCGGCGGTGCGAGGTCTCCAATCAGGCTGTAGGCGGTCCGCGTACCAGTCGCGGGCCAGCCGCCAGAGCGTGGCGACCGGCAGCATCTCTCCTTCGGGCAGCCCCTGTTCACCGGCCCATCGTTGGACGTCTGCTTCCGACCGGAAGTGGAGGATGTTCGCTCAGGTGAATCCGATGTCGTCCCAAAAGTGGCGGGCCGGCGTCCCCAGACGCACCACGCCGCCGTGGTCGACCAGCTCACCCTCCCGCACCTCCAGCCGGAGCGGAGCGCCGGACGCCGGACAGACGCTCTCGCAAACTCCGTCCACGCCCAGGAGCGGGGGAAGCGACAGCGCATCCCACGCACAGTTGACCGGGTAGTCGCGCCCGCCTGCCTGCACGACGTATGGTCCGGCCTCGCCGGCGAAGGGATGGGCCATGCGCACGCGAAGCCCGTATCCGTCTGCCGCGGAGTAGGTATGCCCCAGCACCAGGGCGTGAAGGTCGTGTAGCCGAAGTGCCGCCTTGGACACCGTCGACCAGGTGGACTCGAGCGGATCCACCAGTGCGCGCAGGTCCGGCGCACGGCCGGTGTCCGCGAAGTGCCGATATACGGCCAGGCGGAGCCGCGCCTCCAGAGCTGTCACAGCGCGTCGGCCGCCGTGGGCTCGTGCCCGAGGTGAAGCTCCAGAAACGCCCACTGGTCGGCGATCTCTTCGATGCGCATCCAGGTGGGCTTTCCGGCGCCGTGGCCCGCCCGCGTCTCCACGCGTACCAACACCGGATTGCCGCAGTCCTGCGCGGCCTGGACGGCCGCCCCGAACTTGAAGCTGTGCCACGGCACTACGCGATCGTCGTGATCGGCGGTCGTGATCAGGGTGGGCGGATAGCAAACGCCCGTGCGCACGTTGTGCACGGGTGAATACGCCCGCAGTGCCCGGTACTCCTCTTCGTTCTCGCTCAGCCCGTAGTCCGAAGACCAGGAGCGGGCGTTTTGGCTCGCTGTGTGGTACCGCAGCATGTCCATGACCCCCACGGCCGGAAGCGTCGCGCCGAACAGCTCCGGCCGCTGCAGCGTGACGGCGCCGACGAGCAGGCCTCCGTTGCTTCCGCCCTGGATTGCCAACGTGTTGGGCGCCGCGAGTCCCTGATCGATCAACCACTCGGCCGCGGCGATGAAGTCGTCGAACACATTCTGCTTTCGGGTCTTGGTGCCCGCCTCGTGCCAGGCCTCGCCGTATTCGCCGCCTCCGCGCAGGTTGGCAATCGCCAAGACGCCGCCCCGCTCCATCCATACCAGGCGCGAGACGGAAAACGACGGCGTCAGCGAGATGTTGAAACCGCCGTAACCGTAGAGGAGCGTCGGCTGCGGCGTGCTGACGTCCAGGTCGCTGCGGTGGACCAGGAACATGGGCACCTGCGTGCCGTCGCGTGACTCGACGAACACCTGGCGCGCGGTAAACGCGTCGGGATCGAAGGTCGCCCGTGCCCTTTTCCAGAGTGCGCTACGCCCGGTGGCCAAGTCGTACCGATAGACGGCACCGGGCTCCGTGAAGCTCGTGAGCCGGTAGAACGTGTGGGTGTCGTCGGGGTCGCCGGCGAATCCCGACACGCTCCCCAGGCCGGGGAGCTCGATCTCGCGCTCCAGGTTCCCGTTCACGTAGAACACCCTGACGGCCGACCTCGCGTCTTGAAGGTACTCGGCCACGAACCGCCCGCCCGTCAGAGACACCTGGTCCAGCGCGTGGTCCGATTCCGGCACCACGTCGACCATCCGGCCGGGGTCGCGAATATCGACGGCCACAATCCGCCAGCGCGGCGCATCCTTGTTCGTGTGGATGTAGAACACCGGCCCGTCGTTCCCCACGAAGTTGTACAGCGCATCCCAATCGTCCAACAGCGGGACCACCGCTCCCTCACCGTCGAGCCGACGATAGTACAGTGCGTTGGCCGAGAACCCGTCCGACACCCGCACGACCAGGTAGCCGCCGTCGTGGGTGACCGTCGGATAGGGATTGCGGGTCGGATAGTCCGGAATCCCGTAGACGAGGACGTCGCTCATCTGGGGGGAATCGAGGGTGTGGAAATAGATGGATACGGACGATTGGCCGTCCCCCTCCCCGTTTTCGCCCTGAGGGTACCGCGAGTAATAGAAGCCGGAGCCGTCCGGAGCCCAGGCCACAGACGTGAACTTGGTGAACGCAATCTCATCGTCGAGATCCGATCCGGTTCGCACGTCGCGGATGCGCCATGTTCGCCAGTCCGTGCCGCCGTCGGACTGCGCGTACGCCAGGTGGGAGCCGTCCGGGCTGATCGAGTACCCGGCCAGTGAAACGGTCCCGTCCTCCGAAAAGCCGTTGGGGTCGACCAGCACGCGGGGCTCCGCCTCCAGCGACTCGGCCACGTACAGGACGTCTTGATCCTGAAGGCCGTCGTTGTGCGTGAAGAAGTACGTTCCGCCTTCCACCTGCGGCGTCCCGTAGCGCTCGTAGTCCCACAGCTCGGTCAGCCGGGCGACGATCGACGGGCGGGCGCCGATGGCTTCGAGATAGGGCTCCGAAAGTGCGTTCTGGGCCGCGACCCATGACTGCACGTCGGGGTGGCCCAGGTCCTCCATCCAGCGATACGGGTCCGCGACCGATTCCCCAAAATAGTTGTCGGTATGATCTATGCGTGGCGCTGGCGGGTACGAATCCGAGATCTCGGCTACGCGCGCCTCGCCCGTTTGGGTGTCACACGCCGCCAAGGAAAGACCGACCACCGAAAGCCCGACCCAACCCACGGACCGACACACCTTTTGCATACGTTGCACTTGGATCACGGAATGCCCCTCCTGGCTATGCCTTTCACACGCGCAGCGGGAAAGCTGCGGGCCGCGTGTACGATGGCGCAATGGCCCCACCGGCCGGAGGTTACGGACGCATCGCCAGTCGGCGGAGAACCCGAAGCCCCTTGCACCGCGGCGCCACATAGTGTAACGACAGTGCAACGATCGGCGCCCAACCCAATGGGACCGCAGGTTTCGCGTAGTACTCCGAACGCTGGGGTTGGTAGGCCAAGGTGCAGCCGTTGAAGGACCGACCGGAAGATTTGAAGGCCTGGTTCGGTCAGGTACTCGTCGAGTTGGTGCGAGTCCGGTCCAATCCGAGGGAGGAGTGGGCCGAGCGTTTTGGCGACCCCAGAAATGTCCAGGCGTTTCATGAGTTCGCCATGGGTCACGGGCTGCTCGGGTTGGCCCTCGCCACGCTGGAGCGAAGCGGGTTTCCGAGTCGGCTGAGCGAGCCTCGACGGGACCAGTTGCTCCGCCCGCTCCCCATCCTGAGACGTCAGTCCCGGGTGTGGGACCTGGAGCGCGACCGTCTGCTCGCGCTCCACGCCAAGGCCGGCATCGACGTAGTGCTGCTCAAGGGAGGAGCGCTCCGCTCGATGGTGTACAGGGAGTCCGTGGAGCGGCCCATCGGCGACCTCGACCTGCTGGTCGCGAAGGACGAAGTGCAGGCCTCGATCGACCTGCTCGAGGACGTGGGATACGAGTCGCCCTACACGGAAAGCGCCATCCACGCGTTCGAGGAACGCCACTTCCACCTTCGCCTGGTCCACAGGAACGGCTTCATCGTCGAGGTGCATTGGAACCTCACGCCGGAGGAAACCTGCTTCCCCCTGGACGGCGTGCGGTTCCTGGAACGGGCGCTTCCGGCCGGGCAGGACACGGGGCACCGTGTTCCCACGCCGGAAGACATGATCCTCCATCTGGCCAACCAGAACGTGGAGGACAGCTTCACCAAGCTCCGCCGGTTCGTGGACATCGACCGAGTGATTCGCGCCAATCCCGACCTGGACTGGGACGCCCTCGTACGACGCGCGCGGGCCAGCGGCACGCACAATATCGCCGCGTTGGCCGTGCAGATCAGCCATCGGCTGCTGGGCACGCCCGTGCCCCCCGACCTGCCCCGGCGGCTGGGCGTCTCTGCGCTGGTACGCGCCCACCTGGCCTTGCTGGAGCCCGCGGCCAACCTGATGTCCGCCTCGGGCACCCGTCCCTCCGCAGCCATCCTGTTCGAGTGGTTCTGCGCACCCGGGCTCAACAGCAAGTTGAAGTTGGCGCGCGACGGCGTGCTGCAGCGACGGGAAGCGCACCACTGGATGTTCGAGGGGCGAGAGGGGCCGGACGAGAACGTGCCGGGATTGGGACGCGGCCTCGTGGTCCTGGGCAAGGTCCTCGTATTTCAGGCGAGCCGCTACGTTCGGGCCCTGGCCGGCCTCCTGGTTCCCTCCGTGTCGCGCACCGCCGCGTTCTGGACCCACCGTCCCACTCCGCGGGAAGCGGAGGAAGGAGAGTCCGACGACGAGTCGGGACCAGCGCCGAGGATTCCGGCCAAGCCCTATCTGCTTGAGCTATTCCGGCACCAAAAACGGCTGGTCAGCCGCTATTTCCTGACTTCGCTGGGCCGGGCCTTTCTTTCCATGCTGGCCATCTTCCTCATCGAGGAGTTCCTCTCGGGAGTCCTCGGCAACGGAGGCGGGTTGGCGGGAGGGCTGGCGGACCGGATGGGCGTCGAGACGGCGCTCGCCGTAGTCGCCGTGTTGTTGGCCTCCACCTACATCGGCAGCAGCCTCTTCAACTACGACAATCGGGTCGTCCAGCAACGGATCGTGAAGGTCCTGGAGCTGGGGATGATGGAGCGGCTGATCCGTCACCTGCTGGGGCTGTCGGCCTCGTTCTTCGACCGTCAGAGCCACGGCGACATCATTCAGGCGGTCCGGCAGGACGTCTCGGACCTTCGCGCGGTCATCCTCGGATTCGGACGCATGGGCGTCGAGGCGTTCCAGGTGATGGGACTCCTCGTGGCCGCGCTCTGGATCAGCCTTTCGCTCACCTTCTGGGGACTGATCGTCCTGCCCATCGCGATCGTCCCGGTGTACCTCGTCGCGCGGCGCACGCTACGGCGCTCGTACAACGTGCGCCGCACCGGGTACGTGCTCTTCGACGTGATCCTGCAGCTCCTGCGCGGGATCCGGGTCATCAAGACCTACCGGGGTGAAGAGGCCGAGGCCCGCTCGGCGGTGGAGAAGGGCCGGCAGTTCTTCGACGAGCTGGTCGAGATGGTTCGCGTGCGGTCGCTGGCCAACGTGGCCCTGGAGTCCATCGCCTCCTTGGGGGTGGTGGTGGTGGTCGTGGTGGGTGGCCTCCAGGTCATGCGGGGCACATTGGAGTGGCCGGCCTTGGTGGCCTTCCTGCTCGCGCTGCGGGCCCTGCACGGGCCCATCAACAACGTCAACACGGCATACGTGGAGATCCAGCAGTTCGGCGCCGCGCTGGGGCGGATCCAGGCGCTGTTGAAGGAGCGCCCGGAGGTGGGAGAGGCCGAAAACCCCATTCCGTTGACCACGGCGCCCGCCACGATCGCCTTCGAGGGCGTGGGGTTCGAATACGAAGACCGCAAGGTGCTCGACGATCTCTCGTTCGAGGTGTCGGCGGGACAGACGTTGGGCATCGCGGGCCCGACGGGCGTGGGCAAAAGCACCCTGCTCAACCTCGTGGCCCGGTTCTACGACCCCACCGAGGGCCGCGTGCGGTTCGGGGATCACGACCTGCGCGAGTATCGCCTGGCCGACGTGTACGACAAGATCGGGCTGGTGAGCCAGGAGCCGTTCCTGTTCGATCTCACCGTGCGCGAGAACATCCGTGCGGGAAGGCCCGACGCCTCGGATGACGACGTCGAGCGGGCCGCCCGCGACGCCGAGATCCACGACGAGATCCTGGCCTTGGACGAGGGGTACGACACGGTGCTGGGGGTGGGCGGAAGAAAGCTTTCAACCGGTCAGGCCCAGCGGATCTCCATTGCCCGCGCGCTGCTGAAGAACGCGCCCATCCTCATCCTCGACGAGGCCACGTCCAGCCTGGACGCGCTCACCGAGGCCAAGGTCCAGGCCGCCATCGACCGGCTCATCGCAGGACGGACGACGTTCGTGGTGGCGCACCGGCTGTCCACGCTCCAATCCGCGGACCGCATCCTGGTGCTGAACGGCGGCAGGGTGGAGGCGTTCGGACCTCTCCAGGACGTGCTGGGGGACTCCGCGCTGTTCCGCGACATGTGGATGACCCAACGCCTGGAACGGGTCGAGCCCCAGCTCAGCGAAGTGAGCGGCGCATGAGCCCCAACGCGGAGGCCGACCGGTGCGTCTCGTAATTACCGGCTCCGAGGGCAGCGTGGGACGGGAGCTCGTCGACGAGTTCCGCGACCACGATGTCGTGTGCATCGACCGCCATGGCGGGAAAGACGTGATCCGGGCCGACCTGAGCGACCGGCGCCTCTGGCACCGCGTGGCCCGTCGGCTGGGGCGCCGTCCGCGGTGGGAGCAGGCGTTTGCCGGCGCGGACATGGTCATCCACTTGGCCGCCGACCCCGATCCCGAGGGTGGCTATCGCAGCATCATCTGGAACAACATCGCCGGCACCCGCAACGTCCTGGAGGCCGCCCGCCGCCAGGGGGTTCCCAAAGTCGTTTTCGCGAGTACCCTATTGGCATTCATCGGCCACGTGGCCGGCAACCTCCACGCGCTCATGGAGAGCAACGTAGGCACGGTCGACGAGCATTCGACGTTCTTCCCGATCACCATGTATGGGCACTCCAAGGCGGTGGGTGAGCTGGCTGGCCAGGCCGCGGTGGCGATGGGATACCTACAGTCGTTCGTCGCAGTCAGGATCGGCGGGTTTCGTCTCGAAGAGCCCACCCGGCCCGTGTACCGCACGCGCTGGGTGAGCAGAGACGACCTGCGGAAGGTGTTCCGCGCCTGTGTGGAGCGTCCGCTCGACGGCTTTCACGCCGTGTACGCCATGAGCCCCCATCCGGACCTCCCGGTGGATCTCACTCACACGCACGCCACGTTGTTCGGCGAACCCTGACGGAGGGGCTCCTGCGCATCCTCTACTGGAGTGAGGCCTACTGGCCTTCGATCGGCGGCACGGAGGTGGCCTCGGTGTTGTTGCTCCGGGGGCTGCGCGCTCGCGGGCACGAGCTGCTGGTCGTCACGTCGCTGACCGATCCCGCGCTCCCGGCCACCGACGTCCACGAGGACGTGCCGATCCGCCGGCTGCCGTTTCGTGAAGCCGTGTCCGGGGGAAACCCCCAGCTCGTGTTCGGAGCCCTGCAGGACACGATCGGCACCATCAAGGAGTTCAACCCGGACCTGGTCCACATGGGGCTCCCGGGCCCGAGCGCCCTGTTCTGCCTCCAGGCCTGCCGAAGGCTCGGGCTTCCGCTCGTGTTCACCCACCAGGTGGCGGGGCTGTGGACGGAGCAGACGAACCGAGATCAGACGGTCAACAAGGCCGCGGCGCTGGCGGAACGGGTCGTGTTCCCGTCTCGCGGCATGCGGGACGAAGCGCTCGCCGCCGGCATCGCGCCTCCGACCAGCATGGTGGTGTACAACGGAATCGAGCTGGACTCGGAGCCGGCTCGGCCGCTTCCCTGGAATCCGCCGGTCGTCGTCGCCACCGGACGGCTGTCGCCCGAGAAGGGCTTCGACGTGCTCATCGAGTCAGCTGCGCGGCTGGCCGATCGCGGGGTCCGCTTTCAACTGCGCATCGCCGGTGAGGGACCCGAGCGGGCTGCGCTGGACGCACTCGTCGAACGTCGGAAATTGGGTGACACCGTACAGTTTCTCGGGTGGCTGACGCCGGATGCGGTCCCAGATTTGCTGCAGGATGCCACGATGCTGGTGGCGCCCTCGCGGGCCGAGTCCTTCGGACTGTCGGCCCTGGAGGCCCAGGCGGCGGGAAGGCCCGTCATCGCCAGCCGCGTGGGGGGTTTACCCGAGATCGTGATGGACGGCGAGACCGGTTGGCTGGTGGATTCCGACGACCCCGAGGGGTTGGCGGACGCCATGCAAGATGCTCTGGCCGACCCCGAGCGGGCGGAACGGATGGGCCAAGCTGCGTATAAACGCGCGCGCGAGCACTTTTCCATAGAGGCGCAGGCACGCGCCTACGAAGACATTTACCGATCGATTGTGGAGAGCACCGATGGTTGAAGTATCCCAGCGGCTTCGACTCGCTTCCGAGGAGATTGCCGGCAAGGTCGTAGATGGTGAGGCCATCGTGATGAATCTGGGGAACGGCCTGTACTACAACATGAACCCCGCAGCCAGCCGGGTCTGGGAGCTCTCCGAGAAGGGATACGCGCTGGAAGACGTGGTTCGGGCCCTCTCCCACGAGTTCGCGGTCGACGAGGACACCGCCCGCGCAGATGTCCTGCGCCTGGCGGCCGAGCTGGTCGACGAAGGACTCCTGGTCGCAGACCGGCCCTCCGCGGAGTCGGCGTGGTCTCCGAACGGCCCCGGCGCCGACGCGGCATACGTGACACCCGAGCTCGAAAAATACTCCGACATGGCCGAGCTGCTGGCCTTGGATCCACCCATGCCGGGCGTTGCGGAATCTCCGTGGCTGGAGCCGGAGGGTGAATGACGCCCCGGCCGCGACGGAGCTGAAGAGGGACTCGGCCGAACAGTTCGAGGCGCTGGCCGGTTCCTTCGCCCGGGCCTGGGAAGAACATCCCGACGAGCGAGTCGAGCGCTGGTTCGTCATGGCAGGGCGTCCCACCCGGTTCCGGGTGGCAGGGCGGGATTTGGCGGAACGCATGCTGCGGCCATTCCTGCACCTTCGCACCGATCCCGCTTCGGACCCCGCACTCGTGGTAGACCTCTGGGACGAGAAGGCCACCGGCGTCGGCTGCGAGCACTGCGAGCCGCGCGAAGACCTCGCATTCCTGGGAGCGTTCGGCGCCTCGTCCGACGGCCGCTTCATCATGCACGAGCTGGCCCAGACCAAGAGCATCATCGACCGCGTGGGCGGGCGGCTGCTCGGGTGGGCGGGCACGTACGAGCGGCTGACGCTCTACGAGTTGGGACGGCCGCTCCACTCGCAGTTGCTGCTCTGGCACAAGGACCGCGACATGCAGGCGGCCCATTCCGGGCTGGTCGCCAAGGACGGTGAAGGCGTGCTCTTCGGCGGACCGGGCGGATCGGGCAAGTCGACGGTGAGCCTCACCTGCCACGGGGCAGGTTGGGACTTCCTGGGAGACGACTACATCGGGGTCGAGAAGCTGGAGGACGGCAGCTACCGCGGCCATTCGGTCTACAGCTCCACCCACGTGGATCCCGAGCACCTCAAGCGGTTCCCCGACCTCGTGCCGTATGCGGTTCACGGCACGCTGGCCGTGGAGGACAAGGCCGCCGTCATGCTCGCCGAGGCCCGTCCGGAACGCCTGACGCGCACGGCGCGCATCCGCGCCATCGCGCTGCCCAGGGTGGCCCACCAACCCACCACGACCGTGCGTCCCGCCAAGGCTTCGGAGGCCCTTCTCCAGTTGGCGCCCAGCTCACTGATGATGCTTCCCCACGCGGGCCTCAACGCTCGGGAGTTCGGGCGAATGAGCGAGCTGGTCATGACGCTGCCCACCTTCAGGGTTGATCTGGGGTACGACATGGAGACCATCCCGGACCACATCGGCCACATCCTGGAGCAGGCCCTCTAGTGACCTGTTTGCGAAGTCCTGTGGCATTCGAACGCCGATGCGGTCACTAGTGTCCTCCAAAGGGCAGGACGCCGCCCCGGCCGTGAGCGTGATCATTCCCGTGTTCAACGGGGAGCAGTACATCGGCGAAGCGTTGGACAGCGTGCTCGGTCAGACGCTGGCGCCTTCGGAGATTGTGGTGGTGGACGACGGCAGCACCGACGGAACCGGCGATCGGGTACGGGCCTACGGAGACCGCGTGCGATACGTGACCCAGGAGAACGCCGGCCCGACCGTAGCGCGCAACCACGGCGTGCGGTTGACGTCCGGCCCGCTCATCGCGTTCCTCGACGCCGATGACTGGTGGGCGCCCCACAAGCTGGAGGTCCAGGAACGGACCCTGTCGGAGAACCCGGACCTGGGCTTCGTCGTGGCCAACGTGCAAAACGTCTGGATGGAAGAGCTGGCCGACGAGGCCGAGCGCTACGTCGGCCGGACCCGGGGGGCGCCGGTGCCCGGATACGTGACCCAGGCCCTCCTGGTTCGACGGCCGGTCTACGACGCACTGGGCGGGTTCGACGAGTCGCTGCCCCACACGGAGATCATGGACTTCTTCATGCGGGCGGAAGAGGCCGGCATCCAGGGGACGTGCCACCCGGACACGCTCGTCTTTCGTCGGATGCACGAGGAGAACCTCTCCCGAAAGGAGAGCAAACAGCACCTGGACGAGGTGTTCGCCCTGCTCCAGAAGCGAGTCCGATCCAATCGGGACAAAGACGCCGGTGCCGACCCAGACGGCAGCGACCCCGACTGAGCACCGGACGTCTCCGGCCTCCGCGTCGGGCGTGGCCGCCACTCCGCTCCTCGGGGCGCTGACCGCGCTCCTTCCGGACCTCCCGCGCACCATGCTGCTCCGCGCGGCGCTGCACGAGGGCGGGTCGCGCGACGCGGCGTGGGGGTGGTTGCTGTCGCAATCCGTGGACGTCCCCGAGCTGTTTCGGAGCGACGTGGTCGGGCTCAAGCGACTCGCGCCGGCCCTGCACCTGAGCGCTCAGCAGCACGGCGAGGTCCCTCGGGAGCTCGCCACGATATTTCGCACCGCCTACCTGCGGGAGGAGCTCCGAGCCGCGGAGTACGGGAAGATCCTTTCCGGCGTCCTCGCGGCGGTGGACGGAATCGACGCTCCCGTGGTGCTCCTCACCGGCGCGGCGTTGGGTCACACCGTGTATCCCAGCCCCATTCTACGGCACGCCCACGACATCGACGTGTGGACCGGGGAGGAGCGCTTTCCCGCGGTGATCGACGCGCTTGCCGCAGCGGGGTTTTCCAGTCCCCGGCCCATCGAGCTTTCGGGCGGCCAGGCCACGAGCGTCGTCCACGACTCGCTGCTTCCCTTGCTCCTTCACCACCGGTTCATGCGGGTGCCCGGCCTCGGGCCGGACGGGACGGATCTCGACGGACACACCGAGCCCGCCACGCTTGCCGGCAGGCCGGCGACCGTGCTGCGTCGAGAGCCGGCCCTTCTACGGGCGCTGGCCCGCGCGGCGCTCTGCCCCCACCGAGCGGGCCTGCAGTGGGCGCAGGATGCCTGGCACCTGACGGCCGGCCCCGGCTTCGATTGGACGGCGTTCCAACGGGACGCCGTGGACGGACAATTGGCTGCCCCGTCCCGGGTGCTGCTGGGTTACCTCGCAGACGAGCTCGACCTGCCGGTGCCGGACACGGTTTTGGCCGAGCTGCAAGACACCGCAACCCGGACCCGGCCCTTCGCACGTGACGTGCTGCTGTTCGGGTCCCGACACTACGGCAGGGGGCCCGGCCCTCTGCGCGACGCGCCGCTCACCGGCGCGGGCCGACGCGCTCTGCGCTTCGCACGCTGGTTTCCGTCCCGCGACTACCTGCGCTGGTCGCTCGATCGCCCTGGCGGGTCGTGGCCGGCGTTATGGATACAGCGCACGCTGCGCAGCCTGCGAAGCCGCTAGCCTCCCGACGGGCCGGACAGCACCTCCTCGAAAAAGTCGAGCACGTCCGGACCGCCCCGCTGAGCCAACCAGAAGAACGCCGACTTCCGCACTTCGTGGTGATCGTTCTCGCGGGCGATGGCGATCAGCACATCGACCGCAGTCGCCTCGTCCCGTTGGGACAGCGCGAACACGGCGGCCCGCCGCACCTCGACGTCCGGATCGCTCTCCGCCAGGTCGGCGAGCCCTCGGGTCGCGTGGTCGGATGTGGCCTGCCCCAACCAAAACGTCGCGCTTTCCCGCACGTCTCGGGGACGGCTCCCGTCCCGAGCCAGCGCCAGGAGCTCCTGCCAGATCTCGACGTCCGCCGCCGCGGCCGCCGCCCCGATGGCGTCCTTGGCGACGCTCGATCGCGCCGTGCGCGCCAGGTCCAGCAGATAGTCGGCGGCCGCCTGCGGCGGCACCGTTCCGAGCGACGTCCAGCCACGATCGGCCGCGGCGCCGGCACGCACGATCTCCCAGTCCAAGCGTACCACCTCGCCGTCCGCGATCCGCAGTTGAACCTCCGAGGGTCCGGTCCAGCATCCGTCGTCCAGCGCGTCGCCGTACGACCGATGCTGGCCCCGCCACGTCCCCTCGCACCGCATGACGCCGGGGCGCGTGGCGAACCGGAACGACACGCGTTCCGCGCGGGCTTCCCGAATCCGTTCCGTGAGGCTCTGGCCCTCCGCGGGTGAGGCCGCGGACGCAAGGCCGAGCAGCGTGACGAGCCCCGCAACGCCGACCCACACACGCGCGCTCATCGGCGGATGATCTCCATCAGGAACTCGGGCACCCGCGGGTCGTTGGTCTGGCCGAGCCAGAACACCGCCTTGCTGCGCAGCTCCCGGTCGGGATCCGATCGCGCCACCTCCATCAGAACGTCGACCGCTTCGGAATCGTCCATCTGGGACAACCCGAACAGCACCTGCTCTCTGACCTCGACCTCGTCGGCCTGGTCGTAGATGGCTCTCATGTCCTCGATCGACCCGTTGCTCTGGGCCAGCCAGAAGACGGCCTGACCCCTGAGCTCGGGATCTTCCGAGCGATCCAACGCGAGCGCCCGCATCCACGCGCGAGATTCCGGGGAAACGATCTGGCCGATCCCGAAGATGACCGATTGCCTCAACTCCGGATGGTCCATCTCGGCGTAGAGATCGAGCATCGTCTGCAGGTCGCCCGCCTGCTGGCCGATCCAGAAAATGGCTTTGGCACGGGTATCGAGCCGTGCGGAGGCGTCGGACGCCAACGCCCGCAGGCGAGCCTTCGCCCTCGGGTCACCCGTCTGAGACAGGGCGAACACTGCGCTTTCGAGTACTTCCGGATCATCCGACGATTCCAGGATGCTGAGCAGCGCATCCAGCGCCTCGGGCCGGTTGGTCTGCGCCAACCAGTGCACGGCCGCCTCTCGCACCTCCGGATCGGGATCCGGATCGCGGTGGGCCAGGTCCAGCAGCAGGTCGACGGCTTCGTCCGAGGACTGCTGTGAGAGGATGAACACGGCTTGGGCCCGGAGCTCGGCGTTGCAGGCGTTGCGGTCGGCGATGACCTGCCTCAGGAGAGGCACCGCGTCTCCCGCGTCCATCCCGATGAGCGCGCTGAGCGCTATGGCACGCAGGTCGCTTTCCTCGTCGGAGCAGGCCACCTGTGCCCGTGCTCCCACGGCCGTCCGCGCGCGCTGATCTCCGGCTCGGGCCAACGCGGCCTCGAGCCGCACGCTCAGCGCCTCCGCCTCGCTGCGGGTCGCGGCCGCGTCGTAGCGCTGCTCCTGGATGACGAGGAGCTCGGCCGCCCGCTCATACGCCCCGCGCGCCAGGGCGAGGTTCTGTCCTTGATCCTGCCCGTGACGGTAGAGCGCAAACGCCTCGTAGTAGTACGAGTCGGCGACCCGCTCCGAGCCCGGATGGGCCTGGCGCAGCCGCTCGAACAGGGAACTCGCCCGGGCGTACTGACCCGCGTTGAGTAGCTCCCGGGCCTCCGCGTACAGCGCGTCGCCGTCGGTCTGTGCCTGTGCCCCCTGGGCGCCGACCATGACGGCCAGCCCGCCCGTCAGCGCCCACACCACCCCCCTCCACTTCCTCCTATGCACACCCATCGTTCGGTCTCCCTCGTGTCATCGTAGTGATTCTTCGGTCATCTGATCCCGGTGCGGCGCTTCGGCTCAATCGGACGCCAGCATCGGTGGCAGGATCCTGCGAATGCGCAGCAGCACCTCGTTCTGTCTCAGTCCGCGGTTGAGCTGCGTCAGCTCGAACTGCTCCAACTCCGGCTGCCCGGACGCCCGCGCGCCGGAGACGTGGACCACCTGCACCAGCACCAGCTCCAAGTCCTCGAGCAGCCTGCGCAGCTCTTCCTCTTCCGCGGCAGGTGAATCCAGGATGAGCCGGGTTTGGGTCAAAAGATCCGCCGCCCACGTTCCGGCATCGGGTGGAACCGATCCCCCGGCCGCCTGCGTCTGTACGCGTCCCAGGAACGAGCTCGACTCCGCCAGGTGACGCGCCGCCGCGAAGCGGTAGGCGCCGGTGTCGCCGGCCGGCCGAGAGGCGACCTCCGGAGCGGACTCGGCCGGGGGCGCCTCTGCGGAAGTCACGCCCGGGTCCGCGACCGGAACGGAGAACCGCCCCAATCCGAATCCCGCGGCCAAGATGAGGCCGGCCGCCGCGGCTACGAGCGGCGTGCGCGACCACCGGCGACGGTCGGTGGCGACGGCCACCGGCACGTCCTCGTCCAGCGCCGTGCGAATCGCGGCCCACATGGCTTCTCGTGGGGGTTCCGGCGGCGGGTGGAACTCGGCGCGCACCCGGTCCTGAAACGGGTCTGGATGGCCATCGCTCATGGAACGTACTCCTTGATCTCTTCGCCCAGCGCCGCCCTGAGCGACGCTCTCGCGCGTGACAGCCGGGCTTTGGAGGTGCCGACCGCAATCTGAAGGGCTCCCGCGATCTCCGGGTGTTTGAATCCCTCCAGGTCGTGCATCAAAAACACCGTGCGGTAGATGTCCGGCAGCGCGTTCACCGCGACCCGGATCCGATCGCCCAGCGTGGGATCGGCCGCTCCGGGCTTGCTCGGCAACTCGTTGGCTTCCAGGGACATCTCTCGACTCCGGTGTCGCTTGACGCGACGCAGGTGGTTCAGGGTCACGTTGACCGCGATCGTGTGAATCCAGGTGGAGAAGCGAGCGTCGCCCTTGAACGCCGGGAGTCCACGAAACGCTTGTACGAACGCGTCCTGCGTGCACTCCTGTGCGGCCGTGTCGTCGCCCGTCATGCGGAACGCGAGTCGGAAGATCCGGTCTACGTGTCGGTCGTACAGGCTTCGGAACGCCTGGTCATCCCCTTCGCACGCCCTGCGGATCAGCAGGCGGTCATCCAATCGCGAATCTCCTCCGGTCCGGTTGATCGACTTCTTCCATTCGATCTGCGTTCTCAATCCGTGTGACCACCGGTCCGCCGAAACGGTTGCGCGGATGCGCCGGGGACCGGCCTCGGCCGGCGGCGTGTAGGACACCCACCCCTCTCAGGAGCCTCCCATGGAAGATGTTCGGCGCCTCCCGGCCCTCGTCCTGCTCGCCTTGGCCACGGCCTGCGCCAGCACTCCGGAGTCCGATCCGCTCTCGCAGTGGTCGGTCGTGGTGCTACCCCTGGAGATTCCGGTCGGGTCTCTGGGCAGCGGGGTCATCAGCCGCGCGTTCTCCGACGACCTCGTGTACGAGCTGCAAAGCCGTTGGGGGGTCGACGCACGGACCCCGGAAGCCCAAGAGGAAGCCGCCGGATCCCACGGCAACACCCTCTACCTGGAGGCGGAAATCCGTCCCGGCTCGGTGCGACGCCTGGCCGTGTCGCTGTACAGCACCGTCGGGGACCCGCCCGTCTGGAACAAGGAGTATCCGGTTTCATCCCGGAACGCCGTCGAAGACCCGGCGGCCAACCTTCTCCGCTCGGTCTCCCGAGACGTCTCGGCCGTGGTCCGCGCCGTGGAGCGGACGCCGATCTCGGAAGGCTGACGTCCGGCTGCCCCCGGGCCAGAGGCAGCGGTGAGGTCATCGATCGCGTCCGCTACCCGGCGCCCGAGAAGACCTCCCAGTTCGTGTCTGCCAGAGCCTCGTCGGCAGGCTCGTGCTCCTGACAGTCCAGTCGGAGGTTGAGGTCCCCGAAGTCGGCTTCGGCAAGCAGACAGTGATGGGGCGTCAGGGGATCGTCATGGACGTGGGGCCGGAAGAAGCGACAGGTCACGCAGGTCCGGGCGGTGGCGATCTGCCCGGACACCTGCAGCTGGCGGACGACCTTGCTGAGGGAGCGGAGGAGGGCACCGTGCTCGTCCGGGGTCAGGCTGTCCATCGTCCCGATCAGCTCGTCCGGCCAGTCGCTCAAATCTCTCGCGGCGGTGCGTCCCGCCCGGGTGAGGGAAATCGCCAGTGATCGTCCGTCTTCGGCTCGGGGCTTCTTCTGTACGAGGCCTTTTCGCTCCAGCGCTGATACCGAGTCGGAGACCGTGGGAGGTGACACGCCGAGCTGTGCGGCGAGGTGAGCCAGGCTCGCGCCGGGATCTTCGATTCGCAGGAGGGAGGAGAGGATCTTCACCTGGGTCGGGTTCAGTCCTCGGGGCGCCGCCCGCTCCCATGTGCTGGTACGGAGGGTGGCCCCGATCTGAGAGAGCGCGACCAGGATGCGCTCGGCGGGATCACGCTCGTCCGTGAACACGGATGGACCGCCCCCCTCGTCGAGGGGCGGCCCGCCCGTCGGCTCCGGGTCGCTCTTGCTCAACGAGTTACCCGGTATGGGAGGCTGAGGTCTCCCGAAAGCACCTCGTACACTTCATAGACTCCGAGGAGAGGACGGTCTGGATCGGACGTATTCACCTCCATATATGCCGTCACCGCGTCGAAACCGAAATCCGTACGATTACCGACCCGGTCTGCGGGAACGACGACGCGGATATGGTCGCCGTCGAGCACGATCGAGAATCCGGGAGAATCGAGATACATGGGCATGCCCGGATTCGTCGGGGGCAGCTCCTGCTCGATGCGCTGCGCGTCCTTCACGGATAGGCCGCCCGGGACCCGCTCATCGGGCACCAGGACCACCCAGTGGGAATGGAAGCGGACCCCGTCGTTCGCGTAGTCTCGATCGCCGTTTTCGTCCCAGAGGGGCGTGTCGTCGAAGTCGGGATGGGAGGTAGCTGCCAGGGCCACCACGCCGTCACCGGGGGCGAAGCCCACGTCCTCGGGCGCCAGGGTCGTCGGAAACACATATCCCAACACCGGTGCCCCGTCCATTGCGCCAGCCGCTTTCGGTGTCGTGCGGCCGGCCTTCCCGGCCACGCGTTGCTCGAAGACCAGCAGGTGGAGGTCCTCGATGAAGCGCACCTGGGTCCCCTCGATGTCGAGATCGGCGGTTGCCGCGGTGGGCCGTACCGAACTCTGGGCAGTGAGGGTCTGCCGTGCGCCGCTCAGGAGCACGAGACCCACGACGGTAAGGGTGACGAACGTCTTTCTGCGTATCATTCGTTCCATCCAAGTCAATAGGAGTCCTAATGATTAGGAATCCTAAATAACGAAGACTGAGA
This sequence comes from Longimicrobiales bacterium, assembly GCA_965223195.1. Taxonomy (GTDB): domain Bacteria; phylum Gemmatimonadota; class Gemmatimonadetes; order Longimicrobiales; family Gaopeijiaceae; genus CBDCVX01. The sequence goes on from CBDCVX010000003.1 coordinate 72,142, forward strand.
AAACGCGCAATCCCCGTCCCAGTGGTCGGTCGTGGTGCTGCTTTGGAGATTCCGGTCGAGTCGGTGGGCGGCGAGGTCATCGGCCGATCGTTCTCCGATGACTTGGTTTACGAACTCCAAGGGCGCTGGGAAGTGGACGCCCGGACTCGGGAGGATGACGTCCGGCCGCCCCGGATCGCGGGGCGGCCGGCGTGCATGGCGTGCATGTCGGGCGCGTGGGTCACGCGGCCCGACGAATTAGGAGCCTACCGGCCCGGTCCGGAGCTCCCCTCCCCGTCTGTGACGGCCGTGGGCGCGTCCGTGTCCGACCGGGCGTCCAGGTCGTTCCAGTTCATGACCGCGTTCCACACGAGCGCGTGGTTTCCGAGGTTCTGGTGCCGGTGCAAGGCATCGAACCCGTAGACCACCACCCACCCCTCGCCTACCTGCTCGGCATAGATGGCCGGATCCCCGACCAGCGAGCCGGCCGAGCGCGCCACTCCGCTGAGGAGCAGCCCTTCGGACCCACCGTACTCGACCGCAATCCCGTCGTCCTTCGAATCGGGCACCGATAGATAGGGACCCCATTGGTGGTATACCGGAAACTCGCTGTCGTATCCGTAGGTGATCGGGTTGGAGGCGTCTTTGACCTTGGCCGCGAGGATGGAGCCCGGAATGAACCGGCTCCCGACCGGGCTGAGGTTTACGTCACGCAGGAACCCGAAGCCCACCGACACGGTGGAGGCGGACCCGATCGTCAGCAGCGTACCGCCGTCCTCGACGAACGACCGCAATGCCGCGAGGCCCGCGAAGCCCATGCCTCCGGTGATGTCTTCCGACTCGTCGGGAGTGCCGTGGCTGGGGTACTCGGCGGTGCGCGTGTAGGCGATGGGGCCCTTGGACGGGTCCACGCCCTGAAGGATCCGCTTGGCCGTGCTCCGCGATCCCTGGTGCGGGAACAGGATCACGTCGAACTCCGACCTCAGGTTCCGGCCTTCGAGCTCGGTCTCGGCGATGTACGTGTACGGCACGCCGGCCTGGTCCAGGCTGTATCGCGCCCATCCCTCGTCCTGGGTGCGGGACCAGGTGTGGAGCAGCGCGATCCGGGGAAGGTCCATCTCATGGGTGGCCACTTCACTCACGTCGTCGCTCGAGATCGTGTACACCTCCAGCCCACGCGTCTCGGCGAGGGAGCGGACTTGGTCTCCGTCGAGGGCGTCGCCCGCGATGATCCAGGACCCCGCCGGAAGCGTGTCACGCTCCAGCGGAATGGCCGACTCGGCCACACGCATGGGCACGTCGGGCATGTCGAAGCGCAGGCTCAGGGCATGGGCGGAGGCATCCGCCTTGACCACGTGTACGACGTCACGGGCGCGGCGTCCGGCCACGCGGGTGTGCGATCCGGCGATGCCGATCTCCGCGGAGACCAGCGCCATGTCCATCTCCTGGATTCCCGCGTCGTCCACGGCCTGGACCGAGACGTTGAACATGAGCGGATACGTCCACGCCACATCGTCATAAGGCGAAGGCGCGTCCTCCGGGAACTCCTGCTTATCCATCAACGTCAGCACGAAGTTGCGGTAGGGCTGATCCATGCGGATCACGTAGTCTCCTTCCGCTACGGACGTCTCGCCGAAGGTGCCGTCCTCCTCCGCTCGGTGTACTTCGATTCCCTGACGCCGGACCAGGTTCAACATGTACGACGCGTCGGCTTTCCGCGGCTGATCCTGGGCGACGACATACGCGTAGGGCGCTTCGTCTCGGCCCTTGTTCAGCGCGTTGTTGGATTTCTTCCAGTAGTTCTCCAACACGCGGGCCCGGTTTTCCGCCACCAGGTGCACCGCGGTCAACGCGGCGGTCTGCATGTAGTTCGTGTTGTTACGGAGCGACCAGATGGTCTTCTCGCGAGGCGGGTTGGGGCGGTACCACTCGGTGCGGGTCTGCCGGTCTCCCAGCTCCCGTTCCATGGTGTTGGGTATCGAGTTGCCGAACGTCTCGTAGAAGCGCCCCACCGCGTTCCGGGTGTTGGTCACCCAGAGCAGGTAGCCGGGATACCAGCCGGAGTAGAACCCGTGCGTCCAGACGCCCGGAAGGCCGTAGGCGGTCAGCTCCGTCACCTCGTAGTTGGACATCCACTGCCATTCGCTCACGGCAATGGGATCCACCGTCGGGTTGTACGGGCCCGTCCCGGTCGACACATAGATGTAGGGGACGGACTCGTGTAGGTCGTGCCCGACCGGATAGTGCCATTCCAGGAACAGGTTGACGAGCTCGCGGGTGAGCGCTGCAGACAACTGGAGGCCGTCCCGATTGTTGTCGTGGAAAATGTATTTGCCCCAGTAGGGCGGCCCCGCCACGCGGTCCTCGGCCTTGAAGACGTCCTGGTTGTAGCGCCTGTGCCAGTCCACCACCTTGTCGCGCCCGTCCGGCTCAGCAACCGGAACGATGAACACCACGACCTCGTCCCGGATCTTCCGGATCATGGGGTCGTCCGACACGGCCAGCCGGTACGCCATCTCCATCACCATCTCGGGCGGCCCGGTTTCTGGTGAGTGGAGGCCGGCGTAGAACGCGTAGATGGCGGGGAGCTCGGCGATCAGCCGCTGGGCTTCGGCCTCGTCGGTGCCGCGTGGATCCGCGAGTGCGGCCATGCCCGCCTTGATCTCGTCGAGACGCGCCAGGTTTGCCTCGCTGCCCACCTGCACGAGCGCGAGGCGCCGCCCCTCTTCGGTTTCGCCCAAATACCCGAAGTTGACCCTGGGCGAGGAGCCCGCCAACGCCTCCATGTACCCGTAGACCTCGTCCACCTTGTGCAGGAATCCGGGCCTGCCGATGGGATGTCCGAAGTGCTCGGTGGGCGAGACCGTCGTCGGGTGCTCCGGCAGGTGGTTGACGACGGGGGTGGTGTATTCCGGCATGGTCGTCCACTGGAGGATCATCCGCGTGGACGCGGTATCCACTGCCTGACCCCAGGGCGTGGTCGCGGGAATGGGCTCTTCCAACGACCAATCGAACGTCTGAGGCACGCGTTCGTCTTCCTGGGCGACGGCCGATCCGGACGCCACGAAGCTGAAGAGGAGTAAGAAACCGGGGATTCTGGCGCGGCGGGTCATGGAGCCTCCGAATGGCGTCACGACGGTATCGATGTTTCGGTGTCGAACCGTCAGTCTAGAGGGCCGCGGCCGGGAAAGCCATGGCTTTACCTTGCGCGTTACTGCTCGGCCTCGGCTTCGCGGACCGCCTTGGCATATGCCTTTTTCGACCGGTAGGGCCCGTGCTTGGTGAACGTGCGCTTGGAGGCGGGCCGGATCCCTCGGCCGTGGGGCCGCACCTGCACCCAGGTTCCGTCTCTCTGCACCACCGGAATGGGGCGGTTCCAGCGGGAGAACACCCGCCGCATGGTCGCGGACCAGTTCCGCATGGTCTCGAGCTCCTCGGGATCGTGGTCGAAGATGGCGTCGTAGGTCGCCATGAACTCCTCGATGTACGGTCTCCCGACCCGCCGGAGGTTGGACAGCACCCAGCAGCGGTCCTCGAACGTCCAGTAGTAGCTGAGGCCCAGGAATTCCCGCTCTCGCGTCACGTACGGAAAAAACGGGAACGTGCGGCAGGAGAGGCTCCGGTTCTCCCGTTCACAGTGGCGCGCGCCCTTGCACTCGCAGGCCACGATCGAGTCGTCCATGTCGTCGACCAGGCCGCGCTCGTACGCGTCCCTGGGCCGGAAACGCCGCCAGAGGTCGCTGCGTCCGCGCAGAAACTCGAACTCGGCCCGGTTCATCACGGGAACGGCATGCGCGGTAGTGCAGCAGACGGGCTCGCCTCCGTTGAGCGGAGCGCACTTCTTCCCGCAATCGTACGTCATCACCGGCGCCTCGAACCCGCGGAACAGCCGGCCGTAGTCCAGCACGGGCAGGACGGTCTTGGGTGTCATGCGCCGGCGTGCCGCGGCCTGTTCCGCAGACGCTGCCTCAGGCGCCGGCCAGCCGGTCGGCTACCCACGCGCGCACCCGGTCCATGGCCACGCGCTCCTGCGCCAGCGTGTCCCGATCGCGAACGGTCACGGTGCCGTCCTCGAGGGTCTGTCCGTCCGCGGTCACGCACCACGGCGTGCCCGCCTCGTCCTGACGGCGGTAGCGGCGGCCGATCGCCCCCGAGACGTCGAAAAAGCTGGGCACGGCGGCGGCCCGCAGCTCGTCGTGGAGCTTTTTGGCCACTTCCGGCAGGCCGTCCTTCTTGACCAGCGGGAACACCGCCACCTTGATGGGCGCCAGTCGCGGATGGAGCGCCAGGACCACCCGCGTGTCGCCGTCGACCTCCTCCTCGCGGTAGGCGTCGCAAAGCGCCACCAGGACCGAGCGGTCCAACCCCACGGCCGTTTCGATCACGTAGGGTGCGAAGCGCTTGCCGGAGTGTGATTCGACGTACTCCAGCCGCTTGCCGGACTTTTCCTGGTGGCTGCGGAGGTCGTAGTCGGTGCGATTGTGGATGCCCTCGAGCTCCTTCCACCCGAACGGAAACTCGTACTCGATGTCTTCGGCCGTCTTGGCATAGTGCGCCAGCTCGTCGGGCCCGTGAGCCTGCAGGCGGAGCTTCTCCGGCCGGATCCCATTGGCCAGGTGCCACTCCATGCGAGCCGACCGCCAGTACTCGAACCACTCCTCGTCGCTTCCGGGCTCCACGAAGAACTGCATCTCCATCTGCTCGAACTCGCGTGAGCGGAAGATGAAGTTCCCGGGCGTGATCTCGTTCCGGAACGCCTTGCCGACCTGGGCAATGCCGAACGGGATCTTCTGGCGGGCCGAGGTCTGCACGTTCAGGAAGTTGACGTACACGCCCTGCGCCGTCTCGGGCCGGAGGTACACTGTGGAGGCGTCCTCTTCGACCGGCCCCATGAACGTTTTGAACATGAGGTTGAACATGCGGGGCGCACCGAGATCGCAGTGTTCGGTTTCCCCGGGGTTCTTGCTGGGCTTGCGCCCGCAGGCAGATTCCTCAAGCTGGTCTTCGCGAAACCGTTTCTTGCAGGTCCTACAGTCCACGAGCGGGTCGGTGAACCCGGACACGTGCCCCGAGGCCTCCCAGACGGACGGGTGCATGAGGATCCCGGCGTCGAGCCCCTCGATGTCGTCCCGTTGCCGGACCATGGCGTCCCACCAGGCGTTCCTGACGTTGAGCTTGAGCTCCACGCCGAGAGGGCCGTAGTCCCACACCGAGCCCGTGCCCCCGTAGATCTCGGAAGACTGAAAGACGAACCCCCGGCGCTTGGCCAGCGAGACCAGGGTGTCCAGGGAATCCAGGTCGGCCACGGTCGATCCTTCTCTCACAGTGGTTGGCGAGATTCCGCTCGGCCGATGGAAGCACCCGACCCGAGCGAAGCACCCAACCTAATCGGTCGTGACTTCGGAAAGAACCGTCTCCACGAACGGGACATAAACGCGCCAAAAGAACGCCAGCGGATCGGTTTCGCCCGAGGGCGCCAAGCTCTTGAGCCGGGCGAGACCCCGGAACCGCATCAGCCTGGGGCTCGGGTAGAAGTCCGCGGCATCGCCCGCGAGGTAGAACGCCGGAGTCTCGGGCGTGCCGCCGCGGGTCAGCGCCGGAAACTGGAGGAGAACTCCCGCCTCGTCCAAGAGCTCTTCCCCCGCAACGGTCACCGGCAGTCGGAAGCGGCCCAGCACCTCGGTCGAGGCGTGGGCATCCGTGATGTCGAACCAGTACCTGTACCGGGTGAGGTTCCGGACGCCATAGCGGGCCTCCGCCGCGCCGGTCGGCGTGAACATGACGCCGTGCTCGTCGAAGTGGATGCCCCACTCCAGGAGCACCTGCCGGCCGTCGGTATGCACGAAGATCATTCCGGGGCCCGAATAGTCCCAGGGCGCGTCGGTGGCGCGTTGGTGGTTTTCGATGAACCACACGGGCACCTCGCCGCCGGGGGCCAGGTCTTCAACGTAACGGCCGGTCCAGCCGGTCCAGTCGAGTCCCAAGAGCGCCGTGAGAGAGTCCGCGGCCTGCCGGTCCGACGGACTGCCGAACGTGTTGAACTCGGCCAGCACCGGCACCCCCCTGCGGTGGGCGGCTCGGACGGCCCTGACCTCACCGAGCGTGAGCCCGCCGTAGATCTTGGGAGACCGGCGCCCCTCGGGGTTGGATCCGTAGAACTCGGCCTCGTAGACGCCGTAGGTATCCAGCAGGTAGATGAGGTCGGGCTCGCCCAGGTCCCGCGGGAGCGCCCGGATGCGGTACCGCTCGTCGGGGAGCGGGTAGAATCCGTAGTAGCCCTCCGCGGGATGGTGGAGATCACCGGTCGTGGGCTCCGTATACCGGTGGTGTCTCAGCAGCCAATAGAAGCCCACGTGCTCGCGGCGGGTCTCGGTCGGCACGGTCTTGTCCACCGCTACCAGGGCCAGCGGACGCTCAGGCTGGAGCCACCAGCCCACGACCGGCAGCGCCACCACGCCCAGTACGGCCAGCCCGATGAGCAGCAGCGCCCGGATCACACCGTCACGGTTCGTCAGCACCGACCCGGGAACGCATCCGCTCGGGCGGCTTTCGCGGAGCGGCCGGGGGGATTGGTGGAGGATCCGATCTCTGCGATATTGCCGTTCCGGCCGGTGCGCCGGGGACCGCCTTTGGCGAGGCGGCGCCTGCGATTTCACGTGGACAGCGGGGACAGCTTCATGGTGACGTTCAGCGATCGCGCGAGAGAAATGGTGCTCAACTTCATCGCGGGTGAAGAAGACGGGCTCGAGGCTCTGCGCATCCAGGCCACCGGCCCGAGCCCGCTGGCCGCTTCGTATGAGCTGAGCCTGGTCGGCGCCGAGGACATCGCCCCCGAAGACACCCGCATCGACGGAGGAGGCTTCACGGTCGTCGTGGCTCCCGACTCGCTCGATGCCGTCCGTGGCGCTTCGGTCGATTTCGTCGAGCGCGTGAACGAGAGCGGGTTCGAGGTGCGGCCGGCGGGTCCTGCCGCGACCACCGGGGAGGAGACCGCCGCAGCCGAGGCTCCCACGGGCGAGCTGGCCGACCGCGTGCGGGGCGTGTTGGACGGACGGATCAACCCGGCCGTGGCCATGCACGGCGGAGCCATCGAACTGGCCGAGGTCCGGGGCACCGAGATCTTCATCGAGATGACCGGCGGGTGCCAGGGTTGCGCCATGTCCCGATTGACGCTCAGGCAGGGCGTCGAGCGGATGCTCCGGGACGAGATCCCCGAGATCACCGCCGTCCACGACGCGACCGACCACGCCAGCGGCGACAACCCCTACTTCACCCAGGGGGTCTGACCCACGGCGGCTCATGCGGTCAGCTCCTCAGGTTGAGGATGGCCCGCTGTAGATCCAGGTAGAGCCGTCCGCCCATTTTCTTGGCCACCTTGCGGGTGTTCCACCCCAGCCACTGGCGGGCGCGGTGTCCGCGCTCGCCCAGCATTACGCCCAGGACCTCGTCCAGCGACGTGGACTGCTTGACGCAATACCGTCCCAACACCCTGCAGTCGCCCACGGTTTGGGGCGTGCGGACGGGCTCGGAGTTGAACAGGAAGCGGATGCCGGCCGCATCTGCGGTGGCCGCCACGCGCCGGGAGTAGTATCCCCCCGGAACCGAGGCCACAGCCGTCGGCACATCCAGGATCTCCTGGAGCCGGGCGGCGCTACGCCGCCACTCCGTCAGCAGCTCTTCTTCCGAGCACTTCGACATGCGCTGCGGATGGCTCGCGGTGTGCGAGCCCACCACGTGACCCCGGCGGTGCAGCTCGCGGATGTGTGCCTCGGTCACGAACCCCGGCGTGCCGATCCGGTCGGTGGTCACGAAAAAGTGCCCCCGCCAGCCGACGTCTTCCAGCATCGGCGCGATGACCGTGTACGACGTCACTCCGCCGTCGTCGACGGTGAACATCCAGGGTTGGGGCTCGGACGCCGCGTCCAGGGCGTTCGCCCGCACGGGAGGCCCGATGCCGGCCGCGACCATGCGGTCCCGCTGATCACGAAAGACGTCCACGTCCAGCTTGTACAGATCCGCCCCCGGACCCGTGAACCCGGTGTCCGCGAACGCGTCGGGCGAATCGACGTCGTGGTACAAGAGCGTGGTTTGCTTCATACGCCTCTCAACGCGGTGGCCGGCGCCGACCGGTCAGCCCGCTCCGGCCTTGGCCCTGGCCCGTGCGCGCCGCTTCCATCCCAGATACTTGGTCAGCCAGGGCTGGCCCCACACGCCGGACGGCCGTCCGCGGGTGTCGATCGTCTCGGCCTGCCCGGCAACGATATTCTGCAGCTTTTGCGCGATGGCGTCCAGGTTGTCGAACACCGTCCGGGCCTGAATGACGACGTGCGACTCACCGACCTCGTCCAGATCGTAGCTGAAGTAGTCGTAGACCGGCCCGGTGTCGACCCCCTCGTCGATCTTGAGCAGCGTCATCCCCACCTTCTCGAGGTCGTCGTTGGCCAGCGCCCAGAAACAGCCGTGGGCGTTGCGATACTCGGGACACACACCCGGGTGCATGACGAACGTGCCCGTTCCGGGGACCGCAAAGACGCGTTTCTTGAGGATGAATTTGCAGCGGGCGATCATGACGTCCGGCGCCAGCTCCCGCACGAAGGCCTCGGCCTCGGGTGCGTTGGGGCTATGGATGCGCAGCACCGGAAGATCCTCGTCCAAGGGCGGGAAGCGCCGCTCGAGGCGCTCCAGCTCTTTGTGCTCCCAGGCGGCGTCGCCACCTGCGAGGAACAGGCGGTAGTACAGACGAAACGCCATCACGTCCAAGAACCGGAGGACGCCCACCCGCTTGATCTCGCGGCGAACCCGTCGCATGAACCGGCCGCCGGTCTCTTCCAGCACGATCATGCCGACCAGATCCGAGGTCTCGTGGAGCCAACGGGCCAGGGCCCGCCGGTCCAGGGGGGCATCGTCGTGGCAAATCAACAGTGTCTTCAAGGCGCTTCCGCTCGTGCCGCGTTCATACCTTCAGGTAGATCCCCTTGCGGTCCAGCGCCCACGCCACCGCCCACCACACCAGCACCGTGCCCACCGCAAACGCCAACGACGCGTTAATGGGGCTCAGCCATGGCAGGTAGAGCGTTTCGTAGATCCACCGGTACGCGGAGATTCGATTGCCGTCCCGGTCCATGCCGACCGAAGAGAGGATGAGCAGCTTGGCCACGACGCCCGAGGCCACGAACACCGCAAGCGCATTGCGGCCGTACACCACGAGGGGCCGGGCCCAGCCATGCTTCCCGAGCACGTCCATCACAGCAAAAAACCCGCCGAAAAGCACCAGAGCGAACCCACCGGTGAACAGCACGTAGGAGCTGGTCCACAAGTTCTTGTTGATCGGAAAGACCAGGCCCCAAACCAAACCGGCGACCGCAGCCCCGAGGCCGGAGAGCACCAATCCGCGGGCCTTGGCCGCGCCCTCGCGCGCGCTACGAACCCACTCGCCGGCAAAGATCCCGAGCAGGCACGTTCCCACCGCCGGCAGGGTGCTCAGGATACCCTCGGGATCCCAGGTTCGCGATTGGGACCACAGGTGCCCGTCCATCAGGAATCGATCGAGAAACGCGGCCAGGTTCCCGTCCGGGGAGAGGTCGCCAGGTCCGTAGCCCGGGACCGGCACCAGGGTCATCGCGGCCCAGTACCCCAGCAGCAGGGCCGCGAGGAGCAGGCCGCGCCCGCGCCGGCTCAGGTACAAGAAGGCCCAGGCCGCCCCCAGGTAGACCAGCCCGATGCGTTGGAGCACCCCCGGAAACCGCAGCGTGGCGAAGTCGAACCTCGGGAACGCGGCCATCAGGAGCCCGATCAGGACCAGCGTGAGGGACCGCCTCACCACGTGGACCATGAGATCCGACCGGCTGGCTCCGCGCCGCATGCGGCCCGCGAAGGAAAACGGGATGGCCACCCCGACGATGAACAGAAAGAACGGGAACACCAGGTCCGTGGGCGTCCACCCGTGCCAGGGCGCGTGCAGGAGCGGCGGATACACGTGGGCCCACGATCCCGGATTGTTGACCAGGATCATGCCGGCGATGGCCAACCCGCGAAACGCGTCCAGCGAGATGAGCCGTCGGCCCGCCTGCGGAGGCGCCTCGGTCACAGCGACCGTTCGTGCACCCCGCGGACGGCGCGGCCCGAGGGATCGGCCAACCGGCTGAACTCCGGACTCCAGTTGATGGCCTCGGGGCTGCTGCAGGCGACCGAAGGTCCGCCGGGAACGCAGGCGGCGGCGGATGCGAGCGGAAACGCCTCGTCGAAGATGGCCCGGTACAGGTAGGCCTCTTTGGTGTCCGGGGGATTGTGCGGGAAGCGGTAGGACGCGTTGGCCAGCTCCGCATCCGACACCTCCGCCGCCGCGTGCGCGCGGAGCGCGTCGATCCAGCCGTAGCCCACCCCGTCCGAGAACTGCTCCTTCTGGCGCTCCGCCACATCAGTGGGCAACAGATGCCCGAAGGTGTCCCTCAGAAGCTGCTTCTCGCGACCTCCCTCGGGCACCATCTTGTCGGAGGGGTTCAGGCCCATGGCCACGTCCAGGAACTCGATGTCCAGGAACGGCACCCGCGCTTCCACCCCCCACGCCGCCATCGACTTGTTCGCGCGCAGACAGTCGTATTGGTGCAGTCGCTCCAGCTTGCGCACGGTCTCTTCGTGAAAAGCCCGCGCGTCGGGCGCCTTGTGAAAGTACAGATAGCCGCCGAACACCTCGTCCGCCCCCTCACCCGACAACACCATCTTGATGCCCATGGCGCGGATGCGACGGGCCATCAGGTACATCGGGGTGGCAGCGCGCACGGTCGTGACGTCGTACGTCTCCAGATGCCGGATCACGTCGCGAAGGGCGTCGAGTCCTTCCTGGACCGTGTAGTGGAATTCGTGGTGCACCGTGTCCAGGTGGTCCGCCACCCGACGGGCCACTGCCAGGTCCGGGGCGCCCTCCAACCCGATGCAAAAGCTGTGGAGCCGAGGCCACCACGCCTCGGACTGTCCCTCGTCCTCGACCCGGCGGCGGGCCAGCCGGGCCGCGAAGGCGGCGATGATGCTGGAATCCAGGCCACCAGAGAGCAGCACCCCGTAGGGCACGTCGCTCATGAGCTGACGTCGGACCGCGCCCTCCATCGCAGACCACAGCGCATCCGGGTCCGTGCGGGCGTGCTCCACCGCCTCGAACGCCGTCCAGTCCCGGTGATAGTATCGCTGCGGCTCACCCGCGCGGCTGTCCCACACGTGTCCCGGCGGAAACTCGCGGACGCTCCGGCACACCGGGATCAGTGCCTTCAGCTCGGACGCCACGTGGAGCGTGCCGTCGTCGTCCCATCCCATGTACAGCGGCACCACCCCGATCGGATCGCGCGCAATCACGTACCGATCCTGCGCGTGGTCTACGAGCACGAAGGCGAAGATCCCGTTCAGATCGGCCAAGAACTCCGTGTCCCGCTCCGCGTACAGGGCGAGGATGACCTCGCAGTCCGACGCCGTGCGGAACGGGTAGTCGGCAGCCAACTCCGCCCTGAGCTCCCGGTGGTTGTAAATCTCGCCGTTTACCGCGAGCACCGTCGCATCGTCGGGCCCGTAGAGCGGCTGGGCCCCACTGGCCGGATCCACGATGGCCAGCCGCTCGTGCACCAGGACCGCCCCGTCGCGTGCGTGTACGCCGGACCAGTCCGGGCCCCGGTGTCGCTGTAGACGGGAAAGTTCGAGCGCCCGCGTGCGATAGGGGGCCAGCGGGCCGGCCACGTCCAAGATGCCGAGGATTGCACACATGCGGATGAGCACCCGCGAAGCCGCCACAAGTTCAAGTGGTGTCGCTTCCCCACGCTGGCCGCCCCGACCCGGGCGCCGTAGTGTGACCCGACACCGGCTTTGCCTCAAAGGAGAGCAGACATGCCGCTGAATGCACACGCCCCCCTGCCCCACGCCGAATGGCGCCGGAAAGGCCAGAACACGTGAGATCGGATGGGAGTGGCCCGCTCTTCGTCGGGGTCGCCGGCGGCTCGGGGTCAGGCAAGACCAGCGTGGTCGAGCGCATCATCCAGGGACTCGCGCCGCACGCGGTCACGCTGATCCATCACGACAGCTACTATCGGGACTACAGCCACCTGCCCCCGGAGGAGCGGGCCCGCGTCAATTTCGACCACCCCGACGCGCTGGAGACCGAGCTCCTGGTCCGGCACCTCGATCAGCTCGCCGCCGGCCACGCGATCGCCGTGCCGGAGTACGACTTCACGGCCCACGTCCGCACCGATCGCAGCCACACCGCACCGCCCACGCCGGTTGTGATCGTGGACGGCATCCTGGTGCTGGGCGATCCCGATCTCCGCTCCCGGCTCGGGATCAAGATCTACGTGGACACCGACGCGGACCTCCGCTTTCTACGGCGCCTGACCCGCGACCTGCAGCACCGCGGGCGATCCATGGAGTCGGTGATTCAACAGTACCTGGAGACCGTGCGCCCCATGCACCTCGAGTTCGTGGAGCCGTCCAAGCGCTACGCCGACATCATCGTGCCGGACGGAGGAGAGAACCGCGTCGCCGTGGACATGGTCGTCGCCAAGCTGGAGAGCGAACTCACCAAGGCAGGGTGACCGCAGACCGCTGGCTAGCCGGCTCAGGAACAGCCTTTGATGCCGATCGGGAGGGCGATGCGGGCCCCCACCACCGCCTCTCCCCAGGCGCAGACGACCCGGGCGGGAAGGTCGGCTTCGTGCTCGGAGTTGGAGAGCACGACGATTCCCGTGCGGTTTTCCCGGTCCACGGCCCAGAAGGACCGCCACCCCCGGTTCACGCCCGCATGCCCCTGGATCTTGCGTCCATCGTCCAGCGTCATGATCAGGTGGCCCAGACCGTAGTCGACCGCAACCGGCGGCGAGGTGAGCATGAGATCCACCGACTCGGGGCGGTATCAGCCCGCGGCCCCGGGGCTGTCCGACCGGCCCGTCCAGCGTGGCCTCGACCAGGCGCGCGATATCCGACACGGTGGAGTAGAGCCCGGCTGACGCCTTTGCGGAAAACAGGTAGTTGGGCAGGGCGATCTGGTTTTCCACGTACGCCGTGGCCGTCCGCGGCTGGAGGTCTTCCCGCCAGTCGAACGACGAGCTGGTCATGCCGAGCGGCGCCAGCACCTCCCGGTCGATCACGCCGGAGAAGGCGTCCCCGGTGACCTCCTCCATGGCGAGCTGCAGCACCGTGTACCCGCCCCCTGAGTACTGCCACCTGGTGCCGGGCTCACGCACCAGCTCCACTGCGCCGGCCCCGTTGGAGTTCCCGTTGAGGGCCTCGACCAACGTGGGGAGCGGGTCGGTGGGAAAAAAACCCGGATAGCCGTGGATGGACGTCCCGCCCGTGTGACTCAGGAGCCGCCGCACCGTCACGTCTTCCGGCCGATAGGGCGAGTCGGGAAAACTCCACTGGGTCAGGTAGCTCTCGACCGACGCGTCCAACGCCAGACTGCCTTCTTGCACCAACCGCATCACCGCCCAGGCCACCACGGACTTGGAGATGGAGGCCACCTGGAACACTGTGGTCTGCGGGTCGATCGGCGACCCGGTCTCCAGGTCTGCGACACCGAAGCCGCGGGTCCAGACGGTCTGGCCGTCCTGGATCAACGCGACACCGGCCCCCGGAATCTCGAACTGCTCCATCAGATCCGGGACCAGCCGATCCAACTGGCCGGCAAAGGTAAGCGTCGATGGTCCCGGGTCGGGGCCGACCGGCTCGGGCCCCTCGCCACATCCGGCCACCGGTCCGAGTAAACCCGCCAACGCCGCGACCGCCCCCACCGCCCGCCGTAAGCGGCTCGACGGTTTCCTCCGGAACGGAAGCGATTGCGGCATGCACGCACTCCTGAAAACCCGCGGCCCCGCAGATGGACCGCAGGACATCTTCGGGGTATACGGGCGTTCCCGCGCCCGATGACAGTCCCTGTGGGTGCGCCCAACGTCGGGAGCGCCCCCGGCACGCTCTAGGAGATTCTGAGGCATGGATCCAGCCGTGATGGTCCCAGACGCCAGCGCCGGCACGAGCCGGCTCCCCTTCAAGGTAGCCAACCTCGAACTGGCCGAGTGGGGAAGAAAAGAAATCCGCCTGGCCGAACACGAGATGCCGGGCCTCATGGCCGTGCGCGCCGAGTACGCCGCAGAGCGGCCGCTGGAGGGACTCAAGGTCATGGGGTCGCTCCACATGACCGTGCAGACGGCCGTGTTGATCGAGACCCTGGCCGCGCTCGGCGCCGACGTGCGCTGGGTGTCCTGCAACATCTTCTCGACCCAGGACCACGCCGCGGCAGCCGTAGTCGTGGGACCGGACGGGACCTCCGACGATCCCAAGGGCGTGCCCGTGTTCGCCTGGAAGGGCGAGACCCTCGAAGAGTACTGGTGGTGTACCGATCAGGCGCTCGTGTGGCCCGATGGCAGCGGCCCCGATCTGATCGTGGACGACGGCGGCGACGCCACGCTGCTCCTGCACAAGGGCGTCGAGTACGAGGCGGCCGGCGCGATTCCCGACTTCGACCCCGACTCCGAACCCGAGGAGTGGGGCGTGATCCTCGATCTGCTCCGCAGCGTGCAGGCCTCCGATCCCGGGCGTTGGTCCCGGATCACCCCGGACATCAAAGGCGTGTCCGAAGAGACCACCACCGGCGTGCACCGGCTCTACGAGATGCAGCAGCAGGGCACGCTGCTGTTCCCCGCCATCAACGTGAACGACTCGGTAACCAAGTCCAAGTTCGACAACATCTACGGCTGCAGGCACTCGGTCATCGACGGGCTCAACCGGGCGGCCGACGTCATGATCTCGGGCAAGATGGCTGTGGTTGCGGGCTACGGAGAGGTCGGCAAGGGATGCGCACAGGCGCTCAAGGGCCAAGGCGCGCGGGTGGTCGTGACCGAGATCGACCCCATCTGCGCGCTGCAGGCGGCCATGGAGGGGTTCGACGTGCGGACGCTCGAAGACGTGGTCGAGTCGGCGGACATCTTCATCACCGCGACCGGCAACAAAGACGTCATCACCGTGGATCACATGGCCCGCATGAAGGACAAGGCCATCGTGGGCAACATCGGCCACTTCGACAACGAGATCGATATGGCCGGCCTCAAGAAACGCGGGGTCGAGCGAATCAACATCAAACCGCAATACGACGAGTTCCGATTCCCCGACGGACACTCCATCATGGTGCTGGCGGAGGGTCGTCTCCTGAATCTGGGATGCGCGACCGGCCACCCCAGCTTTGTGATGTCGGCCTCGTTCACCAACCAGGTGATGGCCCAGATCGAGCTGGCCCGCAACGCCGAGCAGTACGGGAAAGAGGTGTACATGCTGCCCAAGCACCTCGACGAAAAGGTGGCCCGCCTGCACCTGGACCACCTGGGCGTCCGACTCACCGAGCTCACCGACGAGCAGGCCGAGTACATCGGGGTCCCCAAAGACGGGCCCTACAAGCCCGACCACTATCGGTATTGATCCAAGCTCCGGCCGCCGCCGGACCGTGATGAGCGAGAAGAGACGGAGAGCCCACCAATGCCCGCGCGGGTGATGCTGATCGTGCGCGACGTCGAAGCGTCGTCACGCTGGTACCAGGAGCTGCTCGGCGCGGAAAGCGGACACGGCGGACCGGAGTTCGAGATGATCGTCCGGGACGGCGAGGTGCTGCTCATGCTCCACCACGCCGAGGTCGAGGAGCACCCCGCCATTCGACCGCCTTCGCCCGACACCGCCGGCAGCGGCGTGCTGCTTTACTTTTCGGAAGCGGACGTGGACGCGGTGTACGGCCGAGCCACAGCCATGCAGGCCGACGTCCTGGACGAGCCTCACGTCAATCCGCTCGCCCATCACTACGAGTTCAGCCTTCGGGACCCCGGACGGCTACGCGATTACGGTGTATCGGAGGGAGTAGGCGCACCCGTCTGACCATCGGCCCTCAAACCGGCTCGGCCGGGATCCGGGCCTCCCGTACCAGATCCACCAACTGCCCTCGCGACCCGATCCCGAGCTTGCGATAGATATTGGACAGATGCGTGGTCACGGTGCGAGGGGAAATGCCCAACTCCTTGGCGATCCGCTTGTTGGATTTCCGGCCGGCGACCATGTGGGCAATCTCCACCTCTCTGCCCGTGAGGTCCGCGGTGCCTCTCGTGCGCGTGAGCGGGGGCGGCCTGGAGCCCACCTCCTGAAACTGCCCGCGAGCTTTGAGCAGCTCCGGCCGGGCTCCCAGGTCGGCGAAATGCGCGTGTACGGTCCGCAGCTCCGCCAGCGCGGCAGCCGGGTCTCCCAGCTCGGTCAGGCGGCCCGCCAACTGCCGTCGTAGACGTGCGGCCTCGTAGACGATTCCGATCTCCTCCATGCCTTCCGCCGCCTCCCGAAGCATCTTGGTGGAGCGTTCGATCTGTCCGTCTTGCCAGCAGGCCACGGCGTCGCCGGCCAGCGCCCATTTGAGCGCCAGTTGGTGGTCCATGCGCTCGCCTTCCCGGCGTAGTCGCGCGGCGGCTTCCACCGCCTCGGCCTGCCGGCCTGTGCGCAGATAGGCCTCGGCCAGCAGCGGCAGGAGGCGGTGGAGGATCCAGATCACGTATCCGCTGCCATCGGCGATGGCCAGGCCTTCCTGGCCGTAGCGGATGGCCTCGGGGTAGTCCTGCTGCGCCATGGCGAGCGCCACCTTCCCGATGTAGGCCGGCACGGTGCCGTGCACGTCCTTGGTGCGGCCCGAGCTGTCCTGGACCGCAAGCTCCCACGCCTCTTCCACCAACTCTCCGCCTCGATCCAGGTCTCCCCGACACAAGTACGT
>CBDCVX010000004.1:0-26178 GCA_965223195.1 Longimicrobiales bacterium
GCCCTTGCTCCCCGCCAGTCGTCGATCCAGCGTGAGGTGCATCTCCGCCTGGTCGTCTTTGCGCTGGGACGCATCCAGAGGAACGCTCGAATAGCATGGCACCGACACGACCTCGGGCTGCAGATCGACGCCCAGGATCTTCACTCCCCGTGACCGAGATGGATCCCGTTCCAGAAAGCCCTTCCGCGCGAGAGACTGGAGGTGCTCGGAAACGGTCTTGGTGCTCCGGATCCCGAACTGTTGCCCAATCTCTCGGATGGACGGCTGATAAGTGTTGGCCCGCAGATAGGAAACCATGTAGTCGAGGATCTTCCGCTCGGTCTCTGTGAGCGGCACGCTCGACGGTTGGATCGTTGCCAGTCTGAGACTCCTATATCCGAGCGGATCACCCCTTGCGGGGGGGGAAAACGAGGACCGAAAGGCTAGGTTGCGGGGGATACGGTGTCAAGCTGATCGCCTTCCAAAAACGTGATCGCCCGATCGAGCCGATCGAGGGTCCGCTCGCGCCCCAAAACCGTCAAAACATCAAAGATTCCGGGGCTCGAGCCCAGTCCCGTAACCGCCAGACGGAGCGGGTGGATAACCCTGCCCAAACCCACCCCCTCCTGTTCGGCCAGCGCCCGTATGCCCGCCTCCAACTCTTCCGCCTCCCACGGGCGTTCCGAAAGCGATCCTTCGACCGTTCGCAATAGCGCGGCCGCCGCTCCGGGGTCCTTCCAATGCTTGCGGCGGGCCTGGTCGTCGTACTCCACGAGGTCGCTCAAAAATGGCACCGCTTGACGCGCCATATCGCGAATCGTGCGACCGCGGGGCTTGAGCAGCTCGATGAGGTCGTGGTAGCGAGCCGGATCCACGTCGCTCGCATCCGGATCCACGTTCCACTCCGCTCTGAGCGCTTCCGCGACCTTGGGGGCCAATGCGTCCGTGCTCGACCGCTGGATGTACTGGCCGTTCAGCCATTCCAGCTTCTTCGTGTCGAAGACCGAGCTCTTGACCAGCACGCGGTCGAGCGAGAACAGACCAGTCAGCTCGTCGACCGACATCAGCTCGCGGTCGTCCCCGGGGGACCAGCCCAACAAGGCCAGAAAGTTGACCATGGCCTCGGGAAGGATACCGGCCCGAGCATACTCCATCACCGCCGTCGCGCCGTGGCGCTTGGAAAGCCGCTTGCCGTCCGCCCCCAGAATCATGGGGACATGGGCAAACACGGGCTCGGGCGCCCCCAGGGCGCGATACACGGCGATCTGCTTGGGCGTGTTCGACACGTGGTCGTCGCCCCGGATCACGTGTGTAATGGCCATCTCCACGTCATCGGACACCACGGCGAAGTTGTAGGTCGGCGTGCGGTCTCGTCGCAGGATGACCAGGTCCTCCATCTGGTCGTTCTCGAACCGGATCTCACCCTTCACAGCGTCCAGCCAGGTGGTCGTGCCGCCCGGCACGCGGAGTCGGATCGCATGGGGATCGCCCGCGGCGGCCCGCGCCTCGGCTTGGCCGTCGGACAGGGACTCCGCCCGAATCCGCTCCGGGCGCCGCACCTCGCCCCGGCTCTTCCGCTCCCGATCGGCCTCGGCCTCGGCGTCGGTCGTGAAGTCCCGGTAGGCGAGCCCCTCGGCCACGAGCCGGTCGGCGTCCGCCCGGTGCCTCTCCAGCCCCTCGCTTTGGAAGTAGGGCCCCTCGTCCCAATCCAATCCCAGCCAGGTCAGGCCGTCCAGGATGGGCGCGATCATCTCCTCGGAGGAACGCTCCCGATCGGTGTCTTCCACGCGGAGCACGAAGGTGCCCCCGTGCCGCTTGGCGAGGAGCCAGTTGAAGAGTGCCGTGCGGGCCCCACCCACGTGCAGGAATCCGGTGGGAGACGGAGCGAAGCGAAGACGCATGGACATGACCAACCGAAGCGAGCGTGATCGAGGCGAGCCTGACGGATCTTCCGGCCACGACCGGGCCGGGCGCCGGAGGTTATGTGATCAGAGGCCGGGCTGTAAAGCCGCGTCCGAGGCCGGCGCCGGAGCACCGGTCCGCGCACGGCGGCGCCTCACGGCGCTCCCCAGGCGCTCGAACAGGAGGTAGAGCGCAGGTGTCGTGGTGAGGACGAACAAGGTGGAAGAGAGCAGCCCACCGACCAGTGCGAACGCGAGGGCGTTCCAGATGTTCGCGTCGGCGCTTTCGGAGAACAGCACCAGCGGCAGTAGCCCCAGGACGGTCGTGGCGGTGGTCATGAGAATGGGACGCACCCGGTCCAGCGTGCCGCGCAGGATGGCCTCCGTGAGGGGAAGATCGGTCTCCCGGCGCACCCGGTTCACCTGGTCCACGAGGAGGATCGCGTTGTTCACCACGATGCCTCCCATCATGATCACGCCCACGTATGCCTCGCGGGTAAAGCTGGCCCCGGTGTAGAAGAAGATGAGAAACACGCCGATCAACGCCATCGGCACCGTGAGCAGCACGCAAGCGGGTAGCAGCACGGACTCGAACAGCGCTGCCGTCACCATGAAGATCAGGAACAGCGACACGGCCAGGACCATGTAGATCTGGTTGCGCTCCTCGACCCGCCAGAACGCTCCTTCGTCGACCTTGACCGTGTAGCCCGGCTCCACCTCGGTGGCCTCCAGGACCTGTGTCTGGATCAGGTCTCCGAGCTTGCGAGGCCCACGAAACTCGTACGCCACGCGCCGCTCGTATTGCTGGTCCTCCCGGCGGATGCGGGCCAGCACCTCCCGCTCCCGAATCGTCACCACGTCTCCCACCCGGATGATGGAGCTGTCCGGCAGCGTGACGAGGACTTCCTGTAGCCCGAGCACGTCCATGTCCTCGTTGCCCGCCAGCTTGACGTCGTACCGGATCTCGTCGCCGGCGACCTTGATGGTGCTGCGACCCAGGGTCCCGCGAATGGCGGAGTTCACACGCAGCACGAACTCCTGGACTCCAAGTCCATATCGACCAAGCGCGTCGCGATCGATCTCCATCACGAACTCCGAGGCCTTGTCGCGCTGGAACCAGCCGCCGGACGCGTTGGTGTCCACGTCCTGAATCCTGGGTTGGCGCCGGAGCCGCCTCCCGAGGTCCTCCGCGATGTCGCGGACCTCCTCGTAGTTGTATCCGAGCACGGCGATGGAGTAGTTGGGCGGGCTGCCCCCACCCCCGTAGAACGAAGGCCCGAAGCCGTACACCCGTACCTCGGCTCCCGTGAACCCGAGGCTGTACGCCAGCATCTGCTCCTTGATCACCACGGGAATGCTCGTGTTCTCGAGCGAATCCGGGAACGTCACCCGGGTACGGCCGAACCCCGGGCGAAGCTGGGTCATATAGCGCTCGATCTCGGGCATGCCGGACAGGCGCCCCTCGAAAAAGCGGACCAGCTCGTCCAGGTGCTGGAGATCGGCCCCGCGCGGCAGGCGGTAGTTGATCAGGATGTAGGAGTCCTGCTCCAACCCACGCCCCCAGTACACTCCGCGCGTCACGTGCTCGTTGAAGAGATAGAACGTGCCGGCAAACACCAGCGCGGTCGTGACCACCGCAGGCCAGGGAAAGCGAAGGATGAGCGAGATGAGGCCCGAATAGAAACGGATGTACACGGGCTGCCGCTCTTCTCCGTCGGGGTCGCGGGCGAGGACCGCCCGGGTGCCCTTCCCCAACGCGCGAGACGTGAGCGCGGGGATGAACGTGAACGCCACGAGCAACGAGGCCACGAGCGTGAGCGATACCACCACGGCCAGCGGCACGTAGAACACGCGCAGCTCACCTTGGAGGTAGACGAACGGCACGAAGACGATCAGCGTCGTGGCCGTCGAGGCCAGAATGGGCAGCACGACCTGCCGTGCCCCCGACTCTGCGGATTCCCGCGGGCCTTCGCCGCCCTGCCAGCGGCGGTACACGTTCTCGAGCACCACGATCGAGTTGTCCACGATCAGCCCGAACCCCATCGCCAGGCCCATCAGCGTCAGCAGGTTGAGGCTCAGGCCGCCGAAGTAAATCAGGTTGAGGGCAATGAGGATGGAGAAGGCGATCGTCGCGAATACGATTACGGCCGTCCGAAGCGACCTGAGGAAGACCAGAAGCACCAGGAAGATCACCACCACCGACACCGATGCGCGCGACCGCAGGTCGGTCAGTTGGCTGCGAATCTCCTTGCTCTCGTCCTGGTCCAGGATGAACGTGGCCCCGATCGGGCCCGTGCCCTCCAGCCCCGCCACCACCTCCTTGACCCGGTCGGCCACCCGCACCGTGTTGCTGCCGATCTCCTTGAGGAGCGAGAAGGCCACGGCAGGCCGGCCGTTGATACGGTAGTAGCCCCATGGATCTTCGAACCCGTCGCTCACGTGGGCCACGTCCGAAACCCGCACGAGGCGATCCGTGTCCGAGAGGATCACGGCCGAGCGGATGTCTGCCACGGACTCGGGCCGATTCTTGATCGTGACCGTCCACTCGCGCGTGTCGTCCCTGACCGCCCCGGCTTCTCGCACCAGATCCAGATCCGCGATGCGCCGGAAGACCTGCGCCGGTGTCAGCCCCAGCGCCAGCACCCGCTCGGGATCGAGCTCGATCTCGATTTCGCGCTCGCGGCCGCCGTCGACGCGTACGAACGCCACGCCCTCGATCTGCGACAGAACGGGCACGACGTCGTCGTCCAGATACGCGCGCAGCGCTTCGGTGGTGTGCGGACCGGTATACGTGTACTCGAGGAAGGGCTGATCCTGCTCCGAGAACGCCTCGGGCACGTAGGGTTCGACCTGGATCGGATCCACCGCCGGCGGCAGCTCCTCCTCCAGCGTGGCGAGACGCTCGGAGAGGTCCAGGCGAGCAAAGTCCATGTCCGTGTCACGGGTGAACTCGACGGTGATCTCCGCCAACCCGCGACCCTGCTGTTCCGACGACACGGACGTCACCTTGTCCACACCCCGCACGCGCTGCACGGCAGCCTCGATGGGCGAGGTGAGGAACGCCTCGGTGGTCTCGGGCGAGGCGCCCTGCCAGGTCGCGATGATCTGCAACCGCGGCAGTTGCGTCTCGGGCAGGAGCTCCAGCGGGATGTTTCGCCAAGCAGCCACGCCCAGCAGCGCCACCGACAGGTAGAGCATGGCGATGGCCACCGGCCGGCGAATGCTGAGCCGAATCATGCCAGGGCCGCCGTCTGCAATGGCGCGTCCCGTTCGGTTACGTCCGCTTCCGCACCAAAGAGCCTACGCCGGACATCTTCGATGAGGGCATAGACCACCGGCACCACCACCAGCGTGAGCAGGGTGGCGAGGAGGAGTCCGCCGATGACGCCAATGGCCAGCGGCGCCCGGAGGTCGGCGCCTCGTCCCACGCCCAACGCCATCGGCAGGAGGCCGAGCACCGTGGTGACGGTCGTCATGAGAATGGGCCGGAGACGCACCCGACCCGCCTCCAGAATGGCGTCGCGTAGCGGCCGACCCGCCGCCCGCCTCTGATTGATGAAGTCCACCTTCACGATGGCGTCATTCACGACAATTCCGATGAGGATCACCATTCCGATGAGGCTCATCGTGTTGAGGCCGTTCCCGGTCAGCCCGAGCGCGATCACCGCGCCCACCACGGCCAAGGGCACGGCAACCAGGATCGTGAACGGATGGGAGAACGACTCGAACTGGGCGGCGAGCACCATGTAGACCAGGAGCAGGGCCAACCCGAACGCGAAGGCCAAATCCCGAAATGAGCGCCGCATCTCCTCGTTCTCGCCACCCACCTCCACGCGTAGCCCTCGGGGCGGCGGCATGTCGGCGAGCGCCGTACGAATGTCGGCAATCGCCGCGTCCAGCCCCCCGGCCCGAACGTCGGCATATACGGAGATGAGCCGGCCCTGGTCTTCCCTGCGCACCTCGGACGGGCCGATCGCCTCCTGCACGCGGGTGACTTCCGTGAGCGGCACTCCGTCGAGGCGAAGTCGATCGAGCGTGGCCCGGTCGAAACGTTGATCGTCCGGCAGCCGCACGACCACCGCGATCTTGCGGTCGAAGTCCACGAACTCGGTCGCGACGGCTCCTCGCATGGCGCTTTCGATGGTCTCGGCCACCCGGCGCGGCTCCAGCCCGTAGCGCGCGGCGGCGTCCCGGAGAATCTCCACCTCGACCTGTGGCCTGCCCCGGTCCTGGCCCACTTGGACGTTGGCCAGCCCCGGAAGCGTTCCGAGCCGCTCTCGGACACGGTCGGCATGGGCGAACGCGGCATCCAGGTCGTCTCCCCGGATGCGGACGGCCACGTCGGCCTCCGTGCCGCCCATCATGCGGCCCATGGCCGTGGCGCGCCCCGTCTCGAACGCCACCGATCCCGGCGGAAAGTCCGACGCCTGCTCCCTCACCCGGGCCACGACGTCGTCCACCTTCGCATCGGCAACCAGACGCACCTGGAAGGAGGCCGTGTGGAGTCCGGTGGTCTCTTCGCTCTCGGCGTACGAGCGGACGTCTCGGCCCACTCGCCCGAACACGGCGTCCACCGCGGGATCAGCTAGCAGCAGCCGCTCCAGCCTGCCTGCCACTTCCGACGTCGCCTCCAGGCTGGTTCCCTCTTCCAGCGTGAGCCGCAGGTCGAACGCGCCCTGGTCCACGTCCGGCAGTAAGTCCCGCGGGAGCACCCACGCTACCAGCCCGGTCACCACGAGCGCCGCGGCGGCGCCCGCGAGCACCCGCGAGCGATGGTCCAACGCCCACTCCAGCACGCGGTGGTACCGGCGCTCGAAACGGGCGAAGCCGCGGTCGAACCCGTCCAACAGCGGCCGCATGGCCGGAGCGATGATCGAACGCAGGAGATCCAGCCAGTACACGACGAGCTGGACCGCCACGGAGATGACCGACGCGATCACGCGGAACGGCGCGAGAAGGGTCCCCCGCCCGACTCGCACCAAGCGCGCGCGCCAGCCCCCGTCCGGTGCACGTCGGTCGCTCGCGTCGGCCGAGCCCACGTCCGCCGGCCCGCCCGCGAAGCGGGCCGCCAGCGCGGGCAGCAGGGTCAGCGCCACGAGCAAGCTGGTCAGCAGCGAGAACGCCACGCTGAGCGACAGGTCGCCGAACAGCTCGCCGGCCACCCCCTCGACGTAGATGATGGGCCCGAAGACGGAGATCGTCGTGAGCGTGGACGCCGTGATGGCTCCCTGCACCTCTTCCGCACCGACCGCCGCGGCCTCCCAAGCGGACGCACCCTCTTCTCGGTGCCGGAAGATGTTCTCGAGCACGACGATCGAGTTGTCGACCAGCATGCCCACGCCCAACGCCAAGCCGCCCAGGCTCATGATGTTCAGGGACACCCCGAACGCCTCCATGAGCGCGAAGGTGCCGACCACCGAGATGGGGATGGCCAGCGCGATGCCCACGGGATACCGCGGATCACGCAGGAAGAAGAACAGCACCAGGAAGGCCAGGAGCCCTCCCAGGATCAGCGCGGACACCACGTTGGAGATGGAGTCCGCGATGAACTCGGCCTGGCTGAACGCCAAATCGAGCTGAAAATCCGGATATTGGGCCCGGAGCTCACCGATCACCCGGTCCACGTCCTCGGCGACCGCAACGGTGTTGGCCCCCGACTCCTTGAACACCAGGATGCCGACGGCCTCCTCCCCTCCGTAGCGGGCCACGGCCTCCCGTTCGGCGAAGCCGTCCACCACACGGCCCACGTCCGAGAGCCGCACCAGCCGAATGCCCTGATCCGCCGCGCCGGCCCCCCGCTGCGTCCCTCCGGGCTCCTGGTCCGCCCCGATTTCCTGGCGCGCCACGACGACGTTTCGGATCTCCGCAACTTCCTGGAACTCGCCCAGCGTGCGGAGCGGGTAACGGTAGCGTCCGCGCAGAATCGTCCCACCCGGGGCGGAGTAGTTGGCCGCTTCCAGGGCCTGCACGACCTGATCGATGTCGATGCCGTACGCGTCCAGCCGCTCCGCATCCACCTCGACCTGGATCTCCCGATCCAGGCCACCCGTTACCGCCGCCTCGGCCACGCCGTCCAACTGCTCCAGCCGGCGGCGGAAGACGGTCTCGGCAATGTCTTTCGTCTGCCAGAGATCGGCGCCACCCGCCACCGACACGCCCAGGATGGGCTCGGATTCGGGATCCACGCGCAGGATGCGTGGCCTCGTGGCGCTCTCGGGCAATTGGTCGCCGAGCTCGTCGAGCTCCTCGCGGGCACCCAACATGGCAAAGTCCATGTCGGTGCCCCACGCGAAGCGCAGCGTGACGAGGCTCACGCCGTCACGCGAGATCGAGGACACCTTCTGCACGCCGGGCACGGCCGCCACCCGCGCCTCCACCTGCTCGGTGACGACGCGCTCCACCTCGGCGGGAGCCACGTCCGGATAGGACGTGTAGACCACCAACCGCGGATAGCTGACGTCCGGCAGGAGGTCGATCGGCAGCCGGAAGAACGAGATCAGGCCGAGGAGAATGACCGCGAGGAAGAGCATCGCCACGGCCACCGGCCTGCGGGTGGACCCCCGCGGGAGCGACATGTCAGGTGCCCGCGCCGCCGGCTACCTCGGTGAGCGGCAGGCCGATGGCCTCCTCCAGGGCGATCCGCGCGGTCACGTAGTCGTAGCGGCTGGACACGACGTCTCGCCGAGCCGTGGCGGCGGCGTCCACCGCGTCGAGGAGGTCTTCGATGGATTTGACTGCGAGGCGGTACTCCTCACGCACCAGACGCAGGCGCTCCTCCGCCACCTCCAGCGCCCCGACGTTGATCTGCACCGTACGAAACGCGTTCCGCAGGTCGATCAGCCCGGCACGAACGCGCTCCTCGGTCTCCAGACGGATACGCCGATGGGCCTCCTCCGCCCGAGCCAGGTCGACCTCGGCCGATGCAATCTGATAGGAGGTCTGGAACTGCTGGAAGATGGGAATCGACACACCCAGGCTCAGACGACCCGAGGTGTTGTCGTCCGGGTTTACGTTGAACAGCGCGTTGGGATCGGAGCGTTGCGACCCGCGGCTGACACCGCCGTCCAGCGTCAGCGTGGGCCAACGCCGCGCCCGCTGGCCGGAAAGGGCGGCCAGGCTGGCGTCCACGTCGGCGACGCCCCGGGATACGTTGGGGTTCGACTCGACCGCCGCGGAGACCAGCGCCTCCTCGTCCAAACGCGAGGGGTCTTCCATGCGAATGGAGCCTGGCTGGATAGTGACATCGGTCAGGTCGGGATCGCCGATGACCCGCTTCAGCGCCAACAGGGACTTGTCCCGTTCGCTGAGCACGAACTCGACCTGCCGCTCCTGCCTCTGCACCTCGAGCTCCGCCGCAAGGACGTCGGCCCGGGAGCGGGTCGCGATGCGAAAGAGACGCTCCGTGGCTTCCAGATCACGGATGCGTCCTGCGAGGATCTCCTCCTCGGTATTCAGCAGCTCCTCCTGCTGCTGGGCGCCGTAGAACGCACGCTCTACCTCCGCCCGCACCTGCACCAGCTCGGCCGCCGCCGCTCGTCCGCGAGAGGTGGCCTGGGCCCGCGTGGCTCGCAGGTCGGCGAAGCGCGACCCACCGGAGAACAGCGTCACCGAGGTGTTGAGGCTCAGCCCGGAAGAGTAGGACGGCCGGGTCTCGACCACCTCGGGCTCGACCGTCTCGCCGAAGAAGTTCTCGGCTCGGGCGGTGCGGCTGAACGACCCCGCTGTGCCGAAGGAGAACGAAAGCGACGGCAAAAAAGCGCCCCAAGCCTGCTTTCCCGAGGGGCCGGCGAGGCGCATGTCGGCGAGCGCCGAACGATAGTCGGGGCTGTGCGTGGAAGCTCGGTCCAGCGCCTCTCCCAGGGTGAGCTGGGCATCCGCAGCCTGGCCGGCCAACGCCTGTACGATCATGGCCACGGCCACCGTGCGGAGGCCGTAGCGGAAGGCGCGGGGTACGCCGCGGCTGCTAGGACCGCCACTCAACGGCCGGGTCTCCCCTCGCCGGGCGCGAGTTCTTCGACCAACCGCACCGGAGAGTCGTGGGCCAGGTACCGGTGGCCTTCCACCAGAACGGTCTCGCCCGGCTCCACCGTCGACCCGTCCTCGTTGGGCACCACTTCCATCATGGTCTCGTTCTCGCGGCCCAATCCCACGTATCGCCACTCCGCCCGGCCGGTGTCCCCGTCCTGTGCGTTGAACACGAAAACGATGAAGCGGTCGTCCCGCTCGAGAATGGCTTCCCGAGGCACCAGCACCCGGTCCGCAAACGCACGGGCCGAAAGGCTCACCCTCGCGAACATGCCGGGCTTGATCCTCGCGCCCGGGTTACGGATGTGAAGGGTCACTCGGGCATTGCCCGTCTGGGGGTCCACCACCGGGTTGATAGACTCGATGCGGGCGTCGAAGCGCTCGCCCGGCAGGGCCGTGAACTCGACCGTGGCGCTCCGCCCCTCCTCGAGGAGCCCGAGATCGGCTTCCAGCACCTGGGCTTCCACCTTGATCGGGTCCAGGTCCACCACCGACAGCAGCTCGGTGCCCTCGCTCACGTACTGCCCGGGCACCACTTGCACGTTCGCCACCCGGCCGCCGAACGGCGCCGTAACCCTCGTTCGCGCCAGGTCGAGCTTGGCTTCCTCCAGCGACACCTCGGCCTGATCCAGGCCGCTGACCGATCGGGCAAAGCGCTCACGTTCGGCGCGCACGGCCGGGTCTTCGATCTCGTCGTCGAACAGGACCGACTGGCGATACTGGGCCTCTGCATTCCTGAGGTCGCTCTCGGCACGCGCGACCGAGAGGCCGTACTCGGTAGAGTCGATCCGCATGAGCAGCCGGCCCGCCGAGACCGGAGTGTTTTCGCGTACAGGCACGCTCTGCACCTGTCCCGCCACCAACGCGGTGAGCGGAGCTTCGCGTATGGCTGCCGCCCGGCCGTTGGCCGCGACCCGAATCCAAAGCGTATCCCGCACGACCTCGACCCCTTCCACCGGCTGGGGCACATCGGGCGCAAACGCAGCCGCCGATTCGGGCACCTCGCCCGACGCGGCATCACTGCCGGACGTGGCCTCACCCGTCTCGGTCCCTTCCGCCTCTTGCGAGAGCCTCCAAACCACACCGGCGCCGAGGACGACGAATACCAAGACGACGGTCAAGAGCCCGAGGGCCTGTCTGGACAGCTTCATGTTCCTCCCTTCGGAACGCATCGACCGAGTCGGCCGTCCCCGCCGATGTCCGAGGCGGGCAACCCACGCGCTTCAGGACATTCCCACCTTGGCGCTTCAGGACATAGATGCGCGCGACGCGTAGAGCGTTGGCCGGCGGAATCGAACGCTGCGGTTACGGCTGGTTGCAGATATCGGATTCCGGACCCTTATCAAATCAATGCATCCTAACGAAGTATGGCAATCCGGATGAAGAACGAGCCTATCCGAAACGACGCCGCACGTAGTCCTCGAGGATGCCCTTGAACTCGTCGACCAGGCCTTCGCCTTTGAGGGTGGTGAAGTGCTCGCCGTCCACGTACACGGGAGCTTTGGGCTCTTCGAAGGTGCCCGGGAGGGAAATGCCGAGATTGGCGTGACGGGACTCGCCCGGTCCGTTCACCACGCAGCCCATGACTGCGACGTCCATCTCCTCCACCCCCGGATGGACCTCCCGCCACTCCGGCATGCGGGCGCGAATGTAGGCCTGGATGTCTTCCGCCATCTCCTGGAAGAACGTGCTGGTGGTGCGGCCGCAGCCCGGGCAGGATATGACCTGGGGCTCGAAGCTCCGAATGGCCAACGACTGGAGGATCTGCTGGGCCACCCGCACCTCCTCGGCCCTGTCACCGCCGGGCCGCGGCGTGAGTGACACGCGGATCGTGTCGCCGATCCCTTCGGTAAGCAGAACCGCGAGCCCGGCCGTGGTGGCCACGATGCCCTTCGCGCCCATCCCCGCCTCGGTCAGGCCCAGGTGGAGCGGGTAGTCGGAGCGAGCGGCGAGCTGCCGGTACACCGCGATGAGCTCCGGCACGACCGAAACCTTGGCGCTGAGGACGATCCGGTCGTGTCCGAGCCCGGTCTCTTCGGCCAGCTCGGCGGATCGCATCGCGCTCTCGACCATCGCGTCCCGGAGCACCGCCTGCGCGTCCTTGGGCGTCTCGGCGTGGGAGTTGGCGTCCATCAGCTCGGTCAGAAGGCGCTGGTCCAGGGAACCCCAGTTCACGCCGATCCGCACCGGCTTTCCGTTGTCGACGGCAATCCCGACGATCTTCTGGAAGTTCTCGTCTCGCCGGGTCGTGCCCACGTTGCCCGGATTGATGCGGTACTTGGCCAGGGCGCGGGCGCACTCCGGATATTCCGTGAGGAGGATGTGCCCGTTGTAGTGAAAGTCCCCCACGATCGGGACGTCCACTCCGGCGTCGGCCAGCCGGGCGCTGATCTCCGGCACCGCCGCGGCGGCCGGCTTGTTGTTGACCGTGACCCGGACCACCTCACTCCCGGCTGCGGCCAGGGCCGCCACCTGCGCCACCGTGGCCTCCACGTCCGCCGTGTCCGTGTTGGTCATGGATTGGACCACCACCGGGTGGTCCCCACCCACCATCACGCCGCCCACGTCGGTCGCGACGCTCGGTCTTCGTTTCCAGTGACTCACGCTCTGCTCACCCTCCCCTGCTTGCGCATGCGCCCCCTACCCCCTTTTCGCCACGAAGATCTGTCCGGAATTGACCCCGCGGGAACGGCATCCCAGTGTGCCGGGTTTCGGGAGATCTCAGGGAATACCAACGGAGGGCAAGGTGAGCGACCTCAACATCACCGTGATCGAGAACGGCCCCTACAAGGTGGAAGGAGCCTGCGTGCTGGTGGGCCAAGACGGGGCCCCGCTCGAAACCCGCGAGGGCAAGGCCATCTGGTTGTGCCGCTGCGGCGCCTCGGCCAACAAGCCCTTCTGCGACGGCACCCACAAGGAAATCGGCTTCGCGGATCCGTCTCCCAAAGAAGAGCCCGCGTAAGCCCCGAAAAACGAGGTTTTTACCGCCTGTCCGGTTCTGGCCCGTTTTTGCGCGTAGTAGAGCTAAGCGCAGCTACGGGCTTCCCGGTGCCGGCGGTGACATCCTTGCTATCTGTTTGGGGGGGGACGATCCCCGGCGCCGGGAAGTTTCTGTGCGGGACGTCTGTGTGGCGGCCCCCTCCCCCTACTGAACCGCCGTCACCTCCAGGAAGATCGGGTTCGAGTAGAACCAGAGGTCCGACCAGGGATCCTCGCCCCGCGGATCGGGCTGGGGCTCCAACTCCTGGGTGTTCGTGCCGCGCACGCGCACGTAGCCGTCATGCGTCACGTTCTCCAGCTCGAACGTCATGATCCGATAAGGCCCGTCCGAGCTCCATGCATCGGCGGCCATGCGGCTGAGCACCCGAGTGGTGGGGTTCACGTCCGTGGAGCGGTCCTCGACGGGCCCATGCACTTCCCCGGCGATGAGGTCCACCCGCGCGACCTCCGGCGTTTCTCCTCGGTGGTTGGGTTCGACCGGATCGAGGAAACGGATGGTCACGCGCACAGTGCTGCCGGACGGTACCCTGAGGGCGTCGCCGATCGATGCGATTCGCTCGCCACCCACGACTTCTGCGGTCACCCACAGCTCGGAAATCAGGTCTCCGGTCGTTACGAACACGTGTCCCTCACGGATCGCCGCCAGAATGGCGTCGTGGGTCTTTTCCGCGAACACGTAGGTCTTGGAGTACTCGCCCGGCCAGAAATCGACTCCTCCTTCTCGCCAGTGGATGTGCGAATCGGAGTTCGCCGTGATCCACCAACGGCGGCCCTCGCCCAACATGGAGTCCCAGAACCCGCCCAGCACTGCGGTCATCTGATCGAACCCGCCCATGGTGGGATGCCTCGAATAGCCACCCCGCGGCCCGTCGTCGATTGTGCCATCATCGGCCAAGGTGACCGCCTGATGCCCCGGCGCTCCCGCCATCCCGACGGCCACCCGCGGAGCCGTGTCGTTCCAGGCCCGAAACTCCTCCGGTCCGTAGAGGCCGTACTCTCCGAGGCCCCTGGCCGAGCGTGACGGGTGATTGGCGATTACCACGGGCTCTCGGTCCATGTCCCTCAAGAACACGAGTGCCTCCAGCATGCGGCTCTCCGTATTCCACGTCGGATCCGCCGGCCATGGCTCGTTACGCGAGTACCGGCTCTCGATGCTCCGGAGCTGGTCTCGCTCTTCATGCGAGTGAGGCACGATCATGCTGGAGTGGTCGGCCCCCGGCGTGTCGAACTCCATGCCGTAGAACTGGACGACTTCGGGCACCGCCTCACGGGACTCGAGCAGCTCCGGATACGCGTACTCCGCGTTCACCCGGCTGTGATTGGGGCCCCCGTGGTCGGTGGAGACCATCCACTCCAGCCCGTGATCCCGCGCCATCTCGGCGTTGGTCGGGATGGGATAGATCGCGTCTCCACCCAGAATGGGCGAGGGAGGCGTGGTCAGCGTGTCCCAACCCACGCTGAACCGCGAATGGATGTGGTGGTCCCCTGCGAGCCAGCGGGCTTCACTCACCGTCTCGCGCTCCGCGCATGCTACCGTAGCCAGACAGACGACCCCAAAGGTCGCCCGTGCCGCGTGTCGTCCCCATCCCATCATTGCCCGGCCTCCCGTGTCCAGGTCGTTCCCTTCCCGCTCGGATGTGGTGTCCGACGCTGTCGGCGTCGTCCGATCGCTCGGCAACACCAGCCACCCGACAACGAAGGTTAGGCGGACTGGGAGAAAGATCCAGTCTTCCGGAGCGAGATCCTCCGATCACGCGAGGTGCCGGTACCGATTCCGGGCCGGTCGGTTATCCCGCTCGACCCCACATCCACGGGATGGGAAATCGCGGCGCTGCGCCATGCGGCGGATAGACGGCCGACCGAACCTGAGGTACGCCCTAGGCTTCATCCACCACGGGGAGGTGACCCATGACCGATGCCGGCAGTCGTCGCTACCGGACGTTGTTCCTCACGATCGCCGCCGCACTGGCCGTGTGGGGGCTTCTTGGCCTCCGCAACCTCGGATCGATCTCGTATTCCGGATACACGACGGACGGGAACAACACCGTAATCCACGTGGATGCAGGCAGTCCGGCCGAAGCGGCCGGTATGCGTGCTGGTGACGTCATCGTGAGCACCAGGGGAATCGCGGTCGAGGATTCGCGAGCCCGCTCCCGACTCGGCCGAGTGGAGATCGGAGGCGTGAACCCCACAGTGGTGGTCCGAGACGGGACCGAAGTCACCCTGCCGATTCAGTATGCGGCTCAGCCTCGGCGGGACGCGTTTTTCGGCTATGCGCTGTGGTTGTGCGGCGTCCTGTTCCTCGTCCTCGGCGTCTGGGCGTATCTCAAGATACCGAATCGTGGCACCCTCACGTGGGCCGTCGTGGGATGCAGCTTCTCGCTCTCGTTCATGAGCGGGCCGTACATACCCCCTGGAGCAATTCGGTCCATCGCGATGCCGGTAATCGTGCTCGTGGTGCTGCTCGGCTTCGCCGCCCTGGTAGACTTTCTCATCAGGGCGGGAAAGGTCGGAGCGTACTCCGCTGGTCCGGGCGCTCCTCGCTGGGTATACGGTCCGCCATTGGCTCTCGGGCTCATGTTGATAGGGCTCTTCGTGCTGCAGCCGGCTGCTACCAGCGGGTTGAACGTGGCGGTTCGGACGATCATGAATGTGTTCTTCATCGGATACTTGGGCGCCGCCCTCGTCCTCGTCTTCAGAAACTATGTGAAGGCGACCGGCGGCGTACGCGCCCAGCGAAAGCTCGGCCTAATGCTCGCCGCCGCACTTGCCGGGCTCCTTCCTCCGGTGGCCGTCACCGGCCTAAACCTCATCTCGCCGTCGACATTCGTCGACTCAGCCCAGTTCTGGATCCTCGGAATCCTGGCGGTGCCCATCGCTTTCACGTTGGCGGTCGTCCATGGAAGTCGCATGGAAGCGCACGCGTGATACCAACAGTCCAATACTCATCAAGGAGGCAACGATGAAAGACCTAAGAATGCGATCGTTGAAGTGGATAGGCGTCCTGACGGCCGCCTCGATCATCGCGGGATGCGAGTCGCAAGTCACCGCACCGGTCTTGGATACGAGTGAGGGAGAGATGACCCCGCTGGTGGCGACCGCGGACATCAGCCACCGATGTGCCGGTGAAATTGTTTCGGGCATTGCATCTACCTGGCCCTGGGCACATGATGAAAGGCAAGCCTTCCCACCGCCGCCGGGAGCCATCCGGCTTTGGTTGACCGAGTTCGGACCGGAGATCGGGATCTCGAGCATCCGGGAGCTCCAGGCGCTTTTCTGCAGCCAACTCTGACTATGCGGAAGATCGGACCTCTCGCCTGTCTGGCAGCCCAGGTTGCGTTGGTTGCCTTCGTGCCGTCGTCCGGTAAGGCGCAGGAGGCTCCCACCCTCCTTGCGCTTACCGGCGCAACGGTCATCGAGCGCCGAGCTGTCGCGGAGCACAGTGATCGCGGCCGATAGCGTCTACGCATGATCAGGCGCTGTATAAGGATCTCGCTGCTCTTGCTACTGGCGAGCTGCTACCAAGGCTCCGAACCGGAACCGACGGGCCGAACGGACACCTTCACGAGGCAAGTCATCGCTGAGCGATGGGACACTCTGTGGCGTATCGAAAGCGGGGCCAGTGACACTATCCTGCTGCTTCCGGATTTGGTCGAGGCATGGCTGGGCGGCGTTGCGCTCCTTGATTACGCAGGTCAGAAGCTGATCAGCTTCGATGAGCACGGTGTGGAGCGCTGGCGTGCGGGCCGAGAAGGACAAGGCCCGGGTGAGTTCAAATGGATTATCGACCTATCCGTTGCCGAAGACGGCACGCTCCTCCTCGCCGATGCGGGGAACATGCGCATCAACTGGATGGACGGCAGAGGCACCGTGGTCCGGTCAGAGCCGTTGGTCGGCCTGCCAGGATTTCCGTGGACGGTCGTGGAGCTAGCGGAGGGCTACGCGGCGGTGCTGAATCGGGACGACGGTGGATTGGTGTTCCTCGACGAGTCGATGAGCCCCATACGAACTGACGGATTTCCGTGGAGCAGCGCCATTCCGGAAGGGGTGACACTGGCGAGCGTGGCGGCCGCCGACACCGGTAACGCGCGTTGGGTACTGGCGGCGCAGTATGGCCCGGGATTCACAATCTTCAGTGACAACGGCCCACAACATCACTGGTTCGTGGATCCCAAGCCCTGGGCCACCCCCGACGAAGAGCGTCTCCACTGGTCGGCTGTCGATGTGCAGGCGACTGCGGACGGCATCTACTTTCTCTACGGCGGACGCCCCCGCCGGCCACAGGACAAGGAAGGGCAGCAACCCCGGTGGGTCGACGTATACGATTGGCGAGGCGGCTATCGGGAATCACTTCGGCTGCCGACGGGAGTCATGGGATTTGCGACGGACTCTGAAACGTTCTACGTGTTCGATATGGAGCCAACGCCATACTTGATGGCGCTCCGTCCGCGGCGCCAAGCGGCCCGGGAGGTTTCGTTTGATCGAGCGAAACTGGATGGCCGGTAGATCAGCAGGATGGCCAATGGTAGCGGGGCTGTTCTTGGATCCGGAGGTACACCATGAAGAGAAAGCTCGCTCTGACATTGGCGCTGCTCGTCGCGATCGCCGCCTGCGATTGGGCGGGGCAGAGTTCGACAGGCGATAGCTACGATGGCCCATACACGGGTCCCACCCACCAACTCCCGGACCTCCGGGCGGAGTTTGCTGCCCTTTCCTTCGATCAGCTGCAGGAGATCGAGCGCCGCGCTCGCTCCAGGATCCCCGAGCTCTACGAGGATGAACGGGGATCACGAGAGCTGCTGAACCTTCTCTATGGCGACGCGGCCGTGGTCGCGACCGCCAGCCCGGAATCCGCCCGAGCAGCTGCTGAGATCATGTACGCGCGACAGGTGATGCGGAACAGGTGGCCCCGCGCTTGGCGAGAAAGAGAGGCTGCAGAACGGCGCTAGTTCTCGGAGCGCGCAGACGAAACACATCCGCGAGAGCTAATCGTTGCTTCACAACAAACGGAGCGGGTGGGACTCGAACCCACAAAGGCTTACGCCCGCCGGTTTTCAAGACCGAACCTGAGAGTCCGTCTGTGTTCGCTCTGGCCCGAGAACGACTAGCCCACGGGGCGCTTCAATCCTCGTGCGCTTCGTCTGTTTCGTTGGGATTCGTTCCTTTTTAGGCGAATTGCGCCACAAAACCGTGCCACGAAGGCCGTGGTTCTGACCAGCGCCAGGGGCGAAGCATGTCTCAGGGCAGACTTCCGAGATTGCATCCATCACCGCTGTCAGCGTCGCAGATTGTCAGGTGTAAGAGCTTGGAACCTGGACTGGAGGTGACGACCAGCGTGCATGCTACGCCAAATAGAAACGCCACCATGACAAGCAACACGACAAGTGCGGGATTGCGCCGTGGCTGCCGGCCCATGCTGCGGATGTGGAACCTTGCGGAACCTTTCGCTTCTTCACGACGATACATTGTCTCCCCCCCTCGGTGCGCCAAGAGCAAGAACGCTAGTTCCTGGGAGGTCGCCAAATGGCCTCTAATCCTTTGGGCGATTTTCCCAGAGCAAGCGCCGAAGGGGGGGTGCCCCCCTCAATACTGAGGACACGAGCCAAAGTAGGTCCGTTCCCGAAAACGGTGGCGCCTAACCTGCATTCGAGAACAAGGATTAGTGCGTTGAGCGCCACGGCATTAGATCATGTTGCCTCATACGTCGCATTAGATGGTGCGTCCACGTATGATGTTGACGTTGCTCTACTTACGAAAACCGGTAGATTCCGGTTCACGTCTAAGATGTTGCGCACACGACAAACCTTTTCTGGGAACACCGCCTGCTTCCTTGATCCCTGAAAACTCCGCGATCACTCCCTTTGAGGAGTTAAATCGTTGCGTGAAACGGGAACTACACCGACGGCACCCGTGGAACGTGGCCGGGCTGGAAATCGAACGGTCGAGCGTCGCGTCTGAATGGACCCGTACCCGGGTTGCAGGACTGCTAACTGAGGTACAGGATAGCGGCGTAGCGGACGTGTTCTTGCGTGGATTTCAGTGATCAGACCCCGTATCACCCAAGATCAGCCTACAGAAGTTTAGCCGGGTCCAGCGGTTGCGGGGCAGATCCCCACAGCCCAGAATACCGCTTTGACGATTCGGCCCTCCCCCCGGGTCACTCGCATCAACACAAGGAGCCTGCTGGTGACTCGGGGTAGACTTACCAAGATTCTGGATCTCTTGGAAGAGGTAGGGACGCGGCGGGAGGTTGAACAATTCCTGCGCGACCGGAACCTTCCGCACTCGGCTGCTAATTGGGAGCAACTCAAGGAGCGACGGCTCCGAAAGGCAGTAGACGACGGTGATCTCAGCGTCGTGGACCTTGAGGCTCTCTTGGCTGAAGCCGAGGAGCACGGGCGCCAGCACGTATTCCTCCTATCCACAAGCCGCAGCCGCGCTAAGAAGCTGGTTTCAGAGCGAATCGTCCGAAAGGCAGCTCGCCGGCTCGGAATTGAGAGTCTACTCAGCCATCCAGATATTCTGGTTCGACCAGAACACCCACGGATCGTACAGATCCGATGGGATGGCGCAGATCTAGTCGTGAAGACTGTTGAAACTAGAGAGCATCGAGAACTCGTTGATCGCAGGGTCGGAACGGACCGGATCTTCCTGGAGTACAAGGTTGAGCACCAACGCGCAGTCAATGTGGTTCGCCTCACGCCGAACGGAAGATGTGATGTTCGGATTGAGCGTCACAAGAACCGATCCGACTACGAAGAAGCCTTTGATAAGCTGGCTGCTCTGATCCGCGACCTTGTCCCTGTTGGCGACTTCGCGCCCACGGATCTGAATGGGGCGATTGAACACATCGGTGCTCCCGATTCCGGGCTGGACGGAAAGGTGCGCGTGACTCGCGGAAAGTTCACGAATTCGTTGAGGAACTCCATCATCGCTACCGCCGGCAACCCGGCAGCGAATCTGCACGATGATGCTGTCACCAGCGCCAGCATCATCGGGTTCAGGGAGGACGGTAGCGGAAAGTGCGAGGAACTTAGCTTCGAATTCTTACAGGGCTCCGATGGGAAGCCGCCAAGCCGTAACCTCCGCGTCATTATGGTTGGCTCGCCTAACGAATTCATGCTGTCTACTCGATGCAGTCCGGCCGACTACGAGTACGCCTTGGATCGGATCCTGGTGCACAATGAATAAGTCATTCGCGACTCCGCGAGACAAGGTACTCGGCCTCATCAGAAAGCACGCAGCTGAACTCGTGGCACAGGGTTCAAAGGGCAACCCAGAGTACGAACTCAGCATGTTCCGGAAGTGGTTGCCAGAGGTGGATGTGCTCACGTTGTCGAAGGCTCTGCAGGATCTTGTCGCCGAAGGTCGACTCAATCGCGTGGTCCGCCTTGAGTCCCCCGGCGGGGGAGGAATCGCCGAGTACAAGAGCGTCTTGCAGGTGCCAAGTACTGTCCTTGACTCGCAGGTTGGCCAGGAGCTGGACGTGACGCCGGACCACCTGAAGGTCGTGTTTGTGCTGACCCAGGCGCACCTGCTCAGTGACCAGTAAGAACGGCGAGACCAGCGCATCCGAAAGGAAGGAAGGTGAGCTACGGTCGTCCGACGCCGACATGAGAGCGGCCGTTGACCGGATCATGATCGGAAGGGTCAGGGTGCCTCCCGACAAAGAACTGGCCTACATCCGGTCGGAAGTTCAGAAACTGCCAAAGGCAGACAGGGATGTCATCGAAAACCTTGTCCTTGCTACGGAACGAGCTGTGGAATACAAACTGAAGAACAAGCTACAAGACTGGGAGAAGGTAACTGCCGCAACGTCCATCATTGCACTAGTGGGAATCTTGGTGCTGGCATTCGTATTCACGCAACCTACTGCAACGCAAGCTGGTACGATGCGAGTCATTATGGCGCTAGCGGCCGGAGCACTCGCCATTGTTATCCCAGGAGTCCTAGAGGTACACGCGGAGGTACCCGTAGCGAAAGCCACGATCCGAGGCACTGCGGGCTTCGCATTGTTCGTCATCACCTATTTTTGGAACCCAGCCGGGTTCTAAGGCACTGGCAAAGTTCGCTGCGCGGTTCTTGCTGCGCGTTTCGGCACCGAACGTGCCCTGACCTGTGCCACGATGGTCCATCGAAGGAACGGCACCACGACGCGCAAATCCCCGTAAGTTACTGCTTCACAACAACGGAGCGGGTGGGACTCGAACCCACAAAGGCTTACGCCCGCCGGTTTTCAAGACCGGTTCCTTAGCCAATTCGGACACCGCTCCAGGTGCTACTGGTAAATCTAACCCGCTCGACGTGCGGCTAGCTCGCCTCGGTCATCTGGGCAAACCCCACCACGTGCCCACCGGGCTCCCGCACGAAGATCTCGTCCGCGCCGTAGAAGGTCTGGCGCCTGGGGACGACGATCTCCTCGCCCTCGATCGCGGCCAGGATGCCTTCCAGGTCGTCGACCTCCATGAACAGGATAGACCCGCCCATGGGGGTGCCGCCCATGGCGGGGACGTCGGCCTCCACACTGGCCCGGGTCTGGTACATGACCTCCAGGCCGTCCTTTTCCAGAATCACGAAACCGCACTTGCCTTCGTGGGGCACCTCGGCGGTGCGTTCGAACCCGAGACGGTCCCAGAACAGGAGCACGGGCTCGATTTCCTCGACGAACAGGATGGGTGAGATCTTCTTCAGGTGGCCGATTTGGACGTCCTCCGCGCGGCCGGTCTAGCCTACCAAAGCCTACCAAGCCCCTGAAAAATACATCAGGAGACGAGCCCGCGCGCGAGGCTCTGGACACGTGCCCAAGACTCCGCAACATGCGTCCATGTGGTATTGGTTTGGCCGACCACGAACCGGATCACGGGGCGGCCGTCCACGGTCGTCCGGGTCAGATAGGCGAAGCCGTCGTCGTTCACGGCACGCACCAACGCCTCGGTCAGGCGGTCGGCCTCGGGAGCGTCCACGGCGTTAGGGTGGAAGCGGAACGTGACGAGCGACAGGCTTCTCGGCGTGACGATCTCGAAGTTCGGATCGTCATGTATTAGCTGCTCCAAATCGTTGGCCCACTTGATGTGTCGGCGGATCATCTCCTGCAATGCTCTAGATCCGTAGTAGCGCAGCACGAACCAGGCTTTGAGCGCGCGGAACCGACGGCCCAGCGGAATGGTCCAGTCCCGGTAGTCGGGCACGACGGATTCCGATTCGGTCTCGAGATAGGCGGGCAGCACGTGGAGGGTCCGTACCAGATCCCGGGGCGAGCGCACGAAGTGCGCGGAGAAGTCGAAGTGGGTGAGGAGCCACTTGTGCGGATTGAACATGACCGAATCGGCCCGCTCGATCCCGGCGGCCGTCGCGCGAACCTCCGGAAGGATGAGAGCGCTTCCGGCCCATGCCGCGTCCACATGGAGAAATAGCCCGTGCTCCTCGCACACGTCGGCGATAGCGTCGATGGGATCCATGGCGCCGGTGCCGGTGGTCCCGAACGTGGCGACC
Source organism: Longimicrobiales bacterium (assembly GCA_965223195.1). GTDB lineage: Bacteria > Gemmatimonadota > Gemmatimonadetes > Longimicrobiales > Gaopeijiaceae > CBDCVX01. The sequence continues at coordinate 22,398 of CBDCVX010000004.1, forward strand.
ACGCACGCGGGCAGCCGGCCGGCACGGGTGTCTTCCCTGACGGCTCGGTCGAGAGCGGCCGGATCCATCCGCAGCTCGGCGTCCACGGGCACGGCTACGGACCCGGACTGACCGTACCCCGCGATGCGGGCGGCTTTGGCGACCGACGAGTGGGTTTCGCTGGACGTGTAGGCCACGGGACTCGGCAAACCGCTGAGGCCCTCCCGGTCTCCACGCCAACCCAGTGCGCGCTCTCTGGCCACCAACAACGCGATCAGGTTGGACGAAGATCCCGAGTCTTGAATGGTCCCGGTGAACGTGTCCGGAAGCCCGATCATCCGCCTGAGCCACGACATGATCACGGCTTCGAGCTCGTTGGCCGCGGGCGAGGTCTCCCAGAGCATGGCCTGCTGGGCGAAGGTCGCGGTGAGCATCTCGCCCAGGAGCGAGGGCGGCGAGGCGTTGGCCTGGAAGTACGCGAAGAAGCGGGGGTGCTGCCAATGCGTGAGCCCGGGCACGATGAGCCGGTCCACGTCCGCGAGAATGTCCGCGAACGCCTCGGGCATCTCGGGCGCTTCCGCGGGAAGGGCCGCCACCAGCGCGCCGGGCTCGACCTGCGACCGAACGGGGAGGCGATCCAGGTTGGCCAGGTAGTCGGCCATGCGGTCCACCATCCGGTGGGCCTCCTCGCGAAACTCCTCCGGGCTCACGGGTCGTTCGGTCGCGGAAACCGACTAGTGGCGGAAGAGCCTGCGGCCGGTGAACACCATGGCCAGGCCGTGCTCGTCAGCTGCGGCGATGACTTCTTCGTCCCGAATGGACCCGCCGGGCTGGACCACCGCGGTGGCTCCCGCTTCCGCCGCGGCGTCCACCCCGTCACGGAACGGGAAGAACGCGTCCGAGGCAAACACGCAGCCCGCGAGGTCGATCCCGGCCGAGGCGGCCTTGGTCACGGCCAGCTTGGAGGCGTCGACCCGACTCATCTGCCCTGCCCCGATCCCCAGCGTGGCTCCGTCCCGCGCCAGCAGAATCGCGTTGGACTTGACCGAGAACACGGCGGCCCAGGCAAAGCGCAGGTCCCGATCCTCGGTCGCGGTCGGCGCGCGCTTGGTCACGACCTCCCATTTGGGGGGCGCGACGTCGACGAACGGCGGCACTGGGGCGGACTGAGACAGCACTCCTCCGTACACGCTGCGTAGGACCACGGCGTCGGGTTTCCGGCCGTGGAGCGCGAGGAACGCCGAGCAGTCACCGGCCGCGGCCGCTTCGTCGGGCAACGGAGCTCCGCCGGTCAACGCTTCGAGATCGGAAGGGTCGGCCGAGACCTCGGGCATGACCAGGAGCCTGAGGTTCTTCTTCCGGGTGAGCGCGGCGAGGGCACCGGGCTCGAATGCGGGCGCGACGACACACTCCACGAAGCGCTTGGTCATGCGCTCGGCGGTTGCCAGGTCCACGGGCCGATTGCAGGCGATGACCGAGCCGAACGCGCTCAGCGGATCGGTTCGCAGCGCCAGGTCGTACGCTTCGGCCAACGAGTCGGCGGTGGCCAAGCCACAGGGCGTAGTGTGTTTGACGATGCACACGGCGGGCGGCGCCCAGGCGAACGGCGCCAGGGCCAGCAGCGCCCCGTCCAGGTCCAGGTAGTTGTTGTAGGAAAGGGCCTTCCCGTGCAGTTGCTCCAGGCCTCCGATCCCGTGTCTTCCTCCGTCCAACGCATGGAAGGCCGCGGCCTGGTCCGGGTTCTCCCCGTATCGGAGCCCGACACCTTGAGGGAGGGAGATCCCGGACGCCGATGTCGGTTCGGCCAGGTAGTCCGCGATGGCCGCGTCGTAGGTGGACACGTGGTCGAACACCTTGCGGGCCAGGGTCCGGCGGGTTTCGGCAGCGGATTCGCCGCTGGCCAGGCGGTCGAGCACCAACGGATAGTCGTCGGGGTCCACGATGACCCACACCCGGTCGTGGTTCTTGGCGGCGGCGCGGATCATGGTGGGTCCGCCGATGTCCACCTTTTCCATGGCAACCGGCGTGGACACGTCACCCGAGGCCACGGTCTCGCGGAATGGATAGAGGTTGACGGCCACGAGGTCGATGAGGCCGTAGCCCAGCCGGTCGAGCTGCTCCCGGTCGCCCGCGTGATCGGTACGGGCCAGGAGCCCTCCGTGCACGGCCGGGTGGAGCGTCTTGACCCGCCCGTCCATGATCTCCGGGTGTCCGGTCACGTCGGATATGCCGGTCACCGGAATCCCGGCCTCCTCCAGGCGGCGGGCGGTGCCCCCCGTGGAGACGATCTCGAAGTCCAGGTCGTGGAGGCCACGAGCGAAATTTTCCAGGCCACGCTTGTCGGATACGCTGATCAGGGCACGTCGACGGGTCATGGGGTGTGTCGGGTTGGTTGGGTTGGTTGGGTTCGAATGATGCGGTCCAGGTCGGCGTCGCTCTCGACGGGCCGGAGCGCGAAGTGGTCGCCATGGAGGGCCACCGGGCCCGGCTCTCGGCCGTCCCTTAGGGCGCCGGCAACGGCGTCCACCACGTAGGGGTAGAGCGCCCGCTCCGCCTGCTGTACGCGGGCCTGGAGCGTCGCCACGGTGTCGCCTTCCCGCACGGGCACCGGCCACTGCGCGACCGGCGCGCCGGCGTCGTACTCCTCGGTCACCCAGTGCACGGTTACACCGGTGAGGCGCACCCCGCCGGCGAGCACGGCCTTGTAGACGTGCTCGCCGTACATGCCGGGGCCGCCGAACGCGGGCAGGAGCGCCGGGTGGGTGTTGAGCATGCGACGATGGAACGCACGGACCACCTGGCCGGGCACGAGCCGCAGATAGCCGGCCAAGAGCACCAATTGGATCTCTTGTCCGCGGAGCACGTCGAGCGTCTCCCGGGCCACGTCCTCCTCCGGACGCTTGCTCACCGGGACGACGGCGGTTTCGCGCCCTGCCTTGCGAGCCCGTTCCAGCGCTCCGGCGGATGCCCGGTTGCTCACGACCAGGCGGACGCGCCAGAGGGAGGTCGGTTCTCGATCCAGGAGCGCCTGCAGGGTGGTGCCCCCGCCGGACGCGAACACCGCGACCGGTACGGGAGACCCGGGTTCGGTCACGCCAGCTCGCCCCCGTAGTGGGGAATCACGAACGGGTTTCCCCGTCGCTCCTGAAGAACCGTCGTGTCGGGTCCGTGGCCCACGTGGAGCACCGTCTCGTCGGGCAGGGTGAGAACCTCCCGGCGGATCGAGGCCATCAGGGTCTGGAAGTCCCCTCCCGGCAGATCGGTCCGTCCGATGGAGCCCAGGAAGATCACGTCGCCCGAGAGCGCGAAGCCGTCCTCCGGACTGTAGAAGATCACGTGACCCGGGGCGTGTCCCGGTGTGTGCTTGACCAGGAGTTGGCCACCCGGAACGACCAATACCTGGTCGTGGGCCAGGTCGGCGTCGGGCGGTGGGGGCGGCTCCATCGCAATGCCGAACGCAGCGGCTTGCTGCAGCACGGCGTCGAACAGCGGGCGGTCGAAGGGATGGAGGTAGATGGGTGCCGTCGTATGCCGCCGGACCTCGGACAGGCCCTCGATGTGGTCCAGGTGGGCGTGGGTCAGGAGCACCGCCTCGATCGACAGGCCCTCGTTCTCGGCGGCGGCCAGCGCCTGAGACGCCCCGGCCCCCGGATCGACGAGAAACGCGCCCGGGCCTCCCTCTTCATGGGCCAGAAACGTGTTCTCGCCGAACGCCCCGCCCGTGAAGGACCGGACGCGGATCATGAGCGGCTCCGGCGGGGCCGGAGCCCCGTCTCACACCGTGAAGGAGCTACCGCAGCCA
>CBDCVX010000005.1:0-457426 GCA_965223195.1 Longimicrobiales bacterium
AGCGCCGCCGGCATGCCGGATGGGTGCTCGCGTTGGCGATGTTGGCAGCTCCCGGCGGCGTCGCGGCCCAAAACTCCTGCGATCTCACAGGGTCCAACGTGGTGACGATCACCCAGCAGGGAACCTTAGGCGAAACCATCTACATCGGTGCCCCCCGGTTCCGGTGCGCCGACGGCTCCGTGATCATGTCAGACTCGGCCGTCATCCAGCCACCACTCAACCTCTCGCGGCTCTACGGTCGGGTGCGGTTCTCCGAGCAGGGGCGAACCCTCAACTCGGACTCGGCCCGGTACGAAAGCCGCATCGACCGCCTCTTCGCCTGGGGAAGGGTCACGCTTGCCGACCAGGACGCGGGCTCTTCCGTCCAGGGTGATACGGTGGTTTATCTGAGGAGTGGTAACGTACGACCGGAAGACCACTTGACGGTGTTGGGCCGGCGGGTCGAGGCCACGTTGATGCCGTCGCCCGATCCCGAGTCACCGCCCGACGCCTCCCCCGAGCCCTATCACGTCGTGGCCCGGAGGTCGATCATCGTGCGCGGCCAGGAGTCGTTCGAGGCGGTTGGTGACGTCGAGATCCGCAGGGCCGACCTCGAGGCCTTCGCCGATTCGGCCAGCTACGAGGCGGAAGACGGGTATCTCGTCCTCTCGCGACAGGCCCGTGCAGTGGGTGAAGGCTACGAGCTTTCGGGGCGCACGCTGACCGTGACGTTCGAGGGTGATGCGGTGCGCGAGGTGCTGGCCGATCGTGCCGCCAAGCTGGACACGGAGGACGTGGATTTGACGGCGCCCTCGATCCGCATCTTCGTGGAAGACCAGGCCCTCCAGCGCCTTGTAGCTGCTTCTTCCGCAGGAGACTCCGCTGCCGCGCCGAGCCAGCCGCGCATACCGGAGCGCTTCCGCCAGACCGACGACGATCGGGAGCCGACCGTGGACCTCGGGCGCGCGACCGCGGTCTCGGCCGAGTTCCTCCTCGAAGCGGACTCGATCGACGTGCTGACCCCGGGGGAGGTTCTGGACCGGCTCACGGCGGTGGGCGAGGCTCACGGAGAGTCGTTCACACAGGATTCTCTGAACGCCGACGACACCGACGACCTGGTGCGTTCAGACTGGTTGGAGGGAGACACCGTCATCGCGGAGTTCGAGCCGATCGAGCGGGCAGCGGCGGAGGGATCCGCCGACTCGGCGAGCACGGAGTACGTGATCGAGACGCTCACAGCGCTCGGCAACGCCGCTTCGCTCTACCGGTTGGAGCCGTCCGACTCGACTGCGGTCGCGACGCCGGGTCGGTTCGCCGTCCATTACGTACTGGCAGACGCGATCGTGATTCGTATGGTGGAAGGAGAAGTGCAGGACATGGAGACCGTAGGTCCAACCCGGGGACTTCACCTCGAGCCGACGCCCGGGGGCGTCGTCGTGCCGGACTCGGCGGCGGCCGCCGACCCGGACACGACGTCCGTTGCGACGCCGAGAGACGTGCTCGGACGAAGTGGGGAAGCGTCGGAAGCGTCCCCGGCGGTCCCGCGCATGAGCGCGTACGGGGATCGGCCCTGGTCGAGGAGGCGGCGTGAAGACGATCGTTGAGCTGAACGAGTTCCTGGACTCGCTCCGGCCCCACGACCTGTCGTTGGTCGTCGCACTCCGCGAGCTGGTTCGACGGGCCGGCGCCACGGGGCAGGCCGACCGGGGTCTGTGGATGGCGGCGGTCCGGGACACGTTCGACGCGTTGCCGGGTGTCGGTGGCCGGCAGGACCGCCCCGAAGACGGGTCGGGTGTCGCGCTGGGAAACTACCTGGAGCAGCACGTCGTCCGGCGGCTGGAGGTTCGAGGGATCGCCCGTCGCGAGCCGCCGGACGAGGGTTGGGACACGCTCATCACCGAGCCCGAGCTGTGGGCGGAGATCGAAGGGCGCCGTTCCGAGGTGGATGATCACCTCAGCGGGGTGGTCACGCGCCTGCTTGGGCCGGGAGCCTCGGGACGGGGTGAGCGATATACCGCTGCGGGGAACAGCCAACTGCGGGGAGAGGACCTGACCAAAATCTACCGCAAGCGCCGAGTGGTGGACGAGGCCGATGTCTCGGTCTCGCAAGGAGAGATCGTCGGCCTACTGGGTCCGAACGGGGCGGGGAAGACCACCACGTTCTACATGATCGTCGGACTGATTCCGCCGGACGGCGGACGGGTCTACCTCGACGACGAGGAGATCACCGAGGTGCCCATGTACCAACGCGCCCGTCGCGGAGTGGGATACCTGGCGCAAGAGCCGTCGGTTTTTCGGAAGCTGACGGTGGAGGAGAACGTGCGGGCCATCGTGGAAACGCTCGGCCTGCGAAAGAGCGAGCAACACGAGCGCGTGGAGGAGCTCCTGCAGGAGCTATCCATTTCCCACCTGCGCAAGAGCAAGGCGTACTCTTTGTCGGGTGGCGAGCGCCGGAGGTTGGAAATTACCAGGGCGCTGGTGCAGCGCCCGAAGTTCATGCTTCTGGACGAGCCGTTCGCAGGAATCGATCCCATCGCCGTAAACGACATCCAGCAGATCGTTTCGGAGCTCCGCAATCGCGGAATCGGTGTCGTGATCTCCGATCACAACGTCGAACAGACTCTCGAAATCGTGGATCGGGCATACATTATGTATGAGGGACGTATCCGGGTTAGCGGATCGGTGTCGGAACTCGTTTGGAACGACGAAGTTGCCGAGATTTACCTGGGTCCCACGCTGACGGCGCGAATGCGCGAACGCTTCCCAGAACCGGAAACGATTGCCTCTGCCTGAGCGGTGTAGATGAGCGCATTTAATACGAAGCTGTACCAAAGCGCCCAGCTCAAGCAGGAGATGAAGATCAACCCTCGCCTGTACCAGGCGATGGAATTGCTCTACATGCCCCTGCTCGACCTCCAACAGCATCTCAAGGAGGAGCTGGCCGAAAATCCATTTCTCGAGCTTTCCGAAGCCGACGTCGAAGACAAGGTGGAGATCGACGAGGAGGGCCAGGAAGAAAAAGACGACGAGATGGACTGGGAGGAGATCCTCCTGGATGGATTCGATGTCGGCGGCCGCCGACAGCAGTACGAGCAGCGCGAGTATTTCCAGCCCACCCCGGTCGCTACCCGCGACCTGCAGGACCACCTGATGGAGCAGCTCCGCCACCTCATGCTCGGGGACCGGGAGCTCGTGTTGGGTGAAGAGGTCATCGGCAACATCGATGACGATGGATCGTTGTCGTGCACCCTGGAAGAAGTCGTCAGCGGTCTCAACGACTGGCTGGCGGAGCTCAAGGAAGAGGCGCTCGACAAGGCCGGCGACCTGACCGATCCGACCGAGCGGGATCTCCAGATCCGGGCGATCGAAGCCGACTACCTGCCCTTCGATACCGAAGAAGCCGAGGGCGTGCTGGGCACGATTCAGACGTTCGACCCGCCGGGAGTGGCTGCCCGCGACGTGCGGGAGTCCATCCTCATCCAGCTCCGGCAGGCCGGGGAGGACGACTCATTGGTGGCGGATATCGTCGAAGGCCACTTCGACGACCTCATCAACCACCGTTGGTCCGACATCGCCAAGGCGATGGGCATCACGCCCCTGGCCGTTCAGGACGCCGCGGATCAGATCGCCAAGCTCGATCCCAAGCCCGGACTCAAGTACTCGGCCGAGCCCGACCACTACGTGATTCCCGATCTCATCCTCGAAGATATCGACGGGGAGTACATGGTGTTCGTCAACGACACCAACCTCCCGCGCCTCCGGCTTTCGCGGGCGTACCGGGAAGTGGCCAGAGACAAGAACCAGTTCAAAGGTGAGAACAAGGAGTTCATCTCGGCCAAGCTGAACTCTGCAAACTGGATGATCCAGGCCATCGAGCAGCGTCGCCAGACCATGCTCAAGGTCATGAACTACATCGTGGATCGTCAGCGAGCGTTCTTCGACAAGGGCGTACAACGCCTGAAGCCTCTCACGCTGCGCGAAGTGGCGGAGCACATCGACATGCACGAGTCGACGGTGTCTCGGGTGACCAACCAGAAGTTCGTGCAGACGCCGCGGGGCGTGTATCCGCTGAAGTACTTCTTCTCCAGCGGGCTCTCCACATCCACTGGAGAGGACATCTCCGCCAGGGGCGTGAAGGCCAAGATCCGCAAGCTCGTCGAAGACGAAAACTCCAAGAAGCCGCTGACCGATCAGACCATCGTCAACCTGCTCAAGGCCGACGGGGTGAAGATTGCGCGGCGCACGGTGGCCAAGTACCGCGACCAGTTGGGGATTCTTCCGGCGCGCATGCGCAAGCGTGTGTAACCGCTCGCGACCACTCGGGTACGCGTACTGAGTCCGAAATCCGTTCACATCGGAGAGAGGAGATCACGGCACCGTTGGCCGATTCCTCGCTTTCTCAGTCGCAGGAGAGCGCTCCGCTCCCCCCACGGGTAGCCGTCCGACCACCGGCGGGCCCGGAGCCGGTCCCGGCTCCGGAGTCCCTTCCGGAGTCGGCGTCCGAGCTGTCGCCTAAAACCCGCCGGGACTTCGCGGTGCTGGTGCCCGCGTTCAATGAGGAGCCGGTCGTTCCCGAGCTCGTCCGTGAGCTCAGGGCCGCCTTCGACCGCTACGACCTCGACGGTGAGGTCGTGCTCATCGACGACGGATCGACCGACCGCACCGCCGAGGTCGCGGAGCGGGAGGCGGCGGACTGGCCGGCCTTCAAGGTGGTGCGCCACCGGGTCAATCAGGGAAAGACCGAGGCCATGCTCACCGGGGCGGAGGCCACCGAGCGTAGCACGGTCATCCTCTTCGACGCCGATCTGCAGCACACGCCCGACGAGATCCCTCGTTTCCTGGCCAAGATCCAGGAGGGATGGGACATCGTCACCGGGCGGAAGATCGGGGCCTACGACAAGCGGGCCGTGTCTTCGGTATACAACCGCCTCAGCCGCTGGATCTTCGACGTGCCGGTCTCGGACCTGAACTCGATCAAGGCGTTCAAGCGCTGCATCCTGGACGAGCTGACGCTCCGGCACGACTGGCATCGCTTCTTCGTGGTGTTGGCCCACGCGCGCGGATACTCCGCGACCGAGATCGACGTCGAGCTCCACCCCAGGCGCGCCGGCGTATCCAAGTTCCGAGGCCCGCTGCGGGTCGTGGTCGGTGTGCTGGATCTGGTCTCGGTTTGGTTCCTTCTGCTGTTCTCCCGCAAGCCGCTGCTGCTGTTCGGCGCGACCGGGCTCATTCTGATCGGGCTCGGCCTCGTCGTGGGCGTGGTCGCGTTCGCGCTTCGTTTCGGCTTCGGGTTGGGATTCCGGCCGCTGCTCTATCTCGTGGTGTTGCTCGAGACCGTCGGCTTTGTGCTCCTGGGGTTCGGCCTGGTCGCCGAGATGGTCGCCCACCTGACCGAGGAGGTCGATCGCGTGAAGCGACGCGTGATCGGTGTGGGCGGTGGGGAAGGGGAGTCGGAAACGGGAGGAGCCGGGACCCCATGAAGCGCGTGCTCGTAGTGGTCGGCACGCGTCCGGAAGCCATCAAGATGGCCCCGGTGGTCGACGCGTTCCGGCCGTATGCCGACATCGAGACCCGGCTGGTGCTCACCGGACAGCACACCGATCTGGTAGATCAGGTGCTGGCGGCATTCCGCCTGGAGCCGGATTACGACCTGGCCATCATGAAGGAAGGCCAGTCGCTCTACGATGTGGCCCACGGGTGTCTGGACGGGCTGCGCGACGTGACGCAGGAGTTCCGGCCGGACGTGGTGCTGGTCCAGGGCGACACCGCCACGGTGTTCTTCGCGTCGCTGGTGGCCTTCTTCGAACGGACGCTCGTGGGCCACGTCGAGGCCGGGCTCCGAAGCCACGACAAGTGGGCGCCTTTTCCGGAAGAGGTGCTCCGGCGGCTCACCGACGTGGTCACCGATTTTCACTTCGCACCGACGCGGCGCTCCCGCGAGAACCTCGTTCGGGAGGGTGTCCCGGCCGAGCAGATCTTCGTGACCGGGAACACGGTCGTGGACGCCCTGCTCGCGGTGGCGGAGCGTACCCCGGAGTTCGAGAACGCCGTGCTGCGGGACGCCGACCGGACATCGGGCCCGTTGATTCTCCTGACGGCCCATCGACGGGAGTCCTTCGGACAGCCCATCCGCGAAGTGTTCACAGCTGTGCGGGAGCTGGCCGACGCCCATCCGGACGTCACGGTCGTATACCCGGTCCACCCCAACCCCCAGGTTCGGACTCCGGCGGAAGAGCTGCTCTCAACCCACGCACGCATTCACCTTACGGAGCCGGTCGGCTACTTCGACCTGGTGCGGGCGCTCCAGCGCGCGGACTTGGTTCTCACCGACTCGGGCGGCATCCAGGAGGAGGCGCCCACGTTCGGCACACCCGTGCTGGTGCTTCGCGACGTCACCGAACGTCCCGAAGGGGTCGATGCCGGCGTCAGCCGGCTGGTGGGGACGGACCGCGGCCGTATCGTGGAGGCCGCCAGCGAGGTCTTGGCAGCGAATGGAGAGTACAAGGGGGACGGGGCGGGAAACCCCTATGGAGACGGGAAGGCGGGGGCCCGAATCGCGGATATCGTGCGCGCACACCTCACCGGAATAGCCAGGGAGACGAACGACTGGTCGCCCGCATGAGGATTCTCATGCACTGCGTCTACTTTCCCCCGGAGGTCGGGGGTTTGGAGAGCCACGTCTTTCACCTCTGTCGCGGATTGGTCGCATCCGGCTGCAGGGTCTCGGTGGTCACGTCCCGTTCACTGGAAGGCGCCGCACCGCGGGAGAACATGGACGGCATCGAGGTCTACCGGACCTGGTTTCCGTCCCGGTCGCCCGTGGGCTGGGTGCTCCACGCCATGGGATCCGTTCCGGTCACGAGGCGCCTGGCCCGCGAGGCAGATGTGCTGCACGCGCAGGCGTTTTCATCCATTCCGCCGCTGGATGCCGCGCGCCGCAAAGGCACGCCCATGGTTGGCACGCTGCACACCTCCCACTTTCTGGTCCGAGCCGAGCGTGCCCGCTGGGCCCCCGTCCTGCGGCGGCTGGTGCGCGCACCGGACCACGTGTTCGCAGCCTCGGAGGAGATTCGCGACGTGGCCATGGAGCTCGCGTCCGACGTGACCGTCGAGGCACTGACCAACGGCGTGGACACGGAACGATTCCGTCCCGTCCCGCCTGCGCTGCCCTCGGCGAGTCGGCCGCGGTTGGTGGTGCCGCGCCGATTGTTCGAGAAAAACGGGGTGGAGTTCCTGGTTCGAGCCATGCCCCTCTTGGCCGACCGGATGGACGTCGAGGCGGTCATCGTCGGTGACGGACCGGAGCGGCCCCGGCTGGAGGCCCTGGCCCAAGACCTGGCGGTGGCCGACCGGATCCGCTTCCTGGGTGCACGACCCAACGCGGACATGCCCGGGCTGATCCGCTCCGGAGACCTGGCCGTCATCCCATCGTTGATGGAGGCCACGTCGGTGGCGGCCCTCGAGTGTATGGCGTGTGAGGTGCCCGTTGCAGCCTCACGGGTGGGCGGGTTGCCGGAGATCGTCGACGATACGGTCGGCGGGCTGTTCGAGCCCGCCGACCCGGAGAGCTTGGCGGACCGGGTGGCCTTTCTCCTCCGCTCGTCCGACCTTGCCCGGATGGGACGCACGGGCCGCGCGCGTGTAGAGGAGCGCTGGAGCAACCGCCGCCTGGTGGAGCGGCATCTGGAGGTCTATGAGGCACTGGTGGCGAACACGTGAGCAAGCGTAAGCGCAGGGGGGGTGCCCGCGGACCGGACCGCTCCGGGACGCCGGACTCCCGGCCGAAGTCGTCTGCGACCGCCGGATCCGGCGCCGATCGCGGAGGCGCCCAGTCCCGACCGGACGCTCGCGGCGTGAACCGGTGGCTGGTGCCTGCCATCTACGCCGCCGTCACGCTGCTCCTGTTTCGGCGGTTCGTGTTCTCCGACGCCATGCTGTTCGGATCCGACACGCTGGGGCTGGGCTACATAGCCCGCGACTTCTTCGCCGGAGCCCTGAAATCCACCGGTTTCCCGTTCTGGAACCCGTACATCCTGGGCGGCACGCCGTTCGTGGAGTCCCTGGCCGGCGGAGACGCGATCTACCCGACCTCGCTGCTGCTCCTGGCCATGGATCCCCACCGAGCGCTCGGATGGAAGCTCGTCGTGCACGTCTTCGCAGCCGGGCTCTTCATGTACGGCTGGCTCCGCGCACTCGCTCTGGGCCGGCCGGCCGCGTTCCTGGGAGGGTTGGCGTATCTGATGGCCCCGGTTCTGGTCACGCTCGTCTGGCCCGGGCACGACGGAAAGATGTTCGTGACCGCGCTGACGCCGCTCGCGTTCTGGATGCTGGAGCGCGCCTGGGGCCGCGATCTGCGTTGGTTGGTGGGCCTGGCCGCCGTAATCGGCTTGGTCATCCTCACCACCCACTTCCAGATGGCCTACTTCCTGTTCGGGGCCATGGGCCTGTACGCCCTGTTCCTGACTGTCGAGCGGGCTCGCGGTGGACAGGGGTTGGCCGCGGCCGGCCGTTTCGGCCTCTTCCTCGCGGCCGCCGTGGCAGGCGCGGGAGTCGCGGCCGTGCAGTTCCTTCCCGCGGTGGACTATGTGACGAGCGACTCCAGGCGCACGGCCACGACGACCACGGCCTCGGAAGAAGCCAACATCGCGTATTCCTCCAGTTGGTCGCTTCATCCCGAAGAGGTGATGGCGTTACTCGTCCCTCAGTTCGTGGGCTCCGACATCGGGGCGGAGCCCGAGTGGACCCGGGACACCTACTGGGGCCGAAACCAGTTCAAACACAACCACGAGTACTTCGGCTTGGCGGTGCTGCTCCTGGCATCGCTGGCGTTGGGGCGGGGCGGGCGGCGGCCCGGGGTGCGCTGGTTCTTCGTGGGTCTGGGCAGCCTGGCCCTGTTGTACACGCTCGGCCGTCACACGCCGGTCTGGCGGCTGTTCTACGAGATCGTGCCGGGCGTCTCGTTGTTTCGGGTCCCCTCGATCGCGGTGTTCCTGACTGCGTTTTCGGCGATCACGTTGGCTGCGATGGGCGTGGACCGGGCACTGGCCGTGGTGGGACAGGGGACCGATGAAGCGGAGACCCGGAGCCTCCTGCGAAGGCTGTGGATCTTCACGGGTGTCATGGTCGTGCTGCTTCTCCTGGCTGCCAGCGGAATCCTGTTCAGCGGTTGGACGGGCGTGCTGTACCGCGAGCTGTCGCCGGACCGGGCCGCGGTGCTCCAGGCCGCGCGGCCGATCATCGTCGCCGGGTTCTTTTGGTCCACGGTGATCGCCGCAGCCGTGGCGGGGGTATGGGAACTCCGCAGACGGGGCACCTTCAACGCCGGCGCAGTGGTCGCCGCCCTGGGCCTGATTCTCGCCTTGGACGCCTTCCGGGTGGACGACCCCTTCATTCAGCCCATGGACTTTCAGCGTTGGGCCGGGCCGACCGCCACCAGCCGATTCCTGGAGCAGCAGGCGAGCTCGGACAGCGAGCCGTTCCGCGTCTTTTCCATGATCGGACTCCGCGGGCAGGACGTGAAGCCCGCGCTCTACGGGCTGGAGTTGGTGGGCGGCCATCATCCCAACGATCTCGCTCGGTACCGGGAGCTGATCGGGATGGAGGGCAGTGAAGAGCCCCGGAACCTCCTCCGTCATCCCGTCCTGCTCTCGCTCCTCAACGCACGCTACCTGCTTTGGCCCACGGGCCAGACCGGCCCCCCGTTCGAAGGTGCCGTCCCCTTGGCAGGGGATCAGACGGCCGACGGCCGTCTCGTGAACGCGGTGTATGAGCTTCCTTCGCTTCCGCGCGCCCGGTTGCTGAACGATGTCGTCGTCCGCGACGGGGACCAGGTGATGCCTTACCTCTTGAGCGCCGACTTCGACCCTGCGACGCAGGTGGTCTTGGCCGAGGCGCCCCCAACGGAGATTCCCGAGGGCCCGGCCCAAGGGAGCGTGCGCTGGGGTGTCCGCGAGCCCGACCGGGCGGAGCTGACGGTGGAGAGCGACCGCCCCTCGTTGCTCGTGGTGGCAGACAACTGGACCGACCGTTGGCGGGCGGACGTCAACGGGTCGCCGGCGCCGGTGCTCCGGGCCTATCACACGCTCCGGGCGATCCCGGTCCCCGCGGGCGCATCGACGGTCCGCCTGTGGTACGACGCCTCCGGAATACGAACGGCGTTCCTGGTGAGCCTGGCGGCTGTCGTAACGCTGCTCGGCATTCTGGCCGCGCTCACCCTCATCGGAAGACGCGAGCCGGCCTCTGTCGACCGGGATTGAAGGGCAGGAGCCCATCGGACCCGCGTCCCGTGGCAGGTTCAGCGGGCGCCGATTGCTGCTCCGTGCGGTGCAGGTTGCGGCCACCGCCCTCGTGACGTGGTTCCTCTTCCGTACCCTCGGGATCGGGCTCGAGGAGATTCGGCAGCTCGACAGCCGCTGGTGGAGGCCCAGACTCCCGGATCTGCTTCTGGCGTCCGGCGTGTTGATCGTGGGCTACGTGATGTCGGGGCTCCTCTGGGGCCGCATGGTCCGGGAGCTGGGTGGGCCGGCCATGCCGGCACGGAAAGCGGCCGGGGTGCATCTCACCGCCAACCTGGGCCGGTACGTGCCCGGGAAGATTTGGCAAATCCTTGGTCTCGTTTACCTTTCCCGCTCGGTCGGAGCCAGTCCCGCGATCTCGTCCGCGGCCGCCGTGCTGGGTCAGGCGCTGTCGCTGGTCGGAGCCAGCGCCATCGGCTTGTTGGCGGCGCGGCTGGCACCTCCGGAGTCCGTGGGCCCCTTGGTCGGCTTGCTCGGAGCGGTCGTGCTCGGTGGGGTTGTGCTCGCGAGCGTGCCGCCGGTGACCCGCTGGGCGCTGGCACGGTGGAGTCGCGTCTTGCGGGAAGATCCCGGGGCGATCAGTGCGGCGCCGGGGGTTGGGTTCGGGAGTCGTTGGGGGATCCTTTATGCCGTCAATTGGCTGGTCTACGCGATCGCATTCTGGCTGTTCGTCCGTGCCTACACCGACGTGTCGTTCCTGGCGGCCGGACCCGCGTTCACGGCGGCCTACGTGATGGGCTACCTGTTTCTTCCGGCACCCGCGGGACTCGGGATTCGCGAGGGCGCCCTGGCGGGGCTGTTGGGGCCGGTGCTGGGGGTGGGGGCCGTAGCCGTGGCGGTCACGTCCCGTTTCTGGCTCACCCTGATCGAACTCGTGATCGCGCTACCGTTCGCCGTCGGCGAGCTCGCCGTTGCACGAAAGCAAGAGCCCGCACAGACGTCATGAACGATCGGGACGGCGTCACGACCGAGTCGGGCGGACCACCGCGGTTTTTGGTCATCATCCCCACCTACGACGAGCGGGACAACCTTCCCGTGGTCGTGCCCAACGTGCTGGCGCAGAGCCCGCTTCTGGAGGTTCTGATCGTAGACGACGCGTCGCCGGACGGAACGGGCGAGCTCGCCGACGAGATGGCTGAACGGGAGCCCCGGCTGCACGTGCTCCACCGGTCCGAGAAAGCGGGATTGGCCTCGGCGTACATTGCCGGGTTTGTGTGGGGCCTCGAACGAGACTACTCGCATCTGATCCAAATGGATGCCGATCTTTCCCATCCACCGGATCGACTGCCCCGGTTCATCGAGCGGTCGGAACGGTGCGACGTGGTGCTGGGATCCCGCTACGTCGGGAGCCGGGTGGCGGTTGTGAACTGGCCCTTGTCGCGGCTCATGCTCAGCCTTTTCGGAAGCTGGTACGCGCGGCTCGTCACCCGCTTGCCCGTGTCGGACGCCACCGGTGGATTCAACTGTTGGAGAAGGGAAGTGCTCCAGGGGATCGGCCTGGACCAGATCCGTTCCAACGGTTACGCCTTCCAGATCGAGCTCAAGCTCCGGGCGTGGCGAAAGGGGTTCGAGCTGTGCGAGATGCCGGTCATCTTCACCGAGCGGGGCGCAGGCGAGTCCAAGATGTCCAAGAAGATCGTTCGGGAAGCGGTGTGGCGGGTTTGGCAGCTCCGAATACTCGATCTTTTGCGCAAGCTCTAAAACGCGCGAGCCAGGCGCTCGGCGGAAGCGGATATGCCCCTTCGACACGTTCTCTACCGTTGCCCGGACTGCGGGCACGATCCGGTTGCCGGAGAGAAGGACGAGGCGACTTGTCCCGGCTGCGGCACCACGTTCGCCCGTCCGGGGCGGGGCAGCCGCGTACGGGTCACGCGCTCGCACGGTGGAGAAGAGTGGGCGGGCCTCCACGCGCTCGTGGACCGCATCCGGGCCGGTGGCGGAGCGCTTGCCCGTGCGAGAGCGGAAGACGGCTCCCTTCGGTACAGCGCGGACGTCACCGTGCGGCGCTCCACCGGCGAGGAGCCGGCGTATCTCGACGGGCGGGTCATCGGGTTCTTCGAGCGGATGGGCTCGGACACGCAAGGGGCGCTCACCGTCACCGACGACGGGCTGGATCTCTTGACCGGCACGGGTGAGCGACTCTCGTGGCCGTTCGACGCCGTCCGGGCGCTCCAGACCGCGTCCGCGTCGGTGCAGATCTCGTTGGCGGACGGCTCCGTGGTCCAGTTCGAGTTTCTGGACGATTCGCCGTTCCGGTGGGAGGAGCTGCTCCGTTTCGCGTTGAGGCAGTGGCACAGGGAACAGGGCAAGGGTGAGATCCTGGAATTCCAGCCCCGCATCGTGACCAGAATGCCGTGAGCACATCCAAGCGTCGCCCGATGAAGACCTACGCCGTGGGCAAGGCGTTGGGTCGTTGGGTCCTCACGCCGCTTCTGACCCGGATGGTCGTCGAAGGCCGGGACAACGTGCCGACTTCGGGGCCTTTTTTCTTGATTCCCAACCACCAGAGCATCTTGGACCCCATCCTGGTCCAGGCGCTTTGCCCGCGCCGCGTGCACTCCATGACGAAGAGTACGCAGTTCGGATCACGGCTCATGTACTGGTTGTTGCCTCGCATCGGCGCGTTCCCCACACGACGGTACCGGATCGATCCACAGACCGTACGTACGGCGCTGAGGCTCCTCGAGGACGGCGAGGGGGTCGGCATCTACGCGGAGGGCGAACGTTCCTGGGACGGAAGGCTGCAGCCACTCAAGCGAGGGACGATCCGGCTGATCCTCAAGGCGGGGGTGCCGGTCATTCCGTGCGGCATAGTGGGCTCCTACGACGTGTGGCCTCGATGGAGCAAGCGCCCGCGGCGGGCCAACGTGCGGATCTCGTACGGAGAGCCACTCTCGTTCGGCGCACATGACGACCGGACAAGGCGAGAAGCGGCGGTCGACGAGACCGCGGAGATCATCCGCAACGCCATTCTGTCCCTCATGGGCGGCGAGACGTCGTGTAGCGAGACGTCGGACCACCCCGATCCTCCGGGAGCCTCCCCGTGACCGGACGGATCGATCAGGACTACTACGACTCCGACTATTTCCAGCGCGGGGCGCATCTCTCCGACCCGGAGAGCCGGTTTCACCGGTACCGCGTGCGCAATGTGTTGGAGCTGCTGGGTCCGGTGGCCGGTCAGCGCGTGGTCGACCTGGGCTGTGGATGGGGAACGATCTCGTTCGCGTTGGCCCGAGCGGGTGGGAGTGTCGTGGGTGTGGACTATGCCGAGCGGAGCATCGCGCTCTGTCGCGATCGCCTGGAGCGGGAGCCCCACGCCGAGCTCACGTTCGTGACTGCGGACGCCCGCGCCACGGGCCTGCCCGAACGTGCCTTCGATGTCGTCGTTGCCGCGGACCTCTACGAGCACCTATATCCTGATGATACCAAAGCGGTTACACAAGAATGTTTCAGGTTGCTTCGAGATGGAGGCAGGCTCGCGATCTGGACTCCCAATCCGGGCCACGGGCTCGAGACGCTGAAGCGACACGGGATCATCCTGAAGCCCGATCCCAGTCACGTGGACTACAAGACGTTGCCCGGGCTCAGGGCCGATCTCCGGTCTGCGGGATTCCAGATCGAGCGCGCCTACTACGCGCCGTCCCACCTAGGCGGATTGCGGTGGGTGGAGCGGGGATTCCAACGGTGGGTGCCGGCGCTGCGCCGTAGAATCGCGGTTCTGGCGCGGAAACCGTGAAATGCACAGAAAAGCCGGGGGGAAGGCCGGGAGAGAGGGAAATCCTTTAAGGATTTAACCTCTGCACGCTACAACCTAACATAACTATTATTATGCGACCCTAAAGAGTGGGTTGCCCGGGATTGGGTGGTGTTGCGTCCGGCCGGTTATCTCCGAGGGGCGCGTCGGTTCTCTGCCGGATCGATCCTCCGGCTCCTTCGCGGCGTGATCCACGGCGTGGATGCCGGTCCAGCCGTGGACACCGGTTCAGCCGTGGGCGTCGAGTTCCGCGATTCGCATCTCGAGCAAGCCGCGCTGAGGATCGGTGTCCTCCAATCCGTCCAGGACCTCTTCGTAGAGATCCCGCGCCTCACCGTAATCCCCTCGTGCAGCGAGCAAACGCGCTGCGTCGAGCCGGGCTTCTCGGATCTGGAACGTCATGTCCGAGCGGTCGGCCACCTCCAAATACGTGTCGACAGCCTCGTCGAGCTGGCCGGATTGCTCGTATGCCACGGCCAGGAGCACACCCGCCTGAAGGCCCAGTTGAGACGACGGCGACCGCCCGATAGGCTCCAAGGCGCTGATCGCCGAGGCGGCGTCACCCGATTCCAGGTGGAGTCCCCCCAAGATGAGCCGTGCCTCGGCTGCATAAGGCGTCCCGCCGTATTGGGCCAGGTAGGTTTCCAGCTCTCCCTTGGCGGCTTCCGAGTTCCCGATCTGGACGGTCTGCTGAATGCGCTCCAGTTCGCCGACGGCGCGATTGCCGGTGTTTCTTCGGTCGCTGATGTAGTACAGCGTCCCGGCCACGACCACGGCCAATCCGATGAGGCTGAACATCAGCAGATCGCGGTGGCGCTGAGCCCAGTCGCTGAACTCGAGTATTCCGGCAAGGAAGGCGTCTTCCTGCTGGTCTCCGGTATCCAGCCGCCGCCCGGCTCGCTTGCGTTTAGACGACATACCCCTCGCGCGTCACGTGACGAGATGTGATCGGGTTCTTACGGTCACCCAAAGACTATTAAGATGATCGCACACCTGGAGCGGGTCAATTTATCGGCCGAACGGTTGCTCGTCGCGGATGACCCGCTCCAAGGGCTCGGGATCGCATACCACCCACGTCCCCTTCCCTTCCCGCAGCCACCCCTGGTAGAGCCACTCGTTCAAGAGCGTCGTCACGGTCGACCGGTGTGATCCGCTCAGGTCCGCCAATTCCTGATGTGTGAATCGGCGGGGCAGCTCGGTGCCGTCGGGCCCGGATTCCCCGAACCGATCGGCCAGATCGCGAAACACGCGCGCCAGTCGAGCACTGGCGGTGTGGCTCGCCGGCCCGCCCACAAGAGAGCGTGCGGCCGCCAGGTCGTGGTTCAACGCGCTCATGAGCATTCCGAACGTCCAACGCGTGCCCTCGACCGCCTGACGAAAACGTCCGCCTGCCAGCCGCTGGACGTCCGAACGCTCCGCGGCCGCAGCGTCGTAAAGATAGGTGCCTTCCGGCGCCATGGCCTCCAACCCGCAGATCTCGTCCGGGCCCACCAGGGCCACCGTGCGTTCCCGCCGTCCCCGAGAGCCCGAGTGGGTCAGCCGCACGTGCCCCTGCCACACCACGAGCACGTCCGTGGCGGGGAGTCCCCGTCGGAACAGCTCGCTCCCCCGGGCCACCGTCTCCCGTCTTCCGCGCCGTAGCGCTCGAAAGAGCTTGCGATCCCGCGCGGGCACGATGCGAAAGGGCATGGCGATATTTAGACCCGCCCGGGCCTGGCGTGCCGGGCCAGCGCCGGATGGAGGGCCAAGGCGGTGCCCACGAGCAGGACCGGCACCGAGAACGCCGCCGCGGTCACGGGTCCCACCTGATCCGCCAACACGCCCACCCCCAACACTCCCACCGAGCCCAGCGCCCAGGCCAACCCCATGACGATTCCCGAAGTAGCCGCGGCGCCTTCCGGAATCATTTCCTGCGCGATGACGACGACGGGCGGGAGGATGGCCATCGTACTGAAGCCGGCTACGGCGGCAGCGGCCAGCGCTCCCAGCGACCCCGGCGGCAGAACGAACGCGAACAGGTGCGCGGGCACTCCGCACAGCGTCAGAGACACCAGCAGCTTGCGGCGGTCCATGCGGTCGGTCAGGAGTCCCGAGCCCAGGGTGCCGGCTGCTTGCGCGGCCAGGTAGACGCTGAGTGCCAGTGCTCCGGTGGCCTCCGAGCGGCCGGCTTCCGCGGCGATGATCGGCTCGAACGTGAGGTAAGCCCGTTGCACGAAGGCGGCCGCCGCGCTGATACCGAACACCAGCCCCAGGGGGCCGGCCAGGGCAGTGAGGAGCTCGATCGGGTGTGGCGGCCGGCGAACAGGCCTCTCCGTCCGCCGCGGACCGAGTTTCGCAAACACCACCAGCCCGATCACGATGCCCGGAAACATGGCCACCCAGAGGCCGTCGAGTCCACGGAGACCCACGACTCCCACGGCAATGAGAGGGCCGGCTGCATATCCCAACGCGCCGCCGAACGAAAACAGCGACAGGCGTAGTCCGCTTCCCCGTCCATCCAGCACGCGGGCCGCCTGAGACGCGCCGGGGGGATGGAACGCGGCGCTGCCCAGCCCGCCGAGCACGAGTAGCACCATGAGCACCCAAAATCCCGAAGCCAGGCCGATCGCGGACAGAAACACCGCGGCCACCACCGGGCCCGCCGCCACGAAGTAGCGATGCCCGAACCGATCAGCGGCGTACCCCAGCGCCGGTTGGAGAAGCGAGCTGGCAATCGACAGCGTCATGGCCAACGTCGCAGCCAGGGCGATGGACAGACCCAGCTTGTCCATGATCCGCGGAAGCAGTGGGTGGAGGAACGCCACATAGGCATCCGTGGTGCCGTGCGCCAAGGCCATCAGTCCGGCGAGGCGGATGGCTCCCCCGGCCGACGATGCCCGGGTGTCGGGCAGCACTCCCGAAGAAACCGTCATTCGCTCGATTGTCGTCCCACTTCCACTGACTCGTCACTGCGGTGAAGGTGCTAAAATGACCCGGGACAAGCGAAACGCGAACCCCTTCCCGGCTGGCGATCAAGCTCCGGCCCGGCCGCGCCCGGCCATGTCCGGTGGCGCTTCCCGGCTCCGTGGAGCAGACTTGGCGAACAAGGGATCGCGTGATGGATCCCCTCGGCCACCGTACGACCAAAGCGAGAGACCACAATGCACCAGCCTCGGGCCACCCGGAGCATGCTGACACCCGCGCTGTTCGGTGCGCTCCTCGGATTCTCGACACTCGCGTGCGGCAACGGAACCGACGCTCCAGTGCAGGATCCCGCCTCCGTCTCCGACGATGCCCAGCCCGTGTTTCCGGCTTCCAATCGTCCCGACGTGAGAGGCGCGAACGGAGCCGTCTCGTCGGGTCACCCGTTGGCTACGGCCGTCGGGCATCAGGTACTGGTTCAGGGCGGAAACGCCGTCGATGCGGTTGTCGCCATGGCCGGTGTGCTGGCGGTCGTTCGCCCCCACATGAACGGTGTGGGCGGCGATGCATTCGGACTGATCTACGATGCCGAGAGCGGACGGGTCTACGGGCTCAACGGCAGCGGCCGCGCCGGAGCGCTCGGCACGCCGGACTTCTTCGCCGATTCCGGCTCGATTCCCGAGACCGGAGCTGCCGCCGTGACCGTTCCCGGCGCCGTGGCGGCATGGGCCGACGCGCTGGACCGGTTCGGCACCTGGACCTTGGCGCGGGCGCTCGCTCCGGCGGCGGGCTACGCCCGAGACGGCTTCCCCGTATCCAACCGCCTACGGTCCGACTTCGAGTCCCAGAGCGGCGCGCTGGTGGGGGCCGGACGAGAGCTCTATCTGCCCGGCGGGAGTCCTCCCCCGGCAGGGGCGCTCCTCGAGAACCCCGCATTGGCCAGCACGTTGACCACCATCGGCGAACGCGGCGCACGGGCGTTCTACGAGGGAGCGGTCGCCGAGACGCTCGCCGACTTCGTTCAGGCGTCGGGCGGCCATCTGACGGCCGCCGACTTCGCGGCTCACGCGAGTGAATGGGTCACGCCGCTCGAAGGACGGTACCGTGGACACCGGATCCAGGTCATGCCTCCCAACACTCAGGGATTCGCCCAGTTGCAGATCCTGGCCATGGCCGAGGCGTTCGACCTGGAAGCCATGGGGATCAACTCGCCCGACTACCTGCACACGCTCGTAGAGATCAAGAAGCTTGCGTTTGCGGACCGCAATCGCTGGGCAGCCGATCCGGTCATGGCGGACCTGCCAATGGGCGACCTGCTCGATCCCTCCTACTTGCGGTCCCGGGCCGAGCTGGTCGACGCATCCCGAGCCGCCGACGCGGTCGTTGCGGGAGTCGCAGGCTCCGGGGCGCCGGTCGCGGGAGTCGCAGGCTCCGGGGCGCCGGTCGCGGGAGCCGGAAGCGCGGGCCTGGACGACTCGGGCGATACGGTGTACCTCACGGCCGTAGACCGATGGGGGAACGCCGTGAGCTGGATCCAGAGCCTCTTCCACGGATTCGGGTCCGGCCTGCTGGAGCCGGAGACGGGCGTGCTCCTCCACAACCGGGGAGCGCTGTTCACGTTGGAAGAAGGACATCCCAACCGGATCCGGCCGGGTAAGCGACCCTACCACACCCTGACGCCCCTGTTGGCGCTGGACGAAGACGGCGAGGTCGCGTTCACGCTGGGCACGCCCGGGGGAGACGGTCAGACCCAAACCCTGGTTCAGATCATCAACAACCTCCTGCTGTTCGACATGTCGCCGCAGGAGGCCCTGGAAGCGCCCCGCTTCCGCAGCTATCCGGGTCTGGGCCTCGCGTTGGAAGATCGCATTCCCGGAAACGTGCGCCGGGGCCTGTCCGAGCGGGGACACGAGGTCGACGTGGTGTCCGGCTGGACCGCCACGTTCGGAGGCGCCCAGATGATCTGGGTGGATCGAGCCCACGGCACGTTGGCCGCCGCCGCCGGCCCTCGGAGGGAGGCGTACGCGATCGCGTACTGAACGGAGTCCGGTGGGCTCACACCAAGAGAGGGCCCGCTACGACCGTGGAGTTCAGCGGAGCTTCCGCAGCACTCCGTCCAACACGTCCACCACCCGGGTCGCGTCTTCACGCGTGATGCAGAGCGGCGGCTTGATCTTGAGCACATTGTGGTCGGGGCCGTCCCGACTGATCAGGATGCCCTCCGACCCCATGGCCTCGACCACGTCCCGTGCCAGATCGCCGTCCGGAATGCGGGACTCCGGGTCCGAAACCAGCTCGACGCCCAAGAACAGTCCTCTTCCCCGCACGTCACCGATGCAGTCGTGGCGGATCTCGAGGGTGTGGAGGCCGGCGGCGAACGCCTGCCCCACCACCGCCGCGCTGTCCGGCAGGGCCTCGTCCGTGAGCACGTCCAGAACGGCCAGGCCCACCGCACAGGAGACGGGGTTTCCACCGAACGTGTTGAAGTACTCCATGCCGGTGTCGAATCCGTCGGCCAGCTCCCGCGTGCAGACGACCGCGCCGAGGGGATGACCGTTCCCGATGGGTTTCCCCAACGTGACGATGTCCGGCACCACCGCCTCCATGTCTTCCGCCCCATCGGAGGCGAACGCCCAGAACGCCGGTCCGACTCGACCGAAGCCGGTCTGGACCTCGTCGGCCACGGCGCACGCACCTCGGCTCCTCGCGTACCGAAACGCCTGAACGAGAAAGCCGGCCGGGGGCACGATCTGGCCTCCGCAGCCGGGCAGCGCCTCCGCGAACAACGCGGCGGCTCCACCCCTCGCTTCTGCCGCGGCCAGAGCCTCGTCGACGGCCTCTGCATACCGACTGCCGGCATCAGCCGAATCCCGAAAGAGCCCCCGGTACGGATCAGGGGACGGGGCGACGTGCACCCAATCGGGTGGGCCGGATCCTCCGGGTCCGCCGTGCTTGTACGGGCTCAGGTCGATCATGGCGGAGCTGTTCCCGTGATAGGCGCCGTCCAACACCACGACGTCCCGCCGTCCCGTCGCTGCCCGGGCAATGCGAAGCGCGAGCTCGTTGGCCTCCGTTCCGGAACACACGAACCAGCAGACGTCGAGGCCGCTCGGCATGGTGGCTCCGAGGCGTTCGGCGTACTCCGACCGGAGTCTGTGCAGGTAGCGGGAATTCGTGTTGAGGACGTCCGACTGCCGGGCGAGGGCCTCCACCACCCGCGGGTGGCAGTGGCCAACGTGGGCGACGTTGTTGACCAAGTCCAGATAGGGCCGGCCCCGGCGATCGAACAGATACTGCCCCCGGCCGCGGACCATCTCCAGTCCCGGCGGCAGCGACAGGCTGAGCCCAGAGCCCAGCAACCGGGCACGGGCGTCACGGAGCACTTCGGTAGACGGTCGCACGACCGGTCGGCTGGGCCGCGGACCCTCGACTCCCAGAGCGCGGGCGATCTCGCGCGCGGCCGCCCGATGATCCACCACGTCCAGGTAGTCCAGGACGTTCCATGCCCCCGTCTCGCTGACCCGCAGGTAGGGGTTATCCGGCTCGCGACGCGCCTGATCCGCGCTCATGCTCACGCTGAGGGCCAGTCGCAGCCGCGCCAGCGATAAGAGCACCTCGATCTCGAGCGGATCGAGCGGCCGGATCGCGGCGTATCCTCGGGCCAGCTCGGCCAACGCGTGTACGGGGCGCGCGGTGTCGAGCATTGCGTACGCGCCGGCGACGGCCAACTCGGCGATCCCGACGGACTCCGTAATGTCGCCGAAGTCGATCACCCCGAGGGATGGAGCCGCCTGCCCACTGGACGCGTCTTCCGGTTCGCCCGACCGATCGGGCACGATCAGGTTGTGGTCGTTGAGGTCGTTGTGCACGACCTGACGCGGTAGGAGGGAAAGGAGAGGGGCGACGGCGTCTTCATGATCGCGTAGGACCGCGACGACCGTGGAACGCCGGTCGGCCGGCAACAGCTCGATCCGCTCGCGTACGGATTGGGGCGCTTGGAGGAGGTTCCAAGGCTTGTCTGCACGCACGCCGTGGTGATGGAAATCTCGGAGCGCGGTCCGGACCCGAGCCGCGAGCGCTCCCCATTGGCCACGTAGCTCGGGACCGTTGAGCCCCGTGTCCGGCAGCGGTTGTCCGGGCACGAACGAAAGTGCCTGCATCAAGCATGGCCGATCTTGGCGGTCGGATAGCTTGGCCAGCCGCTCCCCTCCGGGACCCGCCAGCGGGGCCGGCAACGAAAGATTGGGATCCTGCGCCGCGACGTGCTCCAGCGCGGCGTGCTGGGCTTCCAGTCCGGACCGCGCCACATCGGCGGTGAGGGCGATCTTGAGCACCGCCTTCCGGCCGTCGGAGGCCTGCAGCACGTAGGCACGATCGCGGTCGGAGTGTAGCTCGGTGACCGTTCCGGAGAGCCCGAAAAACGCCGCGGAACGCTCGGCGTCATCGGTCGTGAAAGACGGCCTGCGAGGTGGTTTTGCGTCAGGATCCGGCCGTTGGTCCGCCAGCGTGGTCATGTCCGCGAGTTTGGATGCCCGCAGGCGGGCCCACAAGGGGCACGGCCCCGGCAGATCCGCCGATTCCTCCCACCGAGCCGCGGAACCCGACCCTCGCCAGGGGGTTCGATCCGACTCGGGTCGCGCTCCCGCTCGCACACGGGCCCCGTCTTTGATCGGCGCCGATGGCGTCGACTGAGTCCGGGCACGCCGAACCGCTGTCTGGCGCAGTGTTTGCCACTCGTTCCACTACAGGGTCGAGGACGGGAGTCCGACCTCGATTCGCCCACGCCTCGTTCGCCAGTCCCAATTTCCGGAAGACAGTATGCGAAACGCCCTCAAAATCGTGCCCCTGTTGGCTTTGACGGTCGCCTGCGGAGAGTCGGACCCCAAGGTCCCGGCGTCGATCACGGTGACACCTGCGTCCGTGACCATGGACCAGATCGGTCAGACCCAGCAGCTCGCGGCCGAAGCCAGGGATGCCTCCGGAAACGCGATCAACGTCTCGATCAACTGGACTACCGACGATGAGACGATCGCGGTCGTCACTTCCACCGGCCTGGTGACTGCGGTGAACACTGGCGTCGCCACCATTCGCGCGGCCGTCGAGAATGTGTCGGGCTCCTCCCGCGTGACCGTGGCGCCCACCGTATCGGAAGTGGCCAAGGTCCTCGGTGACCAGCAGACGTGGGAGATCAACGAGTCCGTGCCCGTCGACCCCACCGTCGAGGTTCGAGACGGAGGCGGCGCGGGCGTCGCCGGCCAGAGCGTCACCTGGACTGTGATCGACGGGGGCGGCGACATCTCACAGACGTTGAGCGTGACCGACGAGGCGGGTCAGGCGTCGACCCAGTGGACCTTGGGCGGCACTGCCGGCAGCCCACAGACCCTGCGGGCTACCGTGGGCGGCCTGACCACCGAGTTTACGGCCACCGCGGCCGTGGGCCTCCTACGAATCACGACGTCTTCGCTGGAAAGCGCCCGCGCAGGCACGGTCTACGGCGACCAACTGGCCGCGGCCGGCGGATCGGGCAGCGGCTATACCTTCAGCGTGGCCGGGGGTGGATTGCCGTCCGGCATCACGCTCCAGACCGACGGTTCCATTGTGGGGACGTCGTCCAACGAGGGCGCCTTCCCCTTCACCGCCCAGGTCATGGACGGATCCGGCGGAACGGCCACGCGGGCCTACACGTTCCTAGTGTGCGACCCGGCGCTGTCGCTGTCGCCCGGACAGGTCATCGTGTCCAGCTCCGCGGAGGCCGCGAACTGCGGGTTCTTCCTTCCCGCCGGCTCCAGTGGGGATACCTATCGGGTAACGCTCGTTCGCGCCGTGCAGAGCGAAAGCTCCAGCACCCAGGCCGTGACCGTGACCATGGACGCGTCCGGTGCCGTGACGGCGCCGCCGGCGTTGACCACCGGGCTCGGCATTGCCGGCGCCGGCCCCCGCGTGCGCGTGCCGGCGCGGCTGGAAGAAGATCTGCGGGTGGCCCAAGAAACCCAGGCGTTCCACGCGGAGCTCCGCGCCGCCGAGCATCGTCTGATTCGGCGGCTGGGCCCGGAAAACGCGTTGCTCCCCGACGGACGGTTCATCGCGGCGGGATCGAGCATGCCGGATCCGCCTGGAACCCACACGTTTTTGTTCCCCTCCGTGCCGTCCGGTCCGACCGCTTGTTCGTCAGGACAAAACGTCACGTCCACGTTGGCCGGGTTCAACGACCAGCTCGCGATCTACGAGGCCAATTCGCTGAGCGGGACCTCCGACTCCATCGGCCAAGCCGAAGTGGACCGAATCCTGGACTACTACCGGGACTACGGCGAGCAGGTGGTGGAGGGGTACTTCGGGGGCACCTCGGACATCAACGGTGACGAGCGCATTCAGGTGTTGGCCGTGCCTCAGAGCCTGATCAGCCAGGTCGGCGGCAACGTCGCGGCCTTCGTGTGGAGCGGGGACTTCTTCCCGCGCACGTCGAGCACTCCCGGTGCGTCCTGCGCAGCGTCGGACGAAATGGAGCTGATCTACTTCAACGCCTCCATCATCAACAACATGCGCGCCGGCTCGGACACCTATCAGGCGCTGGCCACCATGGTGCACGAGGCCAAACACGTGAGCTCGCTCTATCACCGACTGCGCGGATCGACCTCTCAGGATCCTTTCCATCCCATCTTCATCGAAGAGGGCACGGCCGAAGTGGCGGGAGAGATCTCCTCCAGGCTGGCTTGGGCGGCCACGACCGGACCGGCCGTCGGCGCCGAGGTCAACGTAACGCACTTCCAAAACGACGGGTTCACGCCCGAGAACTGGGGTGTCGTGCTACGCATGGCCCGCACGGTCTTTTACCTGTCGTCCCAGCCCAACGGAGTGGCTGCTTCGCCGTCCGCGGCCCAGGGCGGCATCAACGGGTCGGGATGGTTGTTCCACCGGTTCCTGGGAGACGCCTACGGTAACGCGTCCACCCCCCAGGCCGACTCGGCCTTGTTCCGGACGCAAAACGACTCGCTCACCGTCGCCGGATTCGCCGCGTTCCCGCTGCTGACGACGCAGTCGTACACGAGCCTGTTGGAAGAGTACGCCGTCGCGGTGACGCTGGACGGAACCGGTGTGTCCGAGCCCACCCGCACGTTCACCACGTACAACATGCCCGAGGCGGCCGAGATCTTCTCGCTGCCCGACCCAGCGGGCACGTTCCCCTGGACCGTGACCCGTACGTGTAGTGGGGTGCCCTGCACGCCCCAGCAGCTTGCGGACATCGAGTCGGAAGACGGCAACGACAACGATGACGGCGCCCAGAACGGCATGCCCTATCAGGACCGCACGTTTACGGGGACGCTCGGGGTCGGAGGGCTTCGCGTGCACGAGTTCGTCTCGTCCGGCACCGGCGGAGCCGAGATCACGGTCACCGCGCCGAGCGACGTGCGGGTGATCGTGGCGCGGATCAACTAGTAGTGTCCGGCGCGGCCCGCCTTCTGTCGGCGGGCCGTGCCGGGGTTCACGGGCTCGTACCCAGAACGATCTCGGCCAGTCGAGACGGCGTGACGTTGCCTCCGCTCACTACGATGGCGACCTGAGCCGACGCGTCGTCACTGCCGGATTCGGCGGCGGTGATCGGTAAGTTTCCGGACAGCCAGGCGGCCAGCGCGACCGCACCGCCCCCCTCGACCACGAGGCCCTCCCGGAAGGCCCACGCCATGGCCCGCTCGATCTGGGGGTCGGACACCACCACATGGTCGTCGATCAGATCACGGATCAGCGTGAACGTATAGCGGTTGTCCTGCCCAATCCCGCCCGACAGCGCGGATGCCACTGTCGGCTCCTCGGGAAACCGGGTCGGCCGTCCCGCCTCGATGCTTCGGAGCATGACGTTCGCCGACGCAG
Source organism: Longimicrobiales bacterium (assembly GCA_965223195.1). Classification (GTDB taxonomy): domain Bacteria; phylum Gemmatimonadota; class Gemmatimonadetes; order Longimicrobiales; family Gaopeijiaceae; genus CBDCVX01. Next base: position 24,796 of record CBDCVX010000005.1, read on the forward strand.
CCGAGACAGCCACGACCCGGACTCCGAGCGGTTTCAGATGGCAGGCCATGCCTCCGGCCAGTCCACCCCCCGATAGGGGCACGGCGACCGTTCGGAGGCCGGGTATCGCAGCCGTGAGCTCCGCGGCCACCGTGGCCTGCCCCTCGATCACGGCCGGATCGTCGAACGGATGCACCAGCAGCGCGCCCGATCGGGCCAGCTCCATCGCCCGGTCCTCTGCATCGTCATAGGTGCCGTCCACCACCTCGATGGTGGCTCCGGTGCGCTCGATTTCGGAGCGCTTGAGCGGATCCACCCAGCGGGGAACGCAGATCGTGGCAGGGATTCCGGCGTGTGCGGCTACGTGCGCCACCGCTCGCCCGTGGTTGCCGCTGGAGCAGGCCACCACGTGGGCGGGGGGTGGGCCCTCCGCACCGAGAATCGCGTTGGCGGCGCCCCGGACTTTGAAGGATCCGGTCACCTGGAGAGACTCGAGCTTGGCTGCCACCGACGGAAGCCCCGGGGCGGTCAGGTGCAGCACGGGCGTGGTCCGAATCAACGGGCGAATCCGTTCCAGAGCTCCGGCCGCGTCGATGGAGACGGGAATGGGCGCAGTCATGCCCTCAATTTGGGGAGCATGGCCCGGCTACGTCCAAGGTGGGCGGAAAGCGCCAAAACGAACGAGGGCGCCGGCCGCTCGGCCGACGCCCCCGGTTTTTCCGATGTTCTGTTGTGATCCCCGCGGCACGCCCATCCGACGCGCGCGGTCGGATCAGTCGCCGATCAACGAAGACAGGTCCACCCAACTCCGCTCCTCGAGCGGGCGCACACGGGAGAGCGACGAGAGGTTCTGCTTCATACGCTCCACTGCGCAGCTCGACCACTGGGTCACCGATCCGCCCACGAGGGTTTGGTCCTGGAAATCGGCGTTGGATGCCATGGCGGCCCCGAACACCTTGTTGCCGTTCCCTTGGGTTTCGAAGTTCCCTTTGACGATGACGACGCCGTAGAACTCGAATCCGCCCCTCAGGTCCAGGTCCCCCTCAACGAGCAGCAGACCTTGCCCGCGGCCGGCCGACTGAATGGTCACTGTCCCGTCGACATGGATGATCGGGAAATAGCTTTGGCATGCCGAAACGTTGGACCAGGGCTCTCCCCAGTTCAACGGGTTGCTCGTGTCGCAAGCGCCGTTCAGGTCCACGGTCGGCGCAGTTCCGTTGATCGTGCCTGACGGAAGCCTGACATCGGCCAACGCGACCAGGTCCTCCCATGAGAACTGCCCGAACTGCGTGAAGGTCGAATCGCTCAGCGTGGTGTCCTCTACCAGCGCCGGCGCTCCGGTGATCTCACCCTTTCCCTTGGATGAGACGCCCGACGTGTCGTCGATGAGAATCCCCGGCTTGTCCTCCAGATCACCGCTACAAAGGCCCTGGTTGGACCACGCCAACGGGTCCCGATCTTCTCCGTGCACTTCAGCGGTGCCACGGACCTCGGCGTTGTGCCGCGTGGTCAGCGCAGCCTTGGGCTCGATCTCCGCCGTGGACAGCCGAGCCACCACCCCGATCCTTCGGCTCGCCGGATAAATGGCGCCCCGTGACGTGAGGTTGGACACCGCGTCGAGGTAGAAGATCATGTCTGCGCCTCGAATCACGGTTACGTCGACGGTCCCGTGAGGCAACGTCTGCGTCACGGTGTTGCTCGCTCCGATTGTCAGGTTGTTGTAGGTCTGCGCGTCCCAGCGCTCCATCACCTGGTTGAGCCCGTCTTCCGCCATGTAAAAGGCCATCGCGGATTTTTCACTGGCCTGGCCGATGCGACTCTCCTGCCGAATAGTCAGGAATCCCGCCATGGCAACGGCGGCCAGGATCGTGATCGAGATGAGTGCCGCGGCCAGCGCGAACCCTTGCTCGCTCGTGTGTCTGTTCATGAAAGCGCTCCTTTGAAGCATCGAGCGTATGTCTAGTTGCGAGCGTAGATGGACGCCGTGATCGAGTCTGCGATCAGCTCCCCATCCAGTCCGCGGGCCTCCGATTCGGCCCGGAGGGTGATCTGGATCCGTTCGACGGCATCCGGATCGTTGGTGCTGAGCCCGCTGGCGTCGAAGTACTCGAACTCCAGGCCGCCGCGGTTGCGCGAGAGCAGCGGCCCGACGAGCGGCTCGACCCTGAGGAGCCAGTTTCGCCGCGCCAGGTGCCAGTCGCCCGCCACCCAGTAGAGCCCGTACGTGTAGCTGCGGAAGGACCGAAGCGGAGCCCCGATCTGGACGAGGTCGGTCGGCACCCAGTACACCTGGATGTGCTGACCCGTCGTGCCGTCCGGACAGTTGGCCTCGTCGTTGTCGGGCACGCCGATCTTACCGACGATCCATTGATCGTCGCTGCCGGTGTCCGGATCGTCGTCGGCGAAGACGTACACCCGCTCCTCCTGCTCGAACTTGTCTCCCACCGTGCGCACGACCACTTCCAGGGGCGTTGTCGCACGGTTGATCGAGCAGACGAGACCCAGCTTCCGCATCGCGCGGAAGCGGATGGAGTCGGATCCGATGCCCAGGATGTCACCGCCGGTGCTGCTCATTTCACGGAGCTCGGAGGAGAGCACCTCGAGCCCGGCCCGAACTGTTTGCTGGTTGCTCACCTGAGCGGTCTGGACCGTGTAGTTCCGTTGGTTCGTCTGGAGCACCTTGTAGATGGAGCCCACGACCACGGATCCGACGACGGCCACGACCAGCAGCTCGATCACGGTGAAGCCACGTTGATTTCGCATCGTTTAGGGCCTCAGCACGGTGTAAGTGAACGTATCCGGAACGGCGGCTTGTAGAATCGGCATCCCCGTCCCGTCCGAAATGAGCCCGGGGCCGGTCGTCACGATCGTGAGGTTCTTGGCGTTCGCCGCCGTCGTGACGTAGATGCGCACTTCGTACTGGCCCACAGAGTCGATGGTGGGTGAGATGCTCTCGTACTCCGTGGCCCTGACGCTCTCCACAGCGGTGATCAGCGCAGCCGACCGTTCGGTCTGGAGGTCTGCCAGCGTCGCCTGCCGGGCCAAGTATGCGGTTGTGCCTCCCAGCCCGAGCATCCCGACCGCGAGGATCACGACCGCGAAGATCAGCTCGACCAGGGAGAATCCGGCATCGCTCCGGAGGTGCTGCGCGTTCTCCTCCGGTCGCTCGCCGCGGACCGCCCGACGGGGGCCGGTCACTTCGGTTCGGTGTTCGCTCATTGGGGAATCGCCTTTCCCAGAGGCCAGAGATCGAGCGAGCGGACTTTCCCCGCCCGCGAGAAGTCGATCTCGACCGAGGTCGCAAAGCTATTGCAGTCGGAGTCGGCGTATCCGCGCGGAGTCCAACAAACGGTCACGTCGTTTTGGGTAGCCGCGATGTCCACGTGAAACTTGTCCATGAAGTCGATCGACTCGACCACCGTGCCGTCACGGCTCATGACGAAGGCCGAGTCGCCGGTGGCCGACACCACCAAGCGAACGGTCTCTCCGCGTTCGATGGCCTCCGCCCGCCCGCGAGCGTGGAGGCTCATGAACGTGTTGCGGGCCGAGCTCACGGCCGTCCGCGCCCATACCGGTCCCATGCTGTTCGCTCCGATCGACGTGAGCAGGGTCCCGAGGGAAATCGCGATGAGCAGTTCGAGGAGTGTGAATCCCCGCCGATTCTTCAACATTGTGACTCCAGCCTGGAGAGGCTTCATGCCTCCGTGCAGGGCAACCCTGCATCAGGCCGTGATCTGGCGATCTTCGTGCCATGTCGGCCGCTGCTTGATCGATACGGGCACGATGGCGGTAGGGACGAACCAGCGCGAATCCGGAAATCCGGTGTGGAGCGCCTTCATCGTTGCTCCACTACCACGTGAAAACGCCTATGGCAAAGGGGGTTTCACTACAGCGCCCAGGTTCGGACTCAGGTGGACTACCGGTACCGGACCGCCGCCTGATCCCAACAAACGGGACCCCGGGATCGGGTCAAGCTCTGAGCCTGTCGACCCGCACCTGATGTCGGGTCGACCCATGCGGCACGGCGGGCTTCCGGGCAGTCGTTTCCGAGGCGCCGCCGCCACGTTGCGCTTATGCTGCGCTCAGAACACCACGCGCGGACCCGTCTCCAGTCGCGTGATCCAGATTCCCGAGTTGAGATCCGAAGAGTAGATGTTGCCCTTGTAGATCTGGGCACCCCAGGCCATCGGCCAATTGGGCACCGTGGTCTCCGAATCCGTGGTGCGATAGGCCGCGAGCTCCCGCCCCTGTCGGTACAGGTCTCCACGGAGCTCGCCTGAGATGTCGACCACCCGGAGACCGGCCTGGTAGTAGCCCACGTAGAGCTTGTCGTCTTCTATCCAGACGTTGTGCGCTCCCGCTTCCGGGATCTCGTACCAGGCCACTTCCCGCGGGTTTTCAATGTCCTCCACGTCGACTACGTGGATGTACCCGCGTGCCTCGATGGGCCGGTCCGCGTTCCACCCCTCCGGGAAAATCTCGTCACCCAGGAAGAGATACCGTCCGCTCCGCCACGCAACGTGTGTGTTGCCAATGGGATACTTGTACTGGCTTACGAACTCGGGTGAGGCCGGGCTTCCGCCGTGTGTGCCGGCGCCGACGTCCAGGATGATCACCCCGTCGTCCCAATAGGAGAGGTACGCATATCCGTCCTGCACGATCACGTCGTGAAGAGTCTTTTGCGGAGAGTCTTCCAGGCCCCAGCGGCCGATCTCCGTGGGAGCCGACGGGTCCGAGATGTCGATGATGTGCACGTCGGAGGTGCCGTTGTGACAGGCGTAGACGAGCTGATTCTCGCCGTCCACCCACACGTTGTGCACGCCGCCCGTCACCGTCTCGGTGTACTCCGAAAGGATGGTGGGGTGGGCCGGTGTGGTCAGGTCCAGGAAGACCATCCCGTTTCTGCGATTGGACGCGCCTTCCCTGGTGACGATGCCCAGGCGGGCGTTCGGATGGATCTTCACGTCGTTGATTCTGCGGGCGTCCAACTGAATCGAATCGGTGAGGATCGGCGCTTCCGGACTGGTCACGTCCCACACCTTCATCCAGTCGTGCATGAAGGTCCCTACGTAGACGTAGTCTCTTCCATCGACGCCCTCGAACACCCACATGTCACCGGAATGATGAGACGCGATGGCGCCCCGCCCCACCGAGACCAGGCGGTGGTCCGAGGTCCGCTCCTCAACGTCCACCTGGCTTTTCAGCACCGTCCCGTCACCCACGTAGGCCAGCACCTGGTAGCGGCCCGCCTCCTCCGCGACGAACACGCCCTCGCTCCCCTCCCCTTCGATCTGGGCTCCGCTTCCCGTGAGCGACCAGACCGGGTAGAGCGGCTCTGCGGTGCCGTCGGCCACCCGGCCGGAGACCGCGAATCGCACCACGTCGCCGGTCCGAACCACCTCGCCCTCGGGTCGCGTTCGCGTAAGGAGCACATCGAGTCCTGTTCCGGACCGGACCTCGAACTGCGCGGATGCACTCGCCGCGCCGGCAGAAGCCGTCACGCGGGCCTCTCCCTCACGCAACCCCGATACCCGTCCATCGGCGTCCACGCGGAGCACCGATGGATCACTGGACACATACGTCACCGGAAATCCCGAGACCGCGTCTCCCGAATCCGTGCGTCCCGAAACCCACAAGGGCGCCGATGTCCCGGCGAATAGCCGGCGCACCGGAGCTTCCAGCATCAGCTCCGAAGGCGGAGGCTCCAGCACTCGCACGCTCGCAAAGCCCACTGCGCCCTCACGCACCAGGCTGGCCGAGACGCGGGCCGTGCCCGGGCGGAGCGCAACGATCACTCCCGACTGATCGACCGACACGATATCCGGGTTCGCGGAGAACCAGCGCGGCTCCGCGGCCGAGTTCACCCGTCCGGATCCGTCTCGCACGGTTGCGCGGAGCTGGGCTGACTCGGCTACCTGTAGCTCGACCCGGGCGGGCTCCACGACAATCTGGGACGAAGGAGCGCCGGCCTCGGCCTGTATCGCGACCAGGGCGAGCGTGAAGAGGGGCATGACGTGCACGAGATGTTACCTCAGATCAGTGCGTTTACAGTGTTGTCGTTCAGTGGTTTGCGATTCAGCGCCGCAGCGAGACGTCGATCACGCCTCCGGGGAATCCGGTGCCGAACTGGGTCGTGGCGTCGCGTGAGTTGATGAACCGGATCTCTTCGACGTCGATTCCACGGATGTTCTGAAGCTCCACCAAGCCGCCCGTCATTATCCTGCCGTCGATCCGCACGGCCGCGACGCTGGTGCCGCGACGCTGGAGCCAACGCGGGCGCAGCCGCTGTACGATTTCGTACGCGCTTCCAGCCGTCGTGTTCTGGACCTCCTCGAAGGAGATGACGTCGCGCGAGCTCGTCGTCGATCCGGAACCCGATCCAGATCCCGACGCGCACGCCGCAAAGGGGACCACCGCCAATAGCAGGAGGACCTTCCAATAACGGAGTCGTACAAAGTTCGTGTTCATCGTCCCTCCCTCCAACGCTTGGACTTACTCGAATGCCGAGGACTGCGGGTCCTCGCCAGAGATCGAACCTGCGGCCTGCACGCTCAGAAGCAAGTCGAGGACGGGCGTTGGCCGTGAAAACGCCTTTGATTGTTGAGGAATCGAGGTGTCCGCGGGGATGTCCGCGTCGCCGATAGCCCGACGGACACGGATGCCGCTAGGGGACGAGCAGAACGACGGAATCTCTGTCGGCGCCCTCGGGCACGAGTTGGGTGATTCCGCGGTCGAACGTGACCAGGGAGCCTTGGTGTCGGTTTGCGATGGCCAATAGGTGGGCATCCGTCACCTGTCGGTGGCTCACTACCTGTTGCAGAAATCGCCGCTCCGCAGCTACCAGCGAGACGTCGTCGGGCCAGAACCGATGCTCGGGATGCCCAATCATCCGCTCGAGCAGCCGACGAGCTTCCTCCGGTGTCCGATGCTCTCCTCCAACCCTTGGATTGGCCGACACGCGTATGAAGCCGCTCTGAGTGAGCGGGCACGTGGCCCAAGCGTCGGTCCGTGCAAACCACGCGTGGGCAGGTTCGTGATGCACGTGATTGGGCCAGGCCAGAGCGACCAAGACGTTGACGTCTAGGAGGGCCGTCCGATCCGTCAATCGTCGTCCAGCGCGCGCCGCACCATGTCCAGCGTGATGGGCGGGGCGTTTTCCCTCACCGAAAACACCGGAAAGTCACCGCGGTACTGGACGTCATCCCGAGGGGCGAGCCCCCGTCGAATGAGGTCCGAGGCGACGGCGCCCAGGCTGCGCTTCTGCTCAGAAGCCAAGGTCCGAAGCGCGCGGAGCACTTCCTCGTCTAGGTTGAGCGTGGTTCGCATGACGCATCATGGCATCATGGCATCACGATGTCAACGGTTAGGCAGCAGCTCCTGGTTACCTGTTCGGCGGACGGATAGTCCTGATAGCCTGATCGACCGCCACGGCGACATCAGGATCCAAAGCTCCACCCTGTCGCTGCAGCTGCTGAAGGCCCTGCCGTCCAGCTTCTCCCATCGTGGCCATCCGCTCAACGATCATGACGTGATACTGCGTTTCACCTGGCCTTCCCTCTCCCACGATCCTGGTCAGGACCTCCACGGCTTCGTCCCGCTCCGGGTGCTCGACGAGCACACCGACCAGGCCGAACAGCGTTGCCCGGTTGGACGTCGCGACCATCATTCGCTCGACGTGATCGGGCGTCACTTGATTCTGCCTCGCTGCCATCCTTACAACGCTCAGTGCTCCATGGCGTGCGAGGTAGTCGTCTTGACCGGCCTCGGCCAGTGTGGTGAGTAGGGCTCCGCGAATAGAGTCAAGCCTGGCGGAACTGGGGGTTCCGTTCTCGAATTCGTTCAAAAGAGCCGCTTCGACCAAGCTCGCCCTATCGGAAGCAAGGAGGTCGGGTAGCAACGCGGCGTCTACAGTCTTCCATTGGATCTGGGCGGCCTGGCCCGCTACCGTAGCCGGCGACACGTACCCCGCAGATGCAAGCACCAGCGCTAGACTTAGGCGCTTCATCATCTTCCCTCCGGCGCCCGCTCCACATCCGCCTATGTTGCCGGAGTCACCAAGCCGGTGACCAAACCGAAATGTCCCCGACAGGATTCGAACCTGTGGCCTGCTGCTTAGGAGGCAGCCGCTCTATCCAGCTGAGCTACGGGGACGTTTGAGAAATGTACCGGATCCGCTCGTCGAGTGGGACCTGACCGAGCGTCTCAGCTTGGCCGACCTCACCGTCACCAAACGGTCAAGACCGGGTTGGTCGTACGATTGGGCACACCGTGAGACCCGACGCCTCGATCGGCTCCTCTTCGAACGCGTAAGCAGGAGCGACGTCGAAGCCTTGCGACGGATCGTCCATGCGCTGACGCTCGAGGGTTAGGTCGCCCAGAACTCCCGGTCCCGGCCGCGTCGGAGTGCGGCTGCGAGTCGGAATGTGATCGAAGGTGATCCAAATTGACTTCCGGCACCGCCTTGGATAGATGTCGTCAATGAAACACTGGACCGGAAGCATCTGGCTACTAACACTACTGCTCGTATTTCCGGGTGGCGCCGCCATAGTCGCTCAGCAGCCGGAAGCGACATCACCTGCATGTACGATTGTCGCAAACCCGTCCGTCGAGATCCGCGACGTAGATCACGGGCCGGGAATGGGCACGCCCCACGTCGCGAGCAGCGACAGCCATATCTTCTTGGTAGATCCGTACAACCAGGATCGCATTCAGGTGTTTGATGCCGCTACCGGTCGATTCGTCCGAGAGGTGGGCCGCGCCGGTCAAGGTCCTGGTGAGTTCCGGTTCCTCAAGGGTCTTCGTGTGTACGGTGACACGCTGTTCGCATTCGACCAGGCGAACATGCAGCTGACCAAGTTTGATAGTGAGCTTCGATACGTCACATCCGCGACGATGCGCTTCCGGGCCTTCCCCTATCAACCTTTCGTTCAGAGCGACTACGGCACCTTGGTGGCGGGGCTGATCCCGACAACTGACGCAGCCGATCGGGTGTTGCATCTGTTCGATGCAGAGGGACGACGGGTTGCTTCTTTCGGTGCTGCGCCCCCGGGGTCGACGCTGGCGATGCCTCGGTTCGAGACCAGCCGGATTCTGACCGATCCGATCGGAGCCGACGTCTTGGTCGGACATACGAGCAGCTTCACAGTCGAACAATGGAACCTCCGTTCCCGGACGCTGCGACAGTCGTTCACAATACCGACGGCCTGGCTCGACGAGGGGTATGACGACGACACCGGCGCCCCTCTGCTGACCTACCCTCCCCTCTTGTTGGATATGGCGAGGGAGTCCCCGGGTCGGCTGTGGGTCATGGGGCGCAAGACGCGTGATCTTCGAACAAGGACTCTCACCGAAGGCGAGGAGTCGGAGCGAGACATGGCGTACGTGTGGAGCCTCAACGTCGACCTCCTCGACATGGATGCACGCCAGGTTCTCGGGAGTGTCGAGCTGCCGGGGTACGGAGGAGGCTTCACCAAGGCGGGGCGGGCCTTCACGTATCGTTCTTCGAACGAGCCGGGGCAGATGCAATTGTGGGTTCTGGAAGCGCGCTGCGATTCCCCGTCGTCCTAGTCGCGAGGCGGCACCGGGGCTCGCCAGTCCTCGGACGCCGGCAAGGTGTCTGGCATCAGGCCTCACCGTCAGGAACCGACAGTCCTGCTCGTAGGTTTTCCAAACAGGAAGCTCGACGGACGGACCCAACGGCGCGACCGGCTCCTGACGTCCGACGGGCACCACGCGGAGGTGCGGAATGGCTGGACGCGTTGGTCTCGGAACGACGGGATGGTTCGCAGTACTCGGCCTGACCGTCGCAGTGGCAGCCTGCGGCGACGACGACCCCACCCCGCCACCGGGTAACCGAAGCCCCACGGCCGTGGCCGCGGTAAGCCCCGGCGAAATCCCTCGTGCGGACGGCAACACGACGGTGTTCACGCTCGACGGTTCGGGATCCTCGGACCCGGACGGCGACCCGCTCACGTTCGCTTGGACGGTGCCCGGCGGCACGTTCGAGGGTGGGACCGACGCGACGAGCGAAGTGGCACAGGTGTCCTTTCCGGGCACCGGCAACTCGGACGTGGGCCTCAACGTGTCCGACGGGAACGGCGGCACGGATCAGGTGACTGTGCGCATCGCGCTCGTGAACACGCCGCCCGTGGCGGTGGCCACCGCGGAGCCCGACTCGGTCCCGGCCGGGGACGGCAACACGACGGTGGTGACCTTGGACGCTACGGGCTCGTCGGATCCGGACGGGGACAGCTTCACGTTTGCTTGGACGGTGCCCAGCGGGACGTTCCAGAGCGGCTCCTCCGCCACCGACGCTCGGCCCGAGGTGACGTTTCCCGGAACCGGCGACTACATGGTAACGGTGATCGTGACGGACGAGTTCGAGGCGGCGGACACAGCCTCGGTCACGGTGTTTTTGATCACGTCGCCCTGAGCGCCGCGTAGCGAGCGCCGTGCGGGTACTTCCGCACGACGAGTCCTCGGTCTACAGCACGAACTCGATGACGACAAATCCCAGGATCAACAGCAGTCCGAACACCCAGGTGAGCACGTTGAAATACCGGTCGATGAACCGGCTGACCGTGGGCCCGAACCGGTAGATCAAACCGGCCAGGATGAAGAACCTGAGGCCGCGGCTCAGAACGGACGCCAGGATGAAGATCGGGAGGTTGATCCCGAAGATGCCCGCGGTAATCGTGAACACCTTGTAGGGAATCGGCGTCAGGCCGGCGAGGAAGACGGCCCAGAAGTCGTACCGGTCGTAGAGGCCCTGAACTCTGTCGAAGGCCTCGGGCGTGATTCCGGGCACGTATTGAAAGAACCAGTCGCCCATCGTGGTCCAGAGCGCCGCGCCGATGCCGTATCCGATCAGGCCGCCCACCACGGAGGCCAGCGTCGCGATTGCGGCGAACCTGAGGGCCCGCCGGGGCAGCCCCAGGCACAGGGCCATGAGCAGCGGATCCGGCGGAATGGGGAAAAAGGACGACTCGGCCAGGGCTAGGACGAACAGGGCGAGCGGGCCGTATGGCGTTTCCGCCCAACGCAGCACCCAGTCGTACAGGCGACGCACGGGGCCCGGTCGTTGGCCCGATGTCTGGTCTGCGGTCCGGCTCTCCGAGGCGGTTGCTGGCTCGCTCATTCTCTTCCGTTCAGGTCGTCGACTTCCCACCCCTGGCGGCCCACCAGAGGCACGAACGCACAGTGATCGTGGACCGCCGTCTGCAAGATCCGACCCGCTTTTCGCTCGACCAGCATGAGCTCCTGACGTTGCCGGTCCCCCACCGGAATCAACATGCGTCCTCCCTCGGCCAGTTGGTCGACCAGGGCCGGTGGCACGGATGGGGAGCCTGCGGACACCACGATCACGTCGTAGGGCGCGTGCTTTCGCCAGCCGATGGTGCCGTCGCCCACCATCAGCAGGACGTTGGTGATCCCTACGAGGTCCAGGGCCCTACGGGCCTTGGTGGACAGATCCCGCTCCCGCTCGATCGAGAACACCCGGTCCGCACGGTGCGCGAGGAGCGCGGTCAGAAACCCCGATCCGGTCCCGATCTCAAGCACCCGTTCATGTGGCTGGGGATCCAGTACCCTGAGATAAAATGCCTGGAGCGAGGGCTGGGACGCGGTCTGGCCGTGGCCGATCGGGACCGGCGCATCCTCGTATGCGCGGTGCCACATGCCTTCGGGAATGAACAGGTGCCGAGGAATCTGATCGAACAGTTGCAGGATCTCGATCTCGTGAATCCCGCGTTCGCGGATGCGTTCGATCATGCGGCGCCGGTATCCGACGAAGCGGTACGGGTCTAGAGGGTCAGATCCCACCCCCGTATCTCCTCCAGAAGGGCGTAGTTGGTCAGGTCCAGATGGAGCGGCGTGACCGAAATGTAGCCGTCTTCGACGGCCTTGAAGTCGGAATGGTCTCCCCCACTCCACCGAGTGACGCCGCCGCCAATCCAGAAGTATTCCTTTCCTCGCGGATCGTTGGCCCGGGTGATCGAATCGGAGTACCTGCGCTGGCCCAGTGACGTCACGCGAACGCCCCGGACCTCGGAAGGCGGGATGTCCGGGAGGTTGACGTTGAGAAGCGTCGCTTCGGGGAACGAGCCCTTGGCCGCGATGGCCCGGAGTAGGTCCGAAAGCGCATCGGGCCAGGCGACCAATCGCCGCGGATCTTCACCCACGAAGGAGATGGCGACGGCGGGAATGCCCATGACCGTGGCCTCCATGGCGGCCGCCACCGTGCCCGAGTAGAGCACGTCCTCGCCCATATTGGGCCCGTGGTTCACGCCCGACAGGAGGAGGTCGATGGGCTCCGCCAGGAGCTCGTTGACGGCCAGGAGGACGCAATCCGTGGGCGTGCCGTCCACCACGTATGCGCCCCGGTCGGATTCGCGCACCCGGAGGGGGTGGTGGAGGGTGAGGGAGTGGCTGGTCGCGCTCTGCTCACGATCCGGAGCGACGATGGTGACTTGCCCGATCGGCTGCGCCGCCCGGGTCAGGACACCGAGCCCGAAGGCGAGGTATCCGTCATCGTTCGTGCACAGCACCCGCATGCGTGATGGGTTCAATGCGCAGTCGGCGGGGTCAAGATCTCGACGAGCCGATCCAATTCCTTGCGCATTCCGGCGAGCACCTCGGGCTGGAGCACGCTTTCGCGCTCTTCCCGGATCGTGTGGCTTCTCCGCATTTCGGTCATGCGCCGGCGAGCACCTTCGATGGTGAACTTGCGGTCGTAGAGCAGGTGCTTGACCAACAGAACCAGCTCGATCTCCTTGGGGCGGTACACCCGGTTACCGGCGCGGTTCTTCGTAGGATTGAGCGCGTCGAACTGGGTCTCCCAATACCGCAACACATGGGGCTTGAGGCCGGTCACCTCGCATACGTCGCCGATGGAGTAGTAGGCCTTTTTGGCGATCCGCGCCTTGGTGTCGTCGGTCGTGTCGGTCTTCTTCTTTGCCATTCCTGATTCCTCTCGATTCCGGCCGCCCGGGCAGGTCCCGGCCTACGACCACTTCTCCGACTTGGGTTCTCTCACCATCAGGTTCTGCACGGCTTCGGGCACGCTCCGCTCGCCGCTCAGGATGGCCGACACCTCCGTGGCGATCGGCATGTCGACTCCCGCCTGCTCCGCCAGGGCCACAACGGCGTGGGCCGTGGGGATTCCTTCCACCACTGCGCTCATCTCCGCCAGGATATCTTCCAGATCCTCTCCACGCCCCAACCGGAAGCCGACGGTCCGGTTTCTGGACAGGGGCCCCGTGCACGTGAGCACCAGGTCTCCCATGCCGGCAAGCCCGGAAAACGTGTCGCGGGCTGCTCCCTGGCTGACGCCCAGCCGAGTGATCTCGTCCAACCCCCTCGTGATCAGCGCCGCTTGCGTGTTGTACCCCAGCCCCAGCCCCGCCACCATCCCGGTGGCCAGCGCCACCACGTTTTTGAGCGCTCCCCCCAGCTCCACACCCACCACGTCTGGATTGGTGTAGACGCGGAAGTAGTTGGTCTGAAACAGCACCTGGGCATGGAAGCGTGCCTCTTGATCCCTACTTGCCACCACCACGGCCGTCGGTGTTTCGGACGCCACCTCTCGCGCGAACGAGGGGCCTGAGAGCACGGTGAAGCGCTCCATCTGCTCAGGGGGCAGGGCCTCGTCGAACACCTCGTCCATTCGGAGTAGCGAAGACGTCTCGATGCCCTTGGAGGCGCTGATGACATGGGCCGTGGGTGGCAGCGCGGATGCACATTCGCGCAATACCGAACGAATGAACTGCGCCGGGACGGCCGAAACCAGCACGTCCGCGTCTGTAACCGCGGCCGTCAGATCCGTCGTGGGCTGGAGGTTCGCGGGTAGTTGGATCTCCGGGAGGAACGGCGTGTTGATCCGGGTTTCGGTGATCGATCGCACGACCTCCGGCTCGCGTGCCCAGAGACGGACGGTCCGGTCCGTCTTCGCTGCGAGTAGGCCGGCCAGGGCGGTGCCCCAGCTTCCGCCGCCGAGCAGGGTCAGCCGCTGATCGTTGGGCCCACGCCTATCAGCCACCCGCGGACTCCTCCACCGGAGCGGCTTGAGAGCCAAACCGGTTTTCCTCTCCCCGTAGCAGGCGCCGGACGTTCGAGCGGTGGGCCCAGATCACGAATAGAGCCAGGAGCGCCATGAAGCCGATGGTGGTTGGCCCGCCGCGGTGGGGCGTCAGGTAGACGGCGGCGGGAAGCACCAGGGCGGCTGCGATGGACCCGAGCGACACGATTCGCGTGCTTCCGGTCACCACGACCCACGCAGCCAACGCGATGAGTCCCGCCCACGGGGCGATGCCGAGCAGCACACCGGCAGAGGTGGCGACGCCTTTGCCTCCGCGAAAACCCACCCAGAACGAGAACACGTGGCCCACGATGGCGGCCGCACCGTAGGCGAGCGCCCAGTTCCAGGGCTCCAGCCCGTCCACCGCCGGGAACCACCATACGGGCAGCCACCCCTTGGCCACGTCGACGACCACAACGGGAAGCGCCGCCTTGAGGCCCAGGACTCTGAACGTGTTGGTGGCACCAAGGTTACCGCTTCCCTCTTCACGTAGATCCACATCATGGAACCAGCGGCCGATCCAGTAGCTGGTCGGTGTCGCACCGAGCAGATACGCCAGGGCAATCCAGAGGACCGGACTCATCGTTCCGGGCGTGCGGCCCGCAGGCGGATGCGGACCGGAGAGCCCGTGAACGGCCAATGGTCCCTGAACCCGTTGAGCAGGTACCGGTGGTAGTGATCGGGCACGGCCTTGGGATAGTTGGCGAACACCGCGAGCGTGGGTGGCGCCACTGCCACCTGGGAGGCGTACTTCAGCCGCACGGGCCGGCCCCGGTGGTGGGGTGGTGGCTGCCGGTTTACCAGCCGCTCGAGCACCTGATTCACCTCGGCGGTCTGGACGCGGGTCAGTCGGTTCTCCTGAACCTCCAAGACCAGGTCGAGCAGCTTGCGGACCCTGAGGCCGGTGGCTGCCGACCCGAATACGAACGGAACCCAGCGCAGGAACGGAACCTTCCGGGTCACGGCCTTACGGAATTCGTCCGCCGTTTCGGTGGCCTTTTCGACCTTGTCCCATTTGTTGGCCAGGACGATCAGGCCGCAGCCGGCCTCCCAGGCGCGTTCGGCGACACGAATGTCCTGATGGTGGAGCCCGTCCGCCGAGTCCACGACCAGAATGCAGACGTCCGCCTCCTCTACCACGCGCTCGGTCCGAAGCGCGCTGTAGTACTCGATCGAGTCGCGAACCCGTGACTGCCGACGAAGCCCCGCGGTGTCGATGAACCGGAGCGAGCGTCCGTGATAGGTGAGCACGCTGTCCACGGGGTCACGCGTGGTGCCGGGCGTCTCGCTCACCACCACACGCTCCTCACCGAACAGCCGATTGACCAGGCTGGACTTGCCCACGTTGGGGCGGCCCACGACCGCTACGCGAACCTCGTCGGACTGGACGTCGGCCTCCGGGGGCGGCTCCGGAAGCCGAGCCACCAGCTCGTCCAGCAGGTCTCCCGATCCCCGGCCCGACATCGCAGACACCGGAAACGGCTCACCCAAGCCGAGGTTCCAGAACTCCAGGTGGCCGGTTTCGTCGGGCAGGCGGTCCATCTTGTTCACGACGACCATGACCGGGAGACCGGCCGTGCGGAGGATTTCCGCCAGCCGCTCGTCCAACGGATGGGGTCCCACTTTGCCGTCCAACACCAGGACGATGAGATCGGCTTCCCTGACGGCCGCCATCGCCTGCTCGCGCACGCTTCGGTCCAGCGGCTCGTCGCTGCCCTCGATGACGCCTCCGGTATCGACGACGAAGAACGTGCGACCGGCCCAGTCCGCCCTGGCGAAGTTCCGGTCGCGCGTCACCCCGGGCCGGTCGCTGACGATGGCCACACGACCGCCCACGAGACGGTTGAAAAACGTGGACTTGCCGACGTTGGGACGTCCGACGATCGCGACGACGGGGAGGGTGCGGGTTCCGGCGATGGCGGTCATGCCGCCGCGCCCGCCCGTAGCCCCTCGGCGATGCTCGGGGCCGGAACCACGCGCGCGCCTCCGGCGGCCAGGCGGAGGTGCTCCAACGTCATCGAGTCGATGAACTGCCCGTCCCGGTTGAGCGCCTCGCCGGGAATCAGGACCAAGTCCCCTTCTCCGCTCTCACCCAGCGTTCGGGCAATGTCCTGGCCGGCCAGGAGCCCCGCCACGGTAACGCTCGGACCGAAGAACTCGTTTTCGACCTCAACCACCTCCACGGGCACACCGACCCGCTCACCGATGGATCCCGCACGACGGCCGATGAAGGGCGCCATGGAAGCCCCCGTCACCAGGCGGACCCTGCGGAATTCAACCTCGGGCAGCCGGTCCAGGGAGGTGTCCAGGTCGTCGGTAAAGCGCCGCACGGCTCCGACCCCGTTCTCGGTCAGGGGCCAGTCGTCGTAGTACTCGGCCTCGGGTACCGGCCGGCCGGCGATCAGGTACAGCTCGTCGGCCGCGTAGCACCATCCCTTCCCCCGTGGCACCAGGGCCTCGGCACGGGCGCGGTCCACCTGATCGATCGCGCGCGACGCCTCCTCCGCGGTCAGCAGGCGGACCGGCTTGCCCAGGTTGTACCGGGTCAGGCCGACGGGCACCACCGACAGCGTGAGCACGTTGCCCCCCAGAGACCAGAGGTCCTCGATGGTGCGGTCCAGGTGGGCGGCATCGTTCCATCCCGGGCAGAGCACCACTTGGGTGTGGACGTTCAAGCCGGCTTCCGTCAGGGCGCGGAGCTGGTCCATGATCAGGCCGGCTCGTCGGTTTTTCAGGAGGCGCTCCCGGACGTCGGGGTCCGTTGCGTGCACGCTCACGTACAGCGGGGAAATCCTCTGATCGATGAGGCGCTGGAACCCCTTGGGCCCCAGATTGGTCAAAGTGACATAGCTCCCGTAGGTGAACGAGAGCCGAAAGTCGTCATCACGGAGCCAGAGGGATTGCCTGACGTTGGTCGGGTTGCCGTCTATGAAACAGAAGACACACTCGTTGGCGCACTCACGGACCGTGTCGGGGGCCGGAACGATTCCCAGCGACTGGCCCGGCTCACGATCGATCTCGTAGATACGAGCGTCTCCGTCGGGGTGTCGCACCTCGATTTCGAGGTGGGCCTCCGACTGGAGATACGTGAAGTCGATTCCGTCGCGTACGCGGGTGCCGTTGATGCGGATGATACGCGTGCCGATGCGGAGTTCGAGTTCCTCCGCGATCGAGCCTGGAGCGACATGAGCGATGCGGACCACGGGCAGGTCGGTAAGGGACGTGGGAGCCTTGAAGTATAGATTCGGAAGACACTTGGATCAATTGATCGGAGAACCCGTGTCAATTCGAATTTTTGGGATTTTCGGGCGGGGTGGAGTGCTTCTTCTATCCCTTTGCGGGATGGCGGCTTGCGACGAGGACGCCGCGGTGCCCGAGCCCATCGTGGAGCCCTCGCGAGCCAGCGAAGCGTACCGAATGCAGCTTGAACGCGCCGGCCTGTTGGCCGCGCCGCTGGGGCAGCGCTGGGCCGGAGCGACGGATCAGGCGCTGGAGCAGCCGGGGTCCGTGACCCTGCCCTTCACCGAGGCCGGGTACTTCGAGGCGGACCATCCGGAGGCCGTCGCCTACCGCATCAGCCTCCGGCGAGGCGAGCGCCTCGAGGCCCGCATCGCCTGGCAGGCGGCAGACTCGTCGGACCTCTTCGTCGACATGTACCAGCCGGGTCGGAACGGGGGTGCCCTTCGCCTGATGGAAGGCGAAGCGGTCACGGCCGACACGTTCAGCTTCGAGCCACGGCGGGATCAGGATTACCTGATCGTGATTCAGCCGCCGCTCCTCTCCGAGGGTCGTTACGAAGTCCGGCTGAGGCGCGTTCCCACGTTCGCGTTCCCCGTTTCGGGACACGATCCCGGCTCCATCCGAAGCGTGTTCGGAGATCCTCGGGAGGGCGGCCGCAGGGAGCACCACGGGGTCGACATCTTCGCCGCGCGCGGCACTCCCGCCGTGGCCGGAGTGAACGGCAGGGTCTCCAGGGTGGACACCACTCGGCTGGGTGGCCTGGTGGTTTGGCTGCGCGACGCGGATCGCTCGCAGAGCCTGTACTACGCCCACCTGGACCGTCAGCTCGTGCGGAGGGGCGCACGCGTGCAAGTCGGGGACACGTTGGGGCTGATCGGGAACACGGGGAACGCCCGCACGACCCCGCCGCACCTTCACTTCGGCGTATACCGCCGGGGGCAAGGTCCGCTCGATCCCGCCCCGTTCATCAACCCGGCGGACACCGCCTGGCGAGCCGTGGGCAACGGACCCGAGTATGTGGAGTGGAGGCGAAGCGGCCGAGCACGCGTGGTGCTTCGCGAAGGCGTGGGCCGATCGGCTCCGCCCGTGGACACGCTCGGGATCGGGACCCCGCTGCGGGTGGTGGCCACGGCTCCCGGCTGGCTTCGCGTCCACGTGCCCGATGGACGCCGCGGATACCTGAGAAGCCGGGACACCGAGCCCGCGACCGCGCCGATCGACCAGGCCGTGCCGGATCGAGCCGCTCCGCTACTCGCGGCGCCCGACGCGGACGCGCCGGTTCGGGCCGCCATCGAATCGGGCGGCGACGCACGACTCGACATCTACGGGCGCCTGGGCGCGTTCGAGTGGGTCGGGCTACCCGACGGGACCCGAGGCTGGCGAATGGTCGACGGGAGCTAGCCGTCCGCTGACGCGCGAGCGACCTCCGCTTCGGCCGCGATGTACCCGAACGCGGCCCACTGAGAGCGCCCGTCCACGACCCGCCGGAAAATCTCCTGCGCACGGTCCGCGTCGCCGTTGTAGAAGTGCCAGTTCCCGATTCCGTACCCCATGGTGGCACTCTCCAGAGATGCCTCACCTTCAGGGCCCATGAGGTCCTCCGGAGTCCGCTCGCCCCGGTATAGCCGCACCAGGTCGAGGTAGGATCCGTTCTCGATCACCTCGGTATCGGGGCCGAACCGGGCAATGACCTCGGCCGCGTCGTTATCGAGCCCGAGGCGCCGGAGCGTCATGTACTGCCAGTGGGCCGTGGCCACCTGGGCATCGGGGTTCAGGGAGACCTCCATGCACGACTCGTAGACTTGCCGGGCCGCGTCCAATTCTCCCTTCAGGTAGTGCGCCAGCCCGAGGTGATACCAAATGTTGAAGTGCAGCGTGCTGGTGGGTATTCCCAGCGCGTTCGGCAAGCCGTCGGGCTCGACCTCGTCTTCGGTTCCCGCGATCATCTCGGCGGCCCGGCTCAGGTCCTCGACCGCTCGGTCCAGATTCCGGAGCGTGATCCACCGGTGCCCGCGGTGCCTGAGGAACCGCGCGTCTTCGGGGTGGTCGGCAATCCCTTGCGTGAACACGTCCACTGCTTCCCGGTAGCGCCCCAGGTAGGCGAGCCTCCGGCCCAGCCAGATCGTCGCATCCGCGTCGCCCGGGGATGCCTCGTGGTTGGCCCTGGCCTCTTCGTACCGCATGGTCAGCGTGTCCAGGCGGGCGCCGGTGATCTCGGGCGCGACGAGCGGCTCGCCCAGGAGCGAGGTGGCCTGCACCACTTCCTCGACGGCGGTCTCCATACCGGCAGACTCGTTCGCGGGCGCCTGTTCCGTACCGCCGCACCCCACCGACAATGCAACCGTAGCTCCGACGGCCAGCGCGACGTGCAGTCTGAAGCTCCTTGGAATCAAAACCATCGGACCCACTCCCGGAAATGACGTGAACGCTGTCGCCAAGCTGGAGCGAGACGCCGGAAAAGGGCAAGCGGGCGGACCCGAGGACGTCCCCTAACGCTCGGGCGTCGCGGGCGGTCTTCAAGGGGGAGTCTTGACCGGTGGCCACCGCCCCATGGACTCTAAATGTGACGTCGCGCGCCTTTGGGGCCCCGACTTCACCCGCATCCACATGCCTTCCGGAGGCGCACAACGATGAGCTCCGTCCGCATCCTTTTGTGTTCCATGCTGCTGGTACTCCTGGCCGTGCCCGCGAACGCCCAGGAACCGCCCGCCGCTGACCAAGATCCCGAGCTGAACGAGTGGGAGGTGCCCTACCCCGAAAGCCGTCCCCGCGACCCCTATGTGGGCCCTGACGGCCGGGTGTGGTTCGTCGGCCAGCGGTCGCACTATGCCGCCGTGCTGGATCCCGCGACGGGAGACTTCCGCAGATACGCGCTGGACGACGGCGTCGGGCCGCACAATCTCATCGTCGACGGGGACGGAACCGTCTACTACGCCGGCAACCGGGCGACGCACATCGGGCGTCTGGACCCCGAAACCGGTGATATCGAGAAGGTCATGATGCCCGACGAGCGGGCTCGCGACCCGCACACGCTGGTGTGGGACCACGACGGCAACATCTGGTTCACCGTGCAGGGCGGGAACTTCGTGGGCCACATGAACAAGTCCACCGGCGAGGTGCGCTTGGCCGAGGGCCCCGAGGTCGAGGGCTCTCGCCGTGGAAACTCCAGCCGCCCCTACGGCATCAAGATCGACTCCGAGAACCGGCCTTGGATCGCGCTCTTCAACACGAACCTGATCGCGACCGTCGATCCGGCTACCATGGAAATGCACACGTTCGAGTTGCCCGAAGGCGCTCGTCCCCGACGCCTAGTGCTGACCTCCGACGACCAGGTCTGGTACGTCGACTACTCGCGCGGCATGCTCGGCCATGTCGATCCGGACCAGGGCTTCGTCGAGGAGTTCGCCAATCCGAGCGGTGAAGAATCGCGGCCCTACGGCGTGGCCATCGACAAGGACGACCGGATTTGGTTGGTCGAGACCGGCGTGCAGCCCAACCGCTTCGTCGGATTCGATCCCGTCACCAAGGAGTTCTTCAGCGAGGTCGAGGTTGCGAGCGGCGGCGGAACCATTCGCCACATGTTCTACGATCTCGAGAGGAACGCCATTTGGTTCGGCACCGACGCCAATACCGTGGGCCGGGCCGTGCTTCCGCCGGTGCGGAGGCCCGTGAGCTGACCCGCGTAGGCCGGACAACTCGGGTGGTGACACCGTCGCTCCTGGCGGCGGCGGTGTCGCTCGCCCTCTCGGGAGCCGGCAGGGCTCCGGTCGCGGCACCACACGCCGAGGGGCCACCGCCCGGGCACACCGGCGGGTTCGGCGAACCAACGTGTCAAAGCTGCCATACCGACTCCTACCTCAACGACCCGCTGGGGACCTTGGAGGTCACGGGTTTCGGGCCGTCGTACACACCGGGCAAGACATACACGCTGACGGTGCAGCTCGACGTGGAGGAAACCGAGGCAGCGGGATTCCAGGCCGCCCTCCGGGTGGCGGATGGGCCCGGGGAGGGATCGCCGGCCGGGGTGCCTCGGGCGATCGATCCGCGCACGGTCGTCAAGACATCCGAGTCCAGGGTGCTCTACATCCAGCACACACGGGAGGGATCACCCGCCGACGGACGCACGGCCCGATGGACGTTCGAGTGGACCGCGCCCGAAGCCGGCGGCGAGTCGGTCATCCTTAACGTGGCCGCCAACTCCGCGAACGGCGATGCCTCCCCGTTCGGGGATCTCATCTACACGACCGAGCTACGAACGACGCCGCGCTGACGCGCGATCTCCCGGGCCAGGGGAGTTTCTACGGCAGCTCGTAATCGAACTCGTAGTGGTGCCGGCCGTCTTCGATGTCGATGGACATCGTGCCCGCCAAACCTGCGAGATCACCCGATCCCGAGCCGGGCACCACCTCGAGGATGAGACGGTTCCGGCCCCCTTCCATGGTCCCGAAGTGCTGCAGCACGAACCCACCCGCCTTCCCGGAAAGCGTGCCCTCGACCTGTTCGAGGGCAACGTATCCGGCCGAGCCCTGAATCGTGGTCATCGCACTCAGCATCTCGCCCTTGCTGGTGGCTTCCAGCGCTCCGTGGAAGGTCTTGTCGATCGACATCCTCGCGAGGTTGATCCCGTTCTTCCCCTCGACGTGGAAGTCCATCGGACGAAGATCGACGTCGAACGTCCCGGAGACCTTCATGTTTCGTCAGGAGCCTCCGCCGAGCTTCAGCGCGGCCAGTCCGCCGTTCATCTGCACCACAACGTGCTGCGCACCTTCGTGAAGGTACGTCATCATGCCGTAGCGGATGTTGCCGGGCACCTCCACCCGGCCGAGCTCTGCTCCCGTGGCCTTGTCGACGGCGAAGACGTAGGGGGTGCCGTCGCTGCCGTTGCCACTGTAGAGGAGCAGGTTGGGCGTCACGATCTGGGCCGCCTGACGGCCGGTGCCCGTGTTGGGGATGTCCATTCCCTCGAGATCCGGATGCTCCAGCACGTTGGCCGGCGTCTCTCCCACGGGGATCCACCACAGGTGCTCGCCCGTGTTCATGTCGATCGCCGTGATCTTGCTGTAGGGCGGCTTGAAGATGCGAAGCCCGTCCACCACCGTGCCCCCGCCGGCGCCACCGACCGCGAAGTCGTTGATCGTCACACCGGTGGGTGCTTCCTCGCGTTCGTCCCGCTCGGTACCCGGAACCATGATGCGAGACGAGCAACCTTTCTGTGACGTTACGTAGATGATGCCGGTCACCGGATCCACCGCCGGCGTGCCGTCGATGTTGGTGCCGCCCACGTCGCCCGGACACCAAAGGGCTGCCTTCTTCCCGAGGTCGTTGTCCCGATGGAGCGGCGGAGTGAACAGCGGACCCCAGACGTAGTCGTCCAGCACCTCGAGCGCCTTCTGCCGAAGCTCGGGAGTGAAATCGATGAGGTCGTCTTCGCTCAACCCCTGCATGTCGTAGGGCGCCGGCCTCGTCGGGAACGGCTGGGTCGGGGAGAGCTGCTCGCCCGGCATGAGCGCTTCGGGAACCGGGCGCTCTTCGATGGGCCAGATCGGCTCGCCGGTCTCGCGGTTGAACGCGTAAGCGAAGGACTGCTTGGTGATCTGGACCACCGCGGGGATGTCCACCCCGTCGACCGTCACGTCCATCAGCACGGGAGCGGTCGGCGTGTCGTAGTTCCAGATGTCGTGGTGCACCAACTGGTAGTGCCACACCCGCTCGCCGGTTTCCACGTCCAAGGCGATCAGGCTCGTGCTGAACAGGTTGTCACCCGGACGAAAGCCACCCCAGAAGTCGGCCGTGGCCCCATTGGTCGGGATGTACACGATGCCCCGCTCCTCGTCGGCCGAGAGCGGAGCCCAGGACGAGATGTCGCCCGTCCACTCCCACGCGTCGTTCTCCCAGGTCTCGTGGCCGAACTCGCCGGGCTCCGGAATCACGTCGAACTTCCACTTGAACTCGCCAGTGCGGGCGTCGTAGGCGATGATGTCACCCGGGATATTCTCCCGGCGGGTCTGGTTGTATCCCTGCTCCGCCGAGTTCCCCACGACGATCACGTCGTTGACCACGATGGCCGGGGACGAGCTCGTGATGTATCCCACCTCCAGCGGAATGCCGTCGTACGGGTCGAACTCATGGCCCAGATCGGCCAGGAGGTCCACCGTGCCCGTCGCGGGGAATCCGTCGATCGGCACCGATCCGCCGAAGCCCTCTATGGGCTCGCCCGTGTGCGCGTCGAGCGCGTGCAGGAAGAACGCCGGCGTCACCACGTAGACCACGTCCCGGCCGTCGATGTTCGCGTAGGCCACGCCCTTCCCGTGGTTTTTCCGCATGGAGTACTCCCAGCGGAACGTGGGAGGCTCGACCCAGGACCAGATCACCTCGCCCGTCCCGGCGTCCAGCGCCACCACGTGCCGGCGCTCCCCCGCGACCGTGATCAACATGCCGTCCACGTAGATCGGGGTGGGTCGGGCCAGCACCGTGCCGAACTCGTCGGCCGCTTCCCACTCCCACGCCAACCCGAGGGTCGCGAAGTTCTCCGCGGTTATCTGGTCCAGGCTGGAGTAGCGCTGGCTTCCCATGTTGCCGCCGATGAACTTCCAGTCCGCGCTGCCGGGGTCCACCGCGTGCATCGGCGCATCGGACGCACCGCTCGCGCCGCCCTCCGCGCACCCGCCCAAAGCCATCCCTGCCACTACGGCCACGCTGATCTGCCAAGTCACGAACCGACGTTTCATGTGAAAACCCTCTTGCTGGCTGGCCCCGGGGGCCGGGATGCGCTGATGAGCCTGCCAACATGAGAGCGAGGCCGGGAGCCGGCAAGGTCCAATGGGGACAGGGGGTTTGGGGGGAAGACGGGGAGGATGGGGACACCGCCACTGGCTGATCGACGACGTGAGTCAAAACATTGATACATGTCTCATCGCTTCCGGAAAGAATCCTCGATGACGATGCTCGTTGTCGGCGCGCTGGCGTGCTCATCAGGAGACGAGCGCCTCGGCCGATCGGATGACGTCGGTCCGGATAGCGAGACCGCGGGCTCCGCCTACTCGGCGTACACGCCGTCGTCATGGCGAATCGCCGAACGGGCCGCAGTGGAAATCGGCGCAGATCCGGGGCCCGAAAACGAGCTTGCCCGGGTCGTAATGGCCGATCGATACACGGACGGATACGTCGTGGCGACCGGCCTCCCCATAAGCGTTCGTCTCTACAGCGAGTCCGGGAGGTATCAAAGAACGCTCGGACAGGCTGGAGACGGGCCGGGCGAGTACCGCTCGATCGTCCGCGCGTGGGTCACTCCGGGGGACACCGTCGTCGTCTACGATCCGACCCTGGGACGAATCACGTACTTCGCCGCTGACGGAGCGCTCTTACGGACGGTCCCGCATCGGGTCTCAATGGGCACGATGCCCGGTCGAGAGGGTCCACGCGTAATCGTCGACCGGTTCTCGGATGGAAGCTTCCTGACAAGGCCCAACACGACCATTCCCGCCACCGATGTCGACGGCGGAATCGCACGTTCATCGGCCACGCTGGTTCGTATCGCGCCGGAACTGGGACTCGTCGATACCATCGTTACAGTGCTCGACCAGGATGTGACTCTGGAGTCCTTCCCCTTCGGCAACGTATGGATGTCGGTACCGTTCAGTCGCCGCACGTCCGCCGTGGCGTTCGATACGCTCGTTTACGTAGCGGACAACGGTCGTTTCGAGGTCCAGCTCCGATCGTTCGATTCGCTGGTGGGACGATATCGCAACCGGGTCACTCCGACTCCGGTTACCGATGCGATCTGGAACCGAACTCGGGATCAGGAACTGGCGAGTTGGGAGGCGCAGATCGCGGCGTCGGGAAATCCACTCGGATTGGATGTGGCGGCCGAGCTGGAGGAGACCCGGAAACGATTCCGGCAGGCGCGCAGGCTCCCCACCCTGCCCACGCACAGTCATAGGATCTTGGTGGATGAGGTTGGAAACCTCTGGATTCAAGCGTGGTCGAGTGGACCCGTTCCATCGCGCGACTGGCACGTCTTCCTGGTCGCCGAGGAGCGCTTCACTGGATTGGTGACCATGCCCGCGCGGTTCCGACCAACCCGCATCAAGGCGGACGCCGTGATCGGCGTTCACATGGATGAGTTGGACGTGGAGACCGTGAGGGAGTACGCGATTATACGGTGAGGCGCTAGAGCACTTCGTTGAGCGCCTTAACCGCTGCCAGCCGGTGACGGTATCTCCTCATGCACTATCTCGACGCTCTCAATCCACCGGGCTGGCTGCCCGAGTCTCGCACCAGCGTACCATCGACCTCCAATGCTGTGCGCCAGCACCATGAGTACCGTCCCACGTCGGGACCACCTGCATACGCGGCCTTCGCCGGGCAACATGCGACTAGTGAAGGTCGAACACTCGTCCGGATTGCCGGCAGAGCCATGGACCGCTCGAACCCATTCAGCCCATTGCTCGTGTGCTTCCGCTTGGCCGGGCTCCAGACTTCGGAGTTCTATTGCCCGAAGCTTTGCCCGATCCGGTGGTGGGTTACCTTCACTTAGACCACCGGGTATATCGTAGTGGATGGTGATCCCATCCAGCTGCTCCTCGAAGCCCGAATAGTCCACGATTCGCAGTTGCGGACGCAGGGTCTGAAGCTCCTCAGCTCGAATGCCTGCCGATATCCCGCTGAGCTCCGCCGGCGCTGGCCCCAGCTGGTCAAACGCCATACGAAGGTCCTCCGGTTCGGAGCAGGCGACCACCACGAGCATGAGGCATAGGGCACTGCAGCGGAGAGGCAGAACAGGCATCTTAGAATTCTGTCTCGGGGAAGACGCCAGCGGCGGACCAGGGTCGGCCTTACTAAAACCTCACCAGTCGACCGAACCCGAACCCCGGCCAACGACCGGTGATGTCGCAGATCTCGAACTTACGATCGCAGCTCCGGAAGCAGATGTTCTGCCTCAGGCTGCCGTCGACGTAATCGAAGCTGCAATCGAGATAGCAGTCCTCGTACTCGGCCGTGCAGTCGCTGCCGCCCGTCGGGTCATACCCTCCTCCGGGGGCTCGACGCCGCAGGAGCACTCGCGAACCTTGTCCACCACACCCGCAGGGGTTCGGCTCGCGTGCGAGTGAAGACCCGCAGTGCTTGCACTTCACCGCCTCTTCGTGGATGGACTCCTTGCAGTACGGGCACTGGCCGCCGTGATCCGGCGACTCGTCACCAAGCTTGGACCGACAGTGCTTACAGAGGACCGCGTCGGCGCGGACCTCTTCACGGCAGAATGGGCACTGCTTGGTTTCCGTCGCCACCGACTAGCCTCCTCACCGCGGGTTGCAGGGCAATGTGCTCCACCCAGGTAAGCGGCCTTCCGGGCTCGAACGGGTCATTCCGACGGGCGACCCTGGGTGACTCGAGTCAAACGGCTACGGTCGTCGTATCCCGCTCGACGACGTTCACCTCCCTGCCAACCAGGTACAGCAACGCCAGGAGTTGACCGACCGACTTGCCTGTGTACGTCGGGTCGAGAAGCCGGTAGAACTGGCTGGCCGACGTCCCGAGCTGCCGGATGAGCTGTCTCTTGCTCAGGCCGCTTTCCTCCACGGCGCGGGATGCCTCGACGGTCAGGCGATGCAGTAAAAGCTCTCCCAGATATTCGGGATCGGCGTTGAACTCGCGCACGGCGTCGATGTGGATCGTGTCTCCGTCGCCCGACTCCAAACGGTAGGTGAAGGCTTCGCGTCCGAGTTCTGGATCGGGGAATACCGCCACCACCCGATCCTCGCGGCTGGGCTGAACTCGGAGCTTCGCGTACGGGAACGGGAGGGTCGCACGTCGAGTTGCCACCTCGAAAAGCTTACGCCGGTTATCTGCAGTCACTTTGGTGATTTTCACAACTCCCCCTCGTCCTGAAGCTCCTTGATGATCTTCAGAATCCGCTGACTCGCTTTGCCTTACATCGGGACACCGTTATCGAGGTCCCACTTCACCACGAGCTTGCGGTCCCGGTACACGTGTACGTGATACGGCGAGTGGTCCCCTGTCCACGTGACGAAGATGAAGCCGCCACGCTTGATCTTACCCATGCAAATATGTTACCAATGTTGGTAACATATAACAAGAAGCGATGACGGCAGAACCGGCGACGTCGCTCAACGCGAAACGCGTGGCCACACGGGGTGGGGTGAAAGCGAAACGCACCCGCTCGGAGCGGCGGGGTGTGACCGATGGGATACCGCACCGAACGGCATCGGTCCACAGGCAGGATTTCTAGGATGAGCGCCTCATCCTGCCGGAAATCAAAGCGGGCGACCGGACTCGAACCGGCGACCCTCAGCTTGGGAAGCTGATGCTCTACCAACTGAGCTACACCCGCGAAGGACCTGGAATCTAGACGCAGACCCCAACGGATCAAGCACGTCCGTAGATCGAACCAACGAGGGCCGGGCCACCCGTTCTGGATGACCCGGCCCCGCTCACGTTTCCGCGGAAACGTCCGGGCGGGCGGATGTCGATCCGCCCTCGGCCCGGAATGGGAGGTGAGCGGCTAGCTCACCACCTCGTACCAGTATCCGATGATGTCGCCCATTCCCGAGCCCTCGGCGCGGAAGCTGGTCGATTGGTCGGCCGCCGGGGCGGTGACCCGCACGTCCTGCGTGGCCACCTCTTCGCCGGTCAGGCCGGTGAAGTGGAAGCGGATCGTCACGGCCGTGCCTTCGTCCAGCGACACGTTCTTGAAATCGCCGGTCAGGACGGCGCCTCCGCCGGCCACAGGCTGTAGGGCCGGAATCTCCAGCAGGAACTCGAGACCATCCGCACGTTCGATGAGCTCATTGCCCTCCTGCTCGCGGTCGGTCTCTTTGAGGCCCTGGTACGCCAATACGTAGGCCTGCTGGTTGTGCGGATCCAGCTCGATCAGCCGGTTGGCCTGGTTGTACAGATCCGCGAAGTCGGACGCCAGGTAGAGCGTCTGGGCGTAGTTGTACTGCGCATCCCGGTTCCGCGGGTTCAGTCCGGCGGACTTGCCGAAGGCAACGGAAGCACGGTCGTACGCCTCGACGTTGTACAGTCCGACGCCGGTCACGAAGTACTCACGCGCGTTGAGGTCGTCCCGCGCCAAGATCTGGTCGTAGATCACCATGGCGGAGTCGCTCTGGTCGGCCATAACGAGCACGGCGCCCAGGTTGGACAGGGCCGAGATGTTGCCCGGATAGCGCCCCAGGAAATCGGAGTAGACCCCGACGGCATCCTGCGGACGATCGTTCTGGGCGTAGAGCTGGGCCAGGTTCATGGCCGCGATCTCTTCGGAGCTCACCCAGCCTTCGGCGGTGGCGGAATCGACATCGGCAGCGGCCGGACCGCTGACCAGATCGAGCGCTTCCCGGTAGATGGCCATGGCGTCGTCCTGACGGTCCGCCTGGGCGTACATGCTGCCTAGTTGGAGCATGGCTTCGGGTCGGCCCTGGAAGATGGCGTGGCCCTGCTCGAACTTATCGAGCGCGCCGGCCTCGTTCCCGTTCTGGAATTCGCCGATTGCCTCGTTGTACGCCTGGACCCATCCGGTCTCCCGGTGGGCTCTGAGCTCCGCCTCGTACGAGGGGTAGAGCTCCTCGGCGCGGTCCAGATTGCTGGCCGCTCCACTGTAGTCGCCGAGCCCGATCTGGGCCCGTGCCGCCTGGACGTAGCCCAGGGCGTTGTCCGGCTCGGTGGCCAGGCTCTGATTGGCCGCGTCCAGCGCGGCCTGGAAGTTCTCTTGAAGAAGGAGTAGCTCTGCCTGATCGGTGAAGTCGTTGCTGCTGGGTTGAATCCCCTCAGGCACGCCGGGCATGGGCGTCGGCCCGGCCGATGATGAGCCACCGCCCGACGAGCACCCGGCGGCTCCCAAGGTGAAGAGCCCAGCGAGAATGAGGGCTTGGGTCGAACGGAAGGACATAGTGATCGTTCCTCTTGCTGGTGATTTAACGACAGCGCTCCTCCGCAGGCCGCGAAACCCATATCCCCGGGCGGGCGAAGGAGAGCGCCAAAAGCTAGAAACCCACCCGGTGCTCGTCAAACCAAATCCGGACGAAACGGAGTTCGCAAAAGGGTTTTCTGATCTCGACCCGCGGCGGCGGTCGCTAGCTACCCAGGTACGTCAGGACCCGCGCAGCCAATGCGCGCGAGAACCCTTTGACCCGAGCGATTTCATCCTCGGAGGCCTGCTTGATCCCGCGCACCGATCCAAACCGCTCCAACAGGGCTTGTTGGCGGCCGGGGCCGATGCCCGGAATGTCCGCCAACTCGGAGCGGATCGTGCGCTTTGATCGGAGCCTGCGGTTGTACGAGACCGCAAAACGATGTGCCTCGTCCCGAATGCGCTGTAGGAGGTGAAGCGACCGGTGACGCCGGCCGATGCGGATCGGCGCCTGCCGACCGGGCATGTATACCTCCTCCTCCTTCTTGGCCAGTGCCGCTAGCGACAGGTCTTCGAGACCCAGCTCGTCGAGCGCGCGCCTTGCGGCGCCCAACTGCCCCTTGCCGCCGTCGATGAGCACGAGATTGGGAAGGGGCTCGTGTTCGTCCAGCCGACGCCGGAAATAGCGGGTCACGGCCTCGTCCATGGACAGCACGTCGTCGTTCCCCCACTCGCCACGGATCTTCATCCGCCGATACTCGGACTTCTTCGGCTCGCTGTTTTCGAACACGACAGCGCTGGCGACGGTCTCCGCTCCCTGCAGGTGGGAGACGTCGAAGCAGACGATGAGCCGCGGGACGATCTTGAGCCCGAGTCGGTCCTGGAGGTCGTACAGCGTCTCTTCGGCCCGGTCCACCGAATCGCCGGTCTGGAGCACTCGCTCCTCCAGGATGTGACGGGCGTTTCGGTTGGCGAGGTCGATCAGCTTCCGCTTCTCCCCACGTGCCGGCACGCGCAGCGTCACGCGCCGTCCGGCTGCCTCGGACAGGATCTCCTCCAGGGTCTCGCGGTCCTCGAAGTCTTCCGGCAATAGCACCTCGCGTGGCAGGTCCCGGGTCCCCGCGTCTCCCCTGCCCACGTAGTGGCGGACGGCAAAGCTGCCTACGAGCCGCGATTCGCTCTCGTCGGTGTTCGCGGTGAACCGCATGCTGTCCCGTCCGAGCAGGGTGCCGCCTCGGATGCGGAGCAATGCGGCGGACGCCAGCTCTCCATCGCGGGCAAAGCCGATCACGTCGTAGTCTCCGCCGCCGAACCGCTGCACCCGCTGCTGTCTTCCCAGGGTGTCCAGACCCTGGAGGACGTTCCGGTGGTGGGCCGCGGCTTCGAACTCGAGCTTGTCCGCCGCCTCTTTCATCCGGACGACGACCCGCTCCCGCACGGCTTCGACGTCGCCCTCCAGCACCTCGATGATCTCGCCGATCATCTCGCGGTAGCTCTCGACGCTCTGGAAGCCCACGCAGGGCGCGAGGCAGCGGCCGATGTGATAGTCCAGACACGGGCGCTTGGGGTGATCGTCGGGCAGGTCGTATCGGCACGACCGCACGGTATAAAGCCGCTTGACCACCTGGAGGGCCCGCCGGACGTATCCCACCGACGTGTATGGCCCGAAGTAGCGAGACCCGTCGTTGACCACGTGGCGCGTCACGTAGACCCGCGGAAACGGCTCGTCCAACGTGACCTTGATGTAGGGGTACTTCTTGTCGTCCCGGAGCTGGATGTTGAAGCGGGGCTTGTGCTCCTTGATCAGGTTGGCTTCGAGGATCAGCGCCTCGGCCTCCGAGCCGACCACGATGCTTTCGAGATCGCAGGCCCGGCGGACCATCTCGCGGGTCTTGGGGTCGGCGGTCCAGTCCAGTCCCCGGTAGGAGCGGACGCGGGCCCGGAGCGACTTGGCCTTGCCCACGTAGAGCACGTCGCCGTTCTCGTCCTTGAACAGGTACACGCCGGGTCCCGTGGGAAGCTGCCGCATGCGGTCGGGCGTGAGCCACGCGCCGGCGGCTGGCGGCGAATCCGGCTCGGTCGGTTTGGACCCCGTCGGATCGGACATGGCTATCCGAACGCCTTGCGGAGCGGGTCGTCCACCCGGAGGAGTCGGGTGAGGCCCAGGTAGGCTCCGCCGAACAACGCCAGGACCAGGAACGACACGAGCAGCGACGGCAGGTCGGACAGCGCGCCCCGCACCAACACGGCCGCCAGCGCAGCCAGGGTGGCCGCCAGCCACACCCGCACCGCGACGCCCATTCCGGGCCCGTGCCGGCCGATGCGTCGGGTGAGCCCGCGGCGCAGAAGGACGTACTCTGTCCAAGCGGCCGCGGCGGCACCCAGCGCCAACCCGGCGGCGCCCAGGTGCCGGTCACCCACGGCGAGCCGATCCAACGGAAACATGAGCGCCGCACCCACGGCCAGCGACACGCCGATGCGGAGCGCAGCCACGCGGGCCGGCGTGCGCGTGTCTCTGAGCCCGTAGTAGGCGGAAGACAGCATGCGAGAGCTCGCGGTGGCGAGGAGCCCGACCGAGAACGCTGCGAGGACTGCATGGGTGGCGGTCCCGGCGTCGGGGGTGAACTGGCCGCGCTGGAAGATGATGCGGACCACCTCCCCACCCAACACCGCGTATCCCACCGCCGCAGGAACCACGAAGTACTGCACTCTTTCCAAGCCCGCTCTCACCCGGGTGGCGAGGACGCCGATCTGCGCCTCACGGTCGCGGGACAGCTCCGGAAGCTCCGCCGCCGCCACGGCGAGTCCAAACAGGGAGATGGGGAGCACGTAGAGGGTCTGGGCATACGCCAGGAGCGCCACCGCCCCCTGCGCCAGAAAGGTGGCGAGCGTGAGCTCCCGGACGAGCCCGGAGATGTTGTCCAACCCGCGGGCGCTCACAACGGGAACGAGGTTCCGCACCGCCTCGCCCACACCCTCGGTGCCGCGATCCAGCGAGGGAAACACCTTCCCGGCCTTCTTGAACACCCAAGGGAGCTGTACCGCGAACTGGAGGATCCCGCCCACCAGCGCCCCCCAGGCCAGGGCGACGAGCAGATCCACGCCCTGGAGCCGTAGGCCACCCACGACCAGCGTCGCGATGATGGCGAGGTTCCAGGCGACCGGTGCCACATAGGGCACGAAGAACGTCCGGTGGCTGTTCAGCACTCCCAGCGCCCAGGCCGCCAGGACGAGGACGCCCGTCATCGGAAAGAGGATCCGAACCAGCCTGGTGGTGATCGCCTGCGTCTCGGGGTCGAAGCCGGCCGCCAGCACGGCCACGATCCACGGCGCAGCCAGCGCGCCGATCAACGCGAGCAGGCCGGCGACCACGGCAAGCAGTCCCAGCGATGCGGACGCGAAACGGCGTGCGTCCTCCGGGTCGTCTCGGTCGAGGAACTCGGAGTAAATCGGGACGAAGGACGCCGACAGGCTCCCTTCGCCTAGCAGCGTCTGGAGCACGTTGGGCAGGCGGAGCGCGGCCTTCCACGCATCCGCGAGCACGCCCGTGCCGAAGAACCCCGCGAACACACTCTCGCGGAGCAGGCCGGTCAGGCGGCTCAAAAGAATGCCCGCGGCGACCCATGTGGCCCCGCGGGCACTTCCGCTTCTCACGGCCTCACGGCCTCTGCCTCAGGACCCCTCTTCGCCTCGCGGCAACGCCTCTCGCTTGGGGCGGTCGGCAAGGAGGTTCTGCAGAAACTGACTCTCCTCGTCCAACCTTTGTAGCTCACTGGCAAGGCGCTCGACCTCTCCCTCCAGGAATGCCACTCGGTCGCCCACCACGTCGGGCGGCTCCAACGCACGGCCCTCCAGGCGTGCTGCGATGGCCTTGCCAACGTGCGAATCGAGCACGATGGCGAGGATGGGAATCAGCAGGACGAGGACGACGATGAGCTGAACGAACATGAGGACTCCGAGTCTATTTCTTTGAGACCCGTGGCGCCAACGTCGGTTCCGAGCCCGGCGTCTCGTCGGCGGGTAGCCCGTGCACCCCCCTCAGGTGACGGGAAACTTCGTCATCCAATTCACTCAGGAACGTGGGCCCGTACCGCACCAGGAACGAATACGGGCTCAGGACTCGCTCCTGTGGCTTCCCGTCCGGGTACAACGCAGCCTGCGCGCGAGCGAGCTGGGCCAGTGACGTCTCCCCCTTTCTCTTTATGGCCCTCATAACCTTGGTGCGGACGGTGTGCAGGGCCTTGAGCGTTTGGCTGCGAGCGCGGTGCACCGGTCCGGAGAGGGTCGGGTCCAACGGCTCCGTGGCGGCAGCCAGGACGTCCATGCCCGCGCGTACCGACTCGGAGAGGGCTTCCAGCGCGTCGGACACGGGCTGCGGGATCTCGAGCTCGGCCCAGCGCGCGGACAGCACGTGAGCGGGAACGGAAAGCGCCCGGGGCTCCATGTCGAACCGGTCGAGGATCTTCCGGATCTTGGGTTCGAGCACGGTAACCGAGATACGCGGATGAACCACGGGCACTTGGATGCCGTGCGCCTCGAACAGCGGACCGATCTGGGCGAAGTAGGCCAGCTCTCCGGGACCGCCGACGTACGCCAGCGTCGGGAACGCGGCGCTCTCGACCACCGGTCGGAGGAGCACATTGGGGCTGATGGTGCCCGATGCGGCGTCGATCTCGCGTTCGACCGCCGCGCCCTCCGTGCGCTCGTTGGACGGATGGAGATGAAACCCGGACGGGCTCCGATACACCCGCTGACGCTCTCCTCCTGCGGTCTCGCCGAACAGGTTGAGCGCTCCGTCCAGGATGGGCACTTGCACGGCGTATCCGGCAGCCTCGATGGCCTGCGCTCGGTCTCGGAGCGCCTCCTCGCGCTCGGCCGCCCGCTCCAACTCGCCCCTGAGCACGTGGGCCGACGCGCGCTTGATGGCCGGATCGTGCGCCTGACATACACACAGGCCTTGATCCCCGAGGAGGTCCAACATGAGGTGGACCATGCCGCCCGGGAGCGTGCGTCCGTCCCCGTAGCCCTCCTTCCACGACTCCGCGTATCGTTCGAGAAAAGCCGTCTTGGGAAGCCAGGGCTCCAGGTCCGCCAGCAGGGACTCGTGACCGGCCAACGGCACGCGGAATAGTGGCCTGTCGGCTCCGCCGTCCGCGTCGGCGGCCCTCGCATCGACCCGACGCAGGGTGTGGCCCACCGGCTCGATCAGATGGGTGTGTCCCGCCTCCGCCCAATCGTGGTCCTCCGACGCCACCCAGAAGACTGGGAGCACGGGTTTACCCAATCCGGCCTCGAGGGCTCGCGCGAGGTGAATGGCCGTCAGCGCCTTGTAGACCGCAAACAGCGGCCCGGTCAAAAGGCCCGGCTGTTGGCCGGTCGTGACGGCGTACCCGCCGGAGGCCACCCAACGGCCGATGCGTGCGCGGGCCTCGTCTCCCCGCACGTGCAACGCACGCGCGGCCCGTTCCCGCGCGGCGCGGTCGAAGCGCCGGTCCACGGACTCGGCTCGCTTCCGGTACGCGGCACGGTCCGCGAAATGCCCGCCGTAGAGCCCGACAGCCGCCGGGGTGCCGCTGATGTAGTCCCGCACGAGGTCGGATCCGCGGGGCCATTCGCTGAGAAACTCGAGGCCGGTCGAAGCCTGGCCATTGGCAGCCGGAGTGTCGGTCAAGCGGTCCCCTTGTGGTACGGTTCGCCCCGGAGAATGGTACCGGCGCGGTAGATCTGTTCAAGGAGCACGACCCTGGCAAGATCGTGAGGCAGGGTGGCCGCCGACAACGAAAGGGTCAGATCGGCGGCTCGGATGATGCTCGGATCGAGGCCGAACGCTCCCCCGAGGATGAACACCACCCGACCGGCACCGCGGGTGCGCTGCCCGTCAAGCCACTCCGCCAGGTCTGCCGAGTCCATCTGTCGGCCCGTGCGGGTGAGGGCAACCCGAATGCCTCGGCTCGGGAGTGCCTTGCGGATGCGCGCGGCTTGACGTTTCAGGATCTCGGCACGGTTCGCCCCCCCGTCGCGGTCGGACACTTCGCGCACCTGGAGCTTCCAGTAGTGACCGGCCCGTCTCGCATAGTCCTGCGCCGGCCGTTCCAATACGCCCTTCGCCCTCCCCACCGCCACGATGTCCAGGTTCACGCCGCCAACCCGTCCAGCACCAGTGCGAGTAGCTCGCCTTCGTCGGCAACCGCAACCTCATCGACCATGACGAATACCACGTGATCGGGATCGGCGAGCGTCTCGAGCTTTACCGCGTCTTTCTCGGTGGTGACGATGGCCCGGCTGCCGGATCGCTTCACGATGCGCCGCCAGTCTCCGGCCGTGTATTCGTGATGGTCCGGATAGGCGAGCAGGTCGATCTCCGACACCACGCCGGCCAACGCCTTCCGGAACCCTTCGGGATTGGCCACCGAGGCCACGGCGAGCACCGGCCCCTCGGGCATGGCGCAGGGGCTGCCCCGGAGGTCGCACCACCCGGACGGTCGGAGGCTGGCCGTGAAGGTCGGCACGCCGGGCGCGGCGTTCGCGACTCGCTCCCACGTGGCCGCTACGTGGACCTCGTCGGCTCCCCGGTGCGTGATGACCACCGCGTCCGCCCTCCGGAGCGACTCCCAGGACTCCCGGTAGGGCCCCCTGGGCAGCAAGTGATCGTTCCACACCGCGGTCTGCTCTGCCGAAACCAGGACCAGGTCCACGTCCCTATGCACCCGGTAGTGCTGGAACCCGTCGTCCAGGATCACCGCGTCCGCTTCCCGACGGGCCACGCGGGCAATCGCTGAAAGCCGTCGCCGTGCGGCCTCGGCCGGCACGTCGGGATTCCAGCGACGGTGGAGGGCCAGCTCGTCGGGTCCGTATCCCCGCAACACCACCCCCGGCCTGAGGCCGGCCTGGCGAAGGCGTCCCGCCAGCCAAGCGGTGAACGGGGTCTTCCCTGTGCCGCCCACTGTGAGGTTCCCCACCGACACCACCGGGAGCATCGCCCTCGTGCCACTCCCCGCTCTTCGTGCCGTACGACGCTTCACCACACGACCAAAGATGTTTTCCGCCGGCGCCAGGGCGACGTCCAGCACGCGCCCGACCGGGCCGCCGCCCCCCTTCCACCAGCGTCGAACCCACGGCTCGGCCCAGCGTCTCATGCGGCGGACGCCCTCCGGTCGACACGCTCGGTGAGCGCGTCCAGCGCGATCTGTACCTCCGCCCGTCGGCGTGCGCGCTCGCCGTCATCCGCGTCGGCGGGAATGCGAATGGGCGGCCCGTACTCCAGGTACACTTTGGCCCTCGGTCTCGGAATCACGAATCGATCCCAGCTCGACAAGGTCCAGTTGGGAGTGCTCGCGGCGCTCAGCGGCACGACGGCCGCGCCGGCAAGCTGGGCGGCGGCCATCAGGCCCGGCTTGACCTGCCGTGCCGGCCCTCGCGGTCCGTCGGGGGTGATGGCCAGGTCGTGCCGTTCCCGACCGGCCCGCACGAGGCCTTTGAGGCCCCGCACGCCTCCGCGCGTGCTGGACCCTCGCACCGATCCGAACCCCAATCCGCCCATGATCCGCGCCAGCGCCTCACCGTCCGCGTGCTCGGATACCAACACCACGATCCCCTCCGCCCTGTGCCACCATACCGGGGTCAGCATCCGCCCGTGCCACACGGCAAAGATCACGGGCTGGCCGGCCGCCCTCAAACGCTCATAATGCTCGGTCCCCCGGACGTCCACACGCAACGTTGCGTGGAGGCCCCTGACGACCGCAGGCCCCACCGTCCCTGCGAGGGCCAATCCGACTCGTCGGCGTAGCCGTCTCAACGGGCGCGCTCAGCGATTGGCGTCCGAGACCGCCTCCAGCGGCTCCCGAACCGATAGAAGGCCGGCCGCCAGCTCCGCGACGCGCTTCGCTGCGCCCGGCTGCCCCAGCCGCTTCCGAATGCCTTTCAGGCTCGCGACCATCGCCTGCCGGCGGGGATTAGACGGATCCAGCAGCGGAGCGAGCTCCGCGGCCAGGCGGTCCGTCGTCGCGTCTCCCTGGAGCATTTCCGGGACCACGCGGGCGCCGGCAACGAGGTTGGCCAAAGCGATGTAATCGGTCCGCACGAGGCGGCGGGCGATCGCGTAGGTCAGCGGATGGGCCCGGTACACACAGACGAACGGCACGCCGGCCAGGGCCGCTTCCAGGGTGGAGGTGCCCGACTTCACGAGGGCGGCGTCGGCGTGGCTGAGCAAAGCCCGGCTTCCGCGCACGCGCGTGACGTGGTCCGGAAGGGAGAGATCGGGCACCGACGCGGCCTGGGCGACCGCCACCTGCAACTCGGGCCTGGTGGACCGAAGGAGCGCACTCGTCTCCAGCATCACCGCAAGGTGTCGCTCGATCTCCTGTGACCTGGAGCCCGGAAAAAGAGCGAGGAGCGGCCGGTCGGGATCGAGGTCGTGCTCCGCGGCGAACTCGGCGCGGCCCGGCGTGGGAACGGGCTCGTCCAGGAGCGGATGTCCCACGAACGTCACCCGGCCGCCCGCCGCTTGAAACAAGTCGACCTCGAATGGCAGGATGACCGCGACATGGTCCGCGTCCCGCACGAGCCGATTGATCCTTCCGGCCCGCCAGGCCCACACCTGCGGCGCAATGTAGTAGAGCACCGGAACGTTCCGCTCGCGAGCGTAGCGGGCAATGCGGAGGTTCAGGCCCGGGTAGTCGATCGGCAGCACGAGGTCGACCGTCTGTGCGTCCAGTAGGCTGCGAATCCGCTTTTCCAGGCCATGGAAGAACCGCAGGCGGCCCAGGACCTCCACGAATCCCATGACCGCCAGGTCGTCCAGCCCGGCGAGGAGCTCGACTCCCTCCGCGGCCATACGTGCGCCTCCGGTGCCGATGAGGCGGATGCCGGGGAGACGTTTCTTGAGCGCGTGCGCCACGTGCGCTCCGTGTTGGTCCCCGGATTCTTCTCCGGCAAGCAGCAGAACGGTGGGATTCACCGAGCCGGGGGGCAGTCCCTTGGTGGCGATTCGTCCATTAGAAGGGCATTCCACCGCTGAGGTACCAAATGGCGGCGATGACAGCCACCAGCAGGATCACGAGTCGACCGGTGGAGCGAGCCTTCTTGGTGTCCAGCCCTTCTTTCTTGCGATCACGCCGTACGCGTATGAGCGACATGGTCTTGGATCAGAGTCTCAATGGATAGGGCGATCTCCAGAGCTAGGCGCCCATCCTGTCCCGAAACCGGCGGCTCGGCACCGTTTTGGAGGGCGTCGACGAAGCTCTCGAGTTCGCGGTGTAGGGGTTCTACACCGTCTCCCTGAATAGGGATTCTCTCCACGAGTTGCGCCAGTCCGGCCGGTGAGCGCACCTCCGATGGAAGGTCCATTGAGCCGGCCAGGACCGGCAGCTCCTCCCTCAGGCGCAGGAACTCGCCCGAGCCGGACGCTAGGTCGAGGCTCAAGTACCCCGACCGCTGGAAGATCCGGAGCTTGCGCATCCGCTCCACCGAGACCCGACTGGCCGTGAGGTTGGCCACCGCTCCCCGCTCGAAGGTGATCCGGGCGTTCGCGATGTCCACGTTCGACGTGATGACCGGCACGCCCGTGGCCGCCACCGACTTGACCCGATCCGCGACCAGCGCCCTCACCAGGTCCACGTCATGGATCATGAGGTCCAGGACCACGGCCACGTCCAGGCCCCGTGGTTGAAAGGGCGCCAACCGGTGAGACTCAACGAACAGCGGCGCGTCCAGGTATTGCCTCGCCGCCAGGATGGCGCCGTTGAAGCGCTCTACGTGCCCCACCTGCACGACCGACCCGCTCGCGTCCGCTGCGGCGAGGATCCGGTCTGCTGCGTCCAGCGTGGGCGCAATCGGCTTCTCGATGAACACGTCGATGCCTCGGGCCAGCGCCTGGAGGGCGACGGCTTCGTGGCTTGCCGTGGGCGTTGCGATGACGAGTGCGTCCACAGCCTCGAGGAGCGCCTCCAAGCTGGGCCACGATCGCACGCCCAGGTCTGCTTGCACGTGGGCGGAACGCTCGGAGTCGACGTCATAGAATCCGACGGCTACTACACGGTTCAGCGACGCGAGCAGACGGACGTGATGGTACCCGAGGCTACCGGCCCCGGCGACGCCCACGCGGAGCGGGTCGGGTCGGGTCCGCGCAGCCGCCGTTGTCACCCGACGGTGATGCCGCGCTCGCTGTCTCGGATAAAGGCGACCAGGTGATCCACCTCGGGGACTCCCCGCACCTCCGCTTCCACGCGCTCGAGCCCCTGCGAGACGTTGAGGCCGCTCTGGAACAGCAGCCGGTAGGCCTGCTTCAGCGCCATGCGCGTATTCGCCGCGAACCCCCGTCGCTTGAGGCCCACGCTGTTCAGGCCATAGAGCTTGGGGTCCGCGCCCGCCGACCGGCAGTAAGGAGGCACGTCCTGCGGCACGCGCGACCCGCCGCCGATGAACGCGTGCGCGCCGATGCGCACGAATTGGTGAATCACGCTCCCGCCCCCCACGATCACCCAGTCTTCAATCGTGACATGCCCGGCCATCTGCACGGCGTTCGCCACCACGATGTGATTTCCCAGACGACAGTCGTGCGCCACGTGGCTGTACGCCATGAGTAGGCAGTCGCTGCCCACCACCGTTACGCCCGTGGCCTCTGTTCCGCGATTGAGCGTGGCATATTCACGCACCACGGTGCGGTCGCCGACGTGTAGGGCCGTAGGCTCGCCGCGATATTTGAGGTCCTGGGGATCGGTGCCCAGCACCGCACCGTGAAAGATATGACAATCGCTGCCGATCACGGTGTCTCTCTCGATCAGCACGTTCGAGCCCACCCTGGTGCTCGCGCCGATCTGCACACCCGGACCGATCACCGAGAACGGTCCTACGTCGACCCCTAAGCCCAACTCGGCGTCCGGATCTACGACCGCCGAGGGATGGACTCTGGCCTCCGCGTCTGCTCGTACTGCCCAACCTTTGCTCATCGATCAACGATCCTTGCCATGAGCTCCGCTTCCGCCACCCGTTTTCCATCTACCGTTCCGGTCCCACGCATCCTACACGTGCGACCCCTTCTTTGTAGCATCTCCAGTTCGAACACCAGTTGATCTCCCGGAACTACCGGCTGCCGCCACTTCACGTTGTCCAAGGTCATGAAGTAAACGACTTGTTCCTCCGGATTCTCGACAGCGTCCATCAACAACAGGCCTCCCACCTGGGCCATGGCCTCCACGATCAGTACCCCGGGCATGACCGGATGGCCGGGATAGTGGCCCTGAAAAAACGGCTCGTTGATGGTCACGTTTTTGATGCCGACGATGCGCTTCCCGCTCTCGAACTCCAGGATCCGGTCCACCAGGAGCATGGGATACCGGTGCGGGAGATACTGCATGATGCGAGAGACCTCGACGGTCTCTGCCGCCTCCCGCCGTGCGATGGAACGCAGCTCGCGGGCCAGCTTGACGTTGCCTTGATGGCTGGGCCGCTCGGCGACGATGTGTCCCACGATGCGGGCACCGAGAAGCGCGAGGTCACCCAATATGTCCCCGACCTTGTGCCGCACGTATTCGTCCGGATACCGCAACCCGTCGTTCATGACGCCCGCGTCGTCCAGGACGATGGTGTTCTCCAGCGAGGCGCCCCGCGCCAGTCCGCGAGCCATCAACGACTCCGCCTCGCTGCGGAACCCGAACGTTCGGGCGGCCGCCACTTCCCCCGAGAACGTCTCGGGACTCATTGGGAAGGACCCGTATTGTCGTCCGATCGCGGGATGCTCGAAGTCGATGGAGGCCGAGACGCGCAACTCCTCGTCGGGCGCCACCACGTAGGAGGATCCGTTCTCCGCGCTGATGCTGAGCGGGGTCCGGACGGAGATCACCTGCGCGGGCTCATCGAGCTGACGGACGCCCACGTCCCGAATCGCGGTGTCGTAGTCCTTGAAGCTGCCGTCGCGGATGGGCGGCTCCGGCCCCTCCAGCTCCAGGAGCACGTTGTCGATCCTGTTGGCCGCCAACGCCGCCATCACGTGCTCGACGGTAATGATGCGCACGTCTCCGCAGCCGATGCTGGTGCCCAGCTCGGTGCCCACGATGTGATCGAGGTTGGCCGGCACCTCCGGGGCTCCGTCCAGATCCACACGCCGAAAGCGAATCCCCGTGCCGGCCGCGGCCGGAAGAAAGGTGAGCCGGGACGATGTGCCAGAGTGCACGCCGATGCCGTCGAGAGAGGCGGCTGCTTCGAGCGTCGTTTGCTTTGGCTTCGACATCGGGGCCCGTTTCTACCTCCGTCAAGACAAAACCCGTGTAATCTAACAGCGCGCCAACCCGGTTCCTACGCGTCCGCATCCCCTGTCGTGCGGCGGCGTTTCAGCTCCGGCCACAGCGCGGCGATCTTGTTCAGCGACGCCTGCGTCCGGAGAAACTCCCTCCGCGGCCGAGCCGGAAATCCCATCACGGTTTCGCCGGCCGCCACGTCTCCGATCACGCCCGCCTGAGCCGCGATTCGCGCCCCGGCGCCGATATCCAGGTGGTTGATTGCGCCGGCCTGCCCACCGAACACCGCGCCGTCCCCGACCCGGGTCGAGCCCGCGATGCCGACTTGGGCCACGATCAGCGCAGCCTTCCCGACATGGACGTTGTGCGCGAGGTGGACCAGGTTGTCGAGCTTGGTCCCCGCTCCGATCGTGGTCCGGCCGATAGAGCCCCGATCCACGCAACTGTTGGCCCCGATCTCGACGCCGTCGTTCACCGCGCATCCGCCCACCTGCGGCACCTTCCGGTGTTGTCCGTCCACGAACACATAGCCGAATCCGTCGACGCCCAGCTTCACGCCCGCATGGAGCACGACGTCCCGTCCGACCTCCGTGCCCGGGTAGAGCACGACGTGCGGATGGAGAACCGTGTCGTTCCCGATGCGGCACCCGTCCCCGACCACACAGTGCGCCTCGACGCGGCAGCGGTCGCCGAGCGTGACGTCCGCGCCGATCACGGCGTACGGCGCTACATAGACATCCTCACCCAGCGAAACGTTGGGCCCGAGCACGGCGGTGGAATGCACCCCCGTCCTATCCGGGCGGATGGGGTGGAGATGGCCGAGCAGCGTGGCCAGCGCCACATGGGCGTCCCGGACCACGACCGCCGAGAAGCCGTCTGGGATCCGGTCGCGCACGGCGTCCGCCACCAGCAATGCCGCGGCACCGGATTCGGGCGCTCGTCCACCATACTTGGGGGAGGCCAGCAGGCCCAGCTCCCGCTCGCCGGCCTCGTCGATGGGCGCCACCCCCGCCACCACGATCTCGGCGTTCCCCACCACTTCCCCTTGAACGAGCTCGGCCACCTGGCCGAGGGTCAGGACCGAAACCTCCTGCGCATGGTGTGCGTTCACGACGCGCTCCTGCCGTTGTGGGCGTGGGGCTGGCGGAAAATGCGACGCGGCTCCCGGGACCCAACGTCCGGGAGCCGCGTCAAGGGTGGGGACGCTACCGCGAGTTTCGTCAGAGCTCGTCGGGTGCGTCACTGGACGTCGCGCCCAGCCGGCGAAGCACTTCTTCGGTGAGGTCGAGGGACTCGTCGGCGGCAATGATGCTTCCGGCCCCGACATCGAAGATCAGGGAGTAGTTCCCCTCTGCCCGAATCTCTTCGATGATCACGTTGATTCGCTGCATCACGGGCTCGACCAATTCGGCTCTCTTGACCTCCAGCTCCTGCTGCATCTGATCCGCACGCTGGGTGTACTGCTGCTGCTGATCGCTCAGCTCCTGCTCGCGGGCTCGACGCGCGTCTTCGGACATGGTGCCCTGCTGCTGCTGATAGGCGGTCAGCATGGCGTTGAAGTCCGTTTGCATCTGGTTGATCTCGGACTGGATGCGCTGCATCTCCTGCTCAAACTGCCGTTGGGCGGTCTGGGCCTCGGGTGCCTTGTCCACGATCTCACGAGAATCGATATAGCCGATCTTGAGGACCGCTTGACCCTGGAGGGGTGCCGCGGCCAGCAAGAGTGCAGGCAGCATAAGGGAATAACGTCTCACTTCATCCTCTCCGGGTGCGCGCCAGGCCGGAGCCTGGCAGGGCCTCGTTGTTACCGAAACGTTCTATG
Organism: Longimicrobiales bacterium; assembly: GCA_965223195.1. GTDB lineage: Bacteria > Gemmatimonadota > Gemmatimonadetes > Longimicrobiales > Gaopeijiaceae > CBDCVX01. The sequence continues at coordinate 68,013 of CBDCVX010000005.1, forward strand.
CGTCTTGCATGCGGGTGTTCCCGGGTTCCGCGACCGATTTTCGGCCAAAACCCGGGCGGTGAGCGGCGTGCCCGACCCTCGTCGGTGGCCTGGCGACCCGAAGGACGCCGGAAAGGGATGGTCGGCAGCCGGTACGGGAGCCCCGGACCAGTCCGCTGTGACCGGTCGGTCCGCTAGAACCCTGGCCCCAGCCGGAAGTGCAGTTGCCAGCCCGGGTTGATCTTGTCGAAGCCGTAGGCGTACTCCAGACCCAGAGGCCCGAACGGCGTCACCAGTTGGGCGCCGATCCCCGCCCCTCGGAACAACTGGCTGGGATCGATCTCCGAGGGACCTTGCCACACGTTCCCCGCGTCCATGAACAGCGACATGGACAGATTGTCGTTGAACCGAATAGCGTATTCCGCGGTCATCGACAGGTAAGCATCGCCCAGCCGCGCGATCTGGGTGATGTCGGTCGATCCCTCGGGGAAGAATCCGAACGGCGTGATCGAGGTCTCGTCATAGCCGCGAAGTTGTTCGCCGAACTGGACTCCGCCCATCCAGAAACGCTCGAACGGGAAGTCCGTGGCGTCGCCGAACACCGCGCCCAGGCGACCCGTGAAGCCCAGCGCGAATCGGATGGGCCTGGGCCCGGACCCCAAGCTGCCGACCGGAACCCACCACGCTCCTTCGATGGTGTGTTTGGAGAACGAGGCGTCACCGCCCAGGAATCCGCCGCTGAACGCGCTGTTGATGCTCTGCCGCGATCCGACGGTCGGGAATAGGGGATGGTCCAACGTCTGGCGGGTGACGCCGAACGAAACGGTCGAGAGCATGCCATCCGGACGCCCGAAGAGCGAGGTGTCGTCCACACCGTCGCGGAGATCGTAGCGGGTGCGAACCAGCGAGTAGCCGAAGAACAGGCGGCTCCGGAGTGAGCCCGGCACGGGCACGCCGAACCGGACCGACCCGCCCAGGCGCTTCCACTGCCCCGTGTTGAACTGGAAGAACCGGTTACGGGAGTTGAACAGCGAGAGCGTGCCCGAGATGCGACTCCCTTGGATCGCGGGGTCGGTGTAGGAGACCGTGAAGTTGTTGATGAAGCGGCCGAAGTCCCAGCGCAGGTGCCCTTCCTTGGCCTGACCGAACAGGTTGGGCTGGTCGTATCCGAGGAACCCCGAGAGCCCGACGCCGCCACCGACCGCCGTGCCGAAGCTCACCGAGCCGGTGTTTCGCTCCGACACGTGGAACGTGATATCCACGTCGCCGGTTTCCGGGTCCGGCAGAATCGTGGGCAGCTCCATCGGTGTCTCGAAAAATCCCAGCGAGGAGATTTGCTGGTAGCTCTGGAGCAGCCGCTGCTCGCTGTACTCGTCGCCGGGAAGCAGGAAGATCCGCTCCCGGATAATCCGGTCGTACGTGAAGTCGTTGCCGTCGATGTCCACGCGCCGGACCGTGGCGAGCAGTCCTTCGCTGATATCCAGCCGCACCGACACCTCCGGGCGGCCACCCTCGGTCTCGGGCTCGTGCCGTTGAACGCTCGGCTGCACGCGCGCGAAGATGTAGCCGCTGTTCCGGTACAGCGACTCGACCTGCTCCACGTCGGACTGGAATTCCACGAGGTCGAAATAGTCGACGTCCTCGTCCGAGCCACCGATGCCCAGGCTGGCCAGCAGTCCCCCGCCCTCCTCTTCGAAAAACGCCTCCAGCTCTTCGGTGGAGTAGCGGCTGTTTCCGTTGAACTCGATGGACCGGAGCGCGTACTGCGGTCCCTCGTCGACGCGGACCTCCAAGCGTCCCTTTCCGGTTTCCGGGTCGATGATCAGCGTGTCGCCGAGCACCTCGAAATCCAGATATCCGTAGGAGTCGTAGAGGGTGGGCAGCTTGGACAGGAGATCGTCTTCGAGCGTAGCCTCGTCGAAGGATCCGGACCGGAACCACCAGAACCCCTCGGGTTTGGAGGATATCGCGCCCACCAAGGCCTCGTCCGGCAATCCGGCGTTGCCGTCGAATCCCACCTCGGCAATCGTGACGCGGTGGCCCTCGGCCACCTCGAAGATCAACCGGACTTCGGTGTCGGAGCCCTCGACCGGCTCGAGCCGGGGCTCCACACGCGCGAACGGGATTCCTTCGTCCGCCAGCTCGGCGCGGATAAATCGCTCGGCCGCCAACGCCGCCCCTTCGGAATAGGGGCGGCCGGGACGGAGGCCTGTCGTATCCTGAACGTCTCCCGCCGAGACGTGCTCCAAGCCCACGAACGCGACCGAGGTGAGGAGCGGCTCCTCATCGACGACCAGAATCAGCGTGACGGATTCTCCTGCCACGCCACGGGCCCGCACCTGGAGATCCCGGAACTGGCCTGTGGCCCAGAGGGACTTGAGGCCGCGCTGGATGTCGCGGTAGGACACGGCGGTGCCGGCACGGACGCCGAAGCCGAGGGCGATCTGCTGGGGATTCTGCCGCCGGGCGCCCTCTACGAGGAGGCTGTCGACCTGGACCAGCGTGGTGGTGCCGTCCTGGGCCACGTCTTGGGCGACCGCCGGCGAAGGCGGAAGCAACAGGCCGACCAGGACCAACGCTGCGAGCGCCGGGCCGTATCGGCCATGGACGGCGATCTGCGCCGTATCAGGTCTTCTGCGGCGACACCGCTCGAAGCGAGAGCCCTTCGCCGTCCGCCGCCACATCAACCTCGATCTCGTCACCAGAAGACAGCTCCCCGACTAGGATCTTTTCTGACAGCGGATCTTCCAGGAACCGCTGAATCGCTCTCCTGAGCGGACGCGCTCCAAACTTCTCGTCGTATCCTCTCTCCACCAAGAAGTCGATGGCGGAGTCGGTGAGGCGGAGCGTCATGTCTTCTTCTGCCAGACGCTCCCGCACACCTGCCAGGAGGATATGCACGATCTCGGAGATCTGTTCCCGTGTCAGCGGATGGAAGACGATCGTGTCGTCCACCCGGTTGAGAAACTCGGGGTTGAAGGCCCGTTCGATTTCCTGCTGCACCTTGTCCCGCATCACCGTGTAGGCGGACTCCTCGTCTTCGTCGTGGAAGCCGAGTCCCCTGCCCTTCGAGATGTCGCGGGCGCCCAGGTTGGACGTCATCACGATGACCGTGTTCTTGAAGTCGATCACGCGACCGTAGTTGTCCGTGAGGTGCCCTTCGTCCAGCACCTGAAGCAGGATATTGAACACGTCCGGATGGGCCTTCTCGATCTCATCCAGTAGAACGACCGAGTAGGGCCGTCTTCTGACAGCCTTGGTCAGGGCGCCGGAGTCTTCGTACCCGACGTAGCCCGGAGGGGCGCCGATGAGACGGGACACCGAGAACTTCTCCATGTACTCGCTCATGTCGACGCGGATCAAGGCGTCTTCGTCGGCGAACAGGAACTGCGCGAGCGCCCGCGCCAGCTCCGTCTTCCCGACGCCCGTGGGCCCCGAGAAGATGAAGGAGCCGATGGGCTTCTTGGGATCTTTGAGGCCCGCGCGGCTACGACGGATGGCCCGGGAGATCGCCGTAATGGCGGCGTCTTGGCCCACGACCCGCTTGTGCAGCTCGTCCTCCATGTGCACGAGCCGCTCGGTCTCGGCCTGCTGCAGCCGGGTGACGGGGATGCCCGTCCAACGGCTCACGATAAAGGCCACGTCCTCGTCCGCGATCTCGGGCCGCCGGAGCTTGGCTTCTTCTTCCCAGCGATCCTTGGACTCCTTGATCTCCCGCTGGACGCTCTTCTCCTCGTCACGGAGCTGGGCAGCCCGCTCGAAGTCCTGGTCGCGAATGGCCTCGTCCTTCCGCTCCGCGATGTCGTGCAGGGAGGTTTTGAGCTCCTCGACCTCGGGCGGCGGCACCTGACTGGCGATCCGAGCCCGCGCGCCCGCCTCGTCGATCACGTCGATCGCCTTGTCGGGCAGGAACCGGTCGGTGATGTAGCGGTCGGACAGCTTCGCGGCCGCCTCCAGGGACCCGTCCGGAATGACCACCCTGTGATGGTCTTCGTAACGGGAGCGCAGCCCTTTGAGAATCTCGACCGTCTCGGTTACCGAGGGCGGGTCGACGATGACGGGCTGGAAGCGCCGCTCCAGGGCGCCGTCCTTCTCGATGTACTTGCGGTACTCGTTCAGCGTCGACGCGCCGATGCACTGGAGCTCACCCCGGGCCAACGCGGGCTTGAGCATGTTGGAGGCGTCGATGGCACCCTCGGCGGCACCGGCCCCGACCAACGTGTGCAGCTCGTCGATGAAGAGGATCACGTTCTTGTTCTGCGAGATCTCGTTCATGACGGCCTTGAGCCGTTCTTCGAACTGCCCGCGGTACTTGGTGCCCGCGATGACCGCGGCCATATCGAGCGCCAGAACGCGGTGATCCTTGAGGGCCTCGGTGACCTCTCCGCGAGAGATGAGCTGGGCCAGGCCTTCGACGATCGCCGTCTTCCCGACACCAGGCTCACCGATCAAGACCGGATTATTCTTCTTGCGTCGGCAGAGGATCTCGATGACCCGTTCGATCTCGGCCGACCGTCCGATGGTGGGGTCGAGCGAGCCCTGCCGGGCCAGGTCGGTCAGATCGCGACAGAAGTGGTCGAGCGCGGGCGTCTTGGACTTCTTGTCGCCCTTGGATCCGCCGCTGGGCGTGCCACCGCCACCGATGCCGGCCGGCTCCGCGGGACTCACGTCCGAGCCCAGCACCTTCAGCGTCTCCGCGCGGGCCTCTTCCAGCGTGATTCCAAGCGAGGCCAGCACCTGGGCGGCGATGCCCTTCTCTTCGCGCATGAGCCCCAGCAACAGGTGCTCCGTGCCCACGTAGGAGTGGTTCAGCTCGCGCGCCTCGGCCATGGCGAACTCGAGCACCTTCTTGGCCCGCGACGTGTAGGGAAGCTCACCCAACGCGATGGTGGCCTTGCCCTTACGCACGGCTTCCTCGACGCGCTCGTGGACCTGGTCGAGGTCGACGTTCAGCTTGGTCAGGACCGCAGCCGCGACGCCTTCCCCCTCCCGGATCAAACCCAGGAGGATGTGCTCGGTACCCACGTAGTCGTGCTGTAGCCGGATGGCCTCTTCCCGAGCCATCGACAGTACCGTCCGGACGCGATCCGTGAAGTTGTAGTTCATGTGCCGACCTGCTCGCCGCCTTCGGGCCTCCAGCCCGTCACGTCCCCTGACCTTCGGCAGAGGTGTCGCCGTCGGGGGAAACTACCCCCTCGGTTACCAGAATCCTACGAACATACGCGGCGCGGTGTGCGTCGCGCTCGTTGGAGGGGAGATCTCGCCCGGCCGCTTCTTCGAGGTGCGCCGCCTGCGAAAAGATCATGATTTTGTTGAGCGTATATACCCTTAGTTCTGGGAGTAGTTTCAGACCCACACCGAGTCGAACACCGCTCAAAAGATTCATCAATTCCTCGAACGAAAGGGTCCTCGCGTAGCGCAAGAGCCCGTAGGCGCGCCAGATCTTGTCTTCGGTGACGCCGGCGGCGTCACGCATCAAAACCTGCCGCGCATGTACCTCGAATTGGATGACCTGAGCGATCATTCGCTCGAGGTGATCCACCAAGTCCTCCTCGCTCTGCCCAAGCGTGGTCTGGTTGGACACCTGAAAGAAGTTTCCAACCACCTCAGAGCCTTCGCCATACAGACCTCGGAACGTGAGGCCGACCTGCGTAAGTCCTTGCAGGACCTTGTTGATCTCCTTGGTCAACACCAGCGCAGGCAGGTGTACCAGCACCGACGCCCGCAGCCCCGTGCCCACGTTGGTCGGACAGCTCGTCAAGAACCCGAACTCGTGGTGGTAGGCCAACGCGAGTTCCTGTCCGAGCTCATCATCCAGGCGATCGACCAGGTTCCAAGCCTCCTGCAGACGCAAGCCCGATACCAGGGCCTGGAGGCGTAGGTGATCCTCCTCGTTGACCATCACCGAAAGCGGTTCGGAGCGCGAAAGTACGACGGCCGCTCCGGGCCCCGGCTCCTGGTCGTCGGCGCCCAACAACTCGCGGGACACCAGCCTGCGCTCGTGCAAAATGCGGCGGAACCGATTCTCGGATTTGGCGAGCCGCACGATCGGCGCGTTGCGCAGCAGCGGAACGTCTTCCTGCACCCGCCGAACATCGTCGAGCACGGTGCGCTGATCGGTCACCCGAGCCCGTGGCCCGAACATGTACCCCTGGAGGTTCCGGGCCAGCCGCACCCGCGTGGACAGCACCACATCGGAGTGGGGGCCGCTGGCATCCAGCCAGCCCAAGCCGAAGTCCGGGACCTGCGTGAGGTCGTTCACGTGTGCTCCAACGCGCGAAGCTGATCGCGGATCTCGGCCGCACGCTCGAAGTTTTCGCTAGCCACGGCGCGGTCCAGCTTCTTCCGCAACGCGTGCACGCGCCGCTGCCGCTCCGAACGGGTGGGATCCGCCGGCAGGTAGACCTTCCCCGTGTGCTGCGTGGACCCGTGAATGCGGCGCAGCAGGCTCCGGATTCCCTTTTCGAACGCCTCGTAGCAGTGGGGGCAGCCGAAGCGTCCGGCGTCGCGAAAGTCCGACAGGCTGACGCTGCAGAACGGACAGGAGCCTTCGATCTCTAGGCCCTCGGTCGACGCTTCCTGACCGATCTGCGCCACCAGGTTGGAGAGCGCGAAGCTGGACGGCACCGGGTTGGCCTCGATTCCTTTTTCGGCGGCGCATTCCCGGCACAGGTGGACGGTGCTCATCTCGTTCGACTTGATCTCCGTGTACTGGACCACGGCGTCCGAATTTCCGCAGTGCTCACATTTCACGGGAGTGCCGCCCCCCCCTCGGCTTCCAGCCTCCCGTCGCTCAGGCGGAGCACACGGTCGGATCGGGCCGCCAGGGCCAGGTTGTGCGTGACCAACACCATGGACAGGTCGCGCTCGCGGCGAATGCGGAACAGCAGGTCGTGCAGGTCCTCGGAAGTCTCCTCGTCCAAGTTCCCGGACGGCTCGTCCGCCAGCAGGACGATCGGCTCGTTGACCAGCGCGCGAGCCACCGCAACCCGCTGCTGTTCTCCGCCGGAAAGCTGCCAGGGCTTGTGATCGAGCCGGTGACCCAGCCCTACGGCCTCCAGAACCTCGCGGGCCCGGCGGTCTGCGTCGCGGGGCGATACGCCGCCGATCAGGCAGGGCATCATGGCGTTCTCGAGGGCGGTGAACTCCCGCAGCAGGTGATGAAACTGGAACACGAAGCCCACGCTACGGTTGCGCAGGTCGGCAGCTCGGTCCGTGCTCAGCGCGCGAATGGGCTCACCACCTATCGAGACCTCGCCACTGGTAGGCTTGTCGAGGGCGCCCAGGATGTGGAGCAGTGTGGACTTTCCGCTGCCGCTTTGACCCACGATGGACACCGTCTCGCCCGCCGCGATCTCGAGCGAGATGCCCTGCAGGATGCGGAGCTCGCTTCCGTCTCCCATTACGAAGGACTTGGTGAGCTCGGTGGCCGCCAGGGGCGGGCCTCCGGGGCGGGAAGCTGCGGCATCCCGGGAACGGCTTTCACGCGACAGGGCGACCTCACTCATGGCGGATGGCCTCCACCGGTGCCAAGCGCGACGCTTGGCCGGACGGATAGAGCGTGGCCACCAGAGAGATGACCAGGCTGCCCGTGACGACCATCAAGAGGTCGGCGGGCTGCACCAGCACCGGCAGCCGGTCCAGCGAGTAGATCTCGGGCGCGAGTCGGATGATCGGGTACTGATGGAGAATCCAGCACACTACGAGCCCGACGACGAGGCCGATGGCCGTACCGATGGCTCCCACCCACATGCCCTGGAGCACGAACACCCGTTTGACCTGACCGTCGGTCATGCCCATCGACTTGAGGATGCCGATCTCCCGTGTGCGATCCGCCACGACCATGACCAGCGTGCTCACGATGTTGAAGGCAGCCACCAGCATGACCAGTCCGAGGATGATGCCCATGGCCAGCTTTTCCAGCTTGAGCGCCGAAAACATGGCGGCGTTCGTGGAGATCCACGTTTCCACCCGGTAGGGGAATCCCAGCGACTCGCGCATGTCCTCGCCGACGTCCATGGCCGAGAACGGATCGTCCAGCCGGACGCTGATTCCGGAGATCTGGTCGGTGCCTCCCAGGCCCAGCACCGACTGGGCGTCTTCGAGGCGCACGTAGACGTTTTTGAGATCCAGATCGTATACGCCGGTCCGCACGGTCCCCGACACCACGAACTGGCGCATGTTGGGCAGCACGTTCCCGAACGCATCGGGGCGAGCGGTCTCGAGCGCCGCGATGATGATCGTGTCGCCCTCGAAGAGGTCCATGCGATTGGCCAAACGCTCGGCGATGACGGCGGGCGGGAGTCCGTGCCTGGGGCCGAGTAGGGATCCCACCTCGGCCTCGATGTCCGTGACCCGCTCGGCGCCTTCCCCGACTGCGACGCCGTAGAGATCGCCGGCTTGCGCGTATTGCTCGCTGCCGGCGGCGTACTCCGGGCTCATGTCGCCGCGCACCACACCCACCGTGGTGAGGATGAACGGCGACGCATTCTCCACGCCCTCCACGTTTTGGACGTCGGAGATCACGTCTTGCCAGTTGTCCAGCCGCAGCGCCTGTCCGTGCTCCAACACGTAGATGTGCGGAGTCGCTCCCAAGATCATCTGCCTGAGGTCCTGCTGCGCGCCGTTCATGACGGAGAGCACGACCACCAGAGCGGTGACGCCCACGATGACCCCACCCAACGCGATCCACGTGATCAGCGAAAGGAGCCTCCCCTTCTTCCGGGAGGACAGGTAGCGCCGGGCGAGGAACCAGTCGAGCCGCTCCACTCCCCCTACGCCTCCTCGTCGTCGGCTTCCACGTCGCCCTCTTCCGGACGAAGCGTGGGAAACAGGATGACGTCGCGAATGGAAGGCTGATCGGTGAGCATCATCACCACGCGGTCCACCCCCACCCCCACGCCGCCGGTGGGCGGCAGGCCGTACTCCAACGCCCGCAGGTAGTCTTCGTCCACCGTCTGCGCCTCGTCGTCCCCGGCTTCGCGGAGCCGGACCTGCTCCTCGAAGCGACGCCGTTGGTCGATGGGGTCGTTCAGCTCGGAAAACGCATTGGCCATCTCCCGTCCCGCCAGGTACAACTCGAAGCGCTCGGTCAGGGTCGGGTCGCCCCGCTTGGGCTTGGCCAGCGGGCTGAGCTCCCGAGGGTGGTCCACGACGAACGTCGGCTGGATCAGGTCGGGCTCGACCAACTCTCCGAACAGCTTGTCCAGTAGCTTGCCCCGTCCGGCGCCGGCGAGCTCCGGAATGGACAGGGCTTTGGCCCGTGCGCGCAGCTCCTCGGTGGGAATGTCCGCTGCATCGACGCCCATGGCTTCGCTCAGGGCGTCCATCAAGGGCAGCCGCCGGAAGGGCGGCTTCACATCGATCGTGTGCCCTTGGAAGGTGAAGCTCGTGGATCCGTGCAGTGCGCGGACCAGGTGGGCCATGAGCGACTCCACCACCTCCATCATGTCCTCGTAGTCCGCAAACGCCTGGTAGAACTCCAGCATTGTGAACTCGGGATTGTGGAAGCGGTCCACGCCCTCGTTCCGGAAGTCCTTGGAGATCTCGTAAACGCGGTCCATGCCGCCCACGATCAGGCGCTTCAGGTAGAGCTCGTCGGCGATGCGCAGGTAGAGCTCCATGTCCAGCGTGTTGTGCCGGGTGACGAACGGCCGAGCGGAGGCGCCGCCGTAGATGGGCTGGAGGACGGGCGTCTCCACCTCCACGAATCCCCTGCCCTCCAGGAACGTGCGCATCTCGGTGATGATCCGGCCTCGTTGCCGGAAGACCTCGCGGACCTCCGGATGGACGGCGAGATCTGCGTAACGCTGCCGGTACCGGCTCTCGGTGTTCCTGAACCCCGAGTGCACACGGCGCTCGCCGGTGTCGGGATCCACCTCCACCTTCCCGAGCGGCAGCGGCCGTAGCGCTTTGGAGAGCAGCGTCCACGCCTCGACCAGAACGGTGACTTCACCCGTCCGCGTTCGGAACGTGACTCCGTCCACGCCGAGCCAATCGCCCAGGTCGGTCAGGTCCAGTTGACCGAACCGCTCGTCGCCCAGCGTGTCCTTGCGGAAGTAGACCTGTATGCGACCCGCTCCGTCGTCCAGGTGGGCGAACGACGTCTTTCCGTGCCCGCGACGGCTGACCAGCCGCCCCGCCACCCGCACACGGGGCCCCCGCTCGTGCTCGTCCAGCTCTTCGCCGCTCTCCGCGTGCTCGAAGGCCCGGACCGCCGCGGAGGAATCGTGGCTGCGATCGAACCGGTACGCGTACGGTTCGAGGCCTGCGTCCACGATGGCGTCGAGCTTTTCCCTACGCGCCTGGAGAAACGACGCGGGCTCCTGGTCCGTCCGCCGCTGGACCCCGGTATCAGCCATGGGCCGCGGCGCCGCCGTGCGCCTTCAGATAGGCCTCGATGAAGCCGTCCAGCTTCCCGTCCATGACCGCGTGCACGTCCCCCACTTTCATCTCCGTGCGATGATCGTTGACCATCGTGTACGGGTGAAACACGTAGGAGCGAATCTGGTTGCCCCACCCGATCTCGGTCTTCGAGGCCTCCAGCGCCTGACGCTCCCGCTCCTTCTCCTCCTGCGCCCGCTCGTACAACGCGGCCTTGAGCATCTTCATGGCCGTCGCGCGGTTCTTGTGCTGCGACCTCTCCTTTTGACACGAGACCACGATTCCGGTCGGCTCGTGCGTGATGCGGATGGCGGAGTCCGTCTTGTTGACGTGTTGGCCACCGGCCCCGGACGCCCGGAAGGTGTCGACGCGAAGGTCGGCGTCGTCGATCTCGATCTCGATCTCATCGTCCACGAGCGGATAGACGAACACGCTGGCAAACGATGTGTGACGCCGCGATTGGGCATCGAAGGGAGAGATGCGCACCAGGCGGTGGACGCCTTTCTCGGCTTTGAGGTACCCGTAGATGTGGTCGCCCTTGATTTCCAGCGTGGCGCTCTTGATCCCGGCTTCGTCCCCCGCCTGATGGTCGAGCAGCGCAACGGTGGCCCCACGGCGCTCGGCCCACCGCGTGTACATTCGCTCGAGCATCTCCGCCCAGTCCTGGGATTCCGTGCCCCCGGCCCCCGGGTGGATCGTGAGGATGGCGTCGCGATGGTCGTCGTCGCCCTGGAGCATCGTTCGCAGCTCCAGATCGTCCAGCCCCCGCTCGATCCCGTCCACCTCCGAAGCGAGCTCTTCGGTCAGCGACTCGTCCGGCTCCAGGTCCAGCAGCTCCGCTAGCTCGCGCGCGTCTCCCGTGCGGGTGCGAAGCGTCTCCCAGGGCTCTACCCAACGCTTTAGTCCGTTGGCCTCGGCGATCACCGCCCGAGCCCGCTCCTGGTCCTCCCAGAAGGACGGGCTGGCCATGCGTTCCTCGAGCGCCTCGAGTCGTTGCCGCCGTTGGGCGACGTCAAAGGTACCCCCGTAGCTCTTCGACGCGGCGTTCGGCGGCTCCCAGACGGTCGTTCAGCTCGTGGCTCATGCTCCAGCGTGCGTTCGGGCATCGATGTCGGCGGGACCGGCCGTCGGCACCGTCGGTGCCCGGCGCCGGCCGTCCCGCTTCGAAAGCGCCGACCTATACCCGCACCTGGCGCGCGGGTTCGCGCGTGTTCCGGCCGATCGAGCCGTCGGAGTTGGAGCTTCGCTAGCGGACTAGAAGACCTCGTTTCCTTCCGCCAACACCTCGTTGAGCGCGTCCTTGAAGTACGTCGTCCCGTCCGCCATGTCCTTGCCGACCTGATCCACGTACTCCGACCAGGACTTCTCGATTTCTTCTTCGAAGTCCTTGGCCAACGTGCCCGCCCGGAGACTCTGGCGATGGCGGTCGGGATAGTAGGCGATCATGTCGGACACGAGCACGCGGGCCAATCTGCGTGCGCGCTCGTGCGGATCGCGCCGCCCGAACGGCGACGGCGTCGGAGCGGGCTCCGGCGCGGCGGGAGCCGGCGCCTCGAACGCCGGGGCCGGTTCCTCGACCGGGGCGCTGACCATCGGCTCCGCGGCCTCCGGGATTTGCTCCGGAGCCGCGGGTGCGCTCACCTCCGGGGGGGCTTGGAACGGGTCGGGAGTCGAGAATGCGTCCGGCACCGGCTCGGGCTCGGAAAACGCGGGCGGCTCAGGCTCGGAAAACTCGGGCGGCTCGGGCTCCGAGAACGCGGGTGCGTCGGGCACCTCGGGCAGCTCGGGCAAATCCGGGGCGGGGCCAACCGCGGGGGCCTCCATGGCGGGCTCGAAGTCCGGAACGGCCTCATAGGCCGGGCCGGCCTGATAGATCGGCGGCGCCACCTCGTCGATCACCGGCGCTTCCACCGGCGCTTCCACCGATGCCTCGCCCTCGGCCGGAGCGTCGGATGGAGTCCTGACCAGGAAGACGGTCTCGCATTCACTGCACTGCGCGTAGACGCCCGGATAGGGCACCTTCGCCGAGTCGATGGGAAAGCCGGCGTTACAGCCGGAGCAGTGCACGGTGAACGTCATGGCTGAAGTCTCCATTTGCCCCTTCATTCGATCAGGTTCCTACGTGATAGAACATGTTGGTGATGGCGGCGTCGATCAGGACGCCCGTGCCCGCCCGCGCTCCGCGGGGTCGACGATGGCCTGGCGCCGATCCACGACGTAGACCGATCCGGGCAAGGTCTTGGCGTACGTTTTCATCTCGCCGGCCAAAGAGCTGATCTCGGCCGTGTGCGAGAACTGGCGCACCTGGTTCGTGACCACGCCGATCGACAAGGTCATGAGCGGGATGCGGTGGATGCTGCCTCGCCTGTCTTTCCCCAGGAAGTATCCGGCCTGCCGGTCTTCCTCGGTGTACTGGTAGGGGATGAGCTCGTCGAAGACGTGGAGGATCTCGTCGCAGCACGCCTCCAGGTCGGCCAACGGCACGTTGAAGATGAAGTCGTCCCCACCGATGTGGCCCACGAATCCGTTGGGGGCGATCGAACGCACGATGTCCCGAAGAATTCGGGAAACCAGCAGGATCACCCGGTCTCCGTTGGCGTAGCCGTAGCGGTCGTTGAACTCCTTGAAGTGGTCCAGATCCGCGTAGCAGACGGCGAACGGCTTGCGTTCGTCCAGCCGCATGTTCAGATCCCGCGCGATTTGGACCGTCCCGGGAAGGCGGGTCGTGGGATGTACGTTCACGTCCCGTGCCGCCCGCTCCAACACGCGAGCCAGCCGAAGCCAGTTCTCACGCAGGTGGAGCGCGTCGGTCAGCGCCTCGTCCGCCCCGGCTTCCAGCCCCTCGGGAAACTCCGAACGGTTCCCCTCCGCGTACAGCATGACGATGGGCACCAGCGCCGTGAACGAATCGTCCTTGAGCCGGCGGCAGAGCGCGGCGGCGCGGTCGGGGTAGACCCGCGCGTCGAGAACCAGGCAGGCGGGCACGGCTCGGTTGACCATCGCCACCACGGCGTCGCTACTGACTGCGATGTCGAGCGACAACCCCTGTTCCGCGCAGAAATGCACGAGTAGCTCGGGCGGCACCGAGGCCTTGCCGCCGTAATAGACCAGCGTCTTGTCGGTCGTCATTCCCCTACCCTCGGCTGGTGGGAACTGACCACAAAATCGATCTCCCGGCGGTCGCGGTCCACTTTGGCAACCTGGACGGAGATCCGCTGGCCGACCTTGAACGTCCTACCCCGGGACCTCCCCACCAGCGCCATGCGTCGTTCGTCGTGCTCGTAGTAGTCGTCCGTCAGCGAACGTACGTGGACGAGGCCTTCGACGAACACATCGTCCGGGATGACGAAGAGCCCGAAGCTCGCGGTCTTGGACACCGTGCCGGTGAGCACGTCACCGAGACGGCCCTCCATGAGGCGAAGTCTCGCCAACTGCACGGAGTCCTGCTCGGCCCTGGCGGCTCGCCGCTCACGGTGGCTGGCATGGCGGGCGACCGCATCCAGCTCCTCGGCGTCGGCGGCGTCACCCGACGCGGACGCCGCCAACCACTCGACCACGAGCCGGTGCGTCACCAGATCGGGATATCTGCGAATCGGAGAGGTGAAGTGCAGGTACTCCTCCATGGCCAAGCCGAAGTGCCCCACGTTGTCCACGTCGTAGCGGGCTCGCTTCAAGGCGCGGAGCGTCGCGTTGACCACCACCGGCTCCTCGGGTCGCCCTTCCGCCCGTTCGAGCACCGCAGAGAGGTCGCTAGAGCTCGGCTGGCGAGGTAGCGAATAGCCCAAGGGGCTCAGAAAATGCCGCAATTCGTCCATGCGTTCCTGAGACGGGCGGTCGTGGATCCGGTAGATCGGGTCCAGACCGGCCGTTTCCAGCGTGCGGGCAACGATGTTGTTGGCAAGCAGCATGAACTCTTCGACCAGCATATGGCTAGCGAATCTGGGTGCTTTGAGGATTTCGGTCGCCGCGCCGGTCGGATCCAGGATCACGATGGGCTCCGGGAGATCGAAGTCCAATGCTCCCTTCTTGAGGCGGCGCTGGCGCAAGATTGCTGCCAGTTGCCCCAAGATACCCAGAGAGTGGCTCAACTCCGGGGCTTCGCCGGCTTCCGCGCCGTCCAGGACGGACTGGGCCTGATCGTAGCTCAGCGACGCACGGCTCCGGATGGTCGTCCTCTCGATGCGGTGGTTTCGGACCGCTCCTTCGTCGTCCATCTGCACGAAAACCGAGAGCGTGGGCCGGTCCCGGTGCTCCTCCAGGGAGCAGGCATCTCCCGACAGGAGGGGCGGAAGCATGGGCACCACCCGATCGACCAAATACACGCTCGTGCCCCGGTCCATCGCCTCCAGGTCGGTCGGCGATCCCGCGGGCACGAACCGGGAGACGTCGGCGATGTGGATCCCGACCTCCCACCCTCCTCCCTCGGCCGCATGCACCGACAGCGCATCGTCGTGATCCTTGGCGTCTGCGGGATCGATCGTGAACACGTAGAGGTCACGGCGGTCCACCCGATCGGTCCACGGGTCGGGGCCGGAAACGGACGCCCGGGCCGCTTGGGTCACGTCCGCCGAAAACGCGAGCGGGAGGTCGTGCTCGTACATCACGATCAGGGAGTCGACGGCGGGGTCGTCGTCTTTCCCCAAGACTTCCGACACGCGGCCTACCGGCGGCAGACGACGATCGCCGTAGGAGTCGATCGTCACGACCACCACGTCGCCTTCGCTCGCTCCCTGCTCCAGCTCGTCCGGAACCAGGATGCTGCGCCGGAAGCGCACTCCCATGGGCGCCACGAACCCCAGCCGTCCGTCATGGCCGAACCGTCCAACGAGCCGCCGATGCGCCCGCTCGAGGACCTTCACCACTCGGCCGGATGGCCGTTTCCCGGATGGACGCGCCTCGATCCGCACCGCGACCCGATCCCCGTCCATCGCCCCGCCCAGCGCGGCTTCGGCGACATGGATGTCTCCGGTGCCGACCTCCGGGGTGACGAACGCCGCCCCGCTGCGCAGCACCTCGACCTGACCGATCACCAACCCGGCGCGGGCGGGGATCGCATAGCGGCCGTTGCGCACGCGGTAGAGCGTCCCCTCTACAGCCAGCTCACGCAGCCGTTGACGCAGGGCCCGGTATCGTTGCCCACCCACGTTGGCTGCGCGGGCGATCTCTTTGGGCTTGAGCGGCCGTCCGGCCCGCTTGAGGATGGCTACCAGCTCGTCCGCACCGGGAAGCCCCTCGGACCTCGTGTTTCGGCGTCGGGCCGTCACCGACTCCACCAGAGCTCGACGGCCCACCGACCCGGTATGGGCGTCGGCAGGATGGCGGACCGAACCTCACCTCCGCCGGCGGCGCTCAGGCGGGCGCTGATCAGCGCGTCCACCGCGCTCAGAAGGTGGTTGGCCCCGATCGCCCCGAGGAGCGTCGTGGCCGCCCGCAGGGATTCGTCGCTCCTCTCGATCAGCGACCGGAAGTCCGCCCGCTCCGCGGAGCGGCCCTCCCAGTCCCACCGCAGCTCATCTCCGTAACTTCGCTCCACGTAATAGGCCAACGCCTGCTGATATGCGGAGCTGCCCGGGAGGGGCTCGGGTTGGCTCGAGGAAAAGAACAAGCCCCGCGCCAACTCCCAGATCTGCCCGTTGAACGTGGCCGGATCGGTCTCAGGCTGGACGCCGCTCAGGCCGGGATCCGTATCGAAGAGCCCGGAAGCCGGCACGTTGGCCATGTCCTCGTAGTAGTCGAAGTCGCCGTCGACCCGGAGCCCGCCCAGGTGGGCACGGGCCGCGTTCCAGGCCAGCGCGCGGTAGTCGTCCCTGAGCTGATGGCCGTTCCGGCGCCGGTTCCAGAACCCCGTCCATCCCGCGACCTCGAGGACGGCGTACAACGCCCACCGACGTTGGCCCAGCATCCATTGTCCCGTGCCGGGCAGGAGCAGCGATGCGCCGGCCGGAACGCTGGGAGCGGACGGTCTCTCCTGGAAGACTGCGGGCTCGCGGAGGTCCACCGGGCAGGACCAACCCGTGGCCGCGATCCGAAGGGTCCGATACGCCGTGCCCGGAGCGCTACACAGCGGTGTCGTGAGAAGCTCGGGACCGACGGCCGGGCCCACTCCCTGGGCCCTTAGGGATGGGGCGATCGCGAATCCGGCGGCCAGGCAGGCGGAAGCTCGGAGGGCGAACAGCCGTCCACGCATCAAAACACCAGACCCAAGGTGAAGTAGAAGGGCTCCGACTCCTGGCCGATATCGGCCGCAGCCAACGAGCGCGCAATGCCAAGATCGAAGCGCTGGAACCGGAGGCCCAGTCCGATGGCGGCCCCGTCGGTCTGGTCCAACTCCCCGAAGACGTATCCCGCTCGGACGAAGACGGCCTCCTCCGCCCCGGCTACCAGCTCGGACCCCACGTACAGCGACGCGTCACCCGGGGAGCGCAGCCGGTCCTCGACCTCGACGTTGATCCACAGCTCGAACCGCTCGTCTGTGGTGAACGGGTCGAGGACCTGGTAGGCGCCCGAGATCCGCGCGCGGCTCGGCAGCGGATCCGCCTGCGCGGCGTTGATGAACTGGAGCCTCGGTCCCACGTGGGCAATCATCGCGCCCAGCCTCAGGGGGAGGTCGGCCACGGGCTGAGACTGGAGGCCGACGTCCACCGCGTATGTCGTGGCAGAAACGCCGGCATCGAAGCACTGGCCCCGACAGCTCTCCCGAAAGTGAAGCACCTTGAAGTTGAGACCGGCCGCCAGCCCCCGGAACAGCGTGGTCGCGAACGACACCACGCCCAGGTGGCTCCGGAGCGAAATGGTGCCCAGGAGCTGCCCGTTCTTGTCCCGCACCTCCTGGTCTCCGATGTCCAGGAGTTGATAGGAGGCCGCCGCCGATCCGAGCGCGGGCTTGTTGAACACCACTGAAAACGCGGTCTGGTCGCCGGCCAGCGTGCTTCCGCGGTAGATCAGTAGCCGGCGCCGGTCGACTGCTGCGAGCCCGGCAGGGTTCCAGAACACGGCCTCCGGGCTGGCCACGGCCGTCATGGCCCGTCCCAGGCCGACACCCTGCGCCCCCACGGGAAGGAGGAGAAACGGAGCTCCCTCCGCCTCTACCGGATCGGAGTCTTGCGCGGAGACGCCGCCGGCCGTCGCGGCCAGCGCCAGGACACAGGCAAAAAGCTCAGGTAGGCGAGTGGACGTCATCGGGAACCCGGTATCCGAATCGTGTGAGGTGAGACTTCTTCTTGCGCCAGCCCGCCAAAACCTTCACCCAGAGCTCCAGATACACCGGACGCCCCACGAGCTCCTCGACCTTGGCGCGAGACGCTCGTCCGAGCTCGCGGATTGCCGACCCGCGGCTGCCGATGAGGATCCGCTTTTGCGAATCCCTCTCTACGTAAAGCGTAGCTTGAATGTAGATGGGCTGCTGGTTTTCACGGAAGTCTTCGATTTGGACAACGGTCGAGTAGGGCACTTCCTGACGAAACTGCTCAAAAAGCGTCTCCCGGATGCGCTCCCTGACGAAGAAACGCACCGATTCGGCGGCGAGATCCTCGGCCGGGTACAGGAACGGTCCCTTCGGAAGTCGCTGCTCGATCTCGGTCAGTAGATCCGGAACGCCGGCCCCCGTGGTTGCGGAGATCGGAACCGGGTGTCCGAGCGTGCGAGCCCAGGCCATCGTGCGTTCCATCGCTTCCGCCCCGGCGAGGTCCCGCTTGTTCACGGCAATCATGGGAGGAACGTCCGGCCGCTCCTCCACCAGCGCCTCGATTTCCGCCCTCCCTTGCCGCGAACCGGATCTGGTGGCGTCCACTAGTGCCACCCACACGTCCGCTTCGCTCACGGCAGCCCGCGCCGCAGTGACCATCGAAGCCTGAAGCAGATTCCGGGGGCTGATGAGCCCGGGAGTGTCCAGAAACACCATCTGGCTGCCGCCCTCGGTCCGAATGCCCGTGATGCGCTGGCGCGTGGTCTGGGCCAGGGGCGTGACGGCACTCAAGGTCTCACCCACCAAGTGATTGAGCAGCGTGGACTTGCCCGCATTGGGCTTACCTACCAGTGCAACGAGCCCGCAGCGGGTGACGGTCTTTTCGGACGTAACGGATTCTCCTGACACACGGGCCAACCTGGACCCTGAGACGAGGAACGAAAAGGGCTCACACCCCAGTGGATGTGAGCCCCGGATAAGACACAGAGGTTTCGAGAAGGCGAGCGGGTAGACCTGCGAGAACCTTTCCGACGGCCGAAGCCGCCTTACTCGGTACTCCAGAAAGGAGGTGATCCAGCCGCAGGTTCCCCTACGGCTACCTTGTTACGACTTCGCCCCAGTCACCAAGCTTGCCTTCGGCCGCTCCCTCCCGAGGGTTGGGTCACGGACTTCGGGCACTCCCAGCTTCCATGGCGTGACGGGCGGTGTGTACAAGGCCCGGGAACGTATTCACCGTAGCATTGCTGATCTACGATTACTAGCGATTCCGACTTCATGTAGTCGAGTTGCAGACTACAATCCGAACTTAGACCGGGTTTTTGGGATTCGCTCACCGTCACCGGCTTGCTGCCCTTTGTCCCGGCCATTGTAGCACGTGTGTAGCCCTGGGCGTAAGGGCCATGATGACTTGACGTCGTCCCCACCTTCCTCCGGTTTATCACCGGCAGTTCCCCATGAGTCCCCGGCCGAACCGCTGGCAACATAGGGCAAGGGTTGCGCTCGTTGCGGGACTTAACCCAACATCTCACGACACGAGCTGACGACAGCCATGCAGCACCTGTCATAGCGTCCCGAAGGAGGCCTCCTGTTTCCAGGAGGTTTCGCTATGATGTCAAGCCCAGGTAAGGTTCTTCGCGTTGCTTCGAATTAAACCACATGCTCCACCGCTTGTGCGGGCCCCCGTCAATTCCTTTGAGTTTCAGCCTTGCGGCCGTACTCCCCAGGCGGGGCACTTAATGCGTTAGCTTCGGCACCGAATCCGTCTATAGACCCGGCACCTAGTGCCCATCGTTTACGGCGTGGACTACCAGGGTATCTAATCCTGTTTGCTCCCCACGCTTTCGCACATGAGCGTCAGACTCGGCCCAGTTAGCCGCCTTCGCCACCGGTGTTCTTCCTGATATCTACGCATTCCACCGCTACACCAGGAATTCCGCTAACCTCTACCGATCTCTAGCCTTCCAGTATCCATTGCATGTCCGGGGTTGAGCCCCGGAGTTTCACAATGGACTTAAAAGACCGCCTGCGTGCGCTTTACGCCCAGTAATTCCGAACAACGCTTGCGCCCTCCGTCTTACCGCGGCTGCTGGCACGGAGTTAGCCGGCGCTTCCTCTGGGGGTACCGTCAGCCGAAGTAGGTATTTACTACTCCGGGGTTCTTCCCCCCTGACAGTGGTTTACACCCCGAAGGGCGTCCTCCCACACGCGGCGTCGCTGCGTCAATCTTTCGACCATTGCGCAATATTCCCCACTGCTGCCTCCCGTAGGAGTCTGGGCCGTATCTCAGTCCCAATGTGACGGGTCGTCCTCTCAGACCCGCTACGCGTCGTAGCCTTGGTAGGCCGTTACCCCACCAACAAGCTGATACGCCGCGACCCCCTCTTCGGGCGGGAGCTTTCAAGAAGAGGCCCCCTTTTATCCAATCTTCATGCGGAGTTTGGACATTATGCGGTATTAGCTCAGGTTTCCCCAAGTTGTCCCCCTCCCAAAGACAGGTTGGTCACGTGTTACTCACCCGTCCGCCACTCGGCTATAGGGAGCAAGCTCCCTAGTCCTCGTTCGACTTGCATGTGTTAAGCACGCCGCCAGCGTTCGTCCTGAGCCAGGATCAAACTCTCCGTTGAGTAAGCTACGAATAGCTCTGTTCAAGCTTGATTAGCTCTAAGCGAACGCGGATCTACGCTAAGGGCCGTAGCCCCGCGGATCCTATCGTTCGGAATCTACGTTGGTACCCGGGTGGTTCGGTTTCCCGAAATCCACGTGGGCGAGACGTAGCGCTCGCCCTCCGGGCCCGCTCGCTTCTCTCGAAACCTCTGTTATCAAGTAGCTGGGTGTCTCCGGCGCCCTAAAACCGGCACCGAAGCCCTACAAGGTAAAGCGTGCCCGCGGTACGGTCAACGCGGTCGCGTTGCCTCGCACATCCGTTGGGCGACCGACAAAGGTAGGGTTGGCACCCTCCCATGTCAACGCGAAACGGGAGGGTGGACGACCGGATTCGAACCGGCGACCTCCGGGACCACAACCCGGCGCTCTAACCGACTGAGCTACGCCCACCATGGCAGCGGTGGGGACCCGCCCGCAAACCCGGAATCGAGTAGCGGGAACAGCACCCGGCAGGGATGCGTTTGCACCACCGAAGCGGACGAAGAAAGTATTCGAAACCGGCTACTCACTCAATGGGGGATTCATGCCCACTCGACGGGTCACCTTCACCGGTGCGACCGGCCTCACGCTGGCAGCTCGCCTGGAGCTTCCCGCCGACTCGAGACCCGAGGCGTACGCGCTGTTCGCTCACTGCTTCACCTGCACCAAGAACCTGCGAGCCGCGGTGGCGCTCAGCCGGGCGTTGACGCAGGCCGGGTTCGGGGTGTTGCGGTTCGATTTCACCGGTCTGGGTGAGAGCGAGGGCGACTTCGCGGACACCAACTTCTCCTCCAACGTGGACGACGTGGTAGCGGCCGTGCGCCACATGGAGCGCGAGCTCGACGGACCTGCGCTGTTGGTTGGACACTCCCTGGGTGGGGCGGCGGTCCTCAGGGCCGCCCTGCAGGCCCCCTCGGTCCGGGCCGTCGTCACGATCGGATCGCCAGCCGACCCCGGCCACGTGCTCCGGCACATCGCGGCGTCGCGGGAGGAGATCGAGCGCGAGGGATCGGCAGAAGTGCTGCTGGCAGGCCGGCCGTTCACGATCAAGAAGCAGTTCCTCGACGATCTGGAGGCTTCGTCCATGGAGGCCGCTGTGGGCGGTCTCCGCCGGGCTCTGCTGATCCTGCACTCGCCGATCGACAATACCGTGGGGATCGAGAACGCGGCTCGCCTCTACGGTTGGGCTCGCCATCCCAAGAGCTTCGTGTCGCTGGACGGCGCGGACCACCTGCTCAGCGATCCGGTCGACGCGGAGTACGCGGCCGCCGTGGTCGGTGCCTGGTCCAGCCGCTACGTGGCCCGGGAGCAGGTGGATTCGGGGGCAGCCGGCACCGATGAAAAGCTCCGGGGAGATCCCGGCCGGGTGGTCGTGCGCACGGGATCCGAGGGCTTCTATACCGACGTGATCGCCAGCGGGCACTCCCTGGTTGCCGACGAGCCGGTGAAGGTCGGGGGCACCGACAAGGGACCCAGCCCTTACGACCTGCTGCTGGCTTCGCTCGGTGCCTGCACCTCCATGACTCTGCGCATGTACGCAGACCGCAAGGGGTGGCCCCTGGAGGACATCACCGTCCGGCTACGGCACCGGAAGCTCCACGGCGCGGACGCCAAGGACTGCCGAGAGCGGGAGGACTGCCGGTTGGACAAGGTGGACCGGGAGGTGGAGGTGGCGGGGCCCCTGACCGACGAACAGCGACAGCGGCTGCTGGAGATCGCCGAACGGTGTCCGGTCCACCGCACGCTGGACGCGGGAGTGGAGACCAGGACGGTGCTGGTGTGAGGGGAGCGATGCACCTCGAGACCGAAACCCGAACCTCGGAATCCGGGGCTCACCGCAGCCGGGACGCTGCGATTCGGGACGGGAACTTCGGACAATACTCGCGGCTTGGGAGAATATGGCAGAGCGTCTTTGACTGGAGCACGTCCGCGGAACGCAGCAGTTGAGGTGACACTACTCCAAGTCCGTGCAGAACTGCACAAGTGAAACGACGAAAACGCTTTGCGAGACTTGGCGCTTGCACTTGGGTCCCGATAGAGCGAACACGACGTTGCGGACGGGCGGGATAATCCGTCAATTCCAATCCGGGTCGGCCCAGTAGCGATTGAGGAGTGGACCGAGGATGGAGGAAGGACGGGCCTGACACCCATGTGCGGCAAGGCATTCCCCCCACAAGGAGACTCTCTAATGGTGAAGTGGAGTTGGCTGGTGGTGGCCCTAGCCTTGGCGGTTATCCCCGTCACAGCCCATGCCCAGGGCACCATCCAAGGAACGGTCCGCAGCGCCGAGAGCGGCGGCGGACTCGGCAACGCGCGGGTTGAGCTCCCTGCTTTGGGAGTCGTCGCGCTTACCAATGCAACCGGTGACTTCGCGATGGCTGGAGTTCCGGCGGGCACACACACCCTCGAGGTCCGGCTTCTCGGGTACGGCCTGCAGACGCTGGAAGTGACGGTCACGAGCGGCCAGACGTCGACGGTCGAGTTTCTGCTCGGGATCTCCGCTTTCGAGCTCAACGAGCTCGTGGTCGTCGGGAACCGTGCGCGTCCACGCACGGTGACGGAGTCGATGGTTGCGGTCGATGTGATCCCGGTGACGGAGATCGCGCAGCAGGCCGAGACCAACATCGACTTCCTGCTTCGAAACGTCGTGCCGTCGTTCAACGTGAACACGCAGCCGATCAGCGACGCGGCGACGATCACCCGTCCGGCGAACCTGCGCGGCCTGGCCTCCGATCACACGCTGGTCCTGGTGAACGGGAAGCGGCGTCATCGCGGAGCGGTCATCTCGTGGCTGGGCGGCGGGCTCTCCGATGGCGCCCAGGGTCCCGACATCGGGGCGATCCCCGGGATCGCGCTACGTCAGGTAGAGGTGCTGCGCGACGGCGCTTCCGCCCAGTACGGGTCCGACGCGATCGCGGGCGTGCTCAACTTCCAGCTCAAGGACGACCGCTCGGGTGGATCGATCCAGTTCAAGCAGGGCCGTCACTTCGACGGCTCCAGCTTCGTGGACGGCGCCGGTCGAGATTGGGACGGTAACGGAACGTCGGTCAGCGTGGCAGGAAACGTCGGATTGCCGCTCGGCGAGTCGGGATTTGCCAACCTCTCCGTCGAGTACGGAAACCAGGATCCGACCGATCGTGCGATCCAGCGTTCCGACGCGGCGTCCCTCGTATCGGCCGGTAACTCGGCGGTGCGCACGCCCACGGCCCAGGTCTGGGGATCCCCCAGGGTCACCGACGACCTCAAGCTCTGGCTGAACACGGGCTACAACTTCGACGACGACGAGCAGGTCTACGGCTTCGGAAACCTCGCGACCAAAGAGGTGGACGGCGGATTCTTCTTCCGTAATCCCAACACGCGGGGCGGGGTCTTTTCCGGCGACGGTGGTGCGACGCTTCTCGTGGGCGACGTGCTCGAGGCGCAGGGCCTCGGGACGGCAAACTGCCCGGTCGTCACGATTACCAATGACGTCCCGGATCCGGTTGCGCTACAGCAGGTGTTCGACGACCCGAACTGCTTCTCCTTCCAGGAGATGTTCCCGGGAGGCTTCACCCCGCAGTTCGGCGGGACTGTCCTGGACGCCACGATCGTGGGTGGAGTCAGGGGTCGCACCGACAACGACATCTTTTGGGACGTGAGCTCGAGCTGGGGCAGGAACCAGGCCGACTTCTTCATCTACAACACCGTGAACGCGGCGCTCGGCCCGGAGACTCCGACCACCTTCGACCCCGGCGCATACAACCAGGAAGAGATCAACTTCAACGTCGACCTCTCCTATCAGGTCAATGAGATGGCGAACCTCGCCGGCGGCTTCGAGCGGCGCGAGGAGCGATTCGAGATCCGCCGGGGCCAGGACGAGTCGTGGCAGATCGGACCGTACGCAGCCCAGGGGTTCAGCTCGTCCTCGAACGGCTTCCCCGGCTTCAGCCCCCTCGCATCGGGAGACTGGTCACGCCGCAACACCGCGGTCTACCTCGATCTGAACCTGGGTAGGTCCGACGACCCCTGGTCCGTTGGGTTTGCGGGCCGCTACGAGGACTTCTCGGACTTTGGCGGCAAGGCGACCGGGAAGGTCTCGTTCCGCGTAGAAGCCAATGACGAGATCGCCTTCCGGGGCAGCGCAAACACCGGCTTCCGCGCGCCCACGCCCGGCCAGCAGAACGCCTTCAACGTCTCGACCGTATTCGACGCCGACCTCGGCGACCTGGTCAACCGGGGCACCATCCCCTCGACCTCCGAGGTGGCAAGGCTCCGTGGCGGAAGGCAGCTCGAACCCGAGTCTTCGACGAGCTTGGCCGCCGGCGTGATGTTCGAAAGGGACGCCTGGCGCGTGACGGCGGATTACTTCCGCATCTCGATCTCGGACCGCTTCGCGCAAACCAGCACCTTCGAGCTGACGGACGCCGAGGTCGCGCAGTTGGTCTCCGAGGGGATCACGAGCGCGGCGAACCTGTCCGAGTTCCGGTTCTTCACCAATGACTTCGAGACCCTGACCCAGGGAATCGACGTGGTGGCGAACTACACGGCGGGCGAAGCGACCAGCGTAAGCCTGCTGTTCAACTACACCGGAACCGAGGTCACCGACCGTAATCCGGACGTGGTCGACGACGCACGGGTGGACCAGCTCGAGCGGGCGCTTCCGCGCTTCCGCGGCGTGCTGAACGTGCTGCGGGACTTCGGGCCGGCCAGCGCGCTGGTGCGCGGGACCTACTACGACGGCTTCTACGACGCCGAGCTCAGCGACCCCGATCAGCGGTATGGTGCACGCTTCATCGTCGACGCCGAGGTGTCGGTGCCACTCATGGAGAACGCGGCGATCGCCGTCGGCGCCAACAACCTCTTCAACACCTATCCGGACGAGAACCCCGGCGCGTCCGATCTGGGTGCGCTCTACCCGGAGAGCACGCCGTTCGGATTCAACGGCGGCTTCTTCTACGTGCGGCTGAGCTACGACTGGCTCTGGCAGTCGCGGTAGTGGTAGCGGACAACAAGAGGAAGTAAAAACCTCCCCCCGTCGATCGGACTCCGATTCGGCGGGGGGAGGAAGGGCCTTTCACCAAAACGCGCCCGCCAGGACTCGAACCTGGGACCCTCGGCTTAGAAGGCCGATGCTCTATCCAGCTGAGCTACAGGCGCTCGGTTTTGAATGGTGACGCACCCTACCCTACCGGTCAACCGCCGGGATCGAAGGTGAAGGAACCGCTCGCCCGCCCCGTGCAATCGCGCGCCAGCGCCGAGCCGATCAGTCGTCCGTCCGACGTCTGCCGCCCCGACAGAACCAAGACGCCGCGGCACTCATCGCCGTAGCCCAGCTCCAACCGGAATCCCTCTCCCTCGATCTCGCCCGAACCGGAGGCTCGTAGCGCCCGCGAGGCCAACTCTCCCTCCAGCCGGTGGCCGCGCTGTTGGACCGTGAGCTCGGCCGCGAAGCGATCCTCACCGACATCGACGGTCCCCGTGTAGACGCCTGCCATGTCCAGGGCGGGCGTTCCGAACGTGGAAACACACGCGCTGGAGAGTACGCAGAGCGCCAGCGCCGCGATTCGAGAGCCAGCGGGCAGGCGGCACGGTCGCGCTATCCGAGTCGTGTCCCGCGGGAGTCGACCCGAAGGCAGCGACCTGGCTCGGCCGTCAAACCCCCGCCGCAATCGACTGCACACCCGAACGCTCCAGACTGAAGCCGACCCGCTCGATCGCAGCTGTAAGCTCGGCGCGTGTGTAGTCACCGATCTGCATTCCCGGTGGGCGGATGACGGTGGTGTCGATGATGCCGCGTTTCCAATACACGTGCTTGCGATACGCGAGGCCGATCTTGGGCTGGAACTCGTAGCGGATCAGGGGCACGTAGCGATCGAAGATGGCGGCGGCCCCGTCTGCGTCTCCCGATCGGAAGGTCTCGTAGACGCCCACGAGGACCTCGGGCCAGGCGAATCCGGTCATGATCCCCCGGGAGCCCCGCTGAAGCTCTTCGAAGAAGTACATCCCCCCGAGCCCACCGAAAATCCCGATGGCGTCCGGAGCGTGTTCCTGGATGCGGCTCATCTTCTCAAGGACGGGATAGTCCTCGAGCTTGATGTAGCGTACCCCCCCGATCTCGTTCCCCATTCGGGCAATGAGCTGGGCGGAGAGCACGGTCTTGAACGACTCGGGGAAGTCGTGGATGGCGACGGGGATCTCGATGGCCTCGGCGACCGACGCGTAGTAGTCGAAGATGGCCTGATCGTTCTGGATCGGGGGCGGGGCGACGAACACGCCCGCAGCCCCTTGCTCCTGAGCCTCACGGGCCTGCTCGATGGCACCCGCAGCGCCGAACGCCAGCACGCCTACCCACACCGGGAACGCGCCGGCGGCCTGGTCCACCGACGCGGCGACCACCTCTTTCCGCTCGAATCCCGCCAGGCGATGGGCCTCACCCATGAAGCCCAGCACGCTCACCCCGTGTGCGCCCACTTCCAGCTCGAAGTCGATGAGCCGGCGCATGCTGGCCTCGTCCACCGCTCCGTCGGCGGTGAACGGCGTGGGGAGAATCGGAAGTACGCCTTGCAGTGACATTTGGGCATTTTCAGTTGAAGGACTGTGGCACTCCGGGAAGCGTCCTGAGATGGATCGATCAGGTCGGGCGGACGAAGCGGCCGGCACCCGGCCCTGCGATCACGTCGCCGCCCTCGAAGATGCAGCGGCCCCCGAGCCAGGTCGAGACCACACGGCCGCGAACCGGACGGCCGTGATAGGGGCTCCACTTCATGGCGTGATGGATTCGGGCGTCGTCCACGGTCCATTCGGCGTCCGGGTTGAACACGACGAAATCTGCGTCTGCGCCGGGTGCTAGGCGGCCCTTCTGCTCCAGGCCGAAGACGTCCGCCGGTCGCGAGGCGATCAGCTCGATGAACCGGGGCAGGTCGATTCGTCCCTTGGCGACGCCCTCGCTATAGAGCAGCGGCCCGAGCGTTTCCACGCCCGGCATGCCGGCGAAGGCATCGAAGATGTTCTCCGTCTCTTTCCTGTGGAGCGGATAGGGAGAGTGGTCCGACGTAACGATGTCGATTCCGCCGGCCCCGAGCCGGGTCCAGAGGCCCTCGACGTCGTCCCGAGTCCGGAGCGGCGGGTTGCACTTGGCGCGGCCGCCCATCTCCCGGAGCGCGTCCATGGTCAGGAGCAAATATTGGAGGCACGTCTCACCGGTGGCCGAGACGCCCTGACTCCGGTTCCATTGGATGAGATCGAAGGTTCGCGGTAGCGTCCCGTGGACCATGTGGAGGCGAGCGCCCGTCCAATACGCCAACTCCAACAGCCTTCCGGCAGCTTCCGCCTCCGCCACCGGGGGTCTGCTCAGCGCGTGATCGATGGGCGCCGTCGCACCCCGGGCGCGGAACGCGGCGGCCTGGGAGAAGACGATCTCTTGGTTCTCCTGGTGGGCCGTCACCGGAAGCCCGGTCCGGGCGATCTCTTGAAACGCTTCGTAAAGACGGTCATCCGGAATCCGTGGGAAGCGCACCGGATGGACCTCGATGGTCGACACCTTGAACCCGGCCGCGCCGGCGTCCGCCAACTCCGTGATGATGCCCAGATCCCCACGAGGCGGAAAAGTGGCGTACAAAGCCACGTCCACCACGGCCTCTGCGTTCACATCAGCCACCTTCGCCTCGAGCCGCTCTCGGTTGTCGACCGGTCGGTCGGGCTTGTCGAAGGGCATGTCGATGATGGTGGTCGTGCCACCGGCGGCCGCGGCCCGGGTGGTGGCCGTGATGCCTTCGTCGACGCAGGAACGGGTATGCACGTGCGCGTCCACGAAGCCGGGCAGCACCAATAGGTTCGTCGCATCGACGACTTCGCGTCCGGCCAACGGCGTTTCCGAGGTTCGCTCGATGCGGCCGTCCGCGATCCCCATCCAACCGTTTTTCAGTACGTCCCCGCCCGGTAGGGCGATGTCTCCGTGGACGACCAGATCGTAGGTGCGAGTCTCGTTCAATGGCGGGGAGAGTCAGATGGCCCCGAGGTGCCGTTCCAATGTGTCCATGGCGAGGTGGCCCAGGTCCACCACCGGGAGATGGAGCCGCACTGCGACCTCGTCCAACGCGGCGGGCGAGAAGCCAACGTAGTCGAAGACCACCACCTGGGCACCACCGTCGCGGACCAGGCCGGACACCCACTCGAGAAGGCCGAGCTCGGCCGGCCGCCCGTCGAGCACGTGGACACGGCAGGTGAAGCCGGCGTCGGTCCACTTCTGCCGTGCCGGAGCGGCCTGGGCAGCAAACGGCACCATGACATCCAAGCGGCCGTATCCACGGTGAGCGAACTCCTCGGCGGCCACATCGAAGGGCCGGATCACGGGCGTGCGTCGTCCCGAGGGCTTCGTCGGCGCTACGAGGGTGGGAAAGGGGCCGGCGCAGAGAACGAGGTGGGCCGAGGCATCCGCGTCATGGGAGTCGATGGCCCGCTGCAGTCGGACAGCCACGAACTCGGCGTCGACGACGACCCTGCTTCCGTCTCTGAGACGGGTTTCGAGCGGGTATCCGTCCACCGCACACGGGGCGATCTCGCCGAGCGGGACATCGTCCAACGCCCCGACGATCCGAAAGTGCGCAGAAGGAAACCGGCGCCCGAGCTCGAAGGTCAGATCGGGCCGTGGCGTCTGGCCGATCACATGGGCCACGATAACGGAAGTCGTTGGAGCGGATGGTCGGTCTTGCATTCTTCCCGGCGAGGCTACACTTCCTTGGCCGACTGCGACCCGAACCTCGCGGGTCGGACATCCACGCGACAGAGACGGCCGCCGATTGAACCAGCTCATAGGCACGATCGCGCCCGTCTTCGGCGTGATGACGCTGGGCTTCGTGGCCGCGCGGCTCGGCCTGATCGGCCCGGTGGGCACCAGGCGCCTGGTCCGCTTCGTCTTCAACGCCGCGATCCCGGTCATGCTGTTCCACCGGATCGCAGCGATCGACTTCCCGGAGCGGGTCGAGTGGAGCTTCCTGATCGCATTCTACGGGAGCGCGTTCGTATCGTATGCGGCCGGCATGGCCGTAGCCCGGTTCGGGTACCACCGACCGCTCGACGAGCAAGCCATCTACGGCATGGGGGCCGGGTTTTCCAACACCGTGCTGCTCGGGATTCCGGTGCTGAGCAGCGCGTTCGGGCCCGAGGCGACGCTCCCGGTGTTTCTGATCATCGCCTTCCACTCGGCCACCTTGTTGCCGGTCACGGTAGCCCTCATGGAAGCGGGCCGGCCCCGTGAGGGAAAGCGCAAGCGCTTCCGCGCGGCGGGACTCGTGCTCGAGGTCCTGGCCAACCCGATCATCCTGGGCATCCTGCTCGGGCTGGCGGCTAACCGGTGGAACCTGACGCTCCCCCGCCCCGTTGAATTGGGCGCGGAACTGATGGCCACGATCGCGATTCCCTGCGCGCTGATCGCCCTCGGTGCGTCGCTGGCCGGGTACCGCCTGCGAGGCCAGATCGGGCCGGCCACCGTCCTGACGGGCCTCAAGCTGATCGTCCATCCTGCGCTCGCCTGGCTGATCGCGGTGCCGATCCTCGGCCTGGGCGCTCCCTGGGCGCCGGTGGCGGTCGTGATGGCCGGAATGCCGAGCGGCGCGATGGTCTACCTGTTCGGCGCCCGCTACGGGGCCGCGTCGGAGGTGGCGGCCGGAACGGTGGTCGTAGCCTCGGCCGCGTCCATCGTGACGCTGTCCATCCTGCTCGTGCTCATGGGCGCGTGAGCCCAAGATCGCTGGCGTTCGCCGGTTGGGCGTCCCAGAATGCCCGCCACCATGGCCCGATCCACGTATTAGATGACTGACGCCCTGCTCTCGGCCCTAGCGGTCATCGATTCCTATCTGTGGGGGCCCTGGACCATGGCCTTCCTGGCGGGCGTGGCGGTCTACTTCACCATCACGTCCGGCGTATTCCAGGTCTCCGGACTCCGATACATCCTCCGGAATACCATCGGGCGTCGGACCTCGGGCGACGGAGTCGAGCGGCAGCGCATGACGCCCTTCCAGGCGGCGGCCACGTCGCTGGCCGGGACCGTGGGGATGGGCAACATGGCAGGCGTCGCAACCGCCCTCTCCGTGGGCGGGGCCGGAGCCATCTTTTGGATGTGGACGCTGGCGTTCTTCGGGATGATGTCCAAGACGGCCGAGATCACGCTGGGCGTCTACTACCGTGAACGTGGGCCGGACGGACAGGTTCGAGGGGGCCCGCAGGCGACCATCCGGAGGGGGCTGGGGTGGACGCCGCTGGCCATGCTGTTCAGCGCCGGCATGCTGATCAATGCGGTGTTCTCTGCGTCGATGCTCCAGTCGCACACCGTGGGCCGGGCGCTGCTCGCCAGCTACGACCTGAACCCCTACGTCGTGACCGGAGCCATGGCCGTGATCACCGCGCTGGTCGTGCTCGGGGGGCTCCGCCGGATCGGCCGCTTCTCGGAACGCCTGGTGCCGCTCATGACCGTGGCGTACATCGTCGGCGCGCTGGTCGTCATCGCCATGAACGTCCGCGCGCTGCCCGACGTGCTCGCGTCGATCTTCACCCACGCGTTCTCTCCCGTCGCCGGGGCGGGAGGCGTGGCCGGAGTGGCCGTGAGCGAGGCCATCAAACAGGGCATGGCCAGGGGCATGCTCTCCAACGAAGCGGGCATGGGCA
The DNA here is from genome assembly GCA_965223195.1 of Longimicrobiales bacterium. Taxonomy (GTDB): domain Bacteria; phylum Gemmatimonadota; class Gemmatimonadetes; order Longimicrobiales; family Gaopeijiaceae; genus CBDCVX01. The sequence goes on from CBDCVX010000005.1 coordinate 98,842, forward strand.
GCGCGCCCATGGTGCACGCAACCGCAGAGACCGAGCACCCGTTCCAACAGGGCGTTTGGGGCGCATTCGAGGTCTTCTTCGATACGATCGTCATCTGCTCCATCACCGCACTGGCCATCCTCTCGACCGGCGCGCTGGCCAGCGGCGAGTCCGGAATCGAGCTGTTGTTGGTCGCGTTCGCGGAGGTGTTCTCTCCCTCCGTCGCCTCCCTCATCGTGTCCGGCGCCATCGCCACGTTCTGTCTCTCGACGCAGATCGGCTTCTACGTGTACTTCGAGACCAGCTTCGTCTCGCTCGTCGGCGAGCGCCCGTTCCGGATCCTCCGGTGGATCTACTTCCTGCCCGGCATCCTGATGGCCGGGGTGGCGGACGTGGACCGCATGTGGTTGGTGGCCAACATCGCTGTGGCCGTGACGGCCATTCCCAACCTCTTGGCCATGCTCGCGCTGAGCGGGGTGTTCACGAGGCTGATGAAGGACGAACTCAGCGGGAAGAGGGCCTACGCTACCAAGGTCGTGGACGAGGGTGGGGCGGTGATGCGGGGGTACGGGGCTCGGAGGCGGGTGGGGGGTGGTCGGTAGCGTGTCCGCTCCTACAAGCGTGGTCAGCGGTTGAACGAGAGCTAGCGAAGTGCGAAGTTCGCTGCGCCAACTGCCACCGGCGGAAAGCCGCTGAGCAGTTCGGCTACTACCGCCATCTGGACGGATGCGGGGCGTAGCTCAGTCCGGTAGAGCACTGCGTTTGGGACGCAGGGGTCGCCGGTTCGAATCCGGCCGCCCCGATTAGCGGAACTTCAAGCACTGGGTGACGGCCGAGGACGGGATCGCTTTTGGAGCCACCCCCGGCACGATTCTTCCTACAGCTTATCCGCTACCGCGTGCAGGCGCACTCAGCTTCACAGATTCATCCCTCCCCAACATCATGCGGTTCCCACCACATCGCGACGGTGCTCGTGTCGACGAGCATCCGGATTCGCCCGACAACAGTATGACCCATCCCCCTTCCCTTCCCCTGAAGGCGACGTCGTCCCGTCCGACCACGATCGGCCTGTTGGCCTCCCTGTTGGTGGTGGCCGTGGCCTCCGGCATCTGGAAGGACCAGCGCGGAACCATCGCCGAGATGGAGTCCTTCAGCCGAGGTCTGGACCTCCTGCGCATCGAACGCGTGGTGGGACTGGCGGCCGGGCACGCTTCGCTACAGGCGCTACGGGTCGGCACGCTGGACGCACCGGACGAGGCGTACGAGGAGGCGCACCGAGCACTGATCCGGACGCTCGCGGATGCCCACGAACGCCTGACCACCGAGGACTTCGGACCGGCCTGGGCGCAGGACGTGGAGAAGCTCGCGGAGGTGGGAGGCAAGCAACTCGACTACCTGACCGACGAGTCCCGCACGCCCGCGGATCTCAACCGCTGGTACTGGGGAGACGGCAGCGACTTCGCGACCGTTCACCTGGTGGACAACGGCAGCCCTTGGGCCCACTCGCTGGAATCGGCCCACTGGGCTCAGGAGACCATCTACTCCGGCCTCAACTATGTCCACTTCGCGCTGTCCCACTACTGGGTAGCCCGCGATCTCGAGGTCACGGATCCTGCTTTCGACCTCATCATCGAGGCGGCAGTCTCCGCGGCGCTGGACATCGCTCCAACGATCCCCTCGGACTACTCACCTTTCGACAATGACCTGGACACGCTCGCTGCTCAGCGTGCGGGTGGGGCGGTGGCCAACGAGGTCATCAACCTACGACGACACCCACACCTCCTCCGAATCGATCTCGACACGGACTACGTGATGGGCCGCAGGCAGGAGGCCTGGTTCGACGGTCCCCGCGAGATCATCGCGTTTGGCCACCAGGTGATCGATACCCTGGCCACGGGGGCAGAGCGAATCATGGTGGCCACGGAAGACATCTTGTCCGACACTCGCCAACGGGCCCTTACGAACTCCCGGATCGCGTTCGGCGTCGCACTCCTCGGCATCCTCTTCGCCCTCCGGTTCTTCGGACGTTTCCTGCGCACGCGCCTCCGGATCGAAGACAGGCTGCGCCGGATTGCGGAGGTGGATCAGTTGACCGGGATTCCCAACCGGTACGCACTTTTCCAAAAGGAAGGACCCCGTATAGCCGACGCCGCTCAGGCCGGCTTCGCGGTCCTCCAAACCGATCTGGACGACTTCAAGGTCATCAACGACCTCCACGGGCACGCAGCGGGAGACGCCGCGCTGATCGCGTTTGCCGAAGCATGTCAATCGGTGATTCGGGACACGGATACCGCCGCCCGACTCGGCGGGGACGAGTTTGCCATCGTGCTCCACGGGCTGTCCGATCCGGCGGAGTTCGCGGAGGACGTCATCCAACGACTCCAGCAGCGGCTGGAAGAGCCCGTCGACCTCGGGCCGGTCGCGGTGAGGCTGAGGGCTACGGTGGGGATCGCCGTCTCCGATGGCCCCTCCACGCTCGAGCACCTTCTCATGGAGGCGGATTCCGCGCTGATCGAAGCCAAGACCACACGGCGCAGTCGCCACGCGGTGTTCAGCCGCAATCAGCGCCGCAACCTGGTGCTCGAAGCGCACCGGGCGTTGGAGGCCGGCGAGATCCACCCGGTGGTGCAGCCCATCGTCCGGGGCACGGATCGCCGGGTCGTCGGATTCGAGGTGCTTGGTAGATGGGAGCGGGAAGACGGGAGCTCGGTTCCTTCCGAGAGCCTGATCGCCACCCTGGCGACGATCCACGCGACCGAACGGTGGTTGAACCTGATGCTCACCGAGGTCGCGAGGGTTCTCCCGGATCTGGACGGCTTCCAACGCCGGTTCTGGATCAACGTCGAGACCAGCGACCTCGTCGAGACCAGCGAGTTTTCTCTGGTCGACGTGCTTTGTGAAGGGCCCGTGCCACCCGATCGATTGGTGGTGGAGGTCACCCAACAGGTATGTCCGTCGGACATGGGGGTCGCGGTACGGCGGCTGTCCCAGCTCCGGGAGCGGAGCGTCCTGGTGGCGCTGGACGACCTGGGCGCAGACGGGATGCCCCTTCGCCACGTAGCGGATCTGCCGCTGGACTTCGTCAAGCTGGACGGAAGCCTGGTGCGAGGGGCCGTCCGCACCGAGACGGGCAAGCATCTGATGACCGGGATGGTGGGCGCCGCGGTGCAGATGGGCCTACGCACGGTGGCCGAGGAGATCGAGACGGTGGAAGAGGAGTGGGCCATGACCCAGATCGGGGCCACCTACTTCCAGGGCAACCGCTACGGACAGCCCATGGCGTTCGACGACCTGGTCGCCTGGTACCGCGCGCGAAACGCCTTGGCGGCGGAGCGCGCGTAGGCGCTACTCGGTCCCGCTCTCGCCGAGTCGCCGGAGCAGATCCCAAGGGTAGATGCCGGTGCGGTGGCCGTCGCTCCACACGAACGTCAGCGCGTAGCGGCCCACATACCGGATCTCGAGCGGATAGACGTCCTGCGGCACACGCTCCGGCAGCAGCAACGCGGCGCCGGTCAGCTCGTCCACGCAACCCGCACACGGACACGCGATCCGCAGGCTTCGCGGCTCGTGCTCGTGCACCGCGCCGTCTTCCCACACGATGCGAAGCCGAGCGCCGTCCTCGGTGGGGCCTACCTCCGCGGGCGTCAGCTTAGGGTCCGGCACGGCGTCCTCCCGGGTCGGGATCGGCCGGCGAGGCCAGATAGGCGGCCAGCGAACGAAACGCCTTGCCGCGATGGCTGCGGGCGTTCTTTTCTTCCGCGCTGATCTCCGCGAAGGTGCGGCCCAGCTCCGGATCGAAGAACAGCGGATCGTATCCGAATCCCCGTACGCCCCGCTCGCCCTCGACGATGCGTCCCGGAGCTTCGCCCCGAAAAAGCTCCCGTCCGGCATCGGTCACCAGCGCGGCCACACACACGAATCGGGCGCTGCGCTCCGCAGGCGGCAGGCCGGTCAGCCGCTCCAGCAGGAACGCGTTGTTGGCGCGGTCCCGTTCCGACCCCGTACGCCCGCCGGCCGGCGCAAACCGCTTGGAGCGAACGCCGGGCGCCCCGTCCAGCGCGTCGACCTCCAGGCCCGAATCGTCGGCTACGGTCGGAAGCCCGGAGATACGGTGGAAGTAATCGGCTTTCGACAACGCGTTCTCTTCGAACGTCTCGAACGGCTCCAGGCCCTCCTCGGCGGGGTCGGGTGCGATCCCGGCCTGGCCCAAGCTCAATACTTCGGCCGGCGTGCCACGGAGGATGCGCTGCACTTCTTCGAGCTTGTGTGCGCTGCGGGTGGCGAAGAGGAGCTTCATTGATGGACGATGCCCAGGTGGCGGCAACAGATCGCCGGCTGATTCAATCTCCCACGGCTCGACGCTGCGCTGCGACGAGCTGCGAGATCCCGTCCAGTGCCAGGTCCAGCATGTGGCTCATCTGATCGCGACTGAAGGGCGCACGCTCGGCCGTGCCCTGGACTTCGACCAAGGCGCCGCTCTCGGTGGCCACAACATTCATGTCCACATCCGCGCCCGAGTCCAGGGCGTAGTCCAGGTCCAGCTCGGGCTGGCCGTTCACGATCCCCACGCTCACGGCCGCCACCAGCTCGCGCAGGGGCATGCGTTCCACCCTACCCTCGGACAGGAGCTTCCGACAGGCGAGGGCCAGGGCGACCGCTCCGCCGGTCACCGAGGCCGTACGGGTGCCGCCATCCGCCTGGAGCACGTCGCAGTCGATCGTGACGGTGCGAGACCCCAGAGCGCGCAGGTCGGTGACCGAGCGGAGGGACCGGCCGATCAGGCGCTGGATCTCTTGCGTGCGCCCGCGAGCGCCCCGCCGTTCGCGCATGGTACGGGTGTGGGTCGAGCGCGGCAGCATCCCGTATTCACCGGTGACCCACCCCGCCCTGCTCCCTTCTCTCCAGCGCGGAACGGAATCCTCGACCGAGGCCGTGCAGAGCACCCGGGTGTTGCCCATCGCGATGAGGCAGGAACCCTCGGCGTAGGGAGCTGCGCCCGGCTCGATCACGACGCCCCGGAGGCCTCGGTCGGTCACGAGAGCGAGCCGAAGAAGTAGAACACCAGGAACCCGGCCAGGAGGGCGGCGACCCAGATCACCATGCTTCCGGTGGGCCACGTGCGCGCCAGCGCGCCCCAGGGACCATGGTGGCGAAACGCCCCGTTGAGCAGGCGGTTGATTCCGCCCAGCGCCACACCCCGCACGGCCGTGTCCACGCGCTGCACGGTGGTGGCGACGGAGCGCACGACCCGCGGCGCCAAGCGCCGGTAGAACCAGTCCGCGTCCAGGTTGATGGCGGGGATCTCGGCCGGATAGATCTTCCACATCTGGAACGCTACCACCGCCCCGATCGCGAAGAACAGGAGCTGGAGCTGGGTGAGGATGTGGGTCAGCGTGTACGGCTCGTACTCGTTCGCGTAGGGCAGCAGGTCATACAGCAGCGAAGGTCTGACGCCGATGGCCACGCAGGCCACCGCCCCGATCCCCATGGCGATGAGCATGTTCACCGGGGGTTCGGACACGCGCTTGCCCGAGTCGTGCGCGAAGAACGCGAAGTAGGGAATCTTGACGCCTGCGTGCTCCACCACGCCCGCGGAGGCGAACAGCATGACCGGCCAGATCCACGAGTAATGCTCCTCCAGCAACGCGGACATGATCATCGACTTGGAGATGAACGCGTTGAACAGCGGAAAAGCGGAGATGGCGGCCGCGCCGATGATGCACAGCCAGGCCGTGATCGGCATGGTCTTGTAGAGCCCGCCCAGCTCGGACGCCTTCGTGGTGCCGGTCATGTGCAGCACAGCGCCCATCGACATGAACAGGAGCCCTTTGAAGAGCACGTCGTTGAACGCGTGCCCCACGGCTCCGTTGATGGCGAGGTGGGTTCCCACCCCAACGCCCAGCACCATGAAGCCGAGCTGGTTGATCATCGAGTAGCTGAGCACCCGCCTCAGGTCGTTCTCGATGACCGCGAAGAAGATGGGGAAGCAGGCCATGACGGCGCCGATGACTACCAGCAGCTCGGTGCCCGGAAACCCACGCGCCAGGGCGTAGATGGCCACCTTGGTGGTAAAGCCCGACAGGAACACCGTGCCGGTCGCGGTGCCCTCCGGGTAGGCGTCCACCAGCCAGGTGTGCATCAACGGGAAGGCCGCCTTGAGGCCGAACCCCAGGAAGATCAGCCACCCGCCCGGGCCTTCCAGCCCGATGTGCTCGAACGTGACGCCGCCCGTCCGATAGGCGTAGATCATGGCCCCGGCCAACAGCGTGACCCCGGACAGCACGTGCAGGATCAGGTACCGCATCCCCGACTTCAGGGAACGTTCGGTCCTCCGCGCCCAGATGAGGAAAACCGAGCTGAACGCGAGGATCTCCCAGAACACGAACAGCGTGATCAGGTCCCCGGCAAAGACGGCTCCCAGGGCGGCGCCCGCGTAGATGAGGGCCGAGACGTGCTGGGTGGTGTCGGCGTCCTTTCGCTCGAGGTGGAGCGAGTAGATGACGGCGATGAACGCACCCAGGTGGAACAGGTAGCCGAAGAGCAGGCTCAGGCGATCGGCCCGCATGGGCGTGAGCGTGTACCCGAGCAGCTCGACCTGGAGCAGGTATCCCTCTTGGATGCCCCATACGTTGAGGGCCCCGAGAACGGGCACGGCGAGCAGCAAGAGCGTGCGCAGGATGCCCCGCGGCGCCAGGGGGATCAGCAGCGCCCCGACGAAGAAGATCAGGAACGGAGGCAGATCAGTCGGCATCGTAGTAGTCCTCCGACCGCATCACGACCTTCCTAAGCTGCTTCGCGATGACAATGAGCAGCGCGATCCCGACGAATCCGTAGATGGCGTAGATGGTCCGGAAGCCCTCCAACACGTGCTCTTCGTGCCGGTGCACGAAGAAGTCGGCCACGAACAGGAGCGCGCAGACGATCCAGAATCCGATCAGGAAGCGGCGCACGTTCTCGGGCTTGTCCCAGATGTGGGCGCGCTCGCCCTCCGGCGGACCGTGGCTCCCCGGCGAGCCGTGGGGCCCGTGCGGGGCGTCGTGACCGGCGCTCATCGGCTCACCAGCATTTGCAGCAGCTCGTAGACGGGACCCGGGTTGAAGAACAGCACGATGCACATGAGCGCCGTGATCACCAGCGCGATCAGGGACGGCAGGGGCGCCTCGTGGATCCCGGCATGGTGCGGCGCCTCCGTGGGCGCGGAGAAGAACGCCCGCACCGGAATGATGAGCAGGTATCCGATCGAGAGCAGCGAGCTCACCATGAGCACGGCCACGATGCCGATCTGACCGGCGTCGAGGGCGCCCATGCCGAGCATCCACTTGCTCCAAGTTCCCCCGGCGGGTGGCACCCCGATGATGGAGAGCGTGCCGAGAAAGAACGCGGCGAACGTAATGGGCATGGTACGGCCCAGGCCCCGCATCTCGCTGATGTTCTTCTTGTGAGCGGCCACCATGATGGCGCCGGCGCAGAAGAAGAGCGTGATCTTGCCGAACGCGTGCATGACGATATGCATGCCGCCTCCAACGATTCCCCAGGAGTTGGCCAGCATCGCGCCCAGCACAATGTAGGAGAGCTGGCTGATGGTCGAGTACGCCAGCCGCGCCTTGAGGTTGTCCTTGGTGAACGCCACCAGCGACCCCAACAGGATGGTCGCGGCCGCAACCCACATGAGCCACACGCTCACACCGAGCTCCGTGAGGAACTCGATGCCGAACACATAGACCACCACCTTGAGCACGGCGAACACGCCCGCCTTGACGACCGCCACCGCGTGGAGCAGCGCGCTGACGGGTGTGGGGGCCACCATGGCCGCGGGCAGCCAGCGGTGGAACGGCATGACCGCGGCCTTCCCGATCCCGAACACGAAGAGCGCGAGGAGCACAGCCACCACGCCGGGCGAGGCGTGGCCCTGGAGGATCCCGCCTGCCTGGAACTCCACGGTGCCCGTCAGTGCGTAGACCCACACGAGCCCCAGGAGCTGGAGCCCGATCGACGTGCCGAGCAGGATGCCCAGGTAGACGCGCCCGGCCCGCTTGGCTTCGGGCGTGCCGTGGTGTGTCACGAGCGGGAACGTGGAGAGCGTCAGCACCTCATAGAACACGAACAGCGTGAAGAGATTGCCGGCGAACGCCACGCCCATGGTGCTGGCGATGGCCAACGCGAAGAAGATGTAGAACCGGGTCTGGTTCTCTTCGTGGTGGCCGCGCATGTAGCCGATCGCGTAGAGCGACGTGACGATCCAGAGCGACGACGCCACCAGCGCGAACACCATGCCCAGGGGCTCCGCCTGGAGCACCAGCCGGAGGCCGGGAATGGGCTCTCCCAAAAGGAACGAAGGCTCCGCGCCTTGCCGGACCACCCCGTACACGCCGAGCACGGTCCAGAAGAGCGCGCCGGCCGTGACCAGCAACGCCGACTCCCGCGCGTTGGGCCACGCTCCGAGCAGGCCGATCGCGGCCGCGCCCACGGCCGGGATGAGCAGCGTGACGAGCAGCGCGGTGTCGGGGCTCACGGTCCGACTCCCAACAACGCGCGGGCGGCTCTACCCGCCACCTCGGTGGTCAGCGACGCGTCGATCCCGAAGTAGAAGTTGGCCAGCACCAGCACCCACATGGGCACCAGCATGAGCATCGGCGCCTCGGTGCGGTCGGCGCTCACGCCCTCGGGCAGCGGCTGGAAGTACGCCGCCTCGACCACCCGCCAGATGTAGACGACGGCCATGAGCGACGTGATCAGCACCAGCACGGCCACCGGCCACCATCCGCGCTCCAGCGCGCCGAGGATGAGATACCACTTGCTGATGAATCCCACGGTGAGCGGCACGCCGATGATGCTGAACCCCGCGGCCACGAACGCGGCCATGGTCCACGGCATTTTCTTGGCGGCGCCGGCCATGCCGTGGATGCTCACCGTGCCCAGCCGGTAGAAGACGCAGCCCAGCGCCATGAACAACGCGGCCTTCATGAGCGCGTGGTTGAACAGGTGGAGGATGCCCGCGGTCAGGCCGGTCACGGAGGCCAGTCCGATCCCCAAGATCATGTACCCGATCTGGGCGACGCTCGAGTAGGCCAGCATCCGCTTGGCGTTTTCCTGGAAGATCGCCACCAGGGACATCGAGAAGATGGCCACGAGCGCCAGCGGCAGCAGGATCCAATCAAGCTGCATCACGTCGAACGAGAACGCCGCTCCGAACACCGTGAAGAAGAAGCGGAGCAACATGTACACGGCGACCTTGGTGGCCGTGGCCGCGACGAACGCGGTGACCGACGAAGGCGCGAACGTGTAGGCGTTGGGCAGCCACTGGTGCAGCGGGAACAGCGCGAGCTTGAGCGAGATGCCAACGGTGAAGAAGGCGAACGCCACCCGCACGGTCCGGGTGTCCGCCACGGCGGGGATACGCTCGGCCAGGTCGGCCATGTTGAGCGACCCGGTCATCGCGTAGATCATCCCGATGCCGATCACGATGAACGTGGCCCCGACGCTTCCCATGATCAGGTAGCGATAGGCCGCGGTGAGCGCCCTCCGGTCCGATCCCAGGGAGATCAGCGCGTAGGCGGACAGCGACGAGATCTCGAGGAACACGAAGACGTTGAAGACGTCGCCCGTTACCGCTATCCCGAGCAGCCCGGTGAAGCACAACAGGTAGGCCGTGTAGAACAGGGCCTGACGACGGGGCTCCACCTCGCGCTCGACGCTCCTCAGCGCATAGGGCGTCACGACCGCGCCGATGATGCAGACGATCAGCACCACGTACACGTTCACGGTGTCGATGCGGTACTCGATGCCCCACGGCGGATCCCATCCGCCCAGGGCGTAGCTGATCGTCCCCCCGTCCAGGACGGTGGTGAGCAACGAGATGGCAACGCCCAATGCCGCCCACACCGCAACGACGGCGATGCCCCAGGCGGCGCGGCCGTGCCGTACGACCATGCACACCGGGGCCGCCAAGAGCGGGATGATGACCTGGAGGACCGGGAAGTGTGCCGTCACGCCGCGTCGCCCTCCACGACTGCGGTGTTCTCGATCGCGATGATCTCGTCTTCTTCGATGGTCCCGTACGCTTCGCGAATCCGGACCACCAACGAGAGGCCCACGGCCGTGGTGGCGATCCCCACGACGATGGCGGTGAGGATGAGCACGTGCGGCAGCGGGTTCGAGTAGAGCACCGGCGCGGCCGCATGGGCCGCCTCCGCAGCCGCCTCGACCGCTCCCTCCTCCGCGTGTCCGAGGTCGACCAGGATGGGGGCCGTGCCTCCGGTGACCTTCCCGAGCGAGATGTAGAAGATGAACACGGAGGTCTGGAACACGTTCAGGCCCAGCAGCTTTTTGACCAGGTTGGGCCGGGCGATGATGGTGAAGAAGCCCACCATCATCAGGAAGATGAAGACGTAGTAGTTAAACAGCCCGAGCACCCTCATCCGCTCAGCCTCCGCCGTTCCGCAAAGGCGTAGAAGATGCCCACCATGACCGACGCGACGGTGATGAGCACGCCCAGCTCGACCAGGATGATGCCCAGCTCCTGCGCGTGATGGTGGTCGTGGCGCAATACGTCGTAGTCCAGGTACCGTCCGCCCATGAGCAGGGTGACGACCCCCACCCCCGCGAAGAGCAGCACGCCCAAGGGGGCGGTGATCCAGACCACCGAGGCCGGGACGACCCGCTGCATGTCCTCCAGGCCGAACACGAGGCCGTAGAGGATGAGGCCGGCCGCGAAGATCACCCCGGCCTGGAATCCCCCGCCCGGCCCGTAGTCGCCGTGGAACTGGACGTAGAGCGCAAAGACCAGAATGAGGGGAATCAGGACCTTGGCCCCCACGCGCAGGATGACCTGGTCCCTCATTCGACTTCCTCCGCCCGATCCGCCGCGGTTCCGGGCTCCTCGATGAGGCCTTTCCGCTCCGGACGGCCCATGAGCAGGATCAACACGCCGACCAGCGCGGTGAACACGACCGTGGTCTCACCCATGGTGTCGTAGCCGCGGTAGGAGGCCAGTACCGAGGTGACCACGTTGGGCACGCCGATCTCGTCGCCGGAGTCTTCCAGGTACCTGGGCGCCACGTGGTGGTGCACCGGGTTGTCGGGATTCCCGTAGGGCGGCATGTCCAACGTGCCGTACGCCAGCACCAGCCCCGTGACGATGACGATCGCGAGCGGGATGTAGAACGGCCGGGCCGGCTTTTTCTCCTCGTGGCCCACGAACGTCATGGTGAGGATCATGAGGATGGTGGAGATGCCGGCACCGACCGCGGATTCGGTGAACGCCACGTCCACCGCATCCATCACGACGAACAGTCCGGCCGATAGGAAAGAGTAGATTCCCGCGAGCATGGCGGCGGCGAAAAGACTCCGCAGCCGCACGATGGCCACCGCCGTGATGGCCAACAGCACCAAGAGCGAGAGATCGACGATCTGGTCCACGTGCCGCTACTCCTCCCGCCGCCTCGCCGACCCCGTGACCGGCTTGATGCCGGCGTGCAGCGCAGCGCGGCAGACGGCGTGGGTCGCGATGGGGCTGGTGAACACGAGGAACAGCAGGATGAAGAGCAGCCGGGCCAGATTGAGCGAGAAGCCCGACTGGAGCATCATCCCCAGAATCATGAAGCCGGCGCCGGCCGTATCGGTCATGCCGGCCGCGTGTTGGCGCGTGAACACGTCCGGAAAACGGAGCACGCCGGCGGTGCCGGTGAGCATGAAGCCCACTCCGGCCAGGATAAACGCCCAGGAGAGGCCGTCCACGAGCACGCTCACCCGCTCAGCCCCCGCTCGCGTCTTTGCTGAACTCGGCCCCCAGGTCGCCCGTCTCGATGTATTTGAGGACGGCGATGGTGCCGATGAAGTTGATCAGCGCATAGACCAGCGCCAGGTCGAGAAATTCGGGCCGCCCACCCAGATATCCCAGGATCGCGATCAACAGCACGGTCTTGGTCCCGAACGTATTGACGGCCAACACGCGATCGAACACGGTCGGCCCCAGAAGAGCACGGGTCAGCGCCATCGCCATGCTCCCCAGGAGCGCCGCGGTCGCAACCGCGAACATCGTCATGACCCCTCCATCGCGGCGACCTGCCGATCCATGCTCCCCTCTTCGGTGCCGTCCATGGACTGGCGCGTCAGGGCATGGATCTCCATCTCCGAGCCGTACACGCCCGTGGTGATCGTGCCGGGTGTCAGCGTGATCGAGTTGGCGTAGGTGAAGCGGCCGGCATCGGTCTGCTGATGGCCGCGGTACCGGCTCATCATGGGGCTGATGTCCGGTTTGGGGCTCAGGATATGTCTGCCCACGTGGAGGTTGGCCTTGATGACTTCGAGCGTCAGCCAAGGCAGGTAGGTGAGCAGTCTGGGAAACATCTCCAGGGGCACGGAGTCGCGATCGATCGTGCGCATGCGGAGCGCGATCCACGTGGCGAATGCGGTGGATCCCACGCCGAACCCGATCAGCAGGGGCGTATAGTGTCCGGACAGGAGGAGCCAGAGCACCATGAGCCCCACCCACATCGCGATCGCTCGGGTCAAGGTCCTCCGCCACCTGGAGTTCGTGTCCGGGCCCCTTGGCCCGAAGCGGTGGCGATTATAGGCGGACGCTTGAGATGCGGTCAACGGGCGCGAAATCCCGTCGTCCGCGAGCTACCAGTTGGACTGCGCTCCGTCGATGATCTTCTGCACCAGAAGCTCGATGGCCTGGGCGCGGCCCTCCTCCTCGGTCTCGGAGGCTTCGAGATATTGGCCAGACGCAAACAGGCCGCCGTCGTCCCAGAGAATCACGCCGTCGATCTGGTCGACGATCTCGACCTGCACCCGCACGACGACCTCGCGTTGGAGCACCTCGGCCCGATCTCCCTGCTCTCCCGGCCGGAAGAGCGGAGCTTGCACGTCGTATCCGGTGATCCGCCCGCGCACGACCGCGTCGGCCACGTCTTCTCCACCGTTTCGGACGCCCAAGGCTCCCGGCAACTGACGGAGGAGCTGCTCGTGGATCTCCTGCGTGAGCTCGAAGCGCGTGGTCTCGTTGTCGAACGGCAGGATGGCGACGGTGTTGATGTGCTCCGGGAAGCTGCCGGCCGTAAGCGAATACAAGCATGAGACTTGAAATACGGCTACCAGCACCAGGCCGATGGGCCGCCACGCCCGGATGCGGCGGCGTCCTACGGGACTCCGGTCAGCGTCCAACCGTCCAGATCTCCGGAGGGTAGGGTTCGACGAACTGCACCCGCTCCGCCTGGACCGCGAGCTGCCGGAAGGCCGCGATGTTCCGGTACGTGGCTTCGCTGGGCAGGCCCTCGACCTCCGCCGTGTGGGTGAGGCCCATGCTCTCCTCGACCTCGCCCGATCGCAGCAGCTCGGCCTTTTGGATCCGGTCGCGAGCCAGCTCGTAGTGCAGCTCTACCCCCGACGGGAGCCGGTAGCGGAGCCGCGTGGCCTCGTCTCCGACCGCCTCCCCACCCAACAGCTCGGCGGTGGCGCCCGGCCGAAACACTCCGAGCGACGCCCAAAGCAGGGGTGCCGGCGGAAGGAGGCCCTCGGGAGCCTGGACCGGGAGCCGAAGGTCATCGTCGACCAACGCGGCGGTGACGATCGGTTCGCCATTCTCGAGGAACAGGTCCAGGCGGGCCCGATAGGGCGGCTCGATCCTCGCCACCCCCCTGCCCCGGAACCGCGCGCCCGCCTCGTTGATGGTCCAGCCGAAGAGGACCCGTGTCGGCGCCTCCAGACGGGTACGCTCTTCCTGTTGGAGCGCCACCTGGTCCGCGTCGACCCCGGGCCCCGGCGGAGGCGACGATCCCCCGCCCACGCAAGCGGCCAGGAAGACCGCCAAGAGCCCGACGGGAGCGCGGGCGCTTGCAGTGGATGATCCGGGCATCTCGTGAGGCTCCGAGGAACGGGTGGCGGAATCGATAGGAAGGTAACGTCTTTCTGGCTGCATCGGGTGTTCTTACCTTCCGTGCGCCATGCCGGGTCCCACCGTCTTTCTCACCAGCGATGTCCACCTGGGCGCCGTACCTCCCGAGACCGAGGCATCGTTCCATCGGTGGCTCCTCCACGCAGGCGCCCATGGCGATGCCGTGGTCGTCAACGGCGACCTTTTCGATTTCTGGTTCGAGTACAGGAGCGCCATCCCGCGGGGGCACACCCGCACGCTGGGCATCCTGGCCGACCTGGTCGACGGAGGGGTACGGGTCATTCTGCTGGGCGGCAACCACGACTGGTGGGGCGGAACCTACCTCACCGACGAGGTCGGAGTGGAGTTCTACCACGAGCCGATCGCGTTGGACCTCGCCGACTGGCGGGTGTTGTTGGCCCACGGAGACGGATTGGGTGAGGGCGACCGGGGCTACAAGCTGCTTCAATCCGTGCTGCGCAGCCCACTGGCCATCGGTGGGTTTCGGTGGCTCCACCCCGACTGGGGGGCTGCGTTGGCCCGGATGGTGTCACGGACCGAGCGGAGGGCCGCCAGCGAGCACCGGCACGACGGGCGGATCCGGAACGCGGTGCTTCGGGAATGGGCCGAGGCCCGGCTCGCGGAAGACGCCGCCCTGGACATCGTCGCGTTCGGACACACGCACCTTCCCGACCAATTGGAAGTCGGAAACGGGCGCTACATCCTCAACACCGGCGACTGGGTGTACCGCCGGACCTATACGGCCCTTCGCCCAGGGGTAAAGCCCGAGATCCAGGAGTGGAAGGACTGACCGTCCAATGGACCGCGGCAGTCCCTACCTGCGGTTGGCCCGGTGCGAAGACGGCCAGGGGATACGGAGTCCGATCTCGGTTCGCGGTGGACGGCCGGGCGCGCCGGGCAGGACGGCTGTCTCCACCTCCAACGGCTCGGGAAAGTCGCGCAGGTGGGCCGACACGAACGCATCCGCCCCGTTCAACAGCAGCATGAAGATCCCGAACGCCAACCAATCCTCACGCTGCTGAGACCTCGCCTCGACGAGATCCCGGGCATCTTGAACACCCGGGGCGTTGTCCACGAGGGCGAAGACGGTGTCCGGGTGGAGCACGAAGATGTCGAGTCCGGCTTCGGCCTCCGCCTCGCGGAGGGCAAGCGTCTCTTTGGCGCTGTTCAGGAACCGGTGCGTCTTGAAGATCATGAACCCGGCGGCCGCTTCGGTGACCACGTAGAACGCGGCGCGCGAATAGGCGCCGTTGGCCGCCTGTCCCCAGCCCGGCACGACGATCGAGCGCAGGAACGCGCCGCCGGGCGAGGTGCCCAAGGAAACGGCTGTCGTGTCCGGCGCCTGGACCACGACCGGGACGGTGGCCGAGTCGGGCGAGGGCACCTGCGCCCGGACCGTCTCGGAGGTGGAGGTGGCGGCTACAAGCACGCCGGCCAGCGCCGCGACCCCCGAGCGGCAGCGCGGTGACATCCCGGTCAGGGCAAGACGACGGAAAGGGCCCCGGGCACGATGCGGACGTCCAACCGACGGGTGGGATGGGGCATGAGCTCGCCGTCCATCTCGAAGTGGAACGGCTCCTCGGCGGTTGCTGCGATGGTCGCGCGCTCGAATTGGTGGAGTCTCACTTTTCCGGATCGGCCGTGGGTGCCACGGAGCACGCTCGGTATTAACCGCACCACCTGGAGATGGTTCACGCGACGGACGAAGCAGAGGTCGAGCTTCCCGTCGTCCGGTGTGGCGCCGGGGTTGAGCATGAAGCCTCCCGCGGCGGACGGACCGACGGTGATGGCGGCCAGCACAGCCTCGTCGGTGATGACGCCGTCTCCGTCGAGCGTGACGGAGACCGGGACGAAGCGAAGCCGGGCCGCCGCCTTGAGGATCGCAGCCACGTATTGGGCGATGCCCGAGAGCCAGCGCACACCTTCACGCTGCCGGATGATCTCGACGTCGATCCCCAGTCCCATCAGATTTACGAAGTAGCGCTCCCCCCCGTCCCACGTCGCGTGGCCCACGTCGAACGTCTTCGGCGTCCCGTTGAGGCACGTGTCCAGCGCGGCGCCGATCTCCTTCGGGGCGCCCACCATGTGGTAGAAGTCGTTCCCGGTACCGAGCGGAAGGACGGCGACCGGCGGAGCGGGACCGTCCAGGCCGAGGAGCCCATTGGCCACGTCATGGATGGACCCGTCTCCCCCGACCGAGAGAATGCGGTCGGCGCCGGCGGCCACGGCCGCCCGGGCCAACTCCGCGCCGTGTCCTGAGGCACGGGTTCGGTGGATGGTGGCATGGGCACCCAGTGCCTGGAGGCGTCGCTCCAATTCCGGGGCAATCCGTTCGCCCGCGCCGCTGCCCGACGCGGGGTTCAGGATCACGTGCAGGTTCATGCGACCACCCACGGTGGCGGGAGCGTGTGGGAATCGAACCCACCTACCCGTTTTGAGGCGGGCACGCTGGTTTTGAAGACCAGACGAGACACCAGTCCCGATCCGCTCCCCCGGCCGTGGCTCATGGCCATAAGAGTAACACGAGGATCCCGGCTACCAGGCTCGTCCCGAACAGCGGCACGATGCGACGCCGGAGCGCTGCGCTGCCCAGCACGAACACGGCCCCGCCCTTGAACACGAGGTTGGCCAAACTGCCGAACAGGATCAGACGCCACCCCTGCCCGGCTTCAATGCGTCCTTCCCCGACCAGGTTAGTCACCGACAACGTGATTGCGTCCACGTCGGTCAGACCGGAAAGGCCAGCCACCGCATAGAGCCCGCGTTGGCCGAGGTGCTCCCGCGCCGCTGCTACGGCAAAAAGAATCACGCCGTAGAGGAGTCCGAACCAGATCGCGGCCCGGAGGTCCGAGGGCGGGTCGTGCTGCGGCATGTGCCCCAGATCCTTGTTGGCCCGCAGATAGGCCACCCCCGCCACGAGGATCATGGCCGCCATGACCGCGACCAATGGCGGGGCGGCAATCGGCAGGAACGACGCGTTGACCACGCCGATCTCGACCAGGACCCGGGCGAAGACCACGGTCGACGCGATCATGATGACGATGGCGGCCGACGGAGCCTCTGCCGCGTGGCTCCGGGACCGGTTCGCGTAGCTCACCGAGGTCGCCGTGCTGGAGATGAGGCCGCCGAGCACGCCGGCCAGCAGGGTGCCCGCCCGGGCGCCGAAGGCCCGATACGCCACGTAGGCGGCCAAGCTGATCCCGACGATCAGCACGACCATCAGCCAGATCTTGTAAGGATTGAGAACCGCGTAGGGGCCGTAGGTGCGGTTTGGCAGGACCGGGAGGATGACCAGCCCGAGGAGCACCCAGCGGACGGCGGCGGTCAGCTCGTCCCTGCCGATGCCGGACACGAGCCTGTGCAGCTCCGCTTTCCAGTGGAGGAGGACGGTCATCACCCCCGTCACGACCACCGCCGGAAGCGTTTGCCCGAACCCCACCGCGATCCCGACGCCGTAGGTGACCAGCGCGGCCATCTCGGTGGTGATGCCGGGTAGGCGCACGTCGGGCGCCATGAAGTTCGCGGCCACCAACAGGGCGACGATGCACACGAAGCCGGCTGCGAGCAGGACCGGCTCGCCGCCGCCGGTGATGGCCAGCAACGTGCCCAAAAGGGCGAACAGCGGGAACGTGCGGATGCCCGCGATCTCGTCGGTGGCCCATTGCCGCTGGAGTCCCACGAGCAGACCAAGGCCCAACGAGACCAGTAGCGCGATCAGTTCGGATGCGATGGTTCCCGGCATGGCCGGTAGGATAGCCTGGCTTCGGCGCCGCCGGTACCTTTCCCGAATGTCCAAGGCATCGACGGACCGCGCAGGCAGATACCGGACACCCACGGGAGGGGGCGAAGCTCCTGCACCGAGCCCCGAGGGAGCCCGGAACCCCGGGATCCCCCTGGACCTGGATTGGATTCGGGACGTGCGCGTGAACCGGAGCGCGGTGGAGCGCCGCGCCCAAACGCTGGGCACCCGCCGGTCGGTGAAGAAGCAGTGGCAGGCGGCATGGCTTCTCAAGTCCATACGCTTGATGGACCTGACCACGCTCGCCGGGGACGACACGCCGGGCCGAGTGCTCCGGCTCGCAGCCAAGGCCCGTCAGCCGGTCCGGCCCGACATCCTCGAAGGACTCGGCGCCGACTCGCTCGACGTTCGGGTGGCTGCACTCTGCGTCTATCACGCGATGATCCCGGCCGCGCTGGCCGGCCTCCGCGGCAGCGACATTCCGGTCGCGGCCGTATCCACCGGCTTTCCCGCGGGCCTGTCTCCCATGGAGCAGCGCATAGAGGAAATTCGGGCATCCGTGGCCGCGGGCGCGTCCGAGATCGACGTGGTCGTGACGCGGGCGCACGTGCTGACGGGCGCTTGGAGCCGGCTCTACGCGGAGGTGAGCGCCTTCCGCGAGGCGTGCGGGAACGCCCACCTCAAGACCATCCTCGCGACCGGCGAGCTGGGCACGCTCCGCAACGTGTCACGTGCGAGCCTCGTCGCCATGATGGCGGGATCGGACTTCGTAAAGACCTCTACGGGCAAGGAATCGGTCAACGCCACCCTCCCCGTGGGAATCACCATGGCAAGGGCAGTCCGTCAGTTTCGGGAGCGCACCGGATACCGCGTCGGCCTCAAGGCGGCAGGCGGCATCAGGAGCACCAAACAGGCGCTCCTGTGGCTCATCCTGGTCAAGGAGGAGCTGGGCCGCCGCTGGCTGGAGCCCGACCTGTTCCGCTTCGGGGCCAGTTCCCTGCTGGGCGATGTCGAGCGACAACTGGAGCACAACCTGACGCAGCGGTATTCGGCCTCGTTCCGCCACCCGATGGCGTAGTGGAAGCGAGGACGCTGAGCCCATGACGAAGCTGGCCGAGATCTACGAGAGCATGGAGTACGGGCCCGCGCCCGAAAGCGCGGACCGGGCCGCCGAGTGGTTGGAACGCCACGACCGGACGTTCGGCCACTTTGTCGGAGGAGAATGGACGTCGGTTCGGTCCGAGGCGCTGTTCGAAACGGTGGAGCCGGCCACCGGCGCCGCCCTGGCTCGGGTCTCCCAGGCCTCGGAAGATGACGTCGCTCGGGCCGTGGACGCCGCGAGGAAGGCGCAGGACCCGTGGGCAGCGCTTTCATGTGAAGCACGAGCTGGACACCTCTACGCCATTGCCCGGCATATACAAAAGAACGCCAGACTCTTCGCCGTCCTCGAGAGCCTCGACAACGGAAAGCCGATCCGGGAGTCACGGGACTTGGACATCCCGCTGGTGGCCCGGCACTTCTACCATCACGCCGGATGGGCCGCGCTGCGCGACACGGAGCTGGCCGACTACGAGCCGGTCGGCGTGGTGGGGCAGATCATTCCATGGAATTTTCCGCTCCTCATGCTGGCGTGGAAGATCGCCCCGGCCCTGGCCATGGGGAACACGCTCGTGCTCAAGCCGGCCGAGTACACCCCCCTTACCGCCCTGCTCTTCGCCGAGATGTGCGCGGAGGCCGGCGTGCCGCCCGGCGTGGTCAATGTCGTCACGGGAGACGGACGCACCGGCGCCGCGTTGGTTTCTCATGCGGACGTGGACAAGATCGCGTTCACCGGATCCACCGATGTGGGCCGCATCATCCGCACGAGCACGGCGGGCAGCGGAAAGCGCATTTCCCTGGAGCTCGGCGGAAAGTCCCCGTTCCTGGTCTACGACGACGCCGACCTGGATTCGGTGGTCGAAGGGGTGGTCGACGCGATCTGGTTCAACCAGGGCCAGGTATGCTGCGCCGGCTCCCGCATCCTGGTACAGGAAGGCGTGGAAGAGGACCTGGTGCGGAAGCTGAAGGCACGCATGGAGACCCTCCGCATGGGAGATCCCCTGGACAAGGGGATCGACATGGGCGCCATCGTGGCTCCGGTGCAGCTCGAGAGGATTCGAGACCTCGTGGAGCAGGGTGTGAGCGAGGGAGCGGAGGTCTGGCAGCCCTCTTGGAGCGTGCCCCGTGAGGGGTGGTTCTACCCCCCGACGCTCTGCACCGGCGTGCAGCCCGCCGGCACGCTCGCCCAGGTGGAGATCTTCGGGCCGGTGGTGGCCCTCATGACCTTCCGCACGCCCGAGGAATCGGTCCGGATGGCCAACGATACCCGGTACGGCCTGGCCGCGAGCGTCTGGACCGAAAACGTGAACCTGGCCCTGGACGTCGCACCCAAGATCAAGGCCGGGACCGTGTGGGTGAACTGCACGAACCTCTTCGACGCCGCCTCAGGATTCGGGGGATACCGGGAGAGCGGATACGGACGCGAAGGTGGCTTGGAAGGCCTTTGGGAGTACGTGAGGCCTCGCTGGGAGCCCAACCCGGTGCGTCCGGATTCGGCGGCAGCCGAGGCGTCGGCACCCGAGTCACACGGCGCCCCGGCGCCGGTCGAAAAGGGCCGCATCGCCACGAACCCCGGCCTGGACCGAACGGCCAAGCTGTTCATCGGCGGAAAACAGACACGACCCGACGCGGACTATTCGTTGGCGATCTACGCTCCCGACGGGCGGGTGGTCGGGGAGGTGGGCCGGGGCAATCGCAAGGACGTGCGCAACGCTGTGGAGGCGGCGTGGAAGGGCGCCCGCGACTGGGAAGCGCGCACGGCGCACAATCGAGCCCAGGTGCTCTACTATTTGGCGGAAAACCTCGGCCAACGACGGGACGAATACGTCCAACGTATCCGAAGCCTAACCGGCAGCCGGAAGCGTGGCGCCCAGAAGGAGTTCGACACGGCCGTCCGGCGCCTCGTCACCTACGCGGCCTGGGCGGACAAGTGGGAGGGGCGGGTCCACCGTACACCGTTCCGCAACGTGACCCTGGCCATGCCCGAGCCCATGGGGGTGATCGGGGTCGTGTGTCCCGACGAGGCGCCGCTGCTGGCGTTCGTGTCGCTGGTCGCCGCCGCGGTGTCGGTCGGCAACGCCGTGGTCGCGGTCCCGTCCGAGCGCTGGCCGCTCCTGGCCACCGACCTCTATCAAGTGATCGAGACGTCGGACGTGCCGGCCGGGGTTGTCAATATCGTAACCGGCCTCAGGGAGGAGCTCGCACCGGTGTTGGCCGCCCACGACGACATCCCCCACGTGTGGTACTTCGGCGATCGGGCCGGGAGCGGCGAGGTGGAACGGCTCTCCGTCGGCAACATGAAGCGCACCTGGGTGAGCTACGGCCACCAACGAAACTGGCTCGACGACCGCGAAGCGGCCGGCCCCGAGTTTCTGCGGGAGGCCACCCAGGTCAAAAACATCTGGGTGCCCTACGGGGAGTGACGGGCCCGCCCCCAAGGGGAGTGGCCGGTCCGATCCTCCGGGTCAGCGCCGCACGAAGGAATTGTTCAGGGGGCGCTCGATTCGGAGCCTGAGCCGATCTCCCGGCGCGACCGTGACGCGCGGAGTCGTGAACGACTGACCGGCAAAGAGGTTGATCTCCACGGCCAGGTCCCTGAGCGTGACCCAACCGATTCTGAACTGCGCCGTTCCCTTCCCCGACACGGTTCCGAGTCGGGTGCGGCGCCCCTCGGCCACGGTGTAGATCGTGGCGTCCGAGAAATCCGTATTCTCCACGGCCAACGTCACGATGCCCTCACCGGGCCCGGGACCGTCGAAGGGGCTGGACTGCTTGCTCCCGCACGCGGCCAGGCCCAGGAGCAGTAGGAGTGCGCCGACTCTCGGAAGTGCAGTCATCACGTCGTAATCTCTGAACGCTCGCCTGGCCGGTCAAATGAAGGGGCAAAGGCAGCGCGCGGGAATCGAGCCCGTCCGTCGAGACGAACGAGAGGCGGGCGCCCCGGGGACACCCGCCTCCATTCCGGCACTCGCCCTGGGGCCTTCCTAGAAGTCGCTCACCAGGTTCTGTACCGGGATCGGGTCCAGATTAGCCTGTCGGAGCAAATCGTTCAAACGCGCCAGGTCGTCCGCGATAATCACCTGCATGCGGCGCAGTTGCGCGTCGAGGCGGCCCGACAGGTCCTCGAACACCGCGAACGCCTGTTCGGTGGGCTCCGCCTCGCCGCTCTCCACCACGCCCATGAGCGCAGCGAGCTTGTTGTTGAGCTTGATCGGGAAGTTGAGCGGATCCTGGTTGCTCTGGTTCCGCACCTGGTAGATCTCGCCCTCGACGTCGCCGAGCTTCGTCTTGACGTCGCCGCCCACGCTGTGGATCTGCCGGTCCTCGGTCTTGTCCAGCCGATCGTCGACCTCGGTCTTGATCCCGCGAATGTCCACAACCGCCTGGTTGGCATCGCTCACCCGGTCGCGAATCTGCATGGCCAGGTTGAACCGCTCCTCGAGCTGGGCCATGGTCACGGTTCCGTCCACGCGCGGATCCAGCTCGATCCGGAAGTCCTGGCTTTGTGGCTCGTGATCGTCCACGGTCATGCGGACGGTGTAGGTTCCCGGCAGCGCCGCGGGCCCGAAGTTACCCGCCGCCCAGAAGATGCGGCCATCGAAATCCGTGTAGCCGGGATACCGCATATTCCAGGAGAACGAATGGGCGCCAGCTTCCACTTTGGGCTTGCTGCTGCCGCCGCCGAAGAAGCGCGCGAACGGGTTGTCGTCCTCCGCCGCCGCAGAGTCCCCGGCCTCACCCACGTACGTCTGGATCACGTCTCCGCCGGCGTCCAGGAACTCGAACGTCACGGTCTCGGCGTCCTCGGCCAGGTTGTAGAAGACCTTCACCGACCGGTCGATCCCCCGCACGGGGTTCACCGGATCGAAGAGATGGACGTCCGCCTGGGCTACCACGTCGGTCATCTCCCGAATGGGCCCGATGCCGTACATGATCCAGAACGACCGCCCGTGGGTGCCGATCACGAGGTCGTTCTCTTCGACGACCAGATCGGAGACCTGCACGGTGGGCAGATTGTTGGTGAGCGGCTGCCAGTGGCCGCCGTCGTCCCATGACACGTAGACGGTGCGCTCCGAGGCCGCGAAGAGGAGGCCCTCACGGGTCGGATCCTCGCGCACCGCGCGGATGAAGTCGTCGGCCGGGAATCCGCCGATGATGGACGTCCACGTGGCCCCGTAGTCCTCCGTCTTCCACACGTAAGGACTCCGGTCGTCGTCCACGAGATAGCGGATGCCCGAGACGTATGCCTTCCCCGGCGTGCTGGGCGACGCCTCGATCGTGTTGATCCGCACGAAATCGGGCGCATCGGGCGGCGTCACGTTCTGCCACGTGTCTCCGCCGTCCCGGGTCACGTGCACGTAGCCGTCGTCCGACCCGGCCCAGATGACCTGGGCGTCGTGATGGGAGGGTGCGATGGCGAACACCGTTGCGTAGGTCTCGACGCCGGTTTGGTCCCGCGTGATCGGACCACCGGACGGTCCCATCGTCATGGGATCGGCACGGGTCAGATCCGGGCTGATCTGCTCCCAGCTATGCCCCTCATCGGTGCTCTTCCAGACCTTCTGCGTGCCGGTGTAGAGGACCTCGGGCTGGAGCTTGGAAAACACGATCGGGAACGTCCACTGCACACGCTCCTTCAGGTCCTCGGACGACTGCCCCATGGGATTTTCGGGCCACACGTTGATGGCGTGCGTCTGGCCCGAGCCGTGATCGTAGCTCGACAGGCTGCCGCCGTAGCACCCGGCGTAAAAGCGGTCGTTGTCCCTGGGGTCCGGGGCGATGTACCCGCTTTCACACCCGCCGACCGAGTAGAAGTAGGCGCCGCCTCCCCGCGCGGCGAGGTGGTTCCAGCCCCGACTGGGCGTGCACGCCGTGGAGTTGTCCTGTTGGGCTCCACACACGTGGTAGGGCTCGTGGAACGTGGTGATCACGCGGTAGAACTGGGCCGTGGGGAAATCCTGCTCCGTCCAGGTCTGCCCGCCGTTCCAGGAAACGTTGGCGCCGCCGTCGTTGGCGTTGATCATCCGCTTGTTGTCACTCTGCGAAATCCACAGGTCGTGGTTGTCCCCGTGGGGCACGCGGATGGACGTGTCGAACTTTTCGCCCCCGTCCGTGGACTTGTAGAAACCCGTGTTCAACACGTACACGATGTTTTCATCCACGGGGTCGGCGTAGATGCGGGTGTAGTAGAACGCCCGCTGGCGGAGCTTCCGCTCGTCGTTGGTGCGTGTCCACGTTTCCCCGCCGTCATCCGAACGGAACACGCCGCCCTCGTCGTGCTCGACGATGGCCCAGACCCGGTCCGGGTTGGGCGGAGAGACCGCGACGCCGATCTTCCCGACCAGACCCTCACGGGGAAGACCCGAGTTGCGCGTGATCTCGGTCCAGGTCTCGCCGCCGTCTGTCGAGCGGAACAGCCCACTGCCCGGCCCCCCGGACGACATGCCCCACGACTTCCGCCACGCTTCCCAGAGCGAGGCGTAGAGCAGGTCGGGATTGTTGGGGTCCATGACCAAGTCCACCGCTCCGCTGTTCTCGTCGCGGTAGAGCACCTTGTTCCAGGACTGTCCGCCGTCCGTGGTCTTGAACACGCCGCGCTCGGGATTCGAAGCCGAGTGCTTTCCGAATGCGGCGACCCAGACGGTCTCACAGTCGCTCGGATGGACCCGGATGCGGGCGACGTTCTGCGTCTCCGTGAGGCCGATGTGCTCCCACGTGTCTCCGCCGTCGGAACTCTTGTAGAGCCCGTCACCCTGTTGGATGTTGCCGCGGATCTGTGTCTCGCCGCCACCGATGTAGACGATGTCCGGGTCGGCCTCACATATGGCCACCGCGCCGATGGACGCCGTGTTGATCTTCCCGTCGGTGACCGGGTTCCACGTTTGGCCGGCGTCGGTGGTCTTCCAAAGCCCACCGCCCGTCGCGCCGAAGTAATACTCGAGCGGACGCGCCTCGCTGCCGGCGGCCGCGGTCGAACGTCCTCCGCGCGGCGGCCCGATGCTGGTCCACTCCAGCGCGTCGAACAGGCCCGGATCATACTGTTGGGCCGCGGCGGGCTGGACGGGAATGATCGAAAAGGCTCCGGCGACGACCAGAGCGAGGGAACGGCGGAGCGTAGGCATGGTGGCCATGAATGAACTACCCTTGATGATTTTGGGCCGATGACAGCATGCAATAATCCGAGTCTTCGAGCGGACAGGCAAGCCCAACCGGAGTTGAAGTCGCCAGGCGAACCGCCCGGTTTGCCCGCAAGCCGCCGGAGTGACATGCTGTTCGGCCGGATTTGCCCGCCACTCGGCGGCGCGGCCATCCATCCATCCCATCAATCACGACACCGGGATCCACGCGGAGAAGTCAAAATGAACGTCGGCGGCCGTGCTCTTCTGGTCTTCCTCCTGCCCGCATTCGCGGCGTCGGGACTGGCATGCGCCCCAGAGGCGGAGGACTCCCCGGCGGGCTCGGAGACGGAGGTTGCCCGCTGGGAGGCCCGCGCAGCCAACGTAGACATCGTCCGCGACGATTGGGGCATTCCCCACGTCCGAGGTCGCACGGACGCAGACGCCGTCTTCGGGATGATCTATGCACAGGCGGAAGACGACTTCAACCGCATCGAGGTGAACTATCTGAATTCTCAGGGGCGGCTCGCCGAGGCGGAGGGGGAGTCGGAGATCTATCGTGATCTTCGCATGAAGTTGTTCATCGACCCTGACCACATGCGCGCCCTGTATGCGGAAAGCCCGGACTGGCTAAGAGAGCTCATGGACGCGTGGGCGGACGGGTTGAACTACTTCCTGTACACCCATCCGGACGTGGAGCCGCGGGTGCTGAGCCGCTTTGAGCCATGGATGGCCCTCACGTTCTCCGAGGGGAGCATCGGGGGCGACATCGAGCGCGTCTCTCTCCGGGGCCTGGAGGTGTTCTACGGCGCCGGCGCAGAAGAGCCGGTCACGGTCGGCGCAGCCGACGAGGGGACTCCCGCCGACTTCGTTCCGGAGCCGGCAGGATCGAACGGGTTCGCCATCGCTCCGGACAATACCGCGAACGGAAACGCCTTACTCCTCATCAATCCCCACACGTCGTTCTATTTCCGGGCGGAGGTCCACATGAAGAGCGACGAGGGCCTGGACGCGTATGGAGCCGTCACCTGGGGGCAGTTCTTCGTCTACCAAGGCTTCAACGAAACGGCCGGCTGGATGCACACGTCCACCGGCGCGGACGCCATCGACGAGTACGCGTATGAAGTCGTCGAGCGTCCGGACGGAACGTATTACCTGTACGGTGACGAGGAGCGGAAGATGGAGGAACAGACCATCACCGTGCCTTACCGCGTCGGCGACGGCCTGGAGGAGCGGACGTTCACGGTCTATCGCACACACCACGGACCGGTGGTCCGGTCCGAAGCCGGCGACTGGATCAGCGTGCGGCTCATGGAAGAGCCGGTCGACGCGTTGACGCAGTCATATAGCCGAACCAAGGCGAAGAACCTGGCGGAGTTCAAGGAAATCATGGAGCTCCACACGAACTCGTCGAACAACACGGTCTTCGCGGACGCGGAAGGCAACATCGCGTACTTCCACGCCAACTTCGTCCCGGTCCGAGACACGCAGTTCGATTGGAGTCGCCCAGTCGACGGCAGCAATCCGGCCACGGAGTGGCAGGGCCTGCACTCGGTGGACGATTCCCCCCTGGTGGTGAACCCGCCCAACGGATGGATCCAGAACACCAACAACTGGCCCTACTCCGCCGCGGGCGCCGACAGCCCCTACAGTCCGCGGCGCAATGACTACCCGCCGTACATGGACCGCTACCGGGAGAACGCTCGCGGCGTCCACGCCCTCCGCGTGCTGGACGGCAAGACCGATTTCACCCTCCAGAGCCTGATCGATGCGGCGTACGACAGCTATCTCCCGGCCTTCGAGGAGATGATCCCCGGCCTCCTGGAAGCGTACGACGCGGCCCCGCCCGATCATCCCGCCAAGACCGGGCTACGGGAGCAGATCGATGTGCTGCGGGCCTGGGACTACCGATTCAGCGTGGAGTCCGTGCCCACCGCCCTCGCCATTTTCTGGGGCAACGCGCTCCGTCAACGGGACGACGCGGCGACGAATGACGGCATGCTGGCGGCACTCACCGAGGCGTCCGACAGGCTCACCGACGACTTCGGCGACTGGCGGACGGCGTGGGGCGAGATCAACCGCTTCCAGCGTCTCACCGGCGACATCGTGCAGCCGTTCGACGACGCACAGCCCAGCATCCCCGTCGCTTTCGCGCCGTCGCGGTGGGGGTCCCTGGCTGCCTACGGGCAACGCACGTTCAACGACACCAAGAAGATCTACGGCACGCGGGGCAACAGCTTCGTGGCGGTGGTCGAGTTCGGAGACAGCCTGCGGGCCCGAGCCATCACCGCCGGGGGCCAAAGCGGCGATCCGGCGTCTCCCCACTTCCGCGATCAGGCCGAACGCTACGCCACGGGCGACCTCCGACCGGTGTATTTCTACTGGCCCGACGTGGAAGCGCACGAGGAGCGTGCGTACCGGCCGGGAGGCTAGTTCCGGCGGCCCCATTGGTAACCCGAGAACTTTTCGTCCTTCTCCCGTATTTCCAGTTAAGGAACCGGAGAAAGAGAGACATGCCGGAAGCGTACGAGGACAGGGTGGGGCGGGAGCTGGACGATCTCTTCCAGGGAGCGTTGTTCCTGACGGCGGGAGACGGTGCCGATGCGGAGCGCCTCTTGGTGGAAACCGTGGCGAACGCCTTCGGGGAATGGACTCCGGAGGGCTCGGACTCCGCCCGCTGGCTCGAAGGACGGCTGGCGCGCCGGTTCTTCGGGGGAACCCTCGCTCCCGCGCCGATCGCGGTAGATCTGGCCGATATCGGGCCGGTGCCATCACTCGATTCGACGGATTTTTTCCGGGCAGCGGGTAGCGTGCCGGCCTGGGCCCGTGCGGGACTGTGGCTGGTGTTGCTCAAACGGTGGAGCTACGCCGACGCGAGCGTAGCGCTCGGCGTACGGGCCGAAGTGCTCCGACGAATGCTCGACTATCGCCACGTGTTGGTCCGCGAGATGCTCAGATCGGGCCCGGGAACCGGGAGCTTGACGCAAACGGAAGCCTGACTGTGCCTTCCATGAGCTGCGAAGAAGCGCGAGAGATTCTGTGTCCGATCAGGCGACCCCGCCTGGTGGAGCACCAAACCGAGGAGGCCCGGAAGCACGTCGCAGGATGCCCGGCGTGTCGAAGCTACCTCGCCCAGGACCAGCTCCTCACCGACGCGTACGAGCGTATTCGCACGACCAAGGCCCCGCTCGCGCTCAGGGAACGCATCTACACGACCATCGCGCGGGAGCGGGAGCGCAGGCGTGAGGGTCCGCGGAAGGTACGGTCCGCGCCGCGCCCCCGACGCCCGCGGCCCGTGCCGGCACGGGAGGAGCGGGCCCGTTTCCGCCGGTTCGGGAGGTCTGCACCGCGACCCGGGACCAGGACAGCGGCGGCCGCGGCACTGGTGCTCGTCTCCGGCGCCCTCCTCTGGCAGGCCTTACCTCGGCCCGAGCCCGTCTCCGGAGCCTCCTTCGTGGACGACTATCTGCGCAGGGCCGTGAGCCAGGACCGCATCCTGAGCAGCGATCCGAATACGGTGCGACAGTGGCTCGCGCGCGAGCTCGGCATGGCCCTGCGGCCGCTGAGCGTTGCCGGACTTGAAATCGAGAGTGCGGAAATCTGTCTTTTGGAGGGTCGTCGCGGCGCCATGATCGTATACAGAATCGGGGGAACCCGGGTGGCCCACTACCTGGTGCCACGGGAGGAAGCGAAGGAACGTCCCCCAACCGTGAGCCAGCCGAGCGGCGAGCCCGGCTCAGCCGCGCCGCCGCTGGTTACCTGGGCAACCGGCTCCGTGGAGCAAGCGCTCGTGGGAGAGTTGGAATCGAGCCAGCTCATCGCGCTGGCCCGGTCGGGCTCGTAGCGCTCCGCCGGCGCTTCCACACCGGATCCGCACTGCCCCCGTGGTCACGAGCACGGGCGGCACCGCTCAGCCCTCGGGACTACCTCGAAATCGTAATCAACGGGATCATGATCCGGTCCGCGACCGGAGGGGGCATGCCGCCGCCGTCGATGTCCTGTCCGCCCGACGTCACCGACGCGATTCCGGCGATCGCCGCGGCCGTCACGCCCACCGCGACCAGTCCGGTCCGAACCCACGATATCTCTCGCTGCTCGATCACGAGCACCTGGTCACGGGGGATGGCCAAGGTGTCCCGCAGAACGATGTCATTGAAGGTGCCTCGACTCGCTGCAGTGATGATGTCCAACTGCACGTCCCCGTTGTCGAACCCGACCAGCTTCCCGCTCAGCGACCGCACGGGCTGGCCCAAGCGCTCGCTCTGGCGGACCGCACCCTCTACCGACAGTGACGCTCTCACCTCGGCACCCGGCGGGGGGTTCTCCACCGGCACATAGCGAAAGCACGCCGAAAGGAAAATCACGACCAACGCCGACGTCAGCGTACGCTCCATGGCTCGTACCATCTATAACACCTCCACGGCGTTGGTAACCGGCTGATTGAAGGTAAACAGGAACAGGAGCTGGCTCACGTCCACCGGACCTTCCCGGTCGTACTCCCGGTCTTCGTCGATCCAAACCTGCATGCGCGCCCGGCTGGACACGGAATCGGCATCCACCGTCCGCACGAAGAAACGCTGCTCCGATCGAATGTTGATCGTGGTGTCCCAGGGAATGGTCCGTATGAGCGTGTCGGCGTCGAAAAGCTCCACCTGCGTGACGCCTTCGGTGGTGATTCCGGTCAGGAACTGTTTGGACACCCAGATCATCACCTGGTCGCCGTCGTCGCCGGTGACGCTCACCCGGGCCTCATCGGGGGAAGGATCGTCGAACCAATCGCACCCCGCGAGCAACCCTGCGGACAGGATGGCCGTCACTGACAGCCGAACGAACGTATCTCTCATGGACTCTGGACTCCTCCCTAAGCCATCAAACGATCCTGTGGGCCGGATCGTTACACCCCGTACGCGCGAACGATCGGAAGGTGCGCGGCCGGCTACGACGAAGGGCGGCCCGAGATGGTCTCCGGGCCGCCCCCGCCAAGCTTTCCCGGAGACCCCGGCCCGGCCGAAAATCGGCCGGACCGGAAGTCCCGGAGCTGCAATCACGTCACCGCGGACCTCTACCCGACGTTCGGGTTGGAGAGAAGCTCGATGTTCGTGATCGGCAGGAAGAGACCCGGATTCGTGATCGCGGGTGATCCAGCCTGCCAGTTGTCGCTCTGCAAACCGAAGCGATACAGATCTCCCAGGCGCGAGGCCTCGAGGATCAGGTTGGCCTGCCGCATGTACATGAGCATGTCCATCTCCGGAATCTGCCCGGAGTAGTCCGTCAGCCCATCCATGGCGCGCACGTGGTTGACGTGCGTGGCAAACCCGCCGGTATCGCCGCCGGCCAGCGCCGACTCAGCGAGCTGCAGGTGCAGCCGCCGGGTCGACACGATCGTCAACGACGAATAGTCGGTCTGGGTGGAAAACTCGTCGATGATGTACTGCTGCACGTACGGCGCATCGACACCGTCGATGGGATCCATCAGCGCGACACCCGTGATGTCGTTGATGGCGTCGGGCGCGTCGTTCGTGACGTACCGCTCACCGAACTGCATCTCCGACCGCTGGTTGACCCAACCGGCAATGCTGGACGCCACCTCGGCCGGCCCATACGTGAACTGGTACCGCCAGTCGGTGGTGACGCCGCCCAGCGCCGCAATGGCCGCCAAAGCATCGGCATCAGCCTGCGCGTCACTGATCAGCGGCGTGGCCGGTGTGGGGCTGTTTTGCTTGCTCCACGCGGCCGCCTCCCAGGCTGCCCGCGAACGGACGGCCAGGGCCCGGTTGTTGGTCTCGCTCGCCGCGGCCGAGTTGCTCACCGCGTCGTTCAGATACGAGACCGAAGAGGCCAATACCGAAGCCATGTTGGCCGGTCCGACCGGAGTACCCGCTTCTTTCTTGTCCGAGAACACGAAGTCCTCGAACATGGTGCCGATGAACATGTAGCTGACACCGGCGATCAGATTCGCCCGCGCCAGCTCGTCCGTCAGCGCCGTGTTCCCCGGGTCTTCCGCCACGAAGCCCTGCAGGCTCGTAACGGCCAGGTCGGACATCCAGCGTCCCTCGTTCACCTCCGGGAAGGCCCCGTCGGTGAACTCGTTGGCCGGGTCGGTCATGATCCCGAAGTCGAGCTGCTGCCATGCGTCCCTCGAGCCGATCCAGAACAGCTCATCGGCCAGGGTCGCATACACCGGCAGCATCTGTCCGTGGCCCCGAGCCACCGTGGCCTCGGCCCCGTTCACGATCGCAGACGCGGCTGCGACGTTGCCGAGGCTCTCTTCCACGATGTTGTTCGGGTTCTCCACATCCAGAAGCCCACAGCCGGACAGCCCGAAGGCCGCCACGACGAGGCCGCTAGCGATCTTGAGTGAGAATTTCGACATGGTCACCCCCTAGAACCCGAAGCGGGCGGAGAAGGTGAACCGGCGCGCCAGCGGAATTCCCCACCCCTCGACGGAGTTGAGGAAGTTACAGCTCAGTCCACTGTTGCAGCGGCCGAGGATGTTCACCTCGGGATCCATGCCGGTGTACTCGTCGTTCACCCAGAGCTTGAGGTTCCGCACGCCGGCGGACAGCGTCAGGGAGTTCGCCCCAATGCTCTCCAACGCGGTGCTCGGCACCCGATAGCTCAGGGACAGCTCACGCCACCGCATGAAGTCGGCGTCGTGAATCCCGTTCATGCCGGACATCGGAGCCAGCGCACGCAGTGACGTGGCCCACTCGATCGCCGCATCGAGGCGCTCCTGCGCCGTCGACGCCGGGTTGGCCAGAATAGCGCCCACCCGGGCTGCCGCAGGCGTGTTGCGGCCGATGACCGCGTTGGCCTGACGGAACATGCCGGACAGATCCTGCACCTGGAAGTTTCCGAACTTGTACTCGAACAGCGAGTTGAGCTCGAAGTTGTTCAGGAAGCTCATGTTGAAGCCCCAGGCTCCCGACCAGTCCGGAGTCGGCTTGCCCAGATACGTGTCGAGATAGCCCGTGCCCGCTGCGTTGGTGGAACCGTTGGCGCAGTTGGTCGGAATGACCTCGAAATCGCTGAGTCCGCGCGCCTGGCTGAAGTATGCAAGCGCATCGGCCTCGGTCGGCACGGAGCAGTCGCCGTTCAGGTCCAACGGAATGCCGACATCCGCGATGGTGGCGCCGAAGAACGCACCCGGCGCATAGCCTTCCTTGATGAAGTTCCGGTAGCGGGGATACGAACCACCGGTCTTGAGCGGCGGCGCGCCACCCATGTCCGTCACGGTCTCATCGATGTAGGCCGCATTCACGAACATGTTGAGGGAGACGCTCTCCGAGGTCAGCACGGAGGCGTTGATCCCCAGCTCGATGCCGTTCGCGTCCACCTGGCCGATGTTGTCGAGCTGCTCGGACACGAACCCGCCGGATACCGGGAACTGCCGCGACACCATGGCGTCGTTGATGGTCCGGTCCCAGTACGTGAAGTCGATGCCGACGCGGTCGTTGAACAGACCCACCTCGGCGCCGAACTCGATCTCGGTCGCCACCTCGGGCTTGAGCTCCTGGTTCCCCAGGTTCTCAGGCTGCAGGCCGGGGCCCGTCGAGGAGACGATCGGCGAGAACGTCGTGAACTTGTCGAAGGCGCCCGGCTGGAGGCCGGACTTCCCGATGGCCGCACGCACGCGCAGCGTCGAGACGGTCTCGTTTTCCCATCCGAACGCGTCGGTCGGGACGAACGAGATGGAAGCCTTCGGATAGAACGCCGTCTCGAAGGACTCACCGAACGCCGAGTTGGCGTCCCAGCGGCCACCGACCGTGATGAACGTGTGGTCGTACAGGCCAAACTGCTCCTGCAAGTATCCGCCGACCTGGGTGTTCCGCAGCCAGGTCTCTTCGAGCGACTGTGCCGAGCCCGCATCAGCGACCTCGATTCCGGGGCCGGGGAAGTTGGTCCCGGTTCCGCCGGACAGCTCGTTCTGGCTCAGGAAGCCCTGCGCACCGACCAGGAAGGTGCTCTCGAAGTCCTCACCGAAGTTGGTGACCCAAGATCCCTTCAGGTCCGCGGTGATCTCGCGGTGTTGCCGTGAGCCGATTACCCGCCGTCCGTCCGTGGTCGAGGTGGAAAAGCCGTTGATGGCCCACCCGAACGGACGGAAGTCGAACGAACGCTGGTTCACCAAATCGATCCCGAACGTACCGTCAATGGTGACCTCTTCCGTCAACTGCAGGTTGGCGTTGAGGCTTCCCGCGAAGTGCTGCGATTCGTCTTCGACGTATTGGTTCAAGTTCTCCGTGAACGTCGCGAACGCCGGCTGCCCGTAGATGTTGTCGGGCGTGGCCAGGCGAAGCTGCGACATCAAGGCAGAGGAGAACACGCCGTAGATGTTGTTCGAGTTGTCCGGGGTCCGGTGATCCACCGTCGAGTAGAGCGTGCTGAACTTGATGGACAAGTTGTCCGTCGGGAACACGCTCAGGTTGGCGGTCGTCTGGATCTTCCGGTTCTTGTCCTCGGCGCCGTCGAATCCGGCTTCTTCCAGCGCCGAATACGCAGCGTCGGGCCCGAACGGGCCATTCTCGTGCGAGAACCTGGCCGACACGAAGTACGTGATCAGGTCGGCGCCACCGGAGACGGATCCGGAGTAGGTCTGGTTCCAGCCGGTCTCGAAGAGGTCCGGCAGAATGTCGACCTCGAGCACCTCGAACGGCTGTACCGACTGGCCGAACATGGAGCTCATGTCGGCTGCCTGGGTGGCGTCCCGCGGATAGTCCGCAAGCGGGATCATCCGATCAGTGGGCGTCTTGATCGCGGTCTGCTCGACCTGGAACGTCCACCGCGGCGCACCCTGGCTTCCGCGCTTGGTGAAGATCTGGATCACGCCGTTCGAGGCTTCGGTCCCGTACAGCGTCGCCGCGGCGGCGCCCTTGAGGATCTCGACGCGCTCGATGGCGTCCGGCGGAATGTCGTCGAGGCGGCTGGGCGATCCCTGGCCGCCCGCTCCGACGTTCGCGAATCCGCCGGCCCGGTCTACGCGAATCCCGTCCACGTAGATGATGGGCTCGTTGGACTGAGACAGCGAAGCCGACCCGCGAATGCGAATGCGCGAGCCTTCTCCCGTGGTCCCCGAAGAGGGAAGACCGACGAATCCGGGCTCACGGCCCTGGATAAGCTCCGAAAAGCTCGAGATGGGCGCATCATCCAGGCTCGACACGTCGATCGACGCGATCGTGTTCCCGAGCTTGCGCTTCTCGGTCGCCACGCCGGCGCCGGTGACCACGATCTCGGACAGCTC
The DNA here is from genome assembly GCA_965223195.1 of Longimicrobiales bacterium. Classification (GTDB taxonomy): domain Bacteria; phylum Gemmatimonadota; class Gemmatimonadetes; order Longimicrobiales; family Gaopeijiaceae; genus CBDCVX01. The sequence goes on from CBDCVX010000005.1 coordinate 132,912, forward strand.
GATGGCTGTCTGCTCGACCGCGAGGTCCACGACCACCGACTCGCCGGAGCTGACGGTGACGGTCTGAGTGGCTTGCTTGTACCCGACGAGCTGCACCGCCAAGGTGTGCGTCCCGACCGGCACCCCCGCGAGGAGGTACCGTCCGGAGGCGTTGGTCAGGGCACCTAACCCGGTGCCCTGAATAAACACCTGCGCAGACTCGAGGGGACGTCCGGAGCCGGACTCAGTAACCGCACCGACGATCACTCCGGTGTCCTGGGCGGCTGTCGGGTTCGGATTACCGAGGAACAAGGCGAATGCTCCCGCGGCAACCACGATCCACGACCGCCCCAAAACGGACGTTGGACGGATCATTTGGGTTACCCCCATGAAGAGAGATGAGTGGTAAAGGTCCGACCGACCTCACCGTAACAGACAACGGTCGAAGGAACCGGGGTGTGACTTGGGCTCCAACGGGGTACGGTCGAACCGGCGCAGAGTAAGGCGCGCAAGGCCGGAATGTCAAGCAATTCCCAGCCCTTCCCGGAGCGCCGGGCGGCGTCCGTATCGGACGGGTTGGACTATCCGATTCGCGCGATCACTTCAATCTCGACGTCGACCTCCTTCGGGAGCGTGCGCACCGCCACCGTGGCCCGCGCCGGACGGTGCTCGCCAAAGTGCTCCGCATACACCGCATTCATGGCCGCAAAGTCGTTCATGTCCGCCAAAAACACAGTGGTCTTCACGACGTCACCGAGCGAGCCTCCGGCCGCAGACAGCACTGCGGCCAGGTTACGCATCACGCGGTGGGTCTGGGCGGCAACGTCGCCGTCGATCAGCTCGTTGGTGGCCGGGTCCAATGCCACCTGACCGGAGCAGAACAACCAACCGTCCACGGCGACGGCTTGGGAGTAGGGCCCGATCGCCAGCGGAGCGTCGTCGGTGTGAATGGCTTGCAGGTCGCCCATGGATGCTGCCTTTCGCTTGAATGGTAGTGGTTTATACGAGATTGCTTAAAGAACTACTTGAAATAAATCACGTGAACTGACGTCGGATAAACTATTGTGCTGTTGATAGATGGATTACCTCCCCCGTCCTTCCAGCTCTACCCGGCGGAACTGGCCGTCGGTCATGGCCCAGAGGCGGTCCTGCAGGTTGACCGACACGCAAACGTGGTTGGGCACGACCCGCACCCGGTCGCCTACCCGGGGGCGCCAGTCGCTCTCGGCCAGATCCAAGATCCCGTGCTCCTCGGACAAGGCCTTGACGCGCACGGAAGGCCGTGTCAGCAGCACGCCGAACCCCTTCCCTTCTCCCCGATACGGCTCCTTGGCCAGCGCCTTGGAGCCGGCGTCGATGACGGCCTGGTCCGGCACCGCGGTGCTCACGACCGTGGCCAGCACCGTGTACGCGAGCCCGCTCTCGTCGCATGCGCCCAGCGCATGGATATCCCGATCGTTGTAGATGCACGTCCCGGAACGCACTTCCGTCAGGCCACCCACCTCGTGGCTCCTCCAGAGTGTCGGAGTGGATCCGCCCGACACGACCTCCGGAGCGAGGTCCGCTGCCCGCAACGCGTCCAGCAGCGCCCCCACACGAACGGACAGCGCGGCCATTCCTTCGTCCTGCCGTGACACGTCGACCCGAATGTGACCGGGATAGAACATGAGGCCCCGGTACGCCACGCCTGGAAGGTCCCGGGCCGTCCGTGCCAACGCCGCGACCGCTTCGCCCGAGCCGAGCCCCACGCGCCGCATGCCCACGTCCGCCTCGATCAGCACCCCGACCTCTCGATCGCGCCGGGCCGCCTCGGCTGCCAGGGGCCGGAGCGCTTCCTCCGAGTCGAGCGCCACGGTCAGCGCGATCGACCTCGGCAGAGACAGCACACGGCCCACCTTGGTCGCGCCGACGGGCGGATAGGCCAGGAGGAGGTCGTCGCACACCGTGGCCATGACCTCCGCCTCGTGTGGCGTGGCCACCGTCAGCCCGGAAGCACCCGCTGCGAGCTGCAGCCTAGCCACCTCGAGGGACTTGTGCGTTTTGATATGGGGACGCCAGCGGAGCCGGTTGCCGGCACAGTAATCGACGACGCGGCGGGCGTTCTCCCGAACGCGGTCCCACTCCAGGACGCCGGCGGGCGTTTCGATCGTGGCGAGGCTCGCCGTCACTGTGCCGCAATCGCCTCCGCAATCACGGTCTCGAACTCCCGATCTCCCTCCACCAACGGCCCCAGGCGAACGAACCGGACGATTCCGGACCGGTCGACCAGGTACGATGCGGGCAGTCCGATGACTCCGTAGCGGTCCATGGTCGCCATGTCCGGATCCAGGAGCTGCGTGTAGGTGACGCCGTAGTCGCCCAGGAACCCGTCTACGGCCTCGCGTGCGGCCGCTTGGTCGACGCTGATGCCGACCACGCGAAACCCTTCAGCCGCGTGACGATCGTGCAACTCCTGCAGGTACGGCGTCTCCGATCGGCAGGGCGGACACCACGTAGCCCACAGGTTGACCAACACCACGTCGCCCGAAAAATCCGCCAGGGATACCACGTCCCCGTTCACCGACTCGAGGGTGAAGTCGGCCAACGGCTGGCCCACGGTCGGGACCTGAGGTCGCTCGACGCCGCAACCCGCCAGCGCCAAGAGCGCCACCAACGTCGCCCCTCGTCCTATGGCTCGCCTCGTTCTCATTCTTCCACCGCTCCGACCTGCACCCGCACGCGGCCCTCGGACGTATCGGTCCAGGCCAGAATGAACCGGCCCGCCGGCGTGACCACCATCTGCGGAAAACCCGAAGCCCGGGCGCTGGAAGTGGCTACGACGGTCACCGGCCGGCCCGCGTCGCCGTCGGGATGGACAGTTCGGACGCGGATCTCGGCCTCACCATCGGCCACCTCCTCCACCCAGCTCACCAGCGCGGCGCCCGACGCCGTGAGCGCCACGTCCACGCGGCCGATCGGGTCCCCTCCGTCTACCGTCGTGGGTGGCCCGAACGTGCTGCCGGCGTCGGACGAGAACGCGACCCGAACCGTGGGCTCGTCGTTGGCCGCGGTGAACCAAGCGACGGCCACGTGGGACCCGTCCGCCGCGATGGCGGGGCCGTTGACGGGACACGCGGCGATCTCCCATCCGTCGCGGTGCACCGTAACCGGCTCGCTCCACGTCCCGTCCGGCTGCTGCCGCACGATCGAGATATCGCGGATCTCCTCGGGACTCCGGTCGCGATACACGATCGCGAGACCTCGGTCGGTCACGGCCGCGTCGGTCTGGCAACAGTCACAGGTCCGGCCGTCCAACAAAACCTCCGGCGTGGTTGGGCCGTGAGCCGAGCCCTCCCGGTACCGTAGGGTCATCTCCGGATCGGCGCCGCTGGTCTCGGCCGATTGGTACTTGCGGCCGTCCAGCCAGGTCATGCCCACCTCGTCCGCGTCGGTGGCCACCATGGACACAAACCCGTGTTCGGTGGGCGTGCCGTCCTCGTGTGGGCTCCATGCCTGCTGGTCGGTTCCGTCCCCGGCCACCCGCACGTCGTAATCGTAGCGGGCCCTTCCGCCCCGCCTCAACCAGTGCGCGATGGTGGATCCGTCGGGCGTGGCCAACGCGGACGGGAAGTCCGCCCAGTTGACCATGAAGTCGTCACCTGCGGCAACGGTCGTGGGGGCACTCCACTGTTCGTTCTGCAGGCGAGCCACGCGAAGCGCGTAGGTGGACCTCTCGCCCTCCTCCGCCGTCCCTTCGGGCTCCAGCCAACTGAGCAACACGCCCTCCCCATCGAGCGCGAGGTGCGGGGTCTCGCTGCCGGGACCGGCGGGGGAAGTCAGCTCGCTGACGCTTCCCGGCCCAGCGTCCGATTCGGGCGCGCAACCCGTCACGACGACGGCGACGATCAACGCCGGCGCCAACCGACGCCACCGAACCCGTGGCGCCTGTCCCGCAGGGCTTGCGCCTCGGCGTATCGCCGTAGCGTGTTGGTTTGGCATGTGTTTTCCTGACCCTCTCGTTCGGCGTCCGAGCGCCCCGGCCCGTGCGCTGGAAGCTCTTCGGCCGATCAACGTATGGGGAAATCGACGGTCGGGAGATCCGGACCCGGTTCGCGTCACCGCGCGCAACCCGTCCGAAACCTCCCTCCGAAACCGTATTGTAGTGAAAAGAGTTCGTAGAGACGACACTCCAGGACCAAACGCGATCCGGGGTGTGTATGTCGTCAGCACGGGCCTTTCCCGGCATCGCCGCAGCCACGCGGCGACCCGTTTCGCTCGCGTGAGAGAGGATAGATTGATGGAGTCCCGCACTCGTGGTGGTCGGCGGTGGAGTCGTGCGGTTTGGACCGGTCTCCTGGTCGCGCTGGGTTTGGGATCGGTGCCCCAGACCGCGGAGGCCCAGTACTTCGGACGCAACAAGGTCCAGTACGACGACTTCGACTTCAGGATCGTCCCTACCACCCATTTCAACCTCCACTTCTATCCGGAAGAAGCAGCGGCGGTGGAAGATGCCGCGCGTATGGGAGAGCGGTGGTATGAGCGTCTCGCGCGGACCTTCCAGCACGAGTTCGCCCGCAAGAAGCCCGTCATCCTGTACGCCGATCACCCGGACTTTCAGCAGACCAACACGCTCACCGGGACGCTCAGCGAGGGGGTCGGCGGCGTCACGGAGTCCCTGAAGAACCGGGTGATCATGCCCCTGGCGGGCTCCTATTGGGACACCGACCACGTGCTCGGGCACGAGCTGGTGCACGCGTTTCAGTACAACATCGCCCAGACCCGACAGGGCGGCGGCCTCCAATCTCTCGTGCGGCTGCCGTTGTGGATGATCGAGGGAATGGCCGAGTACCTGTCGGTCGGACGTGAGGACCCGCTTACGGCCATGTGGCTCCGGGACGCCCTCCGCCGGGACGACATGCCGGACATCGAGACGCTCACGACCGACCCCCGCTACTTCCCGTACCGGTTCGGACAGGCGTTTTGGGCGTACGTCGGAGGCACGTACGGCGACGACATGATCGTCGATCTGTACCGCTACGCGCTCAGGGCCGGGATCGCCCCTGCCATCGAGCAGGTGCTCGGCGTGCCCCATGACACGCTGTCGATGCAATGGCATGAGGCGATCTCGGAGGCCTACACCCCGCTTCTCGAGGGAAGAACACCGCCAGAGCAGTCCGGAACGGAGATCCTTTCCTCCAACACCGGCGCGGGACGGCAAAACGTGGCGCCCTCGGTGAGCCCGGACGGCCGCTACGTGGCGTTCCTCTCGGAGAAGGACCTCTTCTCGGTCGACCTGTTTCTCGCGGACGCGCAAACGGGCGACGTGGTCCGTAAGCTGTCGTCGGCGGCCGCCGATCCCCACGCGGACGCGATCCGGTTCATCGACTCCTCCGGATCCTGGTCGCCCGACGGGTCCCGGTTCGTCTTCGTTGTTTTTGCTGACGGAGACAACGAGCTGACCATCGTCCGCACCGAAAGCGGCGACGTCGAACGGCAGGTCGCGGTGGACGGGGTCGGGGCCATATCGAACCCGGCGTGGTCGCCGGACGGCCGGTCGATCGTGTTCTCCGGACAGCGGGGTGGCGTGACCGACCTCTATCTGTTGGATCTGGAAACCGACGGGGTGCGTCAGCTCACCAACGACCGCTACGCAGACACCCAGCCGACCTTCTCGCCGGATGGCAGCGTCATCGCCTTCGTAAGCGACCGGAGCCCGAAAACGGACTTCCAGCAGCTCACGTACGGGAGGCCGCAGATCGCGCTGTACGAATTGGAAACCGGAGACGTCCGCGCGCTCGATCTCTTCGGAGAGGTCAAGCACATCAACCCCCAGTACGCTCCGGACGGCCGCAGCCTCTACTTCATCTCCGACCGCGACGGGTTCAGCGATATCTACCGGTATACGTTCGCGTCGGACGAGGTGCGCAGGGTGACCAACCTCGCCACCGGCGTAAGCGGCATCACGTGGATGTCACCGGCCCTCTCGGTGGCAGCGAACGCAGGAACGGTGGTGTTCTCGCTCTTCGACAAGCGAGAGTTCCACATCTACGCGCTGGACTTGCAACAGGCCGAAGAAGTGGTGGCCCGTAGTGACACGAGTCCGGCTCCCGGCCGGCTGCTGCCCCCCACGAACCCGACCCGCGCCAGCCGCGTCGCCGCGTACCTGGAGGACGCCGAGACCGGGCTGGTGGCCGAGGGCGTCTACTCGGCGGATGACGCGGTGGACTACGTGTCCGACCTGCAGCTCGACTACATCGGACCGCCGTCCCTGGGCGTGGCTTCGGACCGGTTCGGAAACTACATCGGCGGCGGTGCGTCGGCGTACTTCAGCGACATGCTCGGCAACCGGCGCATGGGGGTCGCGCTGTCGGCCCAGGGAACGTTCAAGGACATCGGCGGCCAGATCTTCTACCAGGACCTCGGGAATCGTTGGAATTGGGGTGTCGGCGGCGGACGCATTCCCTATCAGTTGCTGGGTGGAGGCTACCGCAGGCGCAGTGACGGCCTCACCGAGTTCGTGATCCAGCGTCAGCGGATCTTCATCGACGCGATCAACGGTCTCGTGGCCTATCCGTTCTCGACGACGCGCCGCATCGAAGGAAGCCTGGGATTCACGCGTTGGTCGTACGATTTCGAAGAGGAAGTGCAGATTCTGGACGCCTTCAACAACGTGATCGGGTTCGAACGGACCGAACGCAACGATCTGGCACCCGATCCGCTCAACCTGTTCCAGGCCTCCGCGGCCCTGGTGACCGACTACTCGTTCTTCGGGTTCACCTCTCCGGTGCGAGGTGGCCGCTCCCGGTTCGAGATCGGCGCCACCCAGGGAACGCTCGACTTCATGTCGGTCACCGCGGACTGGCGTCGCTACTTCAACCCCATGCGCAATCTCACGATCGGCGTGCGGGGCCTGCACATCGGGAACTACGGCTCGGATATCGACAATTCGACGCTGCGTCCGATTCCCCTGGGATTCGAGACCTTCATCCGCGGATACGACCCGGGCTCGTTCGAATTCGGGTTGGAGTGCACGGACGTCGGCAACGGATCCTGTCCCGAGTACGACCGCACCTGGGGACACCGCATCGCCGTGGCCAACCTGGAGCTGCGGGTGCCGCTGTTCGGCACGGAACAGTTCGGGCTCATCAACTTCCCCTACCTGCCCACCGAGCTCGTCGCGTTCGCCGACGTCGGAGCGGCTTGGGACGGAGAGTCGCCGATCGCCGAGTGGACGTTCGATCGAGACACTGCGGCGCGGGTTCCGCTGTTCAGCACCGGCTTTTCGGCCCGCACCAACATCCTGGGATTCCTGATCCTGGAGACCTACTACGCGTTCCCCTTCCAGCGGCCCGAAAAGGGCTGGCATTGGGGCTTCGCACTGGTGCCGGGCTGGTAGGACGCGCGCCCAGCGCGAATCACAACGAGAAACGGCGGACCCGTTGGGGTGGGTCCGCCGTTTTTCCGTTCAGCGAGCCGAACCCTCGACGGGATCAGAACACTGAGATCTTGATGTAGCGTCCCGGATTTTCCCTCAGGTCGGACGTCAACGCCTCGATGCTCTCCGCGGCCCGCGTGACGGCTACATAGAGGCTGTCGTCGTTCAGCAGACGGCCCATGGAGCCTTCACCCCGCTCAATGCGCGTCAGGATGATATCCAGGGATCCCGCCGCGTCGCTCATCTGCGCGCTGACCCGGTTGAGTCCGATCATGGCGGAATCCGCCCGGGCCAGGGTGTTTTGCAGGTCCGGCGTGGCCTCCTCCACCGAGGCTGCCGAGCGCTGGAGACTGGATGTCAGCGCATCGATCTGCCGACTCTGGGTCGCGGCCATGCTGGACAGCGTGCCCAGCAGGTTGCGCAGGTCGGTCACGCTCTCCTCGATGCCCACGACCGTATGTTCCGAGAGGGCCTGATTGATGCGGCCCAAGACGGCCTGGGCATCGCCGGCCAGGGCTCCCGCCGTCTCCATCAACGGAGGCGCGCCGCCCGAGCCCGGGATCAAGGTGCCGTCCGGAACGGGCTCCGCGGCCTGCCCGGGCACGACCTCGACGGTCATGCCTCCCAGCAGGCCGGCGCTGGTGAGACGGGTCCGGGAGTCGGCCGGGATCTCCCACTCTCCGTCGACTTCCAGCACGATCTCCACACTGTCGTCGCGGAGCCCGAATCGGTGTACCCGCCCGATGTTGACGCCCCGCATCTGGACGGGATCCCCGCGGCGGATGCCCAGGGCGTTGTCCACCACCGTGCTGACCTTGTACCGCCCGCGAAGGGCGGCCGGGTCGGTCATCATGAACAGCACGACCACGAACGCCGCGATCGCGAGGAGCACGAAGATCCCCACGCGCACCTCGTGAGCGCCCGACGCCTGCGGCACCGCCGATCCGATCTCCTGATCGGACGGCCCGGACTTTCCGTATTCTTGCACAGTTCAGCTCACGTCTAGGGTATCCACCGCGGCCTCGGCGGCCGACCGATCCACGAACGCGCGCACGACCGGATCGGGACTACGCCCGAAATCGGCCGGCGTGCCGTAAAAGCGGAGCTGGCCTCCTTCGAGCAGCGCCACCCGATCGCTGATCTGGAGGCCGCCCTCGATGTCGTGAGTGACGATCACAGAGGTCACGTCCAGCTCCTTGGAGAGTCGAACGATGAGGCGTTCCACCGCGGCCGTGTTGATGGGATCGAGGCCCGTCGTCGGCTCGTCCCAGAGCAGGATCCGCGGACGTCCTACGATCGCCCGCGCGATCCCGACGCGTTTGCGCATGCCCCCGGAAAGCTCCGCCGGCGCTTTCCCCAGCACCTCCTTGGGATCGAGCTTCACCTGGTCCACCGCCTCCCAACAGCGGCGCTGCACTTCCCGAGCGGGCATCTGCGCCAGAGCCTGCTCGGGGATGCCCATGCGCACGTTCTCGTAGACGCTCACCGAGTCGAACAGCGCTGCGTGTTGGAACACGAAGCCCACGCTGCGACGGACCTCCTCAAGCGCCCGCTTTCCGCCGAAATACACCGACTGCCCCTCGACCCGAACGTCGCCCCTGTCGGGCACCACCAAGCCGATCGTGGTCTTGAGGAGCACGCTCTTCCCGGTTCCCGACGGACCGAAGATGCCGAACATCTCTCCGGTCTCGACCGTGAGGCTGACCCCCTCGAGCACCGGCACGTCGAAGGTCTTGTGAATGTTCCGGTATTCGATCACGTGCCGATCATTGCAGCAGGAGGGGCGGGAACATGGCATCCAGGATGAGCACCGTCAGCGTCATGAACATCACCGACGCGGTCGTGGCCTTCCCCACGCCGGACGCGCCGCCGCCGGTGCGGAATCCCATGTGCACGGCAATGACGGGAATCGCGAACCCGAACGTGACGGCCTTCGCGAAGGAGTAGAACAGGTCCCAGGAGTGCCAGTACAAGCGGGCGCCGTACAGGAACGACTCCGGGCCCAGGTCCACGGCGAACTCTGCCGCGACCATTCCCGAGACGATCCCCACGAAGTCGGCGATTCCCACCAAGGCCGGCATGACCAGGACGCCGGCCAAGATTCGCGGAGCGGCCAGGATGGCGATGGGGTCGCGGCCCAACGAATGAAACGCGTCGATTTGTTCGGACACCTTCATGGTGCCGATCTCCGCGGTGATGCGCGCGCCCACGCGGCCCACCAACACGATGGCGGTGAGCACCGGGCCCAGCTCCAGCACGACGCTGGCCACCACCACGGAGCCCAGCACGTACAGGGGGATCGAGCCGGTGAACTGATAGCCGCCCTGTTGGCTGGTCACGATCCCTGAAAGGACCGAGGTCACGAGCACGATCGGGATGCTCTGGACGCCCATCACGTAGATCTGCCGGATGACCGAGCGCAGCGGCACCTTCATGCTCACCACCGCACGTCCGACCTGCCAGAGCAGGATCCCCATCTGGCCCGCGTGCTCCGCCATGTTCTCGGAAACGGACCCGATGCCTCGGAACACGGCGGCTACAGGCCGCGGGATGGGAAGTTCCGACGTCAGCGAACGGGCCACCACACCTCCGATAGGACGGGGATTCACGCCCCGCATGGACGGCATCCCGTGAATCCGAGTGCGCTCGCAGACGGATCACAAGTACCGTGCCGGCAAGATCTTTTGCCGCCGCGGCCCGCGCCGGTCGAACGCGGTGCCGCGGGGTCACGACGGTCCATGAAAAAGGGAACGGGCACCGTTGGAGCCCACTCCCCCCACGACCGGCGCGGCCCGACCGTGTCGGCGCACCGCTCGGAGACACCGGATCCCCGCGCCGACACGGCCGGCCGGGCTCCGGAAGCTCCGCCAAGAATCAAAGAAATGAAGTCCGAAATCAACCCGGCGTTCCCTCGTAACCCCGTTTGCTCCGAGCCGCGTGCGGGGCTACGGTGGCGGCACCCGTTCGCTCCCGACCATCGGGTCATTTGTGAGGAATACATCGCATGACATTTCGAAGCTCTGCACTGCTCCTGTGCTCCCTCGGAGCCTCGGCCGGACTCTGTGCCGATGCGGCCCGGGCACAAGAGCCGACCGCTTCGGTGACCGCCGACCAGCTCGCCCCGTTCGCCAACGAGATCCGCGCCCTCATGGACGATCCGGCCGTCGAGGCCGCGCTCGACTACATCGCCGAAACCGACGAACAGACCATGTCGACGCTGGTCGAGCTGACCGAGATCCCCGCGCCGCCGTTCATGGAGGAACGACGCGGGCAGCGTTTTCTGGAGATGCTGCGTGAACACGGAGTGGACACCGCCTGGGTTGACGCCGAGGGGAACGTGCTGGGTCTCAGGAGGGGCAGTGGATCGGGAGGAACGCTCGCCCTGACCGGGCACCTGGACACCGTATTCCCCGAGGGCACGGACGTGACGGTCCGCATGCGCGGCGACACACTGGTGGCTCCCGGAATCGGAGACGACACCCGCGGGCTCGCCGCTCTGCTGGCCATCCTACGGGCACTCAACACGGCCAACGTGCGCACCAACGCGGACATCCTGTTCGTGGGCACGGTGGGCGAAGAGGGCCTCGGCGATCTCCGGGGCGTCAAGCACCTGTTCCGGGACGGAGGCCCGTCGATCGATGCGTTCATTTCCATCGACGGCACCCGGGATCGAGGTATCACCCACCAGGGGCTCGGATCCCATCGCTACCGGGTCACGTTCGTCGGACCGGGGGGACACTCCTGGGGTGCGTTCGGCCTGGCCAATCCGGCCCACGCGCTGGGCCGCGCCATTCGCTACTTCCAGGATGGGGCGGACGTCTACACGCGCGATGCGCCTCGCCGCACCAGCTACAACGTGGGCCGCATGGGCGGCGGCACATCCGTGAACTCGGTTCCCTTCGAGGCCTGGATGGAGGTGGACATGCGCTCTGAAGGAGTGGAGACGCTGGAAGCCGTGGACGCCATGCTGCACGAGGCCGTCCAGCGGGCCCTACGGGAAGAGAACGCATTGCGGCGGCGGGGCGAGCCGCTGACCGTAGACGTGGACTTGATCGGAGACCGTCCGTCCGGAGAGATCGCCGTTTCGGACCCGCTGGTGATGCGTGCGTTCGCGGCCACACAGGCGCTGGGACTGGAGCCCCAACTCGGGCGAAGCTCGACCGACTCCAACGTGCCCATCTCCAAGGGAATCCCCGCCATCACGATTGGAGGCGGCGGCGTGGGCATCGGCGCCCACTCGCCCGAAGAGGCGTTCGTGAATCGGGACGGCCCACGCGGTATCCAACGCGCACTGCTGATCGTGGTCGCCCAGGCCGGCTTGGCACGTGCCAGCTAGCGGCATGCCCTCACCGCTGACGGGCCGGTCCGCCCTCGTCACCGGCGCCTCGAGCGGAATCGGACACGCAACGGCGCTGGCGCTGTCCGCAGCGGGTGCGGCCGTGACGGTACTCGCCCGCCGGGAAGATCGCCTGCGCGACCTGGCTCGCGAGATCGCCGCCCGGGGCGGAGACGTGCTGGTGGTGGCCGCGGATGTTCGGGATCGGGACGCCGTTGTCGCCGCCGCAGCCGCGCACCGGGAACGGTGGGGACCCGCCGACGTTCTGGTGAACAACGCCGGAGTAATGCCGGTTTCACCGATCGCCGAACTGCGCGTGGACGATTGGGACCGGATGATCGACGTGAACCTGAAAGGACTCCTCTACACGCTGGCGGCGGTGTTGCCGGACATGCTGGCGGAGGGCCGGGGGCACATCGTCAACGTGGGATCGGTCGCCGGCCGCCGGCCGTTCCCGGGCGGAGCCGTCTATTCGGCAACCAAGTTCGCCGTGCGCGCGCTGACCGCCGGAATTCAGCTCGAGCTCTCGGCGGCCCGGGGCATCCGGGTCACCGACGTCCAGCCGGGAGTGGTCGACACCGAGCTTCAGGACCATGCTCCCGATCCGGAGCGGCTGGAGGCTTTTCGCGCCGCGTGGAGCGAGCGACGCATGTTGGAGCCGGAAGATGTCGCGGACGCCGTCCTGTTCGCGGTGACCGCGCCCGCTCGCATGAACGTGAACGAGATCCTGGTTCGACCCACGGACCAGCCCACCTAGTGTCCCGTTTGAAAGGTGGACTGAAACAGTCCGCCGAGCCGCACGGAGGAACCTATGAGGCACGTACGATGGATGTTGACCGGGAGCCTTTCACCCGCGCTGTGCGCGCTGCTTCTCGCGGCATGCGGAGGCGCGGACCGGTCGGAGCAGCCTGCAGCGGATCAGGGGGACCGTCCGGTAGCGCTGACCGCCACGGACGTCGACCCGGTGCCCTCCGCCATCGTGGGCACGTCGCCTCCTCCGCGCGGAGAGGCCTTGGCCTACGTGGAGGGTGAGCCCGAGACGCGGGGCTACCTGGCCGTGCCCGACGGTGAAGGCCCCTTCCCGGCCGTGATCCTCATCCACGAATGGAACGGACTCGTAGACCGTGTACGCCAGGTTGCGGATGCGCTGGCGGACGAGGGGTACGTCGCGTTGGCCGCGGACCTCTATCAGGGACGTACCGGAGCCAACCCGGAGGAGAACCGCGCGCTTACGCGGGAGGCTCGCGCCGACATGGATCGTGTGATCGCCAACCTGGACGCGGCCGCCGCGTATTTGCGCGGGCGGTCGGACGTCACCGGCAAGATCGGAGCGATGGGCTGGTGCTTCGGCGGCGGTGTGGCCCTGTCCTATGGCCTGGGCGGCGAGCATCACGATGCGACCGCGATCTTCTACGGCAGCCTGATCACGGACCCGGCCGAGCTGGCGGCCCTCGACCACGAGGTATACGGCACGTTCGCAGCCGAGGACTCGGGGATTCCCCCGTCCGAGGTGGCGGCGTTCGAGCAGGCGCTGGACGCGATCGGCATCGAGAACGACCTCCACGTATACGACGAGGTCGGACACGGATTCTGGCTCCGCGTGGACCAGGATCCCGAAACGCGAACGGCACCCGCCGCCGACGCCTGGCGGCGTCTCAAGGAGTACCTGGCCCGGACGCTGTCGTAGCGCGCTGGTGCGAAAAACCCCTCCGGCCGCCTGAGGCGGGCCGGAGGGGAATCGCGAGGTACGGTGGGCCGCTACCGCAGCGTGCGTTCGCGCGCCTTCCCGTAGTAGATGCTGTTGAAGACCAACGGATACGAGCCGTGTGCCTGGGCGCGGAACGTGACCTTGGGCCCGAACAGGTAGAGCTTGCCGTCACCCACGTCGGCCTCGATCAACGTGGTGCCGTTCTCGAGCCGCTCCTGCCCCCATGCCCAACCCGACCTGAGCGGGTCCGCGGTGTCGAACCAGCCGATACGCCGCACGTCGGTCGGGTCACCTTCGATGTCGAATACCGGGCTCCGGCTGAACAACACCCGCAGCCGGTCTCCGAGCCCGTGCGTGATCGGCGACACGTGCTCGAGCTTGAGCTCCAACACCGAGCCGGGCACGTAGTATTGCTCCCCGGCGAGGGGCTCCCCGGTCGACGAATCCACCAAGTGGTTCGAGAGCGGCAGACCCAGCATGGATCCCAGTGAGGTCGATGTGCCGATCGTCACGACGGTGCCGCCGCGCCGGAGAAAGTCTTCGATCTGGGGCACGGTGGTTTCGGCCGTCACGGTTCCCAGCCGGGCTTGCAGATCCATGGGAATGCGGGCGCGGTCGTCGTCGTCCATCCGGAACGACTGACCCTGCGAGATGCCCCCGTCCGGAAAGAGCAGCACGTCGAACCGGCGGTGCAGATCACCCGCGTCCAGATCCGGCGGATACACCACCTCGAACGGGAACTCGAACCGCTCCAGGATGAACCGCGTCCAGCCGGAGGGCATGGATCCGCCGTAGCGGTCCCACAGTCCGATGCGCACGGGTCGTAACTCGAGCGCCGGGCCGGCCGGGTTGTCATCTACCCGCGTGAAGTCGACGCCCAGCTCCTGGGCCGCCTGCTCCACGATCTGACGCGTGCGCCGGTGGTTCTCCAGGTAGAACATCCCCGCGGGCCAGCGTTGGCCGGCAACCTCCACCGGCTCGGTCATCCAATAGACCTTCCGGCCCTGCGCCATCAGGCGGTTGATGACCGTGAAGGCGTCGTTCACCTCGTGGCTCATGAGAAAGCCGTCGTTCCCCTCGCCGCTGATCATTCCCGCGGGCGCCTCCGCCAAGTCGGCGATGGGCTCGAACGGGCCGTCGAACGCGTCCAGCATGCGGTCGAACTCCACGTCCATCTGGTAGGCGAGCGTCCATCCCGCGTTGTCGTACGGCGCGATCGGAGGTCCGCCGGGATAGGCGAAGTCGTTCGGATGGTTCTGCGGCTCGAACATGTCCAGCACGAACGGGCGGAACGCCTGGTCCGCGCGCACCACGTACGAACCGGCCGGGTAGGTCTTGCCACCGGCCCGGAAGTCGGAGGTCGCCGTGTGCACCGCCACTCCGTTCTTGAGCAGCGAGTTCACGAACTTGGTCGCGGTCGGAAAATCGGCCTGGTCGGAGGGAATCACGTAGCCTCTGGCATCCCGATCGTCGGGCCGGCGCAGCAGTCGGTCGTAGTCTTCACGAGTGCCCCGCTGCGACGCACCGAAGCGGCCCTCCCGAACGGGCAGGACCTCGCGAGCCTGATCGATCTCGCCCGGCAGCACGGTCCAGGTGTCTTGCCGCCCCCGCTCGATGGAGTTCATCCCCATCCGCCAGATGTTGAAGAGCAATCTGTCACGGTTCCGGGAGGCATGGTCGAGCACCGCGCGATTCGCCGTCTGTGAGTATTCGACCGACTGGATGAAGTGCCACGGCCCGGGCTCCACCGGCAAAGGCAGGTCTCCGTGCGGAAGCTGGCGACCCGGGATGAACGGCACCTCCATGGGCGTGGGATGGCCGATCGTCTCCGTGAGCAGCCCGATCATGTTCTTGAAGTACGGTGTCGTGCGCAGACCTCCGTTCCACCAGGTGGAGTACCCGGCTCCGGAGCGCATCGTCGTGCCTCCCTTCCCTTCTTGCACCATGCGGCCGTGCATGGCCGATCCCACCTGATCCAGGCTCGTGATGATCAACGGATCCAGGTAGTGATTGGGCGGATCGCGGAACGGCGGAGCGAACATGATGGTGCCGGCCGGCCCGGTCTGGTGGTGGTTGTACACGATCTGCGGATACCACTCCCGGTACATCGCCCGGTTCATGTTGGTGGTCTCCGCCAGGTTCGACATGTAGAAGTCGCGGTTGTTGTCGTGGCCCGCGTACTTCTCGTAGAGCCTGGGAATGTTGGACGAAGATCGCTGGAGGGGATCAGGCTCACGCATGTACCAGTCCGCCACCAGCTCGTGCCCGTCCGGGTTGGCGTGCACCGCCAACAGGATAATGTCGTCCAGGAACCGCATGGTCTCGTCGTCTTCCAGGCGCACCATGTCGTACACGAGGCGCATGAGTTGCTGTGCGCCCAGGACTTCGGTTGCGTGCAGGCCGCCGTCGATCCAGATGACGGCCTTGCCCTCCGCCGCGAGGCGGCGCGCCTCGGCCTCGGTTATGCCGTCCGCAAGGGCGAGGCGACGAGAGATATCTCGGTAGCGATCCAGGTTCCGGTGGTTCTCGGGCGACGTGATGATCGCCATCAACTGCGGACGACCTTCCTCGGTCAGTCCGATCGTATCCAACACCATCCGGTCCGAAGCGGTGGCCAACTTCTGCCAATACCCGACCAGTTGCGTGTAGGTGGCGAGCTGGTAGTCGTCCCCCAGGTCGAACCCGAACTCGTCGCCGGGGGTGGGAACTCCGCCGTTCTGCGCGGACGCAACGGCCGGGAAGCTCAGCATCAATGGGAGAAGGAGGAGCGTCGTCCGGATAACCCGGCGAGGATCGCCACCCGTGGAACTGCGCATCATCATCTTGACCTCGTCGAAAGGCTCCTACGCACGTGCGGCACCAGCGTGCGTTGGCGGAAAATTTCAGTTATGGGAAATGTCTCATCCGGGCGTTGGCCCCGCAATTCGAGGACTGCTTCACTCCGGCGCGCCGAGTGGTTAGATCACGCGCTCCAGCCGCGGGTTGGGACGGTAGCGGCGGCCCGCCTTCGCGATGTTCTTACCGCCCACCCGCACCACGTCGGCGGTATAGTCGTAGCTCCCCATGATCAGGGCGGAGCCGACGCCGTACGAATCCACCGGAACCCCCTTCCGCTCGAAGTCCCGGATCCTCTCCGCGTTGAAGCCGCCGGAGCACACGATCCGCACACGTTCGAAGCCGTTTTCGTCCAACGATCGGCGCACGTTGCGGACGAGCTGCTCATTCACCCCCCGCGGATCGAAGTCCCCCATGGCCTCGTAGACCGATCGGTCGACCATCTGCGCAGACGTGTCCAGGCGGACGGCGTATAGGCGATCACCAACCGCGTCAGCCACCTCCATGGTGGTCCCGACCGAGTCGTTGTCGAAGTCGACGAGCGGAATCAGCTTCACGTGGTCGGGGATGTGACGCGCCAGCGCGCGCGTGGCCGCGGCCGTGTCCCCCCCGTATGCGGCGATGATCGAGTGCGGCACCGTGCCGATCCCCTCGGACCCCCACCACGATGCCTGGGCATCGGTGGACACGCCGATGGCGCCGGCGACGTGGGCTGCCCAGCCGTCCCCGGTCTGGACCATCCAGTGGTCGTGCCGGGCCGGAAAGAACATCACGCTCTTGGGCCACGCCGCCTCCACGACCTCGCGGGTGTTCGTGGCGATGCGCGTGCGGCGCGAGAGCACACCGATGAAGAGGGTCTCCAAGTGGGCGAACGCGGCATAGGGACCCGTGATCTCCAACACGGTCTCCCATGGCTCGGCCGTGTCACCGTCACGGAGCGACGCCACCTCCAGGTCACTCCATGCGTAGCCGTCGGAAAGGCACA
This sequence comes from Longimicrobiales bacterium, assembly GCA_965223195.1. Lineage (GTDB taxonomy): Bacteria > Gemmatimonadota > Gemmatimonadetes > Longimicrobiales > Gaopeijiaceae > CBDCVX01. The sequence goes on from CBDCVX010000005.1 coordinate 150,169, forward strand.
GCTTGAGGATCGCGATGGCCTCGTCGGTGCCGGCCACCCAAGCGTTGCGCCGCTGGAAAACCTGCATGGTCACGGTGGGATCATGCCCGTCCGCCAGTAGCACTTCCCTGGCCCGCACGAAGTACTTATCCGAGTAGTAGCCGCTCCGCATCTTTTCAACGGGAAGCTGGAAGATGGAGGGATCGAGACGCTCCGGCAGGCGAAGGGGAGCGGGTGGCCCGGAGGGCCGATAGGGATTGTAGTCTGCAACCAAGGTCACGGTACGATCGGTTTGTCACCGGTTCGAGGGACTCACGCCGAGGCCGCCGCGTTCCACCCGGCTGACCCGCGGGAGAAACCTAGCGTGCTCGGGACTGCTGCCCCAGTGGTTTCCGGACGGTAACCGGAAGCCGCTACCGGCCGACGGGCTCCGGTTCGCCTCGATCGGGCGAGCGTCCTATTCCCGCGGGGCCCGCGATGTTACGGATCGCGAGCGGGTGGGCGCGGGTAACGTGCCTCGGAATCGAGCGAGAGTTCGGTCCCCGCTTCATCGGATGGACACGAAACAGGACAGGGGATGGCTCAGCTACTCTGGGTACTGGGAGTCTCACTTTCAATTTCATTCTTGTGCTCGATTCTGGAGGCGGTGTTGTTGTCCGTGACGCCGTCGTTCGTGGCAGTCCTTCGTGACGGCGGCAGCCGGGCCGGCGAGTGGCTGGCGCAGATGCAGCGCCGGATCGACGAGCCGATCGCCGCCATCCTCACCCTGAACACGATCGCGCACACCATCGGCGCCGCCGTTTCGGGCGCCATCGTCCAACGGGAGTTCGGGGATGAGTGGCTGACCGCGTTCTCGGTGGTGCTCACCCTGGTGATCCTCGTGCTGTCGGAGATCATCCCCAAGACACTCGGGGCCACACTGTGGAAGCAGCTCGCCAAGCCCAGCACCTTCATCCTTCGCTGGCTGGTCGTGCTGATGAAGCCGATCCTCGTGCCCCTGGGGCTGCTCCAGCGGCTGTTTCAAGCGGGAGGACACGGGCCCACCGTCAGCCGAGCCGAGATCGAAGTGCTCGCGGAGATCGGACGCCGGGAGGGCACGTTGGACCAGCACGAATGGGAGGTCATGACCAACGTCATGAACCTGGACCAGGTGACCGCCGGCCAGGTCATGACGCCCCGCACCGACATCGTGGCGGTGGCCATGGACGCCACCAGCGAGGAAGCGCAGGCCGTGATGCTGGACGAGGGCCACCTGCGGCTTCCCGTGCACACCGGCAGCCTCGACCAGATCGAAGGCATTCTGCTCGCCCGCGACCTTTGGCGGAGTCTGCGGGACGGCGAGAAGGCCATCGAGGACATTGTGCGCCCCGCCATGTTCATCCCGGCCGCCAAGCCCGCCGAGGAGCTCATTCGCGAGATGCGCGCCGCGCGCGCCAAGATGGCCATCGTGCTGGATGACTTCGGAGGCACGGCCGGCCTGGTCACGTTCGAAGACCTGATCGAGGAGATCGTCGGCGAGATCCAAGACGAGCACGAGATCGACGAGCCGGTGGACTTCGAGGCGCTGGGCGAGGGGCGGCACCGGATCTGGGGAGGAGCTCCCGTGCGGGAGGTAAACGAGCGGCTCGGCCTGGCGTTGGACGAAGACATGCACGAAACTCTTGCCGGCTACCTGTTCGGCCGCCTCGGACGCATCGGACGCATCGGGGACGAGATCGAGGTCGAACGGGGCCTGTTTCGCGTGACTGACATGCGGGGACGGCGCATCGAGTACTCGGTCTACGAGCCCGTGGACGCTTCCGCGAAAGCCAAGTAGGACCGGTCGTAGAAAGTCCGGCCGGGCACCAACGCCTCGAAAGGATCCATGCCTCACCATAAATACCTGATCATCGGCGGCGGAATGGCCGCCGATGCAGCGGTTCGCGGAATCCGCACGGTGGACGAGACCGGCAGCGTGGGCATCGTCGCCAGCGAGCTGGATCCGCCGTACGATCGGCCGCCCCTTTCCAAAGGGCTGTGGGACGGACTGCCGACCGAGAAGATCTGGAGGAACACGGAGGAGCTCGGAGTAGACCTCCACCTGGGCAGGAAAGCCCTGCGCCTCGACCGGGAGCAGCACTCCGTAACCGACGACCGCGGGGCCATCTACACCTACGAGAAGCTGCTCCTTGCCACGGGGGTCCGGCCCCGTCGACTACGGGACGACGCGCCCCAGGTCATCTACTTTCGTACGTATCGGGATTTCGTACGGCTGGACGAGGCCGTGAAGCAAGGCCGTCGTTTTGCCGTCGTCGGCGGCGGATTCATCGGATCCGAAATCGCCGCCGCGCTCGCCTCCCGCGGGAAAGAGGTCACGATCCTCTTTCCCGAGGACCGTCTCTGCGCGCAGATCATGCCACCCGGCCTTGGCCGGCGTCTCGTGGAGATCTTCGAGGAGCGCGGAGTCACGGTTCGCACCGGCGTCGAGGTGACGACGGTCCGCCGGAGCGGAAACAAGCTCTTGGTCTCCCTGTCGGGAGAGCGGCCGGAGACGCTCAAGGTGGACGGCGTCGTCGCGGGAATCGGGTGCGAGCCCAACACCATCCTGGCTGAAGGAGCGGGACTCGAGGTCAACGACGGGATCGTTGTCGACCAGACCCTGCGCACCGGCGACCCGGACATCTTCGCGGCCGGGGACGTCGCAGCGTTCTGGAGTCCCACGCTGGGCCGAACGCTCCGCGTGGAGCACGAGGGGAACGCCAACGAGTCCGGCCACATCGCCGGCCAGGCCATGGCCGGGGCAGACGTGCAGTACGACATGCTCCCCTATGTGTACTCCGACCTGTTCGACGACATCCATTACGAGGTCGTGGGCGACGTGGCCGAGGACATGGACACGATCGAGGACTGGGCGGAGCCGTTGGAGCGAGGCATCGTCTACTTCCTCCGCTCCGGCGTCGTCCGTGGCGTGCTGCTCTGGAATATCAAGGGCAAGGCCAAGGCGGCGCGTGAGCTGGTCCGCTCGGAGAACTCGTTCTTCCGGTTCGACGACTCGGCGAAGATTCCGCTGCCCTAGTGTCCTCGCGGCGCTCGGCCCCGGCGAAGATTGCGGTTGGTGTTGTGGGCCGGATTCCGGTGAGAGCTGTTACAGGCCGTTAAGGCACGGGCTCGGTGGCCTCGCTGGGCGCATCCGGCGACGGCGGTGTGGGAGCGGCCGCCGCCGCGGCCCGAGCTTCTTCCCGCTCCTCCAGCCAAAACGAGATCGCCAACAGCACGGCTCCGCACGAGATGGCCATGTCGGCCACGTTGAAGATCGGGAAGTCCGTGAACCCCAGGTTGATCGGCCCCACGAAGTCCACCACCCCCACATCCCAACGCAAACGGTCGTAGAGGTTGCCCAGCGCACCTGCGATGACGAGCGTCAGCGACAGGAGCCGGAGGCGATCGTCCGATTCGGCCCGCACGAAGAGCCCGACCAGCAGTGCGAGCGCCACGATCGTAATGGGGATGAACAGCATCCTCGGGTCCGACCCGATGCTGATGCCGAACGCCGCCCCGCGATTGAAGGCGAGTGTCAACGGAACCAGTCCGCCGAACAGCTCCATTTGCCGCCCGTCGGCCAACGCCAACAGAGCCCATCGTTTGGTGGCCAAATCCAAGGCCAGCACCGGGGGGACCACTGCGGCAAGTACAGCGAGTTTGCGTTTCACGAAGGCAGGGGGCTAAGGAAGCTCAGCACAGGACAGCGAGGCCGATCGGAGACTCTACCACGAGGTAGGCGCGGCGTTCCCCGAATGATCGCCGGAGGGCGCGCTACCACCACCAACAACTAGTGGACTGTAACAGATATTCGTTGAGTACCGAGACGGGGTTGGCGCCCGCGAGGTGAGGCGGGACGACGCGGCGTAGCCGTAGCTACGGCAAGGAGTTCCAACGAAGTCCTCGCGGGATGCCACGCCCGTCGAATGCCAAACGAATATCTGTTACAGTCCACTAGGAACCCATTCGGGCTCGGAAACGGTATTGCACGTATGCGCTCCAACGAATTCACGTGGCCTTGCCACCCTGCGGCGTTACCCTTGGGCATTGCCGTGCTATGCCTCCTGGGCTCCAGTCCGTCGGCGGCGGCCGCGCAAGACCTGCCCGAGGTCGAGGTGGCCAACCCTCGATGCGGACACGCGATGATGGTGCGGCAATTGACCTACTATCGCCGTACCGGCGCGTGGATTCCCGAGTCCGACCTGCGGCTTCCTGCCCGGGAGTTCCTCGGGTCGGTCCCGGCCGACCCGACCACGCTCGTGGAGGTGTCCCGCTACCATCCGGACTGTCCCGCGACCGCGGATCTGCAAGCGGCCGCCGAGGAGTTCCTCGTACGGGCGTATCGGGTCGCCCTGGAGCGCGGCTGGGACCGGTTCGATCGGTCCCGGGCCGACGGGTTCGAGCCCGGAAAGGCCGGCGATCCGAACGAGACGCACTTCGTGCATCTCGGCCATTCGCTGGACGACAGGCTGCTCGATCCCGAGGCCCCGGAGTACCTGATGTACTATCCGACTTCGGACGGGCCGCTCCTGGTCGGCATGATGTTCATGGTGCGGACGCCCGAGGAGCGCGGCCCTCAGTTCGGTGGACCCCAGACCGTGTGGCACTACCACGCGTACGAAGACCCTGCCTGTCTCCAGGACATGCGGATCTCGTCGCCGCACGACACGCCGTCGGGTCCGGTGTGCCCGGAGGGCGCCACGGCCGGGTTCAAGAGCCCGGAGATGCTCCATCTCTGGTTCGTGGACCATCCCGAAGGGACGTACGCCACATCGATGATCCTTCCGCCCGCCGTGTTGGAGGGCGGGATCCGAGAGGACCTACGGGAGGTCGGGCGCTAGCAGGCCCTCGATCTCGACTATCTCGCGACCTCGAACAGCTTGGTGTACTTGATCACCAGCTGCCGCTGCTGCGGCCTTCTGAGGATGTCCGGCCGCTCCAGACTGCCCAGGTATTCGGTGTCGTTGTAGACGATGAACAGCCCGGTCCCGGCCGTGTCGAGCCAACCGAGCCGGATGTTGGTGCCGAGATCCTCCGTGTCGTCGTTGTACTGGAGGTTGGCCTGCACGTAGAGGCGGGGCGTAAACGCGTAGGACGCATTCAAACCGACGACCGCCGTGGTGAAGTCACCCTCGTCGAGCCGGATGTCGAAGTAGCTCGCCCGCATAGACGCGGCGAACACGTCCTGGAAACGGTATTGCACCGTGGCGTTGGGACTGAAGCGCGTGCCCGAGTAGAACCCGCCGAGATTCCATCCGCCGGACAGGGACAACGGCGCGCCGCGGTTGGTGTTGGCCCTGAACTCCCAGTCGACGTTGTGGTAGCTGCCCGGCGGAATGATGATGCCCGGGTGTATCTCGAACGGCTCCTCGAGCCCCTCACCCGTGAAATTGAAGCCCGGAAGCTGGAAGAACGCGCCGTTTTCGAATGCGAAGTGGTTGTCGATGTGCACCACGTAGGACTCGCTGAACCCGTCCAGGGACCAGAACTGATTCCATGATACGTGGGGCCGAAACTCCCGAAACCAGGGTGTGCCGTCCGTACGAATGTGCCGCAGGATCCGGGCGTTGACCTGTCGGTATTCGCGCCGATTGAGGAATCCGACCTCGGGGTTGAAGTCGCTCCCGATTTGGCGATATCCGGCAGAGACCTGCCAGTCGCGGGTCACGTAGCGCGCCCCTCCGCTCAGTCCGTATTCCCCGTTGTTGAAGCCCGAACGGGTGTCGACCTCGCCCTCCGCCAACGGCGTAGACGTGAGACCCACCCAAGAGCTCAACGTCAACGCCTCGCCAATGCCGAGCTGGCCGTCCAGCCCGTAGGTGAGGTTGCGGTCGTCGGTGGCATCGGTGTTCAAGCGGGATACGAAGATCCCGCCCACCTGCGTTCGATTGCCCAGCTCCCGGTAGACCCGGACCACGCCGAAGTTGTTGTTCGGCGCCACCTCAACGGGCAGTCCCGTATCCTCGTCGATCCCCTGGACGTCCCCCGTCTGGATGTTCAAGAACCCCACCTGGAACGCGCCCACCTTACCGGTGATCCGGGCGCCCGCGTGGATCGGAACTTCGCGGCCGCCCGCGAGACCGATGCGACGACTGAAGAACAGCTCCGCCGCCCGGCTCGTGCCGAACGAGAACGTGCCCGCGTTCTCCAGGAAAAATGCCCGTTTTTCGGGAAAGAAGAGCGAGAACCGCGTGAGATTGACCTGCTGATCGTCGACCTCCGCCTGCGCGAAGTCGGTGTTCACCGTGAGATCGAGCGTGAGGCTCTGGTTCAGTCCGATCTTGGCGTCGCCCCCGACCTGGGATCCGAAATCCGCGTCCGGATCCAGGACCGTGTAGTCCTTGAACACGTCGCCCAAGACGTAGGGACTCACGGTCACGATCCGCTGCGTCGGCGCGTCGAGCGCCAACGTTCCGGCCAGCGAAACGCGGTAGAGGTCGAACTGACGCGGGATCGGCGCCCACACCGCCTGCTCGTTGTTGCGGCGGATCCTGCGCTCGAAATTGAGCCCCCACACCTGCTCTCCACCGCCGTCATAGCGGAGGGTCGAGAACGGAATCCGCATCTCCGCATACCAGCCGCGCTCGTCCCTCGAGGTCGCGACCTCCCAGCTCCCGTCCCAGTTGAGGTTGAAGCCCGCGGCTCCTCCCGCCTGCTGGCGACGGCGTCCCGCGCCACCACCCTGCCCCTCGTTGGACACCTGCCCGTCGTATTCGATGCCCGCCGGCGTCGTACCGAACACGAACCCGTTCTGCCGGTCCAGGTACGTGTCCAAGATCATCACGAACGCGTCGACATCGTTGAGCGACGCATCCCGGAGGGTCTGGCCCAGCACCACGCCCGTAGGATCGCTGTCGAACATCCACGCGGCCACGTAGAGCGCGTCGTCGTCGTACACGACCCGCACTTCCGTCCTCTCCGAAGCCGGGCGCCCCTCCCCGGGCTCCCTCTGCACGAAATCGGTCAGCACCTGAGCCGCGGACCAGGAAAGGTCGTCGAGACGGCCGTCCACGGTCGGGGCGGTCGAGACCGCCGTGGCTGCTGCCTCGGGCGGATCCGCGCTGGAGGTCTGGGCTTCCGTGGGCGTCACGAGCCCGAACACCAAGGTCAGCACCGGGACCAAGTGAAGGGCCACACCTGAAAACAACACGAGCGGGACGACGCCCCGCCGATCCGAACGCACCCGCCACGGGTGCCACAACCGCCTCACGATGGTTCCCTTCCTCCGGTGACATGCGCGCGACGATCCTCCGTCGGCACACGATCATCCGATCCGGCCCACTCCACGTCGCGTCGGTTGGCGGAGGGTACGTCGTGCCCGGTGGGATGACCAGCCCCCGGACGCGGAGGCAACGCCCTGGCCCGGGCCGAGACCGGAACGGAGATTTCGGGCGAGCCCGCTCGTCTCCTCCACTCACTCGAGGTCGATCATGCACGGTCGCTCCGCACTCGGACGCCAAGCATCATGGGTCGCAGTCCTTCTCTTGCTCGCAGCGCCGGGCCACTCGGAAGCCCAGGAGCCGATCGCGTGGGGCGACGAGCTGGTCTTTCACACGTTTTCGATTGCCGCCGTCGACCCGGCTACCGGTGAATCCGGAGTCGCGGTTACGACGCGAGTGCCGTGTGTAGGGAACGGCGTGCCGTGGGTGCGGGCCGGGGTCGGCGCCGTGGCTACACAGGCATCCACGCGCACCGAGTACGGGCACGAGCTCCTCGACATGCTGGAAGGCGGGCTGTCTCCCCAGGAGGCGATGAACCGGGCCACGGCCGGCGATCCCCAGGCCGACCGGCGGCAGGTGGGCGTCGTGGCCGTGGACGGATCTACGGCGCAGCACACCGGGTCCCGACCGGGATCCTGGGCCGGCCACCGCGCGGGCCTCAATTACGCAACCCAGGGGAATGTCCTCGTGGGCCCCGAGGTGCTCGAAGCAGTGGCGGCGGAGTTCGAGGCCAGCGAAGAGAGCGGCCGCCACCTGGCCGACCGTCTGATCAGTGCGCTTGCCGCCGGACAGTCCGTCGGCGGTGACAAGCGCAAGGGGCGCCTCCAGTCCGCGGCGGTGATCGTCGCCGACCCGCGCGACGGGCGCTCCCGGCGGCCCGACGGAGTCACCGCCCACATCAACGTGTGCGAGCATCCAACCCCCGTGGCCGAGCTGCGCCGAATCTACACCACGATCTCCGGCACGCTGGGCTACCGGACGCTCGAGCAGTTCACGGGATCCGACGTGTGGCAGCTCAAGCTCATCCTACATGCGCTCGGATACTATCGGCCGGCGTTGGACGCGCTCGAACGCGGCCCCGACTCCCGATTGTTCGACGCCGAGATCGTCGCCGCCGTCGATGCCTTTCGCTCCGACGAAGGGATCTCCACTCCCGACAACGGCGGCAGCCCCCCGGGCCTGGTCGACGCCGAGGCGGTGGAGCGCATGTGGAGTCGGCTCGAGGGTGCCGGCCAGGCGGAGCGGCTCCGCCGGATGATTCGCGAGCTCACGTTCGTTCGGCGGTAGGGGGCCGCCTGGTCGGCTCGAACTTCTTGTAGCGATCACGGGCATATCCTGCGGCGCAGTGAGGGGCGCGCCCGACTCGGCCGACCCCGGCGACATCGCACCGGTTGCGGACCCCCTACGGTTTGTAAGATCTTTGCGTTGCACCCATCGATCCTGAGCGGGATAGGCTTGGCGCGAGCCTCCTGCGGCTTTCTGGGACGAAGGAGCTTCCTTGTCCGAACGGACGCATCCGAAACGAATCGGTCCGTACCGAATCCTTGAGCTCAAAGGAGAAGGTGCGTGGGGCCTGGTATACCTGGCCGAAGAGCTGGAGCCGGTCCGGCGCAGAGTAGCGATAAAGGTGCTCAAGATCGGACTCGACTCCGAGGAGATCCTGGCCCGCTTCGATGCCGAGCGTCAGGCGATGGCGATGATGAGCCATCCCAACATCGCCCAGGTTCTTGACGCAGGTGCCACCGACCAGGGGCTTTCGTACTTCGTAATGGAGTACGTGGAGGGCCAGTCGATCTCCACGTATTGCGACCACCACCGGCTGACGGTGCGGGAGCGCGTGGCGCTGTTCGTCCAGGTGGTCGAGGCGGTCCAGCACGCCCATCAGAAGGGGATCATCCATCGGGACATCAAGCCGTCCAACGTGCTCGTTGCATCTATGGAGGGCCGAGCGGTGCCGAAGGTGATCGACTTCGGCGTCGCAAAGGCCTTGCACTACCAGCTCACCGACAAGACGCTGCACACGGTGCATGGCCGCTTTATCGGCACTCCGGGATACGTGAGTCCGGAGCAGGCGCTGGGTGGCATCGACGTGGATACCACCACGGATATCTACGCACTCGGAGCGGTGCTATACGAACTGTTGGCGGGCACGCCGCCGCTGGACATCCGATTGCTCGGCGTGCCGGAGATGCTGCGAGCACTGTGGGAGACGGATCCTGTGCCGTTGAGCGGACGCTTCACGCAATTGGGCGAGCGAGCGGCGGAGGTTGCCGAGGCACGTAACGTCGACCCCAAGGCGTTGAAGCGGGTGCTTTCGGGGGACCTGACGTGGATCGTGGCACAGGCGCTGGACAGGGACCGGGAGCGCCGGTATCAGGCCGCATCCGAGTTGGCTGCGGATCTGGAGCGGTATCTACGGGGCGAGGCCGTCTTGGCGGGCCCGCCGGGTACGGCCTATCGGCTGAAGCGGTTCGTCACCCGGCACAAATGGCCTGTGGGTACTGCCACTCTGGCTGCGGTGCTGCTGGGGTTCTTTTCGGCGGCCATGGGGGTTCAGCTCCGGCGGGTGGACGCGGAGGCGGCGCGGGCCAACCTGGGTGAGGCCGCAGCCGAGCAAGTGGCGAACTTCATGGTGGGGTTGTTCGAGATGTCCGATCTCCACGCGTCCCTGGGTGATACCATCACGGCGCGTGAAATCCTCGATCGCGGCTCAGAACGCATCCGGGCTGACCTCGCGGAGCAACCTGTTTTACAAGCTCGCCTCACGCGGACGATGGGCGAAGCGTACTCGGGGTTGGGGCTCGCCGAACCGGCAGTCGCTCTGTTGGAGCAGTCGGTGGCATTGCGAGAAGCCGCAGGCGATTCGCTCGCATTGGCGGAGTCGTTGATCAGCCTGGGTGAGGCCCACCTAAGAGCGCGGGACGTTCAATCCGCCGGACCGATCGTTCGACGGGCCCTTGCCATACGTGAAGAGCTGCTCGATCCCGATGATCTACTGGTCGCTGATGCACTCCGCGCGGTCGGCCGCATGATCCTGGGAATTCGTGGACGCCGGGAGGAGACCTACGCGACGCAAGTTCGTCGACTGGAAGGGGGCGCGGAAATCTTGAGACGCGCCCTCGCGATCCGCGAAGCGGCGCTCGGGCCGGATGATCCGCTCGTCGCCCAGGCCCTCGCGGATCTTGGGTTCGCCCTTCGACTCAATCCGGCGACTTTCGAGGATGCCGTCCCGCTCACGGAACGCGCGGTGGCCATAGCGGAACGCGCCTATGGGCCGAATCATCCCGATCTGCGTGACCCCCTCTTCCAGTTGGCCCAAGCATACAACAACACTAGACGATACTCCGAAGCCTTTCCGATTCTCCTCCGGCTGGTGGAGATCCAGGAGGCGGTGCTCGGTCCCGATCATCCGGAACTGGCATCGACGCTCGGGCTCTTGTCGGCCGCGTCGATGCGGGTGGGAGACCTCCCACAAGCGAGGGCATGGGCCGAACGAGCTGTGCGGGCGAGTGAGCTGTTCTCTCGCACGGAGCCGCGCTATTACACCTACACGGTCTTGGACGTCGCTCGGATCAACCACGCCGAAGGTCGCTTCGACGAAGCAGAGGCACACTACCGAAGCCTGTTGCGCTTCGGTGAGACTGCATTGGGCTCGGACGATCGCCTCGTGCTCGAGATCCGGCTGGAGCTCGGCAACACGTTGCGCGACGCGGGACGCCTCGCAGAGGCGGACACGATCTATGCTCACGTCCTGGAGCACCAGGCAGACCCCGACGCGCCGGGATGGGATGGAGACTTCTCGCGGACCATAGCCGACGTGGCACGCCTCCGCATGCTACAGGGTCGGATGAGCGAAGCGGAGGAAGCGTACCGCAGAGCTGTGGAGGTCCTGTGGCCCACGACACGCCGGTTCTACGGCGTGTCTCTCTCGACGGTTCTCGAGGAACTCTCCACACTGGTGCGCAGACAGGGGCGAGTCGCCGAAGCGGACTCCCTAGCGGCGCAAGCGGATTCGGTGTTGCGTAGCCGGGGGTTCTGAGGCGCCGGACTTCCCGTTCAGGCGGCCTTCGCGGACACGACGGGCCGGCCTGAGTGCCGAAGAGCCCCCTCCAAGCCCCTCTACCTCTTGTGAGCTCGGCCTCGGCGACCGAGTGATCGCCACGCGTCTTGGCGTGTTCCATCAGGCAAGCTTGATCGAGGAGCTGGATGCGGCATCCAGGGTCTTGCACGGCGATTCGTCAGCACTATAATAGATAGTGAAGAGTGACACTTTCCACTTAGACTCCAACGTCGTTTCCCGTGGGCTGGTCGAAGAGGAGGGTATGATGCGAATGAGGATGCGTCAGCTCGTGAGCGAGACCGGGATTCCACGTTCGACCATTCAGCACTACGTCAGGGAAGGTCTACTACCCAAGCCCATCAAGCTCGCGCACAACTCAGCGGTATACGGCGAAGCCCACATCCGGCGCCTGGATGCCATTGGACGAGCTAAGCGACTTCTGGGCGACCGCCCTCCGCTGGCCCAAATAAAGAGAATCGTAGAACTCATTGAACAGGGAGTAACGCCCGAGGTTGCCGTTGCGCTGCAGCGCGCGGTCTGGTCGACCGTGTCAGACCTCGATCCGGGAGAAGCGGACGTTTCGCTGACAGTGAAACAGCTGGCGTCAGAGGTTGGAGTTGACCCGGCACGTATCCGGGCGTTGGTCGACGCCGGCCTTCTCGTGCCCGCCCCTGGCCCGGAGAGTCCTCGCTTCGACTTCTTGGACCTTCGTTTGGCACGAATGGTCCTGGAGGTGACCGGTGCCAAGGGTGTGGACCTTGGGCTGGCTGCTCGTGTGTCCTCACTGCTTCGTGAGGTATCCGCCATCGAGATGGAGATCAGGAACCGGATAGTGGCCGGACGTCCGCCGCAGGAGGCCGCCGCCGCCAGTGCGGAACTCCAGACCCTAGGACCCGTTTGGCACGCCTACCTGGCCTTTAGATTCCGGCAGTGGGACATCGCTCAGGAAGGGCTCGGCCCGATCGAGGCCACCCCATGATGATCCCCGCGAACGACGCCATCCAGAAACAACAGTGGTTCGACCTGGGGCTCACCACAGGCATAGCCGCCGCCATCGCTTACGCGTTTGGTGTCTTCATCCCAATCCCTCTGCGGCCCGAGTACCTGTTCTTCATGGCGTTCGGACCGCTGTTTACAATCTCCGCTGTCGGCATGTACGTATTTCTGCGCGAACACGAAGACACCGTAAGCCTCCAGGTCGGTGCGCTTTGCCTGATTGCCGCCGGACTCATGTTCACGGCGATGGCCACCATGCAAGGAGCGATCATCTTCCAGATCCGGGAGTTCATTGCCCAGGGCGACCAGTCTCAGGTCGACCTGTGGCGCACGATCTTCCGGGGGACGATGACGACCCAGCTCGGGCTGGACTTCGCCTTCGACATGTTCGTTTCGGTGGGGACGTTTCTGGTTGCGTGGAACGTCGCCTACCACCCCCGATTCAAACCCGTTTTCGGATGGCTGGGCATGCTGATTGCGGCCACCGGGCTGGTGATGAACGCGGTAACGTTCCCGGAAAACTCGGGCGAGGCGGGCCTGGTCGACCCGGCACCATTCTTCGGCGTGTGGTTTGGCGCGTTTGCGCTCTTGTTTGGGCTCAGTCGAGGGTGGTTCCGTGCGCAGGTTCAGTCCGTGGAGGACGTCGCTTGACCGGCGGAGCGAGGTTCCCGCACTGCTCACGCTGTCACTCATGGCTGTGAGGCCATCGCTTCTCGTAGCCCTCGTGCCGCACGACTGCAAGCGGATTTACTCGATTGGTCGAACGAGATCGCTGGGTCCGATCCGGCTCCTTCGGGAAGCGCTGAAGGCCCTCCGGCCGGTATCCACGGAGCGGTAGGCAGGGACGAGAATCCGGAATCACCCTGCCAGCTGGCCGCGATATCCCCACCGACTACGAGTGCTGATATCCGGCCATGTGGTCGTCGGGACGCCTTCGACGCCGGCCAGCTCCACGTCCGCGAGGTCAGCTGTAGTGCACTCCGCGGAGTCTTCGCACGAGGAAGTTGAGCGCCTCTTAATCGCTTATGTACGCCACCTGGCCGGTCTGCTAGCGGCTATCCCGTTCCTGTCCAACTGTCGCCTCCACCTTAGCAACCACTCGAGCGTAGCGTTCTGAAGCCCTCAAGACATCCAGTTGGGGATCCAGCAGCAGTCGGTTGAGTCCGATGTGCGGCGTGGATCCGGACGTGAGTACATCGTCGAGGATTCCGATCGCCTCATCCGTCTTCCCGAGATCCGCCAGCACCAGCATTAGCGTTTGGTACGCGCCCGGGATCCCGGCCCAGTGGTCGGCTACCGCCAGTGACAACTCCAGCGCCTTGCGCGCTTCCTGGAGAGCAAGATCTCGGCTCCCACTCCCGGCGTAGGCGGTGGCTAGGAACCGACGCCGCAGCGACAGCTCCGGGAACTCGGCCACCAGGCGTTCAAGCTCCGGGATGTGTGCAGCGAAGGTGGACCGAGCGCGCTCTTGCTCGCCCTGACGCTGGTAGACCAGACCGCGCCACAGGTCCACCGGATACGGTGCCCACTGTTGGTTGAACCAATCCGGAGGATGCACCCCTCTCCTTCGTCGTCGCTCAACAATCGAATCGATTACGGAAAGGGCCGAATCGAACCGGCGCATCCGGAACTCGTGCCAGAACCCGAGGCGGTCGTCGAAGGCACCCGGCTGTCGGCTTCTACACTCCTCCACCACTCGATCGACTTCCGCCATGCTTCGCGCCCGGTGAAACGCGCGCTCGTACCTGAGAGGGCACAGCCAGCGGCCTTCGATCGCTTCAATGCGAGCCAGAAGCTCGTCGGCCTCGTCAAACCGGCCGGCCCGCTCGTACGTGCTGAACAGGTCGCGCCCATGCGTTGGGTACTCCAGGGGATGGGTCGTGAGTCGGTTCGCCAGGATCTCGATTGCGGCATCGAGGTTCCCCTGCCGACGTTCCGACATGGCCCAGAGCAGAACTACGTCAGGGTTCGCGCCAAAGCGGCGGACAATCCCACTAGCCACCATGGATGCGGTCTGCCAATCCCGCTGCAAATGATATGCTTGATAGGCTTGGGCCAACCGAACCTCACGTCCATCCGGCTGCAACTCGATCGCCTTGTCCAGCGCCTCGTCGGCTGTTTGAATTCCAGACCAGGTTGGGTCCCCACCCAGCCAGAACTGGCGATATCCGAGGAGGGCTTTGCGCGCCCATCCCGCGGCGAAGTCCGGAGCGGCGGTTACGGCCGAGTCCAACTGGGCGGCAGCTCGGTGCCACCTCTCGTGACGCTCGACGTCGGTGCCCTCTATTCCCATCAATCCCAGTGCGAGTAGATAGTGGGGCATGGCCTCGGGAGCGACGCCGACATGTCGCAGTTGGGTGTCACCGAGCTCAATCGCCAGCGCGTTGGTCACTCGCGACCGAGCGTCCGCGCGAAGGTCGAGCATTCCACGTTCCGCTGCCTGGAACGACTCACTCCAGACAACCGACTCCGAGGCCCAATCCACGAAGGTCATTGTTACCCGATACGCGTCGCCCTCCATCTGGATGCTCGCTCTCAGCTCATATCGGGCGTCGAGCGCCCTTGCGAGCGAGAGGCCGGACTCTCCGCCACGCCTGGCGCGACGGATGGCGCCCACGGGTACCACCGTCAGTTGCTCGATACCCGAAAGTGCTCCGACCATCTCTTCCTGGAGGCCACGGGCCAGATGTGCGCCGTCTTCGCTGGCCCCCAAGAACTCGGGGGATGACACCGCGACCGCTTCCGAGAGCGGGTCCGGTCGAGAGTTCACCACGACCGTCAGGCCAATCAAAACAACTGCAACGGTCACCGCCGCCACCCTGCGGACGATTCGGCTGCGCGGCTCCGGAGCGGGTGGGTTTGGGAGGTTCTTCGATCGGCGAGAAGGTTCCGGCTCCACCCCTGATGCTGAGACGCGTTGGGCCGGCGCCCTGTCGGAGAGTTCCCGGCGAATGGCCGTCATTTCCAAGTGGAGACCCGAAATCCAGTCTTCAAAGCCGTCTGCCCGCGGGATGTGGAATCCGCGGAAGGGATCTTCTCGGGCCAGTTCCGCCGCCTTGACCCATGACCCCGCACGCGTGGCCGCCCTGAGCTCATCGAAGTCAACCGACATAGCGCCGCTTCGAAGACGAACCTCATCATCGCCCCGAAACTCAAAGACATCGGGAAGAAAGCCACGAATGACCGCGAGCGCTTGGCGGAGTGAGGCGCGCGCGCGGTTCTGAGTCGAGTCAGGCCAGAATATCCCGCATAGAAAGTCCCGCTGCACGAAGACCGAACGGTCCGCGAGCGCCAAATACGCGAGCACGGCGAGCGGCTTGCGCCGCAGAGACAGCCCCTCGATGGGCACCCCGTCACGCACCACCTCCACCCGGCCGAGGACCCTCAAGTGGAGTCCCTTCGGATACCGGATATCCAGGGCTTCTAGCCCCTCAGGATTCGGAGGTCCGTCCATCGAATCAGCCCGTTGCAAGCATGAAAGCATCGCACCGCCCACGGCGGACGGCGCCAACCCGGAAAGAGCACGAGTAGAGCCGACGACGGCAAGTCGAGGCTCTCCCCGCCGGGGTGCTGGGCGGACGGAACCGCGCCGATCGCACCCCGGCCGGGCCGTCTCTCAGTATGTACGGATTGTCACGTTGCCGTCGGTGAAGGAGCCCGGAAAGAAGGCCGGCCGGTCGTTGCAATCTGTTGCTCCGAAAGCCGCAGCGGGCCCCACGTCCACCACGTCCACGGCGTTGGCCCCGTTGTCCTGGACGACGAGCATGGCAACATCTCTAAGAGCCGGACCGAGAGGAGAATCCGTCCTCGTGCGGACGATCTCACCACTCATCCAGGCCGTATTTCCCACCACCTGCAGACAGTCGATTTCCGTTTCGGCCCACCAGTCTCCCGGGAAGTTGATGTCGTCGCGCCCGGGTGGGATGCGACTGGAGAACTTCACCGTTCCCCCGACTGAACCATCTGTGCGCTTCTCTACGTTGAACGAGAAGCGATACACCCATTTGAATGGAACTGGAGGGGGGTCCTTGAGTTGAAAGTGTGCTGCACCAGTCACTGTGGCCGAAATCCCCTTCGGCGCGGCGGATGCGACAAGCGGAGGAGCGTCCAGGTTCGATTGGACATTCGTGGCGACAGGATCCGAGCAAGCGAGCGCTGTGAGGCCGAGTGCCATGAGCGTGAGCAGCGGCCCCCCGCGGCGGATTCGTGAACCGTACGACATGCTTCCTTCTCCCAGCAGTGGACGCACGGCTTCCGCGCGTCTCGTAGAAGCTCGGACCCTCGCGGTGCGAGCGAGCAACTAGAATGCACGCCGGTCGTTAGGTGGCCGTGAATTCTCGATTCACGGCGGGTCGGCTACGAGATCGAGTCGGGTCTCGGACGGAGCGACTCGGAGATGGTCGAGGCGTTCCTCGCCATAGCCGAACTCCGGGGACAACTGCGTCACCCTACCCAAACCGCCGCCCGGGCCTGGTGGCCCGGACGGCGGTTTTCCTGCTTCGATACGATGGAGGCGGCGGGAGTCGAACCCGCGTCCGCGAGAGGTTCCGCCGAAGCTTCTACGTGCGTAGATCACTGGTGTGTTTCGTCAGCGAGTCGGTCAGTGAACCCCCGAACTCCGACTAGCCGCCTAACGTCTTTTCCGGCACCCGACGGCGGAGGTGTGACGGAGCAACCCGAATTATCGTCGTCTCGTTGAACCGCCTCGGGCGGGCAATTCAGGAGACGGGCTGGTAAGGGTTACTTACGCAGCCAGGGCCAGTTCAGAGTTGGCACCTAAAGTGTTCCCGGCTTTTTAGCGAGCCCGCCGGGGACCTCGGCACGCTACTTCGGTTTCGCCCAACACGTCGAAGCCGTTTCGCCCCCTTGGTTGGAGTCCGATGTACCGGCTTCCTACCCGGGGCGCCGGACACGAGGTCCGCCCGAGTGGGCGGTAACACTAGGCCGCGTGTGACCGGGCCCGCTCCAGGTACTCCGCGAGCAGCCGCCGCACGTCTTCCAGGCTCTCCGTTTGGAAGAGCTCGGTCCTGAGGGTCCGGCCGTCGGGAAGTCCCTTGGTGTACCAACCCAGGTGCTTGCGGAAGTCGAGCAGCGCACGACGGTGGTCCTTTCGGTACACCAGCGAGTGCTCGGCATGCTCCAGGCAAATCCGGAACCGTTCCTCCACGTCGGGCGGATCGGGCAAGGGCTCGCCGTCGATGGCCGCACGGGCTTCGCGGAAGATCCAGGGATCTCCGTGGGAGCCCCGCGCGATCATCACCCCGCGACAGCCCGTCTCGTCCAACATCCTGCGGGCATCCGGCCCGGTGCGGATGTCTCCGTTGCCGATCACGGGGATGTCGAGCGCACGGGTCACCTGCTCGATCTCGTCCCAGCGGGCGCTGCCGCGGTACATGTCGGCCCGCGTGCGGGGGTGCAGCGTGAGCATCCGGGCCCCGGCGTCCTGACAGCGCAGCCCGATCGTCACGGGATCTCGGGTCTTTTCGTCGAACCCGCTCCGGATCTTGACCGTCGTGGGAAGCGGCGTGGCATCGGCGACGGCGCGGATGATGGCCTCTACCAGGTCCAGGTCCCGTAGGCATCCCGATCCGCCGTTCCGCTTGACGACCTTCTTGACCGGACACCCGAAGTTGATGTCCACGAAATCGGGACCGTAGACGTCCGACACGTATCGCGCGGCGTCCGCCATCATCTGGGGCGACGAACCGAAGATCTGCACGCCAATGGGACGCTCCTCCTCCTCGAAACGGAGGTAGCGGGCGCTCCGATCGGAGCGCCGCACGATACCGTCCGCGCTCACGAACTCGGAGACGACCACGTCCGCGCCGAACCGGCGGCAGAGCCGGCGGAACGGCGACTCGCTCACGCCTGCCTGCGGCGCCAGAAACAAGGGCGTTTTCAGGTCTCGTAGGAATTCCGGCTCCATGGGGAGAAACCTACCCATGCGGGCCGGATTCGTGAACTGTCGTGCCGGTGAAACGGCGCCTTTACTCTCCTGACGGTCCCGGGTACACTTGTGTGCCTTGGTCCTCGGATTCGCCTCGAGAAGGAGTGCCGACGGTTGTCGATGAAGCTGCGTGACCTCTTCACGGAGGAGACGGTCTCGCTCCATTTACAGGCCACCTCGAAGGAAGAGGTGCTCGAAGAGCTCATTGGGCTCCTCGGGTTGGAGGACAAGGCGTCCGCGACGCTGCTCAAGACGCTGAAGCGCAGGGAAAACCTGGGCTCGACGGGAATCGGCAAGGGCATCGCACTGCCCCACTGCCGCTCTCTCGTCGTGACGCGCCTTCGCCTGGCCTACGGACGAAAGCCGGAAGGCCTGGACTTCAAGGCCATCGACAATCAGCCGGTCTACAACTTTTTCCTGATCGTGGCGCCGCCGCTCGAGGTGTCCAACCAGTATCTGCCCGTTCTCGGAAAGATCGCCCAGTTCGCCAAGGACCCGGACGTTCCGCGGACGCTCGCCCGTGTCGAGAGCGCGTCCGAATTCCTGGACCTGCTGGCCGCCCGAGCACCCTGAAGCGCCCATCTCCCACCTGAGCTAGACGAAGCTCCCCCACCGGCACGAGTCCATACCCACAAACGAAACGGCGACCGTCTTTCCCACGGCCGCCGTTTCATGTTGTACCTGATCTAAACGTACGTAAACGCTACTTGGATACAAACATACGACGCACTACGCTTCGTCCGTTGACGACGAGCTGGATGAAGTAGACTCCGGACGCGACCTGAGCGCCACGGTAGTCTTTTCCGTCCCAGAACGCCTCGTGGCGTCCCGAGAGCCCGTACTCGAGATCCTCCACCGGTACGCCCTCACCCACTGAATGATTGAGCGCGGTAGGAGTGGCAACGAACTGCTGCAGCATGTTCAGAATCCGAATCGTTACGACGACAGGTTGGCCGTCGTCGAACATCTCCTCACCCAGCACGAAGGGGATCTTCGTCTCCGGGTTGAAGGGATTCGGATAATTTTGCTCCAGCTCGAAACCGCTCTTGTCCTGCCGGTCGTCCTGTTGTTGTGCTTGGGCACCAGCGGGAATCAGTGCGGCGAGGAGGACCAGGTAGAGGCTACACTTCTGCCTCAATCAGACCTCCGCACAAAATGTTGTGCAGTAGCGGTGGAACGTATGACCCTCCGGCGTGCGGCATATCGGAAAAGGTGACTCCGTACTATACGCGTGATCTTACCCGAAAAACCGGACAAAATCAACGCACGCGACGTCTGTCATACGGTGGGAACGGCTTGGTGTTCCGGGTTTTCGGCGGCGGCCGGCGGAGGCTCAGTCCGGGACGGACCGGAGCGTGCCGTCCCTCACGGTAACCCCCTCTTGATCCAGGCGATGCAACAGCGGCAGGAGGTATCGGCGAGACACGGCGAGCGCCTCGCGGAAATCGGCGGGCCCGAGGTCTCGCTTGCCTCCCAGGCTGGTCCTCACCCTTTCCACGGCATCCGTGAAGTGGCCCGACCAAACGAACAGGTCATCCTCCAGGTGGAGGAGCTCCCCTTCCCGCTCCAGAAAGCGCACGAGACTCCAGACGTCCCCACCGATGCCAGAGGAGCCCGGCAGGTCCGACACCCGTGGTGGGGCCAGCCCGGCGCCGCGAAAGGTCTCCAGGAGTGCCGTGGCGTGCCGCCGGGCATCGTCGTCGAGTCGGGGCTCGAAGTCCGGCAGACTGACCGTCCCCGCCTCCCTACGGAGCCCACCCTTCTCGATGAGGTCGAGTAGCACGCTGTCGACCAGGGGTGGAGCCCCGAAGCTTCCTCGCCGAAGCTGTTCGATCGGCATCCCCGGCTCCAGCCCGCGGGCGGCGTGGAACGCGCGTACGTCGTCCACGAGGGCAGAGGCGATGGTGCGGGCGTTTTGCTCGGAATAGAGCCGATCGGACGCCGTCACGCCTACGGACGGCCCGGCCCCGACGACCTGCAAACCCGCCACGACGGGCACCAATGCAACCGGGATGCCTTCGGAACCGGCCAACTCCAGCGTCGCCGCGACGCTGTCCGCGGGCTCACCCGACAGGAGCTGCTCCAGCAGATCGATCGGCGCCCGACGACGACGACGACGGGGCGGGAAGGGCTCCCCGATCTCACCGCCTCCGATCGTGGCCATGGGGGAATAGGAGCGCAGCACGAATCGGTCGCCCGTTCGCGTCAGGACCGGCCGTTCGAGGCGGAGCTCGATCCACCCCGACGTCCCGGCCGGAAGGGTGTCCCCTTCCAGGGGATAGCACCGTGCCATGACCTCCGCCGTGGCCAGGTGGACGCGCACCCGGCGTCCCCGCTCCAAATCGACGCGGGAGCCGGAAAGCAGGCGGACTCGCGAGGTCACTCGAGTCGTCGCTTCCCATGCCTCCAGGCCGCACAACTGGACACCCCGGGGCACGGCCTCCCGCTCCACCCCGACGAGACCCAGCGCCGCCCGCTCCCCTGCCGCGGCAAGCTCCCTCGTTGTGCCGTGCACCTGCACCGTCCGCACCCGGGCACGGAATCCGCCCGGGCGGGCGTACACGTGTTGCCCCACCCGGACCTGTCCGCTCCACACGGTGCCGGTGACCACCGTGCCCGTCCCCTTCACCGTAAACGCCCGATCGACAGGCAGCCGAAACACGTCCGCGTCTCCCGTGCGGCCCGGCGTCGAACCTGCGAACAGCTCGGCCAAGGTCTGCTTCAGCGCCGAGATGCCCTCCGACGTCCGCACGGACGTGGGCACGAGAGACATTCCCGCGAGCGCCCGGCCGGCCAGCGCCTCGCGCACGTCTTCGGTCACGAGCTCCAGCCACTCGCGATCGACCAGGTCGGCTTTGGTCAATGCCACTACCCCGCGACGCACACCCAGCAACTCGACGATGTCGAGGTGCTCCCGTGTCTGCGGCATGACGCCCTCGTCTGCCGCGACGACCAGCAGCACCGCGTCGATGCCGGTGGCGCCCGCCACCATGTTTCGGATGAACCCTTCGTGGCCCGGCACGTCCACCAACCCGATGTGAAGCCCCTCTCCGAGATCCAGGTGGGCAAACCCCAAATCGATGGTGATGCCCCGCTCCCGCTCCTCCTTGAGACGATCGGTATCCACGCCGGTCAGCGCCCGCACCAATGCGGTCTTCCCGTGGTCGATGTGGCCGGCCGTTCCCAGGACGAACCGTCGCACCGGTGTGACGCTCACGCCGAGTCCCGACTCAACAACGCAGAAAGCGCTTGAAGGCTGCGGAGGGGAGGATCACCGGTAACGTGATAGGTGAGGAAATCACCCAGAAGTCCCACGTGGGGGCGTACATGGTTGGGCGCCATGTCCGGAGCCGCGTCCGCGTCACCCGCCAAGAAGGCGGCCAACTGCTCCCGCGCCAGCGGACCGATGCGCACTCCCTGCCCCCCGGTGTGACAGTCCGGGCATGTGAACGCCGCCTGACTCACGTCGAACCGCATGACCTCGTCAGACTCGGGAGGCCGTCCGCATCGGGAGCACGCATCGAGGGCCGGGCCGTAACCAAGGAGAGCAACCAACCGCCACGCGCCCGCCAGCAGCGTAGGCCAGGCCCGAGGCTCGGGCGCCTGGTCGAGGCCGTCCAACGCGTGGTCCAGGGCCGCGTAGACCTCTTCCGGAGCATCCTGCGCGACGGTCCTGAGCACCAGCTCGGTGAGCAGCGCCGCCCCGTTGTACCGCACCAATGAACGCGCCAGCCCGAGCCTCGCCTCCCGAACCGCGAACTCCTTGAGAGTCTGGAGGTCCCGCGCCGGCCGGTGGTAGAACGTCACGGTGCCTTGCTGGAACGGAGCCGGCGCGCCCGGACGCTTCCTGACGCCGCGGGCCATCAACCCGATGCGACCCCGGTCCCGCGTCAGGATCTGAACGATGAGGCTCGTATCGCGATAAGGCAGCGTTCGCAACACGATTCCAGTGGTGGATACCAGCATGTCTGGGGCCCTCGAATGCCACACTGCTGTTCAAACGGGACACTAGACGGAGAGGCGCCGAAGCTGCTCGGCCAGCCGTGTCCGCTCCTTTTTGTAGCGGCGCTCCTCCTCGTCGGACGGGGAAGTGCGGGCCTCGAATGCCTCGTCCAGCCGCGCGATGCGGAGAACGACACGGGCTCGTCGATCCTCGGCCGTCTCCCCGCCCCGCCGAACCCCCCAGAGCGCGGCCAGCGCCAATAGCAGCGCCAGGGCGACCGCGATACCGCGGAGCGGCACGCCCGTCTGAGTCTCGGACTCCCGAACGAGAATGGTCGACGGGGCCACGTTCAGTCCCGCGAACCGTCGATAGGTCACCCCACCTTCCGGTGTGACCGGCGCCTCGGCGCTCAGGCCGTCCACGGCTACCGCAGGGGCCGGTTCGCGAACCAGCAACTCGAAGCGCTCCGATCCGGTCTGCGGAATCCTCAGGTCCTCCTCCTGCGGCACCTGATACCGAAAGAGATACAGCCTGACTCCCGGCGGGATCGGCGCCGTTGTGCGAACCGTTCCGCCGGTCCAGGTCACGGCGTCCGGGGCGATGTCCGACTCTCCGAGCTCGAACCCCGAGGCCCGTTCGGGCATCGGGTGTGACCACACCGGATCTCCCAACGGCGCAACCAGCGTCGAGGCTCCGTCGTTACGCAGCTCGAACAGGTCGGTGACCGACCACGCTCCGTCGGATGGCTCCAGCACCAGGGTGCGCGTCTGGACGGCAACCGGCGATATCTCCGACCGGACGAGCGCCGTGTCGTAGACGGTGACCCGGTAGATGGAG
Source organism: Longimicrobiales bacterium (assembly GCA_965223195.1). Lineage (GTDB taxonomy): Bacteria > Gemmatimonadota > Gemmatimonadetes > Longimicrobiales > Gaopeijiaceae > CBDCVX01. The sequence continues at coordinate 173,169 of CBDCVX010000005.1, forward strand.
TCCAGGTCGGCCACGGTCACCACGGGAGGCCCGAAGTACTGGATCCCGTGATACTCCACCGAGGCGAAGTACACCTCGTCGTGGGCAGCCGGATTGGGCACGCGAGGAAGCTGAAATCGGAATTCGCCCAGGGAGTCCGTGCTGCGGCTTTCCAGCGCGCCGGCGGTGTCGGCCCCCACGCGATGGAGCGTGACCTCCACGCCGGGGAGCGCCTCACCTGCCAGGAGGACCGTGCCCGTCAGCTCGGCGACGACCGGCTCCTGCGCGACGAGCGCGACGAAAGACGCCGTCCCCGCTCCGGCGCCGATCGCCAGAGCCGCCAACGTGGCCTTCAGGGCGTGAATCGTCCGAAGTCCTCGGGGTGCATGCGCCGCAGGTATTCCTTCAGCTCGTCCGCACTCATGCCTTCCGGGGGTTCCGGCGTGGCCCGCACGCCCTCCTCGTCGCCCAGCGGCTCATCACCGACTTGAACCGCGATGGAGTCCAACAGCGTCTCGTTGGCATAGATGTCGGCCTGGGTCCGTAGGGCGATGGCAATCGAGTCCGACGGCCTGGAATCGATCGAGAACGTTTCGCCGTTCTGCTGGACGATCAGCTCGGCGTAGTACGTGCCGTCCACCACCCGTGTGATCACCGCCTTGCGAACGCAGCCGCCCAGGCCACCCACGACCGATACGAGCAGGTCGTGCGTGAAGGGACGGGTGACGGGAAGCTTTGCCAGGTGTGTGGCGATGGCGCTTGCTTCGGACGGGCCGATCCAGATCGGCAGCACGCGACTTCCGTCCACCTCCTGCAGGACGACCACCGGATGATTGGTCATCCGGTCCATCCCGAGACTCTGAACACGGACTTCGATCAGCAAAACGCGCCTCCTGGGCGGCGGTCCGGGGCCTCCCCCCGGCCGCGTCTCCGCTTCTACTCCGAACCGGCCTCTCGGTTCGTTAGGGAAGCTCTGCCCGAGTCGTGGCGCTTCGAACGAGTCCCCCCATACCTGCGCCGAGCTTCCCTAGCGAGCCCAAGTGCTTATGACGAACCGCGGGTCCGTCCAGGAGACGTCAGAGTCCCAGGGCCGCACGCAGATCGTCGACCCGATCCGCCTTCTCCCACCCGAAAAACGTCCTGCTTTGGCCATCTTGCACCTCGGTCGAAGGCTCGCGCCCGAAGTGCCCGTAGGCAGCCGTCGGGAGGTAGATGGGGCTGCGGAGCTCGAGGTCTTCGATAATGCTCAGGGGACGGAAGTCGAACACCTCTCTCACGGCCGCCGCGATCTCGGGATCGGGCTTCAGTCCGGTTCCGAACGTGTCCACGTAGATGGACACGGGCTCCGCCACGCCGATCGCGTAAGCCAACTGGATCTCGCATCGTTGCGCCGCCCCGGCCCGAACCAGGTTGAGTGCGGCCCACCGGGCGGCGTAGGCACCGGAGCGATCCACCTTTGTCGGGTCCTTGCCCGAGAACGCTCCCCCACCGTGACGGCCCACTCCACCGTACGTGTCGACGATGATCTTCCGGCCCGTCAGGCCGGCGTCCCCATGAGGACCGCCGCGCACGAAGTTTCCGGTGGGGTTGATATGAAAGATGCAGTTGCCCGCGTCGAACAACTCGGAGGGAAGCACGGGCTCCACCACGCGCTCCATGAGCGCCTGCCGGAGCGTAGAGTGGCGCACACCGTCGTCGTGCTGGGCGCTGACGACCACGGTGTGGATGCGGTGAGGGCGGGCGTCGCGGTACTCGACCGTGACCTGGGCCTTCCCGTCCGGCCGCAGCCAATCCAGCTCTCCGCTCTTGCGCGCGTCGGCCAGACGACGCGTGAGTCGGTGGGCCAGCAAGAGCGGAGCCGGCATGGCTTCGGACGTCTCGTCGGTGGCGTACCCGAACATCATCCCCTGGTCACCTGCGCCGCCGGTGTCCACGCCCATCGAGATGTCCGGCGATTGGCGTCCGATGCTGGTGAGCACCGCACAGGTATTTCCATCGATCCCGTAGTCGCCGTCGTCGTATCCGATGTCCAAAATGGTCTTTCGGACGATGTCCGGAATCTCGACATAGGTGTCGGTCGTGATCTCGCCCGCCACCATGGCCACGCCGGTGGTGACCATCGTCTCGCACGCCACTCGCGCCGTAGGATCGCCGGCAATGATGTGGTCGAGCACGGCGTCGGATATCTGGTCGGCCACCTTGTCGGGGTGGCCCTCGGTCACGGACTCGGCCGTGTAAAGCCTCACGGTGCTCTCTCCTCCGCAGTGGGTTCGATCAACCGCCAATGTCCCGCATGCAACGTCAGATCCACCTCGGCCCCGATGCGGCGCTCCAGGATGCCCATCACCTCCGCGCTGGAGGCAGCCGAGACGGCCTCGGCCGCCGCGGCGCGGGCACTTTCCATTCGAAATCCCCGCACCAGCGCCCGGGCCTCCGGCAGGGCCGGCCACGAAACCGAGAGGGTGCGCACGCCCAAGCCCGCCAGCAGGAACGCCCCCAAGGGCGATGCCGCCATCTCGCCGCAGACCGACAGCTCCAGTCCCGCAGCTTCCGCCACCCGACCCACCCTCCTCAAGAGCTGGACCACACCGGGGTGGAAGGGATCGTACCGATCCGCCAGCCGGGCGTTGGTTCGGTCCACCGCAACCGCATACTGCACCAGGTCGTTGGTCCCAATCGACAGGAAGTCCACGTGTCGGGCCAACGTGGGAGCCAACATCACCGCGGCGGGCGTCTCGATCAGCACGCCGAGGTCGAAGTCTCCGGCCGGTGTCCCCTCCGCCTCCAGGTTGCGGCGCTCCTCGGCAATGAGCCGGCGGGTGGCAGCCAACTCGTCCAGTGTGTTCACCAGCGGCAGCATGACCTGTAGACGTCCATGAACCGACGCCCGTAGGAGCGCGCGGAGCTGGGGCCGGAACAGCTCTGGTCGGTCCAACAGCACGCGCATGGCGCGCCATCCGAGGAAGGGGTTCTCCTCCGGTGACATGCGAAGGAAGAGCGGAAACTTGTCGCCGCCGATGTCGAACGCTCGGATGGTGGTGGGCAGGTCCCCGAACGCTTCCAGCACGGTCCGGTACGCCTGGTACTGTTCTTCTTCGTCGGGCATCTCGGTGCGGCCCACGACCAGAAACTCGGTACGAAACAGTCCGACGCCCTCCGCTCCGTTGCCGCGAGCCGCTTCCGCCTCGGCCGGAAGGTCCAGGTTCGCCAAGATCCGGATTCGCTCTCCGTCAAGCGTAACCGTCGCGTCGTAGGAGCTCGAGGCCTGCTCCTCCCTCCAAGATTGGATGGACACCTTCCGCCGCTCGAACAGCTCGATGTCGCGATCATCGGGATGGAGAATCACCCGTCCGCGACGACCGTCCACCACCACCCGGCCACCGGAGCCGATGCGGTCCACCAGCGACCCGACGCCAACCGCGGCCGGAATCCCCATGGACCTGGCCAGGATGGCCCAGTGCGACATCCTGGTGCCTTCCTCGGTCGCGATGCCCAACACCCGGGCGGGGTTCAGGCGCACGGTCAGGCTGGGCGTGAGATTGCGGGCCAGGATCACGACGTCCGACTGCTCGGAGAAGTCCGGATCGGGCAGTCCCAGTAGATGGTGGAGGACCCGAACGCGGAGGTCGTCGAGATCGTTCAGCCGATCGAGCACCATGGGATGCTCTGAGCGGTTCCACAGTTGTTTGAGCTCCTGGATGCGCCAATCGAACGCCCAGGCCGCGGAAAGCCGGTTCTCGCGGATGTAGCGATCGGTGCCTTCGGCGATCAACTGATCCTGGAGCATGAGGATCTGCGGATCGAAGATTCGGGCCTGGACCTCACCGAGCTCCGTCGCTGCGTGGTCGCGAAGCTCACCCAACCGCTCCCGAGCCCAGTCGCACGCCTCCCGGAACGAGGTGCGCTCGGCTTCGACCGCCTTCGTGTGGACCGTTCTGCGCGGCACCTCGGGCGCCTCCCAGCGGACGACGAGCGCCCATCCGATGGCGATGCCCTCGGATGCGGGCATGCCGTCCAGCACGATGGTTCGTGACCCGTTGCCTTCACGGCGTCTCGAATCGGCGGTCAAGGCTAGAGGTCCTCCTCGTAGTCACCGAAACCCGTTCCGACCAGCTCGGCCAACGCGGAAACCGCTGCGGAAGCGTCGGGTCCCTTGGCCACCAGCCTCAGATCGGTTCCCCGTTCGGCCGCCAGCATGAGCACACCCATGATGCTCTTTCCGTTCACCCGCAGCTCGCCCCGCACCACCTCCACGGTGGACTCGAACCGGTTGGCCAACTGCACCAGGGCCGCCGCGGGACGGGCGTGCAGTCCCAATCGGTTATTGATTCGCACGATACGCTCGGCAACGGGCACGGTCACCGGATCACTCCCCACACCATCACCAGCGCAACCGCAGCGGTGGTGAGATACATGACCCGCCGCCAGGACGCCGCGCCTTTCTGCGAGCCCAACCAGAGACCCAGTCCCAAGGCAGACGCGAAGAACACACCGTTGGCGGAGTGGCGAATGGCCCCCGCCACCAGCACTCCGAACAGGATCCCGAGCATCACGCATCCCGCTAACGTCAGGCGATCGGCCAGGCCCGGCAGGTCGGCGGTCCGAAGCGCCCGCCCCACGTCCCGACCCTCGCGGTAGCCCGTCCGAAAGGCCCAGATCCGGAGCGCCAAGTGTCCCACGTTGTAAGGCACGAGGAACGTCAGCACCGCCAGCCACGGGGGTGCACCCAGGCTCCAGGCTATGACTCCGGCCAGGGCGGTCAGCGGCAGCCACCGCGCCCAGATGAGTCGGTCGCCCAGAGCACCGAGAGGCCCGCGCAGCGCGAGCTTGAATCGTTCGATGGCGGCCGCGTCCTCTCCTTCGGCCTCCAGGCGCACCACTGCGCCCACGGCCAACGCGGCCAGATAGGGATGGGCGTTGAACAGGCCCGCGTGCCGGCCGATCGCGTCGTCCAGGCGGCTCTCGTCCGACCGGTACAGACGCCGAAGCGCCGGCAGGAGGGCGAACGAGAACCCGGTGCCGATCAGCGTCCTGTAATTCCACGACCCCTGAATGGCCAGAGTTCGGCAAAACACCCGGAGCCGGGTCCAACGGCCCACGGCCGTCACAACACGGCCCCGCCGACGAAGCCCAACACCAGGCCGGCCGCAAACAGCGCCCTTCGATACCGGGCACCCGATAGGCTTCGCCACAAAATCCCAAGCGGCACGGAGGCAATGGCCAGCAGCATCCACGTCGTGACGGTCGTGTCCAACGGCCAGTAAGGACCCAGCCAGCCGACCAGCGCCGGCGCGATCAGCACACCGACGAGGGTGACCCCGGCTCCACGCAGAAAGTCGAGGACCAGCGCGCCCAGATGGGCCCGCCAAACCTGTCCCTCCCACACGGGCCCGGCGGTCGGGTCGGGCACGATGCGGCTGTTGAGATGGCGAAGCGCAACGATGGAGCGCCCCCCGATCTCGCCGGCCACCAGGCCGGCGATCAGACCCAGCGCCAGCCCACCGGCGCCGGGGTGGGCGGCCGCGGCGGCCACCGCCGTGATCGTCGCCGGGGCCGACTCGGGGAACCGGGCGCCGCCGACGTGGAAGTGGGCCAGGTAGAAAAGCTCGAGCACGGCCCCAACCGTGAACCCGGTGCTCGGGAAACCCAGTACCCATCCGACCAAGACGCCCACGACCAACGGGCGGGACACCATGAACTGACCGAACGAGGTCTCGTCCAGGGCGAGCGTCCCACCCAGCGCGGCCAGTGTCAGCGCGTCCACAGCGCCCGCCCTCTGGCGACCAACGTCTCCCCGTCCAAGCCGGGCGAGCCCGGCAGGTCCCGCGCTACCACCCGCACACCCTCCGACTCCAACCAGCGGATCCGGTCCACGTCTTCGGACGCCAGGTAGAGGTAGGGGAGGACCTCACGCCGGTCGGGCGCGTGGTGGAGGCCGCCGACGTTGAGTGTCACGCCCTTCAGGCCACCGCCCTGCGCCAGCTCGACGGCCGTCGTGATCTGCCGCATCAACACGACCTCGCGATCTTCCGAGCGTTGCCAGCGTTCCAGGCGGTCACGGGCGAGCGACGGGCTCCAGAACTCCGCCTGGACCCCCTTGGGCAGCGCCAGCCGGTACAGCTCCTGTTCCCATTCGCTGACCGCGAGCTCCCCATCGACCACGAGATAGCGCTCCGGATCGAGCTGACTTCCCCAGCCCAGCACCACCTGCCCGTGGATGAGCCGCTCGTCAACGCGGTACAGCAGTACGGCCATGCGGTTTCGATCCCTGAGACTGGATGCCTTCACGGCCGCGTTGGACCAGGCGGTCGACGAGGTGCTCGATGGGCAGGTGGCGGTTGAACGCGAACTCGATCAGCATCGGGAGGTTAACGCCCGAAATTACGGTCATGCCGGCTTGGTTGCGCGCCAGGATCGCGGCCAACGTGTTACACGAGGAGCCGATCAGGTCCGTGAACACGATCGTGGCTCCGCCCTCGGTCAAACGCTCCAACTCGTCGGAGAGAACGTCGGGAGACGTGCCCTCGTTGCTCAGCGGGAGGAGTGCGTCGTCGGACAGTCCGGTGATGATCCGCACCGCCCCGACCAATCCGTCGGCAATCCCCGCGTGGGCAAACACGACCCCGGTCACCAACTCACTCATAGTCTTCCTCGAGGTAGTCCGCGGCGGCCGTGGCCGCCCTTCGGAGTGACTCGTGAAACGCTTCCGCCGAGTTGATCCCGGTAAGCCGCAACAGGTGGTTCATGGCAATCACCTCGGCGATGACGCCCATGTTCTTTCCGGGGTTCAACGGCACCACGACTCTGGGGAGCGAGACGCCCAGGATCTCCGTCTCCGTCTGGTCCAAGCCGGTCCGGTCGTATTCGGCCTCCGTACTCCATTTTTCGAGGTGCACCACAACCTCCACCCGCTTCTGCTGGCGAATCGCCCGTACCCCGAAGAGCATGCGAACGTCGATAATGCCCGCGCCCCGGATCTCCATGTGGTGGCGCTGGAGCTCGTGTCCGGTCCCGATGAGCACGTCGTTCCCGCGCCGGACGAGCTTCACCACGTCGTCGGCCACCATGCGGTGGCCACGCTCGACGAGGTCCAGCACGCATTCGCTCTTGCCGATCCCGCTGGACCCGGTGAAGAGGAGGCCCACGCCGTACACGTCGGCCAGCGATCCGTGCAACGTCGTGCGCGGAGCCAATTCCTGTTCCAGGAATGGTCCGAGCAGCCGAAAGACCGAGCGGGTGGAAAGGGCCGACCGGAGCACCGGCACGCCGTGGCGCGAGGCCGCGGATAGCAAATAGTCGGGCACGGGCAGGCCCTTGGCCACCACGGCGCAGGGGATCTGTCGCGAGAACACCCCTTCGATCCGCTGCTCGGCCACGGCAGGATCGAGGGACCGGAGATAGGTCATCTCGGTCTCTCCGAACACGCGTACCCGCTCCACCGCGAACCGCTCCGTGAATCCCGCCAGCGCAAGGCCCGGCCCCGAGAGCTCGGGATCGATGATGGCCCGGTCGAGCGGGACTTCGGGATTCAGGTGCTCGAGCTCGAGCCGCTCGGCCTTGTGTTCAACGAGCCTGGCAACGGTCAGGGTGTCGGACATGGTCCCACGAACTTCACCCCGACCGGGGCAACGCCTCCGACGCCCTCAAAGGCTACGTGCCGTCGGTTTGAGGCAGGTTTTTGATTCCCGGGGCGCGGTGATCCCGCTTCTGCGAGCGTCGCCTACGCAGAATCTTCTCGAGCTTCTCCACGAGAACGTCGACGGCCTCGCGAAACTCCGCCGCCTGGCCTGTCGCCACCACCGGCTCGCTCTTCTCGATGGAGAGAATGGCTTCCGCCTGTTTGGTGTGTCCCTGAAGAGAAAACACCAATTCGGCGGCGGTCAGCCTCGGTTCAAATCTGGACAGCTTGCTCACGCGTGCCTCGGCCCGCTCGCTGACCTCGGGATCGACTTCGGTACGTCGGGAAGTAATCGTAATCTTCATGCGCTCAGTCTACCCGTCCGACCGAGAGCGTTCCAGGGCCGTCCGCAGAACGGCCAGCATCTCGTCCGCCGCTCGGTCCCACGATAGCGATCGGGCCCAGGCCAGTGCCCGGCGACCCATCTGCGAGCGGATCTCGTGCTGCGTCAAAAGCTTGCGAAAGGCATCGGCCAACGCGGGAACGTCTCCATGCTGAACCAGGAGCCCCGTCTCGCCGCCGACGACGGATTCGCGTAGCCCCGGCACGTCGGACGCCACGCTGGGTGTGCCACAGGCCGCCGCTTCGACGACGGTGAGTCCCCAACCTTCCTTTTCCGAAGTGACTGCGTGGATCCAAGCCCGGCGGTAGAGCGCTCGTTTTTCTTCTTCCGAGACCGCACCCCTGAACTCGACCCGCTCACCGAGGCCGAGCGCCCGGGCGCGTTGCTCCAGCTTGGGCTGTTCGTCTCCCCCGCCGGCGAAGACGAGCCGGGCCTCGGTGCCGCCCTCGATGAGCCGGCCAAATGCCTCCAGCGCGAGGTCGGGACGCTTGTACCTGCGCAGGCGCCCGAGGTGGAGAATCGTGGGGTCCGCAAACCGTTCACCCGCGGGCGTGAAGAACTCGGCGTCCACGCCGTTGCGTACCACGACGATCTGCGCCGGATCGAATCCGCGGGATACCAGGTCGTCCGCCGTGCTGTGAGAAACCGCCACGACCGGCCGCCCCGCGAAGGCACGGGGAAGCGGGCGCTCCAGCAGCCAGGTGGCGGCGCCCAGCAAGAGCCCGCCCTCACGGAAGGCCGTGACGCCGAACAAGTGGTGTACCAACGCGACGACTGGGACGTCCGTCCACCACGGGGCAAACAGCGGGACCTTGTTCAGATCCTCCACCACGACATCGAAGTCGCGGCCGCGTAGGGTCCGCCGCACATACCTCCGTGCTGCGAGCAGGTAGGAATACCGTCCGCCCACGCGATGCACCTCGATCCCATCCAGCTCCGTCTCGGCGCCTCCTTCCGGCCACCCCGAGCACACCAACGTGACGCTATGCCCTCGGGAGGCGATACGGGAAAACGTCTCGTGGAGGTGGACCTCCGCCCCTCCCGCTGCCGGGTTCTCACGGTCCAGCCAATTGAGGACCAAAATGTTCAAGCGGAGCCGCGCTCGTTAGCGCCTCGGCGGAGGCTGTCGAGAATTCCGTTCACGAACCGTGCGGAATCGTCATTCCCGTAGCGCTCCGCCAAACGCACGGCTTCGTGGATCGCAACCTTGTCGGGCACGTTCGGAAGGTGGAGCAGCTCGGTGGCGCCTACCCGAAGAATCTGGCGGTCCATGCTGCCCAATCGCTCGAACGTCCAGTGCTCCAGCGCGTCCGCGATCCTGCCGTCCAGGTCTTCGCGTCGTGCCGAGTAGGCGTCGATGATCCGGCGCAGGTGGGACACCCGCTCCGGATGCACCCGGGTGTCGGCCAACAGCCGGTCCAGCACTTCCGCCGGACTGCGGGCTCCGTCGCCGCACTCCCACTCGTACAACACCCGCGCGGCCCAAGCCCGAGCTCGACTGCGGTGATGCCGTGCCCTCGGCACGGGCCGGGGGTCGGTCACGCCTGACCCTCGTCGATTCGTCGAACCAGCGCCGCCATCTCCAACGCGGTGTGCGCCGCCTCTCCGCCCTTGTCTCCCCGATCCGGGTCGGCCCGCTCCAGCGCTTGCTCCACCGTGTCCGTAGTCAGCACCCCGAACACTACCGGCACGCCCGATTCGGCCGCCACCCGCCCCAGCCCTCGCGCCGCCTCGCCGGCGACGTAGTCGAAATGCGCGGTGGATCCGCGGATCACGCAACCCAGCGCGATGACCCCTGCGTACCGCCCGGTCGCCGCGGCCCGCCGCGTCGCCACCGGCAGCTCCCACGCGCCCGGCACCGTGAACTCGTCCACCCGCTTCGCATAGTCGGATTCCTGCAGGACGCGGCGCGCGCCGACGAGCATGAGATCGGTGATGAGGGAGTTGAAGCGGGCCTGTACGATCGCGATCCGCTGCTGGTCCGTCATGCCTTGCTCAGAGGAGATGCCCGAGCTTGGAGCGTTTGGTGGCCAGGTAGCCTTGGTTGAACCTTCCGGGCTGCACCCGGAGTGGCTCCCGGCCGGCTACGGTGAGGCCGTAGCCTTCCAGGCCGACGATCTTCTTCGGGTTGTTGGTGAGCAACCGGATTCTGGTGATGCCCAGGTCAAGGAGGATCTGGGCTCCGATGCCGTAGTCCCGCAGATCGGGCGCGAATCCCAACTGACGGTTGGCCTCGACGGTGTCCATTCCCCGATCCTGGAGATCGTAAGCACGCAGCTTGTTCCCGAGCCCGATGCCCCGACCCTCCTGCTTCAGGTAGACGATGGTCCCCGCGCCGGCCTCCGCGATCTGGCGCATGGCCGCATCGAGCTGCTGGCCGCAGTCGCAGCGGAGTGATCCGAACACGTCGCCGGTGAGACATTCGGAATGCATACGCACCAGCGCTTCCTCGCTGGCGGCCACGTCACCCCGCACCAACGCGACGTGCTCCCGGTCATCGATCACCGAAGCGTAGCCGACGACCTGGAACTCGCCGTGGGGAGTAGGGAGGCGCGCCGTCGCGATGCGATGAACCAGGCGCTCCTTGCTGAGCCTGTGCTCCACGAGCTGCGCAACGGTAATGAAACGAAGCCCGTGCTCGCGTGCGAAGGTCTCCAGTTGCGGCCGGCGGGCCATGGTGCCGTCTTCGTTCAGGATCTCGCAGATGACACCGACGGGCGGAAGGCCCGCCAGACGGGCAAGGTCGACGGCGGCCTCGGTCTGGCCCACCCGGCGCAGCACGCCGCCCGGCCGGGCTCGCAACGGGAAGACGTGACCGGGACGACGCAGGTCGTCGGGACGGGTCTCGGGAGCCATCAGGACGCGGATGGTCTCTGCTCGATCCTGGGCGCTTATTCCGGTCGTGACACCGAACCGGCGGGCGGCGTCCACCGAGACCGTAAACGCCGTGCCGTGGGGATCGGTGTTTCGGGAGGCCATGGGCGGAAGATCCAGCTCGTCCGCGCGCTCGCGGGTGAGCGCCACGCAGATCAATCCGCGGCCGTGCCGGGTCATGAAGTTGACGACCTCGGCGGTGGCGTGCGTAGCCGCACACACGAGATCGCCCTCGTTCTCGCGATTCTCGTCGTCTGCGACGATCACCATCTTTCCGTCGCGAATGTCCTGAATTGCGTCTTCGACGCGGTCAAACCGCATGCTGGCTTGCTCCGTTTTCACCGACCGGCACGTAAGAAGCGAGCATCTTACCCACGTACTTCCCGATCAGATCCCCCTCGACATTGACCCCGGACCCGGGTTCGAGCCGGTGAAAGTTGGTGTGTTTCCAGGTGTACGGCACGACCGCGATGCGGCACGTCGAGTCGGCGCCGAGGTCCTGAATCGTCAAGCTCACGCCGTTGATCGCGATCGACCCGCGCACCACCGAGGTCCGCACCACGTCGGGCGGCAGCTCGAACGTGAGCAGGTGATAATCGCCGTCGGGCTCCGCGGACAGGAAACGTCCTACGCCGTCCACGTGACCCTGCACCAGATGGCCGTCCATTCGCGCATCCAGCCGAGCCGCCCGTTCGAGGTTCAGCGTGGTGCCCGCGTCGTACGATCCGGCGATGGTTCGTGCGAGCGTGGCACCCACGGCGGTCACCCGGAACGCTTCGCCGATGGTCGACTCGACGGTGAGGCACGCGCCATCCACGGACACCGAGTCCCCGGGGGTGAGATCCTCCGCCAGCGTGGGCGCCCGCACGGTGAGCGTACGCACCTCGTGGCCCGGTACGACCGACAGGATTTCCCCGACCGCTTCGATGATCCCGGTGAACATGGCTCTCCAGCCGTCCTCAGTGTCCCTTACCTACGGCTACGCCGCTTCGTCCCGCCTCGCCTCGCACGCGCCGTACTCCTCTCCGTGCGAACGATACTCCAGATACGATCCGCTAGTACGTCCGGCGGTACGTCAGCATGATGTCCGGCCCCAGTTCTTGCGGAGGCGCGGCGATCCTCCACTCCCGCCAGGCTTCGGCTCCGGCCGGAGCGGCCAGGCCGGGCACCCCATGGTCTCCACCCATGACCCACGGCGCCACGAGAAGATAGATCCGCTCCGCCAGACCCGCTCGCAAGAACGCCGACGCCAGGCGCCCCCCCCCTTCGCACAGCACGGACCGGATGCCGATCCCGGCGGCCGCGGACAGCGCCGCTCGGAGGTCCAACCCGTCCCCGGCCTCGGTGGAGGTGGCGATCGCGTGGACCTGCGCCCCGGCCCGTTCCAATGCGGCCTTGCGGCCGGCGGGGACGTTCGGCCCCACGAACACATGGAGCGGCGCATCGGGGAGGTCCCGGAAGAGCGCGGCGGCCGGATCCAGAGTGGCCGCCGAGTCCAGTACGATACGAGCGGGCGGACGGGTGGGCGGAGGGCCGTGTCTGACCGTCAGCCGCGGATCGTCGATCCGAGCCGTGTGGCTCCCCACCATCACCGCGTCGAACCCTCGCCGCAGGTCGTGTACGGTCCGCTCCGCGGCCGGCCCGGTGATCGGGGTGCGGTTCCCTCGAACGGCGATCCGGCCATCCAGCGTTTGGGCGAGCTTGATTGCCACGAACGGCCGGGCTCGCTCACTCCAGTGGAAAAAGGCCGGATTCTCCGCGCGTGCCCGATCCAGGTCGAAGAGCGGACCCAGGACCTGGACACCCGCCTCCCGCAGAAACCGTCCACCGCCTCCGGAGACGGCTCCCGGATCGGCCGCGCCGAACACGACCCTGCTCACACCCGCCGCCCGCAGCGCCTCCGCACAGGGCGGGGTTTTCCCTACGTGATTGCAGGGTTCCAGGCTCACGTACACGTCGGCCCCACGGGCTCGCTCTCCCGCTTCGGCCAGAGCATGCGCTTCTGCGTGGGGACCACCGAAGCGTGCGTGCCATCCCTTCCCCACGACCTCGCCGTCCTGCACGACGACACATCCCACCAGCGGGTTGGGCCGTGCCTCACCCCAGCCCCGCCGGCCCAGGCGTGCCGCCTCCTCGAGGTGCTCTTGGTCGGCGCGGGTCGCCGAATCCGCGCTCACGGGCCGAACACGCCGTGACTCTTGCAGCAGTCCACTAGAAGATCAGGCGGGCCGACAGGCTCCCGAAGACCTGGCCACCCGGTTGGAAACCGTCCCCGTCCGGACCGTCCACGGCACCCGCCCAGCCGATCTCACCCTCGACGAACAGGACGAGATAGTTGAGCGCGGCGGACGCGGCTCCCACCCAGCGGTCGTTGGTGAAGTCGGCGTCCTGTACGTTGGCGCGGCCGGTCGGTGAAAGGGGCATCACCGTGGCCTGTCCTCCGTACCAGTCCCTCCCGAAGCTGAGGGTGGCGCCCAGGCCACCCAGGTCTTTGGAGATGGAGGCCCGCACGGCGAAGGTACGCGGATCCACCTCCGCGAGCGTGGTGTCCGCGGAGCCGCCCAGAAGCCTGGCCTGGCCAGCCCACTGGGTCGAGGCCGTGAGCGTGATCGCCGGCACGTCGAACGATTCCCGGAGCACGCCGATCTTGGCTCCCACCCCACCCTGCCAGCCGCCTCCGTCCGTCCCGTCGGGCAGGGAAGCCCAGGCCAACGTGCCGAACAGGTCGAGCGCCAACACCCCGCCGACGGAAGGCCGCAGGCGGAACCCCTCGAAAAGCCCCCCACCCAACGAAACCTGCACGGCCGGCCGAACCGAAGATCGGCCCTCGCCGCCGCTCCCGTCCGGCGGGAGCTCGAATCCGACGAACCCGACCCGGCCGGTGAGCGAGAACCTCGGCGGACCGTCGGGGAAGCGCTTGCCCAGCGTCGACGCGGCGCCCGGCACAATCCCTCCCCACGTGCCGGCGAGCCCTATCGAGGACTGGAGCTGCTGGGCGCCGATGACCAGGTGGGCGCATCTTGGCTGAGTCTGGAGGGGGCCCTCCTCCTCGCACCGGCCGTTCAACGACCGCCCGTCTTGGGCCGATGCGCCAATGGCCGCGACCAGCAGCAGGGCCGGCCCGAGCACGAGGCCCCGCGTCATACCAACCGGACGCCCTCGCCGGGCTCCACCGCGCCACAGACCCACGCCGCCTCTCCCATGGCGCCGAACTGTGCAAGCAGGTGGTCCACCGCGGCCGGACGCGCTGCCACGATCATGCCCACACCCATGTTGAAGACCCGGAACATCTCTTCCTCCTCGACGCCGCCGGCTGCCGCCAGCTCCCGGAACACCGGAGGCACCTCCCAACTCGACTTGCGCACGACGGCGCCCAGACCCGTGGGCAGCGCACGAGGAAGGTTGCCCGGAATGCCGCCGCCGGTCACGTGAGCCAGCGCCGAGATGTGGCCGAGCTCCGGTGCCACCGCGCGCAGGTAGCTCCGGTGGACAGCCATGAGAACGTCCGCGACCGTCTTCCCGCTGCCGGGGAACCCGTCGGCCGGACTCAGCCGCATTCGCTCGCTTACGATGCGGCGCGCGAGGGAATACCCGTTCGTGTGCAGTCCGGACGACTCGAGTGCGATCAGGACGTCGCCGGCACGGACCCTGGATCCGTCCAGGAGCGCATCCCGCTCGACCCAGCCGACGACGAAGCCGGCCAGGTCGTACTCGCCGGCCGCGTAGAAGTCGGGCATCTGGGCGGTCTCACCTCCCAGTAGCGCGCACCCGTTCTCGGCGCACGCACGGGCCACGCCGGCCACCACGTCGTGGACAACCGACTCGTCCAGCTCACCCGTGGCCAGATAGTCCAGGAAAAAGAGCGGCCGGGCACCCTGGACCAGGATGTCGTTCACGCAGTGGTTGACCAGATCCTGTCCCACCGTGTCGTGACGGCCTGTAGCGAAGGCCAACTTGAGCTTGGTGCCCACGCCGTCGGCGCTGGACACGAGCACGGGCTCGCGCGCCTCCGGCGGCACGAGATAGAGGCCGCCGAACGATCCCAGCTCGGACAGCGTGTTCTCGTCCCTGGTGCTGGCCACCAGTCTCCGGAGGCGTTCCTTGGCCTGGTCCGCCCGGTCGAGGTCGACGCCGGCGCTTTGGTAGGTAAGGCCCGGCTCGGTCACTCCTCCACCTCCAGGTCGAACGTGGTCATACGCTTGAACTCCCTGAGGCGCTGAGCGACGTCGTCTCGGGTGAGCGTACGGAACCGGTCGACCCCGAACGCTTCGACAGCAAACGATCCCATCGCGCATCCATGCACGACCGCCCGGCGGAGGGAGCGCGCTTCCGGGTCGGGGCTCTGCGCCAGGCAGCCCATGAACCCCCCGGCAAAGGCGTCGCCGGCACCCGTGGGGTCGCATACGTCTTCCAGCGGATACGCCGGAACGAAGAAAACTTCACCCGGCCCGAACAGGATGGCTCCGTTTTCCCCCTTCTTCACGATCACGTGCTTCGGCCCTCTCTCCTGGATCATGCGCGCGGCCTTGACCAGGTTCGGCACTCCCGAGAGCTGGCGCGCCTCCTCGTCGTTGATCATCAGAATATCGATCCGAGGCAACAGACGGCCCAGGGCTTCGGGCTCGGCGGTGATCCAGTAGTTCATGGTGTCACACGCCACGATCCGGGGCGCCTCGACCTGGTCCAACACGCCCGCCTGGAGGTCCGGATGGATGTTTCCCAGAAACACCAGGGGCGCACTCCTGAACGCATCGGGAATGCGCGGGTCGAAGTCTGCGAACACCCCGAGCTCGGTGAAGAGGGTCTCTCGCGTCACGAGGTCGTAGGAGTACTCCCCTCCCCACCGGAAGCTGTCTCCGGGCACCTGTTCCAGTCCGGCCAGGTCGACTCCGCGCTGATCCAGAAACGCCAGCTCGTCCGTTGGGAAGTCCGATCCCACGACCCCGACCAACTGGACCGGGGCAAACTGGGAGGCCGCGGCGGCGAAGTACACGGCCGACCCTCCGACCGCATCTTCGATGCCCCCGAACGGGGTGCGCACCGTGTCCAACGCGACCGAGCCGACGGTCAACAGCGACACGGTCAGGCGCTCTCTTCGTCGCGTTCCATGCGAGTCGGGGCGGTAAGCCCCAGAAGCCACAGGCCGTTTCGCAAGACAATGCGGGCGGCCCGCGTCAGCAGCAGGCGGGCGGCGCGCAGCTCGGGATCGTCCACGAGCACGGCCAGCTCGGGCTGCCGAGACGGATTGCCGGCGTGATACCAGGAGTTGATCGCTCCGGCGGTCATGTCCAGGTATTCACACACCATGTGCGGGGCGCGGGCCGCCGCGGCCCTGGTCACCAGACCGGGAAACTCGGACAACTGCTGCACGAGCTCACGCTCCGCCGGCGCCCGCAACAGCAGCAGGTTGGTCCCTTCCCCCGTGATCTGCTCCTCCGCCGCTCCCGCCTTGGCCATGATGCTGCACATGCGGGCGTGGGCGTATTGGACCTTGAAGAGCGGATTCTTGTCGCTCCGGTCCAGCGCGGTGTTCATGTCGAAGACGAGATGGGTCTCCGCCTTACGCATGAGAAAGAAGTAGCGGGTGACGTCCACGCCCACTTCGTCGATGATCTGACGAAGCGTCGTGTAGGCGCCCGCCCGCTTGGAGACCTTGACCTCCTCTCCGTCACGCTCGACCGTCACCATCTGGTGCAGCACGTATTCGGGATACCCCTCCGGCAGCCCGAGCGAACGCACGCCCGCACGCACGCGGGCCACGGTGCCGTGATGGTCGGCGCCCTGCACGTTGATGGCGTGGTGGTAGTTCCGCTCCCACTTGGTCAGATGGTAGGCCACGTCCGCCAGGAAGTACGTCGGGGATCCGTCGCCCTTCACCATGACGCGGTCTTTCTGGTCTCCGAAGTCCGTGGTCCGTAGCCACGTCGCACCGCCATCCTCGTAGACCACGCCTTCTTCCTTCAGGCGCCGAATGGTCTCGGGCACCCGTTTATCCGTGTACAGCGAAGACTCGAGATAGTAGTTGTCGAACAGCACTCGGAAGTCGGTCAGGTCGCGATCCTGTCCCTCGCGGATGACCTCCACGGCGAACTGGCGCATCGCTTCCATCACCTCGCGGGACGCAATCCCCTCATAGAGGTCTCCCACCTTGCGGTGAAAGGCCTTGGCGATGTCGAGGACGTATTCGCCGTGGTAGCCGTCATCTCTGACGGGCTCCGGACGGTTCAGTACCTGGTGGTAGCGGGCCCAGACGGAATGAGCCAGCCGGTCCATCTGCTTTCCGGCGTCGTTGTAGTAGAACTCGCGGTGGACGCGCCAGCCCGTCCATTCCAACAGCGCGGCGATGGCATCTCCCAGCGCGGCCTGCCGGCCGTGGCCCAGGTGAAGCGGTCCGGTGGGATTGGCCGACACGAACTCGACCATCACCCGCTCGCCATCGCCCGCGGTCGACTTGCCGTATTCCTTGTCGGCCTCGACGATCTCGGCGATTTCCTTGACGACCTCCAGATTGCTCACGCGGAAGTTCAGGAATCCCGGCCCGGCGATGTGGACCTCGGAGATCAGCTCCGGCGGCAATTGCAGCTCGGCCTCGATGGCCTGCGCGATCTCACGGGGCGGACGGCCCAGCGGGCCCGCGAGCGTGAGCGCGACGTTGCTGGCCAGATCTCCGTGCGTGGGGTCGTTGGGACGCTCGATCCGGATGGGATGGGAGTCCGGGACGCCAAGCTTGTCCAGTGCGGCCCGAAGGGCGTCGATCAGTGCCTGATTAGCCACGGGGCCCGCACGGGAAGACGTTGTTCACAGTCCACAGGTCGGCTCGAGACATGGGTTGGTTGGTGGCTCCCGTCAGGCGGAGTCTTCCGAGGATCCGGACGAGCTCCCCGAGTCGGACGACGTTTCGCTCTTGCTGGGAGACGAGCCGGAAGGGGAATCCGATGCGCCGTCCGATACGGAAGACGACGCCGTCCCGCTTTCAGCCGCAGCGCTCGACTTGTACTCCTTGGAGCGATAGTCGGTGATGTAGAATCCGTCGCCCTTGAACAGCAGACCCCCTCCGGCCGAGATCAGCCGCTCGGCACCCTCACCGCATTCCGGACACGAGGCACCCGGCTCGTCCGACATCTTCTGCACAATCTCGAACTCGTGGCCGTTGGGACATCGGTATTCGTATGTGGGCATTGATTCCGGCTGCGGGGCGCGAATCAGTTGTCGTTCCTCGAAAAACCGCAACAAGCTAACGGCCCCGGGACATCCCTTCCACCTGGGGGCCGGTGGGCGGACTACCGGCCCTGGGAGGCGGCACGGTCGAACGTGCCCCACACCTCCCGGAGCACGTCGCTGATCTCTCCCAAGCTGGCTTGCGCCTTGACCGCAGCGATGATGGGGGGCATCAGGTTGTCCGTTCCGCTGGCTGCCGAGCGCACTTCGGCGAGCGCACCGGCCACCTCGGCCTCGGCCCGATCGCGCTTGAACCGTATCAACGCCTCCCTTTGCTTGCGCTCCAGCTCGGTGTAGTCGGGTGCCGGTGGAGGGGAGGCGCCGTGGTCTTCCGCGAAGCGGTTCACGCCCACCACGGTGCGCTCTCCGGTCTCGACGGCGATCTGGTGGGCGTAGGCGGAGCGGTGGATCTCGTCCTCCATGTACGCAACGCAACGCGAGGCCCCGCCCCGCTCGGCGATGCGGTCCAGGTAGGCTCTCGCCTCCGCCTCGATCCGGGACGTCAACGCCTCCACGTAGTAGCTCCCGCCCAGCGGGTCGACCGTTGCCGTAACGCCGGACTCGTGGGCCAGGATCTGTTGGGTCCGCAACGCCAGGCCGGCGGACTCCTCGGTGGGCAATGCCAGGGCCTCGTCATAGCCGTTGGTGTGGAGCGATTGGGTCCCGCCGAGGGTGGCCGCAAGGGCCTGGACGGCCACCCGCACCACGTTGTTCAGCGGCTGCTGGGCCGTCAGCGTGGACCCGCCGGTCTGCGTGTGGAAGCGCAGGCGACAACTCTTGTCCGAGGCGGCGTACCGCTCCCGCATCAAGTGGGCCCAGAGCCGCCGGGCCGCACGGAACTTGGCGACCTCCTCCAACAAGTCGTTGTGGGCCGCGAAAAAGAACGACAGCCGAGGCGCGAACGCTTCCAACGGAATGCTGGCGGCCAGCGCCCGCTCGACGTACTCGATGCCGTTCGCAAACGTGAACGCCACCTCCTGGGGAGCGGTGGATCCGGCCTCGCGAATGTGGTAGCCGGAGATCGAGATCGGATTCCAGAGCGGCAGCTCGCGGGCGGTAAAGGCCAGCACGTCCGAGACCAACCGCAGGCTGGGCTCAATGGGATAGATGTAGGTGCCGCGCGCGACGTACTCCTTCAAGACGTCGTTTTGCACGGTGCCGCGGAGCTGGTCGCGGCCTACTCCCTGTTCGTCCGCCACTGCCACGTACATGCCCAACAGGATGGCGGCGGTGGCGTTGATGGTCATGGATGTGGACACACGGTCGAGCTGAATCCCCTGAAACAACGTCCGCACGTCTTCCAGGGAGTCGACGGCCACCCCCACGCGCCCGACCTCTCCCGTCGCCATCGCGTGATCGGAGTCGTATCCCATCTGCGTGGGAAGGTCGAACGCCACGGAGAGGCCCGTGGTGCCCTGCTCGAGCAGGTAGTGATACCGGCGGTTGGTCTCGGCGGCGGTCCCGAACCCCGCGTACTGCCGCATGGTCCAGGTTCGGCCCCGGTACATCGAGGGATACACCCCTCTCGTGAAGGGGAACGCGCCGGGCAACCCGGGATCGGAGGCATCGGCCGGGACGTCCTCCGGACCGTAGAGCTGTCGCACGGGGATACCCGAATCGGTCGTGATCTCCCGCTCCGCTCCGCTTCGGTCCCC
Organism: Longimicrobiales bacterium; assembly: GCA_965223195.1. Lineage (GTDB taxonomy): Bacteria > Gemmatimonadota > Gemmatimonadetes > Longimicrobiales > Gaopeijiaceae > CBDCVX01. Next base: position 192,916 of record CBDCVX010000005.1, read on the forward strand.
TCCGCCGGTCACGCTTCAGAGTCGGCGTCGGGGAACTCGAACTCGACCAGCACCTGATCTTTGTCCACCGCCTGGCCCGCGCTCACTCGTACGGCGGACACGATGCCCTGGACACCTGCGCGCAGCTCGTTCTCCATCTTCATAGCCTCGACGATGGCCACCCGGTCGTCCGGAGCCACGGAATCGCCCACCGAGACCGCGACCTGGACGACCATCCCCGGCATGGGAGCCTTCACGGCCGACGGCTGCCGATTGCCCGCGCCGGACCGCGTGAGCTCACGGATCGACCGGGTCCGCTCGTCCACCACCTCCGCGTCGTAGACCTGCCCGTCCACGGTGATCCGCCACACCCGGTCCTGCCCCCGCAGTGCGTGCACCAACCGGTTGGACGAGCCGATTTGGGCAGCGTATCCGGCGCCCTCCGGAAGCGGATGGACTTCGGCGGAGAGCGTGCTGCCATCGACCGTCACGCCGCGATCGTCCACTTCCACTTCGAAGCTTCGGCCGTTTACGGTCACGTAGTACGTCAATCGTTTTTCCTGCTCAGGATGGCAAGCGTCTCCACGTGGCTCGTTTGCGGAAAGAGGTCGTACGCGGTCACGCGATCCACCGTGTAGTGTTCGGAGAGGCGACCCAGATCTCGCGCGAGCGTAGCGGGGTTGCAGCTCACATAGAACACCCGCCGAGGCGGCTGGTCTCGAATCGAGGCGGAAACGGACGCGTCGAGGCCCGTCCTCGGCGGATTGAGAATCAGAAGGTCCGCCGGCAGAGCCGACGGGAGATGCTCCTCCACGGTGCCGCGCACGAACAGAGGAAGCTCCCCTTCGACGGCGGACACCGCTGCACTCGGCATCGGGTCCCGCTCGATCATGGTGACCGTGGCTCCCCGATCAGCCAGGGCGTGGGCGTACACTCCAATACCCGCGTAGGCGTCGACGACGCGCTGGCCGTGCACCTCGCCTGCAGCAGCGACAAGGTCGTCCACGAGCGCCCGAAACGCCTCCGGATTGCCCTGGACGAACGCACCCGGACGGATCCGCAACAGTCGCTCGTCCCAGGCCACCGCGGGATGAGGATCTCCGGCCAGCAGCTCGAGCCCACCGCCGGAACGGGACTGCCAGATTCCCCGAAGCCCGGGCACGAGACGCAACAACTGTTCGGGACTCCCCTCTCCCTTCCCGCCCCGAACAATGAGGATCGCACCACCGCGGACGCGCTGAAACGTCATGTCCAGCCGGTCTCCCGACGGCAGCCGGCTCGCGCCGGCACCCCAGTGCTGGCGGACCCCGTCCCACACGTCCGCGAGAGCCTCGTGCAGCACGAGGCATCCTCCGTCGACATTCAGAATCCGACCCGGCCGGTCCAGCTCGTGAAACCCGGCCACCACGCGTGCGCCGCCCAGCCGTCGCAGATGCACCGTCGCCCGCGTCCGATACCGGAACGCCCGCGGAGAGGAACGCACCTCTCCCACCGGCACGTCCATGTGGCCGATCCGCTTCAGGGCGTCCACGATGATGCGGCGCTTCCACGCCAACTGTGCCGGGTAGGTCAGGTGCTGCAAGGTGCAGCCCCCGCAGAACTCGTAGAACTGGCAAGCCGGCGCGCGTCGTTGGTTGGACGGCTGACCGACCCGGACCAGTCGTCCTCTTGCCCACCTGGTTCTTCGGTCGGTGACCTCGACCCGCACGTGATCTCCGGGCGCGGTGCGGTGAACGAAGATGGCTCGGCCTTCCGAAAGGCGCCCGACCCCGGCGCCCCCGGCGGCGATGCCGTGGATCTCCACCGCCTCCAGATCGTTGCGTTTCCGTACCTTCATCGACCGGCTCCGGGCAGCCCCGCGCGTCGCCAAGCGGAAAACCCGGTCGAATCGCTCGAAGTCTCTCGGTCCGCCGACCGGGCTCCGGTCCGCGCGTGCTCCAGCAGCGCGGCCAGCACCGCGACCGACGTCAGGTCGCCGTCATCCTTTGGGCTCGCCAGCTCCGGATGCTCCTCCAGGAACCGGATCGTGAGGTCGCCGCGGCGAAAGTCCGGGTCCGCCATGACCCGCCGGTGAAAGTGGGCGCACGTTTCCACGCCGACGATCTCCAGCTCCGACAGGGCCCGCGCCATGCGCCGGATCGCCCGTTCGCGGTCGACATCGTGGACGATCAGCTTACCGAGCAGTGAGTCGTACTCGAGGCCGACGACGTAGCCCGTCCGGATGCCGCCATCCCAGCGCACCCCCGGCCCTCCCGGAATCGACAGGCTGCGAATGCTGCCTGTCGAGGGCAGGAACCCGGTCTCGGGCACCTCCGCGGTGATCCGGCACTCCATCGCGTGCCCGGCCATCCGAATGTCATCTTGAGCCCATGGCAGCGCCTCCCCCGCAGCCACCCGGAACTGCCACTCCACCAAGTCGATGCCGGTGACGTATTCCGTGACGGGATGCTCCACCTGGAGGCGGGTGTTCATCTCCAGGAAGAAGAACTCTCCGTCCTGATAGAGAAACTCCACGGTGCCGGCGCCGACGTACCCGACCGACGCGGCGGCCCGCACGGCGGCGCGGCCCATCTCCTCCCTCTCGGCGGGAGTGATGACCGGACTCGGAGCCTCCTCGATGAGCTTCTGGTGGCGTCGCTGGACGGAGCACTCGCGCTCGCCCAAGTGCAGCACGGTGCCATGGCGATCGCCCAGCACCTGGATCTCGATGTGGCGAGGTCGGGAAAGGTAGCGCTCGATGTAGACGCTCCCGTCCCCGAACGCATTGAGAGCCTCGCGGGCTGCGGCCTCCATGGCCGGCTCGATCGCTTCCGGCTCGGACACGACCCTCATGCCCTTCCCGCCTCCGCCGGCGGCGGCCTTGAGAAGCACCGGGTACCCCAACGCCTGCGCCAACTCGCGGGCCTCGGAAGCCGAAGCGACGGGTGAGACGGCTCCCGGAACGATGGGCACCCCGGCCTCCTGCATGCGCTGCCGGGAGCGAGTCTTGTCTCCCATGACCCCGATGGACTCGGTATCGGGCCCGACGAACACCATGCCGGCGGCCACGACCTCCTCGGCGAACGGAGCCCGCTCGGCCAGAAAGCCGTAGCCGGGATGCACGGCGTCCACGCCCAGGTCCTTGCCGAGCTGGACAATGCGGTCTGCGCGAAGATAGCTGTCGGACGCGGCCGGTCCGCCTATGCGGTGCGCCTCGTCCGCGGCCAGCACGTGGGGTGCGAATCGATCAGCGTCCGAGTAGACGGCCACGGAACGGATGCCGAGCTCGCGGCACGCACGAGCAATGCGCACTGCGATTTCTCCGCGGTTGGCGATGAGTACGGATTCAAACAATCGGTCCGGCCCGTCTAATGGCGAAGGGCGGCAAGGTAGGAACGTTGCTGGCTGTTCGCCATCGACGGAGGCGCCGGCGGGCCCGGAGCGCGAAAAGCCGGGCTCGCCCTGGAGCCCGGCTTTCCTTCGGTTCCCGCCGGACCGCACCCGATCCGGTGCGGTCCGTGTCTGACACCCTAGTGGGTGCCCTCCACCTCCATGCGATTCCGGTCGCGCATGATCTCGATGCGCACGACCTCGTCGTCCTCGTAGGACCGGAGAATCCGGTACACGTCCCGGGGAGAATCCACGGCGCGCCCGTCGATGGACAGAATGACGTCACCGGGCTGAAGGCCCAGGTCCGAGTCTTCGTCGACGTCCATTACCAGCACACCCTCGTCCGCGCCGAAGTACCGGCCCATGTCCGGGTTCAGCTCCCTCAGCTCCATGCCGCCAAACCCGAACTCGCCCAGCGAGAACACCCGGCCCTCGCCGTCCGAGCCCCGGAACGACACGACCGGCGCGCGGCGAAGCGCGCGATCCATATGATCTCGACTCTGCTCCATCTGTGCGCGGATCCTCGGGGCCAGGTCGCGCATGTTCTCGCCGAGCTCGTGCATGCGAACGCGAAGCGGCTCCACGTCCCACATCATCGCCAACTCCTCGGCTTCCATCGTGGCGGTCCGCTCGGTGCCGTCGCGCTCGTAGGTGATTTCGACCTCGTCGCCCTCGTCCCAGGCGGATGCCAGGCTCATGAGGCGCTGGATCGGAAGGGAGTCATCCGGATCGATCCGGCGCTCCCGCGATCCCGACAAGGGATCCATCAGGTCGTGCCCGTCCACCGCCGTGATCACGTCGCCCTCCCGTAGGCCGGCGCGCTCTGCGGGGCTGTCCTCCTGAACCTCACGAACGTACGCCCCGACTTGGTCCCAGTCCTCCTGCTCCGGGCCACCGAGCGACACACCGATCCGGGCCCGGTGCATTCCGCCGAAGGCAAAGACACGGCTGTCGGGCCCTCCCCACGAAAAGCTGTACCGGTCGTCGCACCGGCATCGGTCTTCTTCCTCTTGAGCGACACCGAGCGCCGGCGCGACCAACCCCACCAGCGCCGCCGCCCCCATCGCCAAGGTCCACTTCGCTATCCGATCCACCTATCCCTCCTGGGAATCTCCCTCTTCCGTCGAAGTCCCGGCGCCCGACCGCTGCGTCGGCACCGCGCGTCCACCCTCGTCTCGTTCTATGAACGTTTCCGATTGGGTTCGGAACACCACACTAGGGATGCGCGGAAAGGGGAGAACGGTTGCCGGACCGATCGAGAACGCGGGATCCTTCTCCGAACGCTCGGGCGCCGTGCCGGTGCGGCCTATGGAAAGTTCCTGACGTCACTCGGACGGAGCAGATCCCCCGGGAGCTGCCCGTAGGTCGCTAGAGCGGAACGTTTCCGTGCTTTTTGGGAGGATTGGTGTCCCGCTTGTTCTGTAGTGCGTCCAAGCCCTGGATCAGCCGTAGCCGGGTGTCACGCGGATCGATGACGTCGTCCACGTAGCCACGCGCTGCCGCCACGTACGGGTGGGCGAACGTCTCGCGGTAGTGGGACATGCGCTCCTCGGTCTCCTGCTCGGGATCGTCCGACTCGGAGATCTCCTTGCGGAACAGGATCTCCACCGCGCCCTTGGGGCCCATCACGGCAATCTCCGCGCTGGGCCAGGCCAAGTTCAGGTCGCCACGAATGTGCTTGGAGCTCATCACGTCGTACGCTCCCCCATAGGCCTTGCGCGTGATCACGGTCAGCTTGGGGACGGTCGCTTCGCAAAACGCGTAGAGCAGCTTGGCCCCGTGACGAATGATGCCGCCGTGCTCCTGACTCACGCCGGGCAGGAAGCCCGGGACGTCCTCGAAAACGACCAGGGGCAGATTGAACGCATCGCAGAAGCGCACGAAGCGGGCACCCTTCATGGCGGAGTCGATGTCCAACACTCCGGCCAGGACCTGCGGCTGGTTGGCCACGATCCCGACGGCGTGCTCCCCCAGGTGGGCGAACCCGGTGAGCAGGTTGCCCGCATAGTCGCGGTGGACTTCGTAGAATCGCCCATCGTCGACCACGGCCCCGATGACGTCGTGCATGTCGTACGGGCGATTCGGATTGTCGGGCACGACTTCGAGGAGCGCCTCTTCCCTCCGGTCCGCCGGATCGTCGGTGGGCCTGCGCGGCGGTGGCTCGGTGTTGTTCGACGGGACGTACGCGAACAGGTCCCGGACCGCTTGCAGAGACTCCGCCTCCGAGTCATGTGCGAAGTGGGCCACTCCGGACTTGGAGGCGTGCACGTCGGCGCCGCCCAAACTCTCCATGTCGACGTCTTCGTGGGTCACGGTCTTCACGACGTTCGGTCCCGTGACGAACATGAAGCTCGATCCCCGGACCATGTACACGAAGTCGGTGATGGCCGGGGAATAGACCGCCCCTCCGGCGCACGGCCCCATGACCACGCTGATCTGAGGAATGACTCCCGAGGCCAGGGTATTCCTGAGGAAGATGTCCGCGTAGCCGCCCAGCGAGACGACGCCTTCCTGGATTCGTGCGCCTCCGGAGTCGTTGAGCCCGACGACCGGAGCTCCGACCTTGAGCGCCTGGTCCATGATCTTCACGATCTTCTCGGCGTGCGCCTCGGACAGCGACCCTCCGAACACCGTGAAGTCCTGAGCGAACACGTAGACCAGCCGTCCATTGATGGTCCCGTGACCGGTCACCACGCCATCGCCCAGATAGCGCTGGTCTTCCAGGCCGAACTCGGTCGAGCGGTGGGTGACGAAGCGGTCCAGCTCTACGAACGAGTCGGGATCCAGCAGCAGGTCGAGCCGCTCCCGTGCCGAGAGCTTCCCCTTGGCGTGCTGCGCCTCAAGGCGCTCACGCCCGCCACCGAGAAGCGATTCCGCGCGTAACGCGGCGAGCCGTTCGAGACGCTCCCTTCCCGTCATGCGGTCCGTCAATCGAATCCGGCGCGAAGCGGGATGAGCTCGTTCCCTTGGATCTGGAACAGGTAATACCGGCGTACCAGCCGCCCGTCTTCGATCGAAAGGGTCCCGGTCGCGCCCGGGAAATCGCGGACCTCCTCGAGGGCGCGGGAGACGTCGGCAGGGGAGCGTGCGCCGGAGACGTCGATGGCCCGGAGCAACAGCTTGGCGGCGTCGTAGCCGAACGCGGGAATCTGACTGCGGAGCGTGCGCCGGTTCAGCGCCTCGTACGCTGCACGGAACTGCTCGAAGGTAGCGCCGGCGGCCACCGGATCCTGGGGAGCCGCCACCACGGCCCCGTCCAGATGGCGCGGATCGACCCGTTGGAGCACGGACTGCTGCGCCCAGCCGGCCGTGCCCAGCACCGACAGTCCGAGCGAGTCCACTCCGAAAAATGCGATCTGCGGTGCCAGCAGTTCGACGTCGGATTCGGGAATCGGAAGGAAAATGGCATCCGCCCCGAAGTCCCGTGCGCCCTCCAGCGGCACCTGGAACGTCGTCGATCCGGGCATGTAGCTGAACTCCTGGGTGGCCGCAAAGCCCGTCCGCCGGACCGCGTCCGCGAACACGCGGGCCTCCACCTCGCCTTGTGAGCCCTCGGGATAGACGACCGCGATCCGCTCGAACTGCTCACCGGACGCGTAGCGGGCAAGGCGCTCGGCACCGCTGATGTCGGCTGCGGCGAGGGAGTAGACTCCCCGCTCGAGGGAGTGCTCGCGCGCCGTGGGCGACACGAGAGCCACGGGCTCGGTGCGGGCGCGGGCAACCTCGGAGAGGTCGCCTTCCCTGATGGGGCCGATCAGGCCCAGCACGCCCTGCGTCTCGAGGAACCGTAGCGACGACACGCTTCGCTCGGGGTCCCCGCCGTCATCCGCGATGCGGAGGGCGACCTCGCCCAGTCCCTGCTCTGCCCGCTCGTCGATGGCTACCCGGATGCCTTCCTCGATCCGACGCGCATACTCCTGGAGGAGGGGCGAGCCGGTCTGGGGCAGAATGGCCCCGATCAGAGGCACGGCACCCGATCGCCGCTCCACTCCACCCGAGAGGATGGACTGGGCGAGCTGTACCTCGGGCGGCGGCGGATCGGAGTCGATCACGGCCCTCGCCACCTCCGCGGCGTCGTCCGTCTCTCCCCGGAAGAACAGGCCCAGCGCGTATTCAAGGCGCACGCGGGGTACGAACGGGTGGGCCGGGTCCGCGGCGTCGGCCAGCTCACCGAGCGTGACGGCGTCGACCTCGCGTACGTTTTCCCGTACGAATCGCAGCCCCGGAGTACGGATGTGCTCGGCTCGGGTGATCGACGTGCTGAGGAGGGCTGCGATGGCGTCACCCGGACGCTCCATCTCTGCCAGCGCGCGCGCCCGGACCAAGGCCGCCTCTCCGCCGCGCGGATCCTCCGGGGGCAGCAGGGACGCATATTGCCCGGCCGAAATCTCGGCCGTCTCGTAGTCCTCCAACTCCATGGCCGAGCGGGCCAGGATCCACAGCGCCGTCGAGGAACCGCGGACTTCCGGGTACTCGGCCGCGATCCGCGTTGCCAGCTCGGCCGCGTCCGCGTACCTGCGTGCGCCGTAGTGGGCCTGGGCCTCGGCCAACAGGCGTGCGGCCGCCGCTTCTTGAGCGGGCGACGTAGCCCCGCTCGTGGCGATGGCCGGGTCGACCTGCACGGGTTCCGGAGCGGCCTCCGGAGCCTCGGGTTGGCCTACCCCCACACACGCCAGCAGTAAAAGGAGGGGCGCCAGTGTGCTGCTGGTCTTGCTAAACATGCTCGACCTGCTCACTCCGCCGGAAACCGTGTCCGGCCTGCGGGGCGGGATCCGCGGAACCGGTCACGGAGCATGGACGGCGTGCCTGGCCCTGCCCTCACGCCAGGCTACGAACCCTCCGGCTCGTCATCCGTCTCCTCGGAAGCGGGCTCGTCTTGGCCCTCCTCGGTCGGTTCGGGCGAAGGCGCCTCGGAGCGGGCAACCGTCCGGGCGGCCCCTTCCTCGGCATCGTCTTCGTACTCGGACGCGGGCTTGGCCTTGGCCGCCTCCTCGGCGGCTCGTTCCGGCCGATGCTCCGGAGTGGACGTTACCTGCAGATCGATTCGCCGGTTCCCCACGTCGGTGGTGACCACCGTCACGTCGACCGAATCACCGGCGAAATAGTACTCGCCCAGCTTCTCGGGATCGGACACCTGTGCGTGCTGCGCGTCGGCGAATCCTTCGATGTCGTCGCCCAGGTCGACGAGCACGCCACCGTCCTCGACGCGCACGACTTTACCCGACTGTTCCATGCCGGGCGTGAAGCGCTCGGCGAGCGACGGCCACGGATCATCCAGAAGCTGCTTGAGACCCAGCGAGATCCGTTTGTTCTCCGCATCGACATCGAGCACCATCACGTCGACTTCGTCGCCCTTCTCCAGCACCTCGGAGGGGTGCTCTACGCGCTTGGTCCAGCTCATGTCGGAGACATGGACCAGGCCGTCGATGCCCGGCTCGATCTCGACGAACGCCCCGAAGGACGTGAGGTTGCGGACCGCGCCGGACAGCTTGGTGCCGGCCGGATATTTGACCGGAAGAGCCAGCCACGGATCTTCCTCGATCTGCTTCATGCCCAGCGAGATCTTCTCGCCGTTGGGATCGACCTTGAGCACCACCGCCTCGATCTCGTCACCGATCGTGACCAGCTTGCTGGGGTGCCGCACGTTCCGGGTCCACGACATCTCGGAGATGTGGACCAGGCCCTCGACACCCTTCTCCAGCTCGACGAACGCGCCGTAGTTGGTGATCGAGACCACACGGCCGTGGACCCGCGCGCCGACCGGATACTTGCGGTCGATCTCGGTCCACGGATACGGAAGGAGCTGCTTGAGACCCAGCGAGATCCGCTCGCGGTCCCAGTCGATGTCGAGCACCTTCACGTCCAGGTCCTGCGCAATGTGCACGACCTCGGAAGGATGGCCGACCCGGCCCCAGGACATGTCGGTGATGTGGAGCAGCCCGTCGAGGCCGCCGAGGTCGATGAACGCCCCGAAGTCGGTGATGTTCTTGACGACCCCGCTCCGCACCTGCCCGACCAGGAGCTCCTTGACCAGCGTCTCCTTCTTGCGCTCCCGCTCGGTCTCGAGGATCACCCGCCGCGAAACGACGATGTTCCGCCGACGTTTGTTGAGCTTGATGATCTTGAACTCGTACGTCTCTCCGATCAGGTCCTCGATGTTCGGCACGCGCCGCAGCGCGATCTGGGACCCTGGCAAGAACGCATCGACCCCCATGAGGTCCACGGTGACGCCGCCCTTGATCTTGCGAGCCAACGTGCCCTTGACCGGCCGATCGCTGTCGTGGGCTTCCCGGATCTTCTCCCAAACCCTGAGGAAGTCGGCCTTCCGCTTGGACAAAACGACGACGCCGTCGTCGTCCTCGAGGCTCTCCAAGAGAACCTCCACCTCTGCGCCGGGCTCCAATTGGGTGGGATCCTTGAACTCGTCCCGTGGGACCGACCCCTCGCTCTTGAACCCGAACTCCAGAATCACGGCATTGTCGGTCACGCTGAGGACCCTGGCCCTCACGATTTCCCCTTCTTTGACCTCCTGGAGCGTGTCCTCATACTGATTGAGCAGCGCGGCGAACTCGTCCCGGGAGAGGTCAAATTCCTCCTCGCCGTAGGGATCGTCGGCCAACGCCGTCGACAGCGTGGGTTTTCCGTTGACTTTGGAGGTTGGGGTGGGCTCCGGAGATTCGGAGACCGGAGGGGTGGTCTCGGACACCGGTGTGGAGACCGTCTCGTCCTGTTGGTCCGTCATGGAGATCCGTCCCGGCCACTTCACCCGGTCGAGCCGGGGCGTGCGCCGTCGCCGAACTGTGCGCGTTCGGGTTGAAGGGAACCGAAACCGCATGCGCGATCGGGGTTGTGGATCCCCGATCGGGATACGGTACATAGACCCGCAAATCTACCTGCGGCCCTCAACCCGTCAAGGCACGAACGGCCTCGACTACGCGTGTGACCTGATCTTCGAAGCTGAGCTGTGTGGTATCGATGACCGTGGCATCCTCGGGCCGCCGGAGCGGCGCGAGCGCACGGGTGGCGTCGGACTGGTCCCGCTCCCGCAACGCCTGGGCCTCTGCGGCGACCGCGCGATCGTCGGGATCGTCTTGCCCCCGCTCCGCGAGCCGACGGGCCGCCCTCCGCTCCAGGGACGCCACCAAGAAGAACTTGGCGTGGGCGTGGGGGAAGACCACGGTGCCCATATCCCTGCCGTCGGCAACCAGCCCTCCCCGCTCCGCCACACGGCGTTGCACTTCGAGCAGGGCTTCGCGAACGGCAGGCACGCGAGACAGCCGGGACACGTGGCGCGTGACCCCCGACGCGCGTAGACGCTCATCGGGAATAGGCGATCCCCGGACCGTCACCACGTACCCGGTTTCGCCGCCAGCGAGATCCACGCCCAGGCTCCGCACGTCTTCAAGGGTGAGCCGGTCCCAATCGTCGGGTTGATGGCCGGCCGCTAACACGGCGTAGGTCACGGCCCGGTAGAGCGCCCCGGAGTCCAGGTGCCTGATCCCCAAGCGGCGAGCCACCTCCCGAGCCGTGCTGCTCTTTCCCGACCCGGCCGGTCCGTCGAGTGTCACCACGACTCCTGGTACGGACGGGGCCGCGACGCCGGATGGGGCCACGACGCCGGACGGAGCCGGGGACGTCGGCGTCCGCTTCGAACCGGGTCCACTGGTCGCCTGCAACATGTCCCAAAAGTCGGGATAGCTCACCCTCACCACCTCGGGACGATCCACTTGGATCTCGTTGGCGGGGAGTGAGGCCAGCACGCCGAAGGCCATGCCCAGGCGGTGGTCCCGGAGCGTCTGCACCGTGCCGCGGAGGGGAGCGTTGGTCCCCACCACCTCCAGGGTGTCTTCCGCGGCCCGGGCCGTCACTCCCACCGCGCGGAGGTTGGTTGCGAGGCCGCTTAGGCGGTCCGACTCCTTCACTTTCAGCTCTCCGGCCCCCCGGATCGTGGTCGTTCCCCGAGCACGCGCGGCGGCTACCGCCAACACGGGCACCTCGTCCAACAGGGACGGAATCTCCTCCGGCTCCACGTCCGTGGCGGTCAGCACGGAAGGATGGACGACCAGATCCCCGCGGGGCTCGGAGTCCTCCCCTTCACGACGCTCCTCCTCGATCCGCGCCCCCATGCGACGCAGCACGTTCAAGAGGCCCGTCCGGGTGGGGTTCAGCCCCACGTCCTCGACACGGAGCGGCTCGGAACCCGCCCGGAGGAGGCCCAGCACGACCGGATAGGCCGCGGAAGAGAAATCACCGGGCACGGACACGTCTCCCGCCCGGATCCGCTCCGGGGGCTCGCGAAGCTCGACCCGCCAGCCGCCTTGGGGGCCGGGATGGCAGACCAACGGAACGCCGAGCGCCCCGAGCATCCGCTCGGTGTGATCTCGGGACCGACCGGGTTCGGTGAGCAGCACCCAAGCGCGTCCCGTGATTCCCGCCAGCAGCAACGCGCTCTTGATCTGGGCACTGGCCACGGGAAGGCGGTAGTCGATCGGGGCGAGCGGCCCACCCTCCACCTTGATCGGCAAGCGGTCCGCCGCACCGAGCTCGGTGAACCGGGCGCCCATCAGGCTCAGCGGATCGGTCACACGACGCATGGGCCGGGCGCTGAGCGAGGCGTCGCCCGTCACGGTCATCCCCCCCGGAACGCCGGCCAGAATCCCGAGCAGCAGCCGGGCGGTAGTGCCGCTATTCCCACAGTCGACGGCTCCGTCCGAGCCCCGGAGCCCATGTACACCGACGCCCGGCACGATCCACTCCGTCCCCGAAAGCGGAGGAACGGCGACGCCCAGGGCCCGCAACGCCCCGGCGGTGGCCTTGGTGTCCTCGGCGACGAGGCCTCCCGTGATCCTGCTCACGCCGTCGGCCAACGCGCCGAGCATCAGCGCACGGTGCGTGATCGACTTGTCGCCCGGCACCCGCACCTCAAGCATCGACAGACTCCGACGTGCGCCGGGACGGCCGATCCGGACTCTCCGGCTCCTCGTCCGGAAAGGGGACCTCCACCACCAAGCCGTCGTACGCGACGACGGTGTTCTCGAACACGCGCCGCGCCTCGGCTTGGACGCGAGCCGGGTCGTCCGAATAGCGCGCGGACAGGTGGGTGAGGATGAGGCGGCGTACCCCTGCGCTCCGGGCCACTTCCGCCGCGCTGCGCGCGGTCGAATGGCCGGTGGCTCGAGCCCGATCCTCTTCGTCCGCCGCAAACGTGGCCTCGTGGATCAACAGATCGGCGCCACGGGCTGCCTCGATTACCGAGGAAGCGGGCCGTGTATCCCCGCTGAACACCACCGTGCGTCCGGGACGGCTGGGCCCAACCACCTCGTGGGGATGGACGGTCCGGTCACCCACCGTCACGGGAGTGCCACGATGAAGCTGGCCGAACAGGGGGCCTTCGGGAACGCCCAAGGCCCGCGCGATATCGACGCGAAATCGACCGGGCCGATCGTGTTCGGCCAACGACCAACCCACGGCGGGCGTGCCGTGATTGACCCGCACGGCGACGAGGTCGAACCCCTCCTTCGTCACCCGTCCGCCGGGCTCCACCTCCTCCACGTCCACAGCAAACGGCACTCTCTCCACCCCGAAGTGCACCGCCTCCCGGAGAATCCGGCCCGAACGGGGCGGCCCCAGCAGGTGCAGTGGCTCCTCCCTCCCCTGCAGAGCCATCGTGCGCAGCAGCCCGACCAGGCCCAGGAGGTGGTCGGCGTGCATGTGGCTGAACAGAATGCGGGTGACCCCGAACCCGGTGCCGTAGCGCATCATCTGACGCTGGGTGCCCTCGCCGCAGTCGATGAGCATGAGGTCGCCCTCGCGCTGCAGGGCGATGGCGCTCACGCCCCGCGCCACCGTCGGACGGGCGGCCGCCGTTCCCAGAAACGTGACCCGGATCACACGCGCTCCGAGCGGGGGCCTGGGGAGGCCCCGGGATCAGCCTGCGGAACCGCGTAGGTCCACGCGCAGGAAGAGATGCCTACCGGGCGCGTCGATTCCCGATCCGTGGACCCGGTACAGTTGGTCGAAGAGATTCTCGACTCCGATCGTCAGCGTGGTGGTCTCGGTCAGCGTACTGCCGGCGCGCACCGAGTGCAGGGTATAGCCCGGAGTGCCCCCGTCTTGAATGCGCGAATCGAGCTCGTCGCGGAATCCCAGGCGCCGCTGTGCCGCGGCAGCACGGCCATGGTAGGCTACCCACCCCGTTCGGCCAACTGCCCGGAAGGGCCACTCGAGGCGGAGGTCCAGCGACGCGGGCGGCACTCGGCTCAAAGGCTCGGTCAGGGGCGCGTCGTCGCGGATCACGTCGGCGGTGCCGCGGAACCAATGAACGCCACCCTCCAGAGAGCCGTCCGCGGGAAGGGCGGTCCCGAATCCCAGCTCCACCCCGTGGATGGTCGCCCGTCCCACGTTCTGGATCGTGAACACTCGCATTTGATCGGGGCCGAACAGGGTGTCGCCCTGGAACGTGCCCTTGACCCGATCGAGTAGCCCGTCCACCTCGAGGCGGAACAGCGTCGCGTCCCAGTAGGCGTGTTCGCCGGTCCACCGGGCTCCAGCTTCCCAGGTAATGCTGGTTTCGGGCTCCAGATCTGGATTCGGAAGCGAGAACCCGCCAGGCACATCACCCACGAGCGTGAGATCGTAGATGTTCGGTGCGCGGAAGGCCTGTGCGGCCCGAGCCCGGACGTCCAAGTCCGGAGCTGCCGACCACACCAGGCCGCCTTCGAGGCTGACGTTCGAAAACCGCGAATCGACGGTTCCGCCAAAGTCGTCGCCCACGCGAGTGCGCGTCCAATAGAGGCTCCCGCGCACGCCCGCCTGGGCGCGCAGGTCGTCGCCGAGACTCCGGTCGAGGAACGCATAGAGCGCCGCTCCGCTGAAGCGGGAGCCGTCGGGGAAGCGCCCGGTCGCGATCTGCTCCCCGTCGCTCTCCCTGAACTGCGCGGTGCGCATGCCCGTGTCCACCTCTTCCTGATATCCGAACGACGAGGTGCGGTGGCGCCAAGCCTCCACGCCGTACGTGATTTCGGAATCGCCCGCGCCGGGTTGGGCACGCACCTGCAGATCGACGGACACCGAGCCCACGGCGTCGGACACGAAGCTGCGGGTGCTGGACGGCACGACGGCCCCGGCGGAGTCCACCGATTGGACCTGCGTGGTACGCCCTTCCTTTTGCCGCTGCCAGGACAGCGAGAAATCCACCGCCGAGAACCAAGGCTGATCGAACGTGCCGGTCAGGCGGGAGCGCAGAAGTGTCCGGGTCTGGGGCTGGAACGTGTACACCGCGTTCCGGCCGATCCCTCCACCGGCGACACTGGGATCACGGAAGTCGACGAGCCGGTCGAAGCGCGGAACGTCTTCCTGTTCGAAGTACTGAGCAGCGCCGTCCCAGGTCCAGCGATCCGACCACGTCAGGTCGGCGCGGACGTCGGTGCCCCATTGGGAAAACCCGGTCGGGTCCTGAGCAGGAAGGCCGCCACCGGGGCGGAGGTCGCCCTGACCGCCGATGCTGCCGCCCGCCATGACCGTGAGGCCGTCGCGGATCTCGGGGAAGTCCGAGACTCCGGTGAGCCTGATCCGGCCCCCGTCCGTGGCGCCGTCATAGGTGAGGCTGGCTTCGCCACCGAACCGATCGCCCGGGTCCAGCAGCGTGCTCGGCGGACGGGTGAGCACCTGCACCACGCCCCCGATTGCGTCCGAGCCGTAGAGCGTCGAAGAGGCTCCACGCACCACCTCCAACCGGTCCACGATTTCCGGATCTATGGTGGCCAGGTACTGGCTGGGACCCTGTCGAAACGTGCCGTTGTTCAGGCGGACGCCGTCGACGAGCAGCAGAATCTGGCTGCCGGTGAGTCCTCGGATGAACGGCGATCCCTGCCCCGCCGTGGTCTGCTGGATGAGAATCCCGGGCTGTTCGGAAAGCAGATCCGTGAGCAGCCGAATGGGCCGGGTCTCCAGCTCGTTTCGGCCCACGATGTTGACGGCGACGGCAAGGTCGGACGCAGAGCGAGCCGTCCGGGTAGCCGTCACGAGCATGGGATCCAGTGTGAACTGGCGGGGGAAGGGCCCGAGTTCCGTGGAGTCCGCCGCTATGGAATCTTGCGCCGCCTGTCCGGACACGGACGCCGCCGACGCGAGACACATCACCACAGCTCCGCAACCGATCCCGCAATAAAGCCGTGTCATCCGAAGCATGAACGGTCGCTGTTCCACCTTTCGACGGGGACTCCAACGGAGATCTCGCGCACTTCCCAGGCAGGCGCCTCGGATCACGGTGGATGATATAGCCTGTTCGAGGCGCCTTTTGTTCCCGCGGATCGGCAGTTTCCGGTGCCGTTCGACGTGGACACTCGCGCGTCTACGCCCTACCCTTAGCCTAAATTCGTCCCACCTTGGAGGTTCGTTCATGCCCGACCGCCGCCGCTTCCTCGGGACACTCTCCGTGCCGGGCGCGTTTGCCCTCATGGGAGGCCCCCTTCCGGTCTCGGCATTCCGATCTGATGCGCTGGACATCGCCCACGATCTATCCGCCACCCCCGGGAGTCCGCAGGAGGTGGCCAAGGACGAGGACTTCTGGGCCGAAGTTGCCCGCGCGTTCTCCGTCGATCGCACGCTGGTGAACTTCAATAACGGCGGCGTGAGCCCGTCTCCGACGTGGGTGCAGGACGCCATGAAGCGCCACCTCGACTACTCGAACAAGGCGCCCGCATACACGATGTGGCAGATCCTGGAGCCACAGCGAGAAGGCGTGCGCCAACGCATGGCGCGCGAGTGGGGCGTGGATCCGGAGGAGGTGGCGTTCACCCGAAACGCCTCCGAGGGGCTGCAAACCATGCAGTTCGGGTACGATCTGGAGCCCGGGGACGAAGTGCTCACCACCACGCAGGACTACGGCCGGATGCTCACTACCTTCCGCCAGAGAGAGCGGCGGGAAGGCATCGTGATGCGCCAGATTGAAGTTCCCGTTCCCGCAGAAGATCCCTCCGAGGTCGTCCGCCGGTTCGAGTCGGCGATCACGTCCAGGACGCGGCTCATTCTCATGTGCCACATGATCAACCTCACAGGGCAGATCCTGCCGGTGCGTGAGGTGGTCGAGATGGCCAGAGGGCACGGGATTCCGGTCATCGTCGACGGAGCCCACGCGCTGGCTCATTTCGATTTCAAGATCTCGGATCTGGGATGCGACAACTACTCGACCAGCCTCCACAAGTGGCTGTTCGCCCCACACGGCACCGGACTCCTGTTCGTGAGGCGGAGCGAGATTCCCAACGTGTGGCCGTTGATGGCGGCGCCCGACCGTATGGACGGAGACATCCGCAAGTTCGAAGAGATCGGAACCCACCCGGCCGCGAACGCGTTGGCCATCGGAGAGGCGCTGACGTTTCACCAGGGGATCGGGGCGGCAAGGAAAGAGGCGCGGCTGATCTACCTTCGCGACCGTTGGGCAGACCGGCTGCTGGAGACCGGGAGGATCGTGTTGAATACCAGCCAGCGTCCCGGTTTCGCGTGCGGCATCGGCAACGTGCGCATCGAGGGCATCGACACGCCGGAGCTGGCCGAATGGCTGTGGACCAAGCACCGCATCTTCACGGTGGCGATCGGGCATCCCGAGTGCACGGGTATCCGCGTGTCTCCCTCGGTCTATTCTACATTGGAAGAGGTTGACCGCTTCGCGGAAGCCATGGAACACGCCATTACCCACGGAATTGCATGAGCACGGTTCAAATCGCCGTCCCGGACATCACCTGCGAGCACTGTGTGCGCTCGGTGGACGGGGCGCTGCGCGGCGTCACGGGTGTCACGGACGTACGAGTAGATCTCGCCAACAAGGCCGCGACGGTGGAAGTCGCCGACGGCACGGAACCGGCCGCCGTTCTGGCCGCGCTGCTCCAGGCGGTAGAAGAAGCCGGGTACTCGCCGGCTATCCATCCCGCATCGGACGGATGAGGCGACTCCGTGTTCCGGCTGCGCTCTGCGCGGCGCTCGCGCTGGCCGGCTGCGGAAGCGCCGCAGGCGACGTCGCGATCGCCGAGGAGACCGAGGCCGATGCGCTCTACGCGACGGGCTTGACGTTCTCCGAGTTCCTGGAAGCCGCAGAGGAGCGCCGCGACACCTGGCACGACAACTATGCTGCTGCATCGGTCGCACCTGAGGTGCTGGCCCGTGCCCGCGCCGCGGGAGAGGGATGGCGCATGCTCGTGGTAGCGGAAGATTGGTGCGGCGATTCGGCCAACACGATTCCCTACGTGGCCCGTCTCGTGGAGCAGGTCGACGGACTGGACATGCGGATCGTGAATTCCGACGTGGGTCGGGCAATCATGGAGGCCCACCCCACTCCCGACGGCAGGCCCGCGACGCCCACGGTCGTCCTACTGGACCCGGACGGGCACGACGCCGGCTGCTTTGTGGAGCGTCCACCGGAGCTCCAGACGTGGTTCCTGGAGCAGGAGGAGCTCTTGGACGAAGACACCCTCTACGACCGTAAGTACGCCTGGTACGACGGGGACGCGGGTGCCTCCACGGTCGAGGAGGTCGTACAGGTGCTCGAGTCCGCCGGGAACGGAACGGTGCGGGGCTGCAGCCCCTAGTCTCCCGGCCACCAGTCCGGCTCGGGAAACACGCTCCGCAACACCCGCTCGGCGTGCGGCGCCGCATCCACCAGACGCGTGTCGAGTCCGGCATCGCGCGCCTGCTCCACCGTCTCTCGCATGGTGAGCGCCCCGGAGAGGTCGATCCGACCCAGCCCTGACAGGTGCAGCTCCAGCCGGTTCGCGTCCTTCGCGTTGGGAAGCTCGTTCAGGAGCGTGCGCTCCAGTTGGTGGGCGGATCCGAACCAGAGCACACCCTTGGGACTCACGTGAAGCGTGGCCCCATCCTTTCGCACGTGGCACTCCAGATCCAACTCTCGCAGCACGTGCACCAAGAGCGAGATGGTGATCCCGTAGAGTACCGCCAGCTCGATGCGCGGGGCGACCAATAGGGTCACGGCGGCCGTGGACCAGCCCACCAGCGCCTGGGCCTTGGACAGCCGCCACAGCCCCTTGATGCCGGCAAGGTCGATCAGCCCGGCGACAGCCGCGATGACGATGGCGGCGAGGACGGCTCGCGGCAGCGGGCGAAACACGCCGGAGAGCGGCAGGAACGCCAGCACGGTCAACCCGGTGACGAGGCCGGTCCAGCGGCTGACCGCTCCTGTAAGGAACGCCAGGCTCGTGCGAGAAAACGAGCCTCCGACGGGAAAGCCCGACGCCAGTCCGGCCGCCAAGTTGGCCACGCCCTGACTGAGGAATTCCCGGTTCGGATCCCACGACTGTCGACGCCGCGTGGCGTAGGTCTGGGAGATCGCCGCCGCTTCCGCGAATCCCACCAGCGCGATCACCGCACCTGGCAGCAGCAGCAGGGGGAGGCTCCTCCACGGAAGATCCGGAGGAAACGGGGGCAGCCCGGCCGGGATCTCCCCGACGCTGGGACCCGCGTAGTCGGAGACCACCGAATAGACGAGGCCTGCGAGCGTGGCGATCAGCACTCCGGGGATGCGCCGGTCGATCCTGCGAAGCCCGAAGATGATGGCGAGGGTGACCAGGCCCAGCACGACGGACGCGACCTCCCACGCGCCGGGATTCAGCAACGCGCGCGCCGCGCGGTCGAGCACGCCGTCCCCCACTCCGGGGACTCCGAACAGGCTGGGAAGCTGAGAGGACAGGATGAGGATGCCGGCGCCGGCGGTGAATCCCAACATCATGGGCTGGGACATCAGGTAGGACACCCAGCCGGCTCGGGCCCAGCCGACCACGATGCGCACCGCTCCCACCACCAGCGCCAGTAGCGCGGCCAACCCTACATAGGTGGCCCCGCCCACCGGGGCCAGGGGCTGGAGGGCCCCGAACGTGAGCAGCGCCGTGAGCGCCACGGGTCCTGTCTGCAGATAGGGAGACGATGCCAGGAACGCGGCCGCGATGGGGGCGAAAGCCGCTGCGTACAGCCCGTGACGGCCCGGGAGCCCGGCCAGCTCCGCATACGCCAAGCCTTGGGGAACCAGCACGAGCGCGACGGAAATCCCGGCCACGAGGTCGCGGAGTCCCGTGCTCCGAACGCCGCTCATCGGAAGGCGCGAGCCGGCGTCAGGGACGCAGAAAGACCAGCAGCGAGGGCAGCGGTCCGCTCGGCTCGCGCGACCCATGCGGAGGCCGCCGATCCCGGCTGGGCAGCGCGCGTCTCGTGTCGTGCCCGCCACCACCAGGCTTCGCCCTGCAACCATTCCAGCGTACCCGACGGATCCTGCCGCAGCAGCGTCTCGAGCATGTACGCCCGCCGCTCCGGGCGCACACGGAGCCCCGCGACCTTCGCCCTTCGCAGCAGGTCCTGTCGCGTGAGCACCAGTCCCGAGCGCCCCGGGGCGAGTAGAGCCCTGGCCAGTGCCTCCACGCCCTCCGCGTCGGGGTCGGGCAGGTCCACGTCCGGGAGCGGGTCGACAATCGAGCCCACCGGTGCCGTGGCCTCCAGCGTAAGCCGGAGGAGCCCGGCCCACGCGGAGAAAAAATCCTTCGACGCGGCCCGCGCGACCGCGTCCAGGAACGGATAGACCCAAGAATCCACGTATTGGAGCCGAAGGGCCCGGGCCCCGTGTCGCCGGAGCTCCGACACGGCCTCCGCGTCCGTTCCCGCAGCGTCATCCACTTCACCCGCTTCCTCGATGGCGCACGCCAGGCTCAACAACGCTCCGAGGTGGTCGGACTCCGGCGCCGGCTCCCGCCCCACGGCTCTCCAAAACCCGTCGATGCGGTCGCGGACCTCCCCTCCCTGCATCCCGTCCGCCGACAGGTACACGGACGCGTAGGGGTGCACCGCGAAAAGAAACATGCGCGTGTGCTCCTCACGGGAGGGCACGTCGGGAAGCCCGAGCAGCGCGGCGAGGCGGGCGTGGCCGGATTCCGGGGGGTAGCTGAGCGAAGCGAGCGCGCGCAAGACCTCCCGGTGGCCGCCGGCCGCCGCCGGGGCCTCAGCCACCTTCGGGATGGGCTGCTGCGGGCAGGCGGTAGGCGTCGCGCTCCGGACGCACAGGACGGAGAAGCCAGTACGGCCGACGCGTGCCGTCCGGAGAGTGCCGCGAGGCGGGCCGGGTCATGGCGAGCCAGTCGTGGTAGACCTGGCGTGACCGCTCGGGATCGACATACACGTCGCCGTAGCGGTCGGCGGGGTCCGGACGCACGACGCGAACGGCCTGGTGCCAACAGTGCTGTCCGGAGATCGGGTCGGGATGGACCGGAAACGTGAGGTTTTGGTGCACGCCCACGTCGGCCCACCATATCCGGCCGGTGTCGGGGTCGTCCGAGGGGAAGGCTCCGTTGGCCGCCTCTCGTCGGATCTTCCGGTCGGCCCCCGACCGATCGAGGCTCACCGTCGCCATCGCCATGCGCTGGCCGGGCCCGTCCTTGAGCTTCCAGCGGCCCATGTGGTGGCTGCACGCGACGACCCCCGGACGAATGCCCTCCGTCACCCATGCCTTCACCACGAAATAACCGATCGCCGTCTCCACACGCACCAGGTCTCCCGTCCGCAGCCCGAGGGGCTCCGCATCCCGCGGGTGGATCCAGAGCGGGTTGGTGTGCGCGATCTCGTCCAGCCACTTCGCGTTCGCGCTACGGGTGTGGATCTGAACGGGCAGCCGGAACGTCGAGATCAGCGGCATCTCCCCCGGCTCGAGGTTGTTCGGATGCACGTGGCTCTCCACGTGCTTCGGGACGGCCAGCTCGGGCCATCCCCACCGGGCCAGGGTGCCCGACCAGAACTCCAGCCGGCCCGAGGGCGTCGGAAACCCTCGCAGCACTTGCCCGTCGATCTCCACGCCGACGCGCCGTCTGCCCTCGGCGTCTCCATCCAGGGGTGGGAACGGCACCACGTTGCTCGATGCCGGCTTGGGCGCCCGGGTGAAGACCCGTCCCTGCGGGTCCGTGGCGGCGTCGTCCAGCTCCTCGGCCGGAACCGACTCTTCGTACACCGGGCCAACCCCTTGCCGTACCTCGAACGCGCCGTAGCGTCGCATGAAGTCGAGAGGCTCAAGTCCTTCTTCTGCAGCCTTTTCCGGGAGGCCGGGAACTGAGTTGGCGAACATCCAGCCGTAGTATTCATCCACCGTGAGTCGCTCGCCGGGCCGCGCGCGCGATTCAAAAAACGACCGGATCCCCAGGCTGCCGTCCGGGTCGATCCGCCAGGTGAGATCGATCCAGAACTCGTTCTCCTCCCAAACCTCGCCGGGGTTAATCTCGCGGGTGTCCCGTACGGGACGCCCCCATCGCTCGTGTGCGGCCCTGAGGACCGGCTGCCGGAAGGCCACCCACTGCCCGTCGTACTGCTCGTAGCTGGTGATGTCGTGCCGCTCCGAAGAGTGCCCCATGGGCAGCACGTAGTCGGCAAAATAGGCCGTCTCGTTCCACGTGGGGGTCATGGCCACGTGAAGCCCCACGCGCTCTTCGTTGCAGAGCAGATCGATCCACTGGAACCCGTCCGGGTTGGTCCAGACCGGGTTGTAGACCCGAGAGAAGTAGACATCCAACCGCCCGCCCCGCTCTTCCATGAGGTGCGGCAGGAGGAACGACATCTCCATCAGCGCGAGCGGATACTCGTCGGGCCAGGTCAGCTCGTTCCAGTGATCCGGATGGCGCGGAAGGTGGATGGGCCTGGGGACATACTTGTTCCAGGAGTTGGGATACGTGCTTCCGGGCACCGCCACGGCCCCCATGAGCGCGTTCAGGAAAAACAGCGTTCGGGCCGCTTGCCAGCCGTGTAGGTTCCCGGCCGCAGCGCTCCGCCAATTGTGGGTGGCCAGGCGGGTCCCAGCCTCCGAGATGGTCCGGGCCACCGCCTCGAGCGTGGCCGCGTCGATTCCCGACTCCTTCGCGGCGAATTCGAACGTGTACTCGGCGTACAGGGTCTCGAGCTCGGCCTCGAAGTTCTCGAACGTCGGCTGGACCTCGGGACGCAGGATGGCCATGAACTGACGCCAGTTCCACCAGCGCTCCACGAACGCGCGGTCGTACAGACGGTTACGAATCAGATACGACGCGACGGCGCAGAAGATGGCCGACTCGGAGCCGGGATAGGACGCCAACCAGTAGTCCGCGTGGG
Source organism: Longimicrobiales bacterium (assembly GCA_965223195.1). Lineage (GTDB taxonomy): Bacteria > Gemmatimonadota > Gemmatimonadetes > Longimicrobiales > Gaopeijiaceae > CBDCVX01. Next base: position 215,383 of record CBDCVX010000005.1, read on the forward strand.
TCGCCGTGTTGGAGAGGCGCGTATCCAGGACAATCACCTTGGCCCCGTTCTCTTTGGCCTCCATGATCCGCTGGGCGTGCGGGTTGAAGTAATGCCCCGCCTCCAGGTGGCTCGATAGCAGCACGATGACGCGGGCGTTCGCGTGATCCGGGCTGGGCCGGTCCATGCCCATCCAGAAGTGATAGCCCGCCCGAGCGCCGCTGGAGCACACGTTCGTGTGGGAGTTGTGGCCGTCGATGCCCCACTGGGCGATTACCCGCTCGGTGAATCCGTCCTCGCCGGGCCGGCCCACGTGGTACATGATCTCCTTGTGCCGGCCCTGCACCATGGCCGTGCGCACCCGGCCCGCGATGTCGTCCAGCACCTCATCCCACGACACACGCTCCCACCGTCCCTCGCCCCGACGACCGGCGCGCTTGAGGGGGTAGAGGATGCGATCGGGATCCGTGATCTGGGTCAGCGTCGCAGGGCCCTTCGCGCAATTGCGTCCGCGAGAGCCCGGATGTTCCGGGTTGCCCTCGAATTTGCGGACCGTGAGCGTCTCCTGGTCCACATAGGCCAACAGGCCACAGGCGGACTCGCAGTTGAAGCAGGTCGTGGGCACGAGCACGTACCGCTTCTCGACGCGCTCCGGCCAGCTCTTTGAATCCAGCTCCACCCAATCGCCCCAGCGCTCCTTGGGAGGGAACGCCCTCAAGTGCGCCTGGCTGGGTCCGGGATAGAACGTCTCTCCTTTAGCCTCTGCCTCCGCCCGCGCCTCCGACAACCGGCGGTCGAGAGCTTCGAGGTCGCGAGGGGTTGGGTTCGCGGACGTTGGGCTCACGCAGACGCTCCGGACGACTCCGGGGCCCAGTTGGCGAACAGATCGTCCACGTACGCCACCTTGCGTCCGCTCCGCTCGAGAAACGAGGCGGCTCCCGCGGCCCGTGCGCCGGTCCGGCAATAGGCGTAGACCAGCTTGTCCATGGGCACGTCGTCCAACCGGGCGGCAAGCCGCGTGTGGGCCACGTTGAGGGCTCCGGGCACGTGGCTCTGGTCGAACTCCACAACGCCCCGTACGTCCAACACGACCGCATCCGGATCCGAGCCGTGCCGGGCCACGTCCGCCATGGTCACCACGGGGGTGGACGCCATCTCGGTGGCCGATGCCAGCGCAGACGGGCGGATCCAGGCCGCGAAACGGTCGAGCCCGATCCGGACCAGGGACTCGACCGCCTCGGATACATCTTGGGGCTCGGCTACCAGCACGATGGTCTGTTCGGGCTCCACGTACGATCCGACCACCGTCGGAAACGCCTTGTCCAGGGGGGCGTAGAGCGAGCCGGGAAGGTGGCTCGCCATAAAGGCCCTGCGGTCGGCCCGCGTATCCACGACCACGGTGTCGGGTTGGCTGATAACACGCTCGAGGTCAGAAGCCGATATCTCTTTCGGCGAAGGAAGTTGACCCAACAGGGGCGGACCGTCGCGATTCCATTTTTTCATGCGGGCGAAATACGTCGGTGGCTCGGGCTGGCCGTCCAGGATGAACGACACGAAGTCGGATTCTCCTGCCTGCACGTGATGGAGCGCAGGGCTGAACCGGCGCTCGTAGCCCACCGTAGAGTCCGGGACCGCGCCCAGCGCCTTTCCGCAGGCGCTGCCCGCTCCGTGACCCGGCCACACCTGCAGGTAGTCCGGAAGCGAAAGGAACGACTGGGCGGAGGAATAGAGCCGCCGGGCAGCCGGCTCCATGGCCCCCACCTGTCCCGCAGCGGTCTCGAGCAGGTCCGGCCGGCCCAGGTCGCCCACGAAGACGAAGTCTCCGGACACCATCCCCATCGGCTCGTCGGCGCCACCACCCCGGTCGGTGATCATGAAGGCCACGTGCTCGGGTGTGTGCCCCGGGGTGTGGACGACGCGGATCTCGATGTTCCCGACCATGAACGTGTCGCCGTCCGTCACCAGCCGGATGTCCTTCCCGGGATCGTCGGCCCAACCGTACTGCCACCCTTCCCCTCCTTCGTCCGAGAGATAGACCGTGACGCCGTAGCGATCCGCGAACTCCCGGGAGCCCGAAAGGAAGTCGGCGTGGATGTGGGTCTCGGTCACGGCCGTGACGCGAAGGCCTTCGCTCTCGGCCATCTCGACGTATCGATCGATGTCCCGCTCGGGATCGATCACCAGGGCTTCTCCGGTTCGCTGGCACCCGACCAGATACGCGTACTGGGCCAGCCTCTCGTCCGTCACCTGTCGGAAATACATCCTTAAGAAATCTCCCAAGGGCGAAGTGAAATCTCTCGGCGAAGCCTTCCCGGTCCGGGCCCGCGCCTGCGGGGCCGCGACAAAAACCGCGGGAAACTCAGGCTCCGGTCCGCCGGCGGTGCCCGAAGTTGCCACTTTCAGGCGATCCGAGGCAACGCCTCCGCTCCCGCCGAAGGAGTTTCCCTGGTACCTTCCCAGCCGGTTCGTCCCCCTTCGTTCGCCCGAGGAGCATGGATGCCCCAGGTGGAGTCGCTCCACCCCACCACCTCCGTTGGTCGGTGGGCCAAGGTCATCGATCACACGCGCTGTATCGGGTGCCACGCCTGCACCACGGCGTGCAAGTCCGAGAACCAGGTTCCACTGTCGGTGACGCGCACGTACGTCAAGTACGCGGACGTAGGCCGGTTCCCTGCTGCGCGCAGGGCGTTTCAGGTCACCCGCTGCAACCAGTGCGAGGACGCGCCCTGCACCCACGCATGTCCCACGGCGGCGATGTACACGCGACCGGACGGGATCGTCGACTTCGACAAGAGCGTCTGTATCGGATGCAAGGCCTGCATCGCCGCCTGCCCCTACGACGCCATCTTCATCAACCCCGACGACCATTCGGCGGAAAAGTGTAATTTCTGCGCCCACCGGATCGACGTGGGCCTGGAGCCCAGTTGCGTCGTGGTCTGCCCCACCCAGGCCATCATGGTGGGAGACCTGGACGACCCCGCTTCCATCGTGTCGCGATACATCCAGGGAGATGTGGTCCAGGTTCGCCGGCCCGAGAAGGAGACCCGTCCCAAGCTGTTCTACAAGGGCGCCCACCAAGCCACGCTGGACCCGCTCGCGGCCGCGCTCCCGGAGGGCGGCATTTTCATGTGGAGCGAGCAGGGCGCCGAGCCGCATCAGGTGCCCGCCGGGCACACCGGCCAAGGCACTTCGTCCGCCGCCGCGGTGCTCTCCTACGACGTGATCCACCGGGCTCCCTGGGATTGGCGGGTCAGCCTCTATACGTGGACCAAGTCCGTTGCCGCCGGAGCCTACCTCGTGCCGTTCATGCTGGCTGCGGCCGGCCTCTTGGGATGGAGCAGCTCGCTCTGGACCGTGGCCGCTCCCGTGGTGGGCCTGGTCTTTCTGGGGCTCACCGGCCTGCTGTTGATCTGGGACCTGGAGCATCCCGGCCGGTTCTGGATGATCTTCGCTCGACCCCAGTGGCGAAGCTGGCTCGTGCGCGGCGGATTCATCATCGGCGGCTACGGGCTGCTGCTGGCCGTGCACGGAATCTCAGCGGTCTACTCGGAGCCCGCGACGCTTCGGGCGCTGGCGTGGGCCGGGGTCCCGCTGGCGACTCTCACGGCCGTTTATACCGCGTTCCTGTTCGCGCAGGCCCGAGCGCGCGACCTCTGGCAGAATCCGCTGCTGCCACCTCACCTGCTGGTACAAGCCGGTGTGGCGGGTGCCGGCATCCTGGCCATCGTCGGCAGCGGCCTCAGAGAAACACCCACGCTGCTCTGGACCTTTGCGTTGGCGTCGGGCGTCCACCTGCTGATGATGGCGGGCGAGATGGCGACCGCGCCGGCCACGGCTCACGCCCGCGCGGCGCACCACCATCTGGTCGCGGGTCGGTTCGCCCGGTTCTTCTGGGTCGGCGCGGTCCTCGGTGCGGCCGGCCTCGCGGCACCCTGGCTGGGAGTGCCGGCCGTATTGGCCGGGCTCGCCGGACTCTGGTGCTACGAACACGCATACGTACAGGCGGGGCAGTACGTCCCGCTCGCCTAGTCCGCTAGTCCAGTAGCCGGAGATACGCCTGTGCTCGAGTGGATGTCACAGCCCTGGCCCTGGTGGGTGGCGGGGCCGCTGATCGGACTCACGGTTCCCGCCCTCCTGTTGGTGGGCGGCAAGCGGTTCGGAATCTCGTCCAGCTTTCGCCACATCTGCTCGGCCACGACTCGCTCCAAGGCCGACTACTTTCGCTACGACTGGCGCGGGCGGGGAGGCTGGAACCTGGCGTTCGTGGTGGGCCTGATCCTCGGAGGCGTGCTCGCGGCCACCGTGCTCGCCTCCCCCGATCCCATGGTGCAGATCTCTCAGGCCACCGTGAACGACCTGGCCGAGCTGGGCATCGAGCGCACGCCCGGGCTGGTGCCCGCCGAGCTCTTCAGTTGGTCGGGCCTGGGCACGTTCGCCGGCTGGGTGGTGGTGGCGCTGGGCGGGTTTCTCGTGGGCTTCGGTGCCCGCTACGCAGACGGGTGCACGTCCGGCCACGCCATCACCGGACTGGCCACGTTCCAGCTCCCGTCCCTCATCGCCGTGCTGGGCTTTTTCGCGGGCGGACTGTTCGTGACCCACATCGTCTACCCGCTCCTGTTCACCGGAGGCCTCCCGTGAGCGAAATGTCGCGCAGCGAGCGGGGCTACCTCCGCTACGTGCTCCTGGGTACGTACTTCGGCCTCCTGCTCACCAAATCGGAAGCCGTGTCCTGGTACCGCATCCAGGAGATGTTTCGGTTCCAGAGCTTCCACATGTACGGAATCCTGGGCTCGGGCGTGGCAGTTGCGGCGCTCTCCGTCTGGTTGCTCAAGCGGTTCGGACCCCGCTCACCGGACGGCCAGCCCCTTCATGTGGCCGGCAAGCCCATGACGCCGGGTGCCAAGCGCTACTGGATGGGCGGTCTGGTGTTCGGTTTGGGCTGGGCACTGCTGGGGGCGTGCCCGGGGCCCATCTACGCGCTCATCGGCACAGGCGTGAGCGTGCTCGTCGTGGCCCTTGTGGCGGCCTTGGCGGGAACCTGGGCGTACGGGCTGTTACGGCCCAGGCTCCCGCACTAGTGTCCGCGGGACGCGGGACTGTCTACTTCCCCTACGGGAACGTCACGGTCAGCAGGTCCGAGCAGTTGTTCGGGTCTCCCGTCTCACAGACGAAGTAGAAGAAGCTGATCGGGCCGGAGGTGCCGGTCCGGTCGGTGTACTTCCCTCTTCTCACCCCGCTCGCGATCACGGTCGGGAACAGGTCGCCCACCTCGGCCCGCCAGACGTCCACGGTCAGCGACTTTGGCGCCCATGTGAGGTTGGTGATGTTCTCGCCCCTCCGCACGCGGGTCGCCGCGTTCAGCTCAATCGAGCTTGGCGGGGGCGGGTCCGTGGCCTCCACGTCCTGCGATGCGTCGTCGGTGAGGCCGCCGTTGTCGGTCGCCGTGAGCGTCACCGTGTAGGTCCCGGCAGCGGCGTACGAGTGTGAAGGGCTCTGCGCGCCCGAGGAGTTCCCGTCTCCGAAATCCCAGCTCCAGCCGGTCACAGTGCCGTCACCGTCCGTACTGGTGTCGGTGAAGTCGCAGGTCAGGTCGGTGCAGGAGAACGTGAAGCCGGCGGTCGGGGCCTGGTTGGCCGCCACCGTGACCGAAGCGCTGGTGGCGTCACTCAAACCCTCCGCGTCCCACACGGTGAGACCGACCGTATAGGTCCCGTCCGCTGCGTACGTATGACTCGGATTCTGAGCCGGCGACGTGTTCCCGTCGCCGAAGTCCCACAGCCAAGTGGTTACTGCCGCGTCATCTGTGCTCGTGTCGGTGAAGTTGCACTCGAGGTACGTGCAGCTCGACGTGAAGCCTGCCTCTGGCGCTTCGTTGGGCGGCGGCGGACCGATGACCTCGACGTCCTTGGTCGTGGAGTGCGTCAACCCGCCGTCGTCCGTGACAGTGAGCCAGACCTCGTACGTCCCTCCCCCGCCGTAGGTGTGGCTGGGACTCTGGGTGCTCGATGAATTCCCGTCACCGAAGTCCCAGGACCACGCCACCACCGAACCGTCCGGATCGCTGCTCAGGTCGGTGAAGGTGCAGTCCAGGTCGGTGCAGGAATCGCTGAAGTCGGCAGTCGGCGGCTGGTTGCCACCCGACGCCCCTGCGGCCAGGACCGCTTGATAGACGTTGATGCGGCCGGCGCCGAACTCGTTGTCCGGCCCGGCAGGCCCCAAGTCGTCCGCCGTGGAGGTCATGATCGCGATCTTCTCGTCCACGCTCGTCACCCCGAGCGCGTGCAGGAGCGTGGCCAGTCCCGCCACTTGGGGTGCAGCCATCGACGTGCCCGCGGCCAGCGCATACGTGTTGGAGCTCCCTGTCCACGCCGACAAGATGCGGCTGTACGCGTCGGCGTTCTCCTCGTCCCCGCCGGGAGCGGACACGATGATCTCGGGACCGAAGCTGGAATAGCTGGCCCGATCGTCGTTCCAGTCCGTCGCGCTCACGGCCAGGCACTCGGGGAACGCCGCGGGATAGTTGGTGGCACCGCCGTCGTTTCCTGCGGCACAAACCGGCAGAACGCCCGCGTTTCGAGCCGCGGCCAGCGCAGTCTGCTCACCCTGTGACGCTACCGTCCCGCCCAGGCTCAGGTTGAGCACGTTGGCGCCCTGCGAGACCGCCCAGTTGATCCCGTCGATGATGGCGGCCTCGGTGCAGCCGTTGAGGAGCCCCAGGAGCAAGGGGCCGCACACACGAGCCACCACGATGCCCACGTTGTCACCGTAGGCGATTCCCCGTAGCCCGACCCCGTCGGGTGCCCGGCCCGCCGCGATCCCGCTGGTGTGAGAGCCGTGGCCGTCCGGATCGTCCCAATCGGCCGGATCGGGCCCGGTTCCGAAGTAGATGTCGTAGTGGAAATTCCGCGCCGCCGCGATGCGCCCACCGAACAGATCGTGCGCGCCGTTGATCCCCGAATCGAGCATCCCGACTTTCGCGGCCCCCGAAAAGTCTCCGAGCACCGTGTACGCCTCCAGCCAATCCACATCGGCGTCCACCTGGCCCGTGACGGCCAGCTCTGTCCCGGTGGAGCTGTTGACCGTGCCGTCGTTGTGAAGATCCCACCTGTACGAAAAGAAGGGATCGTTCGGCAGCGGACACTCGCCCAGCTCACAGGCGTCCAACACGTGGATGAGGTTCGGCTCCGCGAAGATCACGTTGGGATTCTGCGAGAGCGCGCGGGCGACCGCGGCCTCGCTTCCCTCCGCCACCCGCAGGAGCACCATTCCGAACGGCATGGCGCGGATAAGCTGCGCGCCCACCTCCGCCATCGGCTCCGCCGCCCGCACATCCGGACGAAAGAGCGCAATCACCTGCCCTGGCACGACCGGCGCGGTCTGGCTCGTCAGCTCTTCAGCTGGCGCTTGTAGCGTGGATTCGGGATTGGGGGAAGGTCCAACGTCCAACAGGCTTTGATCGCACGCGAGGAACACCAGCGGCACGACCGGGAGAAGGAACTTGCGCACGCCTACCTCCGGAGCGGGGCCGGCTGCTCGCAGAGGTCGCGCCGACCGAATGCAGCCGCCGGCGGATCCTTAACAACTGAGGCGCAAGCCAAGCCCCGTCAACCGATGCAGTCGCGCAACATCCGGCTCAGGCCGTCCGCCTGAAGGCGCTCCAAGCGCGTAACCTGCGGACACAGAACCAGATAACCAGCGCCAACCCCAGGAATGGCAGCACCGACCCCGTAAACGCCATGAGTGCGGCGGAAACGGCGATAAGGTTGCTCCATCCCTCTCGTATCCCTTGTAGAAGCGGGTTCGGTCCCGCGGGACGAGTGAGCAACGGACCGGCCTCGTGCAGGTCGATCACCACGGCGCTCAGGCGCGTTCGTTCTTGGAGATAGCGGAGTCGCCCTTCTGCCCGTTCGATGTCAGATCGTACCCGCGCCAGCTCACGTTCCACCGTGAGCACGTCCGTCAGATCACCGGTGCGTCGGTCCAGCAGCTCGAGCAGCCGGGCTTCCATGCGCTTGTCGTTGAGCACCCGCGCCTCGACGTCCACGAACTCCTCGCCCACGTCCTGCGTCTGCACCGAAAGGCCCTCCACGTCTCCCACCGAGCTGAGCCGCGAGAGTAAGGCATCGAACGCGGACGCCGGCACCCGCACGTGGATCGTGGCGCTCCGCACCTGATGAGGCCCGGTCATGAGCGACAGGTTGGCCACGTGCCCGTCCATGGAAGCCGCCGCTTCCCGCACGGCGGTGACCGCCGCGTCCAGAGAGTCGACCTGGAGGGTAGCGTGGCCCGAGCGGATCGCCATGCGCTGCGACGCCGTCGAGACGGGCATGGCGTCCGGCACGCCCGCGTCGAGCATCGCGTTCGACGCGAACTCTACCTTGACCGCATCCAACCTCGCTCGTGGGACGACGGCGGATGGAGCCCCCACTGCCGGCACAACCCCGTCCACGAGCTGCTCATCCACGAATGTGTCCCTGCCGGGTGGCTCCTCCGCGATATCCAGTGACGAGCGGTCCCGGCCGCAGCCGAAAGCCAGGACGAGTGGGGTCAGGATCGCGAGCGCAAGTAGGCGCCGGCCGGTGAATGATCTCCAATGGTGCATCGGTCCCTCCAGAACCCGGATGGTGAGCGCAGCGGCTCTTCTGAAGGGGTGGACGACAGCGGGACCGGGGTTTGCACAGGGGTGCGACGTGGTGCGTCACATCTGCGCGGGGAGATTTACACCCCCGCGCCGCAATCCGCGCTGTCAGTGTTGGGCCGGTAAGCTCAGCCTTGCCGGTCGAGTCGGCGGGCGAAGTACCGCCAGGTCACCAGGCCGATTGCGGCAAGCGCGGACGCGACCGCTACGGGGCGGGCGCCGGGGACGCCGGTGTCGGCAGCCCAGTCCGTGATGACGGCTGCCACGGACGCCAGGACCAGCAGGATCGCGGTGATACGCATGGTTGGAATTTGGGGGATGGGGGGCGTTACGGCTACCGCAAGCCTCCGCGCCATGTTGCCCCTTCGGCTGACGTCAAGGAATGCCAGACGGTCGACACCATACCCCCGTGGATCGGCCAGTCACACCCCAGCCATCGCAGTCCAACCTCCTACGGCACATCGAGAAGCGCAGGTCGGCTGACGCCGCGTTCAGAGCCTCCGCCAGTGTGCTTGCCGGCAACTCGATCTCCGCTGCCGCCGCGGCGAACTGAACGCCAAGGTGCGTCCAGGGACCTTCGACAACGCGGGCGGCTGCAGCCATGCCGACCATGCCCGAGCAGATGACGATGGCATCCCAAGGCTTGCTGTCAGCGCCCTGGCATCGTGTACCTCCGTCGAGCGGGAACGCGAGCAAACAGATGGGACGTGCGAGACCTAGAAGCTGCCGAACTTGAGTGCCACGACTGCCGCAAATCCGGAGAGATCCGCGTCACGAAGATCGAATAGCTCGACGTCGCGCGTGAGGCGGTAGCTCACGCCGAGCGCAGCCCTGAGGAAGGTCGTTGCGTTCAGAACGACAGCCAATTCGGGCTCGGCGACGAAGAACGCATCGTCGGCGCCGGCGCCCGATCGACCGTCCGGATTCCAGGTTAGGCCGCCCGCTCCGATCAGCAGCCCCAGAGAGACGTGTACCACCTTGTCCGGACGATGAACGTACCCGAGTTCTAGTCCTCCATACCCCATCTCGAGCTCCCCGGGATCTCCGGCACCGTTCATGAGGTGCTCGAAATTCGCCACGTTGGCAAGCCCGTAGCCTCCACCTCCAATCACCACTGACCCGTTGATAATCCAGCCTCCGCGCCCTCCCACGAGCACTCCGAATCTGCTGTCGATCTCGGTGAACTTCACGACGGGTGCTCCGAACCCTCCGTGACGGAAGTCACCCTCTATAAGGGTCTCCTGTGCGCTGAGGGCGCCACTGCCCGGGAACGCAGCAGCCACCAGGAGGCAAACAATCGATCGATGGGTTGTCACGATAACCTCCCATTTGCTCGGAAGTACCGTATTCAGCGGACTTCGGCGCTTGTGCCGAACCGTATTTCAAGACTAATCGAGGTCAGGTCGGCAGTCTGTCGGGCTCAGCCCTGAATTGATCGTAGGGCGCTGCCCAGAGGGCACGCTCACCGGTGTCAGGCGGCATTTCCCACGCCCCTATCAGCGGCTGCCTGACAGACGCTGCGCAGCGCCGGCCCCAACCTTAGAGAAGGTGCCTTACGGCTGGTGCGACGGCACTGAGCGGGCGGTGGCGCCGGACTCGTTCGACGAATCGACACTTGGGAGGCGACGCGATGCGTGGTAGACCTGTGGTCGAATGGCGAGATGCCCGGGGGAGTCCGATGACCGTCGGCAGCAGCACGATCACTCCCGTCGTAAGGTCCCTTGTCGCCCGTTGGCCGAGCGGTGGTTCTGTATGGAGCAGACCCGCGGCGGTCATCGTCGAGCGCGAGGGAAGGACCGAACGGATCCCAGTCGGGAGCCTCAACGGCCGGATCCTCTGGGCGATAAGGGTCGGCGCAGCCACCCTCATCGCTGCGTGGATCATAAAGGACCGAAGGAGGAGGAAATCAAAATGACTGAGGGACACGACCATGCCGTAGAGACCACGGACAAAGCACACGAGAGGGCGGCAGAAGTTCTCACGGAACTGGTATCCGTTGCGAGCGCGGACAAGGTGTACAGTGAGCCCGTGGTGACCGGCGACAGAACTGTCATCACCGCGGCCGAGGTCCGCACAGGAATGGGATTCGGCTACGGGCTGGCCACGGGCACCAGAGGCCGAGGGGGACACGCGACCGAATCCGAAGTGAAGGCTCGAGTCGCATCGTGGGGCCGGGGTTGGCGCAATCGCGGCAGGGGCGAGCCGCGTGGCGGCGGGGGAGGCGGTGGCCAGGCTGCCGGTCGTCCGGTGGCGGTTGTCACGATCGACCCTGATGGCGTCCACGTGCAGCCCGTGTTGGATCGGACCAAGATCTTTCTGACCACGGTGATGGCGCTCGGCGCGGTCGGCTTGGTACTGGTCAGGATGCGACTCGCCGGTCGGCAGCCAACCCACTGAGCGCATGAACCAGGAGGCATGGACAAGCCGCAGCGCGACCGAAGTGACACAAGATTCTTTGAAGGCGGATATGGGAGGGTACAATGAATCGAGTCACTGAAGAGCAAGCCACCCCAGTAGGACATGCGACCGAAGTACATCCGAATCTCGTTCTACTGGGACGGCTCTTCGAACTGATTTCGGGCGGGGCGGCCGACACCGAAGGCCTGTTGGCTGAGGATTTCGTTTGGCACTACAGCAACCCGCACTTGCCAGAGCTCGAGGGAGACTACGCTGGCCTGGAAGGCATCAGAGCGTTCTTCGCGAAGGTTGACGCCAGGATGCAGGGGACGTTTCGACTCGATCAGCACCCGAGGGTGCTCTATCTCAAGGATGAGTTGGTTGCTTTGCATGCCCACCACTCCTTGACGAACGACGGTGAGCCACTCGAAGTGGACGCAGTCGTCGTATACCGGATTGTTCAGGGTCGGATCGCAGAGGCGTGGGACATCATCTGATTCTCGCTAGCTGAGTCCGACTTGTTCGGGGCCAAGTACACGTCCCCCAGCCCGGAACCTGGGCCCATCAGAATGAACGCTCTCCGCAGGTCGCTGTCGTCGGAGCAACCAAGTGCGGCGGCTCCAGTGAGAGTCAGGGCCAGGATCAAGCCGTGTCTCGGCGTCCGCATTGGAATCCGCTACTCCCCCCGCAGGGCCTCATTCGGCTGAACGGAAAGTCCCTGTAGCGCAGGGCCGACGACCGCCAACAGTCCGATCGACATGATCAGTACCATAACGGTAGGAAGGACATAGGTGTTCTCGCCGCCGAGCAGTACAGAGCCCCCGACGACGTGAGCGATCGTTTCCGCCAAGACCAGGCCTCCCATCACGCCCGCTCCGAGCTGTGTGCCCGCGTTCTTGAACGTGCCGGCAAGTAGACGCCTTGGCGCGGCGCCCAGCGCCGCCCTGATGCCGATCTCGCGCCTCTGGCTTGTGACGATGAACGACAGCATCGCGTAGACTCCGGCCACGGAAAGCAGGAGAACGCTCCCCATCACCGCCACCGTCACCAACGCAAGAAGGCGAAGACCGGTAGCTCGCTCCCGTTCGGAAGCGACAGTCGTAGACAGTTGGCCAAGCCTCAGGTCGGGAGCCACGGACTCGGCAATCTCACGCAGTCGCCCCATGAATGCGAGCGGCGAGGCACCGTCTCTAAGCCGTACCGCGAGCCAAAGAACTTCGGGCGCCTCCGCGAGTGCTAGCGGCCGATAGAGCTTGGGCGCCTTCGGTTGGAACGCGGGAGGCACCGTGAAGTCGGGTACGATGCCTACCACCTCCAGCCACTCGACCGGCGTTGGCTGGGCGTCTACCCCATCCTGACCAACTCTCACGATGCGGATATGACGACCCAGCACCTCCTCATTCCCAAGGATCTCCTCGGCAAACACCCGGTCTACGATTACGGTATTCGACGCCGGGGCGGCATCCGATTCCACGAACCCTCGGCCGGCTACAACGGGAACGCCGAAAGTACCAAAGAGCCTCGTGTCGACTTCGTTGAGCCACGCGGATGCCCGTTCATCGGAGCCCTCGACCTCGACGGGCACGACCGACTCCGTTCCCGGAAAGCGGCTGGAGAACGTGACGCCGGCCACTTCCGCCTGGCTCCTCAGGCGCAGCAGAAGCTCAGTGGCACTGTCTAGAAAGCGAGGCGCGAATGTATCAATCGAGTCCGCTCCCGCCGGTTGATCCATCTCGTCCAGCGAAAGGGTAGCTTGAAGGAACTCTCCGATGGCATAGTCGGGCATAGCGAACCCGCGCGTGATCGATGGGATCAGCACATAAACCGCGTATGGCAGGACGGCGACTGCGATCGCCACCTGTGTGACGATCAGCATAGTCCATGTCCGACCGAGCTGAAGTCCTTGACCGCCGGCGGGAAGTGTCCGAAATCTGCTCTTAGGCGCTCGCCCCGTCACCTTGAGAGCCGGGAGGACCCCCATGATCACCGCAGCCAGGATGGCGAGCGCCACAGCGTAGAGCACCATCGCCGGCGATATTCCGAGATCAACCCAGAATGGGAGTCCGACGGCGTTTTGTCGGTCTATGAAGTCCCGCAGCCACCCGAGCCCGTACGATGCGACACCGACGCCCGCAAGCGCGGCAGCCGCGGACATGCCGAGCGCTTCGGCAAAGAGCTGCGTGACCACCCGAGCTCGGCTCGCACCCAGTGCGGATCGTAGGGCGATCTCTCCTGTGCGGGCCGCAGTGCGCGCGTATATGAGGACCGCAACGTTTACGGCCACCACGATCAAAAGAAGGCTGAGTGCCAACTGCACCGAGCTGACGAGCAAGCCTCTCGTCGAGCTGTTCAGCCCTACGAAGGCCTCGACATACGGGAGGACTTGAGCCCGGAGGTGTTCGTGCGTCTCAGGGTGGGTCGCGACCATACGCCGGCTGATGGTCTCCAGCTCTGCTTGTGCTTGTTCCAACGTGGCGCCGTCGGAGAGCCGGCCGAAGACCGTCAGCTCGGGGCCGGCGCCCACTTCGTACAACGTCGGACGCAGTTGCAGCGGGACCCAGAAGCCATGGTTGACAGGAAAACGGAAGCCCTTCGGCATCACACCCACCACAGTGTGGATCGTGGTGCCCAAACGGAGCGTCTGGCCGATGATTCCGGGATCCTGCCCGAAGCGGCGTTGCCACTCGTCGTAGCCAATCACCACGACGGGCGCCGCCCCCGGTTGCTCGTCCTCCTTCAGAAGAGTGCGTCCCAAGAGCGGAGACACCTGAGCTACGCGGAATCCGGACGCAGAGATCAGGGCGACGGCGCCAATCCGCGGTCCTCCCTCCGGCTCTTGGAGGGCGACCTCTTCGTACCTGAAGGCCGAGAGGTCCGTCACCGCCCGAAGCTCCTCACGCCATAGAACGAAATCTCGCGCCACATGGGCATCGCGGCTGCCGGGAACCCGGATGTCGGCATTCTGCAGCGTGACGACCCGCGCCCCATCCGGCAGCGGGAGCTCTCCCCGTACCAGACTGTCGATGAGCCCGAAGCCGCCCACGCCGACCGTGATCGCAATCGACATCCCGAATACCGAGACCAGCGATAACCCGGGGTATTTCACGAGCATTCGCCCGGCGAGCCTCACATCGAGCCAGGAGAGCACGCTCCGGCTACCGCCGCGGAGCGGGCCGTTTCCATCCGCACGGACAAAGGCGGCCCTTCGGCGGCGGTGTGGGGAGATCAGCGCTCGGAAGACCGCGGCGTGTGCCTGCCGTCGATACCACGATCGTGCTCTGCGCTCCCCATCTCGCTCGGACCGCTGGATAAAAAGCTCGAGCGCGTCGTCGGCGAGCTCGGAAGTCCCCAGCCGGCGAGCGGCCCACTCCATAGATCGGCGTGAGAGAGGTGGGGGCCGGCGACGCGGAGCGGTCACTGCAACGTCTCCGGATCCGGCAATTGAACCCCACTCCAAACCTGTCCCCACATGTCACGGAACGCGGCCAAAGACCGGATACCCAGGGGAGTCGGTCGATAGAACCTGCGTGGGCGCCCGCCACGTGGCGACGATCCTCCCAGCTCCGATCGCAACAGCCCCTTTTCCTCGAGGCGCCGCAGCGTCACGTGAATGGCCGGCAGGCTGAGCTTCCTCGTTGAGCGAGCCTCGAGGTCCTGGTACACCGCCGTTCCGTTGGCCCCGGACCCCAGGCGAACGACACCCACGAGGACCAGGGCCTCCAACTCGCCCAGGTGCTCTCCCCTGCCCATGACGTCTCCAGTGTGAGTTCGTCACAGAATAAAACAAAATTTTATACTGGTCAACGTGGGTCTGGGTATCGGTGCCGAGCGTTCCGGGATGCGGGATCGCACTCCGTGCGCACGTGGGTGAGCAGATCGGAGGCAAAGATCGCTCACCCGGGAGTCGCCGTGGACCATCCCATGCCGGGGGCGGGACTCGAACCCGCAAGCCTTTTCAGGCGGGGGATTTTAAGTCCCCTGTGTTTACCGATTTCACCACCCCGGCCCTACCCGGTCCCTCAACCTAGAGGATTTCGCCCGACGCTCCAGGGGCTTCACACCAATCCGGTGCCGTATCTCCAGTCGGACTCGCGAGCGCGACCAGCCCCGCATCGCTCCGGGGCACGCTCGGTCCGTATTGATCCAGCCGCCCCTCCTCACCTACAATGGACATCCCGCCAACATCAACCGCGAGAAGACCTTGTGAGGCATCCCGCCGCCTGGCCCGGACTAACCCTCGGTTTCGCGCTCTTCGCCCTCGCGGCCTGTGACGAATCTGATCCCACCACCGGCGTCATCGCGGTTTCCGCGGTAACCCAGGGCGCCGAGCTGGACCCTGACGGATACGGTGTGCTGGTCCAGGGCGTCAACGACGACTCCCCGGCCCCTTTGGACGTCAACGGAGCGGTGTCGGTGGGAGTACCGGCCGGCACATACGCTGTGGAACTGGCGGATGTCGCATCCAACTGCACGGTCGAGGGTGGTCCGACCCGAACTGTATCCGTCTCCGCGGGCGAGACGACCCAGGCCACCTACTCCGTTACGTGTACCGCCACGGTTGGCACGGTGCAGGTCGTAACGGCCAGCAGCGGCGCGCCCTTGGACGCGGACGGCTACCTCGTGGCGGTGGGCGCCGACACGATGACCGCGGAGGTGAACGACACTGTGTTGTTCACTGACCTGGAGCCCAACGACTACGACGTCACTTTGCTCGACGTCGCTTCCGAGTGCTCCGTTACGGAAGACAACCCTCAGCTGGCACCGGTCGTAGCCGGCGACACCGCAGAGGTGGCCTTCACCCTCGAGTGCTCGGTGCCCTCCGGCATCGTGTACGTATCCGATCCGGGCACGGGCTCAGATCTTCACATCCTGGATCCCGTCACGGGGATCTCTACGCAGATCACGTTCGACGGAGTGGGTAAGCAGTATCCACGCTGGTCACCCGACCGCACTCGCATCGTCTTTGCCCGATCCGATGGCACCTCCGACCATAAGCTCTACCTCATCAATCCGGACGGAACCGGCCTGACTCAGCTCACCACCAGTCCGGGGTTTCACTGGAGTCCTACGTGGTCTCCCGACGGCACGAAGGTGGTCTGGGCAAACTTCGGCGACGGGGAGATGTACGTCATCAACGTCGACGGCACGGGAGAAACCAAGCTCACCCAACTCCCGCCGAACAGTGATTGGCCGGACTGGTCGCCCGATGGCTCTCGCATCGTCTACAACCGCGGAAACGACCTCTATACCATGGCGCCGGACGGTACCGACCTGACTTCGCTTGGACTGTCGGGGACCTGGGCCAAATGGTCACCGGACGGGACGCGCATCGCGTTCACGGCCGAGGGCACGGGCGGCGTCAGTTGGGTGTGGATCGCCAACGCAGACGGTTCGGGAGCTAGTGAGGTCGTTGCCAGCCTCGTGTTCCACATCGGTGGCTGGT
This sequence comes from Longimicrobiales bacterium, assembly GCA_965223195.1. GTDB lineage: Bacteria > Gemmatimonadota > Gemmatimonadetes > Longimicrobiales > Gaopeijiaceae > CBDCVX01. Next base: position 231,840 of record CBDCVX010000005.1, read on the forward strand.
CCCCCGACGGGAACTGGATCCTGTTCACTTCGAGTGGCATGACCTCTCAGTTGTACCGAGTCCGGCCAGACGGAACCGACCTCACCCAGCTCACGTCAGGGGGCCTGATGAACGCGTGGGGGGACTGGCGCTAGCCCAACCGGGACACACGGTTCCCTCCTCCGGGGTACAGGGTGTGGAACGCCGTTCCCCTCCGGGAGGAGATCTCCATGAAGCTGAACATCATCACGCTCGTAGGGCTGGTATTGCTGGTGCTGGGCGTCCTCGCGCTTCTGGGCGTGGGCATCCCAGGTCAGGAGACCATCAGCGCCGGCCCCATCTCGGCTACGGTCGACACCGAGCGCGCCGTGCATCCTGCCATCGCCGGCGCCCTGGTGGCGCTCGGCGCCGTCGGAATCTTCGCCGGCCAAAAGAACGGTTGATGCGTGTGGTGCAACCAACACCACACCAGGACTGAGGAACGATGATGCGGACGTTGGTGGGTTGGGTAGGAACGGGGGCGGCGCTGGTCGTCGTATGGGCGTTCGCGCTCGGGTTGGGCTTCGGCGTGCCCAAGCCTCCGGCCATCACCACCGAGGACGTGCCCCGGGTTTCGTGGAAGCCCCTCATCCGCGACCTCGATCTGACGGTGCGGGGCATGGCGTCCCGATCCATCGTGGGCTGGATGCCGGACGGAAACGGGCTCCTGGTACAGGCCAGCCACCGGGTCGTGGACAGCCGGCTCCACGTCGTCTCGCACCCGGGTGCGAAGCCCCGACTGCTTCAGCACGTGCCCCGGAACGCGGGCACCGTCGCCACGGAGCCGGGCCGCGGCTACGTCATCTTCGGTTGGGACGAGGACGGCACCGAGCAGTTTCAACTCTACCGCTGGGACCTCGGTAACTCCGTGCCGGTGCTGCTGACGGATGGAAGCGAACGCGCGCTGTTCGGTGCGTTCGAGCCCCGCGGCCGCCGTTTCGCATTCGCCAGCAACCGACGCGCAACGGCCGACATGGACATCTATGTGGCCGACGCTCGCAGGCCCGGATCGGAGCGCATGGTCTTCCAGGGAACCGGCACCTGGGCTGCGCTCGATTGGTCTCCCGCGGGCGACGTGCTGCTCCTGGGCCGGATCTTGTCCAATGTCCAAAACGAGCTCTACCTGCTCGACCTCAAATCGGGAGAGGCCAAGCCGGTCTCGGCGAGCGGCAGCGAGCCCGCCTCCCACAGCGCCGTCCGGTTCACCCACGACGGGTCCGCCCTCTACCTCGTCAGCAATCGCGGCACCGAGTTCAAGCACGTGCGGAGGCTCGATCTGGCCACGGGGACCGAGGCCGTTCTGACGGACGAGATTCCCTGGGATGTGGAGTCCGTCCAAGAGTCCAGCGACGGATCGTTCCTGCTCCTGGGCGTGAACGAGGACGGCCGGCACCGAACCTACGTCTACGACGTGGGCTCGGACGTGCCGCGGCCGCTGGATCTCTTTCCCGACGGGTTGGTCGGCGCGGCCCTGCATCCGGAGCGCCCCGAGTTGCTCGTCAATCACACCGACGGGTTCGGGGTGAGTCGCGGATACACCTACGACCTGGAGACGAGGGAGCTCACGCTGTGGACGGGCACCCGGCCGAGGACGGGATCGGTGGAGTCGGGCCGGGTGGTTCGCTACCCCACGTTCGACGAGGTGGACGGCGCCCCCCGGCTCATCCCGGCGTTCATGTACCCCGGAACGGGCGACGGACCACGGCCGGTCTTGATCGACATCCACGGCGGACCGGAGGCGCAGGCCCGGCTCTCGACCCGCCACGTCGCCACCCAACGGGCGGGCATCACGGTGATAGCGCCCAACGTGCGGGGCTCGACAGGCTACGGAAAGACGTTCTCGAAGTTGGACGACGGCATGCTTCGCGAAGACGCCGTACGCGACATCGGCTCGCTGTTGGACTGGATCGAAACCCGTCCCGACCTGGACGCGAGCCGCGTCGCGGTCACCGGCGGCTCCTACGGCGGTTATATGGTGCTCGCGTCCCTGGTCCACTTCAGAGATCGCATTAAGTGCGGCGTCGATGTCGTTGGAGTCAGCAATTTTGTGACGTTCTTGGAGAACACGGCGCCGTACCGGCGTGACCTGAGAAGGGCCGAGTACGGTGATGAGCGCGATCCCGAGATGCGGGCGTTCCTGGAATCCATCTCTCCGCTCAACCACGCGGAGCGAATCGTCTCCCCGCTCATGGTCGTGCAGGGCGCGAACGATCCTCGCGTGCCCGTCACCGAGTCACGCCAGATGGTGGAGCGGGTCCGGCGCAACCGGCAGGCCGTGCCCTACATCGAGGCTGCGGACGAGGGCCACGGTTTCCGGAAGCCCTGGAACATGCTCTACGCCCGGACGGCGCAGACCCAGATGCTGGAAAGCTGCCTGGACGGGTCCTAGCAGGCCTGTTGACCGGCTACCTGAACCCGAGCGCGGCAGTGCGCCGGTTCCCTACGCTTCTCACGACCTCCGCAAACCCGGGATGTCCCGCCAACGGGTCGAAGTAGGGCAGGTGCGCCATGAACACGGTTTCCGGCGCCCGTTCCTTCACCGCGAACCGTAGCCGCTCGATCGCCTCCTCCGGACGGCCGAGCTGCGCTAGGGCGCGCGCCTCGCCGAACGCCTGCTGCCCCGGAGCCAGGTGCGCCCGCGATCTCCTCTCCAAATCCCAGGCCCAATAGGCTTCGAGCGTTCTCCGGCCGGGCCCGTAGGCCGCGAACGATTCTCCGCCGGCCTGCTCCGCGAGGAATCGCGACGCCATGTCGCCGGCCTGCTCCACTTGCCCGGCGCCCAGACTGGACAACAGGTAACAACGGTATCCGTTGGCGCCGCTCAGGCGGGCGAAGTCGTCGCACCACTCACGGCTGGTCCCGAATTCACGGGCCATGTACGCCACCAGCCAGCCGTCGAAGGTCAGGTTGGGCGATACCGGGTCGAGCTCGACGGCCCGCCGCATGGCCCGCATCGCCTCCGGGAACCGGCCAACCCCCGCCAGGGCCATCCCGTACGCGTGTAAGGTCTCGGATGACTTCGGATCGAGAGACTGCGCACGGTCGAGCGCCTCGACGGCCCGGGAAGCGTCGAGATCGTGGTACAGGCGCACCAGCCCGATAATCCGAAGGGCGCCCGCATGCGTTTCGTTTTTCTCGAGCAGCGCGGCCGCGATATCGCGGGGCCTCGTCCCAAGCCCCGGCCGCGTATCTCAGCTCCGCCGCCAACGCCGTTCCGGCCTCCGACCCACGCACCTCGGCGGGCAAGCTCGCCAACAGTTGCTTAGCCCGGAGGCGGGCGTCGGCGTCTCCTTGGTCGAGAAGGTACTCCACCTGGACCAGCGCAGCGGGAGGAGCCTGATCCACTGCAGCGCCCGAATCCGCGAGAGACCGGGCGCCGTGCCATGCGCCGGTCAGGACCACCGCCGCGGCGGTCGCCACTACACACGCACGGACCCCTGTCGTGGCACGGACCCCCGTGCCGGCAACCAGCTCGCGAGGAGCGCGCTCGACTTCGGCCAGAAACCGGTATCCGCGCCGCCTCAGGGTCTCGACGTAGCGGGGCGCGGCCGCGTCATCGTCCAGCGCCCGGCGGAGCGCACGCACCGCAGCGTTCAATCCGAGGTCGAACTCGACCTTCGTGTTGGGCCAGAGCGCCGCGTACAGCTCCTCGCGGGTGACGACTTCGCCGGGGCAGTGCAGCAGGGTCTCGAGCAGCTTAGCGGGCTGCGGCTGAAGACGGACGGTTTCCTGTTCCGACTTGAGGTCGCCGCTCGCGGGATCGAATTCGAACGGGCCAAATCGAAAGCGTGTTGGTTGCATGGGTACCGCCGGCGGAGTCGAATGCAGTGCTCAGTCTATACTCACGTTGGACCGACCGGGTTACGCCCGTACGTGCTATTTCACGAACATTTCATGAACCGCTCATAGAGATCCCCGGGTCCATAAAAAAGACGGGGGCCCGAAGGCCCCCGCCAACCACCCGGCGTCTTTTCTGGGGGGTCAGGTCGCCGGAGTGATGATGACACGGAGCACCGGGCTGGGATACGTGAACCCGTCATCCACTTGCTGGACGTTTCCGCTCTCGTCGGCGCCCGAGTTGGGCTCGCCCTGGCGCGGAGCCTGGGTGCTCCCCACGCCGGGCTCCTCATTCACCTCGGTGCCGGCGTCCCAGAGCAACACCAGGGACGTGACGTCGCCGGCTGTCGGCGTCGAGCCGCTGAAGAGCGTGATTCCGCCTTCGGCCGGGGCGTAGAACAGGTCGTTCGACTGCACGAACATCGTGGCGAACGACAGTCTGTCGCCCGGGACTCCGCTCACGGTGAACGAGTAGCTGCCTCCGGGCGCAACCACCCCCGGCGCGCTGGCGCCGTCGGGCGTGTTGAAGACGCCGCTGGATTGCACGCCGGATACGGACGCCAGGGCCGCGGCCAGGGCCGAGGGATCCCCGTCTTCCGCCAGTGCCTCCAATCCCAGGCCCGCATCTGGCGACCCGGAGCTGAACAACACACCGGACACGTCATGGACCGCCCAGACGCCCGGCGCGATGGGCGTGGTGACGCCCGTCCGTCCGGCGAGAGCGGCACTGAGTCCGGAGACATCACCGTCTTCCGCCAGGGCTTCGAGGCCGTCGCCGGGATCGGGCATGCCGGGCGTAAAGAGTACGCCGGAGCCGCTGCCGACCGCGAAGACTCCCGGGGCGAGCAACACCGGCACCGCACCGCCGGATGTGCTCATGTCGGAAGCGATGTTGTCGATCCGGAGCGTGAACTGATGATCGCCCAGCGACGTCACCGTCACGCGGATCGCCGACGCGACCGTGGGGAGGTTCCCGAAGTTGTTGTCCGCGAGGCGCACCGTGTTGACGGTGTCGGCGGCGCCCGTATTGGGGCCCGCCTGCCGCGGCGCCTGGTCTGCGCCGACCCCCGGCTCCTGGTCACCCTCGGTAGCTGCATCCCAAAGCGCCACCTGAGACGTCACGTCGCCGCTGACGGGGTTCCCCGATCCGTCGTACAGCGCGATTCCGTTCTCGTCGGGTGCATAGAACAGGTCGTTCGACTGTACGAACATGGTGGCAAAGTGGAGTCGGTCGCCGACTCCGGCGGAAAACGTGGCTTCGTACGACATGCCGGAGGCGATCGGGCCGGCCGCGGTGTCCTCTACCGGCGTGTCGAAGGCGCCCGACGAAATCAGGTCGTATTCGGCGCTCACGTTTTCGATTGTCACCTGAAAGTTGGTCGGGACAACGGGACCGTCGGGGTCGTCGTCGTCGCAAGCTCCGGCCACGAAAGCCGTGGTTAGGGCGAGCGCCAGGGTTCGTAGGGCTGGAGCGTTTCGAACGGTCATGTGATTCCTCATTTAATCGTGAGCGGGAGTGCCGCAGCGGGTTTCTGGCCGACGGCCGCGTTCAGCGGGCTCTTTAGGCACAGGCCGGGCCGTCGGGCCGAAGGGACTTGAAGTGTCCCGAAAACACCACAACTATTGTGTTTTCCGACAACCATCCCCGTTGCGGTTGTTCGACGAACACCGTTCCACGGAGCGCATGTAACGTTTCATGGAACGGGCCTGTTACACCACTTTGAACGTGGAGATGCGTTTCGTGCGGATCACACACGAAGGGAGCAGTGCATGACCGTCCAAGACCTGGCCGCGAAGCTCGAGCGGGCGCTGGAGCGCAACGGGCTGGGCCTGAGTCTCGACACGGGACCACTGACGGTGACCTACGTTCCCAATCCGGGCGGGTTCGTTAACCATTCGTTCCACGTGCGAAACGGCGATGTCCAATGGCACTTCAAGCTCACCGGTCCGGACGATGTCGCAGATCTCCGGAAATGGTTCGGCGTGCATGCACACCTGACCGACACCTACAGCGCACCCCGCGTCCTTCAATGGGTGGACCTGCCCGAGCTCGATCTCTCGGGCCTCGTCTTCGATGCGCTCGACGCCGAGTCCGCGGGCTCCTGGGAGGACGTGCCCGCCAATGACCTGGCCGAGCTACTCCGGGCGCTCCACCGGGACGACGGGCTGGCGAAGCGACTCCCGAACGGGCCACGGCGGTCGATGGCCCGCGTCTTTCTCGACAGCTACGGGGAACGTTTGCGGCAGGACCTCGAGTTCGTGGCCGTGCAGAAGCCGCCGTTCGTCTCAACCGAGCGGTTTGGCTGGATGGAGCGGGAAAGCAACCGACTCGTTGAAATTGCGCGCTCCCACTCGGCGTTTCGGGAGCCCGCCACCCAACCCACGCACAGCGATTTGTGGCTCAACAACGTGCTGGTCTCGAACGATCGGTGGTGGTTGATCGACTGGGACGACCTGGGCCTGGGCGATCCGGCCATGGACTTTGGAATGCTGGGCGGACCGACGGCGGACGACATGTTTCGCAGGGAGGCCTTCGATGCGTTCGTAACGTCGGACGCGGAGCGCCAGCGGGTCCGCCTGTACCATCGGGCGGCCCTGCTCGACTGGACCGTCGACGTGCTGGCGGATTGGTGCGAGGCGGGACGGTGGCTGGAAGATCCCGAGCCGTTCCGCACGGGCCACCAGGCACTACACGAGCGCGCGTACGAGGCCTACCGGGAGCTCTACGGGTAGGAGATCACGTCACCCCGTGTACCACTTCCACCTGAAGCCCACCCCCCGCTCCGCACCGGCCGGCCTCTTCGTACCGGCCCTCCAGCACGACCGTCGCGCCCGGTTCGAGTCCGTTGACCGCACCGCTGAGCGCATATAGGTAGTCGTCCCGATCCCGAAGGCTCAGGCAGCCGTCCCGGTCCACGACCTCCCCTTCGCGGCGGATGCGTCCGGAGCCGTCCGTCACGTGAAACGGATCCGAGATCGCGATGGGGCTGAAGATCCCGTTGAACACGATGAACACGAGTGGCCGCTCCCAAGACGCGAACGTGGGAATCGCCACCACGGTCGATACCTCTCCCAACTCGCCCTGCTGGACTTCCGCCAGCGCCTCCCACCCGTCGTGGGTGGCGCCCACTCCGACGTAGATCTTTGCCTGGATGGGGAGATTCTCGGTGTGTACTCGCACGGACATCCCAATCGGCCCGCTCCTGGGCGTCACGGTCTGAATGCGCTTGAGGGACTGGGGCGACGGATGCTGAGCGGCAAGCGAGCGGGCCTGCAGAAGCTGGAGCCCCAGGCACAGGGCGACGAGTCCCATGGCAACGGCCCACCCACCGGGTTGTCTTCTCACGATCCCGCTCCTCTCTCGCGCCAACTACGTCTCTGAGTCGATTCGGCTATCGGCCCTCCACTCCGGGAATCCCGGCCGGCTCCTCGGACCACCACCACAAGGGAGCCAGCGCCCGCTGGCGAGGATACACCTCGTCCAGCGTGTCCCCGTCGTACAACCGGCCATTCAGCATGACCTGGTCGATCGCGTTGGTGTTGCGAATGTCGTCCAGCGGATTCCGGCTCAGAATGACCAGGTCCGCCAGCTTGCCGGGCTCGATCGAGCCCACGTCCCGGTCCAGGCCGATCGCCTCGGCTCCGAACAGGGTGGCTACCCGCAGGGCGTCGTGCGGGCTCATCTCGGCCGCCGCCATGGCCCAGAGCTCCCAGTGATACCCGAGGCCTTGAAGCTGTCCGTGGCTTCCCACGCCCGCCTTGCCGCCCGCCTCGACCAGGTCCCGCACGAAACGCGCATGGCGCGAGAACACGTGCTGATCGTCACGGAACCACTGGCCGCGCCGTAGGGTTCGCGCGTCGATCTCGTCGTGCGGAGTGAACCTCCGCAGCTTGGTGTCATCGTGCGGGTTCTCGCGGCTGTAGAAGTAGTTCTCGGCCCACGGTCCGCCATAGGACACCAGCAGCGTGGGCGTGTAGACCCGGCCCGTCTCCACGAACAGCCGCACGTAGTCGTCGTAGACGGGGAAGATGGGGATGGAGTGCTCGAGCCCCGGATACCCGTCTATGGTCTCCGTAAGGTTCTGCTTGATGTTCAGCGAGCCTTCGGTGGTGGGCATGAGCTCCAGCTCGCGCGCCGCCATGATGATGTGTTGGCGCCCTTTCCGCGCCGCGGCCACGTACATCTTGATGGTCTTGGTGTCGAAGTAGTCCGAGTAACGCTGGAGGACGTCTTTGGCTTCTTCCGCGGTGTCGATGCCGTCCTGCCAGAACACGCCCGGGCCGGTCGAGTAGATCCTGGGCCCCAGCACGGCGCCCGCCCGGACCATGTCGGAGTACGACAGCACCTCGGTGTTGCCCGTCTGGGGATCTCGGGTCGTCGTGACGCCGTAGGCGAGGTTGGCCAGGAAGGGCCACACGTCCGTGCGGTGAAGCCCGTCCCGGGCGCGAAGGTGGGCGTGCGTGTCCACGTATCCCGGCACCACCGTGCGACCCGCGAGGTCGATCACCGTGGCCCCGTCCGGCTCGGTGACGGAACCCGCCGGCCCGACGGCGACAATCCGGTTGTCGCGAATGACGACCGTGCCGTTTTCGAGGACCTCGTTCCCGTTCATGGTGATGATCCGGCCCCCGCGGAGCACGGCGGTAGCCGACGGAATATCACGCGGAGCTTGGATGCGAATCCGATACTCCGCGGCCCTGTAGCTGTCCTCACCTTCCTCCTCGTCCTCGTCCGCCTCCTCTTCTACTTCCTCCTCCTGCTCGCCCTCCTCTTCATCCGCTTCCATCGCGGCGGCGGCCGCCACGCTGTCTTCGTAGGCCTGCGCGTCATCCAGGTCGTAGACGAAGTGCGCGTTGCCGAGCGACCAGTGCACGGTTCGGCCATCCGCACCCCACGCCGGAAACTCGCCGCCCAAATCGGTCACCTGGCGCGCCGGGAACGACGCGTTCGCCGGGTTGGAGACGTTGATCGTCGGGGTGACGCCCATGCGCGGCACTGTGACGGTGTAGATCTGGCGCTGGAGCTCGACCAAGGCCTGGTCACCCTGCGGGGCCATGCGAATCGTCGTCGGCGTGAGTCCCTGGGTTGCGCCCTGGAGCGTGGGCCCCCGGACCTTCACGTGTTCCCGTTCGTCGGTCCCGTCCCAGCGGATGGAGACCAGGAGATCCGGCCCTTTGAACAGATAGATGCGGTCGGCGTCGGACACGAAATGGGGATCGCGGCGTCCGTCCGTCGGGCCAATGGTCATGGCCGCGCCGGGCCCGTCGTCCGGATCCGACGCCACCCACACGATCTCCGCTCCCGGAGTGCCGCCTTCGCCCTGCGTTTGATACGTGCGCACGAATCCGCGTAGCGAGACGATCCGCCCGTTCGGCGCCCAGACGGGCGAGTAGTACGCGGCAGCGTCCTGCGTGAGACGCACCGGATCCCCACGTCCGTCCGCGCGCGCCTTGTGAAGGTGCCCTTCCCTCCCGTCCCAGGTCGAGTATGCAATCCAGCTCCCGTCCGGAGACCACGTCGGGAAGTGCTCCGAGACGTCTTCGTCGGTCAAGCGTCGAGGGTTCGTGCCGTCGGCCTCGGACACCCAGAGGCGATCGAGCGCGGTGAACGCGAGCCTGCCCCCGTCGGGCGAGGGCACGGCATCCCTGATCTGACGCACCGTGAACGTCGGCGTGTCCTCGATGGGATAGTCGAAATCCACCTTGGGTCCGAGCATCAGGTCGAACTGAACGCGGAACGGGATCTCCTGGGCGGCGGCGCCTTCCACGGGCAGCCTCCAGATCTTCCCGCCGTACGAAGCAATCAGAAATCGCGAATCGGGTGTGAACGACATTCCCGGGAGCACGTCGAGCGTGGCACGGGACTCCTGATCGTCGTGCTGTACGGGATATGCGAGCCAGCGCTCGTCGCTCGTGTTCAGATCACGCAGCACCAGCCCCGTCTGATCGTCGTGTCGGGTGCCGAACGCCAGCCAGCGTCCGTCGGCAGACAGCGTCGGCCGGAGGGCCGATCCGTATCGAGACGACTTTCGGTACTGCTGTCCCGTCTCGCGATCGTAGGCCTCCAGTTGATACTGCGGGAACTGCGCGTTGTAGTTCCAGTCTCCGGTCCGCCTGGAATACCACACGTAGCGCCCGTCCGGGGAAACCGCTGGCCCGATCATCTTGAGGTTGTTAGGCTCCGACACGAGCTGGATCCCGCTCCCTCCGTCGACATGGAAGACTTTGAGCTTGGGAAGGGCTCCGCCACGGAAGTTGCCGAGCGACGCGACCACGTAGTCGCCGTCGGGCAGCCACTCGGGCGACTCGGCACGGTTGGCGCCGCCTTTGGAGACCTGCACGGTATCCGACCCGTCCAGCGCCATGATCCAGATGTTTTGGCCCCCGTCCCGATCCGAGGTGAACACGATACGTGAGCCGTCGGGTGAGAACCTGGGCTGCGCATCGAACGCCATGCCGGACGTGAGCTGGGTGGCCGTGCCCCCGCCGATCGGGAGCGTGAACAGGTCGCCCAGATAGTCGAACACGATGGTCCGGCCGTCGGGGCTCACGTCCAGAGAGATCCAGCTCCCTTCGGTCAGGTCGATCGCCACCGTCCGATCGACGGGCAACGGAAGGTCGTCCGAGGCCGACGGCTGGGATTCTTCGTCGCCCTCCTCCTGCGCCCAGAGCCCCGAGGGAGAAACCGCCACCCAAAGAACACACACGAACATCCACCACCGACCCATTGGAAGCTCTCCTGAAAAGCGTGACATCCCGAACAACGTCGGGTGGACGCCACCCGAAGCCACTCGGTGACGCAAGCCCGACGGTCATGAGACGGGGGGAGACGCCGGAAGTCAACGAACGCAGTGAGTCGACGACTGCAGTTGTCGTCCCAGTGTCCTGTTTAGAAGCCCTGCGGCATTCGAGGCCGATACATCACGCGGAAGGGCGCTACTTCCAAACCTCCCCGAACAGGCGGTACCAATTGCCTCCCATGATCTTGGCGATCCCGTCGGCGTCGTATCCCCGCCGGTCCAGCCCTTCCATGATCGTCTCCATGCGCCGGGGGTGGTTGAGCTCCGTCAGGAAGAACGGCCACCGGACGGGCGGCATGGTGCTCCGATCGGGATACAAGCGCGAGAGCTCGTCCACCAGCTTCTGACGCTCCTCGTCCGTGTCGGGTACGGTTCGGTGCTCCCGGTCGCTCCCGATCCCGACGTGCTCGATTCCGCACAGGTTGACGGCGTGGTCGATGTGGTCGAGGTAGTCGTCCAGCGAATTACGCTCCCTGGGACCCAGGTAGGGATTGAGCTGGACGACGCCCAGCACCCCGCCCTTGTCTGCCATAGCCCGGAGCGCCTCATCGGTCTTGTTTCGGGAATGCTCGAATACGCCTGCACACCCTGCGTGGCTTATTGCGACCGGCGCGTTCGAGAAGCGGATGGCGTCGAGCGTGGTTTGTCGGCCCGAGTGGGAGACGTCCACCACCATTCCGACGGCGTTCATGCGCTCCACCACCTCGATCCCAAACTCCGAAAGGCCGGCGTTGGTACGCTCGGAGCTCCCGTCGCCGAGCAGGTTCCGGTGGTTGTAGGTGAGCTGCATGAGGCGGACGCCCATTCCGTAGAGGACGTCCACCCGTTCGGGATCGCGCTCCAGCGGCGTCGCGTTCTGCGGATAGTAGACCAAGCCGATGGTCCGATTCGTGGCGGCCCGGTCGATATCGGCCAAGTCGCGGACGCGCGAGAGCCGCGTCGGGTGCGCATCGATGTGCGCCTCGTACGCCTCGATCTCCGCCTGCATGTCCCCGAACGCGTCCGACCCGTAGAGCCCGGGATTTCCGGCCGTCACGACGCAACAGCGCATGCCGCTCGCGATGATCTGGTCCAGAAGCTCGGGCTCATAGTCCAGGCGGATCTCGCCCAGGCCGTCGATGACCAGCGGATGCTCCTGCCTTCGGGACGGTAGGACCGGCGCAAGATGTTCGCCGCGGATGGGATTCACGAACGGCGCAGCCGTCAGGGACAGCGCCGTGGTGCGGACGAAGTGACGACGATGCATGGCCCTCTCCAGTGAGGGGTGGATCCGGAGCAAAGCTGCGGTTGGCCCGCCGGATTCCTGGTCCTGCGGTTCAGCTCACCTGAACCGTCCTCACACGGAAAGTCGGATCCGGGCCAAGCGCACGGCAAGCACGAGGACCAGGACGAACGTCAGCGCCAGGCCCGCGAACTTGATCGTCGACAGCGCGGGAAGGAGTCCGGCCACCCCCGCGGTTTGTGGATAGGCCGAAAGGCTCGCGCCGATCACCACGTTCTCGAGGAGATCCGCAGCGGGGGCCACCAAGGCGAGAAGGAGTGCCCCTCGCCACCGCGATTCCGCCAACCCCGTTTGGTGGAGAAGCCAACCCACCAACGCGAGCCCGAGCATGGCCAGGAGGACCGGATTCGCTATATCCCACCGCTGGAACTGCCGGTACAGCTCGCGACCATCCGATCCGAGCGCAGAAAGATAGGCGTCAAGCTCCGCCGGAGGAGTAATGCCCTCTTCCGGTAGAGCTCGGCCCCCGGCGGCGTCCCGCACAGCCGTGTAGGGACCCAGTCCGAAGATCGCGGCACTGCCCAACGCGAAGACGACCACCGCGATGATCAGGTTTCGGCCGGTTGCGCGTCTGAGAACCCACGGGATCACGGGCGGCTCCGGGAACGAGTGGATGCGTCCCTAAGTTGACCGTCTTCTCTACCTGCGGGAAGGCCGTCCCCGGGCGAATGCCAACGAATCGCCGGCGTGGTCCGCTAGGGATCTCCCCGCAGGCGAGCGAGCTCTGCCTCGGTGAACGGATTTTCTCCGGCGGTGAGCGCATCCAACCATGCCGACCGGACGTCGAGGAACGCTCCGTCCGCCGCACGGTCCACGATGTGGGTGAAGTCTTCGATGGCGCCTTCGGTGTCACCGATGAGGGCCCGGTTCAACCCGCGGCTGTCCAGGATGCTCAGGCTGGTCGAGTTGGACGAGACGGCCGCCTCGCAGACCGGCATGGCACGCTCGGCCTGGCCGTGTAGGCTTGCCCACCAGCAAAGGCTGTTCAGCGTGCCGGCCGCGAACCCGACCGGCGCATCGTCCAGGTCGGCCGCTTCCATAGCTGCGAACGCCGCATCGATTTCGCGCGCGTCGACCAGGCTGTCCACCTGCGCCTCCGCCGCCAACACCCGCCGCACGGCCGTCACGAGCTTGTCAGAGAGGGCCCCGGCATCGCTGTCCTGGAGGACCTCCTCCAGACGCCCATCCACGTCTCGGGCAATGCGGAGCACGTCCGCCGGAGCGGACGCATCCGGCCCGCGGGTTGCCCACAGGGACACGACATATCGATCGCGCACGAAATAGACCATGTCGAGGTCCAGCCGCAGCGCTCCCCGGAGACTGGCGGTGTGGGCGGCTACCGCGGTGGGCCAACCGGACACGGGAGTCGACGTCAAGGAACCCGCATCTCCTCCGACCGCCGCGGGAATGGCCTCGCTGAGGTCATCCAAAATGAGCGCGGCAGCCGCTTCCAGGTCTTGCCGCTCGGCCTTGACATAGGCCTTCACCGCCTCGACCTGAGTCTCGTAACGGGTCAGCTCGGTGGTGAGTATGATGGCTTCGGAGGTGCCGGTGGAGAACGTCGGTCCGCGACTCTCGAGCGTCTGTCGGAATCGAACCACGTCGTCGTCGCGCTCGAACTCGGTCACGCTGACATGTGTGTCTTCGAATTCGGCCGGGTCAGGCGGAACCCGGTCCAACGGCACGCCTATGCTATCCGCCAATACGAGGTCCGAATCACTGGTGTCTTCGCTGCGCTCCGCGACCGGGAGGTCATCGAGATAGGCCTCGTCGACGTCGAGTCGTTCCACCATTGGCGTGAACAGGGAGCGAAGGTCTTGATCGGACATGCCGGACGCTCCCAGGACCATCGCGCTGAGCACCACGCGTCCACGAGCCACCATCAGGAGTGCCATATCCATCGACAGTAGCGGCGCCTCGACCTTCATCGCCCAGCCGTCGGCGGATTCGCCCAGCTCCGACAGGTCCACTTGGCGGGCGTCCGACAGCGACGCCTGCATTTCCGCTCCGGCCTCGAACGCCGCCGTCATGAAGGCGGGTACATCCATCAGGTCCAGATACTGAAAGCCCTTGGCGGCTTCCAAGGCCGTTTCGTAGGCAGCGGCGCTCGCCATGATCAACATCAGGGACGATTCCCCAACGGTGAACACCAGTTCCTCGGCCGCCAACGTCCGACTCCACATCTCTTTCGGATCAACGGTCGTAAGCGTCAACAGGTCGTCGCTCTGCTCATCCCCTTCGGCCACGACTACGACATCGTCGAAGTCGTCGGCAGACAGCAGGACATCGGGCAGACGACCGGAAGGTACGGACGACTCGCCCGTGACCAGGGGCAGGCCGGCACCTCGCTCGATCGTCAGGCTCTTCACGTCGTCTTCGGCCACCGCCTCGAACCACGCCTTGAGCGCATCGATGCTGTCCGGAGACGCCGTCCCCCTCAATCCTCCCATTGCCCGGTGAATCGAGACCTTGTTGCCGATTTGACGGTAGTCTGCCTCGTAGTAGCCGAATCCACCGCGAACGGACACGTCCTTGGGCGTCTGCGCCTTCCAACCATCGGGGAGCTCGAGCTCCAACGAAAACGCCACGACGTCCGGGCTGTTGACTGAGCCGATGTCGATGGGAAATCTCCGTTCGCCCTCTTCTTCGAGGTCCGTCGCGACGCTCGCATTCGCGAAGTTTCCAACCGGCAACGCCATCGAGTACTCGCTCCCGCCATTGCCGAGCACATCGGCTGAGGTGAACCAGATAGTCACCGACACCGGCTGAGACAGATCGCGGCCCTCCACCACCGCGCTGCTGTCCACGACCGCGTTCGCCCACGTCGCGGACTGGACCAGCTCACGGACGAGGTCATCTTGATCGTCCTGGTCGTTTTCGGAGAACCTCGCGAAGTACTCCCGGAGATCGTACTGCTTGGTGCCCGTAGCGGAGAACGTCACGGAGCCCACGAACCGGTTGTCCCGTTCGATCCGGCCGCTCACGGTCCGCTCCCAGTGATTCTCCTCCGGTGCCGACGCCGGAAGAACCACGACTTCGGCCCCTCCGTCCCGGCCCAGCGCCACTCCCACGGAGCCCTGCAGTACGTCGGGCAGCTCGCCGTAAGGCGTCAGCTCCGTCGTCAGATCGAAGAACCGGGACGCTCCGTCCTTCCTGACCTGTGAGATCATGTGGTCGAACTGCTTCAGGCTGGGAGCCAGACTGTCCACTTCACTGTTGATGCTCACCAGAACCGGCGTGGCCGCCATGCCCATTCGCCGCGCCAAGGCGTTGAAAAACACGGCCTTGTCTTTACAGTCGCCGAATCCGGATTCGAAGACCATCGCAGGCGTGCGCGGCTGGTACGCCCCGTCGCCCAACGACAGCGAGACGTAGCGAAAGTCCTGGGCCACCCATCGGTACGTTGCGGACAACGAGTCGTCCCAAGACCGCGCACCCTCCAGTTGTGCGTCGTGGGCCGCTTCGATCTCCCGTGTCAGCGTGTAGCGATCGGCAAGATAGGGTGTGTACCACTCTGCGATCTCGTCCCACTGCAGACCGCCGGACACGACGATCGATTGCACGACGTCGTTGGGCCAACCGATGTAACTCTGTAGCTCGATGGCCGGGATGTCGCGGGCTTCCCATACCCGAATCGACCTTCCGTCCACGGTCGATTCGGTAACCGCGTGGTCCAGGTTGTTCTCCTGTACTTGAAGTCTATTTCCGACAGGGGCATCGATCGTGAAACGGGAGCGGAGAATGGGCGTGAGTGTGTTCACCGCGAAGTGATACAGGAGATCACCGGGTAAGCGCGGTGACGTCGTCTCGATCGTGTACTGAAAGTCCAGGACCGTGCCCGGACCTATTCCCCCCACCGTCAGTTGAACCAACTGCGCGTCGCTGTATATCGGAGCGCCGGAGTTGGCCGCACGGGCGGACTCCTGTCGGTGCTCGGGTCCCTCGCTGAGCACGGTCCCGTCGATTCGCGCCACGCGGAGCCAATCCAGATGCACGTCTTGCCGCTCGGGGTAGTAGCTGATGCCCAGCTCTCCCCAGGTCTCGGCACCGTCGCGGTTCATGATCTGTACGACCTGCCGCATGGAGTACGCGTACGTGCCATCTTCCTCCGCTCTAAGCGTCCCTTCATCCACGAGATAGACGAAGTCGTTCCCGCGATAGTCCGTGGGGTCGACGACGAGGTCGAGTACTTCGTTGTCCGTGCCCACCGGCGCAGGAGACTGCGCCGCCGCGGAAACGGGGAGCAGTGCGAAAAGGACACCAAGGATGCCAGTGCTACGGAGCATGGTTCGAGTCCAGCTTGGGTGGTGCTGCGTACACATACGTGAAGCGGCCTATGTGACTACCGACTGGCAAGTTCCGGACCGACTCCGCCACGGTCTGCGTGCGAACGGTTGGCCTACCGGGGACCCGTTTTCGCGCGAAGACTTCAAGTAGGCCGATGACGCATTCGCGTGATGCCCCACACGGCGCCGCGGACGACCTTTATCCGGCGGCACAACACCGAGAGATCCGGGAACATTCGGCAAGCAGCCACCCGTCCGAGGTGGTAGCATACGCCGGAACCCTTGCAACACGAGACGGCCATGCCTGTCGATCGCGCGTACCTGGAACGTCTGTCACCTCGTCTTCGGATGATCGTCAACGGCGATGCGGAGGTGAACGCCTACCGCTCGGAGATGTCAGGAGCCGTTCGCACGACCCAAAAGACCGTCAAGCAGTACCATGTCCCGGAAAAGCTCGCCTTGGCGGAGCGAGCGGAGGCCCGGCCGGCTCTGGCCGAACCCGAACCACTCAAGCCTACGTCGGACTTCAAGGTCAGTTGCTTCGTGCAGTTCGACGCGGACGATGCCGCGCCCGGCAAGGCCGGACGGTCGGCGCGCGGCCGTCTCGATACGGCCATCCTCACGGCGGACGGGATCCAGAAGATCGCCGAGGCTGGGGGTGTAGCGTATATCGAGGCCGGCGCTCCGCTGTCTCTTCCCCAACCCGCCACGGGCCGAAAGGCGGCCGACGAGCCCGAGTCTCGCGTGCCGGAGATGCAGTCCTGCACGCTTCCGACCTACCGTCACGACGGCAGATCGACTGATGCGACGACGCGCTTCCCGATTCCTCTACGCGACAAGCCGGCGGTGCTGATCGGGTTTATCGACGTGGGAGGATTTGACTTCTCCCATCCCGACTTTCTGATCCGCGAGAACGGTGCGGCCAAGACCCGATTTCACGCGATATGGGATCAGGGCGGCCGTCAGCGTCCGCGGCCCAAAAACATCCCTTACGGATCGTTGATCACGAAGGAGGACATGGACCGAGCGCTGGCAAACGCACCCAGGGCCGGTGTGGCCCCCACCGACCTGGTCCGCCAATCGGTGCAGGTGCCCGGCGCCCACGGAACCCACGTGGCGAGCATCGCGGCCGGGAACTCGGGTGTTTGCCCCGACGCCATGATTGCCGGCGTGCTCATCCATTTGTCCGAGGAGGAGCTGAGCAGACACCGCACGTTCTACGACTCGGTCGCGCTGGCCGAGGCGGTAGACTTTTTGTTCAGGCTCGGCGACAAGGAAGAGCTGCCCACCGTCATCAACATCAGCCTCGGCACCAACGGCCATGCCCATGACGGCTCGAGCCCGATCTCTCGGTGGATCGACGCGGCATTGGACCAGCCGGGTCGCTGCGTGTGCGTGGCCGCCGGGAACGCGGGCCAGGACAGCCCTCAGTTCGAGGGGGACCTCGGGTTTCTGATGGGTCGCATCCACTCCTCCGGCCGCGTGCCGGCCCGCGGCCTCGACGTGGACCTGGACTGGCAGGTGGTCGGCAACGGCATCGTGGACGTGTCGGAGAACGAGATGGAGATTTGGTACGAGGCGGGCGACGAGTTCGCGGTCTCGCTCCGCCCGCCGTCCGGAAAGAGCTGGATCGGCCCCGTGTATCCCGGCCAGTATCTCGAGAACCTACAACTGCCCAGCGACACGTTCGTGAGCATCTACAGCGAGCGATATCATCCGGCCAACGGCGCCAACCGGATCTCGATATTCCTGAGTCCGCGGTTGAAAGATCAGGTGGTGGGCATCCAAGCCGGAAGGTGGACGGTCCGCTTGCACGGCGTGGAGGTCCGTGACGGCCGCTTCGACGCCTGGATCGAGCGGGACGATCCCCGGCCACTCGGGCGCCTGGGAGAGGACCAGGCCTGGCGGTTCCCCTCGTACTTCTCCGCCCGGACCAACGTGGACGGATCGTCGGTGTCGTCGCTGGCGTGCGGCCATCGGGTCGTAGCCGTCGCCAACGGCGACGAAGCGGCGGAGCGCATCAATCCCTCGTCCAGCCAGGGACCCACTCGCGACGGCCGCACCAAGCCCGACATCGCCGCGCCGGGCACGGAGATCGTCGCCGCCCGTGGGTTCTCCGGGCCGGATCGGCGTTGGATCTCCCTGACCGGCACCAGCATGGCCACGCCCTACGTGGCCGGGGTGGCCGCCCAGATGCTCGCGCTCGAGCCTCGCCTCACCGCGACCCAGGTGTTGGGCATGCTCAGGAGGACCGCCAAGCCCCTGCCGGGATCCACATACGAATGGCAAAACGACGCCGGCTTTGGACGGGTGGACGCTTCGACGGCGCTGACGCAGGTGTGCCTGCCGTTCACGCCTTTCGACTTGGATGACCGCGAGGAGCGGAAGCTGAAGGAGCAGGCCGAAAACGCGGGGAATGCGAATCAGCCCAATCCCGGGAAGGAGGCGGGGCCATGAAGCTTCGATTCTTTCACGCCGGAGACGGCGATTGCGCGCTGGTGTCCAGCGGCGACTTGAACGGAGGCGGTGGGCCCGAACACCACGTGCTCGTGGACGGAGGCCGAAAGGGCGCCTTTCAGGCGAACGCCCGAAAAACCGTCGCCGGCCTTCCCCATTTGGACGCCATCTGTGTGTCCCATATCGACGACGACCACATCTCGGGCATCCTGGGCCTCTTGGAAGACGAGGTGGAGTGGCGGATTCACCGTTTCCGAGAGGACGAAGGGCTGGACACCCGGAAACCGCGGGTGCCCGAGCCTCCCCAGGTCAAGGAAATCTGGCACAACGGGCTCTTCCATCTCGTGGGAAAGGACCTGGCGCCTCAAGTGGAGGGCACGCTGCACGCGACGGCCAACCTGTTCGCCGGATCTCCGGATGCGGAGCTACGGGACTACGCATCCCGGGTGGCGAACCTGGCCGCGGGCGAGCGGTCGGCCATGGAGCTCTCCCGGAGGATCTCCGATGGGCAACTGGACATCCCGCTGAATCGACCCGTCGGCGAGCTGATGGTCCGCGACACGGCAGACAAATTCTCGATTGGAGATCTGGAGTTTTTCACGCTGGGGCCCACGGAGGAGAGCATCGAGAAGCTTCGCGGGGAATGGCAGACGTGGATCGACACGAACGCCGACGCACTGAAGAAGCTGCAGAAGGAGATGTTGGAAGACGAAAAAGACCTGGGAACGTTCCAGCGGCTGGTGTTCACGAACTCGAGTGTCGCCGCAGCGCTCGGCGAGGGTGAGAGCGGGGTGAGCACGCCCAACGTCGCCTCGCTGATGTTTCTCGTGGAATCCGGCGATGGGTCGGTGCTCTTCACCGGGGACGGCCTGTCCGGGGACATCCTCGAGGGTCTGGGGCATCACGAGAAGCTCCAAGGCGCAGACCAGCGCATCCACGTGAGCGTGCTCAAGGTCCAGCACCACGGCGCGCTGGGGAACGTGACCGCGGACTTCGTCCAGCGGGTCACGGCGGACCACTACGTGTTCTGCGGAAACGGCGCCCACCACAACCCCGAACGAGAGGTGGTCGAGAAGTTCGCGTTGGCTCGACTGACCGGCATCGACGGCGCGGCTCCGGTGGGTCCGGACGAGCCGTTCCGCTTCCATTTCACCAGCAGCTCCGAGACCAAAGGACTCTCGGATACGCGCAAGGAGCACATGCAATTGATCGAGCGCACGGTCGAGGAAATCCAGGACCAGCACGATCCGGGCGGCCGCTTCTCGGCGAAGTTCATTGCCAAGGGGAGCCTGATGATCGAGGTGGACTGACGTAGCCCACGTTGTTTTTGTGGCACATTTTTGTCATATTAGAGCACGAAATTCCTTTTAAGATGACAAAAATGTCGCATAATATTGACTACGACACGGCAACCAGCTCCCAGATCGAAGCCGAGCTCCGTCGACGGATTACCGCCTTGCGCCTGAGTCGCAATCGCACCCAGGCGCAGGTGGCGGCCGACGCGGGCATCTCCCGGCGCACCCTCGTGCGTTTTGAGAACGGTGAAGGCGTGTCCCTGGACACGTTCGTCCGGGTGGTCATGGCGTTGGAGCTCCAACACCGCTTCGATACGCTTTTACCCGATCCGGCGGTGCGGCCCATCGAGCGCGTCAGGAGGCAGGGGCGTGAACGCCTGCGCGCCCGGCCTTCGAAAGAGGATACGGCCGAGGGTTGGACTTGGACGCCCGAAGCCCTCGAGGACACGGAGGAGTGACCGACGCGCGTGTCCGGCTCTGGGGCCGGGACATCGGAGCGGTCACGTGGATTCCCGACCGCGATGTCGCGGTGTTCCAGTACGATCCGGAGTTCGCCGGCAGTCGTATCCAAGTGGCACCCCTCACGATGCCGCTCTCGCCGGATCCCTACGAGTTTCCGGCGCTGCCACGTGTGACGTTCCGCGGTCTGCCCGGACTGCTGGCAGATTCCCTCCCCGACGCGTTCGGCAACGCGGTCATCGACGCCTGGCTGGAGGCGGAGGGCCGCACCGCAGACAGCATGGATCCCGTCGAGCGTCTCTGCTATGTAGGCACGCGAGGCATGGGCGCACTCGAATTCGAGCCCGCGATTTCCCGCAACCTCGAGGGATCGGACGTCCGAGTGGAGCGGCTCGTCGAGCTGGCCAACCTCGTGCTCGCGCAACGAAGCCGCCTAACCGGTACGCTGACCGGAGAGGGGGGCGATGCCTTGGCGCTGGAGCAGATCCTCAAGGTCAGCACGTCCGCGGGAGGGGCGCGGGCCAAAGCCGTGCTGGGATGGAACCCCGCCACCGGCGCGTTCCGGTCCGGGCAGATCTCCGTCGCCGAAGGTTTCGAGCACTGGATCCTCAAGTTCGACGGCGTCGACTCCGGTGCGACGAGGGAAATCGGCGAGCCCCGCGGATACGGCCGCATCGAGTACGCATACGCACTCATGGCGAGCGATGCCGGGGTGACGATGACGGACTGCCGCCTGCATCACGAACAGGGTCGCGCCCACTTCATGACGCGCCGGTTCGACCGAACCCCTGCCGGCGGCAAGGTCCACATGCAGTCGTTGGGAGCCATGCGACACTTCGACTTCAATCGAGCCGGCGCCCACTCGTACGAGCAGGCCATCCAGACCGGAAAGCGGCTCGACCTGACCCCGACGGAGCTCCGCCAACAATTCCGGCGTGCGGCGTTCAATGTGGTGGCCCGCAACCAGGACGACCACGTGAAGAACGTCGCTTATCTCATGGACCGCCGCGGCCGTTGGACGCTGTCACCGGCCTTCGACGTCGTATACGCCTACAATCCTGCCGGCCACTGGACCCGCCGTCATCAAATGTCGATCAACGGAAAGACCGAGGACATCGACCGTACGGATCTGGTCGCCCTGGGGGCGGTGGCGGGTCTCAAGCGCGCCAAGGCGCTCGACGTCATTTCCGAGGTCGTCTCGAGCGTCCGAGATTGGTCCGGGTTCGCCTCGAGCGCCGGCGTTTCGGCCGAGATCGCGGATCGGATCGGCCGCATCCATCGGGTCGAGCTGGCATAGCGCTCGGAGCGCGCCCTCCACGAGTCCGCTACTCCGCGTTCAGCACGGCCACGGGATCCACTCGCGCGGCCTTCCAGGCCGGCAGCACGCTGGCAACCACCGCCACGACGCCCAGCGTGGTCGCCACACCGGTAAACGTCAGCGGATCGGTGGGACTCACTCCGAAGAGCAGGCTGGACATGAGACGCGTCACGAGTACTGCGCCGAGGGTGCCGACTGCGATTCCGGCGGCCGAAAGCAGAATGCTCCGACCTACTACGAGCTTCCCGATCTGGACTCCGCCCGCTCCCAGCGCCACGCGCACGCCCATCTCCTTCATGCGGCGGCCCACGTCATACGAAACCACTCCATACAGCCCCACCGCTGCGAGGAGAAGCGCGCCCAACGCGAAGACGGACAGGAGCACCGTCACGAACCGGTCCGAATCGAGGGCTGAGGACACGAGCGAGTCCATGGTGGTGAGGCTCACGGCCATCGAAGGATCGGTGGCGGCCACCTCCCGCCGGAGCGTAGGCATGATCGCGCCGGGATCGCCGGCCGCCCGGACCACCACGGTCATGAAGCGCGCGGGCAGTTGCTCGTAGGGAAAGTACATGGCGTTTCGGCCGTCACCCCGAATTCCAAAGTTTCGCACGTCGTCCGCCACTCCGACGATCTCCCTCCACACGGGCTCCATCGGATCGTTGACGTTGATCCGCTTGCCGATCGCGCTCTCGCCCGGGAAAAATCGGCTCGCCACCGTTTGGTTGACGATGACGACAGGCGTGTTGCCCCGACGGTCCTGGGTGGTGAACCCACGCCCCTCGGGAATGCGAAGGCCCATGGCGTCGAAGTATCCCGGAGTGGCCCTCCGAATCCACACAGTGGTCTCTTGGCCGGGCTGAGGGAGAGGGCGGCCCTCGATGTTGAAATCGGTGTCCCCGTTCCGGCCGCCGAGCGGAATGGAGTTGACGGCTCCCACCGCTTCCACGCCGGGAAGGGCCAGTAGGCGGTCTTCCAGATCGGCGTGATAGATCCAGATCGCGTCGGCATCCTCGTAGCGCGAAGGTGGAAGGTTGATCGCGAACGTGACTACACGCTCGGGACTGAATCCCAGGTCCACGGTCCTGAGCGCCTGAAAGCTCCGGAGCAGAAGGCCCGCACCGACCAACAGGACCAGCGCAAGCGCAATCTGGCCGGCCACCAACCCGCTTCTCAGCCGACTGCCACCTCCGCCGAGCGAGCCGGACCGGCCGGAATCGGACAGCGAACCGCGGAGGTTGGTGCGAGAAGCCCGTAGTGAAGGCACCAGACCGAAAAGCACTCCGGCCGCCAAGGTCGTCACTGCCATGAAGGCGAGGACTCGTCCATCCACCGCGACCTCGGCCAACCGTGGCACACCGGGCGGAGCCACGGCCACGAGCAGACGGGTGCCGATGACGGCAACGCCAACACCGAGCAGTCCACCCAACAGGGCCAACAGCACACTCTCCGTGAGCAACTGGCCCATCAGACGCGGACGCGCGGCGCCCAGCGCCGCCCGCACGGCGATCTCCCCTTTCCGAGCCGATCCCCGGGCGAGTAGCAGGTTGGCCAGATTCACGCAGACCAGCACGAGCACGAAGCCCACTGCGGCGAGCAGCACCCAGAGCGCGGCGCTGGCCTGCTGCACCAGGTTGTCCTGAAGGGGGACGAGCGCGTATCCGACGCCCGTGTTGGACTCCGGGTACTCGGCTTCGAGACGTCGGCCGAGCGCATCGGCCTCCGTCTGCGCGGCCTCGAGCGAGATGCCCGGAGCCAGCCTTCCGATGGCACGAAGGATCGCGCTTCCCCGCCCGCCGCCGAACTCGGTGTCGTTCCAACGAATCGGGGTCCAGAACTCGGCCGCCTCCAACAGCGGCTGCCGGAACCCGGGGGGCATGACGCCGATGACCGTGTACGGTTCATCGTCGAGGGTGAGCGCGCGGCCGACGATGCCGGGATCTCCTCCGAACCGTCGTTGCCACAGTCCGTCGCTAAGCAGAAGTACCCGTTCCGCCCCGGGTAGATCGTCGTCGGGCAGGAACCCTCGTCCCATGCTGGGCTCGACCTGGAGCACCTGCGAGAGGAACCCGTACGAAATGAAGCTCCCGAAGAGGCTCTCGGCCTCGCCGGAGCCGGTCAGGGTCAGGGCGACGTCATTGTACAGCGCCGCGTCTTCGAACACGTGGTCCAGCGCACGGACATCGCGGAAGTTCGGATATCCCAGCCACTCCTGCACGGGTCCGCCGCGACGCGTATAGTCCGCCCATACCGAAACAAGCGCGTTCGGCTCCGGAAACGGAAGGGGACGAAGCATGATGCCGTCCACCACGCTGAACACGGCCGTGCTCCCGCCGATTCCCAACGCCAGCGTCAAGATGGCGATCGCGGAGAACAACGGGTTCTTGCGTAGCAGGCGAAAGCCGAAACGCAGGTCGTTCGCAATTCGCTCGATGGTTCCCACGCCGTTCACCTCCCGCACCTGTTCCTTGAATCGTTCCACCCCGCCAAACCGCAGCAGCGCCAGACGGTGGGCCTCCTCGGGATCCAATCCCTCGTGCTCGTACTTCTGCGCCTCCATCTCGATGTGAAAGCGCACCTCCTGATCGACGTCCTCGTGCGCGCGTCGAAGGGATCGGAACGGCCGAAGGAGGTAACGGAGCCGGTCGAGCCATCTCATCGGACCTTCTCCCCGGCCAGCACCGCGTTCACCGCCGAGGTGAACCGCGTCCATCCTTCGCGCTCGAGTGCGAGGTGCTTTCTGCCCGCCGGAGTCAGCCGATAGAACTTGGCCCTTCGGTTATTCTGTGATCGGCCCCATTTCGAGGCCACGAGCCCACGTTTTTCGAGCCGATGGAGCGCGGGATAGAGCGCGCCTTGATTGACCTGGAGCACGTCCGACGAGAGTCGTTGGATCCGCTCCGAGATGCCCCAGCCGTGCATGGGCTCAACCGAAAGCGTCCGGAGGACCAGCAAATCCAGGGTCCCGCGAAGCACATCCTCCCTGGGGTTGTTCACGCACACCTCCCCTCTCGACCGGGCACTTCCCCTCAGGATTCTACAGGAAGATAGACGCCCCCTTAGTGTTCGACAAGAGCGGACAGCATGCCGGTCTGCGTGGCCAGATTTCCCACGGGTTTTCGCCACTACCTGTAAGAACGACACCCTTGCAAAGGAGATCCGAAAGTGGAGCGCACCTGGTCCGCCAAGTCGATTCCCGTCAAACACCCTAAGCTCCTACGGCCCATCGTGAAGGATATCCGCAGCTTGGTCCTGCGCGGATCGGCGCTTTGGCCCACGAAGGGGTACCGGCTGCTGCGTCAGCGACGGGGCCTGTTCTTCGTGGTTCGCGAGGACGAACCCGACATCATGCGGTCCGAGGTGCGGATCATTCAGTTTGAGCACATGACGATCATCAAACGATGCCGGTGTCCGCAGAAGGACGAGGACGACTGCCTAATCGTCGTAGGAACCGATGGAGTGGAGCGCTGCGCTGGCGAACACTGCTGCGAGGGCGAGGCGACGATCATCCACCCGGGGATGCCCACGCAGACGTACTCGTTTTGAGTGGAGTTGAGCCTAGTGTCCCGTTCGAGCAGTAGCGTGAGCACAGAGGGGGCCGACGTGATGCGTCGGCGTTCAAATGTCACACTACTTCTCAAACGGGACACTAGTCCTGCGGGTGCCCCCGGGCGACGCCACCGAAGTTGAACATCAGTCCGATGCGCACAGCCGTGAGATTGCGGTCGAAATTGATGTTGTAGTAGTCGGGGCCGGTGTACCCGTCGAGCCAGAGCCCCAGGTCCCGCAGACGTTGGAGCGTGTAGGACGGCTACACCTACCTCGCGCCTAGCAGCCCCTCCACGTCGCCGCTACACAGGAGACGGACATTCCGGGTGACTTTCTCCGCATCC
This sequence comes from Longimicrobiales bacterium, assembly GCA_965223195.1. Lineage (GTDB taxonomy): Bacteria > Gemmatimonadota > Gemmatimonadetes > Longimicrobiales > Gaopeijiaceae > CBDCVX01. Next base: position 257,485 of record CBDCVX010000005.1, read on the forward strand.
CAATCCCACCAGCGGACGGTCAGCAGCGCCTCTCGCACAGCGTCGTCGAACCGGTAGCGGATGAGCCGAGCGGGATTCCCGCCGACGATCGCGTAGGGTTCGACGTCTTTGGTCACCACGGACTTGGTGGCGATGATCGCGCCGTCCCCTATCGTCACGCCGGGCATGATGGTGGCCGCGTAGCCGATCCATACATCGTTGCCCACGGTCGTGTCCCCTCGGTGGGGCCAGCGTTCGGGAAGTGCGGCCTCCCAGCCGTTACCGAACACCGGAAAGGGGTAGGTCGTCAGCCAGTCGGTCGGATGGTTGCCGCCGTTCATGATGAAGCGCACCTCGGCAGCGATCGAACAGTAGCGGCCAATCCGCAAGCGATCACCGACGAAGTCGAAGTGATAAAGGACGTTGTCCTCGAAGTGCTCCGGCCCCCTGGGATCGTCGTAGTAGGTGTAGTCCCCGACCTCGATCGTGGGACGGGTGATGAAATGCTTGAGAAAGCCCAGCCGCTTGGCCTCTTCCAGGGGGAAGGGGCGGTCTGGGTCGGGGCCGTTGGATTCGTTCATAGTGGAGTGACTTTGAGGCTGGAAGGGGCCTAGTGGAGCTCTCCTCTCTAGTGTTCCGTTTGAAAAGTAGAGTGAGCACAGAGGGGGCTGAGGCGCGCGGCGGACAAGGCGCGACGCCGAGGAATAGCAGGGCTATTTCGAGAAGGAGCAACGCCGTCCGACGTGATGCATCGGCCCTCGAATGCCACACTACTTTTCAAACGGGACACTAGGTCAGCCCCGCCTCAGCGTAGCGTCGCACGCCGTGCTCCGCGTGCAGCCGCAGCTTGCGGTCTTCTTCGGTGGCCAAGATTCGCTTGAAAGCAGGCAACACGCGCACATCCGGGGTCCGATGATGGGCCAGCATGGCGACGGCCTGCCTCCGGACGCGGACGCTGGCGTCCATGGCGATGCGATCCAGGAGCAGCGGCACTGCGTCGATCGGGTTCGGCCCGTCCTTGCAGCTCTCACACGCGAGCGAATGTACGGCCCAGACCCGGACGTCGGCTTTGGGATCTTCCAGCAACGGGACCAGAGCCTCCAGTGACTCCGCGTCCGCGAAGTTGTCCAGAAACAAGGCGCACCAGCGCCGGACGTTCCAGTCGGGGTGCTCGAGCCCATCGCGCACCGCCGGCAGCGTCCCAGCACCGCGGGAGTAGAGGGCGAGAAACGCCGGCATCCGGTGCTCCGAGTTGGTGAACTCAGCGACCAGCTCGGCGTCCGTGGCACGAGGCCGAAACGGCGGCGCTTCAGCTAGCATGCGTTGAATGGCGGCGGCGTGGGCCGGGGCTTCCGGCTCACACCGCGGCGGGGTTCCCACGGGAGAAGGTGGACCGCTCCCGCCCTCGACGCCTACTATCTCCCCTCCCCTTCCCTCCTTGCCGGAGCGTTCCGCATGCGCATCCCGATTCTCCTTCATAGGTCCTCCACGATCACGTTGGTGGCCACCGGCTTCGCGGTGGTGCTGGCCGGTTGCCGGGGAGACCTGGCGTCTCGATCCGGCACATCCGACGCCGAATCCGAAGCCGAGTTGGTCGAGCGGGCTCGCGGCATCCACGAGCGGGTGATCACGCTCGACACCCACGACGATATCAATCCAGCCAACTTCACGGTGGAGCGCAACTACACCATGGACCTGCCCACCCAGGTCACGCTGCCCAAGATGGAGGAAGGCGGACTGGATGTCGCATGGTTCGTGGTGTACGTGGGCCAAGGCGAGCTCACCGACGCAGGGTACGCCGACGCACACGCCCAGGCGATCGCCAAGTTCGACGCGATTCATCGGCTCGCTGAGGAGATCGCGCCGGACCGGATCGAGCTGGCACTGACGTCGGACGACGTACGTCGGATCGCCGCCTCGGGGAAGAAGGTGGCCATGATCGGAATCGAGAATGCGTATCAGGTGGGCCTCGACCTGGACAACATCCGCGACTTCGCCGAACGGGGCGGACGCTACATGTCCCTGGCCCACAACGGACACAGCCAGTTCTCGGATTCGAACACCGGCGAGCGTGACGGAGCCTGGCTGCACGACGGCCTGAGTGACCTTGGCCGCCAGGCGATCGCCGAGATGAACAAGTGGGGCATCATGATCGACATCTCCCACCCGTCGAAAGACGCGATCATGCAGATGTTCGAGATCACCCGTGCGCCGGTGATGGCTTCTCATTCGTCGGCGCGGGCCATGAACGACCACAGTCGTAACCTGGACGACGAGCAGCTCACGGCCTTGGCCGAGAACGGCGGTGTGGTGCAAACGGTGGCGTTCCGATCGTACGTGAACGGCGCCAAGCACTCCGCCTGGCAGGAAGCATCCCAAGCGGTGCTCCGGGAAGTGGCTGCCGAGCAGGGCTTCGAGATGGTGGAGAACTTCGGAGCCCTTCGCGCGATGAGCGAAGCCGAGCGCGACGAATACCTGGAGGGACTGGCCCAGGTCCGGGAAGCGGCGGCTCCGAGAATCGCCGACGAGGTCGATCCCGTCACGCCGCCGGTGGACGTGGCCGACTTCGTGGATCACATCGACTACCTGGTCGAAAAGATTGGCCTGGAGCACGTGGGAATCAGCTCCGACTTCGACGGGGGCGGCGGGGTGACGGGTTGGGACGACGCGTCGGAGACGTTCAACGTGACGCTGGAGCTGGTGCGTAGAGGCTATACCGAGGAGCAGATCGGCATGCTGTGGAGCGGCAACCTGCTCAGAGTGTTGGACGATGTGCAGCGAATTGCGGAGGAGATTCAGGCGGAGGGGTAGGTCGACGGGGTTGGCCTCGACGTCTCGGCGAGGAGCCGGCTCGAGCCGGGGGCCGCTATCGGCCTAGCGTCGTGCTGTAGCGCACGGTGGTGCCGCGGCCCACAGCACTCTCAATGGAGAGCTGCCCGCCATGTCGTGCCGCTCGCGCTCGCATGAGATCCAGACCGTTGCCTTCGACCGAGCCTTGCGGATCGAATCCACGGCCGTCGTCCTGCACTTGCCACGTCAGGCGTGGATCGTCCCACTGGACCGAGACGGACACACTGCGCGCGCCCGAATGCTTGACGACGTTGTGCAGCGCCTCCTTGAACATCAGATACACGTCCTGGCGGAGCCGCATATCGACTCGCCGTTGATCCCCTGGAGCCGGAATCTCCGCGTCCACGGACATCGGCTGGTCGCCGAGCATCGTGTCGACCGCGTCGCGCATCTTGGCAAGCAGACCGGCCACCGTGTCGTACTTGGTGTTCACGACCCACACGATCTCGCGAACCTTGTGTGCGGTCTCTCGCGCCAGGGCTCCTAGACTCTGCACTCGCTCGCGTTCTTGGTCGTCGAGGCCCCGAGCACCTCTCAGCATGCCCAACCTCAACGCCAGCGCCGAGAGGTTGGCGCCGACATCGTCGTGAAGTCGGCCCGCAATGCGAAGCCTGAGCTCCTGCCGTGCGCGGAGCTGACGTACCCGGTAGCCGTAGGCGGCGGAGATCAGACCGAGTAGCAGGAACGCCATGAGCGACCGAAACCACAAGGTCGTGTAGTAGGGCGCTCGGACTCGGACGGGAATGGCCAATCCATCCGTCGTCTCGACGCCCTCGCTGTTGGTTGCCGTGACACGCAGCGTATAGCGTCCCGGAGGCACGGTCGTGTAGTTGGCAGTCCCCCGATTGCCCGCCTCGACCCATTCCTTTTCCAGGGGATCCAAACGATACCGGTAACGGACCTTGGTGGGATCGATGAAGTCGAGCGCCGAGAAATCGAAGGTGAAGAAGTTGTCACTCGGAGGCAGGTCGATTCCCGTTTCCGCGAGCGCATCTTCCACGGGCATTTCCCGGCCGTGGACCCGCCATCCGGTGAGCACGATGGCCGAGCCGGCCGGGGCCGGATCGATCAGGTCCGGGTCCACCACGGTCAACCCGCGTGGCCCACCGAAGATCAAGTGACCCTCCTCGCTCTTGTGGACGGCATCCGCGAAGAACCGCGGGCCGTTGATCCCGGCGTTCTCACCGAACGCCCAGAACCTCTCGCTGGTCTGGTCGAAGCGAGCCAGCCCGTTGCTCGTGGAAATCCACATGAAGCCCCGATCATCGGGGAGAATGCCCTGGACGTTATCGTGCGGCAGGTCGCTGTTCTCCGTCGTCCACGCCCGCGCTCTCGCGTCCCCCGGAGCCAGGCGCAGCAACCCGTCGCCCTCGGTTCCGACCCATAACGTCCCGTCTCCTTCCTCGTGGAAGGTTAGGACTCGGGTACTCGGAAGCACCGAGGTGGTGTCTCTAAGCCTCCCGAGCGCCCGACGGGTGATGCCTCCCTCCCGCCACCAAAGCACCCCACCGAGCGTGTCCCCCCAGACACCAATCGCCACTTCGCCGCTCTCGTTCACCCGAATTGGACGGGTGTACATGCCGGCGGTTACGGCTCGGCCAAGAGAGTCTCGTAGCGGTCGGAAGCCCTCGCCGGTATCGAGGAACACTCCCTCTTGTGGAGTGCCGATGAGTACGGCATCGCTTCCCATCGTCACAACTGCTGCCGGTAGCACTTCTGCGATCGGAATGGTGGTCGCATACTGGCCGACTCGCCCCGACCTCCCAAGTGAGTCCGCACGGAGCCGCCACAACCCGGCGTTCACTGCGGCCGCCAATAGGACTCCCTCACGCGGCTTCGCCAGCCCAAGTAACATCGAGGCCCGGTCATCAATCGTCCACGCTTCTAGCGCCGCGTACTCACTGTTCACGTGCATCAACCTGCCGCTCTGGCCCCCAAGCCAGAATCCTCCGTCAGCATCTTCTGCCACGGAATACACCCCAATCCCCGGTCCTTGATCTGTCTCAGCTGTTCGAACAGACCGTAGTGCCGGCCAATACCGAGGAACAACATGAGCGCCGAGCCAGGTGCCCAGCCATACGTTGCCCTGATGATCCTGCAAAAGACTCACAACGGTACCGTGGCTAAGGCCACCGCCGCCCGATTCACCGTCCGTGATGACACACAGATCCGACCGCGTCCCATCCCAGACGTAAGCGCCTCGAAACGTGCCGATCCACAATCTGCCTCGCGTGTCGTCTAACCCGGACAATATCGAGACATCAACCCCCGTTTGACTCGTCAGGTCGAGCACCATCTCCACCTGTCCGGCTGGGCTTACCCGGGCAACTTGAGCATCAGCACTTGCCGCCCAGACTCCGTCGACACGATCAGGCCACAGCGCTTCGATCTGACTAGCCATCTCATGGACGATGGTGGCTTGACCTTCATCCGGATCCACTAGGAGCAGTTGTCCAGACGCAAGTCCAATCCACAAGCCCGCGCTGGTAGCCTCTAGCGCAGCGAGCGCACCGTAGCCTGGCAGTGGCCAAGGTCGAATGACGTCTTCACCGGGGGCGTGCCGCCATAGTCGATCTCCCGCCAGTATCCAGACGTTGCCGTTGGACCCGTGCACCAAGCTCGCGATCTCCGGAACAGCCTGCGCCATCCATCGGAGCGGCAGGTACGTTATCGTCGCTTCATCGGCCGCCACTCGACCGATATATCGCCTCGACCCCACCCACAACTCGTCGTCGGCACCCATCACCAGATCTTGTATATACGCATCTCGGAATTCGGTGTCGTCCCGCGGAGCAATTGTTTCAGCTTCTTCCCCGCGTATCTTCAGCAATCCGTTTTGTGTTCCGATCCAGATCGAACCATCTCCGCCCATCGCCAACGCTCTAACGGCATCCTGTCCCTCCCCTCGCCCAACCGGTCGCGTCGTCATGTGGCAGGCCTGCGCCAATCCTACCCGCGCACCTTGCGAGCTCACTTGCGTGGCATACACCTCGGCAGGCAGGCACAGCATGGCCGTCGTGCATACCAGCGATACTACGAGTGGTCTAGTTGCACACAATGGAGTCGGTAAACACAGGATTGCCGGCCCTACCTTTGATGATTTCCGTCAACATTTCCTTAAGCACTAAAGCGTTCGGGCCTCCGCCGGTTGTTTTAAGAGACGCTTGATGGGGGAAATGTATCCCCAGGTTCGTCACCACGATTTCATCCACATAACTATGTGCCGCATCAAAATCCAGTAACATATGAGGAGAGAAACTGGTTTCGAGACGGTCCCCCAACTCCGCGCGGAGCAGCGGGCCGCCCTGGGATGTCGGCTGCAGCCATCGGTCGACCATGATGCGCGGGAACTGCTCAAGCATTCCGCGGAATACCGCTCCAAGCAAGGTCCAACACCTCTTCCGCGCCAGGCAGCATCGGTAGTCATCAAACGTCGGACCAATAACTAGCTGACCTCCTCCTATCAGTATGGCATCCTCCATCGGGTGACGGCGTGCCAACCCTTCCGTCAGCAGCTCCACGCCACCGGCATCATCCCCACTCTCAAACGCCTTCACTACATCCATCCATGTCCCGGCATCGTCGTCCGGCAGCACGCGTAGCGTACGGATCAGGTTTTCTCTCGCCTCACTTGATGATCGTCCTGCCGCGACCGCGTCGGCCCGCTCCACCAAATCCCGACGAACGAGTGAGTACATGAGTGGGTCTCTTCCCGTACATTTACTGAGATCTCGAATCCACCCATAATCGTCTACGCCATGGAGATCGAGCTGAGACGGTCCGGTGGGCGAAGGCAGGAGATGGTGTGCGTACAAATCTCGATCCTTTTGGTGAGGCACTCCGATGAACGGCACCGCCACCGGGTATCGGCCTGTTCGACGATAACGGTAATACGTCAATAGATGCTGTTCATTCTCCGGCGCCCGCGGAGCGAACAGGTCAATGCGCTCATCACTAATGATGAAGTCATGCCCACCCGGAGCCACCCAGAAAAGGGGAGCGGGCTGCAGCTTGCTACTTTTGTCCAGAGATTTATAGAAAGCGAGAAGGTCGTTTAGTCGTTTGACAGTCACGTCGTTCACGTGTGGTAGAGCCCAGGTGATCCAAGACTCGAGCTGTGCGGCGCTTATCGAGCTGTAACTGGTTGGCCACTGTGGATCGTTCGTATCACCTCGCCACACGCCAGCGGCCACTCGCGGTAACAGATCGGACCAAAGCGTGTTAAGGAGGCGCGCTGGGATCATCCATCTGATTCCGGGTTTTCCGGGACATGGCTGGTAGTTCATGGGAGCCTCCTTGGGGCAATGGGCACGCGTTACAGCGAATCCAACAGTTTTTCCTTGAACGCCTTGGCCACTGCCTCCGTACGGGAATGCACGTGTAGCTTGGCGTAGATGTTCCGGAGGTGGGTGTCGATGGTGTGCGGGCTCAGATACATGGATTTGCCCATTTCAGCTTTCGTCTTTCCGGATACCAGCTCACTTAGAACGTCCTTCTCTCGATCGGTAAGATCGTAGTCCCACCGAGGGGCTTTGATCTGCGTGAACAAGTTGAGGACCCGTCGGGCGATCTGCGGCGTCATTGGCGCTCCTCCAGCCAGCGCCTCCCGCACGGCCGCGAGGATTCGCTCGGGCGGGGCTGTCTTGAGGAGGTATCCGCGAGCGCCGGCGCAGATGGCGCTGAAAATCTTGTCGTTGTCCTCGTGGATCGTGAGCACGACCAGCAGAGTCGCTGGAGATATCCTTCGAACCCGTTCGATAACCTCCGACCCATCTACTCCCGGAAGCCCGATATCGACCAGAATCAGCTCAGGCGCGAAGTGGTGATTCAGGTGTTCGAACAGGGCTTCCCCGCTGGCAAACGACTCGCCGCACTGGAGGTCGGGCTGTTGTTCGATCAGGTCACAAACCGCGGCCCGGAACTCCGTGGAGTCTTCCACGACCCATACGGTCGGCACATCAGGCGGACCTTGCGAGGCGCTGCGCATCAGTTGCTCACAGGAAGAGGGAGACGGGGTTCATGTGAAGCTCCTCCGTCGGTCGGTCGAGCCATCCTAGCGCCGATGGCACGTCATACAGCCGACCTGGTCCCAGGCGGCGCCAGAAATGACGTAGGCCCGGCACAACCACACGGACGGCGGGAAAACCGATGTCCGGCTGCGTCAGGTCGTGAACTAGCACGTCGAGTCCTGCGGAGACGGCCCGCTCGAGGCATATGGAAATATGGTCGCGCAAGTCATCCGACTCGGGACGAGAATTCGGTGGCATGCCCCCGGCTTCGCCGGGGTCGGGGCACAGGTAGGGATGATCGGCCAAACACTCCTCGTCCCACCACCGGAGCGCGTCCGCATGGCGAGGCAGGAGCTGACTACGGCGCTCGGCCGAGGATCGACATACGGTGGCTGAGAGCTGATTGAGCTCCGCCACTGCCCTGCGGAGCGCGACTCGATCATCCAAGTGGGCTCCAAAGCCCATCGCAATTTCGTCCGGCTTCGGCCCCGTGCGCGCCGAGAGCGCCACATAGCAGGGAATACCGAGATCGTGTCTGAGATCCAGCGCCCATACGGTTCTTCCGAGATGGGCGTGGCGGCGCACGCTGGTCGTGACGAAAGCGTCCGCGTGTTCGAGCAAACGGACGCCGGGCCTTCGGATGCGGTTGTACCACCACAGCGATACGGCATCGCGCTCTACGAGCTCGAAGAAGGCGTGCAGGATCGCTTCTTCGATACAGTTGCCACTCGCAAGGCCGTTAGAGTCCGCCCGCCCGAACCCGCGCCCGTCGCCGGTATACCCGAGAAATACCAGCGAGCTGGGAGCATAGCGGATTTCCCCGCTGATGAGCGACCGCAGAGGTGTCCACTCGATGACCTCGTCTCGATAGGGTTCGGGTACCCACTGGAATGAGTTCGGCAACGACCCGTTCCACCGACCGCGGGTGGCGTATTGCGCTGTGCTGAAGTGCTGCCAGTGGCACGGGAGCACCGGCGACCGGGGCAATTGGGAAGCTCGCGCTTCCAGTCCCATACTCGTGTTGCGGTATATCGCGCTGACGCGCTCGATGCCTTCGGCAAGGGCGCTGACCTCCGCGGCCATTTCCGACGGACCTTTTCCCCCGCTCGGATCCCGGACGCTGTCCGCAACGGCCGAAATAGACCCGCTGGACGCCCCCGAGGCATGCGATGCGGTGTACACGTGGAAGTCCGGCGCGCCGGGAACCGCGACCCTGCCTGTCTCTCGCAACACGCCCACCAAAGGATCGATGAAAGGAACCATGCGATCTTTGGTGATGGAGGCTGGGACGATTCGGTATCCCCCTTCCTCTCGGTACGTCACGAGACGGGACCGGATAGCCACATGTGGTCCCGGAGCCCGCAGGAACGGGTCTCCACAATCGACGCATTGGGGCAGCCGTGGAACGGTATGACGACGAGGGTCCGAGACCTCGGAGGAATAGACTGTGATACGTTGCGAATGCCTCGGCGTCGCGGTTCCGAATCCGTATTCCATCACGCGACTTGCGATCCAGTTGAAGCGACCGTGGTCGGCCCGGAGTCCGAGTGACCTAACGAAGGTCGGTTCGTGCGCCCTGGCTTCTTCACAGATGAACGCCCGTGCAGGTAGGTTGAGCGTGAGACGCGTGCGTAGACACGTGAGGCAGGCGCCGTCTCTCGAACCCACCCAAGGGCCCACCCAGGTTTCGATACCGCCGACCCGCACCAGGAGGACGGACCCGGCCCTCGCCGCCGCATCCACTACGCCCGGGCGAAGCAGGTCATCGGTCAGGAGGAGGGCGTGGTTGCAGGCGGGATGGCGGTGGACCACGATGTTTCGAGCCTCGCGTGCGGACCAAGCGGCCGACAACTCGTCCGCGAGACCTACGCCCCCGGCCGGCCGGGCGCCACGCCCGGCGTCACTCCGGCTCGAATCGTACGCGCCGGCTTGCACCAGCCCTTCACGCTCGAGTAAGGCCAGCGCACCCCACACCAACTCCGGCGACACGTCTGGACGCAATGCGTCCACGATCTGTGGCCCTGAGCGGGTTCCGTCGACGCTCTTCAACACGCGCCTTAAAGCGGCTCCTCGGAACACCCGCACACGCGAATCTTCCACGAGTAACAACTGTCCTTCGCCTTCGACAACGTGTGTGAAGCGAGGGCTGAACCGAAGCGGACGACGGTCCATAACGGCGCTCACGGGTGAGCCGCCGGACGAGCAGGAAGCAGCATCGTGCGATCGGCCATGATCACCCACCGCGCAAACCGTGACTCGGGCTCAATGATCCGACTCGCGAACGATCGAGACGAACCCAACACCTGTCCGTGGAGCCTGAACTCCGACCGGCCGTCCGTGTCAACCGCGACAAGCAGGGGCTTGATGGCACCGGGGGCGGCGACCCCAAGCCGCTGCGCGGTCTTCCCCAAAAGCACGGAAACCAGCACGTAGTCCTCGCTTTGGTTCTGCACCATCACGAACGTTGGTCGATTCAGCCGGGCGTTCTCTGTCGGCCCAGGAGCTATCTCGTTTTCCGCCAGGGCGTTTACTTGACTCAGGGAATAGCAGCCGCCCAACGAACAGATGGTCGCGGCTAACGCAAGGGAGCGCAAACGCGCATGCCTCGAGGCACATCTCGCCATGACGTTTACTGCCGGAGTCCGTTGCCTGTGTGCCATGGGTTCCTCCGATCGGTTGCATCCCTCCGGTCGATCTCACCAATGGTCTCACTCCACGGACCGTAGCGCCTCACGTGGACACCTGAAGTGGAGTCCCGCCATGGCGCCAACTCCGTGATTCAGCTGAAGGATCCGACCGTCGGGCAGTGGAGGCATTCCAGCGTAGAGGCGCGAGGCAACTCCCCGTCTCTACGTGACGTCCGGGATGGGAGCGGATGGAACGTTATAAGGCACGTTTCACCGTCGATCGGAGCACACCATGAAACATACGCGAGCGAAACGACAGTTGGCGGATCGGGGGCCAAACCCCACATCGAGACACGTGTGGGCCATCGCGGCGGCGGCGACAGTGGCCTTGACCGGTGTCCAAGGGTATCGGCTGGACGGCCGTGCAGGGCACTTCATAGCCATGGAAGCGTGGCATTGTCCGATCCAGCAGCAGTGGGCAGTGGACCGCCTTACCGACGATGTTTTGGTTCCGATCCTCGAGTCGCTGGAACGGGAGGGCTTCCTGCTCTCGTTCACTCAGTTGAGCAACGCACGGGCTTCCCATCCTACGAACGTCTTCCTGTACGAGGCGCGCGGACACCAAGAGTTCCACGCGTTTCGAGCCGAGCTGGATCGTCGGGTCACCATCGAGGTGCCGGATTGGTCGGACGTCTGGGAGGATATCTGCACCGGCGGATCACAGGCGTTCTATCACGTTCGCCGCGGTTCTCAAGGAAGAAGCGGCGCTTGAGGGACCGACCGTTGTCCGGCGTGGCCTCCGAGTGAGGCGGGGCCTCCGAACAAGCGCCCCGCCTCACCCTGGAAAGTTTGCGCGGCTTAGGGTCTAGCGGTGGCGTGCCAGCATTGCTTGAAATGCCTCCGTATGCCGAACCCCCGCCCAAGCGGCTCGCACCTCGAGGGAATGCACGGTGATCGGCGACGGATCACCGAGAAGGGACTCCAACAACTCGACAACACGTTCGGTGTCGCCGAGCTCCGCATAGGCCTGCGCCCAACGACGCACGACCAACGGCCTTCCCGCGGAACTCACTTCCATCTCCATAGCCTGCGCCAACGCTCGGCGGGCTTCCCCGGTCCGGCCAGCGCGTGCCAGATCTCGAGCGTGCTGGCCTGCGACGTGTGCTCTCGCGTCCGCTGTCGGTTGGCTGGCCAGGAAGTCGTCTCCCCGATTGGCCACCAACGAGTCCCAGTACACGCGGGCAACCTCCTCTCGACCCGCCATACGGTGAACCCACGCCTTCTCCGAATAGCACGTGCACCTCTCCTCGGGATCGGATGCATCCGCACGCAACGCGAGAATCTCGTCGTCCAGTGCACCGCCTGTGAGGAGCTCCGGAAAGTTGCCGACGAGGGACGCTACCATGACCGGAGGAAACGAAACATACGACCGCGCAGTGTGGAATTCGCGTAGCGCGCCGTCCACTCCTTCGCCAGAGCTCAGCGCCTTCCAGACACCAAGAAACGTGGCACCCTGAATCAGTTGGAAGAGTTGCTGGCCGGCTCGATCGTGAAGCGAATCAGCCAGGGTGAAGTTGCGTAACAGGATGGCAGCGTTCGTGCCCCCGAGCAGATTCTCCACAGTAGGTGTGGTGTCTGCCAACACGATGGCTTCCTCGAGCGCCGATCTCGACTGTCCGGCCGCAGTAGTCGCGAAAACCGCGAACAAGTACAGCGCAAGCGTAAGCGTACGCATGTTCCACTCCGAGTTGGATGGACCGTGTGTGAATGACTCACGGTCGCCCCTCCGAGTATGCATCGCCTGGCGCAGCGACGGGATTGTAGATCAGGCGGATGCGTTGACATTCGCTTTGATCCTCGGGGTGGCTCCAGGGGTCGATGGCATTGCCGACGCACCTCCGGGGTATCGGTCGGATCTCGCCACGTTTCTCTCTCGACCACGAGCTATGACACCGGAACGCCATCGTCGTCTCCAGCACGTGATCGCTCGACGGCAACCCGACCTGACCGTATTGATGGAACGGGTGCACAAGCCGCACAACCTGGCGGCGATCCTCAGGAGCTCGGACGCAGTGGGCGTGCTGGACGTACATGCGGTTCCCGTCGACGCGGGGCTCGAGCTCAGTCGTGACACCTCCGGTGGCACGCGCAAATGGATACGGGTGCACCAGCATCCCACGGTGGCCGAGGCCGTGGACGCGCTGAAGCAGCAGGGCTTCTCCATCGTCGCAGCGCACCCGGTCGAGGGAGCGACGGACTACCGCTCGGTGGACTACACCGCGCCCACGGCGTTCCTGATGGGCACAGAGCTCCACGGAGTCTCCGACCTGGCCGTGGCACTTGCCGACCGCATGGTCGTGATCCCCATGATGGGGATGACTCCTTCCCTGAACGTGTCGGTGGCCACGGCGCTTCTCTTGTACGAAGCCTACCGACAGAGAGAAGCCGCGGGACTGTACGCGACACCTCGGCTTCCGGACGGTGCTCGAGCCCGACTGCTGTTCGAGTGGGGCTATCCCAAGCTTGCGCGTCGTCTTCGAGATGCCGGTGTCCCCTATCCGGACCTCGGCCCCGAAGGGACGATCTTGGACCGAAGCGTGGTCGAGCGGTTTGCGATCTAGTGTTCCGTTTGAAAAGTAGAGTGAGCACAGAGGGGGCTGAGGCGCGCGGCGGACAAGGCGCGACGCCGAGGAATAGCAGGGCTATTTCGAGAAGGAGCAACGCCGTCCGACGTGATGCATCGGCCCTCGAATGCCACACTACTTTTCAAACGGGACACTAGTGGCCCTGGTGTGGGCTATCCGGTCGCGGGCGGGGCCAGTCTCAGCCCGAGATGCGTCGCAGCGAACGTCAGGATGTCCGCGATGAGCCGGTCCATCTGGTCCTGCGTGTCCGGGAAATGACCGGAAGCCTCGTCCACTCGCAGCAAGACGGGCCGCCCGCTCACGGACGCCGCCTGCAACGCGGCTGCCATCTTGCCGGGTTGCCAAGGTGAAACACGCGGATCGTTCAGCCCCGAGGTAAGCAGCACCGCCGGGTAGTGCGTTCCGGGCTCCACATGGTGCAGTGCGCTCATCTCCAACAGCGCGTGGAATCCGTCTTCTGTCGCGACGGAACCCATCTCGGGAATGTTGGGCGGACCGTTGGGTGTCGTTTCGAACCGCACGGCGTCCAGCACGCCCACGAGGACGACGGCGACGCGGAACAGGTCAGGGCGGTCGGTCAGGGCTCGGCCCACGGCGATTCCTCCGGCGCTCGCGCCGAAGATCCCGAGCTGCTCCGGCGTCGTGTATCCCTCTCGGACGAGGTACTCCCCGCACGCAATCAGGTCCTTCCAGGTGTTGGGCTTGTTGGCCTTTTGGCCCGCTCGGTGCCACTCCTCTCCGTAGTATCCCCCGCCCCGCACGTGACAGGTCGCTGAAATGCCGCCGGCCCGCACCCAAGGCTGCAGCTCGCGAAAGAACCCGGGGAGATCGGGAAGGCCGTAGCTTCCGTAGGCAGCCAGGATCACCGGCGACGGGGTCATGCCCTGAGCGACTTCGGGTCGCACAATCGTCAGCGGCACCTGGACTCCGTCGTGAGCTGTGGCCAGCACGGTTTCCGTACGTACGTCCTCCAGCGAATCGTACGCCCCCAACTGCCGGAAGCGGACCTCCTCGACCTCTCCGACGGAAGGGTCGTACCTGTAGAATCGTTCGACGGATGTCCAACTCGTCAATGTGAACTGCACCCCCGGCAGGCGGGAGCTCGCACGCACCTGGGATACGGAGGTGCCCGGCGGGAGAGCGATCGATGTCGGCGGACCGTGCCACGGTATTCTCACGAGACCGACGGCGCCGTCGACCAGGGGGCGCACGTACAGCCCGTCCAGTGCGGGTGACATGCCCTGGAGGACGTGGCCGGAGGCCTCGAAGATCACCTCGGCAGAGCGCAGATCGGGTTGCATGAGCGTGGTTCGGACAACCCTTCCGTGCCCTGTCCCCTTGAAGGTCAACGCATAGAGGTCCTGGCCATTAACGGCAATGGCCGCAACGGAGTCCTCCATCGGAAACAACGGTCGCCACGAGGCCTCGCCCGCGGCAACGTCGTCGTAAGGCGCTACGAAATAGGCGGACTGGCGTTCCACGCCGCTGGTCAGCGTGCCGATGACCAACCGGTGCCGACTGTCCACGTATACGAATGGGAGTAGCCGATCGTCGTACCCGACGGCGGCGGCGCTGAACACGGCAACGTCTGCAGAGGTCGGCTCTCCAATCACGTGCGTTCGGACTTGGGCGTTGCGAAAGTAATCCGTCCTGGGAGCACCTTCGGGAAGCTCGTTGAGCTGCAGATAGAAGAACAACCGTCCGTCCGGCCCCCAGCGGTGGAGGGCCCAGCGCGTCCTCCGAATGGGCTCGTCCAGATCTCGGCCGGTTCGGACGTCCCTCACGTGAAGCACCGCGTCCTCCGACCCTCCCGAAACGATGCCGAAAAGTACCAGCCGGCCATCCGGAGACGGCCGAAGTCCGCCAAGCGCATTGGCACCTTTGGCACCCGTTCCTTCCATTGCGGCCGGGTCGACCAGGAGGCGCGGCTCGCCGCTCCAACCGTCGCGTACGTATCCCCGCGGCACCGACTCACCGGGCTGACGAAGCGTGTAGAACCATCGTCCTCCGACGGGATAAGGCAAGCTCACATCGGCTGGCGAGTTGGCACGGATCGCTTGCAGCGCAGCCTGTGCTGCGGCGGACCCGGGCGACCCGTCCAAGGTCGAGCGGGCATGAGCGCCCTGGTCCATGAACCATTGGCGCACCTCGTCCGCGCTCGCGTCTTCCATCCACCGATAGGGATCGGCCACGGGAACGCCGTAGAGGGTGTCTACGACCGCCCCCCTGGGTGTGTGCGGAAGTTGAGCCGAGAGTGGGAGGCCGTGCATGGCCAAGAACACGACTGCAATCGACAGGGGGCGCATCACCGTCTCCAGGGAATCGGGTGGGACAGGAGGTCTGAGCCGAACTCCACTGGAGCTTTGCGAGCCGCGTGCGGTAGACGCATGGCGCGAAAGCGTCAGATCTGCTCGCCTGGCTGCGCCAACCGTGACTCGGCTTTCTTTGGACGCGAACTCCGAATCCGACTCGCTGGAGGGAGCGCTAGGGGTTCAGCCGCTCCGCCCCCCACTCCCCGTGCCCGTCCCGCTGGAACAGGAACCGATCGTGTAGTCGAAACGGCCCGTCCTGCCAGAACTCGATGCGGACCGGCGTGAGCACGTAGCCTCCCCAGTGCGGCGGCCTCGGCACATCGCCATCCGCATACCGCGACTCCAGCTCCCTCACCCGCCGCTCCAACGCCTCGCGGCTTTCCAGGGGAGCGCTCTGATCGGACGCCCACGCGCCGATTCGGCTTCCTCGAGGGCGGCTTTCGAAGTAGGCGTCCGACACCGCATCCGGAACCGGCGCCACCGTGCCGACCACCCGAACCTGGCGGCCGAGCGACTCCCAATAAAACGTCAGCCCGCCCTTGGGATGAGCGCCCAAGGCGCGGCCCTTGGCGGACGCGCGGTTGGTGTAGAACACGAGTCCCTCGTCGAGAATCTCCTTGAGCAGCACCACCCGCCCGTCCGGAAACCCTTGCTCGTCGACCGTGGAAAGCACACACGCGTTTGGGATGACCATTCCCGACTCCTCTACTGCCTGGTCGAACCACGAACGGAAGGCCGCCATGGGGTCGGGTCCGAGATCTTCTGCGCTGAGCGTCGGTCTGTTCGTCATGTCCGCATGGCCCCCAACTGGAAGCGAAGCGCCGACTCGAGATCTTCGTGCGCGAACCGGTAACCGGACTCCAACGCACGGGCCGGGTGTACCCGCGCACCCCCGAGAAGCGCTTCGAGACCCATCTCCCCGAACATCGCGCGGACAGCCAGCTTCGGAATTGGAATCAGGGTGGGGCGCCCGAGCACCCGTCCGAGCGTATCGGTAAAGGTGGAGTTGGGGACCGGATGAGGAGCGGTCACGTTGACGGGCCCCTTGAGCATCGGAGTCCGGAGGGCGTGGAGCACCATTCCCGTCACGTCCTCCAAGCATACCCAACTCATGTACTGCCTACCGGATCCGAGCCTGCCGCCCACTCCCATCTTGAACGGCATAAGCATCTTGGCCAACGCACCGCCGGCAGGCGTGAGCACCACACCGAATCGTAGATTGACCACCCGCACGCCGACCGCGGTCGCCGGCCGGCTGGCCGCTTCCCAGTCCCGTCCAACCTTGGCGAGGAAGCCCTTTCCGGACTCCGACGATTCGTCGACGATTTGCGCTCCGCGATCTCCATAGAAGCCGATCGCGGAGGCCGACACGAAGACCTTGGGTCGTCGGCCACGCATGTCGATGAGCGTGTCGGCGAGAAGCCGAGTGGACTTCACGCGCGATGCGAGAATGGCCTTCTTCTTTGCGGGGCTCCAGCGCCCGTCGATGGGCTCTCCGGCCAGGTGGAGCACCGCGTCGCAGTCCGCCAACACGGTGGGATCCAGCCGTCCTGATTGGGGGGCCCACGTGCGCTCGTCGGGGTGCTTGGCTTCACGGCGCACGAGGCGGACCACACGGTGTCCGCCGGTGGTGAGAAAGGCCACGACCGCCCGACCCACCAACCCCGAAGCACCGGTCACGGCCACGGTCAGGGGCTCCCCCGGATAGGCGGCGTGGCGGTCCAAATCCAGCCGGAGTCGCTCGTGGCGGAAGTCGAACAGCTTCCTGAGCTCGCGCTCCAGCACGGGGCCTCCGCCCAGGTTTCGGGCGAGTCCGCCGGTCGGAATCTCCCAGTCCACCCGGTCTCCGTACTCGGTGGTCGACTCATCCAATGACCGAAACGTGTGCCGATGGATCCAGCGGACGAACGGACCGTCGATCTGTTCGTCCTGGAAGTGGCTTCCGTATTCGTAGTCGGTGTGACCGAGCGTCCAGTCCACGGCTACAGGACCGGCCGGGCGCACCCGGAGGGTCACCTTTCCGCGGTCCGACACGCTGCCGTCGCGGTGGGTGACTTCGACGTCGGCCCAGGGCGGCGTGAGGCGCTCGAATGCGCCGGCCCGAAGGTGCCAGTCGAAGACGGGCCCCTTCGGATGGGGGAGTTCGCTTTTCTTTTCGTAAAGGGGCATGCGGCCGAGTCTAGTGTACCAGGGGCCCGGCTGCGACCCCCGGCAGGGGAGCAGCTACGCTACCGGCGCGGCCCGCTCCGAAAAGACCCGCTCGACGGCCTCCTTCAGCCGCGAGCCCAGGTCATCTCCCTTGAGGAGAATGCCGGCGGCCTTCGACTGGAGGCTCGCCACCTCTTCGGGCGAAAGGGTCTTGCTCGTGAGCACCACCACCGGAAGCCCCAGGTATTCCGGATCCGAACGAATCTCGTCCAGGAAGGTCATTCCGTCCATGACCGGCATGACCAGATCGAGTAGCACCAGGTCCGGATGGTATCCCGAAAGCACGGACAGGGCTTCCCGCCCGTTCCCCACGGTCTGCACCTCCAGCTCGGTGCTCTGCAGGAAGGACTGCACCAAGAGACGGGTCTCGACATCGTCGTCGACCACCAGCACCCGGCGGCCCGACCGCGGCATGCAGCGCCAGAGGACCCGTAGGAAGTCTTCGCGATCTACCGGCTTGGTGAGCAGGTCCACCGCTCCGAGCAGCCGTCCGCTTCCCTCCCCTGCCACGATGCTTACGACGACCACGGGAATGTCCTGGAGCTCGGGATCTTCCTTGGCACGACGCAGGAACTCCCATCCGCTCATCCCAGGCATCCGGAGATCGAGCGTAATGAGGTCCGGCCGCGACTCCCGCGCGATGCGAAGGCCTTCGTCCGCGGTGTCCGCCGCCAGCACGGAGCATCCGAAGTCTTCCAGATAGTGCTGCACGAGCAATCGGGAGTCCAGCTCGTCGTCGATCACCAACGCAGTGCGCTCCCGGGGCCGAGACATCAACGGATGGGCCATCGGGTCCAACGGATCGATGGGACCGAGATCGGCGCCCGGCTCGGCGGGGCTTCGCTCGGCCACCGCCGGGAACGTGATCGTGAACGTGGATCCCTTCCCCATCTCACTGTTCGCGGTGAGCTCGTAGCCCAGGAGCTGGCAGATGGACTTGGAGATCGTCAGGCCCAACCCTGTGCCGCCGTAGCGGCGGTTGGTGCCGGCCTCGGCTTGACGAAATGCCTCGAAGATGGCGCTGAGCCGGTCCTCGGGAATGCCGATTCCGGTATCGGACACCTCGAGCGTCCGAGCAGCCCCGGATCGGGGGTCGGTCGTCACGCGGACCACCACTTCACCCTCTTCGGTGAACTTCAACGCGTTCCCCGCCAGGTTGATGATGACCTGCTTGAGACGGCGTCCGTCGGTACGCAGCGGCCCCGTGGACTCCGGCACCTCGCCGCGGAGTTGGACCGATCTCCCCCGCACCTGGCCCTCGAGCTGGAGCAGGGTCTCGCGCACCAACGCGTCGAGATCGACGTCCTCGAGCTCCACCTCCATACGACCCGCCTCGACCTTGGCCAGATCGAGCACGTCGTTGATCAGGGTCAACAAGTGCTTTCCGTTGAGCACGATCCGCTTGGTGAACTCGACGTCCTGTTCGGACAGCGTGCCCGTACGATTTTTGGAGAGAATGTTGGCGAAGCCGATCACGGAGTTGAGCGGCGTGCGCAGCTCGTGGCTCATGCTTGCGAGGAATTGGCTCTTGGCCAGATTGGCCGCTTCCGCCTCCTCTTTGGCCATGAGCAGCGCTTCCTCGGCCCGCCGTCTGGGCGAGATGTCCTTGCTGAACACCACGACACCGCGCGGCCCCTGGTCACCGTCGATCGGATTGAAAAACAGCTCGTAGTGTCGGGTCTGGCCCGCGAAATCCTCTTTCCGCACCACGGAGAACCGCTCGCCTCGCAGCGCACGCCGATAGAGCTCGTGGAACCACCCGCTCTCTTCTTCGGAGAAGATGGCGTGGGTGCGGTCTCCAACTCCGGGCTCCGATCCCGTACGGGCCTCCACCGCGAGGGCGAAAGCCTGGTTGAACGTGATCAATCGGAAATCCGGCCCCACCGACCAGATCGCGTCACCCGTATTCTCGACGAGCGCGGTCACGTTGGCCCGAAATTCCTCCAGCTCGAGCTCGGCCTTCCGCTGTTCGGTGACGTCCCGGAATATGCTTCGAGTAGCGACCGGACGCCCCTCCTCGAACCGGCAGTTCATGTTCCCGGAGCAGAGCACCATGCGGCCGTCTCGAGCGATGAACCCGACCTCCACGTTCCGGAGCGATTCCCCGCGTAGCACGCGAGCGAAGCTCTCCCGAAAGTCCTGCTTGTACATGGGATGTACGATGCTGAAGAGGTCGACCTCGGCAATCTCCTGGTCCGAGTACCCGAGGGTCTTTTTCCAGGCTCGGTTGGCGTACAGGAGGCGACCGTCCGGCCCGGTGCTCTGAAGCAGATCGTTCGCGTTGTCCAGAAAGTCCTGCAACTGGCGGCGACTCTCCTGGAGAATCCGCTCCGCGGCAAAGGCCTGGCCGCCCAAGCGCAACCGAGCCTGCAGCGCCAGGAGGAGCCCCACCAGAACGGCCAGGTACTGGGTCAGCTTGAGGCCGTGGGCCACGTCGTACAGCGTGCCGTACGGCTGAACCACGAACGCCATATAGGCGACGTGATTGACCACTCCGACGCAAAGACTCACGACCATCCAGTGCTGGAACCGCTCCTTGCGCCACGATTCGCGCCTGAGAAATCCGAGCAGTGCCAGCGTGAACAAGGCCGCCGGAATAAGCTCGAACGGCCGCTGCAGGCCCAACCCCGACACCAGCGCATCCGGACCCCGGCCCCAAACGATGAACAAGCCGACGGCCAGTGCGCTCAAGATCGCGACCAGATACGTGCTCTTGGGACTGTGGCTGTCCCCGGGTCCGTCCTCGGTGTTTTGGGAGAAGTAGGCAGCGAGGATGAACACGGCCAGGTAGATCTGCGCCAGCGTCCAGCTCCACGCGTCGGCCTGCAGAAAACCCTCGCCGATCTCCGCTCCTCCGAAGGGAGCCGTAACCAGCGCGTGGATCACGGTGAGCACACCGGTGCCCAGGAAGCCCGTCCCGATGTACAGGAACAGGCGCTCGGGCTTGGCCTGGTAGCGCACCATGGCCAGGCTGCCCACGACCAGGGCGCTGACCGCGGCCACGGCCTCCAGCAGCAGGTGCACGTAGGCGTCCGACGTCCAGGGAAGATTCCGGACGAGTAGGGCGCCGACCAGGAGGTCGATCAGGACCAGCCAGTAGCTGATTACACGGGTTCGGGTGCGATCCGCCACCGGGAATCCGGCGGAGAAAAGCGCTTCGACTGCCCCGTTGTCTCCGGGTGCCGGTAGAGCCTGTCCGGCTACCGGGCGCGGCTCAGCCAACGTTCGATCGCGCCGATCAGAACGTCTTCGTCAACGATGGGTTTGGTGACGTAGTCGTCGAATCCGAGCGCAAGGTATTTGTCCCGGTCGCCGGCCATGGCGTGGGCCGTCAGGGCAATGACCGGGAGCTGCTGGAATCGGGGGTCGCCGCGAAGCTCCGCCAGCACTTCGGTGCCGTCCATTCCAGGTAGAGAGATGTCCAGTAGCACCAAGTCCGGCGGATCTGCGCGGATCCCTTCCAGCGCGTCGGGTCCGGCCTCGTACTCGAGGATGTCGTAACGGTCCCCGATGAGTGCCTGCACCAGCAGCCGGTTGTCCGGATTGTCCTCGACGACGGCGATGCGTGGCAGCATGTGCGTACTCTGTTCCTCCTGGGCGGCGTCCGCCGTGTGGCGCCGAAGGACGGCCGAAACCTCGCGGAACTCGGCTTGCAGCCGTTCCGCCAGGCCTCGGGCTGTGTCTAGATCCCCGGCGTTCAAGGCCTTTTCGGCCTCAGCGGCCAAACCTGACAAGATTCGTGCCCCAACGTTGCCCGCGCTGGACCGGAGCGAGTGTGCCGCCCGCGCCCCCTCTTTGAGATCGCCCCCGCCCGCTGCCTCGATGGTGGCCGCGATTCGCACGGGTGTGGTCTCGAAGAAGAGCTCCAACAACTGCTGTACCAGGGAGTCGCCCCCCCATTCGGCCACCTTTTCCAACGCGCGTAGATCGACGGAATCGGCGCTCATCGATGTCGCGCCAGCGAGGGTCGGCCGAGTGCGCTTCGAATGGCGTCGATGCCCGCCGCGACGCCTTGGTCGTGCCGATACACGGCCGAGCCCGCGACCAGCACGTCGGCCCCGGCGTCCGCCACGACGGGAGCCGTGCGCTCGTCGATTCCTCCGTCCACCTGAATTCGTGGCTCGGTGTCCAGCTCCACGGCCAGCGCACGAGCCCGTCGGACCTTGTCCGGCGAGGCAGGGATGAACCGCTGACCTCCGAACCCGGGATTCACAGTCATGATCAACACCAGATCGACCAGCGCCACGACCTCCCTGAGCGACTCCACCGGGGTGCCGGGATTGATCGCCACCCCGGCCCGCGCTCCCAGCCCCCCGATCTGCTCGACGACCCGATGCAGGTGCGGACACGCCTCCTGGTGAACGGTGATGTAGTCCGCGCCGGCATCACGGAACTCGGCCACGTACCGCTCCGGACGCTCGATCATGAGGTGTACGTCGACCGGCAGCGCGGTGGCCTTTCGCACTGCCGCCGTGATGGCCGGGCCGATCGTGATGTTGGGCACGAAATGCCCGTCCATGACGTCCACGTGGATCCAATCCGCCCCGGCCGCTTCGGCCTCTTGGACCTGCGCAGCCAGGCGTCCGAAGTCCGCCGAAAGGATAGAGGGGGCAATCAGCGTCACGGATCGAGCTCCTCCACTGCATCCGAGCCTGCCACGTACGCCCGGTGGGTCAAGCCGAGGAAAAGTCCGTGCTCCACCACTCCGGCCCGACGTTCCAAGGCCGTCGCGATGGCCGGCGGATCGGCCATGCCTCCGTCGAACCAACAGTCGAAGATCAGGTTTCCGTTGTCGGTCACCAGGGCACGGCCTTCCCCGTCCATGCGTTGCACGACACGTGCTCCCAGCCCGGTGAGCCACGGCACGTGAGCCCGGGCCTGAAAGGGCACGACCTCCACGGGCACCGGAGACCGCGTGCCCAACCGGTCGACGCGTTTGCTCCGGTCGGCGATCACCACGAACCGCTCAGCGGCCTGGACGACCATCTTCTCCCGGAGCAGCGCGCCGCCCAGACCCTTGATGAGGTCCAGTCCGGGCGCCACCTCGTCCGCACCATCGATCGCCAGATCCACCGTCGCGTGGTGCTCCAGGGACGTCAGGGGAATGCTCAGGCGCCGAGCTTCGCTCGCCGTGCGCTCCGACGTGGGCACGCCGACGATATCGGACAGTTGCCGGCCGGCCAGCGCCTCACCGAGAAGCTCCAGGAGGTGCTGGACCGTGCTGCCGGTGCCCAAGCCCAGCACCATTCCGGAACGGACCTCCGTGAGCGCCCTCGCGGCGGCGCGGCGCTTGAGCTGCTCGGCCCGGGTCACCCGAGAAACGAAGCGAGTCCGCTCAGACCCCGAACTCCTTCATCATGTCCTGGACCCGTTCCGTGATCGCCAACGCCTCGTCGAACGGGCGCTGCCACATGTTGCGACCGAAGATGAGGCCGGTTGCGCCGGCGTCCATGGCCGTCTGTGCCTTCTCCATCAGGTCCTCGTCGCCCAGCTTGGAGCCGCCCGAGAACAGCACCATGGCCCGACCCGCGGAGGCGACCACTCGGCGGGCTCCCTCTCCGTACGAGTATTCGATCTCGGGATAGGGAGCCGGCTGCTCGGCGTCCTTGTTCGAGTGCTTGGGAATGTTGAGCTTGACGATGTCGGCGCCCAACTCCAACGCCATGCGTGCTGCGTAGTCCACCGCATACAGGGAGTCGCGTCCTCCCTTGCCCTCGATGGCTCCTCCGCGAGGGTAGGACCACACCACCAGCGGCATCCCGTATCGGTCGCAGTCTTCTCGCACGGACTGGAACTGGGCGATGTCGATTTCCTGGCTGGGGGAGCCCACGTACAGGGTGTATCCCACGGCGTCAGCCCCCAACCGCACGGCATCCAGAACATTGGCCGTCAGCGTGGAGAGCGCCTCCGCATCGGACGGGATGTTGGTCTTCCCGTTGATCTTGAGGATGAGCGGCACCTGTCCGGCGTACCGGTCCATGTATTTGGCGGCGAGCCCATAGTGGCACGCGATGGCGTTGTAGTTGCCCTCGACGGCCAGCCGCCACTGGAAATCCGGATCCGCCGACGGCGGATTGGGAAAGAAGTCGACGGGCCCGTGCTCCAGCCCCTGGTCGATCGGCAACACGAGCAACGTGCCGTTCTGGAGCCCGCGTCCGAACAGGAGGCGGTGCATGCGGGCCTTTTTGCCCAAGGGAAGGTTGAGATCTTCGAGAAGCGGTCGGCGTATTGCGGCCTCAGTGGCGGCGTCAGAGACGGCCGTACCGGTCATTTTCATCCTCCAACAGAGTTGCGTGAAGCCCAGGTTTCAAGCGTCAGGGCGGGCCTGGAATCGAGCGGCCCCTCCGTAGAAATGCGGTCGGCGGGCCGAAGTCCAGCCGCTCGCTGACCAAGCTACCCCCGGGTGCCGAGAGGGTCCATACGGAAGTGCCCGGGGTTCGTAGCCCGCAAATCCCGTGCACGGTCGCGGATCGAGCGAACGGGCTCCTGAACGTCGGGAGGCAACGGTCCCGCGGGGGCGATAGGTGGATTCTCCGGAGAACTCGCGGGAGAGAACCCACACAAAACGAAAAGGCGGGGCCGAAGGAAGGATCCAGACACCTCCCGCCAGAGCGCTGGACCGAGTATCTCGCTGCGCCTGCCTTCGAACCCCGCCCCCTACGGCCGCCATGCTCTACCGTCCTACCGGCAGCCTATCCGCGGGCGCGGATGGGTAATGATTCTCCCACTAAGAGAGGATTGTCAAGGGTGATTTCGTGCCAACGCCTCGATCCTGTCCACTACGGTGGAGGCGGGAGTACGGCTTCGTAGGACCACGAGGATCGTGTCGTCACCGGCGATCGTGCCGAGAACGTCCGGCCATTCTTCCCAATCGATTCCACGGGCGACCGCCTGCGCAGCGCCCGTCATGGTACGCACGACCACGAGGTTATCGGTGCCCTCCGCCGAGAGGAAGAGGGTGGGCAGCAACCTCGCCAAGGGGGCCGAGTGCTCCCACTCGTCGGGTAGCGTGTAGGCGGTCTTCCCATCGGCTCCGGACACCTTCACGACCCGAAGCTCCCTGAGATCGCGGGAAAGCGTCGCCTGGGTCACGTCGATACCACGCTGGTGCAGAGCCTCACGCAGCTCATCCTGCTTGGAAAGCCGACGACTCCGAATCAGGTCGAGGATCGCTTCGTGTCGGGTGGCCTTGCTGTTCCCGTTCATCCGGTCGCTCGGTCGAGCAATCCTCGGATCTCGTCCATCATGATGCCCAGGCTACGACCCAGCTCATTCCCGTCTGCGAACATGATCACCGTCGGCACGCTTCGGATTTCGTACCGGGCGGCAACGTCGGGGGCACGGTCGGTGTCCACCTTGGCAAACAGCACGCGCCCCGTCCAATCCCGTGCGAGCTCGTCGAGCATCGGCGCCATCACCTTACAGGGGCCACACCACTCCGCGTAGAAGTCCACCAGGACCGGTACGTCGGCGCCGAGCACCGTCGCATCGAAGTCCTCGGCGTTGACCTTGGCCGGACGATCCAGGAGAAATGGCTTCTCGCACGACGGACAAGCCGGACGTCCCTCCTCCCCTTGGTCCCGTACGTTCACGGCGCCGACTTCAAGGCAGAACGGGCAACGCAGGACGATCTGCGGCGGACGGTCGGCGGCCTTCGGAGCGGGGGATCGCTGTTCAGTCAAACCTCACCTCGTGCCACGGTTTTCGCGTCGATCCCAACAATCTGAACAAGGACCGGCCCGCGGGGAACCGGTACACCGCCTGGTTCGACAGGCCCTGGACGAAACGCCTCCGGAGGCCGGCCAATCCTGACCGGCCCCGGAGGCTTCCAGACGTTGGTGCGGCTATTGTCCCGTCTGAAAAATAGTTGTCATGCGGGACACTAGAACTCTACCCGCAGCCTGCCGAGCACGAGTCGGCCCAACTCCGGCGCGCCGATGAACTCGCGGTGCTCGTCTCCGAACAGGTTGTTCACGGAGAGCCCCACCGACGCGCCCGGATAGAACGGCAACTGGTAGATAGCGTTGATATCCACCACCGTGTACCCCTCGACTTCACCGATGTACACGCCGGAGTTCATCGGGAATTCCGCGGTGAATCGCGCCGACGCCTCGCCGGTGAACCCGGCCCGCTCATCGTCGAAGCGAATTGCCAGCGAGCCCTTGTTCTTGGGCGCGTTGAGGGCAATGTCCCTCGGATCGCCGCAATCCGCAGTGCCGTTGTCGTCGGCGTCGAAGCAGTCCTTGCTCACCAGCGAGTACGTGCCCGTCAGGGACCAGCGGTCATCAAGCAGGAACTGGCCGGAGAAGTCGGCGCCCCAGAGCGTCACCTCACCGAAGTTGCGATAGGTGAGAATCAGATCCGGCGAGGCCGCGCCATCGGGCGTCACCGTGCCGACCGGGATGCTGGCCATCCCGCTGGTGATGCCCTGGACCACGGCAGCGAATGTGGCCGCGTCGAGCGTGCCGCCCGTCAGCAAGGGCATCAAAGCGGTCTGCACGAACGCGCCGGACGTGGCCGGGTCCAAGAATACGGATGGGGTTTCAACCCTGAGCGGACCCACGAAGTCTTCGATTTTTTGGTAGTACACGTCCCCGGCCAGCAGGAATCGATCGGCGATCAGTCCCTTGTACCCGACTTCGAACGTGTTGTAGATGGTGGGATCGATCGGCGTGATGCCCGATGGTCCGGGCTCATCACCGAACGTGAGGGTCTCCGAGTCGAACCGTCGCAGCAACGAAGCTACGGCCGGATCACCCGCCGTCAGCAGAGCTTCCATGGTCGGAACCAGCGGGGCCAGGGCGGGATTCTGCGCAGCCAGACCGGCCAACACCACCGGGACCAGCCCGTCCCAGAGGAGCACGCCGGTGGCCGGGAGCTGCATGCCGGGGGCGAAGGGGCTGAGCATGCAGTAGTCGCTTACGCCGCCCGTGCACCGGTCATCGAAGGTGAAGCCGGTCTTCGGCACTCCCCGCACCCGGATGTCGTATCCGGTGGGTCCAATGGGAATCCGACCTGCCGGACGGTCCAGGAAGAGGTTGTTGGACGTGGGCGTCGAGAACGCCCGGTTGTACGTGAAGCGGATGTTCGTGTCCTCGTCCGGCCGCAGCACCAACGCCGCGCGCGGAGAGAACACGACGTCTTCGAGGAAGTTGTGATCGTCTACGCGAAGTGCAGCGACCAGGTCGACCCGGTCGGACAGGCCGGTCTCCGAGTGGAGATACCCGCCGATCTCGTTGATGCCGTCGTCTTCCTCGTTGGCCCCGTTGATCGTGCCTTCCGTGTCCGGGCGGGTCCATTGAAGATCGAGGCCGTAGGTGAAGTTCTGGCGCTCCCCGACCGAAATGCCGTGCTGGAGCTGTGCCCCGAAAAACTTGGACTTGTCGACGAGTTGGTCTCCGTCCCTGAGGAGGAACGTGTCACCCGCGTCGCTGGAATTGAGGAACACCTGACCGAAGAACCTGCCCTTGGTGAGCCTGCTCTGCACGTAGCTGTACGTCCAGTTGTCCGCCTGCCCGGCGCCGATTCCGGTCAACTCGATGGAGCTGATCGCCCGGTTGATCCCGGCGTTGAAGATCACCTCTCCGTCATCCCAGGGCCGGAAATCGAGACGCGCTTCCCCGCCCCACCGTTCTTGATCGAAGCTGCGATTCCCGATCCTCAGTGTGGACGGATCCGCGCCTCCGTCGATCGCCGCCCGGCGGAGCGCCACCTCGACGCTGTCGAAGTGCTGCCAATCGTCTCCGCGAAAATACTGGCCGGAGATCTTGATTCCCGCGTTGTCCGACAGCCGGTGGGCCGACCGGAACATCCCCTGGAACACCGAGCGCGCGCCGCCACCCAGCTCGACCGCGGTGCCGGGGTGGTCGATGGGCGAGGCCGTGATCATGTGCAGCACGCCGCTCGCGGAGTTGGGTCCGTAGAGCGCGGCACCCGGCCCCAGCACCACCTCGATGCGTTCGAGATCCAGGTTGTTGATGGGAATGAAGTTGAAGGCGTTGACCCTGAGGGAGGGCACGGCCGCGTAGCGGTTGTCGGTAATGACCAGCAAGGCGCCGGAGAAGATGTTGTTGAAGCCGCGCGCGACGACGTTCGCCTGCGAGAGGCCCGACTGCGCGATGTCCACCCCGGGCGTCGCCTTGACGTGCTCGAAGGGCGCCGGGGCCGCGCGCTCCCGAATGGCCTCCTGCCCTACGATCTCCACCCGCGCCGGCGCCTCGAGCGCCTTCTCCTGCCGGCGGGAGGCGGTCACGACGATGGGGTTCAGCACGAACGCCGTTGACGAGAGGGAGATGTCCAGAGTGGTCGTCTGACCGGCGTCGATCGACACGCCGTCGAAGCGTCGCGTGTCGAAGCCCAAAAGCGCTACGACCACGGAGTAGGACCCCGCGGGAAGCTCCAGGCGAAACTGGCCCTGTGCGTTCGAGAACACCCCGGCGGCCTGCTGATTCCCGGAACTCAACACTTCCACTGCAGCGTCGGTCAACACCGCTCCGGTCTCCGCGTCGACGACGCGGCCCGCCAGCGTTCCGGTCTGCGCATCGAGACCCGAAACACCCAGCATTGCGGCCAGGAGGCATGCAGCGAAGAAAGCCCAGCTTCTGCGCACCATGACGTACTCTCCGTATTCAGGTAACTCCCCGACGGATCACGGAGATCCGCCATCAAAGCCGGCCGGGGCGCCTGGTGCCTGCCACGGCGACCCGAAAAGCTACACGAGAGGGGGCCGAGCAATCAAACCCGAGGGTGCTGGCGAATCCAGACCACCGACGCCAACCTTGTCTGCCCGCGAGAAAGTCATGACGTGGATCACCCGCCGAGTCCGCGGACGGCACACCGGCGTGACGTTACGAAGGAATGGATGCCAAGTGCGCTCGAAGACGTCCCCTGCCGAGATGGACACGATGCTGACCCTGGACCGCATCCGTGAGGCCGCGGCCGCCAATCGCGAGCTCGTGCATCGGACGCCGGTCCTGGAAAGCCGGCTGCTCTCCGACGCGGCGAAGGCACGCCTGTGGCTCAAGTGCGAGAACTTCCAGAAGACCGGATCGTTCAAGGCCCGGGGCGCCGCCAACCGCATCCGTAAGATTCCCGCTGCTCGATTGGGCCGAGGCGTGGTCACCGTCTCCGCGGGGAATCACGCGCAGGCGGTCGCCTGGGCGGCGGCTGCCGTAGGGACGCCATCGATCGTTTGCATGCCATCCACAGCGCCGTCGGCGAAAATCGACGCCAGCCGGGAATACGGAGCCACCGTCCGTCTCGAGCCCGACGCCGACGCGGCGTTCGCGACGGCGCTCGAGCTCGCACGAACCGAGGGCTATGAGTTCGTGCATCCGTTCGATCACGTCGACGTTTGTGCAGGCCAGGGCACGGTGGGGCTGGAGCTCATGGAGCAGGTGGACCGACTCACCGACGTCATCGTGCCCGTCGGAGGCGGTGGCCTGATATCGGGCGTGGCCCGCGCCGTCCGCAGCATTTCGCCCCAATGCCGGGTGTGGGGCGTCGAGCCGGTTGGTGCGGCGGCGATGCGCGCGGCGTTGGAAGCCGGAGAGCCCCGACACCTCGAAGCGATGGAAACCATCGCCGACGGCCTGGCCGCGCCTTTTGCGGGCGCCCTCCCTCTGTCGGTGGTCCGTACGGACGTGACCGACGTCGTGACCGTGACCGACGACTCCCTGCGCGAGGCCATGCGGCTGTTTACCACCCGGGCCAAGATCGTCGTCGAGCCCGCCGGTGCGGCCGGCCTGGCCGCGCTCCTCGAAGGATCCATCCGCCCACCACCGGGCGCACGCGTCGGCGTAGTCGTCAGCGGAGGCAACCTCGACCTGGCGGGCTGACCTACGCGGTTCGGGGCAGTCGGAGGTCGTGTAGCCGTCGCATGGCCCAGATTCCGAACGCCGGCCCCATCGCAAGCACGGCGAAGGCCGGGCCCCAACCCAGGAGGCGGGCCGCCACGGGAGTGGCTTGAATGGTGATCATCGTGAGCAGGAAGCCGGCGGAAGTCTGCAGTGTCAGGGCCGTGCCTGCGGCGTGAGGAGGCGCCACCTCGGTGACCAAAGCCGAGAACTGCGCTGAATCGGCAACGACGAAAAATCCCCACACGAGACAGATCGCGAAGACCAACGCCACGGGCGCTGACATCAGCCAGCCGACGAGCAACGCACAAGCGCCGCTGATCATCATGGCCCCGGACGCCACCCTTTCTCGGCCCAGCCTATCCGCCCACACCCCTGCCAAGACCGAGCCGGCCGCTCCGATCCCGATGACGCAGAAGGCCGCGAGGCTGGCCGCCCGTGCCGGATCCTCGGCCCCGCCGCGAGTCAGCAGGTCGCCGAAGAACAGCGAAATGGCGGTCCACACGGCGTAGAGCTCCCACATGTGCCCCAGGTACCCGAGCGTCGCCAGGCGGGTGGGACGGTGCTTCACCACCGTCCGCACCAGACCCCAGTCGAACGGACGTCGCGCAAAGGGATGGGGTCCGTCTCGGTACATCGCTGCCACCGCCGCGGCGGCCAGCGCGGCCGCGACCGACGTCGCGACTACGACGGCCGGCAGGCTGCCGGCCGGCAGAGAGCGGATCAAATACGGCAGAGCTTTGCCCAGCGTCAGCGCACCGACCACGGTGCCGATGGCCAGGCCCCTGCCGCTTTTGAACCACGTGGCCGCCATCTTCATGGCGGGCGGGTACACCCCGGCGAGGAAGAACCCGGTCGCAAACCGGAAGACCAGCGCAGACAGGAATCCGGACGCAGCGAGCAGCAGCGCGTTGGCCAAGGCCGCCAGTGCAGCGCTGATCGCGAAGTACCGGCGGGCGGGCACGATGTCCGCGAGGTTGAACACCGCGGCCACGGCGGTGCCGGCCACGAATCCCAACTGCACCACGGTGGTGAGCGCGTGGGCCTGTCCGGTCGTCAACGCAAGCGCGCGCTGCAGGTCGGCGGAAACCGCGGACGCCGCAAACCACACGGACATGCCCAGCAGCTCCGCGACCGAGAGGAGCACCAGGAACGCCCACCGGGCTCGTGGACCGACGACGTTCGGGTCCGACTGGCGGGATGTCTCCCCCGCTCCGTCGGCTAGGGGCGAATCTGCACTCCGACTCTGAACCATCGCCCCGGTCCCCACGGTCTGAGCAAACGCCCGAACTCCTGATTGGTCAGGTAGGGAATCTGGCGAACGGTCCCGATCTCTGCGATGGGCACGGAGGGATCGATGAGGAAGAGCGCATTATCCCGATCGCCGTTCTTCGCGTCGAGGAGGTTGAGCCCGTCGATCACGATCTCCAGCGTCTGGCCACCGAGCGACAGCCCGGAGAACGAGATGCGCGCATCCAGCGAATGCAACATGGGGCCTCTGCAGGCATTCCGTTCCGCGAACCCTCCGACCGCGTCTTCGAGACATCCCCATTCGCCCGTGAGCCCGGAGAGGGCAGCGGCGTCGTCCACGTAGGCGGGGTCGTTGTGGGCGGAGCCGTCTCCGTTCACGTCCACGCCCGTCCGGAAGCCCGCGGTAAAGGGCACGCCGGAGCGGAGCGTGTACCGTCCCGACAGTGTGAGTCCGCGCATGCCCTGGACGTCCCACTCCACACCTCCGGCCAAGCGATGCGGCACATCGTAGTCGGAGGTCGACTCCGCCCAACGGGCGGCGAGGTCGGTGCCCGCAAACGGATTCAACTGGGCCTCGGGATGGGCGGCGGACGCGCCGACCAGATTGTCCTCGGTGCGAGAGAACGTGTACGAGGCGAACCAGCGGAGCGGACTCCCACTGCGACGCTCCAGGGCCGCGCCCACGCCCCAGTACTGCGACCAGCCATCGCTCTCCAAGGCATGCACGTATTCGAAGTTCGTCAACAGGCGATTGGTGGGCCACGTGGCGGCGACGACGGACTGACGCTTGAACAGATCGCCGTATACGGGCCGTCCATATTGGTCCAGGCCCGAGGGTGCGGGGTCACGGTTCAGGTCGACGCGTCGGGTCAGTGACTCCGTGCGACGGAACACACCCCAAACGTGTCCGGTGACACCATCCGCCAAGGCCCGCGAAACGCCGAGGGACGCTCGCATGGCACGCGGATTCTCGAAGTCGTCGCCCAGGAAGGTGTAGCGGGGTCCGAAGAAGTCTACCGGCCCGGACGCCATATCGGGCCACACCAGCAGGCCGTTCCGGCCGTGCCGTACCCTCACGTCTCCGTCCTCGTAGAGGACGCTCGCGATCGTGGCCGGATCGGTGGGTTCGTAGTGGATTCCTGCAGCGCCGCGGACCACGGTGGTCTGAGACGCGTCCCACTCGAAGCCCGCTCGCCCGCTGACGCCCTGGAGCTCTCCCGGGAACTCCGGACGAGGCTGCGTGCTCAGCGAGTCCCACAATACGCTGCGACGCCAGCCTTCCGGCAGTTGATCCACGTCGAAGCGAGCGCCCACCTGAACGCGAAAGTCGGAGCGCACGTCCCAGAGGTCTTCCACGAACACACCGTACGACTGCATCTCGAACTCGGGGGCATCGGATGCACCGTTGGTCAGCGTGTAGATGCCTTGCCCGCCGGTCAACGATGTGGCGTCGGTGGTGAATACCTCGGCCACTCCGTTGAATGTGTAGTCATACGTGTATTGCGGGATTCCCGCGTACGCGCCGAGCTTGAACTGGTGCTCGTCATAGTCGAGATAGACGGCGGGAGCCAGGTGCACGGTTTGCCAGGTCACGTCCGCCGGAAACACGGGATGGGTGCCCAGCGCCAGGCCGGTGGAGACGAACTGGGTCCAGGGGTAGGCGACGCCACTGATGCTCGGACCGCGGAACTTCCGATCGCTCCGATCGAAGCCGAGGCGAACCTCGACTCGAAGGCGGTTCTGTAGCTCCGTAGCGTAGGTGGCACCGAGCGTCACGTCCGTCCCCCAGGAGGACATCGGGTGACCGGGAACCAACGGCGCCGCGGAAAACGGGCCTTCCGGCTCGAGCACCGTGCCGAACTGGGCCCGCACCGCGAGGGCGCTCGATCGACTCAGCTTCCAGTCCACTCGGCCGAAGGCGGAGGCCCGTGTGGTCTCCTGCAGGTGAACGTCACCGAACGGCCCGAGATCGAGGCCGGCCACCGTCTGCGCCGGAACCCCGAAAGCGGGACGGGGCGACTGCAGCCGCTGCGCCTCCCCACCGACCGTGAGACGGGGGCCGTCGTCACCCGACGGGAGATCGGCCACGAACCCGCCGCGGAAGGAGTGGTTGCCCGGCGGACCGTCTTCGGATTCGGACGAGCTCCACAGGCTGGCGCCGGTCCAGTCGCCGAACACGCGAAACGCCCTACGACTTCCGGCGGAGCGTGTGTAGGCCGAGACCAACGGTCCGGCCGCGCGGGCCCACTCGATCTCAGGGTCGCCCAACAGCACCTCCGCCTGTGACAGTCCGGATCGGGTCAGCGCACCGAAGAGATGGGGGTTGTCCGGAGCGGTAGGATGGCGAGCCACACGGAGCGGCAGACCGTCCAGGAAGATGCCCGTGTGGCGCGCAGACAGACCCTCGCCGGCCGCGCCGGAGCTCAGCCCGGTCACATAGCGAAACGCGTCGTCCAGCCTGCGACCTTGATCCGGGAGGGTGGCCAGCTCCGCAGTTCCAAGCGTGTGGACGCTTCCCGGAACCATCCAGGACCCGCCCGGGCTCACGAAGCTGACGGTATCGCGACCCAGCACGGGCGGACGCTCCGGACGAAGGGGCACCTCCAGCCGGGTAATGCGGCCCGCTCGCACGGGAACGCTCAACACGACCTTGGGCCGGTACCCCACGGCCTCGGCGGTCAGCTCGTAGGCACCCGGCGTGACCGCGTCCAAACGAAATGAACCTCCCCGGGTGGACACGACCGATCGCACGGCTCCGGTCGCTCGGTTTGCGATGCGTATCTCCACGTCGGAGATCGGGTCCCCGAGCTCGTCCACGATCTGACCGTTCAGGCTTCCCCACGAGATGCTCTGCGCAACGGCGGGCGCCGGCGACAGGCTGAGGAGAATGAGAAGGAGCGGGAGAGTGAATCCCGCGGCTAGGGACGAGCGACTGGGAGAGCCGAGATAGGAGCGCATTGAACTCCGCGGGTTGAAGGCGGGACTGTCACTACGACAAAAGCCAGTAGACCCCGGGTGCACGACGGGCCCATGTCCCCAAGTAGATGGGCCGTTTCCCCAAAAAGATGAGCCAAGGTCCGGAGCATTCAAGATCTATGCCCTCGAGCCCTTCGTAGCGAAGGTCCCGGAGGCGAGCGGCGATCACGCTCGACGCGAACCGAAGGCGCCCCGGAGGGCAAGCCCCAGAGCGAGGCCCAAGCCCATCCCCAGCCACTCCCACCACCGCGTCCCCCCCAGTGGGGTCCACGCCGGGACCGTGACGGCGGCCCCCACTACCAGGCCCACTGCAGCCGTCTGCCATCGCCACCCCGCCCACCACCAGCCGAGGGGCAAGGCCAGCACCAGGACCGACAGCAGGTCGAGCGTGCGTCTCCCCAGGACTCGGTCGGCGCGCGGCTCCAACTGGCGCCAACCTCTCCCGACGGTCGGTGGCGCCGCGCACCCGGCGTCCTTGCCGTCAACGGACGCACAAAACGCGTCGCCGCTCCTGCGGATCTCGATTTCGAGCGTGTCACCCGGTGCCGTGCCGGCCAGAGCTCCCCGGATACGCTGATCATGCTCGAAGATCCGTAGATCCGAGGAGCGGGTGCGAATCCCGACGGTCATGTCCCATCCCTCGGCTCCAACCTGGAGAAGGCGTTGGCGCGCCCGGTCCTGAACCCGGAGGATGGCCGCCTCGTTGGGCTGGTGGGGACCGACGACGAGCGTAAAGCGGATGGGATCGGCGCGACCAAGGGCTTCGGCGAGCGCTCCTGAGTCGGAGGGTTGGGCGTCGTCGGCGTCGTCGTCGGACAGCGGGACACCCCCCACCCGGGCAGCCAAGACTCGGCCTGCGTACGCGGGTCCGTCTCCCGGCTCGGGCGTCCACTGCCGAGAGGCGGCGGTCTCGGGTACGGAGAGGTGCTGGAGCCATCCTTCCGCCGCGATCAACCCGGACACGAGCAACGCCCAGCCCAACGCCAGGACTCGCGCGGTGCGACCGATCGGATAGACCCAGGAGGAGGCGGTCCACACGGCGAGCACGCCGAACGCTGCCCCGAGGGAGTTGAACAGCAGGTCACCGGCGGACGCGTCTCGGCCGGGAACGAAGTACTGCGCTGCTTCCACCGCGAGCGAGAGCGCAGCAGCGGGAAGCACCGACCACCAAGCCCCCGGCAACGCCAACGCCAGGAAGATGCCGAGTGGAACGAAGAACGCCACGTTCTTGAGCGCATCGGCCACCCCCACCGCGCCGCAAATCAAACAGCCGCTCAGCCAGTAGCGCGGATCCACCTCCCCGGGCGAGAGGGTCAACCACAAAACGACCGCTGTGTAAAGTCCGGCCATTGCGTACCAAAACCAACGTGGCGCCTTGATGTTCTGCCCCTTTCGCTCTCTTCCGAACCGATCCCGTCAGGCCAATCCGATGCGCTTTCGCGGGTTCGCGGAGGGCCGGACTCCCGGCGGTGCAAGGCGTCGGCCAAGCGGCCGAGCAAGCCCGCAAAGGTCGTCGCCAAAGGCCCAGCCCGTGACTATGTTATGGGCATGATGATTGCTCGGATTTTGGCGCATGCCCCAGGTTCCTGAGCTCTCCGTCGTCATTCCGGTACTCAACGAGGAGGAATCCGTCACCGAGTTGTCGCACCGGGTCCGTGAGGCACTGGACGACCGCTTCGGATGGGAGCTCGTGTTCGTGGACGACGGGAGCACGGACAGCACGGCCGACCGGATCCGCGATCTCACGGAGCGAGATCCGCGGATCCGATGTATCCGTATGGCCCGCCGCTACGGGCAGTCGACCGCCATGCAGGCGGGGTTCGATCACTCGCTTGGAGAGATCGTCGTGACGCTGGACGGCGATCTGCAAAACGACCCGGCGGACATTCCGAAGCTGGTGGATCGTCTTCGTGAGGGGTTCGACCTGGTGGCGGGTTATCGTGTCAAACGCCAAGATCGGCTCCTTACGCGCAAGATCCCTTCTTGGTTCGCCAACCGTATCATTCTGGGTCTGACCGGTGTCAAGATTCGTGACAACGGCTGCTCGCTCAAAGCATACCGACGGGAGCTGCTCGAGCGCATGCAACTGTACTCCGATCTCCACCGCTTCATTCCGGCGGTAGCCGCCGGCACCGGCGGTGCGCGGATCTCCGAGGTGCCGGTGCGTCACCACCCTCGACGGTTCGGCTCGTCCAAGTACGGCCTTTCCCGGGTGGGCAAAGTCGTCGTGGACCTGGTGACGATCCTCATGATTCGGTCGTTCCGCTTTCGGCCCTTCCGGCTGTTTTCGTTGGTGTCTTCAGTAGCCGTTGGAATCGGATTGGCGTTCGTGGTCAGCTCCAGCATCGCCCGCGGCGATGTCGACCCGGTCACGGCTCGGGCTCTGGTGCTCCCGACCTCTTCCCTACTCTGGTTTGCGCTGGCCACCTATCTGATGATGCTCGGTCTCCTGTGCGAAGTGGCCATCCGCGAGCGCCGGCCCGCTTCGACCACGAGAACACCGGTTGCGCGTGAGGGGCTGACGTGAGGTACCAGACGGACCTTTCGTTGCCCGCACGGCCGTTGGCGCCCCGCGCCGAAGCGGAGCAGGGGCCGATCTTCTCGGTCATCGTGCCCGTCAGCGAACGGCCCGAGCCGCTGGGAGAGCTGTACGACGAGTTTTCCGACGCGCTGGCCGAAGCGGGATGCCCGTCCGAGTTCCTGTTCGTTTCCGAGCCGTGGGGCCGCGAAGCCACTGAGCCGCTTCAGGGTCGAGCCAAGAACGGGATGCCGATACGGGTGCTCTACGTGGGCCAAAACGTGGGAGAATCGTCGCTGCTCCTGGCCGCGGCCGAGGCCAGCCGGGGACGCTACTTTATTACGCTTCCGCCCTATCGGCGCATCAAGCCCACGGAGATCGTCAAGCTGATCGAGCAGCTCCGAGCGGGCGCGGACCTGGTCACCGCCGTACGAAGGCGGGAAGGCGACCGTTGGATCAACCGCCTACAGGCCAAGACGTTCCACACCCTGTTGGGATGGTTGGTGGGCGGTCATTTCCGTGACATCGCCTCCGGCGTCCGCGTCATGCAGCGCCACGTCTTGGAGGAAGTGCCGCTCTACGGGGACTCGTTCCGATTTCTGCCGCTTCTCGCGAGCAGAGAGGGCTTTCGGGTCGTCGAGGTGGAGGTGGAACAGGACCAGCGAGACCACCGCACCAAGATCTACTCGCCGGGGATTTACGTACGTCGGGTCTTGGATCTCATCGGCATCGCGTTCCTCACGCGCTTCACCCGCAAGCCCCTGAGGTTCTTCGGACTGGTAGGTTCGCTGTTCGCCACCTTGGGGGGAATCATCCTGGCCGTGATGCTCGTGCAGCGGTTCGGCGGCACGCCCGTGGCGAACCGACCGATGTTCGTCCTGGGAATGATGCTCGTCGTTCTCGGCCTCCAGGCTTTCGCGCTCGGCCTGGTGGGTGAGATCATCGTGCATCTAAACGCCGCATCCAGCTCTTACCGCACGCTAGACGGACACCGGAAGTCCGGGTGAAGCGACTCGGAAAGGCAGTACGCGCGGTCGGGCGTCGCGACGCGTCGATCGCGTTCCAATCTTCGCTGCTCACGCTGGCGCGCGTGTTCGGGTTCATCGCCAGCATCGGAATCCCGCTCGTTTTGGTCCGCGTGCTGGACCAAACCGAGTACGGCCTGTACAAGCTGGTTTTCCTGATCGTCGGGACTGCGCAGCCGATCCTGCAGCTCGGCATGACCGCTGCCGTCTACTATTTCGTCCCCCGCGCAGAGGACGGGGGTCGCGCCTACCTTCTTCAGACCGCCTGTGTGCTTCCCGTCATGGGACTGCTCGGCGGGCTGACGATCCTGCTGCTCGCGGATCCCATATCACAGGGATTCAACGCTCCGGCGCTCGCCGAGATCATGCCCGCGATCGCGTTGATCGTGTTTCTCTCGACGCCGGCGGAGCTGATGATCCACATCCCGATTGTGGAGCAGCGGCCCGTGTTGGCCGCCAGCATCCTGACGGGCAGCGAGATCCTCAAGGGTGCGGCGTTGATCACGGCCGGCGCAGTGTTCCGGGCCGTGGAGCCCGTCGCCTGGGCCGGGTTGGCGGTGCCGCTCATGCAGATCACCTTGCTCGGCATCGTGCTGGCCACCCATCGCGGCCCGGTGCCTTTCCGATGGGACTGGGGCCGCCTCCGGGGTCACCTGGCATACGCGCTGCCCTTCTGGGCGACCGTGCTTTGCCAAATCGGCTTGGAAAAGGCCCACCAGTTCTACATCGGGGCTCGCTCCGCCCCGGACGTGTTCGCCATCTACGCCAACGGCATCTTCCAGATTCCCATCGCCGGACTGTTGGTGCAGTCCGTGGCCGAAGTGCTGATCGTCCGTTCCTCGGCGGCCCACAAGGCTGGCAACCGCAGCGAAATGCGCGAGGCGTGGAGGGCGGTGACCAACCGACTCACGGTTCCGCTGACCGGTCTGTTCGTGTGGGCCTGGGTCTTCGCTCCGGCGCTGATCTTGACGCTGTTCGGCGCCCCCTACGAGGACGCGATCCCCATCTTTCGCGTCGTGCTGTTTACGATTCCGTTGAGCGGGATCGTGGACCATGGAATCCTTCGGGCCATCGGGGACACCGGTTTCATGCTACGCGCCGCCGTGCTCGCACTCGTAGCCAGCGTTCTGGGCCTGATCCTGTTCACGCCGGTCGATATGATGTTGGGCGCAGTGACGGCGTATGTGATCGGAATCGCGACGGCCCGTTTGGCGGGCGCCTTCCAGGTGTCGCGATACCTCGAGCAGAGCTTGGCTGCAACCCTGCCCTTGGCGTCCGCCCTCAAGTCGGTCGCGATCGGACTGGTCGCGGCGGGTGCCGCCCTGCTGGCGGCACTCCCGTTTACGTCCCACATCCTGCGACTGGTGATCAGCGTGCCGGTCTTCGGCGTGGTCTACTGGACCATCGTGCTCGGCACCGGCCTCATCCCCGCCGCGGAGCTCAAGGATCTGCTCCGACGTTTTCGGCTAGGCGGCGTGGACAATTGAGGCAGTAGACGTTCGTCACCCCGTCGCGGCCCCGGTATACCTCCGCGCCGTTCAGCATGACGGCGTCGAGGAACTCCCGCTGGTCGCCCGTGAGATAGTACGTCGGGCGGTCGATGGTCTCCGCGGAGGTGACCACCCACAATGTGCGCCCGGACGCCTGTACGGAATCCAGCAACATCTGCGGCTCTTCGAGCAGCCGACTCGCAACGTAGATGTCGCGTAGCTGGCCCTCTTCTCCCTTGTAGAGGAACGGTCCGGCGTCGGCCGGCGAGCGGAGCCAGTAGTCCACCCGGCCGATGTACCAGTGCTGCTCCAGCGGATCTTCCGCGACGACGACATCGGAGTCGGACAGGCGCGAACGCACGAAGGCTCCCGCACCCGCGTGATCCGGACGCGTCGGGAACATGTGCACCGGAATGTCGAGCGGATCCCCGTAGTCGAGGCCGACGATCTCGGCGGCCTGCGGAATCCCGTGTCCGGAGACTACACCGCTGCCGCCGATCACCAATCCGAACAACAGCCACAGGACGGCGGGCGGTTTCGTTCCGACTGCGCGAACCCAGATCTCTCTGGCCAGCAACACCCCGCCGGCCCCCGCGCACAGCAGGAAGAACGGGTACCCGGGGAACAGGTACCGAAGCGGCGCGTACGCGGCTTTCACACCGACGGCCGTCAGCGGCAACAGCGCACCCAGAATCGCGGCCTTGGCAGCCCGGTCGCCGGGCAGCATTCTGCCGAGTAGCGTGAACAGGACGAATCCCGCTGCAAGGATCCCGGCCACGGGAAAGCTACGGGTCACGACGAGCGGATACGGGAACGGAAACCGGACGACGGCCAGGATTCCCTCCCGGAGTCCCTGGTGCCACACGCTCCAACCCGCCCAGCCCGCCGCGACGATCAAGAGCCCGCACCACAGGCCTCTGTGTCCCTGGGCGACGCGAATGCCTGCTCCGGGGAAGTAGAGCATCGCCATCACCAGCAGCACGGCTGCGCCCCAAAGATGGCCCAGTGCCAACAACACGATCGCAGCGGTGATGGACGCTCCGAACACCGCGCGCCATAACCTTCCCGACCAGTTGCCGCCTCCCGGCAGGTCTTCCCGATCGGCCAACAGCAATGCGACGATCGACGCGACCAAAAACGCCACCCAGATCAGCGGCAGGGCGGTGGCGACCGTAACCCCCGTGTCTACCGGAATGCCGCCGGGCAGCTCGAGCGGCTCGAACACGAACTCACGGTAGGGCGTGGACACGTAGAACGCATCGTACACCCACGCAAAAGCCGCCAAGGCCGTGCCGACCAGGATGCCCAGCATGGGTGATACGACCGCAGCTCCGGGAAGCGTCACCGCCAGAAACGGGAAGACCGCAGCGAAGGCTCCAAACAAGTGGAGAGTCGAGGCCAACAGCGAGGTGGCCACGCCTACGAGCAGCCAGACACGCCGTCCCGTGAGTCCCCACCGCCAAAGCGTGCCGCACGCAATGACGAAAAAGAGCAGGAACGGCGAGTACATGCGGGCCATGCGCGAAAACGAAAGGTGCCATTCGGAGAAGGACAGCAGCACCCCTGCGCCAAAGGCGGCGGGGCCACCGACGAACCACCGACCCACCAGGAAGAGCGCACTCGGCGTCAGGGCTCCGGTCACCGCCGAGACCCACCGATTCGACGCCTCGTCGTTTACGCCCGACCAACGGAGGACCTGCGCATTGGCCCAGTTGTACGGCAGCGCGCGGCGATACCCCATTCCCGATGGGACCTGGGCCTGGCCGGTGGTGGCGATGGAATGGGACACCGCGGCCGTGAGCTCTTCGTCGCCGTAGAATCCCAAACGGCCCAGATCCCACATCCTGGGCACCAAGCCGCATGCCAGTAGCAAGGCCAACCCCGCCATGGACCAGTACCGGCCGAGGCGACGACTCCCCCGCCCCACATCCGGACCCGCCCCGTCGGAGGACGCGACCGGGGTGCCCCACAGCCGGTGACTGGATTCCCGCTGCCGGAAGAACGCCATGAGCGCTGCGGCGTTGAGCAGCACGAACCCGGCAGGCACGGCCAGCGCCCCGATGGGAAGCACCGTCCCGACCACGCCGAGCACCACCACCAACACCATTGCCATGGCCAACAACCACTCGACCGTGTTGGGGAGGAGCAAGCCGGCCGTCACGGCGGTGGCTCCGAACCAGGGAGCGGCCACGCGCATCAGCTTGTGGGAGAGAAATCGCCAGAACAGGGGGTTGGTCGAGGGCCGGTTGAGCCGCGGCTCCAACCGAAGGAGCTGAAGGTTGCCGGCCAGCGTACGTACCTTGCGTCGGAGCTCACGGCTTCCAGTCTCGGAGGGCGTGTCCATCGCGACGGCCGAAGTGACGTACTTGACGTGCTTCCCCTGAAACGACACCCGCATGGGCACGAGCACATCGTCGAGCACCGTCTCCGGGGGCAACGGCTGATAGAGATCCCGTTCGATGGCGTAGACGGCGCCGGTCACCCCCACGACGGAGCCGGTTTGGCTCTCGGCCGTGCGCAGTGCCGTCTCGAGCTCCCAATACCGCCGCACGCCGGAGATCGCAGGGTCGTCGGCTTTCTGGATGATCAGGCGGCCGGAGGCGGCGCCCACCTCCGGATCGGCCAGCACATCCACCAACCGCGTGATCGTGTCGGGCAGGAAACGCTGGCGGGCATCGGCGAACACCACGACCGGGCCGGTGGCCTTGTCCACCCCCAGGTTGAGTGCACCGGGCTTCCCTTCGTCGGCGGGGCTCACGAACGCCCGGACGCGGGCGTTGGCGTCTGCCAGCGCGTGCGCGACCTCCTCCGAACCATCCGTACACCCGTTGCAAACGATGACGACTTCGAGATCGTCGGGTTCGTAGTCGGACTCCAGGAGGTTTTCGACTCTTGCCGGGAGACGCTCGGCCTCGTTACGGACGGCGAGCACAACGGACACCGGAGGGCTCGCCTCCCGGGGAGGCGCGGCGGGCTCGTCCTTCTTGAGCCTTGCCAACAGGATCATCGCGGCCGGATAGCCGACGAACGCCCAAACGAATCCCGCCAGCCCCACCCAGAACAGAATCCGGGTGAACACGACGCCTGCGGCCACCCCGTCCAATTTCGCTACCCGACCCCTGCGGCCACCGACCGGCGGCCCGCCAGCGCCGTGCGGTAGAGGCGCTCATAGGCGGCGGCCATCGCTTCCCTGCTGTAGACCCCGACCGCACGCTCCCGAGCGCGCCTGGCCAGGTCATCTCTGATGCCACGGTCTTGCACCAGAGCCATCAACGCGTTCCCCAGGGCTTCGGGATCGCGGGCCGGCACCAGCAGGCCGCAGTCTCCATACTCCAGGATCTCGGGGTTGCCGCCCACTGCCGTAGCGACGATGGGACACCCGCACGCCATGGCCTCCAGCAGGGAGATGGATGTCCCCTCTACGTTGGAGGTCAGCGTAAACACGTCGAACTGTGGATAGATCTTGTCGGTCTCGGGCGAAAAACCGGGCAGATGCACGCGAGACTCCAGTCCGAGCTCGCGGGCCCGGGTCTCCAGCCGTTCCCGTTCGGGTCCCTCACCGATCAGCACCAGCCGGGCTCGGGGCAGGTCTCCGGCGATCCTCGCGAATCCCTCGAGCAGCAGCATTTGGTTCTTTTCGGGTGCCAACCGGGCGACCGTGCCGATGGTCACCCCGGCCTCGCCGCGAGGCCAGACATCCGGAGGATCGGTGCGTTCGGGACGGAAGCGGTCCGTGTCGATTCCGTTTGCCACGTGCGACACGCGAGAGCGATTGAGACCACAGACGTCGGTGAGAAAATCCGTGAGCGGGCTGGACACCACGACGACGTGGTCCGTCCATTCCCCGGCCAGGCGCCTGAGGGCCGCGCCGAACCAGGGCTCCATGTGCGGCACCATGCCGTGAACGGTGTGGAGCGTGGCGGGCACTCCCGCCAGGCGCGCGGCCCGGGCTCCCTTGTGCCAAGCGCCGGAGTGGGTGTGCACGACGTCGGGCTGCCTCGATCGCAGCCAGTCCCGGAGACGCCCCGGCCAGAAGATCGTGCGCGTGCCGGGGGTCTCCACGACCTCCACCCGCACCCCCCGTTGGCGGAATCGCTCGGCGAGCGCGCCCTCGTCCACCAAGCAGGTCACGCCAACGTCGTGTCCTCGAGCGACGAGCGCTTCGACCAGGTCGAGAATAACAACCTCCATGCCGCCCGCCGCCAGCGAAGGCGCCACCATCTCGATGCGAAGCGGCGCCTGGTGTTCCTCCGAAAACGCGGGTTGGCTCATGCTGAGCCTCCGGCCGGAGTCCACCCCATGGCCTCCCGGTAGACGCGCAGGTAGTTCCGGACCTTCTCTTCGTTGGAAAACCGACGGAGGATTCGCTCCCGCTCTTTGTGCCAGTCTCCCGACCACTCCTCCGCCTCGATGACGTCCGCGAGCGCCTTCGCATCCCCGACCTCGACGAGGAAGCCGGAGGACGGGCCGTCCATCACGTCGGGCACGGCGCCGACGCGCGTCGACACCACGGGGACCCCCTCGTCCAATGCTTCGAGCAGGACGTTGGGAAGTCCCTCCGACCGCGACGGAATGACCAGCAGGTCGATCTGATCGTAGAACGCCTTCATATCTGCAACGGAACCCAAGAACGAGACGTTGCCCTTCAGGCCCAGG
Source organism: Longimicrobiales bacterium (assembly GCA_965223195.1). Classification (GTDB taxonomy): domain Bacteria; phylum Gemmatimonadota; class Gemmatimonadetes; order Longimicrobiales; family Gaopeijiaceae; genus CBDCVX01. Next base: position 300,886 of record CBDCVX010000005.1, read on the forward strand.
GCATCACAGCGTCGCTCCAGCCCGGCACGTTCCGGACCGTCACCGGCCACCGCGGCACCGAAGCGGAATCCCCGCACAGACAGCTCGGCCAGGGCGTCCAGAAAAACATCCACCCCTTTTTCCGGACTCAGACGGCCCACCACTCCCAGCCGCGGACGCGGCAAACCCTTCAGATCGGGGCCAGGCCCTTGGCTCTCCGGCAGGGGAAGCACCGAGTTGTACACCACCCGCACCTTGTCCTGGACCTTCCCGAACAGGCTTCGCTGTTGGTCGGACATCACGACGATGCGATCCGCGCCACGCAGGAGGCGGGCGCCGAGTTGGTGGTACATCCGGACCTTGGCGTTTTCGGACGTGAAGCCGTGCAGCAGCCCCACCCAGGCCCAGGGCGCGCCCATCCGGCGCAGGGCGTATCCCACCGCGTGCGGCTTGTAACCGTGTGTCTCCAGAACACGCGGCTGCCACGGCTCCAGGTGTTGCCTGACCGTGCGGATCAGCCCGGGATCGAAGGCGCTGCCCTCTTCGGCGAGATGGCAGTCGGCGCCCAGGTCGCGGAGGTGGTGGTAGAGCTTGGAAACCGGCCGGCCGCGGCGCTGCGTGACCACCACCCGAGTCGGCACCCCCAGGCGATCGAGGCCCGTCACCGTGCCCACGAGCTGCCGCGCCGAGCCGAACACCTCGGCAGCCGAAATGAGAAAGGCTATCCGGAGCTCAGCGAGGAACTCGGCAGCGTGGTCTTGCTCGACGCGAATCGAACCCAGCGTCACGGGAGGTGCGCCGCATGACCCATGGTGCGCCCGCCACGCCGACGTGCGCGCCGTGCGGCCAGCACCGGCTGCATGCTCTTGTCGTTCACCAGAATCACGCCGATGACGAAAAACTGGATGACCATGTATGCATGGGACAGGAAGAACGCGGAGACCGCGTAGGCGACGAACGCCCCCAACAACTCCGGCATGTGCCCGTCGTACGGCTTGAGGTACGAGCGCGGACGCCAATATCGCGCCGCACGCTTGGCTCCGACCCAATAGAGGGCCAGGAGGATGATCAGACCCGGAATTCCGATCTCGACCCCTGCCTGCACATAGGTGTTGTGTGCCGCCTGCCACTTGCCCGGCTGGCCGAGCATCTCGAAGTGATGCCCGTCCGCCATGGGGAACCCGCCGGCGCCTGCCCCGAACAGCGGGCGTTGCTTGATGTATCCGAGCCCGCGCGTCCAAATCGCCATGCGGCCGGTGGACTCGGTGAAGTTGTAGTCGTTCTCGAGTGCGAACACCGAAAGCAGCCGGTCTCGCGTCTCCTGGTCCACCTGCGTGGTGGCCACGGTTCCGCCCACGACCAACACCGCCAGGATCATGGCGAGACGCCGGCCCCGGTAACCCATCGTCAGGACGATGACCCCGATGCCGAACCCGACCAACACGCCGCGTGAGCCGGTGGCGAGCATGGCCACCGCCATCGCACCCAAAGACGCCAGCGTGATCAGGCGCGTCTTCCCGCGGGCACGCAGGAGGAGCCCCGCGCCCAGGACGAGCAGGGCTCCGAGCAGCGATCCGAAATCATTGGGATCGTAGAGATAGCCCATGAGCAGCCGGCCATCTTCGTAATCGCCTTTGGCCAGGGCCGCGACGGCCACCGCCCCACCTCCCCAAACCATCAGCTTTTGCAGGCCGAAGGCGTTGGCGCGACTGGGACGAACGAAGGCACAGGCAATGAGTACCGTCGCGCCCACGAGGGCCACCCGAAACCATTCGAACGCGGCTCCGGGCCAGATCGCCAACGGCACCGTGAGCGCGATCCAACCCACGTACAGCAGCGTCCAGCGCACGCTGGGATCGCGCAGGGCGACCCGACGGATTCGGGCCGCCGAGCGAGTGTAGAGCAGGAAGAGCCCCACGACCATGGTGAGCAGCGAGGGACGCAGCTTGCCCACGAACGGGACCAGGTCGTGTGCCCGCAGCGTGATGAACACGTACATCACACCCACCACGACCAAGGCGTTCTTCCAATATCCGTCCCAACCCCCGGCGGCCGGCGGCCGCTGCCGCCCGGGAAGTCCGGACGTTACGCCAGGGGGCGGGAACTGCGTGGCGCGGAGGGACGTGGATGGCTCCATAAGTGCTCCTACGATGCAATGTCGAAGCCAGGAAACCAAGGCGGCTGCCGGTGTGCCGAGCCCGGACTCACGACGCTGTCGGGCCGGCGGCACACGAGGTGGACTACACCCGAGCTCGCGTTCCGGTCACTCGGTCGGGAACAGGGGCCGAGTCTCCCCTGGCGCCCTCTGCTCGCGAAGGCTCGAATGAGGAGCCGATTCAGTCGTCCCGATCGGAGGAAAGACCTGCACCCTCACGGATTCTGCTGCCGATGGATCCCCAATCGTAGAGGTCCTCCATCTGCTTGCGTCCGGTTCTTCCCAGCCGTTCCGCCAGCTCGCGGTCGTCGATCAGTCGGACGACGGCCTCCGCGAAGTCCCGGGGCCGGTCGGCCATCAGCAGGTGCTCTCCATCCTGAACCGACAGACCCTCGGCTCCCACCGTGGTGCTGACCAGGCCCTTCGCGAGGGCCAGGCCCTCGAGGATTTTGAGTCGAGTCCCTCCTCCGACCCGGAGTGGAACGACCACTACGGCAGCCTCTTCCATGTACGGCTGCACACGGTCGACCCTGCCGGTTACGTGCACCCAGTCATGGCGCTCACCTGCGGCCACGACCGCAGGAGCGGGACTCCGGCCCACCACCCAAAACTCCGCATCGGGCACTCGGGCCCGTACGAGCGGCATGACCTCCTCCGAGAAGAACTCGACCGCGTCCACGTTGGGGTAATATCCCATGTGTCCGCAGAAAACGATGCGGGACCCCGTTCGACAGGGCTCGGCAGGAACGACTCCCCGCACGTCCACTCCGTTGGGAACGACGTCTACGTTCGCGTCCGGTGAGGTCACGCCCAGTCGATCGGCCTCGGGCTGGGAGCACACCCAAACCAGGTCGGCATCCCGGAAAAAGCGGTCTTCGTTGCCGGCCAACTTCCGCGCCGTCATCCGAGCGTAGAAACGCTTCGGGCCCCAGGCCAGGTTGTCGGCATACCGATCGAGAACCAGGGAATCGATGTTGTGGGTGTCGATCACCTTCGTGGCCGAATGCGGCAGCTCGTTCAGGTAGGGATAGAGGTGGGCGAGCTCGACCACGCCGGCGTCGAAGCTCCGCTCTTCGACCAGCTTGCGAATTGCCCGAGTCATCTCCGGCGAACGCTCGTTCCACACGTAGATCGGCGTCCGCGTGATCAGTCCCAACAGAAGCCTCAGGGGCGAGTTTCTCCGAGGCGGCGGAACCGCCACGACTTCCACCGAGCGGGGCAGCGAGCTCTGAAATTGGCCCAGAGCCGCCTGATCGCCGTCGTGAAACGTGGCCAGCGTTACGTCCGCGCCTTCCGCCAGCGACCGCACCACATGGTAGGCTCGCAGCTTCCAGCCGTCGTCCAGCGGATATGGGAGGCGGTTGGTGATGACGAGAACGCGTGGCATCGGCTCCGGCGGGACGGAAGAGTGCCGCGCAAGGTCGATGTCCTCTGCGCGGTCCGTCAAGGCACCGGAGGGGGGACGACCCCGGACGCCGGACGGGACGCCTGCGCTCACATGGCGCCCCGTTTGAAGATCATCACCGGCACGGTCTTGATCATGATCCAGAGATCCTTCAGCGGGGACCGTTCGTGCAGGTATTCGAGATCCAGGTGGACCTTCTTTCGGACGTCTTCGATGCTCTGATCGTAGGAATGGTTGATCTGCGCCCAACCGGTGATCCCGGGTAGGACCTTCTGCCGCTTGGGATACTGATCGACCTGCTCCCGCAGCTCCGAAAAGATGGCGGGCTGCTCCGGCCTCGGACCCACCAGGTTCATGTCGCCCTTGAGGACGTTGATGAGCTGGGGCAACTCGTCCAGCCGGTACTTGCGGAGGACCTTTCCGATTCCGGTGATGCGCGGGTCGTCCTCCGTGGCCCACACCTGGGACGCGTTTTCCTCGACCCGCATGGTGCGGAACTTATAGATGCGGAACACGCGACCGCCGGTGTCGTCGTCTCTACGGTCGCTGGCCTTACCGCCCCGCTTGCGGGACCGAGACCTGCGGCGCTCCCGGCCTTCCCTGCGATCCAGGCCCACACGCGACTGCACGTAGAACACGGGACCGGGCGACGACAGCTTCACGGCCGCCGCAACGACGAGCATGATGGGCGCGCTCAAAATGAGCAGGATGGACGCGGCGAACACGTTGAGAATCCTCCGCGCCTGCTCGCCTCGGGTGGGCAACGCCGTCCCGGCCGCTGCACGGGTCGGGTGCCATAGCTCTTCGACTTCGCGGGCCGCCCTTTGCACCGGCAACCGGGCCCGGTGGGGCTTTCGTCGCACCTGTTCAAGTGTGGCGTCTAGAGAACGCATTTCTCACTACTCGCAAGTTTCTGCAACCGGGGGGGGAATCGGCGGGCAACCGGTCAGCGATGGCCCAGATGCCGATGGCGCACCTCGCCCTCGTTGCAAGCCACGTGCGACTCGGTCGGCCGACGGAATTCGCCCATGATGCCTGGACTTTCGGGGGCGCACTTCCCACGAGGGTGTGGGACGGGCGCCACGCCTGTGCGGGCCCCGCCACCACAGGTCGGAACCTCACGGTTTTCGTAGGCGGCCTCTCCCGAGGTCAGGAAGAACCGGTCAGGAGGTTGTGGCGATCCAAGCCGTGCTTCTGCATCAGTCGGTAGAGCGTCGTCCGGTCCACGCCGGCGATGCGGGCCGCGTCGGACATGTTGCCCTTGGCGGTGCGCACGACCCGCTGCAGGTATCCTTTTTCGAACTCCGCCAGCACACGATCACGTGCGCTGTGGTAGTCGTTCTCCATGGGAATCTCGCTCAGGATCGAACCTTGAGCGGCGGCTCCGATGCCGTCGCGGTCGATGAACGGGATGTCCTCCGCCTGCACTTCGCCTCCCGGGCTCAGTAGCACCACGGCGTGCTCCATCACGTTCCTGAGCTCCCGCACGTTCCCGCGCCAAGGACACGATAGCAGCGCGTCGATGGCCGGCTCGCTGAGCCGGGGCATCTCTTCGTTCTCGCCACGGTGCTGGCCCCAGAACGATTTCAGGAAATGCTCCGCCAGCGCGGGAATGTCTTCCGGCCGCTCCCGGAGCGGCGGAATGTGAATGGGCACGACCCGCAGCCGGTAGTACAGATCTCGACGGAGCTTTCCGCTGTTGACGGCCTGCATGGGATCTTCGTTGGTGCCGGCCAGAAAGCGGACGTTTACGACCGCGTTCACCGACGTGCTGCCCAGCCGCCGGACCACACCGTCCTGGATGACCCTCAGCAGCTTGGCCTGGATCGACTGCGGCATCTCCGTCAGCTCGTCCAGAAAGAGCGTGCCGCCGTTCGCGGCCTCCAGGAGTCCCATCTTTTCGCGAGACGCTCCCGTGAACGCACCCTGCACATGCCCGAACATCTCACTCTCCAGGAGAGGCTCCGGAAGAGCTGCGCAGTTGATGGGAATGAGCTCCCGGCTGGTCCGCCTGCTGTGGGCATGAATGTACTGGGCGATGACTTCCTTTCCGGAACCGCTCTCGCCCGTGATGAAGACCGACGCGTCCGTGCCGGCCACTTTGCGGGCCAGCTCGACCACTTCCTGGAACGCGCGCGATACACCCAGCAAGGCGCCACGGTCGGTGTCGCCGGGTGACACATCCACATCCATGCCTCGGCGCTCTCGGCTTTCCCGGGCCACGACCACCGCGTGGGCGGCTCGGCCCATGAGCAACTGCAGGTGCGTCGCCGAGAACGGCTTGGGAATGTAGTCCCACGCGCCGGCGCGAAGCGCCTCGATGCTGGACTCCACGGATGGATTCCCGGTCATGACAATGACGACCGCGTCGGGGTTGGACCGCAAGGCCGCCTTGAGCAGCTCCATCCCGGGCACCTGCGACATATAGAGATCCAGGAGGAGGAGGTCGTACTCGCGTCGCTCCAGGAGGTCCAACGCCTCGTCTCCGCGTCCGCAGACTTCCACCTCGAATCCCTCCGAACGGAGGAGGTTTCCGCAACTCTCTCTCAACGTGTGTTCGTCATCCACCACGAGCACGGAGATCGTGCTCCGGGCGGTGGCGTCGACGAGGGGATCAGGCTGCTGGTCCCGCGTCGATGCGGTGACGGGACGGTCGGCCGTGGCTGCACCAGAAGTAAAGCTGTTCGACATTTTTTCCGTGATACGCCGCCGACCGGGTCAGCCAAGTGAGATGACGCTGCTCACTTGCAGGCTGAGGTCGACTTTGGGGGCATGTAAATCTATGGGTGAAACTGTTCGCGCCGCGTCGTGTAGCGATGCCCGAGGCACGGTCTGTCCACTCGCGCTCGGGGCTGCAGAGCATCGGCAACAACTGTGCCGCAGGCGAGCAACAGATCGGGTTCGGGCACGGCTTGCCAGCCGGGGCTGTGGGCGGTGCGCATAGCCTGCGAACGATTGATGTGCCAGGTTATGGAGCGGGCCTCGGCAATCGCGGCCCCGCTGTTGCAATAATATCTTGAGTGCTTCGGATAACGAGTCAGGACCCGGTCGCGGGGGGAGCCGGGTTGGGCACTCGTGACTGGGCGGTTGGTCAACGTTAGACGTCACCTGAATCGGACGACCCATACATGAATGAGTCCCTCCCCGCGATCCAGCGGGCGGAACCCCTCGACCTCGCGCCTCAGGGCAGCATTCCCTGGTCCATGGGACCCGCGTCGGATCCGTACGGACCGGACGACGAAGGCTTTTCTTGGCGGCGGCAGCTCTCTGCCATCGGACGTCAGAAGTGGCTGGTCGCGATCTCCGTGCTCATCGGCGCCATCGCCGCAGCCGCCGGTTGGTTCTTGACCGCGCCGCAGTACGAATCGCGGGCCACGCTGTGGGTGGAGACGCCGACCGATCGGCGCTCCGGCCCCATCCGGTCTGCGGAATTGCTGCAGGAGTACGCTTGGCTCGACCTCTTGGCGTCGCCCCCTGTGCTCATTCCGGTCGTACACGAGCAGCGACTCTTCATCGTCCCGGAGGCCCAGGAGGACGAGACGGTGCTGGCGGGCTTCCGGATCACCGACGATCCGTGGCCGGGCACGTTCCGAGTCACGGTCGACTCCGAGGGCGAGGGCTACACGCTGGCCACCAAGAACGGCGAGATCGTCGAGACCGGCGTCGTAGGTGACTCCGTGGGACGCGGAGTCGGGTTCCTCTGGCGTCCGGCCCGGGGCTCGCTCACGCCGGGAAGGACCATCGATTTCACGGTGCTCTCTCCCGGAGAGGCGGCCAAGCAACTCGCCGAGGACCTCTCCGCCGACATGACCACCGCCAACTTTTTGCACATCAAGCTGAAAGGAAAGGACCCGCGTCGGATCACCGCCGTGGTCAATTCCATCGCGGATGAGCACACCCGGCAGGCCATCCAGCTCAAGCGTCAGCGCGCGGACGACCTGGTGAGCATCCTGACCCAACAGGCTTCGGATGCACATCAGAACCTCCGGCACGCGGACATCGCGCTGGAGAACTTCCGGATCCGGACCATCACCTTGCCTTCGGACCGTCCGACGATGGTGGGAGACATGGTGATCCCCACCAATCCGGTCCTCCAGCAGTACTTCGAGAAGCAGCTCCGCATCCAGGCGATTGCGGAAGACGCGGCCAAGATCCGGGCCGCGCTGTCCGGACCCGACGGGCCGGTCGTCGAGAGGCTCGAGCTCATACCCTCGGTGCAGAACTCCACCCAGCTCAGGGCGGCGATGATCGAGCTCACGGAGTCGAACGCCAGCCTCCGCCAGCTCCGCTATCGCTATACGGACGAACACCCGGCCGTGCTGGACACGTTGGAGAAGGTGCAGACGCTCAAGACCCAAACCATTCCGACCCTCGCGCAGACCATTCTCGAGAGCCTGGCCGCCGAGTCCTCACAGCTCGACGTAGAGGTGCGGAGCACCGCGGGCCAGTTGGAAGAAGTGCCCGCCCGTACGGCCGAAGAAGCCCGTCTGGCCCGGGAGGCCGAAGCCGCCAACAACCTCTACACGGAGATCAGCGAGCGGCTGGAAGTGGAGCGGCTGGCAGCGGCCAGCACCATCCCGGACGTCCGCATCTTCTCCAGGGCCGACATTCCGCAGTTCCCCCTTCCCGACACGCGTCTGCGCACCGTCGCGATGGCGCTCATCGGGGGTCTGCTGGTCGGACTGTTCGGCGCCATCCTGCTGGATCGCATCGATCCGCGGGTGCAGTATCCGGAGCAGGTCACGTCGGAGATCGGCCTGCCGATCCTGGGATCGGTCCCGCCGATCAAGCACCTGGAAGGCAAGCGCGGAGACGAGAACACCGAGCAGGTCGTAGAGGCATTCCGGGAGTTACGACTCAATCTGCTCTACGCCTACGGCCAGGCGGGTCCGGGTCCCCTGCTGCTGACCATCACGAGCCCCGGAAGCGGCGACGGAAAATCGCTGATCACGGCCAACCTCGGCGTCGCGTTCGCCGAGCTGGGCCGGCGCACGCTCATCATCGACGGAGACGCGCGCCGCGGTGACATCCACCAACTGCTCGGACGCCACCGCAAGCCGGGTCTCACCGACTACCTGGCCGGACAGGCCACGCGCTCGGAGATCATCCAGGAAACCGAGTACGAGGCGCTGAACCTGATCAGCTCCGGCTCCCGTTTGACCCACGCGCCAGAGCTGCTGGGATCCGCAGAGATGAGGGAACTCTTTGCAGACCTCAGGACGCAGTACAGCGTGATCCTGGTGGACAGCCCGCCGCTGGGCGCCGGAAGCGACGCGTTCCTGCTGGGCACGCTGAGCGGCCATCTGGTCATGGTCCTCCGGACCGGCACGACCAACAAGGAGCTGACGTTGGCCCGGCTCGCGCCGCTGGCCCGTCTGCCCATCCGTATCCTCGGTGCGATTCTGAACGACGTTCAGCCCGAGGGCATCTACCGTTACTACTCGTCCTACCTGCCCGGGTACGGCACCGGCCGTGAGGAAGCGGTCGGCAGCCGCACCCCCGCGCTTCGCGCCGCAGACGAATGAGTTTCCCGCTCCCGCTTGTAACCGAGCGAAGGTCCGTACGATGAACTACCTATCCCGACTCGTCGTCCTATCGGCCGCGGCGCTGCTGCTGCCACCCACGATCTCGGCCCAGTCCGTGAGTCAGGAAGTGGGCCGCCTCGAGATGACGCGCGACGAGCTTCACGAGTTGCTCGACCACTACCGCAGCGTGAGCCGGTCGACCGGGTACAGCGAAGAGACCCGCACCCGCGCGGAACGCGAGCTGATGCTTATCGAAGCACGCCTCGAAGAGGGCGACTTTCGTATGGGCGACCGTATCGTTCTCCTCATCGAAGGGGAATGGATCGAGCCCGACACGCTGCCGGTGGAGCGGGGTCCTCTTGTCAGTGTGCCTCAAATCGGCGAGATCGGCCTGCGAGGGGTGCTACGATCGGAGCTCCAGTCGCACATGATCAAGGAGCTGGGCCGCTACTTCCGCGATCCTGTCATCGAGGCCGAGTCGCTGATTCGCCTCCGGGTCTTGGGAGCCGTGGGCGCGCAGGGATTCTATATGTTCCCTGCCAAAATGCTGATCGGCGAAGCGCTGATGAGCGCCGGCGGGCTGGCCGAGAACGCCGAGCTGAACGACATGGAGATTCGCCGGGGCGAAGAGACCATTTGGGAAGGCGAGACATTGCAGGTCGCGATCAACGGTGGCTCGACGCTGGACCAGATGAATCTGCGGGCCGGAGACGAGCTGTACCTGCCCGAAGACAATGGCAATCCGTTGCTATCCGGTCTTCTCCGGTACGGAATCGTGTTGGGCACCGCGTTGGTGTTCGGCGTCAGGGTATTCTGAACGCCCGGGGGGCCGGCCTGCGGGCCGGCCCTCTTTTTTTTTTGCTCAGGGGATTAGCAGGCGGATCGCCAACAGTACGACGACGACCGTGACCACCCTTTTGATCCACACCTGACCCTTGAGCACGGTCAGACGCACCCCCAACAACGCCCCGGTCAGGTTCCCCACCCCGAGTGCCGCGCCCAACCGCCAGTCCACCATGCCGTTGGCCGCGTAGATCGCGATCGCGGGAAGGTTGAACACGAACGCGACCAACACCTTGAGCGCGTTTCCTCGCACGAGGTCGAGGCCGGCCGTCGCAGCCACCGCCAGAACCAAAAGCCCCACGCCGACCTGAACGAAGCCACCGTACAGGCCCACGCCGACGAAGGCCAGCACCAACCCCGGACGTCCCAAGGGAAACTCTTTCGCGTCGAGGTCGGTGGCTGAACCGGCATCCGGGCCGGGACCCAGGATGGTCCAAAGCGCCACGGCGAGCATGGCAACCGCAAGCGCCGTCTGGAAGGCGTCGTCTCCGATGCGCGTTGCCAACCAGGCGCCGATCACCGCACCGACGCACGCCGGCAGGGCCGCCGTCCAAAGCCATCGCCACCTGATCAACCCGTGCCGATGGAACGCACTGATGGCGCCGACGTTCTGAACCAGGATCGCGACGCGGTTGGTCCCGTTGGCCACGGTGGGAGGAAGCCCCAGGAAGATGAGCGTCGGAAGCGTCAGCATGGACCCGCCGCCTGCCAGAACGTTGACCGTTCCTGCAATCGTGCCCACCAGGAAGAGCAGGAGCAGCGAGATCAGGGAGTCAGACAGAACTTTCCAGCCGAGGTTGAGGAGGGCGACGCGACGGACCATGGTAGGGGCGCCGCGCCGTCCGGGCCATGTCCTGACCCGACGACAGGTTATCCGCCCCGAGAGGATGCGCGGCCACGGCACGTCGATAAGCACGTGCCGGTTCGTTACTTGACAAGCGTGGCCTTTCCGCACGAGCTTTTTCGCGCAGGACATTGACGAGCCGGCTTCCCGGTCCCAGGGAGCGCCGCGCCGCTTTTTCCTGCTCCTCTATCGCCCGCCGCCACCCGTGATGACCGTACTTCTAAGGCCGCTACCGCCCCGCCGCTCGCAGCCGCGGTACGCCGTCCCGTACGAAGGCGGTCGCAAGCCGAGCATCGTCCGTCCCGCGCCCACGCAATCCGAACGGCGCCGGGAACGCGAGCGTCGAGTGTGGACCGACCGAGGTCGACGCGCGGTCAACGTTGTCGCGGCCAGCGTCGGAATCGTCCTCACGGCTCCCTTCATGTTGGTGATCGCCGTCCTGGTGAAGCTGTCGTCTCCGGGGCCGATCATCTTCGTGCAGCCCAGGGTGGGCCTGGACAGAAGGGCGAGCGACGGAGATCGGCTGCCCGTCCGGGGCCTCAACGTCTCGAGGCGTACGTTCGACTTCGGTGGACGGATTTTCTGGATCTACAAGTTCCGGACGATGCGTCCGGCCACGGGGGAGCCCCAGGTGTGGTCGTCACCCGACGACCCCCGCATTACGCGGATCGGAAAGATCCTCCGGAAGTACCGCTTGGACGAGCTTCCCCAGCTCTTCAACGTGCTCAAGGGCGACATGAATCTGGTCGGGCCGCGCCCCGAGCAGCCGGGCATTTTCGTTCAGCTCAGGAAGCGGGTCGACGGGTACGGCCATCGCCAGGCCGTGTTGCCGGGCATCACCGGCTGGGCCCAGGTCAACCAGGCGTACGACCAAACGATGGAAGACGTGCAGCGCAAGGTGGATCTCGACCTGGAGTACCTGGAGCGCCGTTCGGCGCTCGAAGACGTGCGCATCATGCTGCGGACCGTACCGGTCATGGTGTACCGCAAGGGCAGCATGTAGAGTCTCCGCTCGTCGCCGTCCCAGCACACCCCCTCCCGCTCTCCCGACATGTCCGAAAACTCCGTTCGTCGTAGGACCGCGCAGCGCACCCAGGGCCTGACCGAATCGGTGATTCGCGAAATGACGCGCGTGGCTCTCGACCAGGGGGCCATCAACCTCGCCCAGGGATTTCCCGACTTCCCGGCTCCGGAGGTGTTGAAGGACGCGGCCTGCGCCGCGATCCGGAACGACGTGAACCAGTACGCCGTCACGTGGGGAAGCCCGCGACTCCGCAGGGCCGTAGCGGGCCACTACGCGGACTTCTACGGGATGGACGTGGACCCCGATGGGGAAATCACGATCACGTGCGGAGCCACCGAGGCGGTGGCCGCAGCGATGGTCGCGCTCGTGAACCCCGGCGACGAAGTCATCGTCTTCGAGCCGTTCTACGAGAACTACGCTCCCGATGCCCTGCTCGTAGGGGCCACACCGGTCATGGTGCCCCTGGCGCCTCCGGATTTTCCACTCGATCCCGACCGCCTGGCGTCCGCGGTGTCGGATCGTACGCGGGCGATACTGATCAACACGCCCAACAATCCGACCGGCAAGGTGTTCACCGCCGACGAGCTCGAATGCGTGGCGCAGGTCGCCCGGGAGCACGACCTCCTGGTGATTACAGACGAGATCTACGAGCACATCGTGTACGACGGCACGCACGTCCCACTGGCGACCCTGGAGGGCATGCGCAACCGCACCGTTACGATCAGCGGGCTGTCCAAGACCTTCGCCGTCACCGGGTGGCGGCTGGGGAGTGTGGTTGCGCCTCCGGACCTCACGCTGGCCATAAGGAAGGTGCACGACTATTTGACCGTCGGCACCGCCGCTCCCCTGCAGGAGGCGGGAGCGGTGGGGTTGGAGTCACTCGGCCGCGACTACTACGAGAACCTACGCACGTCGTACCGGCGCCGTCGCGACGTCATGATCGATGCGCTCGACCGGGCCGGATTCGCCTGCTCCCGGCCCGCGGGAGCGTACTACGTGCTGGCGGACTTCTCCGGGATCAGTGACCTGGACGACACGGCGTTTTGCCTGGAGCTGGCACGCGAGGCGGGTGTCGTGCCGGTGCCCGGATCCTCCTTTTTCAGCGACCCCGATCGAGGGCGCTCACTCGTCAGATTCGCGTTCTGCAAGCGAGTCCAGACGCTCGAGGCCGCCGGCGAGCGGCTCTATCGCTTCGCGGAAGGCCGGCGAGCGAACGTCGGATAGGACCGCGGGACGCCGCCCCCGGCCAACGCGGACGAGATGTTCGGTGTGGTTCCCTATTCGGCCGAACCGCCCGCGACCGGCGCCGGCACGTCCGACGGGTCGGCTTCGTCCGCATCGGAGTGGGGGGGTTCTCCGCCGGGTCGACCCACTTCGTCGGCCACCGATTCGATCCCGTTCTCGTTCAGCGCTTGCAGGGCGAACGCACGGGTTTCTCGTGCGTCCATCATCTTGGAAAACGTCCGTACGAGGTCCGCGTCGAGCTCCTCGCCCGCACGCTCGTTCATGTAGTCCAGCACGCGAGTGTGCTCCCAGGCGGCGCGATACGGCCGATGGGTGCGTAGCGCGTCGTAGATGTCACAGATGTGGACCAGGTCGCTGACCGGGTGGCAGGCCCTCGTGTAGGTTCGCTTGGGGTACCCGCCACCGTCGGCGCGCACGTGGTGTTCGTAGGCCACCACGGCCGCGAGGTCCAACGTGCCCTCTCGCTCGATGAGTAACCTCGCCCCTTCCACCGGGTGGGCTTCCATCACGCCTCGTTCGGCATCGGTGAGCTTGCCGGGTTTGTTGAGAATCTCCTCCGGAATTTTGACCTTCCCGATGTCGTGCAGCAGTCCGGAGATGCCCACGAGGCGCACCGCCTTCGACCCCAGGCCGAGTTCCTCGGCCAATCCCATGGCGAGGATCGAGACATTGATGGCGTGCGTCGTCGTGTACTCGTCGAACTCCCGGAGCATGAGCAGAGGCAGCGTCGCCTCGGTATTTGCATGGAGCGCCACCGACAACGATCGCACGATCGCATCCGCCTCCATGATGTCCAGGTTGGACCCGAGCTGCACTTCCTCGTGCAGCCACCGGACCGCTTGAGCTTCCTCCTGGAATCCCAGGTCCAAGGTGGCGAGCCGATCGCCGTCACCTCGATCCTCCTGCTCCGCTCCACCCTTCATCCCTACGGCGCCGTAGCGGATCGGCGTGTCGGCTGACGTCCTCGCGTCGGCCGTGAGGTCCTGCGCCGTCAGACGACGATAGAGGTCGTCGAGGAACCGCTCGAACTCGTCGAGCGCAACGGACCGCTTGAATTCGAGCCGCTCGATGCCCACTTCGGAGAGGCGCCCGGCCCAATCCCACCGCTTGAGTTCCCTCAAGGGCCGGCGCTCGTAGATGATCTCGTCCCCGAGGAGCGTAATGACCGGCTGAGAATCGGCCTCCTGAAGGCGGAGCAACGCCTCGTAGGCAGTGTCGCGCGCCTTGAGCACGGCCGGATGTTCGGCGTGATACAGGGCGCGGGTGGAGACGGCCTGTGCCATCGCGGTCAGGAAACGGGCCACCAACGGAGAACGGCTCAAGGCTTCGACCTCACTCCGGCCGCGCGACGGACGGACTCGTCCCGCGATTTCAGCGCAACCTTGAGCACGCCGGCCACCTCGGGATCATGTTGGAAACGTGTCAATGCTTCGAGTGCTTCTAGTACGGAACGGGTCCCGCGAGCGATCTTGGGCCGACCGAGCCAGGTTCGGCGGGCAACCACCAGGTCCAGCAAGCCGCGGCGAGCCATGTCAGAGTCGGACATGGACAGCGTGTGTACCGCCATCCTCGTCAACCAGGGAGGCACGTCCGGCTTCCGCAAAAGTTGGTCCACCACGATGGGAATCAGGGTGGCGGGCGGGTCCGCGGCGATCATCTCCAGCGCGGTGCCCTGCAAGGCGTGGTCCCCGCCCCTCAGCGCTTCTGCGAGGGCCACCAAGCGGGTCTCCGGCTCTTCGAGAGCGAGACCCAAGGCTACCCGGCGTACGCCGGAGTCGGGGTGTCCGAGGAAGTCCGTCGGAGCGAACCTCTGGGGCTTACGTCCCGTCTGCCGTACGATCTCCATGCCGGCCCGGATCACGTCCGGCACCTCGGATTCCAGGAGCATCGCCAGCTCGTCTCCGAGGTGATCGCGGAGCTCGACGAGACGATTGAGTGCCTTGGTACGGACGCCCTCGGCTTCGGCCTCGAGCACCAGCTCCACCAGCGAAGCCGCAGCCACCTGCGGGTCCACGAACCCGGTGAGCAGCTCCAGCGAGGCCGGATCGACATCGGCCCGATCCGCCAGGTTGATGATGATCGCCGGGTCGGACAGACGCTCTCGCATACGGCCCGCCGCCTCCGAATCCACCGCATCCATGATGATCGGGGCGATTTTCGGGAGCGCACCGGCCTCTACCAGATCCACCAGCCCTTTCTCGACGGACTCTCCGTAGCGGTCCACCTCGATGGACATCTGAATCAAGGATACGGCCGGTCCCACCACGTCGGCGCCTTCCCCTCCCCGCAACCTGGACAGCTCTTGGAGCACTTGGGTGTACTGGTCCGGATTGGGATCATCTAGCTCCCAGTTGTGGAGCATGCGATCGACGTGCTCGGAGAGGTGCACACCGCCTTCGGTGGCCCTGACGGCGTCCTCCGCGTCGGCGTGGCGTGCCAGCTTGGTGAGCAACATCGTCAGGGACCGCGAGATCGTCGCGCCTGACGCATCCGCCGCTCCATCCAGCAGCCGAATGACCGCCACCGACGGGAGGCTCTTCAATGCGCTCTTCAGGAACTGCCGCCGAGCCTCGAGGTCACCGCCCATCTCGAGGATTCGAGCCAAGGTCGTCTTGTCGAGCTTCTCCACCAGCCGCGACACGTTGTGGCGGACCGCGTCGTGTCCGTCGTCGCCTCGGCCCAACTCGTCGGACAGTTGGAGCAGATATCCGATGATGACCTGGTCGTAGGCTCGATCTCGATTAACGTCCCGTATACTCTTAGCGACTTCGTCGGCGTCGGGGACGCGATCGTCCTCGTCTTCCTGGCTGTCGGCCACGGCGGCGCGAGCCAGTCCGATCCAGAGCGCCAAAGCGCTTCGGTTCCCGGCGGCATCCGCGTCGTCCTCGATCTCCAGGTCTTCGTAGCCGACAGGCGCCAGACGGATGCCCGGCCAGGAAGGCCGCTCGCGGTCGGGTAGCAACCCGATCGGAGCCGCCTCGGGGTCCTGTTCCACCGCAAGCGCCTCCAACAAGCCTTGAACCGACGCTTGGTCGAAGCCTCGCGAGAACGTCAACGCGCCCAGTTGATGCCCGTGGAGTCTGCGAGCCAGGTCGATGAGAACCGGGTTCTTGCGGTCGGTGGCGATCCCGTCGATCACGAGCTGATCCTGCGCGACGCCGAGGGCGATCGACTCCCGGCCTCTCAGAAGCTGAAGCAAGCGTGCGCTCAGATCGGATGCCGCCGAGGCCAGAGACGGATGCGTCCGCGGATAGATGGCGTAGCGATGCACGGAAATCGAGAGCTCGATCAGGAACTCGCTCAGATCCCGGCTGAGCGAGACGTCCTTGACCTGCTCCGCCGCGGACATCGTCAAGCCGCCTCCCTCTTCCGGCCTCGCCGGGTTGTTGCGATAGTGGTGCGCAACGAGCCCTCGTCCCCTCCCCCCACGTGACTCCAGACGCCACCCTCGACGAGCAACTGGTAGAAGCCCGCGCCACCGTGTTCGGACAGCGCCCGACCGCCGCGACGCTGGCCATTCGGGCACGGCCGACCCGGGTGCGATCGCTGCGCACCGCCCTGGCGCTTTTCGGCACCGCGGTCGTTACGCCGCTCGCGTTCTTGGTGCCGCCACACGCGCCCTGGGGCGTGGGCGCGCTCGTGGGCGGCCTTTTCGCGACCCATCGCCAGTGGGCCCATCGACATAGTGTCGTACGCCTGGACGCGGCCTGCCCGAACTGCGGAAAGGCCCTGCGCGTAACGGCCGGTAGTCGTCTGAAAAGTCCTCATACGCTGTGCTGCGATCACTGTAACCGCGATGTCACGGTTCGGATCGCCGTAGGGTCGGAGGAGCCCTTTCTGTGACCCCATCCGGTGACCCGCTGAGACCTGTCTTGCGGATGGCATGGGCCATCGTTGCAGCTATCGCAGCCGTGCTGATCCTGTTTTTGGTCGTAAGTGTATTCCTTCCGGGAACTTGGACGGCGTCGCGGTCAACTCTCCTAAGCGTTGAAGCGCAAGAAGTGTTCCTGGTGGTGGGAGACCTGCGGGAGTGGGACGGGTGGATGGATTGGACCGACGCGAGCGGGGTCGTGGAGTCCGGCGCAGCGGGGGTGGGCGCCGAGCGCGCGTGGGACGACCCCGGACTGGGTCAGGGACGTCTCAGGATCACCGGCTTGGAGCGGAATCGCTCGGTGGAGTACGAGGTGGAGATCGAGGGCGGCTCCCTTCGCGTCCGAGGCCACGTGGACCTCGAGCCGGCGGACGCGGGACGCACCCGGCTTACGTGGACCGAAACCGGCGACTTCGGCTGGAACCCTCTACTCCGCTACATGGCGCTGGGGATGCCGAACATGCAGGGTCGTGAAATGGAGAAGGCGCTGGATCGGCTGGCGAATACGCTCGAGTCCCGAGCTGGCTCAGCCCCCTGAGCGAGCCAGGGCCAGCAGCCCCTTGTTGTTCGGAGTTCTCCGCATGACCCCGAGTAGCTCCTGCATCACCTCGACGGGATGGGAGCCACCGATTTGCCGTCGGAACGCCCGGGACAACACCAGCATCTCTTCGGACAACAGCAGCTCTTCTTTGCGGGTGGCGGAAGCCTGAAGATCGATCGCCGGAAAAATTCGGCGATCGGCGAGCTCTCTGCTGAGCACCAGCTCGCTGTTCCCCGTGCCCTTGAACTCCTCGAAGATGACCTGATCCATTCGCGAGCCCGTGTCCACGAGAGCCGTGGCCACCACCGTGAGCGAGCCGCCGCCCTTCCGCTCGTCGATCTTCCGGGCACTGCCGAGAAGTCGCTTGGGCTTCTCCAGGGACTGGGCGTCCAGGCCACCCGACAGCGTCCGACCGCTGCCCTCCTCGACGTTGTTGTAGGCCCTGGCCAGGCGGGTGATGGAGTCCAGGATGATCACGACGTCCTGGCCCAACTCCACCTGCCGACGGGCGCGCTCGAAGATCATCTCCGCCAACGAGACATGGCGCTCTGCGGGACGGTCGAACGTGGAGGCCACGACCTCTCCGAACCCGCACATCTCCATCTCGGTGACCTCCTCCGGCCGCTCGTCGATCAACAGGACGACGACGCGACACTCGGGGTGGTTCTCTGGCGACGCCCTCGGCGATCGCTTGAAGAACCATGGTCTTTCCGGCCTTGGCAGGAGACACGATCATGGCCCGCTGCCCTTTCCCCAACGGACAGAACAGGTCGATGACGCGGTTGGTCATATCGGGTTGCCCCAGCCGCTCCAACCCGCACTCGAGCACCAACTGCTCGTTGGGATGGACGGCGCTCAGGCGGCCGAACTGCGGACGGCCTTTCAACGCCTCCGGCGGCACACCGTTCGCCAACTCGAGGCGCGTGAGCGGAGCGCTCTTGCCGTTACGGGGCTTCTTGCCGACCTCCCCGGTGAGCTCATCTCCGGTCCGCAGTCCGAACTTCTGGATCAGGCGTGATCCGACATAGATGTCCCGTTTGCCGGGGGCGTATCCGGAATCCGAACGACGGATGAATCCGGATCCGCTTCCGAGGACCTCGAGGATCCCCAGCGGTTCTTGGCTTTCCACTTCTTTCTCGGGGCTTTGGTTCGAACGAATCCCTCGCCTGGACACAAACGTCAAGCCGGGGGGCGTGTCACGCTGGTTCCGGATCCGCCACGGTATCCGTGAGGAACGCCCGTGTCAGGAAGGCGGAAATCCGAGATCCTCCCCGAACCGGACCTGGGTCCGATCAGTCTCCGGACCGCAGAAGGCACTCCGGCGGTGCAGGCTGGCCGGCGGGATCGCCGTCGAGCGAGCAGCGGGAGGACGAGAGTAAGAAAACCCGCAGCGGTCTCCGGGGCAAGTCCCGGAGCCGGCACCGGCGCTTCCGACGAAGCGCCGAGCCGCTCTCGGACCGAAACGGAAACCCACGCCGACGCCCCCTTCTCCGAGAAGGACGACCCGGCGCCTTCGGCGGAAGGCGGTTGTCCGCTGGATGAGATTCCGCCTGTCCCCTGGGCCGGACACCGTGCGCCTGGACTCAGGGCGCTGAACGCAGGAAATTCCTGGTGTTTTCGGGGTCTTGCCACCTGTTTCGCGTTTGGCATGGCCTCTGCCCTTTGCTTGGTAAGTGGACTCTGTTGGAGGACTTGCCATGTGCCGTTCCGTTTTCGCCGCGCTGAC
The DNA here is from genome assembly GCA_965223195.1 of Longimicrobiales bacterium. Classification (GTDB taxonomy): domain Bacteria; phylum Gemmatimonadota; class Gemmatimonadetes; order Longimicrobiales; family Gaopeijiaceae; genus CBDCVX01. Next base: position 320,044 of record CBDCVX010000005.1, read on the forward strand.
CCTGGCGCTGACCGCCGCTGCACCGGCCCTCGCCCAGTCGGGGTCGTCCACCTCCCTGTCTCTGGGCATCGGCACCGGTGCCTTCGACGGCGTGTCGTTCGGTCTTGCGCATACGACATGGAGCGACCACGGCTCCTCCGAGCTCGCGTTCCAGACCCGTTGGGATCTCGAGCGTGACGACGGTCGCTACGACGACTACTACGAAGACGATTACGACGACTACGGCGACGATTACTACGAGGACGATTACGACGACTACCGCGACCGAGACCGATCGCGGAGCTCGTTCTCGTTCTCGATCGGCACCGGGGGCTTCGGGTTCGGCTACTGGAGCGGGTACGGTCCGAACCACTACCGTTACTCGAGCTGCTGGGACTGGTACTGGGACTACGGACGTTACCTGGATCCGTTCTTGACGTCCTTCGACTACTGCTCGCCGTTCCGGCGCTATCGGCACCGGTACAGCAGCTGGTTCGGATACGGACACTACCCGATCTACGGATATGGCCACTGGGATCCGTGGTATGATCCGTTTTACTACGGCTCGCACGTGTCGCTACGGTTCGGGTCGCCGTACTACTACGGGTATTCGCCCTACTACGGGTACTCCTCGTACCGGTACTCCCGTTGGGCATACGCGCCGCGCTATTACAGGGTGTACTCACCACGCTACGGCGTGAACGTGGGACGGCGTACTTCTCCGCTCTACCGTCCGGGCTTCAAGGAGTCACCCTGGAGCACGCGCACCGCCGTAACGGGAACGGTGTCGAGGGGCTCGGCCGTGGGAGCCATCCGCGGGGACGTTGCCCGCGCCGACCAACGCCGCACGACGGTCCGTCGTTCGACGACTCGAGGTGCGATCGCGCGCACCGGGGGTGAAGGCGCCACCCGAATCCGGCCCAGCACCGGCGTGCGTCCAGGCACGGCCCGGGGAGTGGCGCCGAGCCAGGACCGCAGACGTGCCGGCGCGGCACAGCGGCCGCAATCCGCGGACCGGAGCCGGGCTCGAGGGCAGGTCCGCACACCGGACCGACGATCCGGTGCCGCTCGCACGCGCGTCAACAGACCGAGCGACCGAGTACGTGGCTCGACCGGAAACCGTCGGATCGACCGCACCCGTCCGTCCCGTGGCACCGCGCGGAGCGCGCCACCCAGCCGTAGCCGGCCTTCCGCACGCTCCAGCGCGCCTTCGCGCACGCCTAGAGCGCGGGCCGGCTCTCCCTCGCGTCGCGCGCCTTCCGTCCGGTCGCGGGGATCGTCAGGCAGCAGGCCTTCCGCGCGCTCCAGCACGCCGTCGCGCACGCCCAGAGCGCGGGCCGGCTCTCCCTCACGTCGCGCGCCTTCCGTCCGGTCGCGGGGATCGTCCGGCAGCAGGCCTTCCGCGCGCTCCAGCACGCCTTCCCGCACGCCCAGAGCGCGAGCCAGCTCTCCCTCGCGTCGCGCGCCTTCCGTCCGGTCGCGGGGATCGTCCGGCAGCAGGCCTTCCGCGCGCTCCAGCACGCCCTCGCGCACGCCTAGAGCGCGAGCCAGCTCTCCCTCGCGTCGCGCGCCTTCCGTCCGGTCACGGGGATCGTCCGGCAGCCGGCCCTCCGCACGCTCCAGCGCGCCTTCGCGCACGCCTCGAGCGCGGGCCAGCTCGCCTTCGCGTCGCGCGCCTTCCGTCCGGTCGCGAGGATCGTCAGGCAGCAGGCCTTCCGCGCGCTCCAGCGCGCCTTCCCGCCGGGCTCCGGCGGTGCGATCCGGCGGGAGCTCGGGCAGAAGCTCGGCCCGCCGATCATCCCCCCGGCGCAGGGGCGGCTGAGTCGGTCCGGCTTCGGTCGCCGTCCTCCACCGGGACGGCGACCGAGGCCATGGTCGAGTTGCGCGAAAACGACGGGCGGGCTTCCTTGGCGCACGTCACCGACCGGACCCCTCCACCCCCGGTCACGTTCGTGCCAGCGGGAGAAGCCCGGTGTTCCAAGTTCCCGACAGTCCGTATCTGGTCCCGTTCGACGGGTCGTTCAGCCTGGAGGAGGCCCCCACCGTACCTCCGGAGCTCCCCGAAAAGGACGAGCTGAAGGATCGGCTCCGGTCGGAAACCGACCGACTCGAGGACCTCCAGCGCATCCTCTACGCACACGATCACCACGCGATCCTGCTGGTGTTCCAGGCCATGGATGCGGCCGGGAAGGACGGCACGATCAGGGCGGTGCTCACGGGGCTCAACCCGGCTGGCTGTCAGGTGTTTTCGTTCAAGCAACCCTCACGCGAGGAACTGGACCACGACTTTCTCTGGCGCACCTCTCGACGACTCCCCGAACGAGGCCGCATCGGCGTGTTCAACCGGAGCTACTACGAGGAGGTGCTGGTCGTGCGTGTGCATCCTGAATACCTGGCCGGTCAGAACCTACCGGAGATGCCGGACCTGGAGACGCTTTGGGCGGAGCGCTACGAGTCCATCCGCGACCACGAACGCCACCTGGCACGCAACGGCACCGTAATTCTCAAGTTCTGGCTGAACGTCTCACACGACGAGCAGCGCCGCCGATTCCTGGACCGTATCGACGAGCCGGAGAAGAACTGGAAGTTTTCGGAGGGGGACGTAAAAGAGCGTGCCCACTGGGATCGCTATATGGAAGCCTACGAGGAGGCGCTCCGCGCGACGTCCCGTCCGTGGGCCCCCTGGTACGCGGTGCCCGCCGACGACAAGCCCTACATGCGGTGGACGGTATCCCGCATCGTTCGCGAGGCCCTCGAAAACCTCGGCCTCCGCTATCCGGTGGTGGACGATGCTGCCCGCGCCAGATTCGGCCAGCTCAGAGAGGCGCTCGAGAAAGAGTGACCGGGTCTCCCGCCACCCAACTACCACCACACGGGTTTCCGCCGGCCCAGTAGCAAAGATCCCGAGGGTGGTCGATCCTCCACGAAGCCAGGTCGGCACGCTGGCCCGGAGCCACGCGGCCACGGTCGACGAGTCCCAAGACCTCCGCAGCCACGGAGGTCGCTCCTTTCAGCACCTCGTCGGGCCGTAGGCGGAACAGAACGCTGGCCATGTTGAGCGCCAACAGGAAAGACCGAAACGGCGCCGATCCGGGGTTGATGTCCGATGCCACCGCGATCGGCACGCCCTGCTCGCGAAACTCCTCCACGGGTGGGACTCGTGTTTCGCGTAGGGTGTAGAACGCCGCGGGCAACAGCACCGCCGTCGTCCCGTGCGCGGCCATGGCCCGCACCCCGTCGGAGGAGGTGTACTCGAGATGGTCCGCCGACCGTGCACCCAGCTCGGCGGCCAGTCCAGCTCCGTTCCCGTCGCTCAACTGGTCGGCGTGCAGACGCACGCCCAACCCTGCTCCGGCTCCGGCGACGAGCAGTCGTCGGCACTGGCCGGCATCGAACGCGATGTCCTCCAGGAAGGCATCGATCTGATCAGCCAGTCCTTCCACCAGGACCGCCGGAAGCACGGATGCGATCACGTACTCCACATACTCGTCGGCTCGACCCTCGAACTCCGCCGGGAGGGCGTGTGCCCCGAGGAACGTGCTCCGCACGGTGCAGGGCAAGGATCGACCGAGACGCCGGATCACCCGAAGCATGCGGACTTCGGTGTCGCGGTCCAAGCCGTACCCCGACTTCACCTCCAACGTCGTTACGCCTTCCGCCAGCAGTGCGCGGACCCGCGACGCAGCCGACTCGAACAGGTCGTCTTCGGACGCTTTGCGGGTGCCGACGACGGTAGATCGGATGCCCCCGCCGGATCGTGCGATCTCGGCGTAGGATTCGCCCGCGAGTCGGCGCTCGAACTCTTCCGCTCGGCTGCCGGCGAACACCAGGTGGGTGTGGCAGTCGACGAACCCCGGCAATAGCCAACCCCCGTCCAGATCGTACTCGCGGATTGCGGGGCTCGCAGGGAGATCACGACGCGGTCCTACCCAGACGATCGTGCCGTCACGGGCGGCGACCGCCCCGTCGAGGACGACCCCATAGTCGGCCGCACCTCCGGCCGTGGGCGAAAGCGTCGCCACGTTGCCGTTGGTCCAGACTGTGTCGAAGTCCATCATCCGACTTCCCGGGCGGTTGGCCGAGCGGGAGCCGTTGCCGCGCGGTCGGCTCGTCCCCTACTCTGCCGTCTCAGCACACAGTGGCCGGTGGGTCGAGGATCCCGCCAGCCTGCGCCTTCGGCATCCACCCCGGACGCTTCGCGCGTGAACCCACCGACATCCCCGTATCGCGCCTCGCTCGCGTTTCTGCCCGACGGATCGTTGGGAGGCGTGACGCTGACGGTGGACGTGAAAGGCCGATGGCAATCCGTCGAGCAGGACGACGTTGCGGGAGCGAACGCGGATACGCTGTCCGGACTGGTACTGCCGGGCCTTCACAACCTCCATTCCCACGCGTTCCAGCGGGCGCTGGCGGGCCGCACCGAACACGGGCGTCCCGGAGAGGACACGTTTTGGACGTGGCGCGAATCCATGTACGAGCTCGTGGCCGCGTTGGACCCCGAAGACGTGCAGGCCATTGCCGCCCAGCTCTATATCGAGATGCTCGAGGCCGGATTCACTCGGGTCGTCGAGTTTCACTACCTGCACCGTGATCGGAGGGGTCAGCCGTACAAGGACCCGGCGGAGATGAGTAGACGAATCGTCGCCGCAGCCCGCGAAGTGGGCATCGGACTGACCCTTCTGCCGGTGGTGTACGATGCCGGTGGCTTCGGTAACGCGCCGCTCACGCCTCGGCAGCGGCGGTTCCGACTGTCGACAGACGGCGCGTCGGAGCTGGTCGAGGCCCTGTCTGCCGATGCGGCAGTCACCCCGGGCTATGCGCTGCACAGCTTGCGAGCGGTGTCCACTGCAAGCTTCGACCGGTTCGTCGAACACTCCGCATTCGACCGTTCGCGGCCGGTCCACATCCACGTGGCCGAGCAAGGCAAGGAGGTCGAAGACTGCCTGGCCTGGTCCGGAGCCCGTCCCGTCGACTGGCTCCTGGACCATGCGCCCGTCGGGCCGCACTGGTGCCTGATCCACGCCACCCACGTGGACCGCGACGAGGTGACCCGGCTCGCCCGGTCGGGCGCGACCGTCGGGCTCTGCCCCACCACCGAGGCCAACCTGGGTGACGGGTTCTTTCCGTTGGCCGCCTATCGCGCTGCGGGCGGCCGCTGGGGGATCGGCTCGGACAGCCACGTGTCTGTGAGCCCGGTGGAGGAGCTTCGCTGGTTGGAGTACGGGCAACGCCTGACCCACCAAAGGCGGAATACCGTGGCGGGAGCCCATGGTCACTCCGGAGCCGTGCTATTGGCCGAGTCCTGTCTCGGCGGTGGATCGGCGTCCGGCGTCGGGGCCGCGTTCGAGCCCGGGGCGTCGGCGGACCTGGTCGTCGTCGACCTCGATCACCCCACCCTTGCCGGGCACGGTCCCCGGTCTCTCGTCGACGCCTGGATCTTCAGCGGCAACCGGCCGTGTGTGCAGCACGTGATGGTGGGAGGGCGGTGGGTGGTGAGGGACGGGCTCCATCCCAAGCGCGAGGACGTCGCCGCCCGTTACCGAGAGGCGTTGACCCGCACGTTGGCTCGGCTGTAACCCGAGAGCGTTTCCACCGAAGCCCCCGTCACATCGGTCGCCCGGCGGATGGCGACGATGCCTTCCCTCGGGAAGCGTCAGTCCAGCGACGGCATCTTCAAACCATGGGCGCGGGCCGTGCTTGCAGCCCGTTCGTATCCGGCATCCGCATGACGCACGACCCCGATTCCCGGGTCGTTCGTCAAGACCCGGGCAATTCGCTCGGCCATTTCGGGCGACCCGTCGGCGACGAGCACCTGGCCGGCATGAAGCGCGTTGCCGATCCCCACACCACCCCCATTGTGGACCGACACCCAACTCGCGCCCGACGCGGTGTTCAACAGCGCGTTCAGGATGGGCCAATCCGCCACCGCGTCGGATCCGTCCAGCATGCCCTCGGTTTCCCGGTAGGGAGACGCCACCGAGCCTGTGTCGAGATGGTCCCGGCCGATCACGATCGGCGCCGACAGCTCGCCGCTGGCCACCAGCTCGTTCATGGCCACGCCGAAGCGGGCCCGTTCTCCTTGCCCGAGCCAACAGATACGCGCGGGCAGCCCCTGGAACTCCACTCGGTCCCGCGCCATGTGGATCCACCGGGCCAGGTGGGCATCGTCGGGAAACATCTCGAGCACCAGGTCGTCCGTACGGTGGATGTCCGCGGGATCCCCAGAAAGGGCCACCCACCGGAACGGACCCTTTCCATCACAGAACAACGGCCGCACGTACGCCGGCACGAAGCCCGGGTACGCAAACGCGTTGTCGAAGCCTCCCTGCTCCGCGTGGCCCCGCAGGTTGTTTCCGTAGTCCACCGCGATGGCACCCCGGGCCTGGAGGTCCACGATCGCTCGACAGTGCTCCGCCATCGAGGCCAGCGCCCGTCGCTGGTACTCCTCGGGCTCCCGCTCCCGCAGCTCCGCCGCCTCCTCGAGGTCGAGGCCCTTCGGCACGTATCCGTGTAGGGGATCGTGCGCGGAGGTCTGATCGGTGACGATATCGGGCACCACCCCCCGACGGACGAGGTCCGGGATCACCTCCGCGCAGTTCCCTACCAGGCCCACCGAGAGCGGTCGATGTTCTGCGGCCGCGTCCAGGGTCCATCCGAGCGCCTCGTCCAGGTCGGCCGTCATACGATCACAGTACCGGGTTTCCAACCGTCGACGGATACGGTCCGGATCCACCTCCACAACCAGCACCGCAGCTTCCGCCATCGTCGCGGCCAGAGGCTGGGCTCCACCCATTCCGCCCATGCCGCCCGTGAGAATCCACCGTCCGCGTAGCGACCCGTCGAAGTGGTGGTCGGCCATGGCGACGAACGTCTCGTACGTGCCCTGCAGAATGCCCTGCGTCCCGATGTAGATCCACGAACCGGCGGTCATCTGCCCGTACATCATCAGGCCTCGCCGCTCGAGGTCGTGGAAGTGGTCCCAGTCCGCCCAACGTCCCACGAGGTTGGAGTTGGCGATCAAGACCCGAGGGGCGTGTGCATGGGTGCGAAACACGCCGACCGGCTTGCCCGACTGGACGAGGAGCGTCTCGTCGTCCTCCAGGTCGGTGAGCGCGCGGACGATGGCATCGAATGCAGCCCAGCTCCGTGCGGCGCGGCCCCGCCCCCCGTACACCACCAGCTCTTCCGGAGCCTCGGCCACTTCGGGATCGAGGTTGTTGTGCAGCATGCGAAGCGCAGCTTCCTGCGCCCATCCCTTACATGTGCGTTGCGCTCCTCGGGGAGCGCGGACGCTACGGGGTTGGCTCATGGTCCGTTCCACACGTCTAAGAAGGCACCAGATTCCAGTAGATCCCGAACAATGTCGATGTCCCGGCTCAACGGCCTGTCGCCGGCCAAACGCGGCACCCGGGCACGGATCAGAGCGTGCGCGCGCTCGACGCCCGCGCCAGAGCGGAGTGGGCGTCGGAACTCCAGCCCCTGCGCGGCGCAGAGCAACTCGATGGCAATGACCCGCTGCAGGCAGTCGACGGACCGCCGCGCCTTCCGGGCGGCCGCCATGCCCATGGAGACGTGGTCCTCACGAGCCGCGTTGGTGGAGACCGAGTCCACGCTGGCAGGGTGCGCCGCGACCCGCATCTCGGAAAGCAGGTCTGCAGCCGTCACCTGTGCAATCATGAACCCGGAATGGAGGCCCGGCTCCTCGGTGAGAAAGGCCGGCAGGTCCGACAGGTCCGGATTGAGCATGCGTTCGATGCGCCGCTCGCTGATCGACGCCAAGTCGGCTACAGCCACGGCCAGGAAATCCAGCGCCGCCGACACGACCTGTGCGTGGAAGTTTCCGCCGGAGAGGACCAGCTCGGACTCTGCGAACACCAAGGGGTTGTCGGTCACGGAGTTCATCTCCGTTTCCACCACGCGATGGACGTATCCCAGCGCGTCCCTCGTGGCGCCGTGAACCTGAGGCATGCAACGCAGCGAATAGGCGTCCTGCACCCGCGGGTCTTCCGACCGGTGTGACTCGCGGATCTCCGAGTCGGCCAGCAAGGCGAGCAGCCGCTCCGCCGACGTGCGCTGCCCGGGATGGGGGCGGACGCGGTGAATCTCCGGCCGAAAGGGATCCGGGGTGCCCCGCAGGGCCTCCAGCGACATGGCTCCGGCCACCTCGGCCCCTTCCAGTGCCACCAGCGCGCCGTGGAGCGCCAGCGCTCCGATCGCGGTGGTGGCCTGGGTGCCGTTTATCAGGGCGAGCCCTTCCTTGGCGGCGAGCCGAAGGGGCGAGACGTCCAGCTCCTGGAGTCGGAGGTCGACCGGCTCCAGGCCGCTCCTGCCAACGAACTCGCCTTCCCCGATCAGCGCCAAGGCGATGTGTGCCAGAGGCCCCAGATCTCCGCTGGCGCCGACGCTGCCCATCTGCGGCACCGCCGGATGAAGGGACCGGTTCAGAAAGTCGACGATCCGCTGGGGTACGTCGGGACGACATCCGGAATGTCCGGCCGCCAACGCGTTCGCGCGGAGCGCCATGATGGCTCGGACCTCCGGCACCGGAAGGAGCGCGCCGGTGCCCGAAGCGTGGCTGCGGACGAGGTTGACCTGCAGGGCCGCCAGATCCTCGGTGTCGATGCGGGTCTCGGCCATTCGGCCGAAGCCCGTATTGAGCCCGTAGACGGCGTCACCTCCCTCGAGCCTGGTCTCCAGGAACTCGCGGCTCACCGTCATGGCTGCGACGGCCTCCGCCGTGATCGCCACTTGGACTCCCCCGCCCACCGCGATCGCGTGCAGGTGCTCCAGCGAGAGATCGGCTCCGGTGAGCGAGATCACCGTCATGACGTCGTGCCGGTCATGGAGCCCTGTTCCTCCGCCGATCCAGGAACTCCGCCTTCGTGAGCGTCAACTCCGCCTCCGTCCATGAGGGCTCGAGTTGCACGTCCAGCCCGTCGGCGAGGCGGTTCACGTAGTTGTAGTACGCGGTGATCTGACACACATCCAACACGGCCGTTTCGCTGAACCCGGCGTCGAGCAGACGCTCGACGCCCTCCCGGCCGGTGGCGTGAGGGTCGCGCGTCAAGAGTACCGCGTAATCCAACATGGCACGATCCATCGGCGACAGCCGGACGGCCCGGTAGTCGAAAACCAATCCCCGCACCATCTCGGGATCCTCGGTGAGCGTACGGAGACCCGCCCCGTGGTGATTGATTCAGTAAAAGCAATCGTTTTCGGCCGAAACTACGACCGCGATCATCTCCCGCTGGATGCGGGACAGCGGACCGGGCCCTCGCATTAGGTGCGCGTACAGCGCCTGGTGATGGCCGAGCGACTTAGGGTTCAGGGAGTGGATCGCGAGGATGTGATCCAGCGGCCGACGGTCCGCGCCGACCCGGTCGTATTCCTTCCGGAGTGTGCCCTCCGACTCCCCGTAGGGCACGATGGGAATCGCGGCGGCGGCCGAAGGCGGATCTCGATCGAGCATGTCCGGAAACTCCGACTCCGGAACGGGGTCGGCAACCCTTTGTGACGGCTTCGTTTCGACCTCCTTTTTGCGACCCTTGCGTGAGGGAAACATTCGGCGTACCGTGATCGTCCTTTTGGGAGCACGTTCGGACCTCCCGACGCAACGTGCACCCTGCAGAACCGCGGGATTGAGCAGAGGAACGCCCGTGTACGCTACCCGTTCTCGCTCGGCCAAACCAGGCCGCTCGACACCGAGAGCTTCTTCGGTCTCCAAACGCCTGGAAAACGTTCGCGCTCGCGTTTCCCTCGCGACGTTGAGAGACTTCTGGCGCGCCCTCGTAGACGACGGGACCTACAACGTCAGCTACGAGGCCGTCCGAAACTATCATTCCGATCGGGACCCACCCGTAGACTACCTGGTAAGGGTCTCAGACGTGTTCGGGGTGGACTTGCACTGGTTGGCGACGGGCCTGGGAGCGCCGTTCCCGAGCGATCCGTCGGTCGCCAAGGTCGCGAACGGGGTCGTGGCCGACAATCCGAAGATGGCCGCGTTCGAGATGGCCGTGGGGGAGGCTTTTCACCTGTTCCACCGCCTCCCGCCCCTTGCTCGCGCAGTGGTGCTCAAGACGTGCGAGCGACTCTACCGGGACGCGCACTACCGGGCACAGTTGGAGCACAAGACCGGCCCTTCGCGTGGATACGTTGGCCGCTTCGTTGGTAAGGCCCTTGCAGGTCCGTTGGTCAATGCCGTGGCCGGAACCGTGCGCACGGGCGAATTGCACACCTGGCAAATCGAAAGCTACGTGCTGGGAATTTGCCAGGCGCTCACGGCGCTGATCCCGAACCCGCACTTCACCGAAACCCGGTTCGAAGAACAGACCCACTAGGGAACAGGGTCACAGATAGCAGGACCGACCCATCACGGGCCGGGTATGCAGGTTGCATCGAAGGCGCTCCATCGATACGGCCCTTTTGCGATGAGTCACCCGTGAGCAGTCCAGAGACCTCTCTTCCCGGTGTTCAGCCCGTCGTCGGGGCCACCAACGGGACCGGAGCGCCACCCGCCGAATCGGAGACCACGGGTCACCTGCGAGTGGACTCGGTGCGGCCCCGCACCCTGCCCGACCCGCGGTTCCTGACCAGCAAGGACTCCGCGGATGTGCCGGCGGACCTGGATGATCCGTCCCTTTACCTCAACCGTGAGCTGACGCTCCTCAACTTCTATTACCGGGTGCTGCACGAGGCCTCGGATCCTCGCACCCCCCTGCTGGAGCGCCTCCGGTTCGCCGCGATCGTGAGCTCCAACGTGGACGAGTTCGCGATGAAGCGTCTCGGCGGCCTCAAGCAGCAGATCGGGGCAGGTGTCACGGATCTCACGGTCGATGGCCGGACACCGGAAGACCAAGTTCGGGAGGTCACGTCGGTGCTGCGCGATCTGGCCGGGCGAGTTCGAGCGGTCGTGCGTGAGATCGCACGCGAGCTGCGAGTGGAGGGCATCGAGCTGCTTCGCCTGGCCGACCTGTCCCGGAGAGAGCGTCAATTCATCCGGGACTACTACCTCCAGAACGTCCACCCGCTCGTCACGCCACAGGCGACCGATCCGGCTCATCCCTTCCCGTTCATCTCCAACCTGTCCCTCAACCTGCTGGTGGAGCTCCAAGACCCCGACAGCGGCGATCGATCGCTTGCTCGGGTCAAGGTGCCCCTAGCGGAAGGCACCGAACGGTTCGTCAAGCTTCCGGGAAGCTACCGATTCGTCTCGCTCGAGCGGATCATGATCGCCAACCTGGACGTGCTATTCCCCGGAATGAAGACGGTGGCCTGCAGCGTATTCCGCGTGACCCGCAACGCGAACACGGACAAGCTCGAAGAGGGCGCGGACGACCTGCTGGCGGTCATTCAAAGCGAGCTTCGCGAGCGTCGGTTCGCGCCGGTCGTGCGGCTGGTGGTCGAGTCGCGAACGAGCGCCGAACACGTCCACTTGCTGATGTCCGAACTGGGTCTGGACCAAGAGGACGTGTTCACGGCGGACGGCGTGCTCGGGCTCCGAGACCTGATGCAGATTGCCAACCTCGATGTCCCGGAGCTCCGGGTGCCACCCCACCATCCGGAAGACCAGCCCATTTTCAAACCCGACCGGAGCATGTTCCGCACGATTCGGGATCGTGGCTCGGTCTTGGTGCACCACCCCTATCAGTCGTTCACGACCACGGTGGAGCGGTTCCTGCGCGAGGCATCTACGGATCCGAAGGTGCGCGCCATCAAGATGACCATCTACCGCACGTCCGAGGATTCGAACAGCGTGCGGTACCTGATGGACGCGGCACGGCACGGCAAGCAGGTGTCGGTCGTGGTCGAACTGAAGGCATCGTTCGACGAGGCCGCGAACATCGCGTGGGCCAACCGATTGGAACAGGTGGGCGTCCACGTGACGTATGGCGTGGTGGGCCTCAAGACCCACTGCAAGATCGCGCTGGTCGTCCGGGAGGACGACGATGGCATTCGTACGTACGCCCACGTGGGTACCGGGAACTACCATGCCGGCACCGCGCGGGCCTATTCGGATCTGGGCCTATTCACGGCCAGGAAAAAAACCGGCAAGGACCTGGTGGAGCTGTTCAACTACCTCACCACGGGATTCAAGCCCAAGCGGAACTACAAGCGCCTCCTGGTCGCGCCCAAGGGTCTGAAGAAGGCGATCTTGGAGAAGATCGCCCGCGAGACCCAACGGCAGGAGGAGGGCGAAGTTGGACACATCCAGTTCAAGTTGAACGCCCTCGAGGACTCGGACGTGGTCCGTGCCCTGTACCAAGCCTCCATGGCCGGCGTCCGTGTCGACCTCATCATTCGCGACACGTGCCGCCTACGCCCCGGCATTCCCGGCCTCTCGGACCACGTCCGCGTCATCAGCGTGCTTGGGCGGTTTCTGGAGCACTCCCGCATCTACTACTTCCGGAACGGCGGGAATGAGGAGTACTACATCGGATCCGCCGACTGCATGTCTCGCAACCTCCACAGCCGGGTCGAAGCGTTGGTGCCGGTCGAGGGCGCGCGGGAGCAGGCTGCGATTCGCCACATGATCGACCTCCAACTGGAAGACCGACGGGGCGGATGGGTCATGCGGGCGGACGGAAGCTACGAGCTCAGGAGCTCGACGTCCGAGACCGACCTCGTGAGCAGCCAGGTCGCACTGATCGAGGCTGCCGAGGCCGAGGTTTGGGAGGCGCATCGCCTGCGGCGGAGAGGCACGCGGGTGCTCCGCAGCCGCAACGCGCGCTGACGACCGAGCCCCTCGGCAATGCCCTGCGCGGTCACGCACCTTCGCCTCGCCGGGGTCATCTGGGATAACTGGGCGGACCGGCGACTTCCGGTGCCCTTCCCCCTCCACAACGACACCCATCAGGCATTCCTCCACGGAGCGCTCGCGCCGGATCTGGGATTCGTTCCCGGCGTCGAGCGATTCGTTTCACAACTGGCGCACTACTTTAGGCCTGCCGACCTCACACGAAGCGTAATGTCGGAAGCAGGGACGGACCTGGAGGCTGCATTCGCGTGGGGGTGGGTCACGCACGTGCTGGGTGACGTGACGCTGCACCCGAAAGTGGGGATGGCCGTGGGGGAGGAGCTCTTCCAGGACCGTACACGCCGGATCAACGCGATCGACGACGTGGAAACCCATGTTTCGATCGAAGTGGGCATGGATGCCCAACTGCTGAGCCGCCATCCCGAGGTGCCGGCGCCGCCGAGCAGACCCTTCTTCGACGGCACGTCGGCGGGCTTGCTGGCCAATGCTCTCCGGCGGGTGTACGGCCTCAGGCTCTCTCCCGACCGCCTCGCCGGATGGCACCGTGTGGCCGTGGCTCGCACGCGCCGGTGGCCCGCCGCGCTGCGGGCGCTCGCCCGGTCCTATCCCCTGATTTCCGGCCCCTCTGGCAGGCGTGTCTCGATCACATCGCCCGTCGTCGGCCTGGGCCGCCGGCTGTCGCGGCCCGGAAGCGCGGCGGCGGGTTTCTTCCGGCCTCGGAGACCGGCCGAGTGGTTGATGGAGGCCGTGGACCGCGAAGCGAGCGCGTTTCCGTCGCGGCTGGCGCCGTTTCTACAGGAGGGGCTGGAGCGGCTGGAAAACCGCAACTTGGAGAGCGGCGAGCTGGAGTCCGAAGACGCGTCACACCCCGAGACCGTAGACGCCCGTCGGCGGCTTGCGGACCTGGCCGGATCGGCGCATCGGGAGCCGTGAGGTCACTCGGTCCGCGACCCCGGAAGGCCAACAAAATGGCGCATTTACTGCAGTAAGAATTCCGTTACAGAAACTGCGGCGGCGGTGTCGCGGCCCGGCACATCCGCGCCGTTGACACACGTTGGATGTGCCACGAATGTTCACCGCCTGTAGTTGGCTCGAAATCCTTCAATGAGGCTGGATAGCATGATCCGACGGCACGTGTTCATCGCTGCTGTAGTTATTGCGCTCGCGGGCGCAGCCACCGAGGCGCAGGCGCAAGGACCCGGGCCCTCCATCGGCCCGTTGGTGGGGTTGAACTTCGACATCGAAGAGATCTACATCGGTGCAGAAGGCTGGATTCCGCTGGAAGGGGTGGAGGTGGGGGACAACACGGTGATCCTGAATCCCGCCTTCGTCTTCTATCCGTTCGTCGGCTCCACGGTCGACGGGACCGACATCGACCAGACCATTTGGGGCATCTCGGCCGACGCCATGATCCCGTTCGACATGGGCGGGGATGCCACGCCGTTCGTGAAGGGTGGCCTCGCCATTCTTCGCACTTCGACGGACGACATCACCGTCGGTGGAGTAACCGTCGAGGGAGACAGCAATACCGACGCGTTTCTGGATCTGGCGGCGGGTTCGACGTTCGGACCGCAGGACGCCGGCAAGTTCTATGGTCAGGTGGGCGTGTTGATCGGCAATGGTTCGTCGGTCTACCTACAAGGTGGATATCAGTTCATCTTCTAGCGCTGAGCGCCGCCAAGGGCTTTCGCGGAGGCCTCGTCCCAAACGGGCGAGGCCTCCGTTTTTCGTTTCCGGCAGGGCCACGGAGCTGGCTATCGGTGGTCGCAGCACCTTCATGACGCCACGCAAGAACGTCCCATCCGGCTATGGGACCGCCCCGGAAAAACGCCGATGATTATGGGTCAACGTCATCGATCCGACGTCGATCGGCATGGAAGGAACCACCCTTCCTCGTTGTCTGGGGGTGCCGGTCGGCGTCGGATTTCGTTTGTGGGCTCTAACCACGCGCTGCTGACGCACCGAGTATAGGCGCTGCGTGACACGGCGACCCTGTTTGAACCACGTTGTCGCCCTCCGCGATGTCACGAAGGCTTACCGTCCCCCAAAATCCCCTAAGAGGCGCCGGGCGGATTCGAACCGCCGAATGGAGGTTTTGCAGACCTCTGCCTTACCACTTGGCTACGGCGCCATACCAACACGAAGAGGGAGGGAGAATGCCGTGCTCTCCGCTCCCTCCGAGTGCCAACAAGAGCGGGAAACCGGACTCGAACCGGCGACCCCCACCTTGGCAAGGTGGTGCTCTACCAACTGAGCTATTCCCGCGAGCTTTCCCGCCGGAATGCTGCCTCCGGACAGGCCGAAAAACCTAGAAACGCCGCGGATGGGTGTCAACGCCGGAGCCCTCCACGAACGGCGGGCTATGCCTTATCTTGCGGCCCGTCACCCCGGGAGCCGTCGCCGTGGCTCCTTCGCACTCCCTTTCGTGTAAGGAACGGGATGAACCACGGTTGGGCCCACCTCGGCTTGTCCTTCGCCATCCTCGGCCTCGGCGCACCATCGATCGGGGCGCAGTCCTCGGCGCAGGCTCCGGGCAGCCCGATGGTGCGAGCGGGCCGCCTGGGGTTCCAGGTCACACCGGAGCTTCGCCTCTGGGACTCCCGCTTCGGGCTTCGGTCTGACGGCGGCCAGACGATCGAAGAGGTGGAGCCCCTCGGCTTCGACTTCGAAGCCTCGGAGTTTGCCGACAAGCTGCCCTCACTCAGCCTCGAGGAGCAGGCCCTTCAGGACCTGACCGGCGACCCCGCGTTCACCCTGCGGCTGGGCGCCTCGCGTGCTCGTCTCAACGCGTTGCGCATCGAGATTCCGGTCACGGTGAGCCTGGGCCTGACCGACTGGCTCACCGTCACCGGGACTGTCCCCTTCGTCCGTCGCCGCATGGAGGTGGATTTCGGGCTCACCGGGGACGGCGCTACGGTGGGTCCGAGCCCGGGCACCAGCGACCCGTCCGTGCAGACCTATGCGGCCCAGTTCGCCACGGCGATCGCGAACGTTGAAGCCGCAGCCGACGCGTTCTGCGGATCGGTGGGAGAGTCAGACCCAGGATGCGTGGACCTTCGCTCGATCGTAACCGACGCGGACGCGTTGCTGAGCGGGATCGTGGCAGGCTTCGGGGGCAGCCTGTTCCCGCTCGAAGGATCGTCGGCAGCACTGGCGCTGGAGGCTCGCGTCGCTGCGGTGCGGACGCGCATGCTCTCGGGTGGCGACTCCACGTTCATCGCCGACACGTGGGTGGCGCCGCTCCCGTTCGCAGGATCCTCCGGCAACGTCCTCGACGGCCTGTTCCTGGATCCCGCAGTCGGAATCTCCGGAGCGCCGCTGGATGGCTTTCAAAGCCTGTGGGAGATCGGTGACGTGGAGGCAGGCGTATGGGTACGGCTCCTCGACGTCGGAGGCGACGGAGACGGTCCGCGGCTGCACGTGGCCGGGGGTGCAGCGGTGCGGCTGGGCACCGGATTGCCCGACCTCGCGGAGAATTTCGTGGACCTGGGCAGCGGAGACGGACAGAACGACGTGGAGGTGCGCGGATACGGTTTCCTCGCCCCGGGAGGTCCCCTGGCGTTGCGAGGACACGTACGGTACGGAATCCAGATGGAGGGTACGGTCCGACGCCGAATCTCGGCTCCGGACGAGCCCATCGGCCTGGCGGCCTCCGAGGGAGAATACCAGTGGGATCCCGGAGACTACCTGGACGTGTGGTTGGCTCCGGAATGGCAGCTCACCCCGGAGTTGGCGCTGGGCGGGCGGTACCGCTTTCACCGGCGGGGGTCTGACGCCTACGCGTCGTCGAACCCGCCTGCAGGGTTCGACCTGACGCTGCTGAACGCCGAGACGGAGACGCGCGTGCACTACGTGGGCGGAGGCATCACGGCGTGGCCGTCGCGCGCCTCGAGCGAGCGCGGACAGTGGCCGATCGCCGCGTCGGTATCCTATGAGCGGGCAATCTCCGGATCGGGAGGGCGGACCCCCAAGGACTCCCGGCTCACGGTGGACCTGCGGGTCTTTCTGGGTCTCTGGTAGGGAGGTTTTCTCGCGTTCCCGCACGGCTCGAGCAGGCCTGCGGGGGCGGGGTCCGTCAGTGACTCAGTCGATGGCGAGCAGTTCCCGTGCGTGGTCCCGAGACCGGGCCGAGTCGGGGTCGCCACCCAGCATCCGTGCGATCTCGCGGACCTGCTCCTCTCCCTCCAGACCGCGTACGCTGGCCGTGGCAAGCGCGGCCTCCGTCTCCTTGACCACCTCCAGATGTCGGGCGGCGCGCGACGCCACCTGGGCGAGGTGGGTGACCACCAGCACTTGGTGGGTCTCGGCCAGCGCGGCCAGACGATCGGCCACGGCGACCGCGATGGTGCCACCTACTCCGGCGTCTACTTCGTCGAACACGAGCGTCGGCACCGGGTCCACCCGCGCGAGGACCGACTTGAGGGCCAGCATCACCCGGGACAGCTCGCCCCCGGACGCGATCTTCGATAGCGCCCGCGGCTCGAACCCGGCGTTGAGGGAAGCGCGGAACTCCACCTCCT
Source organism: Longimicrobiales bacterium (assembly GCA_965223195.1). Lineage (GTDB taxonomy): Bacteria > Gemmatimonadota > Gemmatimonadetes > Longimicrobiales > Gaopeijiaceae > CBDCVX01. The sequence continues at coordinate 337,297 of CBDCVX010000005.1, forward strand.
CCGCCCCGCCCGATCCCGGCTCGTCCAGTCGGTCCAGCCGGATTTGGAACACGGCGGCAGGCAATCCCAGCGCCGGAAGCACGTGTTGCACCTCTTTCGAGAGTCGGCGCGCGGCTTCACTTCTCGCCCGGGTCAGCGCGCGGCACTCACGATCGAACGCTTCGCCCAACTCGGCCAGCCGCCGATCGAGGTCCTCGAGATCGGACTCGAAGTCGTCCACTTCCCGTAGCTCCGCATCGAACTCGTCCCGTGCGGCCAGGATCTCCGCGACGGACCCGCCGTACTTCCTTTTCAGCCTCGCGATGAGATCGAGTCGCTCGCGGATCCGGAGCAGCGACTCCGGATCGTGCTCGACGCGATCCGCGTACGCGCCCAGCGCACGCGCGACGTCCGTGACCTGGTGATAGGCTTCGTTGAGGCCGTCGAGCAGGGGGGAAAGCCCTTGGTCCAAGTCGCGCAGCCGTTCGAGCGTGGCGCGCACGGCGGCGATCCGGTCGGCCACCGCCCCCTCCTGATCGTACAGCGCTCCGTACGCGGCTCCAGTCTCCCTTGCCAGCTCCTCCGCATTCTCCAGCAGGGCCGATCGCGCCTCGAGCGCGTTCTCCTCTCCGGGAACCAGCTCGGCAGCATCGATCTCGTCCCGTTGAAAGCGCAGGAAGTCCGCGCGACTCGCGACCTCCCTGCTTCGGGCGAGCCGCTCCTCGCGCTGGCGTTTGAGCCCTTGCCGCTCCGCAAACCGCGACGCAACGCGATCGGCCAGGTCTCCCGCACCCGCCAACGCGTCCAGAATGGCGCGTTGCTCCGCCTTGCGAAGCAGGGTTTGATGCTCGTGCTGACTGTGTAGGTCCGCGAGCCCTCGGCCCAGCTCCCCCACGGTGGAAGCCGTCGCGGGTGAGCCGTTCACCCACGCTCGGTTCTTCCCTTCGCGCGCCACTTGGCGGCTCAAAATGAGCAGTCCGTTCTCGGCCTCGATGCCGAGCTCCTCCAGCCTACCCGACAGCTTCGGCATTCCCGACACGTCGAACACGGCTTCGATGCGGGCTCTGCCTGCGCCGGCACGCACCGCTTCGGACCACGCACGGCCGCCCAGCAAGAGCGCCAGCGCGTCCACGAGGAGGGATTTTCCCGCCCCCGTTTCCCCGGTCAGCACCGTGAGCCCCGGACCCAGCTCCACCCGCGCGTCCTCGATGACCGCGAAGTCGCGAACCCGCAACTCGATCAGCAAGGAGAGTCTACGCTCCCGAAGGGCTGGGCGACGCGGCCCATCCCAGCTTCCGCCGCAGCGTCGAAAAGAACGACCCGCCCGGAAAGCGGATCAGAGACACGGATACCGCTCCCCGGCGGACCGTGACCGCGAAACCGGGCGGCACCGAGTGAGTCTCCTGGCCGTCGACGGTCAACACCAGATCGGTCGGGCGATCCAATGCGGTAAGGACGATCTCCTGGCCGACGGGCACCGCGAGTGGCCGCCACCCCAAAGTATGGGCGCAGATCGGCGTCACGAGCAGACACTCTACCGAAGGCACGACGACCGGACCTCCGGCGGAGAGGGAGTACGCCGTCGAGCCGGTGGGGGTCGAGACAATCACGCCGTCACCGCTGAAGCTTCCCACGTCTTCCACGCCGGATGGCTGGCTCACCCGCACCTGCACCCGAGTCACGCGCGCGACCCCCGCCTTGTGCATGACGATGTCGTTGAGCGCCAGAAAGGCGGGCCCCTCGTCGAGCCCCTCCTCGTGGATGTGGGCTTCGAGCGTGAACCTTTCGTCCAACGAGTAGCGTCCCTCGAACGTGCGTTGGACCGCGTCCTCCATTCCCTCAAGAGACGCGGACGTCAGGAACCCGAGGCGTCCCAGATTCACGCCGAGGATCGGGACGTCGTGGCCGGCGACCATCCGTGCCCCGCGAAGGAGGGTGCCGTCGCCGCCCAACGTAACCAGGAGATCCGGTTTCGCGGCCGGCCCGCCGAGCGCGGCCGATTCCAGGCCCTCGACCAGCTCCGGCTCGAGGACGAGCTCCCCTCCCAGCGCGCGGACCGTGTCGTCCAGCCGTGTCAGGACTTCCGCGATTCGGTCCCGCCCGGCCCGCGCGACGACGCCGACCCGGCGGATCGGGCGGGCTTCGGGCTCGTCACGCATCGGCTATCTCCTACGTGCTCCTACGTGCTCCAACGCACCCCGTACGTTCAGACGGCGCTGCGCACGGCAGTCGGGACCCCTTGTGGACAGTCCACTAGGCCCCGCGAGACAACGGCTGGCTCGCCGAAGGGCGCACCAGCGTCCTCACCCGTGCGGCAATGCCGTCGGCATCGAGGCCCAACTCGTGGAGCAGATCCTTGCGAGGTCCGTGCTCCACGAACCGATCCGGAATGCCCATGCTGTCCACTCGGATCGCGTGGCCGGGCGCAACCTCGTTGATCTCCCGCGCCATGAAGGCGCCGAATCCGTTGGGAAGCGAGCCCTCTTCGACGGTCAACACCGCGTCGTGCGTGCGAACGATATTCGCCAAAGCCGGGCGATCATATGGCTTCAAGAACCGGCAATTCACGACCGACACCGATGTGCCCTCGGCGCGGAGAGCGCGGGCGGCCTCCAGGGCCGGCAGCACCATGGTCCCGGTCGCGAGGAGGGCGACGTCTCGGCCGTCCATCAGCGTTTCCCACGTGCCGTACTCGACCTCCGGAATCCGCGGCAGCGCGGGAACGGCCTCGGGCACCGAATCCCGGGGCCATCGGATCGAGAATGGCCCAGACGTGTGGTGCACGGCCAAGCGGAGCAACGCGAGCATCTCGGCCCCGTCCTTGGGAGCCGTCACGGTCATGCCGGGGACAGCCAGCATGTAGGCGATGTCGAACGCGCCGTGGTGGGTGGGCCCGTCTTCTCCGGCCACGCCCGCACGGTCCATGCAAAACACGACCGGAAGATCCTGGAGCGCCACGTCGTGGACGATCGAGTCGAAGGCGCGTTGCAGAAACGTGGAATAGATAGCCACGACCGGCACGACCCCTTCAGTGGCCATTCCTGCGGCGAAGGTCACCCCGTGCCCTTCTGCGATCCCCACGTCGAAGTGTCGGTCGGGGAACGCATCTGCGAACAGGCCGGTCGAGGTGCCACCCGGCATGGCCGCGGTGATGGCCACCAGCCGCTCGTGATCCTCTCCGAGGGCAACCAGCCCCTCACCGAACACTTTCTGATATCGGGGCAAGGCGGCCGACGGTTTGAGGCCTTGCCCGGTGATCTTGTCGAACGGCGACGCCCCGTGCCACTTGACCGGGTTGGCCTCCGCCAGCGCGTACCCCTTCCCCTTCCTGGTGAGCATGTGCACGAGGATCGGGCCCTTGAGGTGCTTCACGCCTTCCAGCGCGTCGACGACCGCGTCCAGGTCGTGTCCGTCGACGGGGCCGACGTACCGGAAGCCGAGTTCCTCGAAGATCATTCCGGGAACGAACATGCCCTTGATCGAATCCTCGAACTTCGCGGCCAGGGATTCGACCACACCCGCCAGGCTCCCCGGAGCACGATGCAGCAGCTCCTTCACCTCCGTGCGTACCCGGTTGTAGACCGGATTCGTGATCATCGTCGTCAGGTACTTGTTCATCGCGCCCACGTTGGGCGCGATGGACATGTCGTTGTCGTTGAGGATCACGACGAAGTCACGATCGGTGTGGCCGGCGTTGTTGAGCGCTTCGTAGGCCATGCCGCAGGTCATGGCTCCGTCACCGATCACGGCCACCACGTTGAAGTCCTCGCCCTTCACGTCCCTGGCCGTTGCCACTCCCCACGCTGCCGACACCGAAGTCGCCGCGTGCCCGGCGCCGAAGGTGTCGTATTCCGACTCTTCCCTGCGCAGGAACGGCGCCAGGCCGCCCTTCTGGCGAATGGAGGGAAACCGGTCGTTGCGCCCGGTGAGGATCTTGTGGATGTACGCTTGGTGCCCCGTGTCCCAGACGATCTTGTCACGGGGCGTGTCGAACACGTGATGGAGTGCGACCGTCAGCTCGGCTACGCCCAGGCTGGCGGCAAAATGGCCACCGAGCTGCGCCACCACGTCGATGTGGCGCTCCCGACATTCGTCGACCAACTGATGGAGTTCTTGGCGGGACAGCGCGCGAACGTCCGACGGAAGGCGAACGTGATCTAACAAAGACACCGCGGCGGCGCTCCTCGTGGGATGATGATGACCGGATCTCGAACACATCTCGAATCCGGGGCCGCGGTGCGTTTACCGGCGGCGCTGCAGAATATAAAGCGCAAGCTGCTCTAGTATAGGGGAGTGGATCCCGGCCGCCCTCAGGACTCGGGTAGCGGCGGTGGTTTCGGCCACGGCCCGTTTCCTTGCCCCGTCCAATCCAAAGAGGCTCACGAACGTGGACTTGTCCAACGCGTCGTCACTGGGCTGCTTGCCCAGCTCCTCCGCCGACGCGGTGGCGTCGAGCACGTCGTCTGCGATCTGAAACGCCAATCCAAGGTGGGTCCCGAACTGCGTCAGCGCGTCCAGGCGCGCGGATCCGGCTCTCGCGACGAGTCCCCCCATTCGGGGCGCCGCGGCGAGTAGGGCCCCGGTCTTCCAAGCGTGGAGACGCCTGAGTTGGCCCTCGTCCAGCCGTCTCCCCTCTCCCAACAGGTCGAGGGCCTGCCCGCCCACCATGCCTCGGACACCTGCCGCATCCAGCAGCGTGGCGACCAGCCGTCGCGCCCGATTGCCGCTGAGGTCGAGGCGGAGGGCGCACCGGTACGCATGAGCCGCTGCCAGCGGAATCAGCAGGGCGGCCGCAGCGGCGGTGGGACGGGGTCCGAACCGGGTGTGTGGCGTTGGTCGTCCTCGCCTCAAAGGAGCATCGTCCATACACGGCAAATCATCATGCATCAACGAGTAGGCATGGATCATCTCCAGTGACACGGCAAGGTCATAGACGTCCGGACACTCCACCTCGTGTAGCTCCGAAGTGGCGCGGTAGGCCGCCACACAGAGCACCGGACGAATGCGTTTTCCCCCCGCCGTCAGCCCGTCTTGGACAATCGGGCGCAGCTCGGGCGGAAGCTCGGGTGCCCATTCGGACAGGGCGCGCTGGAGCGCCCGGTTTACCCGGTCCCGCTCTTCGGCGAGTGCGTGCTCCACCGCGCGAACCACCTGTGCATCAGCCATCCTGGCGGTCCAGCGGCTCCAACCGGGGAGCTTCAGCCCGACCGAGCATCTCCTCCACCCGTAGCTCGGCTTCCTCCAGTGTGGTGCGAGCCGCGCGCAGGTGGCCCACCGCCTCCTCGAACAGCCCGAGTGCCTGGTCGAGCTCGAGCTCCCCGGCCTCGAGACGCGCGGCGATCTCACCCAGCCGGTCGAGACGGCGCTCCAGCGTCCAGGCCGCTCCCTCCTCCGCCCCGGTCACGGGGAGGCCTCGGGAATGCCGGTGACCTGTTCGGTGACGGCCTCGACGGTGCCGTCCCTGATCCGCAGCCGGAATGCTACGCCGAGCGAGAAATCGTCCACGGTGCGTAGCAACCGACCCTCCTGGTCCAGCGGCACCGCGAACCCTCTTCGGAGCGCTCCGAGCGGTGAAAGCGCTTCGATGCGCCCGGCCACGCTCGCCAACGCGTGCTGGCGCCGCTCCAAGCGGCGCGTCACCGCCGCCGGCAGGCGCTCCGCCAGCCGGTCCAGGGCCCGCAGGGGCGTCCGAACCTGACCCCGGAGACCCTCCCGTACGCGTTCCTCCAATCCGCGGAGCAGCTCCTCCAGGTAGCCGCGGTCGGGGGTAACGAGCTCCGCGGCCGCGCTCGGGGTCGGCGCCCGCACGTCCGCGACAAGGTCGGCGAGCGTAACGTCGACCTCGTGACCCACCGCCGACACGACCGGGACCGGACACTCCGCGATGGCCCGTGCCACGGGCTCCTCGTTGAAGGCCCACAGATCCTCGATGGAGCCGCCGCCCCTTCCCACGATCAACACATCCACCAGGCCGCTACCCCCCAACACTCTCACTGATCGCGCGATGCTACGGGCTGCTCCTTCCCCTTGCACGCGGGTGCCGCGCACGACCACGTACAACCAGGGAGAGCGGTCCTGTAGCCGCTGTACGATGTCTTTGAGCGCCGCTCCTTCCACGGACGTCACGACGCCGACCGCTCGTGGGAGCGCGGGCAGCGCCCGCTTCCGGGCCGGATCCAACAGCCCCTCCGCTTCCAACACGGCCTTGAGCCGTTCCATCGCCCGGCGCCACATTCCATCGCCGTCTTCAGCGGTGACCCGGACCGCGCGGAACTGGAACTCTCCGCGGGACTCGTACAACGTGAGTGAGCCGTGCGCACGCACCCGCGTGCCCTCCTCCGGATCGATCGGCAGACGCTGAGCGTCGCTCCTCCACATCACCGCCTTGAGCTGCGCCTGCTCGTCCTTGAGGGTGAAGTAGCAGTGGCCGGACCGGGCGCGGGTCCACTGCCCCACCTCTCCACTCACCCAAAACGGACCTACGTGTCCTTCCAGGAGGATGCGCACCGCACGGTTGACCTGGGATACCGACCACACCTGCGGCTCGGGAGGAGCTTGCTGGAACAGCTCGAAGTTTTTGGTCAAGGCGATCAGCCGGCGGTGATTCCGGTAATCTGCTCCGCGGCTTGCACGGTGTTGGAAAGGAGCAGGGTGATCGTCATGGGACCCACCCCGCCGGGCACCGGAGAGATGGCGCCCGCCACCTCTTTCACACCGTCGAAGTCTACGTCTCCCACCATGCGGTACCCCCGCTCGCGGGTGGCATCGTCGACCTTGTTGGTGCCCACGTCGATGACGACTGCGCCGGGCTTCACCATATCGGCCGTGAGTGTATTCGGCCGACCCACGGCCACGATCACGATGTCGGCCGTGAGTGTCACGGCGCCCAGGTCCGGCGTGCGGCTGTGCGCCACCGTGACGGTTGCGTTCCCGCCCCGCCCCTTCCGCAACAGCAGAGACGCCATCGGGCGGCCGACGATGTTGGAACGCCCTACGACCACCACGTGCTTTCCCGACGGGTCGTGTCCGGAGCGAATCAACATCTCGACCACACCCTGCGGGGTGCACGGGGCGAGCACCTCGGGATCTCCGGTCGAAAGGCGGCCGACGTTCACCGGATGAAAGCCGTCCACGTCCTTGTCGGGGTCGATGGCGAACAAGACCTTGGCCTCGTCGATCTGGTCGGGTAGCGGAAGCTGCACGAGGATCCCGTGGATCTCCCGGGTCCGCATTGAGGCCGGCGATCAGTCCGAGCAACTCACTCTCGGACACATCCGCCGGCAGCGTGACCTGCCGCGACTGGATCCCCAGCTCTCCCGCGGCCTTGTTCTTCATGGAGACGTACAAACGACTCGCGGGATCGTCTCCGGCCAGCACCGTGGCCAGGCCCGGCACCAGGCCGGACTCCCGCAGGCGGGCTACCCGCTCCTTGATCTCGGCTCGCATTTCGGCGGCCACCTGCTTCCCCGAGATGATCGTTGCGCTCATCCAGCTCGGCTCCTCGTTGTGTTGGATTTTCGACGTCTCGGCGACGAACGGCATGCCGGTGGACGGTTACAGTCCACTAGCGCGCGAAGTCCACGGCCCGGGTCTCCCGAATCACAACCACCTTGATCTGACCGGGATACTGCAGCTCGTTCTCGATACGGCGGGCCACCTCGTCGGAGATCTGCGCCATGAGCGTGTCCGACACCTTGTCGGGCTGCACCATTACCCGGAGCTCCCGCCCCGCTTGGATGGCGAAGCACCGCTCGACCCCGTCGAGTGACGTCGCGATCTCCTCAAGCTGTTCGAGCCGCTTGACGTAGGTTTCGAATGTCTCCCGCCGGGCGCCGGGCCTCGCGCCCGAGATGGCGTCGGCGGCGGTGACCAGGAACGTCTCGGCGAACCGGTGCGGCTCCTCGTCGTGATGGGCCCGGATGGCGTTGAGCACCATGGGAGGCTCGCCGTGTTTCTTACAGAGGCGGTAGCCCAGCTCCACGTGGGTGCCCTCCTGCTCGTGGGTGAGGCCCTTCCCCACGTCGTGGAGCACTCCGGCGCGCTTGGTGAGCTCGATGTCCAGGCCCATCTCCGACGCCATGTTGCCGGCAAGGATGGCCACCTCCCGGGCATGCTGCATCTGATTCTGCCCATAGGACGTCCGAAAACGCAGTCGGCCCAAGGCCTTGGTGATCTCGCGGTGCACCCCGTGGACACCCAGCTCGTACAGCAGCTCTTCGGCCGACTGGACCATGCCCTCGTCCACGTCCGTGCCGGATCTCTGCACCACTTCCTCGATGCGTCCGGGGTGAATCCGCCCGTCTTCGATGAGCCGCTCCAACGCGACGCGCGCCACTTCGCGCCGAATGGGATCGAACCCGGAAAGAATCACCGCCTCGGGCGTGTCGTCGATGATGACGTCGATCCCCGTGGCCTGTTCGAAGGCCCGGATGTTCCGTCCCTCCCGGCCGATGATTCGGCCCTTCATCTCGTCGCTCGGTAGCTGCACGACGCTCACCGTCATCTCTCCGGTGACGTCCGCAGCCGTCCGCTGAATGGCGAGGGCCAATACCTTCCGGGCATCCCGCGTCGCGTTCCTCTCCGCCTCTTCCTTGAGGGTTCGCAGCGTGTTGGCCGCTTCGGCACGGGCTTCGTCTTCGAGCTGCTGGATGAGAAGCGCCTTGGCTTCTGAAGCGGAGAGCCCGGCCGCGTGTTCCAGCACGCGTGCGGCCTCTTCCTTGAGCGTAGCGACCTCCTGGCGAGCCAGGTCCAGGTTGCGCTCCTGCCCTTCCAACGACCGGAGCTGGTCGTCCAGCGCACGCTCTCGCACTCCGATCTCTTCCAGACGGCGGTCCACGGAGGCCATGCGCTCCTCGGCTCGCCGCTCCGTGCGCTCGAGATCGTCCCGACGCCTCGCTTCCTCGGTCTGCCAGGCTTCACGAAGCCGCATCGCGGCCTCCTTGCCCTCGATCTCGGCGGATTTGACGATCCGCCGAGCCTCGTCTTCGGAACGGACGAGGATCACCGATGCTTCGTCTTTGGCGGCGGCCTTTTCGCGCGCTTGCAGGGCCTTCGCTTGGGAGCGGCTCAGGAAATAGGAGCCCGTCGCTCCGATGAGAAGGGCGGCCACCGCTAGCCCCAGGGCCAGCGGCGTCTCCATTTATTCACTCCAAACCGGGCCGAAGCAGGCCCGGGTGGCAAGACGAACTCTACGGATGCCAGGGGACCGGAAACGACGACCCGATCCCGCACCTCACTGCCGAACGTCTACAATAGAGAACGGTCGGAATACCGCGCAAGCGCTCGTTTTTCGGGGAGTTGGGGGTCATTGGCCGATGGCGGCGTCGATTCGCTCGACCAGCCGTTCGGCGTGTTCCTCGGTCTCCGTTTTCGCCCGATCTGCGTGGTCGCGCGCCTGGAAGTACTGATCCGTGATGGAAAGGGCCGCCAAAATGGCCGCGCGGGACGTATCGACCAGTCCTCGGTCACGAATCTCGCCGATGGCCTCGTCCACGTACGCCGCACACTCCCTGGTATACGCTTCCGCGGCCGCGGCACGGATGGTGTGCTCCTCACCGGCGATGCGCACGGTAACCGAGGTACGTTCGACGGGCTCGTTCACGGTCGTTCCTCCAGGAATCGGACTCGCGCAAGCATGCGCTGGACCCCCTCGCGGCCCTGATCCAGTCGGGTCCGCAGCTCCGTGTTCTCCGCCTCGAGCGCGGCCACGCGTTCGGTCAAACGCGCCGGACTCACGCCGTTGGCCTCGAAACGCTCAAGTAGTTTCTCAAGATCGGCAGCGCGGCTATCGGCCTCCCGAGCCCGCTGGCGTTCGGTCTCCAGCGCGGCGATCAGCCGGTTCACCGCCTTGTCCACACGTTTCAACGAGGTCATGGCACAGCGCCTCCGATTGGGCTTAAGCGGTCGTGGTCACGGGCCGGATCCTCCTCGCTGGACCACACCCAACTCGCTCTCGAGCGTGCGTACCACCCGCCGCACGATCGGCTCGATGTCGGAATCCCTCAGCGTGGTCTCTCGCGATTGGAATTCGAGGCGGAAGGTGAGCGAGCGTCGGCCATCCTGATCTGCGGGCTCGTACACGTCGAGCAGTCGGACGCCAGACAGGACCTTCCCGCCCTTGGCACGGATCAGGTCCTCGACGGCCGCTCCGCGGACATCCTGCGGAATGAGCAGGGACAGATCGCGGTCCGTGCCGGGGAACGTTGGGAGGGGCGAGTACTCGGGGACCTTCCGAGGCGCCGGCTCCGCTGGAAGCGTCAGCTCCATCCCCAGCACCGGCGCCGCCCAGGGCGGTGCATCGACCGTTTCGGCGCTTACGATGCCGGCCACCCCGAGGAGGCGGCCCTGCCCCTCCAGCAGGAACGCCGGCGCCAGGCCGGCGCAGACGTTCTCACCCTCACCCGACTCCGTGGGGCGTACGACGCCTCCGGGCCACGCCAGCTCAGCCACCGACTCCAGCAGGCCCTTGGCGTCCCACAGGTCGTAGTCGGGCACGTCCTCGCTCCAGTGAGGAGGCCGGCGCGCGCCGGTCAGAGCCATGGCCAGCCGGGTTTCCTCCACCGGCAATCCGCCAGCAGGCCCGGCGCGGAAGACGGTGGCCATCTCGAAGAGGCGGATGTGTCGTTGGCCTCGGGCGAAGTTGTACTGGACGCCGGCCGATACCGAAGCCAGCAGCTCCCGCCTCAGGAACCGTTCGTCGGCAGACACCGGGTTCGGAAGCTCGACCTCGCCGGTCACGGCGAACGGGTTGGTCTGCACCTCGAACAGGCCTTGGCCCACGAGCAGTCGCCGCAGCCGGTCTTCGAGCGCGAACAGCGGGTGATCCGGAACCGTGCTGGGGCGAAACGCCCGCAGGTGGTCGGGGAAGTGATCGTATCCGTGCGTGCGTGCGACCTCCTCGATCAAGTCCACCTCACGACGGACGTCGTAAGATCGGTAGCCGGGCACACGAATTTCCAGGCTGTCAGCATCTCCGCCGGTCTTGCGGAAGCCCAGCGGCTCCAGGAGGCCGACCAGCGACTCCGGCGTAAACGGCACGCCCAAAAGATGCTCCACTCGCGCGGGCCGGAGGGACACGGTTTCGGCCGCCCAGGGACGGGGGTTGGCATCCAACACCACGAGCTCCGCCGCGCCACCCGCGGTGCTCAGGATCAGGTCCAGGCAACGTTCCAGCGCACGCTCCATGCCCTCGGGGTCCACACCTCGCTCGAACCGGTAGGAGGCATCGGTGGACATCGCGAGGGCCTGCCGCGTGGACCGCACGGAAGGGGGCGAAAAAAGCGCACACTCCAGCAGGACGTCGGTGGTGCCCTCTCGCACCTCGGTCGCTTGCCCCCCCATCACGCCCGCGATCGCGACGGGACGAACCGCATCACAAATGGCCAGCATGTCGCTGGTGAGCCCGCGGGAGTCGCCGTCCAACGTTACGAGCGTCTCGCCGGCCGCAGCACGGCGCACGACGATGGTCGAGCCTTCGAGCGTGGCCAGGTCGAACGCGTGCAGGGGCTGGCCCAACTCCAGGAGCACGTAGTTGGTGGCGTCCACCACATTGTTGATCGGCCGTCCGCCCGCCGCCCGTAGTCGATTCTGCAGCCACTCGGGTGACGGCCCCACCTCGACCCCGCGAATCACCGCACCGAGATAGCGGGAGCACAGGTCGGGATCGTCCACGCGCACGGTCGCGCCCCCGCCGGAGGCTTCGTCTCGTCCCCGCACGTACGTGGGAACGGCGGCCACTCGCCCGGGCAACTCCGGAAGCTGGAGTCCCGCATCGCCCGTCGGGGCCAGCTCCCGGGCAACGCCCAGGTGCGACAGAAGGTCCGGCCGGTTCGAAGTGACTTCGACATCCAAGCGCACGTCGTTCAGGTCGAGCGCGTCGACGAGGCGCGTCCCCGGCTCGTAGGTGCCGGCGAGCTCCAGGATGCCCTGGTGGTCGGCGCCCAGCCCCAGCTCCTTGGGGGAGCAAAGCATGCCGTGCGAGACTTCTCCGCGGATCTTGGCTTTCTTGAGCTTGACGCCTCCGGGCAACGTGGCCCCCACCGGCGCGAACGGATAGTAGCGGCCGCTCTGCACGTTCGACGCTCCGCAGACGACCTGCACCGTCTCCGTCCCGTCGAAGACCTCGCAGAGGGAAAGCCGATCGGCGTTCGGATGGGGGCCGGCCTTGTCCACCCGCGCAACGATCACGTCCTCGAGCTCCTCCCCGAGCGGCTCGACGCCCTCGACCGGAGCTCCCCGTTGTGCGAGGTGGGCAGCCGCGTCGGCCGGCGACGCCTCGAGCCCGGGAGCCAGCTCACGGATCCAGGAAAGGGACACCTTCATTTGAGCTGGTCCAGGAGACGGATGTCGTTGTCGAAGAACCTGCGAATGTCCGAGATGCCGAACTTGAGGCTGGCGATCCGGGCGGGTCCCATCCCGAACGCCCAGCCCGTGTAGCGCTCGGCGTCGTAGCCGACGTTCTCGAGCACGGCGGGATCCACCATTCCTGCGCCCATGATCTCGATCCAATCACTCTGCTCACGACGTCCGTCGGGATAGACCACCGTACGCCGCACGTCCACTTCCGCGCTGGGCTCCGTGAACGGAAAGTACGAGGGCCGAAACCGCACCTCGGTGCCCGGTCCCCAAAAACGCCGGGCAAACTCGGCGAGCGTGGCTTTGAAGTCCACGAACGTCACGCCTTCGTCCACCACCAGACCCTCGAGCTGCGAGAAAGCCGGCGTATGGGTGGCGTCGGCGGTGTCCCGCCGATACACCATCCCCGGGGCCAGAATGCGGATGGGCGGCTCATGGGCCTGGAGCGTGCGAATCTGGACCGGAGAGGTGTGGCTCCGGAGCAGATTGGGCTTGTCCAGATAGATCGTATCCTGTTCGTCCGCGGCCGGGTGGTCCAGCGGCGTGTTCAGCGCGACGAAGTTGTACCACTCGGTTTCGGCCTCGGGGCCTCGCGCGCGGGTGAACCCCAGCGAGCGAAAGATCTGCCAGAGCTCTTCGACCACCTGGGCGACGGGATGCACGCCGCCCACCCAGGCCCGCCGCGCAGGGAGGGTGAGATCGACCTCGGCAGGCTGGCTTGCGCCGGCCTCGGCCAAGTCGCGAGCCCGCGACTCCATGGCCTCCCCGAGAAGGCTCTTGACCCGGTTCGCCGCCGCCCCGACGGCCGGACGGTCTTTGGCATCCAGCGATCCCAATTCCTTGAGAATCGTGGACAACGAGCCGTCACGTCGGCCCAGGTAGCGGATCCGCACGGCATCCAACGCCCCGGCGTCCTGGGCGGCCCTGACCGCGTCGTCGGCCTCTTTTCCGAGCGACTCGATGCGTTGGATCAGCACGCCTGCCGCAGAGGATGGAGGTCCGGTCTTGGCTTCCAAAACGCTTTAGGATGTGGCGGTCAATGTGAAGCGGTGGCCAAACCTATCCGGGCGATGGGGTAATGGAAAGACCCCGAAATTGATCTGGCGCGGACCGTCTCGGGAGGTGGCCGGCCGACGCGTCGATGCGCACGGCCGGCCGCACCCGTCAGGCGGATTTCTCGAGCTCTTCCTTGGCGCGATCGGCCAAAGCGCCGAAGGCGTCGGGACTCCGCACTGCGAGGTCCGCCAATGCCTTCCGATCCAGCTCCACGCCGGCCCGCTTGAGCCCGTTGATAAACCGCGAGTACGATATGTCGTGTTGGCGCGCCGCGGCGTTGATCCGAGCGATCCAGAGGCGCCGGAAGTCGCGTTTCTTGAGCTTCCGCCCGCGGTACGCATGCTCCCACCCCTTCTCGACCGCGTCCTTGGCGGTCCGGTAGAGATTCTTGCGCCCGCCGAAATACCCTTTGGCCGCCTTGAGAATCTTCTTTTTGCGCTTCCTACGCGCGGGAGCTCCGGTCGTTCTCGGCATGGTTCACCCCCGCTTCACGTAAGGAAGGAGTCCGCGCACGCGTTTGCCGTCGGCGCTGGACACTTCTGTGGCCTGCCGGAGGCGCCGCTTTCGCTTTGTGGACTTCTTCGTCAAAATGTGGCTCTTGTTTGCGCGCATCCGCTTGAGCTTTCCGCGAGCCGTCTTGCGGATTCGCTTCGCGGCTCCACGATTCGTCTTCATCTTCGGCATGATGTCGCGTCCTTCCGTCCTTTCCTGCGTTACCGTTCGGTGTTCGTGAGCGGGGCGAGTATCATGGACATCAGCCTCCCCTCGAAGTTTGGCGCCTGTTCCACCTTGCCCACGTCTTCCAGGTCTGACACCACCCGTTGGAGGATCTCCCGCCCCAACTCCGGATGGGTCACCTGACGTCCGCGGAACATCATCGTGAGCTTGACCTTGTTTCCTTCTTCCAAAAACCGTCGCGCGTGGCGGGTCTTGAACTCGTAGTCGTGATCCTCGATGCCGGGCCGGAACTTGACTTCCTTGACCTGGATGACGTGCTGCTTCTTGCGCGCTTCTCGGGCCTTACGCGCTTCTTCGTACTTGTACTTCCCGTAGTCCATCATGCGCACGACGGGCGGCCGCGCGTCGGCTGCGACCTCTACCAAATCCAGTCCCTTCTCTTCCGCCCGCTGGCGGGCATCGTCCAACGAGACGATCCCGATCTGTTCTCCGTCCTCGTCGATCAGCCGTATAGGACTGATTCGGATCTGCTCGTTGACGCGGACTCGCTGGTCTCTTATGGCCTCTCTTCCTCCGTTTCGACGATCCGGCGCGGCGGCCCAGCCGCCCCACAAGTACCTCTCAGCGACAAAAAAAACCCGACCTGGATCGGGTTGGTTCGGATACCCCGCGCGAGCTTGCGCTCGACGCTCGGTGCCCTCAGAACCCGGCGGTACTCCCCCAACGCGGGAGACCGAAAGGTGGGAGCCGCAAACGCGCGGACTCCGCTTGCCGTTTTTTCGCCAGTGAAAAACTACCACGGCGGTGCGCGACGTCAAGCATGCGCCCGTCGTGGACGTCCTCCCGATACGGGCACGTTTCCTGCGATTTTCATTCGGACTCGTCACCCCCGCCGTCCCTCGGGACCGGTGTCGGCCGCAGAACGCGAGCCGCGGCGGGGGCCGCGCGCATTGAGGTTGCAGGCCCGGAGGACAAGACGTGGTCCAACCGCAAACCGGCGTCCGGCAGCGGACGGCGGGCGGCCTTGTGTTGCAGGAACGTAACAAGGTGTTGCGTCGACACCACATTTTGGTCGTCGAGCCTGACCGCCACGTGGCCGCCTCGCTTGGTCGGCTCCTCGCGGCGCACGACCGCAGAGTATCGGTCGTCGAATCCGTGCTCGACGCCCGGCGCCTCCTCGATGAATCCCACGTTTCGCTGGTGATTCTCGGCCTACCCACGCTCGATGACGCAGCTCGGGCGCTGCTCCGCCGTATCCGGAGCGACGAACGCACCGGACTCCTCCCCGTTCTGGTTCTTTCGGACCATGCCGGCTTGGAACAGGAAGCCTTGGCGTTGGGCGCCGACGCGTTCCTGCGCAAGCCCGTGGCATATCCCACGGTGCGCGATCACGTGCTCCGACAGCTCGCTCGGCGCTCGCATTGGACCCGCGGCCCGGACGTGGATGCCCTGACGGGCCTGCCGACGAGAGCCACGGCGCTCCCCTCCCTTCGCAGCCTTGTCGCCGACGCGGCAACGCAGGACGGGGAGATCTACGTGGCGCTGACCGCTCCCGACCGTCTGCTGCAGTTGAACCGCCGACACGGGCGGGCGTTCGGGGATCAGGTGCTGCGGGCCGTCGCCGCCGAGCTCCGGGCCGGCTTGAGCGGAGCCGCGTTGTTCCGCTGGACGGGCGCCGAGATTCTCGCCGCCTTCGGCGCCTGGAATCTCGAGGAGGCGCACAGCCGTCTCGCCGCAGCGGTCGAGCGGATGTCCGCCCTGCGCATCGACTCCCCGTTCGGTGAGCGTGTTCCCGTTTCGGCATCCGCCGGACTGAGCTGGGTCGGCGCGAGCGGAGATGTGGGTGCTACGCTCACCGAGGTCGAGCGTCTCCTCTACCGCGCTTCCCGCTCCGGACTCGGATCGGTCGGCTCCCGACTCAACGGTATCCGACCCGACCGCGCGAGAATCCTACTCGCCGAGGACGATGAGGTAACGGCGACCGTGATCCAACATCGGCTGACGAAAGCGGGACTCGACGTGGCCCATTACTCGACGGGCACAGAGGCCTACACGGGCGCCCTGGAACGTCCCGCCGACCTGGTCGTGTCGGATATCAAGATGCCGGGCATCGACGGGTTCGAGCTGGTCCGCCGCCTGCGGCAGCATCCCGACTATGTGGACGTGCCGATCATCCTGTTGAGCACGATGAACCGGGAGGCGGACATCGTGCGCGGCTTGGCGCTCGGCGCCAACGACTACGTCGTGAAGCCGTTTTCACCCCACGAGCTCCTGGCCCGCGTGGAGCGACTGCTGGGCGTGCTCGCCCATCCGACCGAGGCCTCATGAGCGTCGTTCAGGCTGTTCGCGAGCTCCTGATCACCGATTTCGTGTTCCGCCTCACGGTGGGAGCCGCCCTCGTGCTCATGGTGTTGGCCATGCTGTTCGCCGTGGGCGCGGCCGCCCTGCGCTGGAAGAACGAGCGCACCTCACGGCGCCTCTCCGAGCTCGAGGCGGAGTGGGAGCCCGCCCTGCTCCAGGCCCTCGCCGACCCCAAGCAGACGGATCGGCTGCACGAGTTGGTGCGGCCTTCCGATCGGCTGCCCTTCGTGCGCTTCGTCCTTCGATATGTGGGGCGGGTGCGCGGGGACCAGCGCGGCCTCCTCCGCTCGTTGGTTCAACCGTATCTGCCCGATGTGGAGACGGACGCCCGCAGCGGGTCCATCGAGGAGCGGGCCCTGGCAATTCAGACGATGGGCACGTTGGGCCTTCCCCAGTACGCGTCGGCGGTGCTGGAGGGTCTGGACGACTCGTCCCCGCTCGTGGCCATGGTGGCCGCGCGGGCCCTCGCCCGAAAAGACCGGGCGGGGTTCGCCGTGCCCGTGCTCGATCGTCTCCACCGATTCAGCTCGTGGAGCCGAGGATACCTGTCCGCCATGCTGGCCCAGATCGGGCCCGAGGCCGCGCCGCACCTGCGCACGACGCTGGAGTCGCGCGGGCAGCCGGACTGGGTTCGCGTGGTGGCGGCCGATGCGCTCCGCCGCCTGAACGACTTCGAGGCCGCGGACTCCGCCGCCAGCGTGCTGCACGACGCCGGCGACCGAGATCTCAACGCGGCCTGTCTGAGACTTCTGGCGCGGACCGGTGACACTCGCCACGTCGAGACCGCCCGCGTCATGGCCCAGTCCTCCGATCCGATCGTCAAGTCCGCCGCGATCCAGGCGGTGGGACAGCTCGGCGGACCCGGCGACACGGAGCTCCTCTTCAAGGGCCTGGGCCACGCTTCGCCGTGGGTGGCGCTCCAGTCGGCGCGAGCCATCGGGCGTGCCTTGGGATCGGAGCGGCTACGGTCGTTGGCCGACTCCACTCATCCCCGTGCCGGCTTGGCGCGGCAGGTGCTGAGGGAGCCCGGAGCATGATGGAGTTGCTGGTCCGCGGCCTGCTGTGGTTCAACGTGCTGGTCATCGCGTACTTCGTGCTGCTGAACCTGTTCTATCTGGCCACGACGCTGCTGGCCTTCTTCGCGCTTCGTCGGTACGCCGTGCGCATGAAGAGCCTGGACGTCGACGACCTCGTGACCTCCGCCGGCGCACCGCCCATCACGCTCCTGGTTCCGGCCTACAACGAGGAGGCCAACCTCATTCAGGCCATCCAGTCGTTCCTCACGCTCAGCTATCCGTCGTACGAGGTGATCGTGTGTAACGACGGATCCGACGACCGCACGTTCGAGCTCCTGCAGGAGACGTACGCCCTCATCCCGTCGGACCGCGTGCCCACGGCGGAGCTGGATACCGAGCCCATCCACGGGATCTACCAGAGCCACACCTACCCGAATTTATTCGTGGTGGACAAGGACAACGGCGGCAAGGCGGACGCGCTGAACGCGGCCCTCAAGTTTTGCCGGACGCCGCTGTTCTGCGGCCTCGACGCGGACACGTTGTTGGAGCGGGACGCGTTGATCCGGATCGTGCGTCCGTTCCTCGAAGACGGCACCACCGTCGCGGCAGGCGGAATCCTACGAATCGCGAACGGGTGCGAGGTCACCGACGGCCAGGTCACACGGGTGCGCCTGCCCCGTCGGCTACTGCCGCGTTTCCAGGTGCTCGAGTACCTACGTGCGTTTCTCTCGGGACGCATGGGGTGGGACAGCCTCGGAGCGAGCCTCATCATCTCGGGGGCGTTCGGGGCGTTCCGGCGCGACGTCGTCACAGCGGCGGGCGGATACGCGACGAACACGGTGGGCGAAGACATGGAGCTGGTGGTGCGGGTTCACCGGCACTGTCTGGACACCGACCGGCCGTACCGCATCGCGTTCGTGCCCGATCCCGTGGCGTGGACGGAGTGCCCCGAGACCCTGGGAGGACTCGGCCGCCAACGCGACCGTTGGCAGCGCGGGCTGACCCAGTCGGTGCTCAGACACGCAGGGATGCTGTGGAATCCGGCGTACAAGCGCGTGGGCCTCCTGGCCATGCCTTACTTCTTCTTTCTCGAGATGCTGGGTCCCATCATCGAGTTTCTCGGATACGTCGCCTTTGCGCTCTCCATTGTGCTGGGGATCGCATCTCCCGAGTACGTGGCCGCATTCCTGCTGGTGGCGGTGGTGTTCGGAGTGGTCCTGTCCGTGGCAGCGGTCGGCTTGGAGGAACTCACGTTCCGCCGCTACCCGCGGGCTCGAGACCTCATGAGCCTGTTTGGGCTGGCGTTCATAGAAAACCTCGGGTATCGGCAGTTGATCGCTTGGTGGCGTTTCCGTGGCGTGATCTCCGCCCTGTTCCGGAGTCGGGGATGGGGTCGGCAGGAGCGGGAGGGATTCGGCAGCGGTTCGGGCACACCCCACCGCTCGGTGCGTGGCGCCGTGGTGTTCCCCAAGAGCACCGGGATCGTCCTGGCCGCGCTCGCCTGCTCAGCAGCTCCGAGCCAAGCGCAGCTCTCCCACGAGTTCCAGAACCGCATCGGGGTGCGCACGGAGCTGACCTGGTTCGACGTCCTGGACCCCTGGCGACTCGTCTCCGTCGAGGCCACGCGTCGGGGCGCGGCCGGAGCGCTCCTTTTCCGCGTCAACTATGCGCAGCGCTTCGACCTCGACGGCTTCCAGTACGAGATCGACGCCTACCCGTTGATCGGGGACCGCGGATACGCGTACCTGAACTACGGCTACTCCGACGATCCGCTCTTTCCCAAACACCGGTTCGGAGCGGAGATCTTCCAGGGCCTGACCGGCGGGTGGGAGGTTTCGGCCGGGGTGCGTCACCTGCAGTTCGACGAAGAGGTTACGCTCTTCACCGGATCCATCGGCAAGTACTGGGGCAACCGGTGGCTCGCGTTTCGACCGTACTTCCGGAGCAAGGACGGTGAGCTGTCCGCGTCCGGACGGCTCAGCCTTCGGCGCTACGGCGACGGGGGGCGGGAGGACTACTGGGAGGTGGCTGTGGGCGGCGGATCTGAAGTGGGCGAGTTCGAGGTCCCGCAGGATCTCGCCCGGCTGCGATTCTACCGCGCCGACGTCGAGCGCAGCGTCCCGTTCATCGACAACCAGTGGCTGGCGGTGCTCGGGTTCGGCTGGCAGTGGGAGGAGCTGACCGGAGACCGGGAGCAGAACCGGTTTCGGATCGCGCTGGGCGTCGCCCGTAACTTCGGCGGTGCCATCCCCTGATCGGGAAGCTTCCACCCCTGGAAGTCCCGACACAGAACTGTTTGACCGGCCGGCTACATCTCCAACGCGCGGGTCCGGATCCGATCCATGACCTGCGCCTTGAAGGTCCCGCGATCCATGACGTCCTGCTTCTTCCCGGAGCCCCGCTTACGGACGGCGACGGTGCCGGCCCCGGCCTCCTTCTCGCCGATGACCGCCATGTAGGGCACCTTCATCAGCTCCGCGTCCCGAATGCGTGAGCCCAGGGTGTCCCGATCGTGCAGCTCGGTGCGGATGCCGGCGGACCGGAGATCGGCTGCCAGCTCCGCCGCACTCAGGGTCCACTGCTCCGAAACCGGAAGCACCCGGACCTGCTCCGGGGCGAGCCAGACCGGGAACGCGCCGCCATAGTGCTCGATCAGCCCGCCCACGAACCGCTCCATGGAGCCTACGAGCACCCGGTGGAGCATCATGGGCCGGTGCGGCTGGTTGTCTTCGCCGACGTATTGGATGTCGAAGCGCTCGGGCAGGTTGAAGTCGAGCTGGACCGTAGGCCCTTGCCACTTCCGCCCCAGCGCGTCGATGAGCTTGAAGTCGAGCTTGGGCCCGTAGAAGGCCCCCCCGCCGGCGTCCAGCTCGAACGGCACCTCGCGGGCCCGCAGCACGGATGCCAACGCCTCCTCCGCGGCCTCCCACTCCTCCGGGCTGCCCAACGCCTTTTCCGGGCGCGTCGCGAGCTCGATCGAGTAGGGATATCCGAACGTCGTGAGCATCTCGTCCACCAGGTCCAGCAGCTTCCCGATCTCGTCCTCGATCTGGTCGGGCGTGGCGAACACGTGCGCGTCGTCCTGGGTGAATCCTCGCACCCGCAGCATGCCGTGGAGGACGCCGCTCCGCTCGTACCGATAGACCGTCCCGAACTCGGCGTAGCGGATGGGAAGATCCCGGTACGAGCGTTGTGTAGACTGGAACACGGCGATGTGCCCCGGACAGTTCATGGGCTTTGGCCGATACCTCGCGCCTTCGACCTCCATGGCCCCGAACATCCCGTCGGCGAAGTTCTCGAGGTGCCCGGAGATCTCGAACAGGCGCTCGCTCATGATATGGGGCGTGTACACGAGCTCGTAGCCGTGCCGGAGCACCAGCTCCCGCTCGTACGTCTCGATCTCGCTCCGCACGGCGGCCCCTCTCGGGTGCCACAGGATCAGGCCGGGCCCGACCCGCTGGTCGACGGAGAAGAGGTCGAGCTGGCGGCCCAAGATCCGATGGTCACGCCGCTTGGCCTCGGCCAGACGCTCGAGGTGCTCGTCGAGGTCCTTGTTGGAGAAAAACGCCGTGCCGTAGATGCGCTGGAGCATCTGGCGCCGCTCGTCTCCCCGCCAGTACGCGCCCGCCGCCGAGAGCAGCTTCACGTGCTTGATTCGCCCGGTGGAAGGCAGGTGTGGGCCACGGCACAGATCCAGGAACGGGCCGTTCCGGTAAACGCTGATGACCTCGTCCTCGTCGAACTCCTCGAGTCGCTCCAGCTTGAGGGGATCGTCCGCAAAGAGCTCTCGGGCCTCCCCGCGAGTGACGACCCGGCGCTCGAACGGATCATCCGCCCGGATCACCGCCTGGAGCTGCTCCTCGATGCGCTCCAGGTCGTCGGGCGTGAACGGCTCCGGCACGTCGAAGTCGTAGTAGAACCCATGTTCGATGGCCGGCCCGAATCCGATTCCCGCGGCGGGCTCGACCGCCCGCACCGCCGTGGCCAACGCGTGCGCGGCCGAGTGCCGTAGCACATCGAGCGCATCGGAATCCCTTTCGGTCAGGATGCGCAGGCGGGCTCCGTCGGGAAGCGGCGCCGACAGGTCCACCGTCTCCTCGTCCACGACCGCGGCCAGCGCCGCCTTGGCCAACCCCGGCCCGATGGCCATCGCGGCGTCACCCGCGGTGGAACCGGACGGAAGGCGAAGCTCGGTGCCGTCCGGGAGTGTGACGAGAACGTGGTCGTTGGCCATTTGGGAACGGGCTGCAGTGTGGGAAACGGGTAAACATCTGGAGCGCAGAACTTAGACACACACACTCCCACCTTCAACGGCAAGGCAGTAATCAAAGGCGTTTCCCCTTGCAACAGCAAAGACGCGCCCTTAGCTTTCGCGGAACCTTGCCTCGGGGTTAACGCCCCGAGTCCCTGCAACGTTGAAGGAGGGGCAATGTACAAGAAGCCCTCTCTCAAACGTTTCGGTACGTTTCGCGAGTTGACGCAGATGCAGGTGTCTTGCTCCGTTTCCAACGGGCTTGCACCGGTTACCAACCCGCACTGCGGCGCCGCCGGCGGCCGCTCCTAGGAGCGCTGCTCGAAGCCGTACCAAGCGTTGGAGGCAAGGAAGGCCCGGCCGCAGATGCGGTCGGGCCTTGTCACTTTCGGTGTCGTTCCGAACAGCCGTGAGCCGCTATTCGGCAGGTCTCGTCACGACACCGCTTTTGCCTTGGCGAAGTCTCCGGCCTTGACGATGACCAGCTTGTCGGGGTCCAGGTACTGAGCCACAGCCCGGTTGACCTGTTCCACCGTCAGCGCCTCGATCTGCTCGTCCAGGTCCGCTTCCCTCTCCATGGTGCGATCGAAGTAGAGATCGGCGGAGAGCATGCCGGCCAGTGACCCGTCTTGGGCTCGCACGGTTTTCCGCTGTTCCAGGTAACCCCGTCTGGCGGCTTCGAACTCCTCCGCGGTGAACCCTTCCGAGCCGGCCTTGCGAACCTCGTCCAGGAACGCGGACTGGAGCTTGTCCGCGTTCTCGGGGGCGTAGATGGCGTAGGTGATCCACATTGCGGCCTCATCGATGGGATGCGCCTGGAACTGCGAGCCTATTCCGTAGCTCAGCCCTTCCTCCTGGCGAACCCGGGTCGCCAGGCGCGAGTTCAGGAACCCGCCGCCGAGCATGAAGTTGGCGAGCGCCATGGCGGCATAATCCGGGTGGTCGTCTCGCATGGGGAAGTCGATCCGCGCCAGGAAAAACGCATTGGCCTTGTCGGGCGTCTCCAAAGAGAGCTCGTCGGCCGGAACCTCGCTGTGCGGATCGGGAATCCTCGCGAAGCGCACCCCGCCCTCCCAGCCCGCGAACGCATCCTCCACCACCTGGCGGACCGGCTCCACGTCGAAGTCTCCGACCACGGCGAGCGTGCCGGCGCCGGCGCCGTAGAACTCCTCGTGGAATGCGCGGGCGCCTTCCACGGTAGCCGCCTGCAGGCGGGTCAGGGACTCCTCCAGGGTGGGCGTGTACTCGGGGTGGTCCTCGTCCCTCGGCTCCATGTGACGCTCCAAGGCCGTGATCGCGTTGGCCTGGGGATCCGAGAGCTGGGTTTCCAATTGGGCCAGCCGTTCTTCACGCAGCAGTTGGAACTCCTCCGGGGAGTACGCGGGCTCACGGAGCACGTGGCCGATCAACGCCAACGCCTCGGGAAGGTTCTCTCGCGTGGTCTCCAGCCTGGCGCTCACCTGCCGGGCGCTCCCTCCCACGGCGGCTTGCGTCTTGATGCGATCCAGCTCGTCCTGGAGCTCTTCGCGGGAAAGCCGGGTGGTGCCGCGCATCAGCATGCCGGCGGCCATGCTCCCGTCGACGGACCGGCCGCGCAGGGCGTCCAGATTGCCCAGACGGAGCGTAAGCGTAGCCACCACGGTCTCGCCCCGCGTGTCCTTCGGCAAAAACGCCACCTCGAAGCCGCTCGGCAGCTCGGTCCGCCAGGTCCGTTCTTCGATGTTGGCGGGAGAGGGGTCGAAGGCCTCGCCCTGGGCCACGGCTTCACCGCCGCGGTATCCTTGGAGCAGGACCGCGACGTTGGGCTCGTCCGGCATCTCGGCCCGATCCGGATTGGTGGTCGGCAGGAAACGTCCGACGGTCCGGTTGGACGACTTCAGGTACCGGAGCGCCACATTCTGGACGTCCTCGGACGTCACGGCCGCGATGCGATCCCGGTTCAGGAAGAACAGACGCCAATCGCCCATGGACTCCCACTCGGACAGGCTGATCGCCATCTGCTGTGCGTCATTGAACGCCAGCTCGATGTTCTTGAGCAGATTGTTCTTGGCTCGCTCCACCTCTTCCTGGGTAACAGGCTCGCTCAACAGCCCGTCCACGGTCTGGGTCAAGGTACCGGCTGCCACCTCGAGCGGATCTTCCTCACGCACCTGTGCGAACAGCAGGAGGGGGCCGGCTTCCTTGAACTGGAGGGCAACGGCGCCTACTCCGGCCGCCTGATCGGTCTCGACCAACGCGGAGTAGAGCCGACCCGACGGCGTGTCTCCCAGTACCTGGGCAAGCACCGTGACGGGCGCAAAGTCCTCGTGGGCGCCGGGGGGCACGTGATACGCGTGCATCAGCAACTGAGTGTCTCCCACTCGACGCAGGGAGACCGAGCGCTCTCCGTCCTGGGTGGGCTCGGTCGTGTACGTCGGCCAGAGCGTCATGGAGCCCTCCCGCTCCGGCCGCGGAATCGCGCCCATCTTCTCCCGGATGAGCTCGAGCGCCAGGGCTTCGTCGAAGCGCCCGGATACGACCAACATGGCGTTGTCGGGCTGATAGTACTTCCGGTAGAACGCCTGCAGGCGGTCGATCGGCACCGACTCCACGTCGGAACGCGCTCCGATGGTCGACTTCCCGTAGTTGTGCCAGAGATACGCGGTGGACAGTGTGCGCTCCATCAGCACGCGGAAGGGGCTGTTTTCGCCGGCCTCCATCTCGTTTCGGACCACGGTCATCTCCGACTCGAGGTCTTCGGCGGAGATGAACGAGTTGACCATGCGGTCCGCTTCCAGGTCCAGCGCCCATTCGAGGTTTTCGTCCGTGGCCGGAAACGTCTCGAAATAGTTGGTTCGGTCGTACCAGGTCGTGCCGTTCGGAAACGAGCCGTGCTCGGTGAGCTCCTGGGGAATGTTGGGGTGGTCGGGCGTCCCCTTGAACACCAGGTGCTCGAGCAGGTGGGCCATCCCGGTCTCACCGTAGCCCTCGTGACGCGATCCGACGAAATACGTCACGTTGACGGTCGTGGTGGGCTTACTGGGATCCGGGAAGAGCAGCACCTTCATCCCGTTGTCGAGCCGGTATTCCGTGATCCCCTCCACGCTCCAGACGGGGTCCATGGCCGCGGATTCCTGCGCTGCGGGTTCCTGCGCCGCGGCCGGCGCGTTGAGCGCGAGGCCCGCCGTCGCGATCAGCAGTGCCGAGTACGTGTGCGGATATCGGGACCGTTTCATGGTTTTCGATCTGCCTGGTTTGTAAGGGGAGAATTCGAACTTACCCCTACACGGGGGTATACAGGTCGGGTTCCTGTTGCAGGCCGTCCTCGCTCAGATACGGTGCATCGGGCACGGCGGTTGCACGCAGGTCCCGAGTTCCCCGGTTTTTCCTTGGAGGCCGCCATTGGCCGTTGGTGTTGACGGGCCTCGCTGCCGGCACATCTTCGCAACGCCGCTGCTGCTCGCATTCGTGTTCCTTTCCTGCGGCGGAAATTCCGCGTCTCAGGAAGAGGGTCGTACCGCATCGCGGCCGCCCACGCTTCGCATGTCCGTCATCCGTGGCGATATCGAGGAGAGGGCGCGCTCCGCCGAGGTGGAGGTCGATCCCTCCTTCGTCGTCAACCTCACCGACGAGGTCGTCCGCACGTATCGACGCCGGGGATACGATCCCATGTGGCTGAACTCCGGGGGCCTGACGCCCGCGGGCGCTTCGCTCCTCGACTCTCTCCGGAACGGCGAGCGAGAGGGCCTGCCGTGGCGATCTCACCACGGGATGGCGATCGACCACCTCCTTCAGGGACACGGAAGCAGCCCCGACGGCGTGCCGGGAGACGCACCCACCTGGGGGGCGCTGGATCTGCTGATCACCGAGTCGCTCTTCCAGTACGCCACCAACCTGGCCCGTGGGGCAGTAGACCTCTCCGTTGACGTCGACTGGAAGCATCCACGGGACAAGGGCCCCGATGCACGCTTTCTGGTTCGAGCGGCGGCAGGCGAAGATCCGCATACGCTCCTCGAGGAGCTACGCCCGTCCCTTCCCTATTACGGCAGGATGCTGCGCGCCCTGGCCCACTACCGCACCATTGCCGAGTCCGGGGGATGGGAGACGCTGGACGTGTCCGGAAAGCTCGAAGAGGGCGCGAGCGGCCGTGCGGTGGGTCAGCTCAGGGAGCGGCTCGTCACGGAGGGAGATCCCGTCGAGCGCACGCTGGCCATGGAAGGATCCGCCAAACCCAACCACTTCGATCCCTTCCTACGCAAGGCCGTCGAACACTATCAGGGCCGGCACGCCCTCGAACCCGACGGCGTCGTCGGCGGCAAAACGGTCGAGACGCTGAACCGAACGGCTCAAAGCCGCGTCGACGAGCTCCTCCTCAATCTGGACCGTTTGCGGTGGCTGCCGCGCGACCTGGGCTCGCTGTCGGTCCTCGTCAACGTGGCGGGGTTCGAGCTGGAAGTGCTGGAGTTTCACGAGCCGGTGCTGTCGATGTCCGTGGTGGTCGGGAGGCCGGAGTGGTCTACGACCCTGTTCGCGGACACCCTTGAGTACGTGGTGCTCAACCCCCACTGGTACGTGCCGCCCTCCATTCAGGCGGAAGAGACACTCCCGGCCATAAGAAAGGATCCGACGTACCTCGAAGAGCGAGGGTTCGACGTCCTGGATCGCACGGGTGAGCTGGTGGCGACGGACAGTCTGGACTGGAGCTCGGTGCTCCCCGGCGACTACGTCATCCGGCAGCGGCCCGGACCGGGCAACTCACTGGGCCGCATCAAGTTCATCTTCCCGAACGAGCACAACATCTATCTTCACGACACCCCGGCCCAAAGCCTGTTCTCCCGCGCCTCTCGCGCGTTCAGCCACGGGTGCATCCGCGTGGAAGATCCGCCGGGCCTGGCCCGCTACATCTTCCGCATGGCCACGAACCGCTCTCCGGAAGAGGTGGCCGAGATTCTGGAACACGGGAAGGAGACCACGGTGCCGCTCAACCGTCCGGTGCCGGTTTACCTGGTGTACCTGACGTCCTGGGTGGACCAGGACGGCGCCGTGTATTTCCACCCGGACGTGTACGACCGTGACGCGACCCTCATGCCCACCGTGGTAGACGCGATGGGCCTGAACGCGGTGCTCACGACGCTCTAGCCGGTTGTCGTTCCGCTTTGTCAGCAAGCGACTTGCGTTGCCGATGCGGATTTTGTGCTCGCTTCTTGCTATGACCGGCGGGTAGAACACAACCCACCTGCCGCACCAAGCCTACAACTCTGGCAACGTTGCGCTTCATCTTTCGCTGCCGAGGCCTCACCTTGTCTCACGCCGCTGCCCCTCTCCGGGGCGCTAGATCTTTGTCACACGTTCGATTTTGCCACCGTCGCGTCCGGTACCTCCGAGCTGTGGTGCGTCCGGGAGCCATCCTGGCCGTAATGGCCTTGCTGCTCCCGATCCGCGGACTGGCCCAGGAAGACGACTTCACCGCGATGGACTTGCAGGAGCTGATGAGCCTCGAGGTGGTTCAGCTCGACGCGCTCGGCATCCACACGCACCTCGCCGGCCAGTGGATGGTACGCCACAGCTACGGCCGTATGCAGATGGATGGCAATCGGATCGGTCGGGAGTCCATGTCAGTGGACGCCGTCCTCGAAGACTACATGGTGGCGCCGCTGTCCATGACCGGGGAAATGCACCACCTGGAGGTCATGTACGCGCTGTCCAACGAGCTGACGTTCATGGTGATGCTCCCGTACCACCGACGAGAGATGACCCACCGCACCCGTATGGGTGCGTTGTTCACGACGTCGAGCCAGGGATGGGGCGATCTCATGGTGGGCGCACACTGGACCGTGTTCGGTGACGTGACCAGGGATGCCCGCCGCGTCATCTTCGCCGGAATGCTCTCCCTGCCGACCGGATCCATCGGCCAAACGGACGAAACGCCGGCCGGCCCCGACCAGCCGCTTCCCTACCCGATGCAGTTTGCAACGGGCACGATCCGGGTCCGTCCGGTAATCGCGTACGTCCAGGAATCGGGATCCCTCTCCTGGAAAGTATCGACCGAGTCGACCATCGGGCTGTCTCGCAACAGTCGTGACTACCGAACCGGGAACGTGATCGCATTCGAGGCCTGGGGCGGCTGGGCTCCGACCCGGCGCTGGAGCCTGAGCGGACGCATCAGAGGCGAGAGCCGAGGTGACGTGTTGGGCGCCGATGCCGAGCTCAACCCGGCGATGGTGCCGACCGCGGATCCCGCCCTCCTCGGCGGTAGAGCCATCGAGATCGGACCCGGCGCCACGTACTACTGGCCGACCGGCACACTGAAAGGCCTTCGGCTTTCGGCCGACCTCGCGGTCCCGGTGTTCCAATCGCTGGACGGCCCCCAACTGGAGCGGGAGTGGCGAGTCAGGGGAGGCGTGTCATGGACGCGGTAAGACTCCTTCGTCGGCAGCTCCCCTTGCGCGCGATGATGGTCATCTGCGCCGGCGCCGGCCTGGCGTTCGGCACGGCCCGCCCGCTCGAAGCCCAATCCAGTGAACGGGGTCTTGCCATCCGGTCGGCGTTCCTCTTCAACTTCGCGCGCTTCACCGAGTGGCCGGCGGATTCGCGGGAGCTGAGGCTCTGCGTCCTCGGAGACCGAGCCTTGGCCGAAGCCGTGCGCACCCTGGACGGCCGGTCCGCCAACGACCGGGTAATCCGCACGCGGCCGATCCCCGACGTGCAAGCGGCGCGGGACTGTGAGATGGTCTTCGTGGGCTCCCAACAGGACCCGCTGGAGGTTACGAGGTATCTCCGGGGCAGGAACGTGCTGACCGTGGGCGAAGGGCCCGACTTTCTGTCACGGGGCGGAATGATCCAGCTCCGTCTCGTCGAGAACCGAATGACCATCGACGTGGGCGTCGCCGCGGTGAGGGCTTCGAGCATTCGGTTGAAGGCGCAGCTCTTGTCGCTGAGCAACCTGGTGCAAACGCGCGAGACCAGCGCACCATGACCGGACCTGAGGGGAATCGGACGCTGGGCCGGGGATTCTCGGCCGCCCTCGCGGGCGTGGGGATCGTCGCGGTCGTCATCCTCGCCGTCACAGAGCTGTTCGTGTACAGGCAAACGCTTGAGCGGGAGATCGCCACGCTCGCAGATGCGGTGAGCTTCAATCTTCCCGCGCCGATCCTTTTCCACGATCCGGTGGCGGCCGAAGAGATCTTGGGTGCTTTACGAGCCGAGCCCGCCATTCGTTGGGCCGCTGTATCCGATACCACAGGCACCACGTTGGCTGAGTACGGCCAGGCGCCGGTCGACTGGCCTCGTGAGACCCCGGTGCGTGATGACGCTTCCTTCCATCAGGATGGGCATCTCTTTCACTCCCGCGCCGTGTTGCTCGACGGAGAAGCGCTGGGCACGCTCCGCGTGACGACGGAAATGCGGAGCGTTTATGCCCGTTTGGCAAGCTTCGCGGTGCTCGCGGCCATCGTACTCGCCGCAGCGTCGACCATCACGTTCGTGCTTGCGCGGCGGCTTCAGCAGCGGGTTCAGGAGCAGCTTCGCGTACAGGCCAACTACGACAACTTGACCCAGCTCCCCAACCGCCGCTTCGCTCACGTGCAGCTGACCCAGGCCGTCGCGCGCGCCGAGCGGGACGGCACAAGCGTCGGCGTGTTCTTCATCGACCTGAACCGCTTCAAGTACGTCAACGACACCCTGGGCCACGCGGCCGGGGATCGGCTGCTGGTCCAGGTCGCCGACCGGATCGGAGGGGCCGTACGGAAACAGGACACGGTGGCCCGATTCGGCGGTGACGAGTTCGTGCTCATCCTGCCCGGAGCGGACCGGGGAGCGCCCTTCGAGCGGGTCGCCATCCGAATCTTGGAGGCACTCGACGCCCCGGTGGATGTCGGCGCGGAGAACGTCACCGTTGGAGCCAGTATCGGAATCGCGTCGTTCCCGGACGATGCCGAGGACGTCGAGACCCTCCTCAAGCACGCGGACTCCGCCATGTACGTGGCGAAGGCCCAGGGCGTCAGCACGTTCCGATTCTACACCGCGGAGTTGAACGCAGAGGCCGAGAAGCGCCTCCACATGGAAGAGGAGCTACGCCAGGCTCTCGCGAACGACGAATTGTTCCTGAACTATCAGCCGCTCTTCGCGGGCGGCGGAACCGAGCTGGTCGGGGCCGAGGCGCTGTTGCGCTGGACCAGCCCCGAACTGGGCTCGGTGCCTCCGATGGAGTTCATACCCCTCGCTGAGGACACCGGCCTGATCTCGGAGATCGGTGATTGGGTGATCCACACCGCCTGCGCGCAGATGCGCGAGTGGCAGATCGAAGCCGACTGCCCTCTTCGCCTGGCCGTCAACGTGTCTCCGAAGCAGTTGGTAAAAGGAGGTCTGGCGGAGACGGTGCGCCGTGCCCTGGCCGAGACCGGCCTGCCGGCCGACTCGCTCGAGATCGAGATTACGGAGCGGCTCCTGCTGGAAGACAATCCCTCCGTGCAGCGGGAGCTGGCATTGCTGCACGAGCTCGGCGTCCGCCTGTCGATCGACGATTTCGGGACCGGGTACTCGGCTCTCGCTTACCTACGCCGGCACCGGTTCGATACGCTCAAGATCGACCGAGCGTTCATCGAAAGCGCACCCCACGACGAGTTCGATGGGAAGCTGGCGACCGCCATCGCCCGGATGGCTCACAGCCTGAGCATGACGATTGTCGGCGAGGGAGTCGAGACCGAGGAGGAGCTGGATTTCCTGGTCCAGATGAGGTGCGACGTGCTCCAGGGCTTCTACCTGGGACGCCCCGTCGGGGCCGAGGACTTTCGGGAGCTGTTGAGTCCCGTGCCTGTGGCCGCCGGCTAGTGGATCAGGCCGTCAACCGCCGCTCCCACCCTCCACGTCGAACTTGAACATCATGCCGGCGTGCAGGTGTTCTGCAATGTGACAGTGCACCATCCACGCCCCGGGATTGGACATCTCGACGAGCAGGTCCACCGTAGACCCGACCGGCACGATGGCCGTGTCCTTCCACACCCGGTTGGTATTGGGCACCCCGTCCCGCGCCAGGACCAGATACCGCTGGCCGTGGACGTGGATCGGGTGGTTCATGGGATGGAAGGTTTCCGGATCGTTGAAGATGCGGACCTTCACCACGTCCCCAAGCCGGAACGACCAATCGATGTCCATGTTCTCACGGCCCGTCGCCCGGTCGCGAATGATCCACGTCACCTGCTCACCGCTGGACAGCCAATTCATCATGGGCATGGCGTCGTTCCACTCCATGGGCGGCACGTAGAGCGTGTCGATCTGCATGGAGAGCATGATGGGCTGTGGGAGATTACGAACGCGCACGGCCAACTCGAGCTCGTAGTCGGGCTCGCGGTCCAGGTGCTCCCCGAGCGCGTCCATCTCCTCGGTTTCCGTAGCGTTTCGCCGTAGGGCCTCGAACTCCGCCGAATAGTTCGGCGCAGCCGGCTCACCCGTGACCGTCACGGTCACGAGGGTGTCCACGTGGGGATAGAACTCACCCCTGAAGTGGTTGATGGCCTGGATGGAGTTGGTGATCGCGAACTCCCCGGCCTCCGTGAACTGCACGTCCACGACGTAGCGTTCCGCCGGGGCGATGGGCACCGAAGCCACCCAGGAGTCCTGTTCGAACCGGCTCAGGTCCGAGGCGACCAGCTTGGTCCGCGCGCCGCCGAACACGACGTTGAACGTCCGGGAGTTGGCCACGTTGGTCATGAAGAAGCGGACCACCTCGCCCCTGGCCACCTCCAAGCGACGATCGGTCTCACCGTTGACCAGCATCAGGTTGCCGAAGCGCCCCATCAGCGCATGGGTCGGCGCAGGGTCGCCCCAGGGGATGAGCCCGTCGCCGTCCAGTAGGATGTCGTCCAGCACGAGCATCTCTTCGCGATTGGCGGGCGCATGGTAGTCCGGCTCAGGCGGCTCCACGAGTAGGTTGCCGTACAGCCCAAGGTCCTGCTGTACGTCCTCGCGCACGTGCGGGTGGTACCAGTAGAGACCGGCGTCCGGCACCTTCACCTCGTAGACGAACGTGCCGTCGACCTCCACCTCTCGCTGGGTTACACCGGGCACACCGTCGAACGGGTTGTCCAGACGCACGCCGTGCCAGTGGACCGTGGTGGGCATCTCGATGCGGTTGGTGAACCGGACGATGAACGTCGCACCCTTGGGCGCCCGGTAGAGCGGGCCGGGATACTGCCCGTTGTAGCCGTACATGACGAACACCCGTCCGCCGATCTCACGGCGCACGATCGACGCGGAAAGCTCGACCGTGTCGCCGTCCTGCACGGGAACCATCCGGCTGGGCTCGGCCATGGGGAGGGACTCGGGATCCAGCCCCGCGCCGGCCAGGAAGGGCGCCACCACCGGCACCGCCGTCTCGAGGCCCGGCAGCATGGGCATGTTCGGGTCCATGGGCGGATGCCGCCACGCCTCCACGCTATCCGCGGCCGTGTGGTGCATGTCGTGCTGGAGCGCGGAGGCGGGGAATGCGATAAGGGCGTGGATAAGTACGGCGGCGAAGACCGGGAGTCGAAGACGCATCTGCAGGGACCGATTGGAGGGTGGGCCGTGGCCGTCCGCTTGCCATGAGTCGCGTCGCTGCATTCGGACTGAAAAACCCCGACCGGTTCTAAGTTCCGGCGTTGCGGACGGGTTCGCGGGGCACTCGGCTCGCCGAGATGGGCCGGACAAACCCAGCGTGACTACCCTTTCGGCTTAACCTTCACGAAATCGGTTTTCGCAAGGTTGGCGAGCGTCCTACGGACGATGGGGTCGGTAACCCGTCCGGACTCGTGTAGCCGACGCAATCCCCGCCGCCCCTCCGGTCCCATCCTGGTCAGGTGTTCGATCGCAAACTCGGGGATACCGCCGAACTCCGGATCCGCCGGTCGAAGCGCCAACTCGGCCAGGGCCTCGACGGCGGCCTCTCGATCCAGATGGGTTTCGAGTTCGTCCATAACCCTCAGTCGCTTCCAACCATCGTCGAGAGCCTCAAACAGGAGCATCGTCTCCTCGACGGAGACCCATCCGGAGTTCGCCATGCCACCCCATGCTGATATGGCCGACCCCGTCACGGTGGGACTTACGTCCGCCATCGCCAATACCTCACTTACTGCCGTCCGGAGCGAGTCAATTCTACTTGGAGAGATATCTTGCCGACTAGACTCATACCGGATAATCGAAGCCGCAGCCCGTGCCTCAGTCTCTGATCTCAGAGCGAGTGCAATTCTTGAGACCGGCTCGGTGACCCGTTCGACGACCTCTTCTTGAGCGCATGCCACGGCCGGCGTGATAAACGTTAATACAAGAGCAATATATCCTGTCTGTTTCATCCGGTTCTAAGTTCCGGCGTTCCGGACGGGTTCGCGAGCACTCGGCTCACCGAGATGGGCCGGACAAACCCAGCGTGACTACCCTTTCGGCTTAACCTTCACGAAATCGGTTTTCGCAAGGTTGGCGAGCGTCCTGCGGACGATGGGGTCGGTAACCCTTCCGGACTCATGTAGCTGACGCAGTCCCCGCCGCCCCTCCGGTCCCATCCTGGTCAGGTGCGTGATCGCGAACTCGGGGATACCGCCGAACTCCGGATCGGCCGGTCGAAGCGCCAGCCCAGCGAGGGCCTCAACGGCGGCCTCTCGATCTAGATGGGTCTCGAGTACTACATCTAGGATGTGTAACTGCCATTTCTCGTCGAGATGTTCAAATAGGAGCATCGTTTCCTCGACCGATACCCACCCGGATCTACCCATTCCGCCCCAGGCCGATATTGCCGATCCAGTAACGGTCGGACTTATGTCCGTCGTCGTCAATACATCAAGTACCGTCGTCCGGAGCGAGTCAAGCCTGCTCTGGGAGATATCCCCTCGATCCACCTCGTCTAGGATAATCATAGCCGCAGCGCGCGCCTCTGTTTCTGATCTGAGGGCAAGTGCGATTCTTGCGACCGGCTCGGTAGTTTGTTGGACCACTTCTTCTTGAGCGCATGCCACAGCCGGTGCAACAAGTGCAACTATGAAAGTTGAGAAACTTGTTCGTCTCATCATAATAAACTATATTGCCTATGTTTAGAAACAATATTGGCCGTCTTTCGTCCAGCTCGTACCTTTCCACGAATACGGATGACCACACCAGAAGCTGTAAAATCCGTATCCTGAGTGATGGTCCTTCACGTAGTCGTAGATTTCTCTCGCTGCTTCGGCGACGGCATTTGAAGCAGCCATTTCAAACGATGATAGTGAAGTATGGCTGAGGTCTTCGATTTGATACGCCGGATCGCCAAAGGTCGAAGCAGCGACATCCTTCGCCTGGGTGAAGTGCGCCTCCTCGTGGGCGAGCAGCGGGGCCTGAAACCCGGGAAATCCGTTCGTTCCTTTACACACGTTGAACTCGTAAAAGTTTCTTGCGATAGCCGAGCAAGGATCGCCCGACCACGCGTGGCGTACGGGACTGTCGGCCAACACGAACTTGTTGAACATCGCCTTGAGCGGCATGGCGAAGCGCTCGCCGGTGATCCAGTAGAGCCCTGCGTTGGGACCGCTGTAGATCTTACTGTACGTGTATCCCTTGTCTGCGGGCGTGCCGTCCGGTTGAATCAACGACACATCGCTCGCCTTGCACTCGGAGTTCGCCTCGGTGGAACAGACGCGAGCCCATGAACCTTCGCTTTCCGTACCGTTCGGCTCCGACGTGATCGCGAGTGACAGAAATC
Organism: Longimicrobiales bacterium; assembly: GCA_965223195.1. GTDB lineage: Bacteria > Gemmatimonadota > Gemmatimonadetes > Longimicrobiales > Gaopeijiaceae > CBDCVX01. The sequence goes on from CBDCVX010000005.1 coordinate 371,675, forward strand.
CACCGTTCGGGTTGAACGACCAGTCCGTCTCGGTCCATCTAAATCCGTCTCGCCGCTGCACCGTCACCGACGCCGGAGAGAAGGCGGCGGGGAACGTCGCGTCCCCTGCCCGTACGGACGCGGTCGCCTTTCCACTCTTCACCATCACGCCCTGCCAGGTCGTCGATGTCGTTGACCGGTTCGTGCTGAATCCGAGACCCCCGAATCCGAAGTTCACGTACTCCGGATTCGGCGCCTGATCGTCCACGTCGATCCTACAGGTAGCGACAGCGCCGCGCGTGACGGCCGCAGGACACTTGAGCTCGTAGAAATCGGATTGGCAAAACTCGCAATCGTTCGGTCCGCCGGTGTCCGGATCTTGAGGGCTACCGCCGCTATCGCAGTTTTCGTACGCAGGATCGCACGACGGTGGATTCGGCGGGGGAGGATCGTCAGGCGGCTGACAGACACCATACTCGTCGCGAGTCCAGCCTGGGTTCGAACACTCACCGCCATCGCCAATCAGCTCCTCACACTCGTAGTGATCGACGCTCCAGATGCAGGGCTCTTCTTCGTCCGGGGAGTTCGCAGTAACGGGTCCACCCCTCAACGGTGTGTCTTCCAAGGCTGAGGACGTCGCAACGTCCGCCGCACCTGCTCCCCAGCCACCCAGCATGAAGCGTCGGACAACCTGATCCAACGCCGCCGCGGTATGTGGAATGGTGCAGTTCGCCATGCGTACCACACGACCATCCATAGTACGGCGTCTGAACCGCACCTCCACGACCGCTCCCCTCGAACGCCGGAGTGCCGTAGGCGCGAAGTGAAGTTCGACGATACGGTAGCGGTAAAGAAAACGAGGATGACGCGGTTGATAGATCGACGTGAAGCACGCGTACCACGATGCTCGACCGGCGTTCGGCTGGATATCCAACGCCTCTCGCTCCACGGTACCGACCGGTAGCGGCACGTTGGTCGGCCCGTCGCACGTCGATACCAGAACTGCACCTGTTAGCAGCGCCAGCAGTACCCATGAACGTTGCATGTCCTCACCCTTACGGAGCGTCGCCCTTCATCTCTTGAAACCACTACGCGTAAAGGTGTTACTAAACCGGACAGTCCTCTCCTACCAACGTCACGTCCAAACTTCGACCGGCGCTCTAATGGCCCATCAGTACCCGTAGGTCGCACACTTCTCCTGCTCGAACGGACCGTGGCCGGCCATCGTGTGCATCTTCCCGCTGCGGGACATGCCGCGCATCACGATCGGGCCCTGCCACCGGTCCTGGTCGGTGGCCTCGTCGGCCTCCCAGGAGATCACGGCGATGAACTTGTTCCATTTCACTGGGCCCTGGATCCGGTGGTCCTCGTCGAGGACTCCCAGCCGCTCTGCTCGGTCGAGGCTGGGCGTGGTGACCCAAGCCACGTAGCGACCTTCCCGTGCAGGCGCCAACCGGGCCACACGGATGTCCAGGAGGTGTCGGTAGCTGCCGTCGGCGCCGAGGCTGACCCCGAAGGGCGAATCCGAGAACAGCATCTCGGCCGTTCCGCTCGCATACCCCGAGCCGGGGACCCGCTTGGTGCTGATGAGATCGATCCGGTAGTACTCGGGCGGGTCCGGCGAACACACGTCGCCCGGTGACGCCCCGACGGGTTGCGGTCCGCCCAGGACCGCAACCGCCAGAGCGAGCAGAACCGAGGACGCCCCGATCAGCGGTCGCTGACGGGCCGGGTGCGAAGCGGCTCGTCCCATTTCTGGGCGCTGGAAACGTCGGGCATGCCCCAGTGTTCTCCGTTCCATCCACCGAACCCGTCCATGCGGAACGTCCACAGGCCGGTGGACATGTCGCTCACCACGATCAGGCCGTCTGCATTGCGGACGTCCACGCCGAAGGCGCCCTGGAACATCGGATAGCGGAAGTCCGGGTCGTTGGGCGGCCCCACGAACGTGTCGTAGTACCCTACCGTGACCGGGTTCTCCGGGTCCATCAGGCTGAAGATCTGCAGTCCGTCCAGATAGCCGGACACGAAGACGTACGGCCACCGCACCTCATGGTTGTGCGTCAGGTTCTGCCAGTCCGCCGTCCAACCCGAGATGGGCCGGCTCACATTCTGCGCCTGTCCCGATTGCGCGAACTCCTCGAGCGCGGGGCCCAGATCGAAGATCCGGAGGGGAGCGAATTGGTACTCGGTCTCCGCCACGACGTACCGGCCGTCGGGCGAGGGGGTGAACGTGTGCCCGTACTGGACGCCGCTGATCCCTGTGAGCGACACCATCAGCGTGGGGTCGTCCAGGTTCGTGATGTCGTAGACGTAGTAGCCGCCAGTGCCGCCGCCGTAGAAACGGTCGGTGCCCGTGTCGGGATGGTAGCCGGCGTAGAAGTCGTGGTAGCCGCGGCTGCCGCCCCGACCCAGCGCGCTCTCGGGCACGGGCACGGTAGCGACGTGGGCGTTGTCGAGATCGCCGTCCACGACCCGGCCCAGATCGTAGACGTGGGCGCCGGGGCCCCGCACGGTCGTCAACAGGAGCACGCGGCCGTTGGAGTGCTTGTAGATGAAGATGTTGTGGAAGCCGCCGGGGAGGTCCGGCTCACGAATCCGAGCCACCTCGCGCACGGTGGAGGGATCGGGCAACCCCGTCACGTCCAGGACCACCGCGCCGAGGTCGGAATCCGGCCCGCCCTGACCGAACTGGAGCGACTGCACGACGTAGTACCGGTCGTTCCACTTGAAGTGCTTGACGTCCATCCCACCGGTGCGGAGGTGCAAATCCTGATCTTCGATCCTCCACTCGTAGAGCACTTCCGGCCGCTCGGGATCTTCGATGGAGACGATGTCCAGCCCCTTAGGACCCTCGCTCCCGTACTGCATGCGGGCCACGTAGGCGTAGGGGCGGTGCAGCTCCTGCTCGACGTCCATGTCCGCAACGGACAGCTTGGGTCCCAGTGGCCGATGGCCGAGCACTTCCATGTTGTCCGAGCCGGGCTTCATGGAGTTCCAGGGATACTGCGCCCCGTTTTGGGCCGCCGCCGGGCTCGGCGCGAGCAAAGCGCTCATCAGGGCGGCAGACAGGAGTACGGCGGAAAATCGCTTCATGGATGGGACCTCGGACGCTGTGGTTAGGACTGATTCAAACTAGGGGGGCGTCCCATCCTGGGGGAGGGGTGGCGGTCACCCGACGGCCAGGGAGCCCTCGGGGGATGCCCATCCCATCGAACGCAGACGAGGACCCGGCACGGCTTCCTACTGCTTCTACTGGCTGGCCTCGGCCTCCCGGATGCCCTGGGGCTCGGATACGGTCAGAAGGACCAGCGCTCCGATCACGAAGAACACGACCACCACGGACACGCCTACGCGCTGCCCGTAGGCTCCGGAGAGTCTGCCGAGCAGGAGCGGGCCCAAAAACGCCGTCGCCTTCCCCGAGAATGCGAAGAATCCGAAGAACTCGGACTGGTGCTTTTCGGGAACGAAGCGGGCCATGAGCGACCGGCTGGCCGATTGATTGGGTCCGGCGAAGATGCCGATGAGGATGCCGGCCACCCAGAACCACGTCTTGTCGGGCGCGAGCACGCCGAGCGTGGCGGCCAGGGCCAGCGCGACCAGCGTGATCAGAATCGTGACCTTCCCGCCCAGTCGGTCGTCGACGAACCCGAACCCCCAGGCGCCCAGCCCGGCGGTCAGGTTGAGCACGATGCCGAAGATGATGATCTCCCCGAAGTCCATTCCGAACGTGCCGGCCGCGTAGATGCCCCCGAACGTGAAGATCGTCACCAGGCCATCGTTGTAGACGAGGCGGGCGGCCAGGAGCTTGACGATCTCCTTGAACCGGCGGAGGTGCCGCAGGGTCTGCCCCAGCTCGCGAAACGCATCCATCACGCCGCTCGAGCCGGCCAGGGCGGGAGGCTCCGGCACCCAGAGAAACAGGGGAATGCTGAACAGGAGGAACCAACCCGCCACCAGGAGGTTGGTGGCGCGGACGTGGAAGCCATCTTCCTGGCCCAGCGGGAGCAGAGGCTCCGACCCGGGCAGGCCGACGAACCCCAGCAGCGCCACGGCGAGGCATACCAGCCCACCGGCGTACCCCAGCGCCCATCCGTACCCTGAGATCCGTCCGACCCGGTCGGGGGGCGCCAGCGCCGGGAGGAACGCGTTGTAGAACACGTTGGCCACCTCGAACGCCACGTTCGCGATCACGAACACCGTGAGAGCGAGGAAGGCGGAGTGCTCGGCGCCCGGCCTCACGAAGGCGAGTGCGACCGTGCCCACGATGCAAATCCCGGAGCTGAGGAGCAGCCACGCGCGCCGTTTGCCCGCTCTGTCGGCCATGGCGCCGAGCACGGGCGAGAGCAGCGCAACGGAGATTGCGCTCACGGTCACGCCCCGTGACCAGAGCTCGGTGCCCACCTGCTCGTCCGGCGCGAACGCCTGGGAGAAGTACGCGGAGTAGATGAACGTGACGACGAGGGTGGTGAAGGCGGAATTGGCCCAGTCGAACGCGCACCAACCCCAGATGGCCTTTTTTTGCGGGGACAGGGCGGCCTCCGTCATGCCCGGGCCTCGGCTGTGGGCGCCGCGCTACTCGTCGTCACCCGAGCCTCCGAGCAGCTTGTAGAGCACGTAGGCCACTCCTCCCACCACCAAGAGCGTCGGAATCCAGCCCAACAGATTCAGCACCATGCCGCCGACGATGACGACCCCGGCGCCTTGCACCCAGCCGATCATCTGCCCGCGGTTCCGGGCCCGCTCCAGATCGCGCCTGGTGTGAAGGGCCAGGTCGAAGTGCTCTTCGGCCGAAGGATCTTCGCTCATTGCTCCACTCCCGTTGAGGTCGGCGGGAAGTACGGCTCCACCGCCCTTTCCGGCGGTGGCGGAGTCACCAGGCTCACCCCGACGAACAGCACCACCGACAGCAGAAAGCCCGGCATGATCGGCTCGATGCTCTCGGAGCCCCAGGCGTTCCATGCCAAGGTGGCCACAAGTCCTCCCACCATAGCTGCGACGGCCCCTTCCCGGGTAGCCCGCCGCCAGTACACGCCGATCACCACGGGTGCGAAGAAAGAGGCCGCCATCAGCGCGCTGAACAGCAGCACGATGATCTGGACCAGCTCGTTTTCGCCGACCCCGGAAAGCAGGAGCAGCACGGGCACGCAGCCGACGACCAGAATGCCCAGCCGACTCACCCACACCTTTTGGCGCTCGGTGACCTGCATGGGCAGCAGGTTCTGGTAGATATCCACGGCCAGCGCGGAGCCGGCCACGATCAACAGCGAGTCGACCGTCGACATCATCGCGGACGTGATGGCCGCAAGCATGATGGCCCCGATGATCGGCGGCAGCACCGTGACGGCCACCATGGGCATGGCCAAGTCACCGGTGGGCAGTCGCGGGAACAACGCCATCGAGGCAATGGCCAGGGTCATGACCAGGAAGTTCATGAGGCAGATCGCAACCATCGCGAACAGGATCCCTTTGCGGATCGTGCGCATGTCCTTCATGGCGTAGAGGCGGATCAACCGCTCGGGCGTGGCCACCGAGCCCAGCAGGAACGCCACCCCCCAACTGAACATCACCGACTTGGCCAGGCCGTCCCAACTGAACGCCATCGGGTTGGCCGCGGCGGCCAACTCGAACATCGCCTGCGCGCCGCCGAACTGATGTATCGCCACCGGCACCGCGAAGATCGTCGCCACGACCATGATGACGAGCTGGGCGAAGTCGGTGTACACCACCGCGATCATGCCGCCCACCACGGTATACAGGATCAAGATGGCCGTGAACGCGATCATGGCGTGGTCGACGGAGACGTTGAACGCCGTGCTCGCGACCAGTCCGGCGGCGACGATTTGGGCCTGCACATATACCACAGACGCAACCAGGATGATGAAGCCTGCCAGAGCCCGGACCCGCCGACTGTAGTAGCGCTGTTCCAGGAACGCCGGGAGCGTCAGCTCGCGAACGCGCGTGAACCGCGGAGCCAGGACCGCCGCCAGGAACCAGTACGCCAGGGGAATGGTGAGGATGAGCCAGGCGAACGACCACCCCACCGTATAGAGGATCCCGACCGTGCCGAGGAAGGTCCCGGCACTGGTATGGGTGGCCGCCGTCGTGGCGCCGCCCACCATCCATCCCAGTCGTCCGCCGGCGATCCAATAGTCTTTTTCGTCTCGCGTCTTCCGCAGGCTGTACCAGCCAATCGCGAACACGGCCAGGAAGTACAGGACGAATACCGACGTGCGGAAAACCGCGTCCGGGGCGAAGTCGGCCATCATGCGAAGTACGCCATCAACGGTCCACCCAGAACGTTCGAACGGGACCCTCGTCGGAGGGGTCGTCGTCACCCGATCGGTCGTCGGACGAAGAGGGATCCGGCCCGCCGGGATCGGCCGGGGGCAACGTGCCAACCTCCGGCCGACGAAGTGCGCTGGGGGCGTCGGGCGCTTCCAACTCGGAGACGGGCGGCGGCGGCGCGAGCCGGTCGGCCTCACCCATCCGCGGGTCTCGCCGGTTGGCGATCACCATCCACACGGCATATAGGACGACGATGGCTCCGAACGCTGCGAACACGCCCCAGAATATGAAGGCGCTCATTCCCCGAACGCCTCCCGCTTGAACGCCCCCCAACCCCAGTACGCCAGCGCGGCGAGCAACGCCAGGACGAGCGCCTCGGCTACACGCGTGGGCCTCAGGATCGAGCGTCCGTGCGTCTGAATGCGGAGAAACGCCGGAAGGACCTTGAGCGACGTTCGGAACGTCGCGCCGGTCGAGTCGGTGTCGAGCTCGTACACGCTGGGGAAGGCTCCGGTGACCCGGGTAGCGGCCGGAAACGCAACGTCGGCTGTGAAGAAGTCGGGGGAGGCACCTTCCGTCGCGGTCCCCGCCACCACCACGGGGATGACCGTCGCGGCTCCTTCGAGAGCCGGAGGAAGCTCGTAACGCAGCGTGAGCTCCAGGTCGATCTCGTCGGCACCGCGCGGCCCGAGGGCCACGCCTCCCTGGAGGAGTCCACTCGCCGACGCCGTGAATCGAACCACGCCGCGATTCACGCCGCCGACCTCCACCGCCACCTCCGACAGGTCCACGCCCTCCAGCGGCAGCACCTGAAGGCCCAGGATCCGACTTTCGGGAACGCTCCTGAGCGTGTACGTGACCGCGACGTCACCCGGATCCACCGTCAGGTCCGCCTCCAGCCGCGCTCGGGTCACAACCCCGGCGGATGAGGCTTCCTGAGCCTGGATCGGGGAGCCGCCGAGGGCCGCCCAGGCCACCGCCGCCGCGACGAACGGTCTCACGCCCACACGGCGTCCAGCACGCGAAGCACGTTCCCGCCCATGACCTTCGCGATGTCCCGATCAGCGTATCCGGCCTTGACCAACCACCGCACCAGGTTGTGCGAACCTTCCGTGGGGTTCTCCAGTCCCTCGACCCATTCCACGGGCTCGTACTCCTCGACGGTCTCCGGCGAAGGTCCCGGCGCCGGCCCGCCGTCCCCGCCCCCTGCGCGCGATTCCCGAATCGAGAGGTTGGCGCCGTACACCCGGTGCAGTCCTACGTGGTCTCCGTACAAGGTGTCCGGACCGAATGCCACGTGATCGATGCCCACGAGCTCTCGCACGTATTCGAAGTGGTCCATGAACGACGCGAGCGAGTGCTGGGGGTGGGCGGCCGAAACCGTGGTGTGCGGCGCACACTCGATGCCGATCACCCCGCCCTTTTCTGCGCAGGCTACCAAGACGTCGTCCGGTGCCAGCCGATTGGAGTGCCAAAGCGTGCGCGCGCCGATGTGGCTGAGGACGATGGGGTGTTCGCTCCATGCGATCGTGTCGCGGGTGGTTTGGTCCCCGCAGTGGGAGCAGTCGATCAGCATCCCGACGCGGTTCATGCGGGTGACGGCCTTACGGCCGAAGCTGGTCAGCCCGCCGTCGCCCGGCTCCTTCAGCCCGGATCCGAGCGCGTTCGCCTCCGAGTAGGTGATGCCCAGGGCCCGCACCCCGAACCCGTAGAGCAGCTCAATGCGGTCCAGCTCGTTCTCGATCATGGCGGCTCCCTCCATGGAAGCCACCCAGGCCACCTTTCCGCCCGCTTTCGCCCGATGGATGTCGTCGGTGCGCAGGCACGGAACCACGAAATCCTGGTGGGCAAGGTCGCACAGCCGCATGCCCAGATCGTGCAGCACGTCCTGCCATTGCCATCCCGCCGGGGAGTGGATGGTGCAGATGCCGTCCATAAGGTTGTCGAACACCGCGTCCCAGTGGCTGTGGGCCAACCCTTCGAATGCCGTGGACATGCGGCCCGTTCGAACCAGCTCGGGAGTCTCGGTCACGTCGGCCGGGAAGACACCGAGGTGCTCGTGGAGGGAGATCATAGGATGGCGAGCGACGATCGCGGCCACCCGTTCCTCGTCGTCGACGCCCAGCTCGACCAACGCGCTCGGCACGCGGTCGAGCTCCGACGCCAGCTCGAAGGTGCGATAGTCGGTTCCGGGCTCGAGATAGTCGAACGAGCGATATCCGGTGTAGCCGGCTTTGGGCATGGGTGCCGCCTTCGCGCGGAACGAGTTTGAAGTGAACGTGCGTTTGGGCGGCAACCTACAGTGCCCGCCCACTGTCAGATAGGCGTTTTGCGCCTCGGTGTGTCCGCTTGGGTCCTGAAGGAGCAACGCCGTTCGCCGTGATGCAATCGGCCCTCGAATGCCACAGGACTTCTCGAACGGGACACCTGGCGGACCTAGTGTCCTGTTTCAAAAGTGCCTACGCCATTCGTATGGAGCGGGCATCCCGTCTGCACTTCGTTGAAACTCCTTGCCGTAGCTACCGCTACGCCGCGTCGTCCCGCCTCGCCAGACAGGCGCCGCTCCATCCTCCGTGGTCGTCGGACTTCGGAAACAGGACACTAGCTCGGCACGACCTGGAGCAACTCGGTGAGCACCCACCAGACGCCCACGGCTCCGATCGCCAGGGGAACGCCGTAGCGAATCCACAGGAGGAGTGGGCCGCGCAAAGCTCCCCTGCCCCGTCGAGACCCGCGGTATAGGGCCCATCCGACGGTGACGGCCGCGGCCAACGCGCCCAGGGTCTGCATGCCGGAGCCGAACGTCAGGTCCCAGGGCACGAAAATCCGCATGTTGAGCATGGGAAGCAGGGCCAGCACGAACGCGACGGATACGAGCGTCCACACGGCCCGGGTGCGCCCCATGCCCGTGTTGTCGGTGACCCCCGCCACCAGCACTTCGAAGGCCGCCACGTCGGACAGGAAAGCGGCGCCCGCGAGTCCGACGAAAAAGAGCAGACCGAACAGCGCGCCCCCCGGCATGGCCGCGAAGGTGGCCGGAAGCGTGTCGAACAGAAGCGCCGGCCCCGAGCCCGGCACCAGGCCCAATGCGAACACGGCGGGAAATATGGCCAACCCGGCCAAGAGGCCCGCGCCGGCATCCCCCAGCGCCGTCGCGACCGCACCGGGAATCAGCGGTGCGTCGTCCGGAAGGTACGATCCGTAGACCACCATGAACGTGCCCCCGAGCGACAGCGAGAACACCGCCTGGCCCAACGCCGCCATGGCCACGCCGGCGCTCAGGTCGCCCGGGTCGAACTTGCCCAGGTACCAGGCCAGGCCCGCGGACGCCCCGGGCAACGTGAGCGCGCGCACAATCAGGATGAGGAGCACCACCAACAGCACCGGCATGATGACGCGGCTCACCCGCTCCGTGCCCCGCACCACACCTTTGATCAACACGGACGCGACGACCAGGAGCACCAGACCCGTGCACACGACCTGACGCGTGAACGAGCCGGGATCGAATCCCGATTCCGGCGGCAGAATCGCGGCCCCCTCCACCGAAACGCCGATCAGCCGGGCCGCCTCGGCCAGGGCGTGGAATACGACCCAGCCGACCACGTTGGTATAGTAGGCCGTCGAAGCCGCGACGATCAGGAAGAAGAACCAGCCGATCCAGCGGCCGCCGGGCAACCCGGCCGCTGCAAACGCTCCGACCGTACCCCGCCGGGTCTCCCGACCGAGCGTCCATTCCGCGACCAGCGCGGGGATGCCGATGAGCGCCACCATCATCAGGTAGAGCAGCACGAAGGCGGCCCCGCCGAACTCCCCCACCATGTACGGGAACCGCCACACGTTCCCGAGCCCTACCGCCACCCCGATCATGGTCAGGAGCGTTCCCGCCGCGGAACGGAAACGGGGACGCTCCGTTCGCGTCACGGATGCAGCCCCCGCGTGGCCCGGGCCAACGCCTCGAGGACTCGGTCCACGTCATCCACACTGTTGTAATAGTGGGGAGCGATCCGGATCGACGATCCGCGCGCGGACGCGATTACGCCGTCGGCGCGGAGGCGCCGCTCCACCTCGGGGGAGTCGGCTACGCGGAACGCCGTGACCGGTGTGCGCCGTGACGGATCCCCGGGTCCCTCCACCTCTAATCCCATCTCCCGGCCACCGTCCTGCACACGGGCGCTCAGGATCTGCGTCCACGAACGGATGGCGGAGGGTCCCACCCGGCGGATCACCTCGAGCCCGGCACGACACACGTAGGACTCGAACACGGGCGGCGTGCCGGAATCGAATCGACGCGCTCCGACGCCCCAGTCGAGGGCCTTCGTGAAGGCGAACGGCTCCCGGCGCCCGAACCATCCCGTGAGCGTGGGCTCCAACGTCTGCGCCACCTCCCGTCGCACGTACAGGAACGCCAGTCCGGGAACACCCATCAGGTACTTGAGGCAGCCGCTGGTCAACGCGTCGACCTCCACGGTGCGCACATCGAGCGGCCGGGTCCCGAGGGTCTGGTACGCATCCACGAAGACCAGCGCTCCCACTTCCCGTGCCCGTGCAACCAGTGGACGCAGGTCTTGCACGGCTCCGGTTTGGTAGTAGCCGTGAGGCACCGAAACGACGCAAGTGCGCTCGTCCATCGCCTCCACGTAGTGATCCGTGGAGGGCGCGCCGTTCACGATCGGCGTCCAGTGTATGTTCGCGCCGCGGCGCTCCTGGGCTCCCCACACGTGCTGCACGGTGGGAAACTCCGTGTCGGAGCTCACCACCACCGTTCGCTGCCCGTCGAAGCGGAGCGCACTCGCGAACGCGCTGGCCGATTGGGACACGGATGTAGTGATGCCCACCTCGTCCGCGTCGGCGCCGATCAAAGCGGCGAACGCGCTCCGCGCCCCCTCCACCTCTTCCATCCACGCATCCCAGTCCATGCCCCGCTCGGCCCAGGACTCCAGGTACCGCTCGGCCGCCGCCCGCGTCTCCCGGATCTGCGGAGCCTGGGAACAGTGGTTCATCGGGACCGCCGTGGTCAGTATGCCGACCCGCTCCCGCAGTGGAGCCAGGTCGTAGGGAGGAGAATGCGGATCTCCGGGTGTCCAGGAATCCGGAGAAACGGCTCCGGGGTCGATCACGTGTTGCTCTCTTTCGGGTTGAGGTTTTGGCCGCCCCAAGATGGGTGGCCGCCCTCACGGGAGCGAGAGGAGTTGGTGGCGCGCTCCCGGCAACGGCTGGACGAATCCAGCTCGCCGGTGGACTGTACCAGATACTCGTCGGCAACCGACGGGGACGATATCCCGCGAGGACTTCGTTGGAACTCCTTTCCGGAGCTTGCGTAGATTTTGTTCGGTTTTTCTTCGGATTCGACATACTGATGAACAATCGTGCTTCCCGCCTCCGCGCACTGCGTACTCCGCGAAGGATCGGAGTGCGGGTTCAATCGGGGCGGCCGGTCGCCGTGCGTACCAACGGCCGGGTGCGGCCAATCGATCAGATCCGCGAGGTGTGGCGCATCGACGACGAGTGGTGGCGGGCGCCCATCTCGCGCCTCTACGTAGACGTGGTGTTGAGTGACGGAGGCACCCTCACCCTGTTTCGTGACTTGATGACGGGTCACTGGTACGCGCAGTAGCCGTGGCCGGCGATCCGCGTCCCTCCTCCGGATCCGGCTGGCGCGCACGCGCGCTCCGGACGGCGCAAAGTCACGTGCCGCTGGTCGTCCTCATCGGCGCGACCTTCATTCTGAGCTGGATCGCCGTGAGGATGGTCGGCAGGCCCGAGGCCGTGACCCTCACCATGTATTCGGGCCCCGTCTACTGGCTCACGGCCCTCTTCCTGGTCGGGTTCGCGGTCGTGCAACCCTTGTGGACGCTGGCTCGCGTGAGGCCTGCCCGGCCGGTCGCCTATCTCGTCGAAGATTGGCGCCGGCGCATTCTGGCGCCGGAGCGCGTGATCGGGGCGGCGTTGGTGTTGCTCAGCCTTCCGGTTTTCATGTCGGCGTTTTCGGGCGTCAAGATGTCGATTCCGGCGTTCCGGCCCTTCACCTGGGACCCGACCCTGGCCACCTGGGACCGCGTCCTGCACCTGGGCCGTCATCCCTGGGAGTGGCTTCATCCGCTCACCGGGTCGCCGGCCGTCACGAGCGCCATCAGCGTTCTCTACCAGACCTGGTTCTTCGTCACCTTCGCGGTGGTCCTCTGGCAGGCGTTCAGCGCGGCTCGCGCGGAGCTTCGCATGCGGTTCCTCCTGACGTACGTTCTCATCTGGGTCTTGCTCGGAAACGTCTTGGCCATCGTCATGTCGTCGGCGGGACCGGTGTACTACGGCCGGGTGACCGGCTTGGACGATCCCTATCTGCCCTTCATGGAGCATCTCCGTTCTGTGGCCGAAACCCTTCCGGTGTTCGTGTTGCGCTCACAGGAGCTGCTCTGGACCGTGTACAGCTCCGACGGACAGACCGTGGGAGGGGGTATCTCGGCCATGCCCTCCATGCACGTCGCATCCACCTTCCTCGCGACGCTGGTGTGTTGGCGGACAAGCAGAATCCTGGGTGTGCTGATGGCGGCGTACCTGGGCGCCATCCTGATCGGCTCCATCGTCATGGGATGGCACTACGCCCTCGACGGATACGTGGCCATTCCACTCACCGCCCTGATCTGGTGGGCCGTGGGACGTTGGACACGCACGCGGGAATGGCCGCCCGACCCCGCGGCGGCGGAGCCTCCAGGCCGGTGAACCTGACGGCGGAGGAACGCGCGCTGCTCGACTCGGACGTGTCGGGTGCAGGGACGGCGATGGCGATGCGCATCGTGTGCAGGGCCGCTGCACTCCTGGGAGCTTCGGAACTGGTGCAGGTGCGTTCCGCCCACATCGATAGTTGCCTCTATCACGGTGACTCGGGTGTCGAGTTCGCCGAGAGGCTGGTGGCCGACGGAGCCGAGGTCCGGGTGCCCACGACGCTCAATGTAGGGGGCCTCGACCTCCTCAACCGGACGCATGTGCGGGCCGACCCGCACAGGCGGGACATGGCGCTCCGGCTCATGCGCGCGTATCAGGCCCTGGGGTGCCAACCCACCTGGACGTGCGCGCCCTATCAGGTGGGCCACCGGCCGGCCGCGGGAGAGCAGGTGGCCTGGGGCGAGAGCAACGCGGTGGTCTTCGCGAACTCGGTGCTGGGTGCCCGTACCAACCGGTACGGCGACTTCCTGGACATCTGCTGCGCGATCGTGGGACGTGCACCGAGGTGCGGGCTGCACCTGGACGGGCCGCGACGGGCCACCGTGGTCGTCGACCTGACGGAGCTCTCCGGGGAGCTCCGCGACGCGGACGCGTTCTATCCCGTGCTCGGGAGCTGGTTGGGGCGATTCGCGGGCGACCGTGTGCCGGCTCTCGTGGGCGTGCCCCCGTCAGTGACCGAAGACCAGTTGAAGGCCCTGGGCGCCGCCGCCGCTTCTACGGGAGCGGTGGCGCTGTTCCACGTCGTGGGCGTGACCCCCGAAGCTCCGGACCTGGAGCGGGCCACCGGCGGCGTCGAGGCGACCGAGCGCCGCCGGTTGCGCGCGGACGAGCTGACCGATGCCCTGGAGGGACTTTCCACGACCTCCGCAAGCCGGGTCGACGCCGTGGCGCTCGGGAGCCCTCACTTCTCTGTGGCGGAATTCGAGCGCTTGACCCGACGGCTGGCGGGCCGTCGCTCCGCCCTGCCCTTCTACGTGTGCACGTCGCGGGACGTGCTCGCCGAAGTCGATGCGCGGGGGTGGGGAGCGGCGTTACGCGAGGCCGGGCTCACGCTTGTCGCCGACACCTGCGTGGTGGTGGCGCCCGTGTTACCCGACCGGGGCGGCATCCTGATGACGAACTCGGGGAAATTCGCGCACTACACCCCCGGCACCACCGGGTACGACGTGTTGTTCGGAAGCCTGGAGGACTGCGTCGAGACGGCGGTGGACGGGGTCGTGGTCCGGGACCTGGACACATGGCGATAGTGACGTGGCGATAGCGCTGCGGGTTCTGATCGAGGGCGCCGCCTCCGGCCCCTTTATCGGGCTTCGGGCGCCGATCAGCTTCTGGGGCGGCGTGGATCCCGAGACCGGCCGAATCCACGACCCTCGCCACCCCGACCACGGCGTCGAGCTCGCCGGCCGGGTCGTGTGGATTCCTTCCACGGTCGGATCCAGCTCGTCCAGCTCGGTGCTCCTCGAGCTGATCCGGCGTCGGTGTCATCCCGCGGCGCTCCTGCTCGGGGAGGTGGATCCGATCCTCGTGCTCGGTGTGGTCGTCGCGGAAGAGTTGGGGTGGCCCTCGATCCCGACCTGCGTCGTGCCGGCCGAGGCCGTCGGCCGGTTTGCTCCGAATGCGCTCGTGCGGGTGGAAGACGGCGTTGTAGCTCTCGGCTAGATCCGGTCGCGGTCCAAAAGACGGCGACGTGGCGACCGGCGAGAATGCGGCGCCGGGCGTGCCGGCCGATTATGTTTCTCGTCCGACCATTCCCTTTTCATTTTCGGAGCTCAACCTGATGCGTACGCTCGCCCACCGATCGGTCACCGTCCCGTCTTTGCTGTTCGGGATGGCGTGGATGCTCGGACCCTCGCCCACCGCCGCCCAGAACGGCCAGGACGACCCGGCCGTGCCACCAGCCATGTTCTCGGGCTTGGAATACCGTGCGGTGGGTCCGTCCCGGGGCGGACGCGTCACGGCCGTGGCGGGGCACCGCTCGAACGTGCTCACCTACTACATGGGAGCCACGGGCGGCGGGGTCTGGAAGACCACGGATGCCGGCATCACCTGGCACCCGATCTCGGACGGTCAGATCGCGACGGGCTCCATCGGGTCCATCGGCGTCGCCGAGTCCAATCCCGACATCGTCTGGGTAGGCACGGGCTCTGACGGCATCCGCTCCAACGTCATCATCGGCAAGGGCATCTACAAATCGACCGACGCGGGCGAGACCTGGGTGCACAAAGGCCTCGAGACCACAGGCCAAATCGGGTCGCTGTTGATTCACCCGACCGATCCCGACCGGGTTTGGGCCGCGGCCATCGGGAACCCGTTCGGCGACTCGCCCGACCGCGGTGTCTACCGCACCACGGACGGAGGCGACTCATGGGAGAAGGTGCTGTTCGTGAGCGACTCGAGCGGCATCGTCGACCTGGAGTTCGCCCCCGATGATCCCAACACGATCTACGCGGCGTCCTGGAGAGTGAACAGGAAGCCCTGGACCATCATCTCCGGAGGACGCGAAGGTGGGGTGTACCGAAGCACAGACGGCGGCGACACCTGGGAGCACGTTACCAACGGCCTGCCCACCGACCTGCGCGGCAAAGGAGACTTGGCCGTCTCGGCCGCGGCGCCCGATCGCGTCTGGGTCCTGATCGAAGCCCCGGGCACCGAAGGGGGCGTCTATCGTTCCGATGACCGAGGCACCACTTGGACCCAGATCTCGGACTTCCAGCCCATTCGCAACCGGCCGTTCTACTACACCAACCTCCACGCCCACCCGACCGATCCGGACGTGCTGTGGGGCATGGCCGAGGGCTACTGGAAAACCGAGGACGGCGGCCAAACCTGGCAGGCAAAGCGTGTCCCCCACGGGGACAACCACGATCTCTGGATCAATCCGGACAACCCGGACATCATGATCCAGTCCAACGATGGCGGCGCCAACGTTTCGTTCGACGGAGGAGAGAGCTGGTCCAGCCAGCACAACCAGTCCACGGCCGAGCTCTACCAGGTGGACGTGTCGGACGACTTCCCCTACCGGCTCTACGCCGGCCAGCAGGACAACACCACGATCTCCGTGCCCAGCATTCCGCCGCGCTCGTTACCGGGCCGTCCGGAGTCCCACTGGGAGGAGGCGGGCGGGTGCGAGACCGGCCCCGCCGTTCCCAAGCCCGGCGACCCGGACATCGTCTACGCCAACTGCAAGGGCCGGTTCGGGGTGTACAACCGCCGTACCGGGCAGGAGCAGCAGTACTACGTCGGGAACGAGAACATCTACGGCGCCAACCCCCGGGATCTCATCTACCGCTTCCAGCGCACGGTGCCGGTCCACGTTTCACCCCATGACGCGAACACGGTGTTCCACGGCTCCCAATTCGTGCATCGCACGCGCGACGGTGGACGAACCTGGGAGACCATCTCGCCTGACCTGACGGCCTTCCCGCCCGACAAGCAGGTGTTTTCCGGAGCGCCCATCACCATCGACATCACGGGCGAAGAGCACTATAGCGTGCTCTACGACATCCAGGAGTCTCCGCTGCAGCAGGGCGTCATCTGGGCCGGAGCCAACGACGGTCCCGTCCACGTGACCCGCGACGGCGGACGGACCTGGACCGACGTGACCCCGGACATGCCCGAGTTCGGTCGGGTTCAGAACATCGAGGCTTCGCCCCATGAGGCGGGCAAGGCGTACGTGGCCGTGCTCCGGTACATGCTCGACGACTGGGAGCCCTGGGGCTTCAAGACCGAGGACTACGGACAGACCTGGACCCGCATCACCACCGGCGGCAACGGGATTCCGGCCGACCACCCGCTCCGTGTCATTCGCGAGGACCCGGACCGTGAAGGCCTGCTCTACGCGGGAACCGAGTTCGGCATGTTCATCTCGTTCGACGATGGCGAAAACTGGCAGCCGTTCCAGCAGAACCTGCCGGCCACCCCGGTCACCGACGTCAAGGTGCACAAGGGCGACTTGGTGCTCTCGACCATGGGCCGCGGGTTCTGGATCATGGACGACATCTCCCGGCTGCACGAGCTGCCGGGCCCGGGCATGCGCGCCGCGCACATGTTCCGTGTGGAGGATGCCGTCCGACTGCACGGCGGGTTTGGATTCGGGTTCGGAGGAGGCACGCCGGCGGACCCCGAGTATCCCGCGCCCGGCATTCGCATCGACTACTGGCTGGCCGACCAGGCCGGTGACGTCGCGCTCGACATTGTGGACGGTGAGGGCATGGTGGTGCGCTCGTTCTCGAGCGCCGGCCCCGGCCAGGAGACACGCACGATTCCCACCATGCGGCAATTCGTGACCGAGACCCGCGGAACCGCGCGCGTGCCCGCATCGGCCGGGGCGCATCGGTTCGTATGGGACATGCGTCATCCGGGACCCTGGTCGCAACGGTCGGGCGGATTCGGCAGTCGCGGGCCCATGGTGGTGCCGGGTGAGTACACGGCGCGGCTGACCGTCGACGGCCAAACCAGTCAGCAGACGTTCCGCGTCCGGATGGATCCGCGGGTCACCGACGAGGGCATCACCCGGGGACAGATCGCGGCGCAGGTCGCGCTGGCGCTGGAGACGCGCAACGCCCTCTCCGAAGCCCGCATCTGGGCGGCCGAGCTGGACGCGGCCATGGAAGCCGGACGGACCGACGACGCGCTGGAGCGCATCCGCACGGCGATGACCACGGCTGGGGTCCGTTACAGCCGTCCGATGCTCGTGGACCAGCTCAGCTACCTCTACAGCAACCTCATTCGGGCCGACCAGGAGCCGGGCCGCGACCAGGTCGACCGCTACGTGCACTTGAGGGAGGAGTTGGACGGCTACGTCGAGCAGCTCGAACGGACGCTCCGCCGGAACGTGACCGATCAGGAGCAGGGCGGCTAGCGGACCGCACCTGACCCACACAACACGGCAGGCTCAACCGCCCCGGCGAGGTTCCAACCTCCCGGGGCGGTGGTCCGTCCAATTCGGGAAAGGGCCTCGGCCCGACGCAATCCCATCTCCGGAGGCCTCATGTCGCCTGCCCCATTGGACCGTCACCGTTCACCCGTGACGCCACGCCGAGTTGCGCTCCTGGCCTGTGCCGTGCTCGTGTCGATCGCTTCGTCGTCCCTGTCTGCCCAGGACCGCGGCGAACGCCTGTTCAGCGAGCGATTCGACGTCGGGGCCGGTGGACTGCTCGAGGTGGAAGTCGGCGACGCCGACATCGAGGTTCGCACGGGCGGGTCGGAGGTGTCCGTGGAGGTTTTCGTCTGGTCCGAGGACACCGAATGGGGCCGGGAGGTGTTCAATCGGATGGCGTTCGACGCGTCGGTGCGGGGATCGACGGTCACCGTCACCGCACGCAACCCGCGCATTCGCAGCTCCGAGTGGCGGCGAGGCCGCGGGGTCGGGGTCACGGCAGTGATCCACGTGCCGTCCCGGTTCGACCTGGATCTCGATACGGATGACGGCGACATCGTGGTGGACGACATCGAGGGCGACGTGCGAGTCCGGTCCTCCGACGGGGACATCGACATGGCGAGCGTCCGCGGATCCACGCTCGAGATCGAGTCGTCCGACGGCGACCTGACGGTGAGCCTGATTGACGTGGACCGTGTCTCGATGCGGTCGTCGGACGGCGATATCCGGGTGGAGGGGCTTTCCGGCGAAGGAGATTTCCGCACGTCGGACGGCGACGTCCGCCTCACCCTCGTGCGGCTGGCCGGCGCTGAGATCCACACCGGAGACGGTGATGTCGTGATCTACGTGCCCGAACAGTTGGATGCCTCGATCACGCTGCAGGGCGAAGACGTCGAGGTCGACCTGCCCATGACGCTCCGGGGCAGGATCTCCGATGAGCGCGTGGAAGGCACGCTGGGCAACGGCGGACCTCCGTTGCGGGTCACATCCGGAGACGGAGGCGTGGTGCTACGTCGGTCGCGCTGAAGCGCCGGGACTCAGCGCCATCGTTTTCATCAGCCCGACAAACGCCTGGGACTTCCTGAGCGGATCGTACCAGGCTGCACGCCCGGCCCAGATCAGGTCGGTGGAACGCTCGCGTCGGGCTCGCTCCAGCTCCGCTGCCGCCTGGGCCGGATGGTCCAGCACCTGGCGTAACAGCGCGAGCCGTGCGGCCGACACGTAGCGCGCGTCTCGTTCGCCCTCCACCTGCTCGAGCAGCGCGGCGGCCTCATCGCCGTGCCCGGCCAACGCCAAAGCATGGGCCAGATCGACCTTGGCCTCCGGGCTCGATGGCCGGAGGCCGGCCGCGCTCCGGAAGGCCGAGACCGCTTGGTCCGCTTGGCCCGTCGCCATCAAGATCTGCCCCAAAAACGTGAAGCCCAGCGGGAAGGACGGTCGGGACGACATCATCGCATGGCACCCGTCCTCGGCAGCCTGGAATCGGCCCTCCAGATAATCGACGAACACCACGCTGGATTCTATCGCAGCCGAGTAGGGATCCAGCGAACGGGCTTGGGCCAACGCATCTCGGGCTTCGTCGAAGCGCGCCAGCGGAGCCAACAGGTGCATGGCGTACCACTGGTGCGTGGTGGGATGTCCGCCGGCGAGTGAACGCGCGCGAAGAAAATCCGCCTCCGCCCCCTCCCAGTCCCAATCGTACACGGCGGCGACCGACGCTCGCGCCGGAAGGGCCTCCCCGAACGAGGGGTCCAACGCCAACGCCCGGTCGGCGCTGTCCCTGGCCCTGGGAAGCACCGATTGGGGTGCCGCAGCGCCGTAGAGCGCCATGGTGAGGAAGGAATCGGCCTTGGCGCCATGAGCCTTCACATAGTCAGGGTCCTCGACCAATGCGGCGTCCAGCAGCTCGATGCTCCTCGCGAGCCCGTCTTCGGACCTGAGATTCCAGGCCTCCCGAGCCCGTAGGAAGAGGTCGAACGCCTTGGGGTTCTCCGTGGGCGTCGACTCCAGCCGGTCTCGTTCCGCGTCGGTGAGCTCTGCGTGGAGCGATCCCGCGATCTGTTCCGCCACCTCGGCCTGGAGCCCCAGCACGTCGGTCAGCTCACGGTCATAGGTCTCCGCCCACACGTGACTGTCGTCGGTCGCATCGATGAGTTGGGCAACCACGCGCACCCGGTCGTCCAATCTTCGGACGCTGCCCTCGACAATGCTTCCGGCAGCAAGCTCGCGTCCGATCTGACTCGCCGTCTTGGCAACTCCGCGATATGCCATGGCCGACGTGCGTGACACCACCGTCAGATCGGAGATCCTGGCCAAGCAGAAGATGAGCTCCTCCATGAGCCCGTCGACAAAGTAGTCGTCTCCGCTGCCCGGGCTCAGGTTCGCGAACGGAAGCACCGCGATCCGCTTGGAGGAAAGATCCGCCGCAGGAGACGCCACGTCCGCCGGGCTGCCGTCACTGGTCGGCGCACGATCGATGTCCAGCACCACGCCCTCCGGAGTGATCTGGAGCGCCCAGGCCAGAAGCACCGCGAGAGGGAATCCCACGATGGTCACAGCCACCACCAAGGTGAGGGACCAGTCCGGTACCGGGAGCGCCTCGAACAGGAGATCCGCGACCTGCCAAAGCAGGAAGGCGCCCGCCAGGTAGGCCACCGATACCCGAATGACGTGGCGGCGCCTCAGCTCCCTGTACAACCGGCGCAGGCGGGTGGCTTTGCCGGAGGGGGCGGGATGGGGAGCGCCTGGGGTCATGACCCCAAGATGTTCGTCCGGTCGGGAGGGATCAAGCAGGTCCCCAGCGTCCTATGGGTCGAGACGATTGACCCGTCCACCCCGGTTTTCTAGCTTTTTAGGCTCGCAACGATTTCACCGTCCGGCTCATGCCCCGGACCGACGACCCGAGATCCATGAAGCCCGACATTCACCCCGAGTACCGGCCGGTGGTCTTCCGTGACGCCTCCAACGGGAAGGCGTTTCTCACCCGCTCGACCATGACGAGCGACCGCACGATCAAGTGGGAAGACGGCAACGAGTACCCGCTGATAAACCTCGAGATCTCGGGAACCTCCCACCCCTTCTACACCGGCACGCAGCGCATGGTCGACACGGCCGGACGGGTCGAGCGCTTCCAGCAGCGCTACGGCATCAAGAAGGAGCAAGAGGCAGAGGAAGAGGCGGCGGACAACGGCGCGGACGCATCGGACGAGACCTCCGAAGAGGGCGAGGGCGCGGCGGAAGAGTAGGCCTCGGACAAGCCGATGCGGGCACGGGCCCACCGGCAGGGGGTATTACCCTCATGAAGCGTTCGCACTATGTAACGTTCAAGGGCACGCTGGCCACCGCTCCGCCGACGACATGCACCCACCTATCGCCGGCGGAGAGACTCGCTGCCGTTTGGGAGCTCACTCAGCAGTCCTGGTACTTCAAGGATCGCGAAGCACTTGAATCAAGACTTCGTCGAGATGTTGTCCGCGTTGTCCGAGGCGGACGCTGAATTTCTAGTCGTCGGCGCCCACGCTCTGGCGGTCCATGGCACACCCCGAGCCACCGGTGACCTGGATCTGTGGGTCAAGCCCACGGAGCAGAACGCCCAACGGGTATGGTCCGCCTTGGTCCGCTTCGGGGCACCTCTGACTGGCCTCTCCATTGCCGATTTGAGTGAACGGGACGTCGTGTTCCAGATGGGGCTTCCACCACGCAGAATCGATCTCCTTACGTCGATATCGGGAGTGGAGTTTGAGGCGGCTTGGAGCCGCCGGGTAGTCGTCGACTTGGGAACCATGCTCGTTCCCGTGCTAGGCAAGTCGGACCTAGTCGCCAACAAACGCGCCGCGGGTAGGCCGCAGGACCTGGTGGACATAGAGGCCTTGGGCTCTCCCTGAGGGTTTTCCCGCACCCCATAAGCGTTTTCCCACCCCCGATCCGGGCGTTTCACCGGATACAACCATCCGGCCCCGCATCCGATACTCCTTGTAGGAGCTTGGACCGGGCCCCGACGCCCCACCCGAGCCGACCGTCCCAACGGCCCCAGCGGGCCGAACTGGTCGCGGACCCGACCTCGCTCTCAGCCGGGAGCCGTCCGCCTTGCCGGAGATCCGCCCACTCCATCGGCTGCCAACGCCCCGACGCGGCGCTGGCCCCATCGTTCCGGGGACGGTCGGTGCGGAGAGGTCATGATAGGTGGAGCCAAGGCGCGGATCGCGAGACGAATCACCTTTGCGGTCGCGGTGATCATATGGAGCCCGGGGTGTTACTCGGGAGGTTGGCGGGAATCTCCCTTCGACGGCGTTTCTGCGGCTCCCCGCCGCATCTCGGTCGTCGTGGAGAACCTGATTTGGAACGACGTGGACATCTATACGCAATCTCAGGGCTCCCGCTCCTACCTGGGCATGGTGGTCACGGGCCAGAAGCGGACGTTTTACGTGCCGATTCACCATGCCTCGGCGCGCGATCTGACGATTGTGGCCGACCCCATCGGGTCTCGCCACACGTACGACTCCGGACGAGTGGTGGCCCTCCCCGGCCAACAGATCCGCTGGTCAGTGCACCGATCGGCGGCCATGCGCATTCCCAGCGTCTGGTAGTGCGATCCTGCACGGCCGCGGCCGGTTTGCGATCCGGATCGGCGCTGAAGCCACCCGTGCGCCGTCCCGGGGTTGCTGGTCACCAACCGGGCTGATATGCCTCAGCGTCCGTCGGACGCGGGGTCCGTTCGGATCAACGCTTACGGAGGCTCGATGCCCGGACTCCTACCGTCGGTCGACCCGGACGGCCTGCTCGAATACTCGGTCGTATATACCGACCGGGCCCTCAACCACATGTCGCGCACCTTCCAGTCGGTGATGCGTGACATCTCGGAAACGCTGAAGCGGGTCTACGGCGCAGATGCGGTGGCCGTGGTTCCCGGAAGCGGCACCTTCGCCATGGAGGCCGTGGCGCGTCAGTTCGCGCAGGGCCGGCAGGTGCTCATCATCCGAAACGGGTGGTTCAGCTTCCGTTGGACGCAGATCCTCGAGGCCGGGAGCATCGCCTCGTCCATGACCGTGCTCAAAGCACGGCCGATACGGGAGGGCTCGCGGGCCCCGTTCGCGCCGCCGCCGCTCGAGGAGGTCGTTGCCGCCATCGAGACCGAGCGGCCCGATGTCGTGTTCGCGCCGCACGTGGAGACCTCTTCGGGCATGATTCTCCCGGAAGACTATTTGCGCGGGTTGGGGGAAGCGGCTCGATCGGCCGGCGCACTGTTCGTCCTGGACTGCATCGCTTCGGGAACGGTCTGGGTGGACATGGCCGCCTGCAACGTCGACGTGCTCATCAGCGCACCCCAGAAGGGCTGGAGCGGATCACCCTGCTGCGGACTGGTCATGATGGGCGCGAGGGCCCTGGACCGACTCCCTTCCACCCGAAGCACGAGCTTTGCCTGCGACCTGGGAAGGTGGCTCCAGATCATGCGTGCGTACGAGGACGGCGGGCATGCCTATCACGCCACCATGCCCACGGACGGCCTCCGAACGTTCCGCGATGTGATGCGGGAGACGGAGGAGCGGGGACTGGATCACGTGCGGGGCCGCCAGGAGGAGCTGGGCGCCAAGGTGAGGGCACTATTGGCGGAGCGGGGCTTTCCCAGCGTGGCGGCGGAAGGGTTCGGAGCGCCCGGCGTGGTCGTGAGCTACACGGATGACGAGGGTGTGCGGTCCGGCTCCAGGTTCGCCGAGTGCGGAGTCCAGATCGCCGCCGGTGTTCCGCTCCGTTGCGATGAGCCCGAGGACTTCCGCTCGTTCCGCATCGGCCTGTTCGGGTTGGAAAAGCTCGACGACGTCGACGGGACGGTGGCCCGACTGGAAGCGGCGCTGGATCGCATGTAGTGGACCAACGCCGCGCTAACCCGGTAGGCGAGCTTCCGCCGCACGCGCGTGACCCTCGAGGCCCTCGATTCGGGCCAGCGCGGCCGCATCGGAAATCAGCGGAGCGGGGTCGTCGGCCTCCAGCCAGGTGCGACGACACAGGAACGTGTAGACGCCGAGCCCGGATCGGTGCCGCGCCGATCCGCCGGTCGGCAAGATGTGGTTGGGCCCGGCCCCGTAGTCCCCGAACACCTCCGCGGATCTCTCTCCGATGAACAGGGAGCCGTACGCGCTCAACCGTCCCGCGAGCGCCCGGGCTCGACCGCCCGAGAGCTGCAGGTGTTCGGGTGCCAGCCGATCACACAGCCTCTGAACCCGGTCCAGATCGGGGCAAAAGACGGCCTTTCCGTTTCGCTCCAACGACTGCCGGGCCACCTCCGCCGTTGGCAGTTCCTCGAGCTGCGCGCGTAGTTCTCGCTCCACGGCGTTGATCGTGTCTCCGTCCAGAGCGATCAGGATTGGGCGGGCCATCGGATCGTGTTCCGCCTGCGCAATGAGGTCGGCCGCGATCCAAGCCGGATTCGCGTCGCCCGAAGCCACGATCAGGACTTCGCTGGGGCCGGCGAGCATGTCGACGCCAACGTGATCGCTCACGAGATACTTGGCCGCTGTAACCCAGGCGTTTCCGGGTCCCGCGACCAGGTCCACCGGGGGCAGCTCCCGTATTCCGTACGCCAAGGCGGCGATGGCCTGAGCGCCTCCTGCACAGAGCACTGCATCCACTTGTGCGATCGAAGCCGCGGCCGCCATGACCGGTGAGAGCGACGGCGTTGCCACCACCACCCGTTCCACCCCGGCGACCCTCGCGGGAATGGCGCCCATGAGCAGGCTCGAGGGTAGCGGAAACCGACCTCCGGGCACGTAGCAACCCGCGCTTCGCAACGGTATCCAGCGGTGTCCCGCCCGACCTCCGGGAACGGCTGCCGAAAGATCGGTCAGCGCGTAGTACTG
Organism: Longimicrobiales bacterium; assembly: GCA_965223195.1. Classification (GTDB taxonomy): domain Bacteria; phylum Gemmatimonadota; class Gemmatimonadetes; order Longimicrobiales; family Gaopeijiaceae; genus CBDCVX01. The sequence continues at coordinate 396,395 of CBDCVX010000005.1, forward strand.
ACGTTCCGCGAATTCGCGGATCCGGGTAGCGGTCCTCTCCAGGAGAGCGCGCACTTCCGAAGGCAACCCGGAGGCTCGACGCTCGATGTCGTCTCGACGGACGACCAAATCGACTCCGGGCTCCGGGTCCCCGAACCGCGCCCCGAAGCGGCGGACGGCGGAGACACCGTCCTTGCGGACCGCCGCAACGATGGCGCGCGCTTCCGACAGCACCTCGGCCGAGAAGGGACGGAGGCCACGCGCCAACAACTCTTCTTCTCCCACCACCGGAAGGACCCGAGCGTCCGGGACGCTCGGGGGCGTCTGCACAACGTCCGGGGAAGCGGCGCCGTTCGACGACGTGCCGTCCGTTGCCGCGCCGGCCACGCCCGCCCGCCGGTCCAACTCCGCAGACACCTGATCCCAGGTCGCACCGGACCGCGCGAGCGCCACGGTCGAGAAGTAGACCAGGTCCGCGGCCTCCCAAACGACGTGGTCCGGGTCCCGGGCCTCGGACAGCTCCTCCGCTTCTTCCAGGAGCTTCGTTCGGAGCGCGTCCGGGTCCGCGAGCAGCGTGGCGGTATAGGACTTCTTCCCGCCCCCTTCCCTGCGGGCCTCGACGCGGGCCTCCAACGCGGGCAAGCCTCCCAACGGCCCCCAGCACGAGGCCCGTTCGAGGTGGCAGAATCCGGGCTCACCTTGGCGTACCGTGAAGCGCAGTGCGTCGCGATCGCAGTCGGGATCGATGCGAACCAGCTCCTGCGTTGCGCCGCTCGTTTCCCCTTTCCTCCAAAGCCCCCGAGTGCGCGACCAGTAGACACCCGACCGGGTGCGGACCGCCTCTGCCACGCTTTCACGGTTGGAGTACACGAGTCCCAGTGCCCTGCCGTGCAGATCGGCAACGACGGTCGGCCACAAACCGTCGGGACGATCGGAGCGGAGCGGAGCCGTGAAGGCGTCGACCAGGTCCAGCGACCCGTCGTAGAGGGCCATCCCCACCTGGGCATCGATGCCGAGACGATCGAGGGTCGCAATCTCCTCGGCGGTGTGGATCCCGCCCGCGATGGTCAACCGGGCGCGTCCGGCCGCGTCGCGAAGCCGCTCCGCGCGCTCCAGGTCGGTCCCGACGAGGCGGCCCTCCCGCTCGACGAGCGTGACCAGGTACCCGTCGACCAGGTCTCCCAGCTCTCGCATACGGTCTTCGACGGAGGCTCCGGTCGCGGTACGCCATCCGTGCGTCACGACCTCGCCGTCGACCGCGTCCAGCGCCACCACGACGCGATCACGCGGGAGCCGGCTCAACAGGTCGCGAGACGCCGCGGTGCCGATCACGACCTTCTCCGCTCCGGCCCGCAGCCACTCGATCGCCCTCTCCCGGGTCCGGATCCCGCCCCCGAGCCGTACCCGAGCGCGGCCCAGTAGCGCTTGGATGACCTGCGCGTTGTCGCCCCGCCCGAGTGCGGCGTCCAGGTCCACCACCGCCACCTCGCCGACGGCCGCGAAACGATCACACCACGCGGTCGGGTCGCCCGCCTCGATGCGGGTTTCCCTGCCCCCGACGAGCTGCACAGCCTGTCCACTCATGAGGTCCACCGAAGGAATGATCACGGCCGTAGCTCCCTCCCCCTGATCCGCAACTGACCCTTCAACTCACCCACGGTCGTGACGCCGTCGTGAAGCAACGACGCGAGCAGCAACCCCGAGGCGCCGGCATCCAACGCCTCCACCAGGTGGTCCACCCCACCCGCACCTCCGGACGCGATGACGGGCACCGGCACCCCCGCCGTGGCTGCTCGCAGCAGCTCCAGGTCGTATCCGTCACCGGTGCCGTCCCGATCCCACGAGGTCAGGAGGATCTCCCCCGCCCCGCGATCGACGACCTCCGCAATCCAGTCCAACGCTTGAAGCTCCCGCACCTCACTTCCCGCTCTGACCACCACCTTCCATCCTCCCTCTTCACACCTGCGAGCATCCACCGACACGACCGTGCACTGGGCTCCGAACCTCCGCGACAGCTCGTTCACCAACCCTGGCGACGCCACCGCCGCGCTGTTGACCGCGACCTTGTCCGCGCCGGCCTCCAGCAGCCGGAGCGCGTCCGCGACCGACCGCACTCCCCCACCCACGGTGAGCGGAATGCGCAGGGCCTTCCGCACGTCCGTCACGGTTTCGACCTGGTTGGCCCGGCCCTCCAACGTGGCGGAAACGTCCAGCACGACCAGCTCGTCTGCGCCCTGCGCCTCGTACGCCTCGCCGAGGGTGGCGGGATGACCGGCGTCGCGGAGGTGCTGGAAGCGCACGCCCTTGACGACCCGGCCGGCGTCCACGTCGAGGCAAGGGATGAGGCGGGGTAAGAGCATCAGTCGGACCCCGTCGCTCGAACCCAGCGCCTGAGCAGGCTCTCGCCCCATGCTCCCGACAGCTCGGGGTGGAACTGACAGGCCAGTACGCCGCCGTCTTCCACCGCCGCCACGAACGACTCCCCGCTGTCCGCCATGGCTGCCTTCCAGCGGCGTGGACGTTCCTGGAGCCGATAGGAATTGGCGAAATAGGCGTATCCGTCTTCCAGGTACCGGGCACCGTCCGCCGCGGTTACCCGATTCCAGCCCAACTGGGGCACCCACCGGGCCGCTCGGAAACGGGCGGCCGCACCGGGTACGATGCCGAGCCCGTCGGTGCCCGGACTCTCGTCGCTCCCGTCGAGCAGAAGCTGAAATCCCAGACAAATGGCCAGGGTAGGACGCCGGGCCGCCAACCGTTCCCGGAGCGGCTGCACCAAACCCGACCTGGCGAGTGCAGCCATCCCGGCTCCGAACGCGCCGACGCCGGGAAGCACGACCCTTAGGGCCTCGGACACCCGGTTCGCGTCCTCGGTGACCTCCGCCTCCACGCCCAGACGCGCGAGGGCCGCGAGCACCGAGGCCTGGTTGGCGACTCCGGTTCGCACGACGACCGTCTCCGGCATCATAGGGTGCCCTTGGTGGACGGGACCCCGCCGTCTCTCCGCCGCACCGCTTCCCTGAGCGCGAGAGCGGTGGCCTTGAAAGCCGCCTCGGCTCGATGGTGGTCGTTTTCGCCGAACAGCACGTCCACGTGCAACGTTATGCGGGCCGCCGTGGCCATCGAGGCGAGTGCGTGCGGCAGGTTCTCGCACGCCACCTCCCCCAGACGCTCACGGCGGAGGCCCAACGCCGTCCTCGCGTAGGGCCGACCCGAGAGGTCCACCACGGCGCGAGCCAGCGATTCGTCCAGGGGCGCGTAGGCGGACCCAAACCGGGTGACCCCGGCGCGGTCGCCCAACGCCCGATCCAGCGCGGCGCCCAGCGCGAGGGCCACGTCCTCCACGCTGTGGTGGTCGTCCACCTCCAGATCACCCTGGCACGACAGCGTCAGGTCGAACCCCGCGTGGAACGCGAGCGCCGTCAGCATGTGATCCAGAAACCCAAGGCCGGTGCGCACGTCCACCGACCCGCTCCCATCCAAGGACAGACTCACGGACACACGGGTCTCGCGCGTCTCGCGGTCGATATCCGCCGTGCGGGGTAGTCGGGCGTTCCCGGTCGGCTCGGTCACGATGTCGGTGCTCCTCTCATGAGTTCATCCAGTTGCTCCACGCACTCCACCACCCGGAACGCTCCGACTTCAAGCAGCGTCGAGCCCGTGCCCACCCCGATCGGAAGCACCCCGGCTGCGCGGGCTGCGTGGAGGTCGTCGGCCGTGTCGCCGCACATCCAGGCGCACGTCACTCCCAGCTGGTCCAGGGCCAGGCGGACCGGTGCGGGATCCGGCTTGGCCGGAGCGTCTTCCATGCACACGAGGGCCTGAACGGCGTCGGTGAGGTCGAACCGGTCCAAGAATCTCCGGGCATCTTCACGCGGCCTTCCGGTGACCACCGCCACGGGAAGGCGGCGGGACAACCCACGTAGCCATTCGCTCGAGCAGAGGAGGGTCTCCTCTTCTCGAAGACCCGGACGTCCGGCTTCCCCTTGGTAGAACGCCTCGAAACGCCGCGTCACCTCGTCCAGAGGAACGTGGATCCCGCGATCCGCCAACAGCTGACGCGTGAGCTTCCAGTCGTTGTTCACGGCGAACCCCTGCTTGGCTCGGCCGATGTCTTCCAGGGTGAGCGTCACCCCGAACGCGGTCGCGGTCAGACGAATGGCCTCCCGGTAGGACCGGGAGACGTCGGCCAACACACCGTCCATGTCCAGGAGCACGGCCTCCGGCCTGAGGACGGTCCGGAGGGCCGTACACAGGCGCTCGAAGTCGTCTTCCGAGCCCGGACAACCAATGCGCAGCGCATCCGAAAGCTCCGGGTCCGCTCGCCACGACCGCACGCCGATCCCGAGCGCCCCTAGACCGTCTCGGAGCCTAGCGGCCTCGGGCGTGCGGAAGAACACGAAGTTCGTCTGGGACCGCTCGGCCGGGATGCCCAGGTCCGCCAGCAGATCCACCAACGCGGCACGCTCGTGGCGCACCCGTCGTTGGTAGTCGGCACGGACGTCGGGCCGGTCCAGCACGGCCGACGCGTAGGCCAGCGACAGGCCGCTCACCGTATAGGGCGGTGCGATACGCCGGAGCACGTCGATGACTTCCGGATCGGCGACGGTGTAGCCCACCCTCGCGCCGGCGAGCGACCAAACCTTGGAGAGGGTGCGCAACACCACCACGTTGGGAAGGTCTTGGAGGAGCCCGGTCACCGGCCGGTCCGCGAACTCCTCGTACGCGGCGTCTACCACGAGCAGGGTTTCCGGCGCTGTCTCCGCGATCCGTCGGATGACCTCGAGCGGCACCGCCCGTCCACCGGGATTGGAGGGACTCACCAAGGCGATCACGCCGGTGTCCGAGTCCACACGGTCGAGCAGCTCCCGCTCGGGAAAGTCCCCTTCCACCCACGGTATGCTCCGCACCTCCGCCCCGACCAGCAGGGCTCCCCGCTCGAACATCTCGAACGTCGGCGTGGGCAACACGAGGTTGCGGTCCGCCGCGAGGTAGCCGCGACACAACCGGTCGATGCCGTCGTCCGCGCCGGCCGTCACCAGCAGTCGTTCGGGTGCGACACCGACTTCCTCTGCCAATCGACGCTCGAACCCGGCCAGCTTCGGATAGCGCCGGAGCACGTCACCATCTCCCAGCGAGACCGTCAGCGTGCGGAACGCGTCGGGCACCGGTCCTTCGTTGGCGGAAAGGCGGAGCTCGATCTCGTCGTCCATGCCCGGGTCGTAAGGGGGCACCTGTCGGGCGAAGGCCGTCGGGACGGGACGCCGGGTCCGGTTCGTGTCCACTGGGCGAGCGCTCAACTCACGATGTGGGCAAGGGTGCTCACCACGATGTCCTGCCCGCCCTGACGCTTTAGCAAGGGGATGAGATCGGGGAGCGAGGCACGGGGAACCGCCGCCTTGACCGCGTACCCGTCCTCGCCGTGGAGGCGGGATACCGTCGCCCGCCGCATACAGGGCAGCACCGCCACGACGGCGTCCAGCAGCTCGTCCGTGACGTTCAGCTCCAGCATCACCCGCAGCCTCGCCTCGAGCACCGACCCCAGCAACAGGGAAATCTCTTCGATGCGACGCCGTTTGCAGGGGTCGGCGAGCGCCCTGGCCGAACCGTAGAACCGCGTCGAAGAACGCATGACCTCGTCCACGATGACGAGTCCGTTCTGGCGAAGCGTCTCGCCCGTGGCCGTGTTGTCCACGATGCAGTCCGCATCTTCCGGCGGGAACACCTCCGTCGCGCCGAAGGAACGGACGAACCGGGCTTGGAGGTCGAGTCCTTCCATCCAGCGGTGGGTCAGCCGCTCGTACTCGGAAGCGACCGTGATGGGATGGGCCGGAGGCCAGCCGGACTCGGCCAGTGCCCGCGGCACCGCAGCGACCAGCCGGACCGGATCCAAGCCCGTGTCCAGGATCTCCACGACATCCCCGTCGAGCGCCAGCTCACACTTCCAGTCGGCTCCCGCAAAGCCCAGGTCGCGGGAGCCCGCGCTGAGCATCTCCAGCACGTTGCGGGGTTTGAGGAGCTTGACGTCGGAATCCGGCAGCCCTACCCGCGGCCGATACCCGCGGGGGGTTTCTTCCACCGTGATGCCGGCGTCGCGCAGCAGCGTGAACACCGCTGCGCTCATCCTACCCTTGGGCAGGGCGAGGCGAAGGGTCCTGGATTCCGGTGGAGTCACGTTGAGGACGTCCTCGTTCGGCTGCTGGTTGGTGTGATGGCGAAACGAAAAAAAACGCCGCCGGCCCCTCGCGGGCCGGCGGCGTTCCTCAGTTCTGTTTTCTAAACCGACTAGAACACGTCCGACCCCCGGCCTTTCGGGCCGTGATGATGGGCATGGACGTGATGGTGCCGATTCCGATTCATGGGCGGAATGTGTTCAGACGACGTTGGGAGCACAAGGGGGGGCGTTGAAGCAGTCCACTGATGGACTGTACTAGGGAACATCCATCCGCCTCAGCCGCCGTACCGAAAGCCACAGGAACACCGCGACGATTCCCACCAGCACCCAAAGCGTGGGCTCCAACGGCACGTGCCGCTCCTCCACGAACCGGCGCGGATCCATTCCGTGCATCATCGCGACGGAGTAGAACCGCACGCTCACGAGTCGGATCCCCGACACGTATCCGGAGAAGAACCCCTCCCAGAGCACAATGTAGAGGAGCCCCACGGCGATGGCATGCTTGGTGACCAGTCCCAGCCAGACGAAGGCGGAGGCGTATGCGAGTAGTCCGGCGAACACGGACAACGTGACGGACGTCACGGCCGTGACGTCCCGATTGAAGGCTAAGAAGCTGGTCAGGAACGCACTTCCGACGATGAACGGCGCGGACACCGCGACGGCCGCGGCGAGCTTGGGCACCACGATCTTCCAGCGCGGAACGGGCGTCAGCGTGAGGTTGGCCAGCGTGCGGTCCTCGACCTCGTTGGAGAACGCCACCGAGGCAATCGAGACGATGATCAGGGGAGCGATGGTACCGGCCAGGATGGTGCTGATCACGATGATCTCGAAATCCGCGATGAACGGGGTCGTCGAGTCCGCCACGACGAGCGCCGTGAAGACGACCGGCACCAGCGCGAGCACGGCCATGATGATGAGCCGCCACTTCCCGGTGAGCTGCTTCACGGTGAGCCGGAACACGGGGGTCATGGATTCGAGGCCCATCGCTCAACCCCCCACCAGGTAGCCGAACACGCTCTCCAACGAGTCGTCCAAGGGCTCCACTCGTCTGAGGCTGATGGAAGCGGCCTTGGCCATGCGTGGGAGCTCCACCTGCAAGTCGCGCACGTTGCTGCTCAGCACGATGAGGGCTCCGTCGGGATCCAGGTTGACGGCGTCCACCGACGGGAGCCGCACGACTTCCGCCGCGAGCTCCCGGGGTGAATCGGACAACACACGCACATGGTAGGGACGCTGGTCCAACGCGGCCCGAATGGCCCGAAATCCGCCCGAGGCCGCCAGCTTCCCGTTCACGATCAGGAGCACGGTCTCGGCAACCAGCTCAACCTCTTCCAGGATGTGGGAGGAAAGGACGATGGTCCGACCCTGGTCCGCCAGCTCGAGCAACAGCTTCTGGAACTGGAGTCGCTGACGCGGATCGGCGCCGTTGAGCGGTTCGTCCAGAATGAGGAGCTCGGGATCGTGCACCAGGCACCCGGCCAGTCGCATCCGCTGTCGCATGCCGCGGGAATAGGTGCCCATCTTGAGGTCCGCGGCGCGTTGCAGGTCCACCAGATCGATCGCCCGCTCGACCGCGTCGTCCAGGCCGGGCACTCCGCGCAACTGGCCCATCATGCGCACGAACTCCCGCCCCTTCATGAACGGGTACACGCTCTCGTGCTCCGACATGACGCCGATGCGCTTGTAGAGCTGGGGATTGTCGCGAACCTGTTGACCGAACACGGTGACGGTGCCATCGGACACGCCGGCCAGCCCGGTCATCATGCGGAGCAGCGTGGTCTTGCCCGCTCCGTTGGGACCCAAAAGGCCCGTGATGCCGGGCATGATGTCGAACGTGACGTCGCTGACGGCGACCACGCTCCCGAACCAGCGGGACACGTGATCCACCTGAATGACGGGACGTCGGCGGATCCTCATGGCGAGAGCCGCCGGTAGCGGGCCCAGAGGATCAACCCCGGCACGATGACCCAGACGCAGTACCATCCAACCAGCATCCGGGTTGAAAACTCGGCGGCCGGAGCCACGCTGGTGATCTCGCTCTGTTCCCCGAAGATCCAATCGTTCACGTGCACCGGGATGTTGCTCAGGTTGAACATGGAGATCCACTGACCGACCGTGCCGCCGATCTCCATGGCCAACCCGGTGGTGAACGGCGTGGTCACGGCAAAGAGGCCGACCAGAAACACGGAGGCATACGCGCGACGCTTCGTGAACGCCGCCACCAGCATCGCAAGCGTGGTGGTGTAGGCAGCGATCGCGGCCCCGGAGGCGAGGATCTTGGGAATATCCGTCCAGTTCTCCTGGAAGTATCCGACCGGATCGGGATTGCCCATGACCAGGCCCACCAGAAGCACGAATTGGGGCAGCCAGGCCACGAACAGCGACACGACCAGGAACGCCAGCCAGCGTGCGATGATGTAGTCCGTGCCCGTCATGGGGCGGACCAGATAGAGGTTGATCACCCCGTCCCGTCGGTCGGGACAGATGAGCTCCGGCGCAACCACCGCCGCAAAGACGAAGAAGAAGATCGACGAGATGCCGTAGAAGTCGGAGTGGGACGGCAGATTGGCGATCGCGTCGGGACCGGCTCCCAACCGAAGGGCGGCGCCCACGACCAGCGCCAGGATGAACCCGATTCCCGCGAGCACCCCGATGAACGCCCACGGCAGGATCTTGGACTTGGCGCCACGCCCCAGGCCGAGCGCGGTGCGGACGCCGTCCTTGAACACCGCAATGCGGGAGCGCGCCCGCCCCTCTCTGGGACCGGCGTAGCGCTGGTACCCGATGTCGAAGACGGTGCCCGTGGGGTGCTGCGGGATCTCGGGCTCACCTGCGAGGTCGCCCAACCCGACGGGGGAGGCCCTCACGGAAGGACCTCCGTCCGACGCGGCGCATTCTCGAACTCGAGTGCATCGTCCCCTTCTCGCGCGAACAGCTCGGTGAGCGCGCGACGGCGGGGCGCGAGTCTTCGTAGCGGTGCCTCCGCCGACACCACCGCATCCCGAATATGGTCGTACAGGGATGCGTCCGTGCCCTCCACGTGGAGCCCTCCGGCCGCGGCCGAGACCGTTACACCGCGTGCTTCGAGCTCCGCAAGCACGCGTTCGTGATTGGAGTCCACCTCGACGAACACGGACTCGGTCTCCATCGTGAAGTCGGTCACCTCTCCGGCCTGCACCAGGGTGCCGCCCTGGAGCAGGATGATGCGGTCGCAGGTGCGCTCCACATCCGACATGAGATGGGACGAGAACAGGATGCTGATGCCGAACTCCCGGTGCGTCTTGCGCACCAGGTCCAGCATCTCCTCGCGGCCCGCGGGATCCAGGCCGGCCGTGGGCTCGTCCAGAAACACCAGACGCGGGTCGTGCACCAGCGCCTGGGCCAGCTTCACGCGCTGCTTCATGCCCGTGGAGTAGCCGCCGATCGCTCGGTAGCGCTCTTCGAACAACCCCACGTGCCGCAGCGTGTCCGCGGCGCGAGAGCGGGCCTTGGACCGGGGCAGCCCGCTGACTTCGGCCATGTGGGTCAGAAACTCGGCCGCGCTGGTGGCCCTGGGAAGGCAGTCGTGTTCCGGCATGTAGCCGAGCCTACTTCGCACTTCCACACTGTGGGACGCGTCCTCGCCGAAGATGATGGCGGACCCGGAGGTGGGCTGTAGCAGCCCCAGAAAGATCTTGATGGCCGTGCTCTTGCCCGCGCCATTCTCGCCCAGGATGCCCGTGATGCCGTCCGAGATTCCGAAGCTGACGTGGTCCAGCGCGAGGACCTTTCCGTATTGCTTGGACAGGTCGTTGGCTTGGACGAGCGAGGAGTGGGTCATCCCTCGTGCTCGCAGGCGTCGTCGTATCCCAGTTGGCAGGCGCGGCGGTAGAAGCGGATAGAGCGGTACCGCTGACCCTCTCCGGCAGCCCCCATCGCGGTCAGCTCGGCAGCTCGGAAACAGCTCTCCCCGACACCCCGTGACCCCTCGTCCCGACGAGCGTTGCCGAGACAGGCGTCCTCGTAGTGGTCGACCGCCGCCTCGTAGTCCTGTTCCAGGACCACGCCCCGCTCCAGGAGTCCGCCGAGGTAAAAACAGCCCATCAATTCCTCCGCTTCGCACGACTCCTCGAAGAGCGTCGCAGCCCGCGTCTGATCCCGAGGAAGGCCGGATCCCGTCTCCAGCGCATGCCCCAAGTACGCGCAACCCAACTGTGCCCCCTCGCTACAGGCGCGCTGGAACAACTGAGCCGCCAACACCGGGTTCGCCCCGACCCCGACGCTGTCCCGGTGCAGGACTCCCAGCCCGATGCAGCCGCTGACGTCGCCCGCGTCGCATGCCCGCCCGTAGAGTTCGGCAGCCAAGTTCAGGTCCTGGAGCGGACCGGTGGGCTCCACGTCCGGCACCACGCTGTCTTTCTGCAGATAGAGCTCGGCAAGCGCGACGCATCCGCTCGTCGCGCCTTCGTCACATGCGCGTTCGTAGAGATCCGTGGCCAAGGCCGAGTCGATCCGAAGGCCGCGGTCGTCGGCGCGGAAGTGCAGGTAGAGCCAGCCCCGCCGGGAGCACCCTTCCGGCACCCCCCCGTCGCAGGCTTCCTGAAACAGCTCGGATGCACGGCGCCAGTCGGTCAGGACCTGGCGACCGCGCACCAACTGAACGCCGAAGTCGTGACACGCCTGTGCATCCCCGTCGTCGCAGGCCGCGATGTGCGCGCGCGCCTCCGCGGCACCTTCCGTACACGCGAGCACGCCAGCCACCAGAAAAAGCGTCAGAAGTGGGCCGACGAACCTGACTCCGCTCACTCTGCCCTGAGCACCTGCATGGGATCCACGGTCGACGCTCGGTAGGCCGGGACGTAACACGCCAACAGCGCCACCAGCATCATCAGGCCGGCCATGGCCCCGAACGTGGGCAAGTCCAGCGCACCCACCCCGAACAGCAGTGAGCTGAGCACGCGGGTAAGGAGCAGAGCCGCGAACAGGCCCGCGCCGACGCCGACCAACGCGATCTTGGCGCCCTCCGTAACCACCATGCGTCTCACCGTGCTCCCCTCCGCTCCCAGGGCTGTTCGGACCGCGATTTCTCGCTTGCGGGTGGTCACTACGTACGCAAGCACGCCATAGATTCCGACCGCCCCCAACACCAGCGCCAAGCCGGACGCCAACGCCAGCATGAGCATGGTGAAGGAGAGCTGCGCCATGGACCGATCCACCAGGTACTCCATGGTGAAGACCCGGTACATGGGAGACTCCGGAACGGACTTGCGCATGAGGGCGCGGACGTCCGGGGCCAGCACATCGGCGCGTGGGGACTTCACCACGTATGCGGGAGAGCCCATGGCCCAAGTGTCGGGCTCGGGGCCCACCATGGCCCCGTAGACCATGGGATCGGGCGTGTCCTGGCGGAAGTCGTCCAGAAAGATGTCTTCCACCACGCCGATCACCGTGAACGCCATGGTGGTGTCGGACGCGCGGATGAGTCGCCGTCCGACCGGGTCCTCATTGGGCCAGAGACGACCGGCGGCCTCCGTGCTGACCATGACGGTCGCGGCTCCCACGACGTGGTCCGAGTCGTCGAACTCCCTCCCCCTGAGCACCTCGATGCCCATGGTCTCGAAGTAGTCACCTCCCACTATGGTGAATCGCATGGGAGGCGGCGATTCACCGCTGATCAGGCTCTCTTCCGTTTGAAAGCGACCCCTCCCTGCACCCTCGTCCAGCGGGAGCGTCCCGACGACACCGACGGATTGGACACCCGGCAGGGCCCTCACCTCCTCCATGAATCCGCGGTGGAACTCGGCGTAGCTGGGTCCGTCGACCAGGTGCTCTCGGTCCGGCGCCACCTGGAAGCTGAAGATGTTCTCGGTATCGAATCCCGGGTCCACCCGGCTCAAGGTCCAGAAGCTCCGGAACAGCAGGCCCGAACCCACGAGGAGTACCAAAGCGGCCGCGATTTGCACCCTGACCAGGGTGTCGCGGCTACGGGTCCGGCCGCTATCCCCGCCGATCCGGCCGGCCTGCCGCATGGTCTCGGCGATCTCGGTGTTGGAGAAGCTCAGGGCGGGCGCGAGGCCAAACGCGAAGGCCGTCAGGAGAGCCAGCCCGGCGGTGAACGCCAACACGCTGCCATCCAGGCGGGTGACGTCCAGATTCGGGATGTTCTCCGGCGCCACTCGAACCAACAACGGCAGTCCGAGCCAGGCGACCAGCACTCCGCCCGCGCCGCCCAGCGCAGCCAGGATCAGCGCCTCCGCCATCTGCGAGCGAACCAACCCGCCCCGCCCCGCGCCCAGCGCTTGCCGCACGCCCAGGTCGTGGCGTCGACTCTCCGCTCGGACGGAGAACAGGTTGGCCACGTTGGCACATGCGATGAGCAGGATGATCCCCACGGCCCCGAGCAACAACCACAGCGGGCCGGCGAACGAGCCGACCAGCTCCTCGGCCAACGTGCGTACGACAGGCCGGTGCTTCTCGATGATATCCACGTACTGGGCCGGCCCACCGAACCGCTCCGGCAAGCGACTGGCCAGGACGCCGAGCTGAGCCTCCAGCCCCTCCAGGTCGGCGTCCGGTGTCACCCGGCCCACGAAACCGAACCCGAATTGGCCGGGCCGCAGCTCCGCTTCTTCGTCGAACACCTGGTGAAGCCAAACGGAGATACGTTGGTTCGGGAAGCGAAACTCCGGCGGCATGACGCCGACCACGGTACGCATGCGTCCGGAAACTTCGATGGATCGGCCCACGACCTCGGGGTTCAGACCGAACCAATCCCCCCACAGCCTGTGGCTGATCAGCGCAACGGTGCCGGACTCGTCCTGGTCCGTGGGGAGGCGACCGAGGGCCGGCACGGCGCCGAGCGTGCTGAAGAGAGAGTTCGTGGACTGCACGATGAACAGCCTCTCGATGTTCTCGTCCGCCCGGACCGTGGTCTGTCCGCTGCGGTAGATGCCCAGGTCCTCGAGCAGGTCCGCCTGTTCACGGTACTGGATGTAGAACTCGGGCGCCGGTCCGAACTCCGGAGGCAGGTCGGTCCCCGGCGCGGAAGCCCGGATGGACACCAGCCGGTCCGCGGCCGGATAGTCGAGCGGGTTCAAAAGCACCGACTCGATCACGCTGAAGATGGCCGTGTTGGCGCCGATGGCGAGCGCCAACGTGACGATGGTGACGACGGCAAATCCCGGTGCCCGCGCGAGAGAGCGCGCCGCCTGCCCGAGGTCCCTGAGCCAATCCTCGACAACTCGCCGCACGTCACACCTCCGGTTGTTCAGGTTGGGCGCACGCCAGCGAACGACGTTACATCGCCCCTGTCCACCAACCCCCTACGTGTAGCGTGCAGGTTGGTTTGGCTGGCAGGGGTGGGTCAAGGGCTGAACGAGCGTACGGACGGAGTCCTCGCCCAAACTGTCGACGCAGGAAGGGACTCTTCCCTCCCGGCTCAGGTGGGGGTGCCGGGCTCGATCACGGAGAAGCTCGAACGACCTCGTGGTCCCGTCTGCATGGACTCAGCTCCGTACGAAGTCGATCAAAAAACAACTCAACTCAAACGTCAACGCCCGAGGTCGGTGTCGGCACCAAACTCCCAGCCGATCAAGTACCGCGATACCGAAAACACGCCGAGCGAATCAATCGAAATCGTCCAGATCGTATCGCCCCTGATCACCGGGTCTCTCCGTCCCGGAAAGATGTCGACGCCCCACGTGTCCGGCACGGATACCGAACCGATCCACGACCCGTCCGTTGCGAAGACGTCAAATCCCCCTTTGGTATCATGACGCCACGCGAAATCCGGGGCACCGCGGGCTCGGAAGCGAGTAGGTACCGCATACCGCTCGCTCGACGTGGCGGGCCACACCCAATAGCGACCATCCTCCGCCACCCAGAGCCGGTGATAGGCGGGCTTCTCCGGGGGAACACCCCCCATCTGGGCTCTGACCTCCCTTGCTTCTTCAGAGGAAACCTCGATCCCCTCGTGGCTACGCGAAACGCGAAGCGCCGCTCCCGTGGAGAGATCAACAACGTCGAACGCGTAGGTGTCCGGACATCCGACCAACATCTTCCCTCCCCCTCCCCAGAACCACTTCACCTTCGGTAGATACTTGACTCTCACATCTTCCCAATAGCCCAGCGAGTAGCGTGGATCACTGCGTGTTGGACAGCGTTCCCAGTACACGGGGGCTAGAAAAATTGAGTCGCGGAGTTCGTCGTCGGGATCTGACCGCGCGTAAGCGGCACGAGGAAGCTCTTGCTTACCCAGCTGAGAACGGGTGGGATTAATCCCGAGCCACAGATTTCCGGATGCGTCGAACGACACGCCGTCCCTTGGATACCAGGTCATTCCTCTGGGTCGGCGCCTCTCATCTAGCAAGATTCCGGTAGAGTCGAAGATGCTTATCCTGTTGTTTGCAGGATCGTCCACTGCAAGGCGTCCATCAACCGCCACGGCCATGTTGTGCGCAAACCGGATTTCACCCGGGCCGCGACCTTGCCGCGCTATCCGCCGCACGAAGCCTCCGTGGGCATCGTAGAGGCGCAGATCCCCCTCGCTATCGGCCACGTAAATCCTGCCTTGGGGGTCCACCGCAATTGATGTGGGCCAATGGAACAAGTATTCCGGCCCGGCGTTGGTATCGCCTATCCGAAACACCTGTTGCAGGATCGCCCGGCCTCGCAACGGTCGTTCGGAGTGGATGGCTAATCCACGGCCAGATCGACTGTCGCTCCCGCCACACGCAGGTAATGCGAGCACAGTCGAGAGCAACAGCAGTCCAGCGGGACCCAGCCTACTGGTGGGCACACCCCCCATCGTGACGTACGTCATGGGTCATCCGGATATCCGACACGATGCCTTGGCTATCGAACAGCAAGCGAACCGGTACCGCGTCGATGCCTAAGTAAGCTCTCAGGTTACTCGGCGTTACATACCTGGGCCACCGGACCGCACCTCCCCTACAGCCGCACCGACGTCCCCACGTCCGGAATGCTCACGTTGTCGTACCCCCGCCCCTCCAACGCCTCCTTGAGCTGTCCCTGGCGCTTGGGCGCTCCGTGCACCAGGAAGATGTCTTGGAGGCGCTCCCGATCCAGATGCCCGATGAAGTCGAGGAGCTCGGGCTCGTCCGCGTGGGCCGAATACGAGTTCATGACCTCCACTTCGGCCTTGAGCGAGTACTCGTCGCCAAAGATCCGCACGACCTCTCGTTGCTCGATGAGGCGTTTTCCGAGCGTGTGGTCGGCGCAGTAACCCACCATCATGATGGTGTTGCGCTCGTCCTCGACACCGTGGGCCAGGTGGTGCAGAATCCTCCCCGCCTCGCACATTCCCGACGCCGCGATGATGACCATGGGAATGGTGGTCTGGTTCAGCTTCCGCGAGTCCGAGGCGTCCCTTACGTACGTGAGCTGCTCGAAACCGAACGGGTCGGGGTCGCGCACCAGATAGTCGTGCAGCTCGCGGTCGTAACACTCCGGATGGAGCTGATAGACCGCGGTCACGTTGATGGCCAGCGGAGAATCCACGTACATGGGGACCCGGGGAAGACGGCCCTCCCCGGTGAGCTGATCCAGGGTATGCACGATCTCCTGGGTGCGTCCCACTGCAAAGGCGGGCACGAGGACGCGTCCACCCCGCTGGGCGGTCCGGCGCACGACCTCTTCCAGGCGGGTCTTGGCCCGATCGGGGGGATCGTGTGTCTTCCCGCCGTAGGTGGACTCGGAGATCAGCCAGTCGCAGTCGGCCATCGGCTGCGGATCGCGGATGATGGGCCGGTCGGTGCGCCCAACGTCGCCGGTGAACCCGAGCCGCTTCTCCCGCCCGTCCTCATTTACCGTCAGTACCATCGACGCCGAGCCCAGGATGTGCCCCGCGTCCCGGTACTCGACCGTGCAACCCGGAACCGGCGTGAACGGCTGTCCGTACCCGACGGCCACGAACAGGTCCAGAACGCCCTCGGCGTCCTCCATCTCATAGAGCGGCTCGACCAGCGGACGGCCCCGTTTCCGATTCCGTTTGTTGACGAACTTTACGTCCTTGGTCTGGATGTGGGCCGAATCGAGCAGCATCACGGCGCAGAGATCGTACGTCGCGTGTGTGGCCCAGATGCGTCCTCGAAACCCGTCCTTCCAGAGCCTGGGCAGCAGGCCGGAGTGGTCGATGTGCGCGTGCGAGAGTAGCACGGCGTCGATGGAGGTGGGATCGAACGGCCACTCGCTGTTGATCCGGCGGGCATCGTCGCGGCGTCCCTGGAACAGGCCGCAATCGAGCAGGAGCCTTTTGCCGTTGTCCAGCTCCACCAGATGTCTCGATCCGGTGACGGTGCGCGCGGCACCCCAAAATGTGAGCTGCATCCATCCTCGCTCGTTGATTGGTTTCCGGTGGTTTCGAGGCGTCCGCGTGTACCCAGAATCGGCGATCCGGTGCCGGGTCTCGATCAGCACGTGGCGTTCGCGGACATGCCGTTACGCCCCGTTGTGCGATTCGGCTCGCCGAGCCCCGAGACACCCCCTATCTTCGCCCCGGACCTTGACCCAGACGCCCCGGTTGTATTCCGTCCACTCCGGATACAATCCCTTTACAAAACAGCGAAGCGATCGAGGAGCGCTACATGCCTCAGGCGATCTCGACCTTGCCCAAGCGAACGTTTGGGCAGACCTCCCGCGTGGATGCGTGGTGGGCCACACCGGTTACGGTGTTGCTCGCCCTGTCAGCATTCATCCTCTACTCCACGTGGGCGGCCTTTCAAGGAGATCACTACACGTTCGGCAACTACTTGTCGCCCTTCTATTCACCCGTGACTTGGCACGACCCTACGGTCTGGGACGCCTCCCATCACTCCTGGTTCGGGAGCTGGCCGTTTTGGTGGCCGTCGTTTCTGCGGTTCTCCCCCGCATGGATCATCCTGATCTTCCCGCTGGGGTTCCGGCTCACCTGCTACTACTACCGGGGGGCCTACTACAAGGCGTTCTGGGCCGATCCGCCCTCCTGCACGGTGGGTGAGCCCCGATCCGGATACCGGGGGGAGCGATCGTTTCCGCTGATCCTCCAGAACGTCCACCGCTACTTCCTCATGGCCGCGTTGGTGTTCCTGGTGCTTCTCACCATCGATGCTTGGAAGGGCCTCTGGTTCACCGACGAGGCCACGGGCATCACCGTGTTCGGACTCGGGGTTGGATCCCTGGTCTTGATCCTGAACGTGGTCCTGCTGTCCTGCTACACGCTGGGATGCCACTCGCTTCGCCACCTCGTGGGCGGAGGTCTGACGAAGATCTCCGACAAGCCGGTGCGTCGGAAGAGCTACGACTGCGTGTCCTGCCTCAACCGGAAACACATGCTCTTTGCGTGGCTGAGCCTCTGCTGGGTTGGCTTTACGGATCTCTACGTACGGCTTTGCTCCATGGGGATCTGGACCGACTGGAGGATCTTCTGATGGCTGACGTCGAGACGCACGCCTACGACGTGCTCGTGATCGGAGCCGGCGGGTCCGGGCTCCGAGCCGCCATCGAGGCATCCTCCCTCGGCGCCCGCGTCGGCGTGGTGTGCAAGTCGCTCCTCGGGAAGGCACACACGGTCATGGCCGAGGGCGGCATGGCCGCATCCCTGGCCAACGTGGACGAGCGGGACAACTGGCGCGTCCACTTCGCCGACACCATGCGCGGTGGGCAGTACCTGAACGACTGGCGCATGGCCGAGCTACACGCCAAGGAGGCCCCGGATCGGGTCCGGGAGCTGGAAGCCTGGGGCGCCCTGTTCGACCGAACCCCGGACGGACGGATTCTCCAGCGCAACTTCGGAGGGCATGCCTACCCCCGACTGGCCCACGTTGGCGATCGGACGGGGTTGGAGCTCATCCGCACGCTCCAGGACCACGGCATTCACCAGGGCATCGACTTCCACATGGAGCTGACGGTCACCCGCCTGCTCATGGACGAGGGTCGGGTGGCCGGGGCATTCGCGTACGATCGCGAGCGCGGGCGGTTTACGGTGTTCGAGGCCAGGTCGGTCGTGATCGCGACCGGAGGAATCGGCCGGGCGTTCAAGATCACCTCCAACTCGTGGGAGTACACGGGAGACGGGCACACGTTGGCGTACGACGTGGGCGCAGAGCTCATGGACATGGAGTTCGTGCAGTTCCACCCCACAGGCATGGTGTGGCCCCCATCGGTGCGGGGGATCCTGGTGACCGAAGGCGTCCGGGGTGAAGGCGGCATTCTTCTCAACTCCGAGAACCGCCGCTTCATGTTCGACCACATCCCCGACCTCTACAAGGACCAGACGGCGGCCGACGCGGACGAGGGCTGGCGGTACGTACGGGGAGACCGCGACGCACGCAGGCCACCGGAGCTGCTCACGCGTGACCACGTCGCCCGCATGATATTGAGGGAGGTCAAGGAGGGCCGCGGCAGCCCCCACGGCGGCGCGTTCCTGAACATCGCGTGGATCAAGGACAAGGTGCCGGGCGGAGCGGAGCACATCAAAAAGAAGCTCCCGTCGATGTATCACCAGTTCAAGCAACTGGCGGACTTGGACATCACGGAGGAGCCCATGGAAGTGGGGCCCACCACGCACTACGTGATGGGCGGCATTCGGGTGGACGGCGATACGCAGATGACGACCGTAGCCGGGCTGTTCGCAGCCGGCGAATGCGCGACCGGCCTCCATGGAGCCAACCGGCTGGGCGGGAATTCGCTCTCCGACCTGTTGGTGTTCGGCAAGCGTGCGGGCGAGTACGCGGCCGCATTCGCTCGCGAGCACGGTGCCGTGTCGATCGCCTCCGAACAGGTCGACGCCGCGTCGTCCGCGGCGGTCGAGCCTTTCCAGCGCGAGGGCACGTCCGGCGCCTATGACGTGCAATACGAGCTGCAAGACCTGATGCAATCCCAGGTCGGCATCATCCGCGTGGGAGACGAGTTGGAGGACGCGATCGAACGGATCGGCGGCCTCCAGGAGCGGGCCCGGGCCGTGGGCGTAACCGGGAACCGCGAGTACAACCCCGGCTGGCACACGGCGCTGGACCTGCACAACCTGCTGACCGTCGCGGAGATGGTGGCGCGGGCTGCGTTGGCCCGGACCGAGAGCCGCGGAGCCCACACGCGGGACGACCACCCCGGGAAGGACCCCGAATGGGGCACGTGCAATCTGGTCATACGCAAGGGAGACGATAGCCGGATGCTCGTCGAACGCCGCGACATCCCCGACATGCCTGCAGAGCTCGCCGGAATCATCGAGGAGATGGGATAGATGCCGACCACCAGCTTCCGGATCTGGCGAGGCGATCGCCAGCAAGGGCAGTTCGAGACCTACACGACCGAGTACGACGAAGGCATGGTGGTGCTCGATGTCGTGCACCGAATCCAAGCCGAGCAGGCACACGATCTGGCCGTGCGCTGGAACTGCAAGGCCGGCAAGTGCGGGTCGTGCTCGGCGGAGGTGAACGGAATGCCCAAGCTCATGTGCATGACCCGCATGAACACGCTTCCGTCGGAGGGCACCATCACCATCGAGCCCATTAAGGCGTTCCCGCTCGTACGAGACCTCGTCACCGATGTCTCCTGGAACTATGAGGTCAAACGGGAAATCCCGAAGTTCCAGCCCAGAGCGCCGGACGCGGCCGACGGCACGTGGCGCATGGATCAGCGCGACGTGGAGCGGGTCCAGGAATTTCGGAAGTGCATCGAGTGCTTCCTTTGCCAGGACGTGTGTCACGTCCTCAGGGACCACCAGTACCACGACCGCTTCGTCGGCCCGAGGTTCTTGGTGTATACCGCTGGACTGGAGATGCACCCGCTGGACACCGCAGACCGGCGAGAGGCCCTTCGGGAAGACTACGGGATCGGGTACTGCAACATCACCAAGTGCTGCACCAAGGTCTGTCCCGAGCACATCACAATCACCGATAACGCCATCATTCCGCTCAAGGAGCAGGTGGTGGACGACGCGTACGATCCGGTCCGCAAGCTACTGCGGATGTTCAAAGGGGGCTCTTCCAAAGAGGGCTGAGTCGACACATCGCGGGGCGCGGCCACGTCTCGCGCTGCCGCCTGGTGGACACTAGAGCAATTGTTGGAACAGGATCATCGCGAACAGCGAGCTGCTGACCAGTAGGCCCACGACCGGCCGATGCCCTTCCTGGTAAGCCTCGGGAAGCAGCTCGTTGAGGACCATGAGCAGCATGGCGCCGCCAGCGAAGCCCAGGGCGTAGGGCAAAGCCGGTTGGAACGCCTCGACGAAGAGGAACGCCGGCACCGCCATGAGCGGCTGGGGAAGTGAAGAGAACACGCTCCAGCCGGCCGCTGCCGGAACGGACACGCCGCGGGGACGGAGGACGGCCGTGATGGCCAGGCCCTCGGGAATGTTGTGGACCGCGATGGCCACGGTGATGAACGTCGCCAGCGTCAGGCCACCCACGAACGAAGCGCCGACTGCGACGCCTTCCGCGAACGAGTGCACGGTCATCACGATGACCATGAGCACCATGCGGCGGGCGTCCAAGCCGGCCAAGGCACCGAACTCGATGTCGTGGTGGTCCAGGATTCGCGACGTCGCCAAGACGAACAGGATTCCGAGGTTGGCGCCCACCAGTGTCTCCACCAGGCCGTAGGTCGTGCCTTCGACGGCCAAGCCGAAGGTCGCCCCCAGCATGAGCCCGGCGGCAATCGCATTCGAGTAGGCGACGGTGGACTCGGAAACTCGCCTCAGGAACAGGAACGGCAGCGCTCCCAAGCCTGTCGCCACCGCGGTCAACGACGCGAGCGCCGCCACGGCCCACACCGGATGGCTGTCGAAGAACTGGGCCAACGCGCTCACCCGAGGACGCCCGCCCAGAGGATGACCACTCCCATGGCGAGGCTGGTCGCGAGCGCGGTGCTGAGGGACCCGGCCTCACGGTAGGCCTCGGGAAGGAGCTCGATCAGCACCAGGTGAACCAGCGTTCCCACCGCGAAGCCGACCGTCCAGGGAAGCAGCGCGGGGGCGGACGTGACCAGCGCAACGGTCACGATCGCAAGCAAAATCTGCCCGACGTTGGTGAACACTCCCAGGGCCGCTGCCTGCGCGGCAGACGCTCCCTGCCCTCGCAGCACGGCGCTGAGCACGATGGCCTCCGCGACGTTGTGCACGGCAAACGCGAAGGCGACGAACAGTCCGAATCCCAGGTTCGCGAGCGCAGCCACGCCGATCGCGACGCCCTCGGAGGCCGAGTGCAGCGCCTGGATCGTGAGCACGCGGAATACGTAGGTGGGATCCGCTGCGTCGGTGCGGCTCAGCTCCAGGTCGGCCGTGCCTTGGAAGCGGTGGGTGGCGAACACGAACAGAATGCCCAGCAGCGCACCCGCGGTGACGACGACCGGAGTGTCGGCTACCGCAGGATGGAGTGTGGCATACGCCGCCCCCAGCATGAACCCGGCTGCGACGGCGAAGGCCCAACCGAGCCAGTGGCGGGGCGTGTCCGGAGGGCCCATGTAGACCGTAGCGCCCAACGCCCCGGCAAGGGCCGCAAGCGTGGACGCAGCCAACACGGGTAGCACCAGGTTCAACGGCGGATGGCCCTCCCCGGCCAGCGCCCCTCCACACGGGCGCCGTCACGCACGACCGGCGTGCCCGCGACGATCACGTGGGGGATCCCCGCCGAGGGCTGAGCCGGAACCGCGAACGTAGCCCGGTCAATGACGGTCTCCGGATCGAACAACGTGAGATCCGCATCCATTCCGATCTGGACCCGCCCTTTGCGGCGCATGGCCTCCACGGATGCTTCCAGGCGCCTCGCCGGAAGGAGCGTCATGCGCGCGAGCGCGTCGCTCAGGCTCAACACCTCTCGTTCACGCACGTACCGTCCGAGCACCCGCGCGAACGAGCCCGCTCCCCTCGGGTGGGCTCGTCCGTTCACGAACCCGACCCCATCCGATGCCACGATGACCCCCGGATGAGAGAGTGCAGCTTCCACGGCGCTCTCGGGAATGATATGGGCAATGATCATCCCTCCCCGCTCACGGAACGTACCGAACGTCTCCGCGGTGAGACGCTCGCCGGTCGCCACCCACTCGATGTCTCCGTAGTCTCCGCCCAGACGCTCCCGCCAGCCGGGATCGAAGATGGCCGCCCGAAGGTCCGTGGACGCCGCAGTGTAGGGATAGACCTCGGTGGACACATCCACTCCGCGCTCCCGGGCGCCGTCGATCAGCTCCAGTAGGAACGGGACCTGGCTCAGCCCGCTCGATCCAATGTGAACGATGTGGGCCGCCGCGCCGGTCGCCGCCCCGGCCGCGATGATCTCCTGAATGGCTTCGGTCGAACTGCCGGGCTCCACAAGTCCTGCGAAGCGCACGTGGGAGAACGTCGGCACGCCACCCTCCGCGGCGACTCGGAAGCTCCCGATGATCTCCTGTCTCGTGGCCCCGGGGGTGTACTGGATTCCGAATCCTATGCCCAAGGCACCCTGCTCCAGCCCCTGGGCCAGAAGCGCCTCCAGCTCCGCCTGTTGTTCCGGCGTGGCGGGGTCATAGACGGCGGCTGCCGGAAAACCCGTCAGCTCTTCGGGGTTCTCGGGTTGGACGACCGCCATCACCCGAGCGCGGCCGTGTGACACGGTTGCGCCATAGTGGATCAATGCGCGGCCCTCGCGCTCCTCATACCACTCGTCCACCGGGAGCACCCCGCCTTCCATCTCCAGCGCAGTGGTCACCCCGTCGTGGAGTTGAAGCGCGGCGCTGAACGTATCCTGGCCGTGGGCGTGGAGGTCGATGAACCCGGGCGCTACCACCAGGCCGAGCGCGTCGATCGTGTCGGCCCCCTCGATCGAGGACTCCGTAACCATGAGGATCCGGTCTCCGGCGATGCCCACGTGGCGAATCCCGTCCAGTCCGGATTCGGGGTCGATGACCCGGCCATTGAGGATCACGAGGTCGTGGCTCACCCCGGTTTCGGGTGCGCACGCCGCCGCTCCCAGGACCAGCACCAGCGCGGACACCGCAAGGGTGCTCCGCATCCGCGCCCTAGTCATCGAGTGTCTCCTCGGGTGAGCACCTGCCCCGGGCGGCTGTCCGTGACCTGACCGTCCCGGTACACCAACGCGCCCCCCACCCATACGGCCAGGATGCCGTCGGACACGGCTTCGGGATCTTCGGGCGTGGCCCGATCGGCCACTCGCTCGGGATCCAACAACACCAGATCCGCGACCTGGCCGGGCAGGATCCGTCCGCGTCCGTCGAGTCCCACGTGATCGGCCGCCAGTCCGGTCATCTTGTGGACCGCCTCCTCGAGCGTCAGCACCCGACGTTCGCGTACGTGTTCTCGAAGCACACGGGTAAAGGCACCGAATCCGCGAGGGTGTCGGCCCCGAAGCGCCCCGTCCGACGACACGTTGGTGTGGGGCCAGGCCAGCAGACGATCGATGTCCCCTGCGTCCATCGACGTGGCGATGATGCTCTCGACTCCGCGCCGTCCCGTCCGATCTTCCATGGCGCGCGCTTCACGGATGAGAAAGCGATACGTGGCGACGGGGTCCTCGCCTCTTTCCTCCGCCACATCGGCAAGCGAGCGCCCCGTGTATTCGGGTCGAGGCTCGTAGCGAGCCAGGATCATGGTCTCCGGCGGCGCCAGCTCATCGAGCGCGAAGCGCGCAGCCTCGACCGTGTAGTCCCGGTCGGGAAACAGAACGGTCATCGTCGACTGCCAAAACGGGTACGGGTAGACGTCGGCCGTCACGTCCACCCCCCGCGCCCGGGCCGAGTCCAACATGGACAGGAACTCGGGCGCCCGCCCCCAGAGGCTCTTCATGGCCAGCTTGGCGTGCGAGATCTGCACGGGAAGACGGGCTTCCTCACCGATCCGGATCAGCTCCCGGGCGGCTTCCCAGAGCGCCCGGTCCTCTGACCGGAGGTGGCTCATGTACCGGCCCCCGGCCGCGGCGGCGACCCGGGCCAGCGCGATGACCTCGGCGGTGTTCGCGTAGATCCCGGGATCGTATTCGAGCCCGGTGGAGAGGCCCAAAGCTCCGGCTGCCAGGTCATCCTCCAGCAGTTGGGCCATCTGGGCGATCTCCGCCGGCGCGGCCTCCCGCCGATAGTTCTCACCTAGGACGCGGCCGCGGATGGACCCGTGGCCCGAGTACGCGGCCACGTTCACGGCGGCCGGGCTCGTCCGCACGTCTGCGAAGAACCCCGCGAGCGGATGAGGAGACCCTCCGTCCACCCCGACCACGATGGTCGTGATGCCCTGGCTCACTGCGGCCAACGCCCCCGGTTCGTCGGCCAGCCCGCGGTCGTGATGACTGTGCGTGTCGATGAACCCCGGCGCCAGCACCAATCCGGAGGCGTCGACCACACGTTCGGCGGGATCGGGCCTCAACGTCCCCACCGCGGTGATGCGGCCGTCCACGACCCGGACATCGAGCGGCGCGGCGGGACCTCCGGTCCCGTCCACGACCAACGCCCTGCGGATCAGGAAGCGGGGGGCGTCGGTGAGGACCAACTCGGCGTCGGTACAGCTCGAGCCGGTAAGCACCAGGGCTGCGAGGGCGACGCCGGCCCGAGCGGTGGCCCGGCGGAATACGAACGGGGGCGGCATCCCTGAAAAGGATGCCGCCCCCGGAAGTTGGCAAGCGTGGAGGCTACTCGACCAGACGTAGTTTGTACGTCAGGGTGGAGCTGTTGCCAGCGTTCCCCTGGCCGGTCCCGTTCGCGAATCCCATGAAGCGGCCCATAATGGCCTGCTGGCCATTGTAGTTGCCGTTTCCACCCGGCGCTTCCACGAAGATCTTGGCGAAGTTGTTGAATTGGATGATTTGATCGCCCGGGCCGCCGGACCCGATCAACCCCTGAATCAAGCTCGGATCGAACAGCGCCACGGTAATCACCCGCGGACTCGCCTCCGGGGGATCGTAGTCGCTCTCCAGCTTGTTCTCCAGCGTGTTCCAATACGCGCTGCGGTCTTTGTCCAGCAGGGCGTTCGTGCCGTGATTCGTTGGGCCGACCATATCACCGGGTTCGATGTAGTAGTCCGTATCCGCGAACACGGGATACTCGGTACAGTTTTCGATGTCTTCCCGATATTGGCTGGCTCCCTCGCCCGGTGACGTGTTCGTGGACGGATCGATGTCCCACGCGAAGAAAAACGGGGACGCCACCGTGTTGCCCGGACTTTGCGCCTTTAGGATGATCTGCGCGCCGAAGTCCCGATCGGGTCCTCGGAACTCGCTACCGTAACCGGTCGCCGTTCCCGTTTCGTTTTCGGGATCCCACTGCTCGTAGTACTCCCCGGACGCTCCGACTTCGGTAGGATCCAGCTCCCAGCCACCCTCGTTCTCCTGCCAGTATCCGTCTCCGTTCAGGTCGGTGTTGTCGACTCGGCCTCCAGGACCGTATCCAATGATCTCATTCCACAGATCCGGAATCGCCCAGGGCTTCACGCAGGTCGGGCCACTGTCCTCCACGGCCTGCGCGGCAGCCATCGCGCCGATGTTCACGTTCAGACGTCCCGCCAGACGTGCGAACCAGGTGTCCATGTTCAGACGGCGCACCCACACTCGCACCTTCTTCTCATCGTAGAGCACGTCCACCCGGATGTCGTTCGCGGTATCCAGCGGAATCATGCGGATGGTGTTGTTGGCCGCGTACCGCTTGGCGCGATCGGTGGCCTGCGCGGTGGCGAGAGCCTCGTCGTCGAAATACTGGATGTCGAGGAACACGCTGGCACCCGCCAACGCGGATGCGTCGGCCAGCCGTTGGGCCTCGCCCCGAGCGGTAGTGAATTGTCCGAGGTCGATCGCCAACGAGATTGCGGCCAAAACTCCAATGAGCATGACCGCCACCAACGCCAAGGCTGCCCCCCTCCGGTCCCGTGCTACGGACATCGACGTAAACATCAGCGCCTACTCCTCAAAATCAGACTTGTTTGCCAACTGCTCGCTTTTCGCGCCGTCGTTCCTGCTGATGGGGGGAGTTCACTCGGTGCGCATGGTCACTTCCCTTGCGATCGTCACCGGCTCCCAGGGAGCTTCTCCCGGACCGATGTTGTGGACCACGCGAAGAAGTGCGAAGTCGAACGGATACTCGATCCGGATGCTGTACGGATCTCCCGCTCCGACGGCCAGGCCGTGGGGATGGGTGATCGTCGCGTTGGCCGGATCCAACGCCGCACTGGCCAGGATGCCGTTGGCCACTCCCTCGATCGCCACCTGTGTGTTGATTCCGTTCGCAACGACGTAGGTCCTCGCCGCTTCGCGGGCTGCCCGGGTTACCACCTGGTAGGTGTTCCACGCCCGCGAGAGCTCCCAGAACGCGAACATGACGAATAGGAGCATGGGTAGAATCAGCGCGAACTCGACCAGGGACTGCCCCCGGGTGGCTCGGCGAAGCCGGCGGAATACTATGTACATGCAGCGCCTTCCGATCGGGCCATGCCGCCCGAAGGTTGAACCGAAACAAAGATGCGCAGTAAAGCCGCTACCGCGCAACCCCGATGATGCCGGGGTTGCGCGGAGTTGGGTCACCGGGGGGGAACAATCGGCGACCACGGAAAGCTCTTGCGCAGCGTCCTGTCTACAACGTCGGGCTCCTTTCCTGAACCGACAGAGTCGAAAACTTCACTTCGTTACTCCACGAGCCTCAGTACCTTGGCCAGCTCACCGGCTCCACCGCCGGCCGCGCTGCCCGGGGCAAACCCGAGAAACCGTGCGTACACGTGGTCGTGCGGATTCTGCATGGGCGGTCCCTCGAGGAAGAACAGGCCGAAATCGCTGAAGACCAAGTCGAGGTTTCCACCACCGGTAACGCCGGAGATCTGGTTGGGATCGAACAGCGGCGCCACGAATACTCGAGGGCTGTCCCTCCAATGGCCGGCGCCGGCCGTGGTCACCACCTTGGTGCCATCCCAATACGCCCCGGGGTCGCGCGCGATCAGCTCGTTCACGCCTTGACGGGTGGGGCCGTTCATGTTGCCCGGTTCGATGTCGTATGCTACTGCAGTCGATACCACTCCGGGATGGCAGTTCAGGATGGCGTCGCGGTAGTCATTGGCCCCGCTGGATCCGGGCATGCGCCACACGTAGAAGAACGGATTCACCGGGGAAACGCCGGGCTGCTGCGGCTTGATCGTGAGCATGAGACCCGAGTCGTACGGCGCGGCGCTTCCCGCCTGCTGCCGCCAGTGGCTGCCGAGCCCGGTCGCATTCAGGTCTTCCGGCGTCGCGCGGCTCCACTGCTGATAGCGGTCCGTGGGCGGATTGAAGTCCCATGACTCCGTGCTATTTCCGTTCCCATTGCCGTTCCCATTTCCGGACGCCACGTCCCACGTCCGGTTGCCGTTGCCGTCTTCTCCGGTCTGCTCGTCCCAGAGATCGGGAATGGCCCACGGCTTCACGCAGTTGGCGCCCCCGGCCGGCGCGGCTTCGGCCGCGGAGTAGGTGCTTACGCCGCTCGAGCCGATGCCCAGCGCGCGGGCCAGGAACAGACCCATCGGTCGGCTGCGGGCACTCACGCGCACCCGTTCCTGGTCCGGGAACACCTCCACGATCACGTCGGACGCCAGCAGCCGCTCACCGCGAACCTCTTGCTCCAAGGCGTAGGCCAACGCACGAGCGGGCGCGGTATCGGCCGCCGTCGTTCGCTGGTAGTCCATGAACGCGCTGGCACCCGCCAGGGCGGCCGCATCGGTCAGCCGCTGGGTTTCGCCCCGCGCGGTCATGAGCATGCCCAGGTCGATGGCCAACGCGGCGCATCCCAGGACGCCTGTCAGGAGAACGGCGATCAACGCGAGCGCAGCCCCGCGCTCGTCGTTGGGCCTGGAACGGTTCCACAACTGCAATGAAGCACTCCGCGTTCGGGGATCTCCCTACCTACCTGAGCATGTGTGATGCCAACGCACGAACGCCCCGAAATCCAATGATTTCGGGGCGTTCGCATGTGCGGTTGTAACACCGCGTTGCGGCTGGAGTGCAACTATTCGTTACGGAAGCCCACCTGCGTCTTGAGTACCAGCGTGGGACCTGGCGGGGTGTTGGGATCGTTCCCGCGGAAGATCCCCAGGAAGCTATTCAGGAACGGAATGTCGTGGGGATAGTCGATGCGCACGACCATGGCCGATCCGGTCCCCACTCCCGCGTCGCCGAGGCGTCCGTTGGGGAACGTCACCGTCGCTTCCGCCGGATCCAAGCCCGCATCCGTCAGCGCGAAGTCGATGAGCGAATCGATGGAATCGGCGGAGATGCCGTAGTTTGAGGTGCCCCGAGCCGCGACGCGGGCCCCCTCTCGCGCGATGTCCGTGATGACCTGGTACCGCTGCCAGGCCCTGCCCACCTCGAAAATCCCCATGAGGAGAATCAGGAGGAAGGGGAGAATCAACGCGAACTCCACCAGGGATTGTCCGCGGTCGTCGCTCCGCCGATGAGCGAAGCGTAAAGCCGAAATCATGGTGAACCTCCGGGTTCGCCTCCGGAATCGTCCGACGCGCCGTCGTCACTCAAGTTAGGCAACATGACGCTGGATTGGCCAGCTCCGTTCACGCCGAGGGCCAACTGCGGGCTTCCTGCAGCATCGGAAAAGACGAGGTTGGCCTGGCCGTCGCCGCTCAGGCCGAGCGCGGCGCGGATCTCGGACTGTAGGTCCGCAAACACGAGCGTCCCGGTCTCATCCGGCTGCAGCGCCAGCACGACCCTGTTGTTCCCTGCAGCGTCCTGGAAGGCGATGCCCGGCGATCCGTCCGAACGCACGGACAGGCGGAGGCGCTCGGTCGAGGAGCCGTCCAGCAGCGCGAGCCTCGCCGAGCCGTCGTCCCCGGCGACCAGTTGCGCCCGCGTAGCGCCGTCGGCACCGCGAATGACCAGTCCCGTAGCTTCGAGGATCTCGCCGGGCCCGGCCGCCGCCGGGGCCGTGTACGCTCGATACGCCAGCGCCCCGACTCCGCCCAGTGCGAGGAGCAGTCCTAGCGAGAGCAGCCGGGACCGGCCTCGAAGCCGACGCTTCTCGGCCTCCATGTGACGCAGCCGCACTTCCATGGCGGCCAATACCTCGGGGACATCCATCTGACCCACCTCTCCGCTGCGGTCGTGATCCGCGCGATCGTCCGTTGAACTCATTCCTTTTTCCCCCCGACGGCATACCGGGCCTGAGCCCGCATGAGCGCGTCCGCCTCCATGACCAGGAAGTAGGTGTCACAGGAGCGGTTGAGCAGATCATGGGTAAGTCGCGCCTCCGTACCATTGTAGCGCGCGATGTCTTCGATGTGGTCGACGATGTCGCGGGGGTGGCAAGCCCGAGGCTCGATCCCGAAACCGTCGTAGTACTTCTCGTAGATGTGCTCCACGGCCTGCGACACATAGGGAATGTCACGGGCCTCGCACACCGCCTTCATGATGTCGCTGTACCCTTCTCGGGTCGGGTTTCCGACGCGGATCTTGTAGTGGATACGCCGGAGAAACGCCTCTTCCACCAGATCCGAAGGATCCAAGTTTGTCGCGAAGATCAGGCGGGTGTCGAACGGCACCGGAAATTTCACGCCCGTGTGGAGCGTGAGAAAGTCGATGCTCTTCTCCAACGGCACGACCCACCGGTTGAGAAGCTCTGCGGGCTCCACCCGCTGGCGGCCGAAGTCGTCCAGGATCAGAACGCCGCCGGCCGCCTTCAGCTGAAACGGCGCCTTGTACATCTTGGACACCGGATCGTATTGGAGATCGAGTTGCTCCAACGTCAACTCGCCGCCCACGAAAACGGTGGGACGGGCGACGTACTCGAACCGGGGATCGAACCCGTCCGCGGCGGATTTGATCAGCGGATCTGCGCTGGAGCGGAGGCCGTCCCAGGGAATCGGATCGTGGTACACGGGGTCGAAGAGCACCACGGTCTGTCCGTCCACGTCGATCGCGTGGGGAACGAAGATTCCGCCGCCGGTCATGCCGGCGATGCGTTCCGCGATGGCGGTCTTGCCGTTGCCCGGCGCGCCGTAGAGGAACAACGAGCGCGCAGAGTTGATGGGCGGTCCGAGCGCCTCGAAAATCCCCTGGTCCAGGACCAGGTCGGAGAATCCCGAGAAGATGACGTCCCGCGTGATGTGCACGTACCGAACGGATTGGCGCTCCATCCACTCTGCGTAGAGCGGCAACGGAATCGGAGCCGGGCCCACGTAGCGGCTGGTTTCCATGGCTTCCCGCGCCCGTTCCCGACCCAACGGCGTGATGGAAAAGCGGTAGCCGCCCCGTCCGTGGCCCGCCGTGCCCTTGACCTCCACCATGAGCCGCTGCTGCAGATCCATGAGGATGGGATCGATGACGGCGAACGGAAGCCGAATGCTATCGATCAGCTCCTGTCCGGTGCGTACGCCCTGCGTATACAGGAACTTGAGCAACAGGTCGATGACGGCTTCCGCGGAGAGGCCGGTGTCTTCGACACGCGTCGGGATGGGCGGGTACTGGACGTCCGGGGCTGCACCCTCGGGATCCGGCAAACCGGACGGGGAAGCGCCCGACTCGGTGAGCGTGCCAATAGTCACGGGGTTCCTCCTTGAAGTTTGGACGCTGCCGGCGGTGCGGCCGAGTCCCGGGCAGGGATCATCTCCAGCGCGTCGCCCGGCCTCGTGCCGGTGCGTACGAGCGTACCGGCCGGGAGCTCGAGCGCGCTCGAAGCGTCGGACGCCGAACGGGTGGTCCAACCCGGTGGGACGTCCGAGTAGGCGGCGACCACCCGGTCGTCCCCGTCGAGAAACGCGATGTCGAGCGCGAACCGTATGCCCACCATGTGAACCGAGCGGCAGGGTTGAAGCAGGATGCCCTCACCGGCGCTGGGCTCGGACCTTCCCAGATAGCCGCGCAGGCGCGTCCAATAGCCGTCCGCCACCATGACGCGGTGGCCCAGATCCTGATCCCGGCGGGCGTTTCTCACCCGGATGTAGCGACGCGCCACCGATCCTCACAGTGACCCGAGAGTCTCGATAATGCGGATGATGCCGCCGCCCAGAATGACCACGAAAAGCGCCGGGAAAATGCAAAGCACGAGCGGGAAGACCAGCTTGATCGTGGTCTTGGCCGCCGCCTCCTCCGCCCGCTGCCTGCGCTTGTCGCGGAGCGTGTCGGCGTGAATCCTGAGCGACTTGGCGACGGACGTTCCGAAACGATCGGTCTGAACGAGCATGGTCACGAGCGCGCGGATGTCGCCGAGCTGCGTGCGTTCCGCCAGGTTCTGCAACGCGTCCGAACGGGGCGCGCCGGCCCGAATCTCCAGGTTGACCAGACTCAGCTCACGTCCCATCTCGGGACTGATGTGCGCGATCTCGGTGGCCACCCGGGTCATGGCCTGATTGAGCCCCAAGCCGGCCTCCACGCAGACCACCAGGAGGTCGAGCGCGTCGGGCAGCGCCCGCTGAATGTCCTTCTGCCTACGGCGTCGCTTGAGGGTGACCCAGATGACCGGTCCCACCCACCCGACAGCTCCGAAATACGCCACCAAGATCAGGGTCTGGAACGCGGACAGCCCGGCCAACGGACCCAGCACCAACCAGATGGCGCCCAAGCCCACGCCCAACACCAGCCGCGCGCCCCAGAACACCGCGGATGCGCTCGCGCTGCGATATCCGGCCGCCATGAGGTTGAGCTTCGCGGCCGAATGCTTGACCACCTTCTCCTGGAAGGTCGACCCGATCTCTTGCAGGATGGACTCGACGCGTTCGCGGCGTGCCATCCGTCGACGGGAACGGATCGTCTCCTGCGGGTCTCCTCCGATCTCCATCAGGCGATCGCGTACGCCACGCTCCTGCGCAGGCACGGCTTGCCCGATCAAAAAGACCAGGAGACCGACGGTGATCCCCACGCTGACGACAACGATGAAGAGCAACATTAGATGTCGATGTCCACGATCTTTCGGATCCAGAGGTATCCGATGATCTGCATGATGAAAGCGAAGATCAGGAAAAACCTCCCGATCGGGCTCTCGAACAGCGTGCCCATGTAGTCAGGGTCCAACGCGAAGAGTCCGAGTCCCACCACGATCGGCATGGCTGCCAGCACGTATCCGCTCATACGGCCCTGGGCCGTATAGACGCGGAGTTGCCGACGAATGGAGAAGCGCTCGCGAATGGTGTGCGAGATGTTGTCCAACACCTCTGCCAGGTTCCCGCCCACTTCTCGTTGCACGAGCACGGCCGTGACGAAGATCCGCACGTCCACGAGATCCACCCGGTCGATGAGGCCCATCATGGCCTCGTAGAACGGCAGGCCGAACCGCTGCTCCTCGAACAGCTTCTTGAACTCGAGCGCCACCGGCGTGGGGCCTTCGTCGGCAACCATCGCAATGCCCGAAGTGAGCGGGTGTCCGGCCCGGATGGCGCGACCCAGTAGGTCGATCGACTCCGGAAAGGCCGCCTCGAAGGCACGCAGCCGCGCGTTGCGCCGCATCCGCACGTAGAAATACGGCAGGAGCAATCCCAACATCAGGACGACCGCCTGGAGCACCATCGAGTTCGAGACGATGATCGCGGCCAGGAAAAACGCCAGTCCACACCCGATCGAGATCACGACGAACGTCGCCGGAGACCAGGCCAGGTCCGCCTGCCGCAGCATGGGCAGGATTCCCGTACCGATGGAGAGCCGTGAGCCTACCGTCTCCTGTTCCAGCTCTCGAATCAGATCGTGGGTGCGACCGTCCGTGCCCTGTTGCAGGGGTCTGAGCTGGCGGCGTACCTGCCGCCGGCGCAGACCGATGCGCAGGATTTCGGCGGCCAACACCATGGAAAGCGTTCCCATGGTGACGGCCGCGAAGATCAGCGCGGCGGCGAACCAGTTCGAGGCGAAAAACTGTGCCATCGTGGCCTACCAGGCAGCCTTCCGAGCGGGGCCTCCCTCGGAGAACAGCAGTTCGGACGGGTTCACGCCGTAGGCCTGCAGCCGTTCGGCGAACTTGGGCCGGATGCCCGTGGGCTTGAAATCGCCCAGCACGTTGCCCTGCTCGTCCACGCCTTCCCGGCGGAACTCGAAGATCTCCTGCATGGTGATCACGTCTCCCTCCATGCCCACGATCTCGGCGATCGACGTCACCTTGCGCTTCCCGTCCGTGAGCCGTGCGCACTGGACCACCACCTGAATCGCGCTCGCGATCTGCTGGCGCATGGCTTTGTCCGGAAGGTTGAGGCTCGCCATCGAGATCATGGTCTCGAGCCTGGACAATGCATCGCGAGGGCTGTTGGCGTGCAAGGTCGTCAGAGAGCCGTCGTGACCGGTGTTCATGGCCTGGAGCATGTCCACGGCCTCCGACCCACGCACCTCTCCGACCACGATCCGGTCGGGCCGCATGCGCAGGCTGTTGATGACCAGCGCGCGCTGGGTGACCTCGCCGGTGCCTTCCACGTTGGGCGGCCGAGTCTCGAGCCGAACCACGTGCGGCTGGCGTAGCTGGAGCTCCGCCGAATCCTCGATGGTGACGATTCGCTCGTTGGCCGGGATGAAGCTGGACAGGATATTGAGTAGCGTGGTCTTCCCGGATCCCGTTCCGCCGCAGATGAGCACGTTGAGCTTGGCCTTCACGATGGCATCGAGAATCTCGAGCATCTGCTGAGTCACGCTGTCGGTCCGCAGCAGGTCCTCGCCCGACAGGGTGTCGCGCTTGAACTTGCGGATGGACATGTGCGGGCCATCCACGGCCAGCGGCGGGATGATGGCGTTCACGCGCGAGTTGTCGGGCAGGCGCGCATCCACCATCGGCGAAGAATCGTCGATCCGCCGCCCCACGCCGGACACGATGCGGTCGATCACCTGGAGGAGGTGGGCGTCGTCCTGAAACCGCACCGTCGTGGGCTCCAGCTTCCCGTGCCGCTCTACGAAGATGCTGTTGAAGGTGTTGACGAGGATGTCCGAGATCTCCGGATCCTTCATCAGGGGCTCCAACGGACCCAGTCCGAAGATCTCGTCGAGGATCTGCTCGGCAATCGAAGCGCGCTCGTCGAAATTGAGCGCCACGCTTTCTTCGGAGAGGAGCTGCTGTACCACGCTCCGGATGGAGCTCTCCGCCTGATGCCGATCCACGTTGTCGAGGTCGGACAGGTTCAACCGTTCCAGCAGACGGCGGTGGATCCGCGTCCGAAGCTCCGCGACCTCGTCCTCGGGGGTCTTGGACCAGCGCGAGTCTCCTCCGTTCACTGAAAAGGATCGACCCGAACCCTCGTTGTTCTGAGAGAACCGGTCCTTGTAGTCCGTGGAGCTCATCGCCTCAAACCTCCTGGGGGCGGAGGGCCGTCACCCACCGCCCGAGTGAATCCAATGCTGCTCAGTTCCGGCGAACGAAGGACGCGAGCCGCCCTTTGATTCCGGACTTCGCCTTCTTTTCCTTTTCTCCCAGCAGTCCCTGACCCAGGTTTTTCATGTCCCGCGAAAACCTGGAGCTGCCGTTGAGAACCACCGGCTTCCCGGCGTTGGCCGCGTGGGACAGCGCCTCGTCGTCTTTGGCCAGCGTCGCGAACACGCTCGTCCCGATGGTGCCGGCCAGCTCTTCCATGCTGATCGCATCGTCGGGCACATAACGGTTCACGACCAGACGAATCGGACGGTCGCCGCGGACCCGCTCCAGCTCCGGATAGATACGCTTGACGTTGCGGATGGCCGGCAGCTCGGGAAACGCCACCACGATCAGCTCGTCCACCTCCTCCGCCACCGCCAGCGCGGCCGCCCGGTCCCCGCCCGCGTCCACGACGACGAAGGGGTAACGCTGGTCGAAGAAGCGGAACAGCCGCCTGGCCTGGTCCGGCTGAAGCGGCTCGACGCCCATGCCTTCGTTCGGAGAAGAGAGCAGGTCGACGCCGGATGGATGGTGCTCCACCAGGGATTGCAGCAAGTCCGAATCGAGGCGGTGCACGTTGTCCAACACGTCGTGAAACGAGTACTTGGGCCAGAGGCCGAGTAGCAGGCTGGCCGTGCCCATCTCGTCCATGTCGATGAGCGCGACCTTGTCGTTCGCAAGGCGCGCCACCTGCACGGCCAAATTCGTGGCCAGTGTGGTCACGCCGATCCCGCCCTTGGCGCTGATGACGCCGAACGTCCGCCCGCCCTGCCGCTCGGCCGTCTCATCGTCACCCAGCCGTTGTCGCACACGGGTGACCGCCTGGGTGACGGCACCCGGCTCCAGCGGCTTGGCCAAGTACTCGAACGCGCCAGCGCGCATGCCGGCCAAAAGGAGCTGCGATTCCAGCGTATCACCGATCAGGATGATCGGGCGATCGGGCTCTTGAGCCGTGAGGAACCGCGTGAGCTCCAGGCCCGTCTCCTTCTCGGTGCCCAGGTCGACGAAGACAACTTCCACGCCCGAGTGGCCCAAGCGCAGCACTTCCTCCGGCCCCAGATCCCCGAGGGGCGTCTCCAGGGCGAACGTCAGCTCCGCGGGCTCGTCCGGATCGCGAAGCAGGGCAGCCAGCGATTCGTGCATGCCCGGATCGGAGGACAGCAAGGCGCAACGGAGAATTCGGCGGGCCATCAGCTCCTCAAGCGCTCGGTGGCGAGGAATGCATCACTCGGGTCCTCCCGGCGGCGACGACGACGGACGCGTGGTCTTGGACCGGAACGGCTCCCACTTGTCCCAGGTCTCCGGCTCGCCGGTCGGGATCGGAATTTCCTCGTCCGAGGGGACCATCAGGTACGGGGTCACCACGACCAGCAGCTCCGTGTGCCGCTTCCGATAGGAAGACGACCGGAAGAAATGCCCGAGAATGGGGATGTCTCCCAGCAGCGGGATTTTGTCGACGCTCTCCAGGAGCGAATTGTCCAGCAATCCGGCAATGGCCAGATGCTGGCCCGCGCCCAGCTCGACCGTAGTCGACGCGCGCCGTGTCAGGAGGCTCGGAACCTGGAACCCCGAAAACGTGAGACCGTTCGCGAAGTCCAACGACGAGACCTCCGGCTCCAGCACGAGCCGAATGTTGCCCGATGCGGTGATCGTCGGCGTGAAATTCAGCCGAATGCCGAACTCCTTGAACTGGATGGACACCGCGTTCGAGTTGTTCCCCTGCACCACGGGATAGGGGAACTCGCCGCCGGCCAGGAACGATGCCTCCTGACCCTCGATAGCCAACAGGTTGGGCTCGGCCAGGCTGTTGAAGTCGCCGGTTGCCTTGAGCACGTCCATGAACGCGTCGAAGCTCGTCGTGCCCGGTGGACAGATTTCGCCAGGACTGGCGCTGCAGTTGAAGAAGAACAAGCGCATCACGCCGTCCGACAACGTCTCGATGACGTGCCCGTCGTCCTCATCGAACGTCTCGTCCAGGAGCTGCGGCTGCGCCACGGTCAACCGGGTGCCCAGGCGCTGCATGGCGGTGCGGCTGACCTCGGCGAATTGGACGTGCAGGAGGATCTGCTGCGGGAACGGAGAGGTCATGTTGTCGATGACCTGGACGCCCGAGGCCGCCGCGATCTCCATCGCCCGACGGAGCACCGAAGGATCCCGCGCAACGCCGGACATGATGACGGTCTCTCCCTGGGCGGAAAGGGTGACCCCCGCGTCGGGAAAGAGCTCATTGAGTTGGCGCTCGAGGCCGGCGATGTCCGCGGTTACCTCGATGTTGTAGAGCCGGACGGCGGCATTGGCCGTCCACAGCATGAGGCTCGTGGTACCGAGACGGTTCCCGATGATCAGCAGCTCGTTCGGGGTGATCACCGACACCGTTGCGATGTCGTCGTCGGCGACCGAGATCCGCTCGTATGGATTGGGGTGACGTAGCAGGACCGATTGGCCCCGTGAGACCGTGATGGTCTGCTCCGGGGTGATCAGAACTTGCTGCGACCAGGCCGCGGCCGGCGCGGACAACAGTACAACCGCGGCCAGAAGCGGGGCGCCCAGGCGGGCGAACGCACCACATCTACTCCTCACCGTTTGCTCCTCTCCAGTGGGGGATTGTGCTGAAGCTCGTGATCAGTACGAGATCAGCGTTCGCCGACCCGCGCGGTAAAACTCGATCACGCCTGTTGGTGCCGCAGTTGTCGTGCCGCTGCGGACGATCCGGCGGCCGGTAGGCCGCCTCCGCTGACCCAGTACCTCGTCGATGTGAAAGCCCTCCGTCTGGGATTCGGCGAGGTCCAGGCTGTTGCGAAGCGCCAGTTGAATCTGACCTTCTCGGGCCGCGTGGGTCAGCTTTTCCGCGTCCTCGGGAGTGACGAAGAACGTCACCACCGAGCTGGGAATGGGCTTGCCCTCTTCGTCGTGCTGGAGCTGGGCGTTGGCCGCGGCAACCCGCACGTTCTGCATGATCACCTTGGTTATGTCCGGCTCGCTGCCCGACGGCTTCACGCTCAACAGCACGTCGACGCGCGTGTCCGCCTGTACGTACCCGGCGATGTTGATCACGTCGTCGACGCGAATCGAGACGGCGCGCATCCCTTCGGGCACGAGCAGCGCCAGCCCCAGCCCCGCATCCGCCCCGGCCAGCTTGCTGTCCAAGATGGCCTCGTTGGTCTGGATGGGGGCGAGCACGCCGCGTCCGAGGACTTCCTCCACGGACTGATGGAACCCGGCGGGCAGGGCGTCGGCAGGCCAACGCACCATCCGGACGTCTTCGCGTCCGATCGGAAGTCCCAGCGGCAGGTTACGCGCTGCCACCACCACGTTCTGCGTGTTCGGCTCACCGACCGTCGGAAGGATGCCGGTAGGACGCTCTTGCAGAAACTGGAGCGCGGCATATCCGGCCATCACGCCGGAGATGATCGCAAGCAGTAGGATGACCAGAAGTCGTCTGCGTCTCATGATGTTACGCTCTCCGCTGCGCGCCTGAGGCTGTAGGTCAGCGCCTGTAGTTAATAGCGGCTTCCGGCCACGGAAGAGGCCGGAGTCTCGTGTTTCATGACCATGCCGTCATCGAGAAAGCCCACGCCGCGAGGGCTCCGACTGCAATGGCCACGCCATAAGGGATCGTGATGGCATCCGCGGACTCGAGCGTCCGGATTTCACCCGACTTTCCGAGCGTTATCAAGTACACGAACAGGTCGCGTGTGTTGAGCAGCATCCGCAGCATGACGCCCTGACGCAGCGCGGTGATGATTGCGAGCAACCCTCCCACGATCCCCACCAGGAGTAAGGCCGGCCAAAACAACCGATTTCCAAGGAACGCGCCCATTGCCATGAGGAGCTTGGCATCTCCACCACCGAATCCGCCCAGTACGAACAGCGGCAACGTGATGAGGAAGGCGAACAACGCCCCGAGCACTCCGGGAAGAAGCTCCGGGGGCCCGGGCAGGGCACGCAGCCCCAGCGCGAGCGCGAGCGCGCCTACGGTCAGCCAATTCGGGATCCGCCGTTCCCTGACGTCCCAGACGAGGCCCAGGACCATCGCGAGGATCAGGCCGATGCTGTATACGATCTGGATCCCGCCGGGGTCCATCGATCCTTACTCCGAGTAGAAAAAAAGGAGCGGTCGGAGCCACCCATGGCGACTCCGACCGCCTCCGTTCGGAACGTTTCCGTTCCCGAACCGGATCAGCTGGGCACGAAGCCGCTCGCCGGAGCCGTGTTCAGCGTGTCGGAGATCACGTCGAAGATGTTCCCGATCGAGTTGCGGAAGAGCAGCATGACCAGCGTCAGGCCGATGGCGACCAAAGCGATGATCAGCACGTACTCTACGAGACCCTGACCGGATTCGTCGGACCAGAAGCGGTTCCAAAGTGCCTTCATGATCGTACTCCTTAAGTAAATGAAGCGGGAGGACCGGCGCAGTGTGCCGAATCTGGAGCCCTTGTAGTGTCATCGTCCGTGCCAACCCGGAAACCAAAATGGTAAACGAAACACTAGCATACAGTTAGGCACGAACATCGGATAAATCACTAGACATCGAGGTGTAACGACTCGCTACAACGCCTGAACGTCAGATCATTACATGTCGCGCCCCGCGCGCCGGTGCGCCCCACACGACCGGCTCGACCGCGCCAAACCCACACTTCGCCAACCGGAAGAGGCGGTCTACAATAGAAGGTGTTGCGTGTGCGCACCAGTGGGTTAGCCCGTTCCTTGCGAGGAATGCCGCCCATTGGCGGCGGTATATCGGCGTATCACCAGGCGGAGGCGACCCATGACCCTCAGAACGCGACTCATCGCGCTGTTCGTGGTGCTCGCGCTCGCCCCGTTCGTCATCGCATCGGTACTTCTACGCCAGCAGTCGGCAACCGCACTCCGGGCTCTGGTGGGCGGCGCGGTGGAGGACGAGGCGCGTTGGGTGGCGCGGTCGCTGGAGCGTGAGCTGATCCGCACCGAGGAGTCACTCCGGGAACTCGCTGCCCAGCAACCACTTCGATCCGGTGATCTGAGTCGATGGGTCCGATCGGACTCCCATGCCGTGCAGTGGGTGGAGGTGCGATCCTCGGAAGGGATCCTGCGATCGGGAAGAGGAGGAACACCGGCGGGTCCCTTCGACGGATGGACCTGGTGCGGATCCGACGAGGCGGGACTGGTCGTCTCTTCGGCCGAGGGAGCGGTCCGAATCCGAGCGGGCGTGGCCCCCGGTCCGTTCGTGGCGCCGAATCGGACTCGCGGGTTGGGACCCTCCGCCCAACTGATCATCCAGTCGGCGGAGCGAGGCGGATACGTGTGGGAGTCGGACTGTGTCTCCGGCGCGGACTCCACGGCTCCAGGCACAGCCCCCCCTCCGCTGGCGTCGGACTCCGAGCCACCCCGTCTCACCGCGGAGGTCATGCTCGACGACCGACCCGTGACGGTGTGGAGCTCGGCTCGGCTGGACGATTTCCAGATGCCGCTGGGGCAACCCGGTGTGGGCTATTGGCTGGTCGTGCTGGTGGCTTCACTGGGCGCCGCGGTGGCGTTCACGGTCTCCATTCACCGGGTCACCCGGTCGCTGGAGGAGCTCGCCGAGGCCGCGGAGCAGATCGGCGCCGGAAACTTCCGACCGGAGCTGCCCGAGCCGGGAAGAGACGAAGCCGGGCGCCTGTCTTTGGCGATCGGATCGATGGCCGAGCGCCTGCGTGAGACGGTCGAGCAGATCGGGCGCAGCGGGCGGATGGCGGTCGTGGGCGAACTGGCGTCGTACCTGTCACACGAGATCCGCAATCCGCTGTCGTCGATCCAGCTCAACCTACAGGGGATCCGTCGGGAGGTGGCGCGGGACGCCAAAGCGACCGATGCGGTCGAATCGGTGGACATCTGTCTGCGTGAAGTGCGGCGGCTGGACCGGGTGGTGTCGAGCGTGCTGAAGCTGGGCCGTTGGCGGGCCGGGGAGGCCCGTCCCGTATACGTGCACGCGGTCCTCGCGGACTCGCTCGGACTGGTGGCTCCCCAATTCGAGCAACACGGTGTGCAGGTGGAGACCGTCTACCGCGCGGAAGACGACCTGGTGCGCGGGGACCCGGAGGAGCTGACGGCCGCGTTCCTCAATCTGTTCCTGAACTCCGGGGATGCGATGTCCAACGGCGGCGAGCTGCGGGTGGTGACCGAATCGGGCGACGAGGAGATCCGGGTCACGATCTCCGACACCGGAGGGGGAATCCCGGAGTCCATTCGCAAGCAGATCTGGGAGCCGTTCTTCACCACTCGGGAAGAAGGATCGGGCATCGGGCTGCCGCTCGCGGTTCGCACCATCGAGGAACACGACGGCAGCCTCGCGCTACTGGAACGGGAAGCGAACCACAAGGGAGCCACATTCGTCATCCGGCTGCCGCTTGCACGGCCGGACCTCGAGCGAACGGGCAACACCCGGCCGGCCGGCACGAAACCGGAGGGTGCGGCCAAAGGGAGCCCAATCGGAAAAGCAAAGGCGCGAAACGTATGATCGAGCAAGGTTTGGTTGGCCGTATCCTGGTGGTGGAAGACGACGAGTCACACCGGCTGACGCTTACCAACTACCTCACCAAGGCCGGCCACGTCGCGCGGGCGGTAGGTGACGCCGAGGCGGCGCTCGCGGAGATCAGCGCGTTTCAGCCGGAGCTCGTGATCTCCGACGTGCGGATGCCCGGGCTCTCCGGATTCGACCTCCTCGATCGGCTGGGCGAGCACACGGACGTCTCCGTCATCTTGATCACGGCGTACGAGGGTGTGACCGGGGCCATCAACGCCATGCGGAACGGCGCCTACGACTATCTCATCAAGCCGTTGGACCTGGACCGGCTCGACGAGGTGGTGGGGGCCTGTTTGCGGGATCGCCGTTCCGATCGCGGAGAGCCCACCGCCGCGTCCGAGCCCATCGAAGACTTCGTACACCGTCGGATCGTGGGCGAGGACCCCGCGATGCTCCGCATCTGCAAGACCATCGGGACGGTCGCCCGTACGCGGGCTTCCGTGCTGGTGCGGGGCGAGACCGGCACCGGCAAGGAGCTGATCGCACGGGCTATTCACGACGCATCGGCCACCGCGACCGAGCCCTTCGTGGCCGTCGACTGCACGGCCATTCCGGAGACCCTGCTCGAGTCGGCCTTGTTCGGGCACGTGGCCGGCGCGTTCACCGGCGCGAAGGAAAGCCGGCGCGGGCGCTTCGAGCTCGCCGGGCGCGGCACGGTGTTCCTGGACGAGATCGGCGACACCACGCTGGCGTTCCAGGCCAAGCTGCTCCGGGTGCTCCAGGAGCGAGAGTTCTACCCGGTGGGAAGCGAGACGCCACGGCGTACCGAGGCTCGGGTGTTGGCTGCGACCCACCAACCGCTGGCGCAGATGGTCGGCGAGGGCGGCTTCCGTCAGGATCTCTACTTCCGCCTGCGCGTGATCGAGATCGTGGTGCCGCCGCTCAGGGACCGCCTGGGAGACCTTCCCCTGCTCACCCGCCACATCTTGGGCCGGGTCTGCGAAGATTTCGGCCTGGAGCCGCTACAGGTGTCGCCCCAGGTCATGGACGTGATGATGCAGTACTCCTGGCCCGGAAACGTGCGCGAGCTGGAGAACGCGTTGACCCGAGCCGCCGTGCTCGCCAAGGGCTCGCAGTTACAACTCCAGGATCTTTCGCTCGGTTCGGACGATGATCCCGAGGAGGAGCCGGGCGACGAGCTGCTCCTCGGAGGAGACAGCCTGGAGGACATGGAACGCGCACACGTCCAACGCATCCTGGTCCGCACCGGAGGGAACAAGAGTCAGGCGGCGCAGATCCTCAAGATCTCCCGACCCCGCTTGGACCGCATCATCTCCAAGTACGGGCTCCGCGTCTAGCGGTCCGTGCGCTCGTAGAGGAGCAAACCTCCTAGGGCCTCCGGGTCGGCGCGCAGGCGCAGCCACTCGGGCGGCGCGGACTCGACCAGTCGATCGAACAGCGACGGCCCCTCGCCGTCCGCGGGCGCGCCGAAGAACCCGCGATCGTAGGCGGGGCAGATCAGGATCCAGTCCACCTCCCGCTCTGTCGCCAACTCCCGTGCCCGGTCCGGATCGGACTCCACCAGGATGGCCCGCGCTCCCAGGATGCCCGCGCGGTTGCGGTGGTAGGGAGTGGCGAGCACGCGATGCGCGGTCTCGTACAGTATCTCGGGGCCTCGGTCCATGTGGGCCAAGATGGTGCGCGGCTCGGCTTGGCGTTCGAGGTACTGCCGGGCAACTGGGAAGTCACACCTGGACACGGCCGTCATCGCCGGCGCCCGCGACGTTCCCGCCATGAGCACGAAGCCGACGAGCAACGGCCCGAGAAGCACGCCCGCCACGCTCCCGACCCTCGAGCCCACCACGGCCAGCGGATGGCGGGCGCGTCCGGCATTCTCCCACAGCCCCTGCAGGAGCGCGCCCACCGCCATGGCGCCCACCACCTCCGCGAACGAGCAGAACCGGAGCCGCGCCGAGCCGAGAACCAGGAACACCGCGAGCCCCGTCAACAGAAAGCGCCAGGGCGGGCGGCCTTCCCGCTCTCCACGGAAGGCTCGGTAGGCCGCGTACGGAAGAGCCAACAACGGCAAGCCCAGGAACTGCACGTAGCGCCCCAGCTCGTACCGATTCGAGGGCCAGACTCGATCCAGCTCGGCGACGTGCCTGAGCCAGGTGCGCGTGACATCCGGATCCACGTCGACCCAGGGCCCGAGGAAAAACCCGGGGAAGAACAGGCGCACCGCGAGGGCGGCGGCCAGCGCGCCGATCAACGCGATGGCCACCCGGGCGCGAAGGGCTGCGGGCCCGTCATCGCGCGAGGCCGCTCGGCCGAAGCGTGTCACGAGCGACCAGAAAGCCACCGCTACGATCCCCACGGCCACGTGCACGGCCGATATGCGATCGTACTCGACCGCGAAGAGCTCTCCGTAGGGCCGTTCGACCAGGAGCGCGGCCACCACGGATCCGGCGTACCCGAGCGACAGGTTCAGGTTGGCCCTGGTGAGTCGCCTCCCCCGAAGCACCCATTCCAGCGCCCCCCCTCCCAGGAGAAGGGCCAAGGGAAGCAGAAACTCCGTGCTCACCCATATGCCCAGCCCGCACAGCGCGCCGGCCCACACCGACAGGCGTGCGCGTTCCGGCCGCTCCAGCACTCGAAGCGCGCAACCCACGGTCAACACGAACACGAGCAGGATGACGCCGTGGTGATCGGCTCGGCCGGCCAGGGAGTAGCTGAACACGACCGGTTGGGCCAGGAGCGCCAGCGCCGCCAGGTGGCCTGCCGAGGTGATCGGAGCGACCGCCCAGACCACCCCAAGGCCGGTGGCGACCAGCACCAGAGGACCGAAGGCCGCCGCGGACAGGAACAGCGCACGTTCCGCGTCCACGAGGAGGCTCAGCAGCCATGCCGGCAGGGCCAGGAGCACGTCCACGGGACGGGTCCAGTGTGAGGCCTCTCCGAA
The DNA here is from genome assembly GCA_965223195.1 of Longimicrobiales bacterium. Taxonomy (GTDB): domain Bacteria; phylum Gemmatimonadota; class Gemmatimonadetes; order Longimicrobiales; family Gaopeijiaceae; genus CBDCVX01. Next base: position 440,216 of record CBDCVX010000005.1, read on the forward strand.
GGGCCAGTTACTCCGGTGGGTGAACGCGTCGAACCACGCTCCAGACTCCAGGAGCTCCCGGACGCGGAGGAGCCGCATGTACGAATCGGTGTCGATCAGGCGACCCTGGAGCACCTCCGGCGCGGCGAACCATATCACCACCGCCTGCAGGGCGAGTACGGAGAAGGCGAAGGCCCATCCATACCGGGGTCCGGTAAGGAGTTGGGATTTCACGGTGTTGGCGTCACCGTCACTACAGGTGGAACGCGGTGTCCGCGGCCCGTACCGGCTGGACAGTGTGGAGGAATCATCGTACTCTGCCGGTCTTCATACGGGGGTTCGGAGGCGCACTCCCGGCTTGAGCGATCGATCATGGGAGCCGATGCATGTCCGATGGAACGCGAGTTCGGATTACGCTGAACTGGATCAAGTTGCTGGACAGCCTGGACGTGGGCGACGAGGGGCAGTTCAGGTTTACGGCCAAAGTGGCGAGCAGCAACCAGGGTGGCTTCTCCAGTGACATCCCCTTTCCCGAAGAGGGGTACTACCCACTGTCGTCCAAGCCGGGCTGGAACTTCATCAAGCTCGATCGCGTGCTCTGGGAAGGCGAGATCATCGACGATCTCAGCTTCGAGCTCACCGGCGAAGAGATCGACCGCTTCAGCCAGAACGATTTCTTGGACACGTACAAGCGTCAGTTCAACGGCCCGCCTTCCTCGTGGGCCGGCAAGTACCATCCCATGGACGAGGGATCGGACGATCCCGAGAACATGAGCAACTGGCGGATCGCCTACACCATCGACCTGCTCTAGCGAAGCTCTGCGCAGGTACGGGGAGGCCAGCACAGGGTAGTCCGGGACGCGCGTTCCCACGGGGCTCACCGGTCCGAGCTCGCATCGGCGAGCGTGAACCGGAACAACCGAGCACCGCGTGTGAGCCCCGACGGAGACTCCTCCCGGAGCCAGGCGGGTCCCGCTCCGGCCAACAGCCGATCGTAGGGCGTCCGCTGGCCGGCCGTGTCCCCATCCGCGGCCGGCGGGCGAAAGAACATCCGGTCTCTGGCGGGACACAGCACGACGTAGTCGACTTTGCGGGCCGTGAGCGTGCGCCGCAGCTCCGCTTCCGTCCCGGAGAGGCTGAGCGCCGCCCGAATGCCGTCTTCCATGCGGTGATAGGGTGCCGCCACCACGCTCAGTCCCGTTCGGTATGCGATCTCCGGGCCCATGTCGGGATAGGCCAGGACGACGCTACGGGACTCACCGCCGGCCACCGCCGCCAACGAGCGGGCCAACTCCGGAAACGAGCACGGTGGCGCCCTGCTCTGTCCGCTGACCGCAACGGTCCGGGCGGCGGCCACCCGCTCGCCGGCCCGCAGGGCTCCGCCCAGTAGCAGAACCCCTCCCAGACAGGCGGCCGACACGAACGCTCTGGCCAACGAGTGCCCGAGCCCTCGGGTCATGCGGTCCAGGCCATCCAGCGCGTACGCCAGCACGCCGGTCACGCCGATGGCCAGGAGGACACCCACATAGGGCACGAAGCGGATCTGCCGAATCCCCAGCACCAGGTACACCGCCAAGGCCAGGCCCACGAACTGCCAACCCCGGCCTGTCCCGTCCCGCCGTCGAACGGCATGAACCAAAAACGGGATCACCAGGACCGTGCTTCCCAGATACCCAACGACCGAGCTCCAGCCCACGGCCCCGGGCAGCAGGGGGGTGAGCTCTTCCAGGTGCGACCAGTACCGGGTCCATACGACGGGGTCTCCGCTCCGGAGAGGATCGCGGAAAACGTCGGGGAAAAGCGCAAAGACGAGCGCGCCACCCAACAGCAGGCCCAACGCCGCCGCACCCGTCCGTAGAGGGACCGCGGCGGACTCCGAGGCTTTCACGCGCGCACAGCCGATCCAAACGGCCGCGGCGACCCCCACCGCCACCAGGTGCACGATCGAGACCCGGTCGTATTCCACTGCAAAGAAGGCCGGCCCGCGCTCGACGGCCAAGATCGCCAACAGGGTCAGGGCCGTCGCCACGGTGACCTGCCGGCCAACCGTCGCCCAGGGTTGGCCCTCCAGGATCCAGCGCACTCCCAGCGCGGCGAGAACGATCGCCACGACAACCAGGAACTCGACGCTCAGCCAGAGACCGGCCCCCAACGCCACGCCGGTCAGCAGCGCCCGGCCGGGCTCTGCGCCATCTTCGGCGGTGGCAGTACTCTCGTAGCGGCACAACAGACGCACCATCGACCCCACCACGCACACGAACGTCAGCAGGAACAGCATGTGGTGGTCGACTCGTCCCGGCAGGGCGTAGTTGAGAAACCCCGGCTGAGCCAACAGCGCGATCATGGCGAACGGCCGCATGGAACGCCCCACCAGCGGGGTGACGGCCCGGGCGAAGAGAAAGAACGTGGCCAACGCCACCAGGGGAGAAAGCGCGTATCCGGCCCAATACAACCCCGTCCGCCAACCCAGGAAGGGAGTCAAAGGAAGGGCCAGGACGATCAACAGTACATCTACGGGGCGGGTCCAGTGGCTGGCGAACCCCAAGGGGGCATTGAGCTGCAGCTCCCTCCCGTCGAACCAACGTCCGGACTCGATCAACGCCTCCACCCGGAGCAGACGCGTGTAGGAATCCGGATCGACGAGAAGCCCGCGCAGAGCCTCCGGTGCCCCGGTGGCCAGCAGCAGGAACTCGATCAGCAGAAAGGCCACGACGAAGACCAGGGCGTGGATCCTCTGCGAGGGAGTCGGAGACGGAGGCTGGATCAAGGACTCGTTCGTTTGCGTTGTGTCACGGAGTCGGGAACCGGGCGTCCACTGCGTCGATGCGCAAGGACGGGACCGTTTTTCCCGGCTCCAGCCTGTCACACCCGGCTCTCGGAAGAGACCACTCGTTTGGCACGGGTCGCCGTCGAGACTATATTCGGTTTTTCTTCGGTTGACTCATGATGCCCACTCCCCCCTACATCGAGCTGCACTGCCACTCGGGCTACTCGTTCCTGGACGGAGCCTCTCATCCGGAAGAGCTGGCCCTGAAGGCGCGTGCGCTGGGCTACCCCGCCCTGGCGCTCACCGATCACGACGGGCTCTACGGCTCCATGGAGTTTGCACACTTCGCACGCAGCGAGGGCCTGCAGCCCATCACGGGTGCAGAAATCACCGTGGAAGATCCCGACCGGGTGGAGTACCCGGTCGGAACGGCCAGCGCGTACCGCGCTCACCTCACTCTTTTGGTGGAGCAGCCGTGCGGATACGCCAACCTGTGCCGGCTGCTCACCGAAGCCCGCAGGAACGATCGACGCGATCCCTGGCTCTCCCTGGGCTCCCTGTTCGACCGCTCGGAGGGGTTGGTGGTGCTGAGCGGGTGCGCTCGAAACGGGCTGCTTCCCCGCATGTTGGAGCGCTCCGTCCGCGACGGCGAGGCGCTGGCCAAGCGGTTCCTGGACGTGTTCGGCCCCCAACGGTTCTTCGTGGAGCTGCAGGCCAACCGGGTCCGTGGAGAAAGCGCGCGCAACCGGAAGCTGGGCCGTCTGGCCGACCGTCTGGGAATCCCGGTCGTCGCCACGGGCAACGTGCACTACCACCGGCCGGAGCTGCACCGGCTCCAGGACGTGCTGGTGGCCATACGGCACCGCACCACGCTGGACGGCGCCCACGCGTTTCGTCGTCCCAACCGGAACTTCGCGCTCGTCGCCCCCGAACGCATGGCCCGTCGCTTCGATTCCCGCCCGGATGCCCTGCGGAGCACCCTGCACTTGGCGGAACGCTGCTCCGAATTCGACCTGACCCGGGATCTGGGGTACACCTTTCCCGACTTCAAAGGCAGTGACCGGGGAAGCGCTCCCGCCACGCTGGCCGCGGTGACGGCCGCGGCTTTGGACGAGAAATACCCTCTCGGCTCGAAGCACCGGGAAGCGGCACTCGCCCGTCTCGATCAGGAGCTGCGGCTCGTGGAGCACCACAAGCTCTCCGGCTTTTTTCTGGTCTACCGGGACATCATGAACTTGGCCACCGCCGTGGCCAGAGGCGTTCGAGGAGACACTCCGCGTGCCTCGTCCGGCCTGCCTCCGGGCCGGGGGCGTGGCTCTTCGGTGTCTTCCATCATCTGCTACCTGATCGGCCTCAGCCACATCGACCCCGTGGCCACCGACCTCTTCTTGGGACGTTTCCTGAACGAAGCCATGTCCAGCGTTCCCGACATCGACCTGGACTTCCCGCGTGACATTCGGGAGGCGCTGATCCTCGAAGTCTATGAGCGGTACGGCCACGAGCACGCCGGCCTGGTGTGCACGTTCCCCACCTACCGCCTGCGCTCCGCAGTCCGTGAAGTGGGCAAGACACTCGACCTGCCGCTCGGAGAGCTGGAAAAGCTGAGCAAGCTGGCGGAGCGCCACTCCGCGCTGGACGAGGAATACGCGCGCATCCCCGAGCTCAACGACAAGCTGGACTCTCCCGGCTGGATGCACCTTGCAGAGTTGGCCGCGCAGATCCGCGGACTTCCCCGCCACGTGTCCCAGCACGTGGGCGGCATGATCATCTCCAGCCGACCGCTCGTGGAGATCGTCCCGATGGAACCGGCTGCCTGGGAAGGCCGCTTCCTCTGTCAGTGGGACAAGGACTCCTGTGACGATGCCGGGTTCATCAAGATCGATTTTCTGGCTCTCGGCATGCTCTCCCTGGTGGAAGACGTCACGGACCTGATCGCGGACCGGCATGGAGAGTCTCCGGACCTTTCGCGCATCGACTTCGACGACCCGGTGGTCTACGACCGCATCTGTTCGGGAGACACCATCGGCATGTTCCAGGTCGAGAGCCGGGCGCAGATCCAAATGCTTCGTCGCTCGCAGCCACGGAACCTGGAGGAGCTGGCCATCCAGGTGGCCATCGTGCGCCCCGGCCCGATCGTCGCGGGTGCGGTGAACCCGTATGTGCGTCGGCGGGAGCGACTCAGGAACAACCCTTCCTACAGGGTCCCATACGACCATCCTCTCCTGGAGGAGGCGCTCGGAGACACCTTGGGCGTCGTCATCTTCCAGGATCAGGTGCTTCTGGTCTGCAAGGCGCTGGCAGGCTTCACGGACGGCCAGGCGGAGGGTCTCCGGCGGGCCATGAGCCGCAAGCGCTCTCGTGACGCGTTGCTCGCATACGAAGAGGCGTTCCTGGAAGGCGCAGCCCAGCGGGGAGTGGACGAAGAGACCGCCCGGGGAGTGTTCAGCCAGGTGGTGGCATTCTCGGAGTTCGGGTTCCCCAAGTCGCACGCGGCTGCGTTCGGCCTCTTGGCCTATCAATCCGCGTGGCTTCGTCAGTACTTCCCCGTCGAGTACTACGTCGCGCTGTTCAACAATCAACCCATGGGGTTCTACTCGCTCGACGCCCTGGTCCGCGACGCGCGCCGCAACGGCGTTCGCGTCCTGCTGCCGGATCTCAACCGCAGTGAGGTACGCTGCTCCGCCGAAGAAATCGATCTGCGGGTGGGATTGGGGTTCGTGCGGGGGTGGAGCGTGGAAACGGCAGAGCAAGCGATCGCGGAGCGCGAGAGCAACGGCCCCTACCGTTCCCTGCCGGACTTCTTACGCAGAACGCCCGCGAACGTGAAGCGTCCGGCCATCGAGAATCTGATCTGGGTCGGGGGGCTGGATTCGCTCGGCCTCAGCCGGCGCGAGCTGCTCTGGCAAACGGGCCTCTGGCTGGGGCCCGAGACCGACAGCCGCCGCGCGCAGGAACGTCAGGACAGCCCCCAGCTCGGGTTGGTGCTGGACGACCCCAACGCCGGGATCCGCTTCCAGGCCTTGGAGGATCGGGACCGGCTGGTTGCGGAGTATCGCATGCTCCGGTTCTCCACCAATCTGCACCCGCTCACCCTGGTGAAGGACACCCTCCCCCCGGACACGGTGACCTCCGATCAGCTTCCCGGACTCCGGCAGCATTCGACCGTCCAGGTCTCCGGCGTCGTGGTCGCCCGGCAACGTCCTCAGACCGCCAAGGGATACACGTTCCTCCTCATGGAGGACGAAGCCGGCCCCATCAACACCATCGTGAAGCCGGACATCTACGAACGGGACCGGAGCGCGGTGCGGATGGAGCCTTTCGTGAGCGTTCGCGGCCGTCTACAAAAGGACGGAGCGACGATCAACGTGATCGCCCACGAGGTGCGAGCCGTACGGGCCGCGCTTGCAGGCTCCGAAGACGATTCCGGTGCACCGTTGCTCAGCGAAGGCCTTCCCACCGTCATGGAGTGGTGGGCTCCTCAGGCTGGAGATCATGCGGCGCAACACAGTCCTTCCAAGTTTTTGACCGCACTCCGGACACATCCGCCGGGGATCAAGAGTTTCGGGTAGGAAGCTCTCCGGCCGGCCCGACGCGACCGGAGCTTTCCAAACCTGTCGTCAGCACACACACTTCACGACCCTTCAACCACTCGATCACAGGGGGACCCATGAGTAAGCTGCCCATGATCGCCCGTATCCTTCTAGGCTTGATCTTCGTGGTCTTCGGCCTGAACGGCCTGCTCGACTTCATGCAGATGCCACCCTTCCCCGAAGCTGCCGGCGCCTACCTCGGCGCCATGATGGAAACCGGCTATGCCTGGCCGCTTCTCAAGCTCACCGAGATCGCGGCCGGACTCCTGCTCCTCTCCGGCCGGTTCGTGCCCCTCGCGTTGCTCCTCCTCGCGCCCATCGTGGTGAACATCACGTTGTTCCACATCTTCCTCGCGCCCAGCGGGCTTCCGCTCGGCATCGTGGTGCTCGTGCTGATGCTCTACCTGGCCCACGCGTATTGGCCGCACTTCCGGGGAATCTTCAGCGCGGCGGAGCCGGCCTGACGCACCAACTGGCAACCCGCGCCGCGATCTATCTGGTCGCCGGCCTGGCGACGTTCACGCCCGAATGGCTCCTGATCGCGGTTCGGCACGCGCCCGAGGCCGGCTGGCCGTACCTGAGCTACGCGTGGCGCGCAACCCTGCTTGCCACCCTGCCTGTGGCGGCGCTTCTGGGCGCGGAGGTTCTCCTCCGCGCCCTCGTGCCGGACGCTCGTAGAGAAGCCGTCTGGAACGAAGCCCGTGCCAAGGTCCGTTCGCCCCTGGGATCCGCGGAAATCCATGCCGGCGTGTTCGGCCTGTTCTTCATGGTGGCATGGGCGTTCGTGGTGTCGATGTGGGTCGACCTGGACCTGCCGGTCAAGGTTCCCGGAATCCAGTGGCAGGCCCACTCGGAAGCCCTCTACGTCGACGTGCCCATCGCCGCAGCCGTAGGGATCCTGTTCGGGCTGGCCATCTTTTCGATCGATCGCCTCCGACGGCCGGACGGACCACCGTGGTACTGCACGGGCTGGCCCTGGTTGGGGTTCCCACTGGCCCTTTTGGGCACCGCGGTGCTCCCCGCCCGGGTGCTGGGGTTCTGGAACGGATACCACCCTATAATCGCGGTGCTCACGTTCGCGGGATTCGTCACGGCGATCTCCCTCAGCCCGCGCGCGCGCGCCTGGCTACGGCCGCTGGCACGCCCGGCCACGGTCTGGGCCGTCGCCGTCGGCGCGGCGGGCAGTCTGCTCCTGCTCGGAACCCGACTCGCGCAGATTCCCCAGGAGCCGCTGGCGCTGCTGGACGCCAACCGTCCCTTGGCGTTGACCGCGCTGGGCCGACTGCGTCCGACTCCCCCCGTTCCCGGATATACCTGCCCCGGCCCGGCCACGGGTCTGCCGGCCGTCGACTCCGTCACCGGAGACGACGTGGTCATCGTCTCCGTCGAAGCGCTGTCTCCGAGCCACGTGCTGCAGGAGACCTCCGGTGAGTTCCTGGCCCCGCGGATGGCGACGCTGGCCAATGCGGGTACGTGGTTCTCCGGGGCCGTGAGTCCCGGACCCCGCACCGCCTTCGGAGTGGTGGGCCTGATCCAGTCGCGCAGCATGCAGTGCACCAGCCCGCTGCCGGAGCCGGGAGAGCCCACGCTCTTCCGGATTCTCGATTCCGCCGGCTATCAAACCGCCCATATCGGCGGCTTCCCGTTGGGCATCGACGACTTCACCGTGGTTCCCCACGCCCAGGCCCTGGAGGCGGGAATCGACCACATCTCCTACGTGCTCGAAGATTCGCGTCGGCTGATGATGGACCCTCTCGACCACCGGGTCGCGGATCGAGCCGCAGACTACCTCGAACGAGCCTCGCCCGACCGGCCGCTCGCGCTCTGGGTCCACTTCATCAACCCTCACCACACGTACAATCCGCCGAAGGACCTGCTGGGCACCCGTGGACGGGGGCGATTGGCCCGCTACGAGGAAGAGATCGTCTCGACCGACCGGCAGCTCGGCGCGCTATTCGATGCGCTGCACCGGAGCCGGCCCCGCACCCGTAAGATCCTCGTAGTGGCGGGCGACCACGGCCAAGCCCTGCACCCCCTGGGACCCCGGTATCACGGGAGCGACGTCATCCAGGAGATGGTCCACACCTACCTCGCCATCTCGGCTCCCGACATGCCTCCGGGCGTCGTCGACCGCCCCGTGTCGCTCATCGACGTGCCGGCCACGGTGCTGGATCTGCTCGGCCTTGCGGCGCCGGCGTCGTTCCAGGGCCGATCCCTGGTGCCGCTCATGCGCGGGGAGCCGCTTCCGGACGTCCCCATCAGACTGGACAACGCCATGTGGGCCGACCATTCGGAAGCGGTCATCAGCGGTGGTTACAAGCTCATCCGACGCCTGCGTCCGCGATTCCGCGGGGTGTATCCCGAAGCCGAAGTCGTTCAGCTCTTCGACCTGACGCGCGACGCCGCCGAGCGAAACAACCTGGCGGAGGACCGACGGGACGTGGTGCGCGCGCTCTATCCGTTGCTCCCGCGGGAGTACTTTCCCCTCACGGAGGAGGGGTGGTGAGTTCCGGGAAGGCATCCGCCCGGGACGTGAGCGCGACGAGCCGTTACTTGCGGCTCGCCTTCGTCTCCCTCACCAGCACGGTCGTGGTCCTGGGAGTCGCGGGCTGGTGGGTCGGCGCGCTCCAGGCCGGAGACCTGCTTGCCTATCTGTCCGGAGACTGGATCCAGTTCCACCGCACGGCATCCCGACTCGTCGGCGGTGAGTGGTCCCGGCTGTATCCCGATGGATTTCCGAGCGGGCACCACCCGGACTTCCCCGACGGGCTGTACTTTTTGTACCCCCCGTTCGCGTTGGTCTTCACGGCGCCCTTGGCTGCGCTGTCCCCAATCGGCGCCTACCTGGCTTGTGTCGCCCTGGTCTTGGCGGGCGTGGTCGGGGCACTCCTGCTGCTCCGCTCCGCGCTGGACGCCACGGCCGACGATCTCGTGCTCGTGGGCCTAGGGGTCGCCGCTTCTGCGTTCTTTTTGGGTGGGCTGGCCCTGGGTCACCTGAGCATGCTGCTCGTAACGGCGGCGGCCGGGGCCCTCTGGTTGTCGGTTCGCCGGCGATACGTCGCGGCGGGTGCGGTCACGGCGCTGCTGCTGGTCAAGCCCAATTGGGGTGTGCCGCTCGGCTTGCTCCTCGTGGTTGGACGGTGTTGGCCGGCGGTGCTCGGCTACGCGGCGGCGGCCGTCGGGCTGTTCCTCGTGGGGCTGGCGCTGGACCATGGCCTGTGGACCCGGTGGCTCGAGATGACCATCGAGTACGGCGAGGTCATCCGAACCGGCACGCCTCCGCAGCGCCAGATCACCCTCTTTGCATCGCTCCAGTCGATCCTGAACCGGCCGGGATCCGATCGGCTGGTTCAGGTTCTTTGGTGGGGCGGCTCGATCGCCCTCGTGATCCCCACCGCCGTGCTGTGGTGGACTGCCCGCCGTCGGGCCATCCCGTGGGAACGGCTGTGGGGAGTGGCGCTCGTCGTGGTGCTGGCCGTGAATCCCTACGCGTACTTCTACGACGGAGTCCTGCTGGCCGTGCCGGGCGCGGTCTGGTGGATGCGGCGGAAGAGCTACCGGTCTCGGGGCGCTTGGGCCACGGTGGCAGGCGTCCTGGCCCTCCTGCTCGTTTGGGAGCACCTCCTCATATGGCCCCCATTGAGCCCGCGTCTTTCCCCGGCAGGAGCCGCCATTGGCGTGTGGGGCGCGGCGGAGCTGTTCGACCTCTACGCCGGGCCGTCCGCGCGGACGACTATCTCCTCCACCTGATCAGGAAGCTGCCGACCTCTCGCTCCTCCGGGAAGCGGGCCGCCAAAGCAGACAACAACTCCGGCGTCGGCGGGTCCGACCAGCAACACGTACGGGTGCGGACCGCCACCGCCCGCACCCCTCGGGTCTCGAGCAATTGCATCAAGACGGGCACGGAGACCGGATCCGAGAACAGGTCGTACAGGTTGGGGGTCGGGTTTTCCAGTCCGCTCAGGAAGTAGAGGATCGGTCCGTCCGGCGCGGCGTAGATCGGGGCGCCGGCTCCGTGGGCACGCAGCAACTCCACCGCGACCTCGAAGTCCTCCTTGTCCCGGGCGCTGACGCGAATGCCACCTCGATCCAGCGCCAGCTTCGCCGGCCACGCGTCGGCTACGGGATGCTGGGCCTGATACATGAGCCGCCCGCCGTGCCCTCGCCATCCGAGGAACAAAGCGTAGAAGAGAAGGATCATCACCAACTCGGACCGGCGAACGATGGGCCATCGTTCCGCAGCCACCACGAGCAGCAGCAGCGCGATAGGCGCCACGTACAGTGCGTAGATGGGGGCGGCGAACGGATGCTGAACGAGCAGCATGGGAACGAGCATCGCGGTGAGCACCAGCACTTCGACGGTGCAGGCTCGCCCGGCCTCCCCTTCCCACCACAGCAGCCCGGCCATGACGCAGAGGACGCCTACGGCGGGCAGGTTGTGGATCGTCAGCCAGGTTGCGATGAACGCCCAGGGATGTCCGCTGGCGAGGAGCGCGGCGGCCAGACCCCCCGCCAACAGCCAACGGCCCGCGGGAGGCCATCGTCGATCGACGCTCCGCGCCCAGAGCACCAGCGCGGGAAGCAGGAGCAGGAAGGGCAGCGACCCCAGGTGAGGAGGCGGAAGAATCGTCGCGTCGAGTCGTTTTCGGGGCAGGACCAACACACCGTGCACCAGGTCTTCCAATGCCCCCTGTGCCGCGTAGAACCCGATCCAGGCGGATACCGGAATCGCCACACCGACCAGAAACAGTCCAACCGCCCCGGCCATTCTCGCCAAGCGGGAAGACCGCAGTCCGGGCGAGGCACTCGGCCCTCGGAGATACCATTCGCGACGGATCACGAGGGCCGCCAACGCGGCGGCCGGCAGAAGAAAGTGGACCACGCCGGCGGCGCTCAACAACGGGACCACCAACATCAGCACGAGCGCAGCATAGAGCACGGCGAAGAGGCCCACGATCACTCCGAGTCCCGATCCGGCGCCCGCCCGTAGCGCCTCCTCCTGGTCCATGAGGAGCAGCGCGAGCAGGCCTCCCGCAACCAGGTAGAGCCCGGTGATCTTGATCGCGATCGCCGCCCCGGCGGCCAGGCCCGCCAACACCAGCCATCCGCGGGACCGCCGGTCCCACCACACCAGCAGCGCGGCAGCCGTGGCGGTGCCCAGGAAAAGCGTGTACCACGACGGCATCGAAGCCGGATAGTTGGGGATGGTAAAGGCCGCGACCACGCCCGTGGCGCACGCGGCGAGCGCGGAGGGCCACACCCTTCTCACAATGCCGTACACACAGGGAATCCAGAGCATGTACGCCGTAAACAGCGCCCACCGCAGGCTCGTGAGCCGCACGCCGAACGTCTCGAAGGCGAGGGCGTGCACGTAGGTCAACGCGCCGGTGTACGTTTCGATGAAGTCGCGGTGGGGCAGCTCACCCGACAGCACGCGTTCCGCGGCGTGGGCCAAGGGGCCGTCGTCGTCCGGAATCCATCCGGTCCGTAGGTAGAGCAGTCCCAATGCTCCGGCAGCCGCCCAAACGACGCCCAGCGCCCACCCGTCCTCACGTAGCGAACCTGACGTGCGGTCGGCGCGAGGGGGGTTTTCCACGGTGCGTTCTCCTGTGGACCGACTCCGGTGGCTGGGCCGACGGGAGGGCGCAACTTGCCCCTGCCCACTCGGGGCCGCCAGGCTTGACGGGCACGTAATGTGCCCGAGTCCCGCCTCGGACGAATCGGGTGGAACCCCGAGCCCGGCGAAGCGGGGACATCCCTCGAGGCGGGCGATGGCGGGGCCGTATCCGATTCGGTCCCGGGACGCGCTCCTTCTCCGCCGAGGCCCCATGGACGCAACGCGTTGGCACCTCGACAGATCCGCCGTCTATTTGACGGCCGGAGTGCTGACGTTCCTTCCGGAATGGCTCCTGATCGCGGTCCGGTACGCTCCGGAGGGCCTGGCCGCGTATGGATCCTACCTGTGGCGTGCCGTGGCGCTCGCGGCCGTGCCGCTCGGGGCGTTGCTGCTGCTCGAGGCGACGATTCGGCACACTCTTCCGGCGCAGTGGCGGTCGAACGTCGCGCGGACGGTGGGGCGGGGTCTCCGATCTCCGATCGGCGCGCTGGCCGTCAACGCAACGGTGTTCGCGATGCTGTTCACCGTGCTTTGGGCGTTGATCGTCACGTTTTGGATCGACCTGGATCTGCCGACGTTCTTTCCCATGGTCGCGTGGCAGCGGCAGGCCCGAACGCTCCACCTGGCCATTCCGATCACCGCCGTGCTGGGCGCCAACCTCGGACTCGCGATTGCCCTGCTCGACCGAATCGTGCGCCGGGGCCGGGACCCGTGGTATTGCTCGCACTGGTCGACCTTCGGGCTGCCGGTGGCGTTCGCCGGCGCGCTGGTACTTCCGACCCGGGTGGTGGGGTTCTGGAGCGCTTTCCATCCCGTGGTCTCCAAGCTGACCTTCGCGGGATTCGTGGTGGCCCTCGCGACGAGCCCGTTTTGGGGCAGGCCGCTCTCTCGGCTGTCCCACCGCACCGTGTTTCGGATGCTGGCGGGGACGGCCGGAATAGGACTGGTGCTCCTGGCCAGTCGTCTGGGAGGCATCACGGACGGACCGTTGCGGCTGCTGGATGCCAACCGTCCGTTTGCCGTGTGGGCCGCGTCTCGATTCAATCCACCTGCTCACGCGCCGGGCTACTCATGCCCGGAGCGGGCTCAGCCTACGGCCGTAGCGGGGCGTCCGGAAAAAGATCTGATCCTCGTATCGATGGAGGCGCTGGCGCCGAACCACGTCCTGCCGGACGACCGGGCCGGTCCCGCGCCCACGATCGCCCGCATCGCCGAAACGGGCGTAACCTTCGAGCGGGCCATGAGTCCCGGACCTCGCACCGCCTTCGGGACGGTGGCGCTGGTGTTGGGCCGAAGCATGCAGTGTACCGATCCGCTGCCCAATCCCCGCGAACCGAACCTCTTCCGGGTTCTCGCCGACGTGGACTACCAAACGGGACACGTCGGAAGCCTCTCTCTAGGCGTGGCGGACTACACCGTCGTGCCTCACGCGCGCGCCCTGGAGGCGTCCGTGGACCACTTGGCCTACGTGCTCGACGACCCACTGAACTCGATGACGGAGCCGGTCGATGCCGACGCCGCCACGATGGCGGTCGAGTGGCTGGAGCAAGCCGAGCCGTCCAGGCCGATCGCGCTCTGGGTGCACTTCATGAACCCCCACCATCCCTACAACCCCCCGGCCGGGTTCCTGGGCACACGGGGCAGCGGTCGAGTGGCTCGCTACGAAGAAGAGATCGCCGCGACGGACCATGAGCTCGACAGGCTCCTGGCCGCCGCGGATCGCCTACGTCCTCACACCGAGAAATTGGTGGTCCTGGCCGGGGACCACGGCCAATCCATGCGAAAGCTCGGCCCCCGCTATCACGCCAGCGACGTGATCGCGGACATGGTGCACACGGTACTCGTCATTCAGGACCCGAGCCTCGGTCCGCGAGCGATCTCGGACATGGTGTCACTGATCGACGTGCCCGCTACCGTGCTCGACCTCCTCGGGCTGGAGCATCCGGAGTCTTTTCAGGGACGCTCGCTGAGGCCGCTCATGGAGGGCGGGACCCTGCCCGACATTCCGATCCGGCTGGACAACGCGCTCTGGCGCACCCAATCGGAGGCGGTGGTCATGGGCAAATACAAGCTCATTCGGTGGCTACGTCCGCGCTACGAGGGCATCTATCCACGCCCGGAAATCCTCCAGCTCTACGACGTGGAGGCCGACCCGGCGGAGCGCCGGAACCTCGTACACGCTGCGCCGGCGGTGGTGGACGAGCTCTACGGACTCCTTCCGCGCGAGTACTACGACCACGCCCCGTGGCGATGGTGACCGCGCTCGTTTACGGGGCGTTCCGCTCCAGCCAAAACTGCACGCCGTCCCAGTCCATCTCGGCCCGGAAGCGCCGAAAATAGGCGTCCACTTCGTCCGCGGGGCGGGTCGTCGCCTGGAGCGCGCGGGCATCGGCCGCGAACCGCGCTCGCTCGGCCGCGTCGTCGCGCTCCATGGCAGCTCGCACCCTTTGAACCAGGCCTTCCAACACGGCGGCCATTTGGTCCACGCGGTCGTCCGCCGGATGGATCCCGAAGTGCGCGACCCCCACCCGGGGGGCGCCGATCTCACCCAGTCGGGCGAGCGTATCCCGCCAGCGATCCACCTGGACGGCGGGTGGCGGCGTGGTGGGATGGGTCGGAGCGCCGGAAGCCAACACCAGGCCCAGCGCATCGCCCGCGAGGAGCGTTCCGGACGCGTCGTGGAGGTACGATAGGTGATGCCCGATATGGCCGGGCGTCGGTACGACCGTGAAGCCTCGGGGCCCCTCCGCCCCCGGACGCCAGGGACGCAGATTGGCGGGCGGGACAGGCGTGACCTCTCCCCAGAGTCGATCGTGGGCGTCTCCGAACGTTCGCCGCGTGCTGCGCACGAGCCGATCCGGATCCGCCAGGTGCGGCGATCCGTCTTCGTGCACCCACACGCGCACGTGGGGGTGCGCACGCACCCAGGCGCCGGTGGCGCCTGCGTGGTCGAGATGGACATGCGTAAGGCAGATCGCCTGGATGTCGGCGGGAGTCAGACCGAGCGCTTCGAGGCCCCGTTCGAGCGTGGCCAGTGTCGGAGTCGGACCGGGATCGACCAGCATGGGCTCGGGCCCGGGCACCAGGTACGCCGAGATGGCTCCCTGTAGCCCGTCGAACTCGACGTCGATCGGGTGCGGCGACCCGTTCCCGGCTATCGTTCTCCCACGGGCACGAACTCGCGGGCGTCGGTGCCCACGTAGACCTGCCTGGGCCGGGCGATGCGCTGCTCCGGATCCTCCAGCATCTCCTGCCACTGGGCCAGCCAGCCCACCGTTCTGGGAATGGCGAAGAGCACCGGGAACAGAGAGACGGGAAAGCCCATGGCCTGGTAGATGAGGCCGGAATAGAAATCCACGTTGGGATAGAGGTTCCGGCTCACGAAGTACTCGTCCTCCAGCGCGATGCGCTCGAGCTCCAACGCAATGTCCAGCAGGGGATTGCGGCCGGTGACCTCGAACACTTCGTCCGCCGTGCGCTTGATGATCTTGGCGCGCGGATCGTACGCCTTGTAGACCCTGTGCCCAAAGCCCATAAGGCGCTCTTCACGGTTTTTCACCCGCTCGATGAACGCGGGCACGGCGTCGACCGAGCCGATACGGCCGAGCATGCGCAACACCGCTTCGTTGGCGCCGCCGTGCAGCGGGCCGTAGAGGGCCGCCATGGCGCCGGCCAAGGCGGAGTACGGATCGGCCTTGGAGCTGCCGATGACGCGCATGGTCGTGGTCGAGCAGTTCTGTTCGTGATCGGCATGGAGGATGAACAACACGTCCAGCGCCCGCTCCAACACCGGGCTGGGCTTGTACTCCTTGACCCCGATCCGGAACAGCATGTTGAGGAAGTTGGCCGTGTAGCTCAGCTCGTTCTCGGGATACACGATCGGCAAGCCGCGGTGGTGGCGATACGAAAACGCCGCCAGCGTCGGCATCTTTGCGACCAAACGCACGATCTGGCGCCACCGCACCGCCGGATCGTCCAGCTCCTTGGCATCGGGATAGAAGGTCGACAGCGCCCCCACCAGGCTGATCATCATGCCCATGGCGTGGGCGTCGTAGCGGAATCCGTCGACCAGCTTGAGCACGTTTTCGTGCACGTACGTGTGGAAGGTCACGTCGTGGACGAACTCGTCGAGCTGACCGCCGGTGGGGAGCTCCCCGTGGAGGATCAGGTAGGCGACTTCGAGGAAGGTCGCTCGCTCCGCGAGCTGCTCGATGGGATACCCGCGGTAGCGCAGGATTCCCGCGCCGCCGTCGATGTAGGTAATGGTGCTGCGGGTCGAGGCCGTGTTCTTGAACGCGGGGTCGTAGGCCATCATCCCGAAATCGTCGTCACGGACCTTGATCTGCCTCAGGTCCATGGCCCGGATCACGTCGCCCTCCAGGATCTCGACCTCGTACTCACGACCCGTGCGATTGTCGTGGATCGTCAGCGTGTCTCGGGGTCCGTTCACGTCATCCGCCATTCGGTTGCTCCGCTGCCTCTTCTCACAAGTGCCGCACCCACAACCCCGGAAGAGGACAGGGGTGCCGCTCCAATCTCCTGCATGCCGGGGGCGGGACTCGAACCCGCACGCCCCAAGGGACACCAGATTTTGAGTCTGGCGCGTCTACCAATTCCGCCACCCCGGCAGCGCCGTCCCCGACCCCGGGCTCGAGTAAGGACCGGAGCGAAGACGCCGAGCCCGGTAGTGTAACGAACCTGCCCCCTCACCTTCAACGGCCACAGGGTCGGTTCGGCAGACGAGTGCATCACCAGAAGCGGCACCGCCACCCGAGGTGGATGTCGGTGGTGTTTTGTGTCGACCACACTAGGTTACGGACGTGAAACCGCCTTCACGCGGGTAGCGTCCCGACCGTGAGGGAAACTTCAGGACCTGTAACCAGGGAGACGGGCCCGTGCCCAACGGCATCGCTGACCCTTTCGGAGCTCTCCAAACCGTTGACCTAGATGAAGGTCGCGCGGCCTTCTTCCGCCTGAGCCGTCTCGAGGAAGAAGGCATCGCCAGCCTGGACCGCCTGCCCTTCTCCATACGCGTCCTGCTCGAAAACGTGCTGCGACACGCCGGGAACGGACACGTCACCGAGGACCACGTTCGCGCCGTGGCTGCGTGGAGCCCGTCCCGTGCCGGGACCGACTTTCCCTTCCTCCCGTCCCGGGTGGTGCTACAGGACTTCACGGGGGTCCCCGCCGTGGTGGACCTCGCGGCCATGCGCACCGGGCTGGCGGCAATGGGGGGAGATCCCGCTCGGATCAATCCG
>CBDCVX010000006.1:0-43230 GCA_965223195.1 Longimicrobiales bacterium
CCGAGTCATCGCGTTGGATCTCGCGCCGCAGGGCCGCGTGGCCTTCGAATTCGTGGACGCGTCGGCCGACGCGGCCTTTTCGGCGTTCCAGGCCGGCGCCGTGATGGTGTCCGAACCCTACGCCTACCGGTACGGGGTGACCGCCGGGGACTCGCTTCAGCTCGTCACTCCTGCGGGCCCCCGCTCATTTCCGGTGGCGGCCGTGTTCTACGACTACGCGTCCGAGCACGGGACCGTCATGCTCAGTCGACAAGCCTACGATCGATGGTGGGACGACGACCGGGTAAACTCCGTGGCCCTGTTCGGACTGCCCGGGGAAGACCCGGCCGGGTTGTTGGCGCGAGCCCGCGACGCCGTGCGCGAATCGGGCGGCACGGTCGTGCGCTCGAACCAGGCGCTCAAGGCACGCACGCTGGAGGTGTTCGAGCGTACCTTCACGGTCACCGCCGTACTCCGACTCCTGACGCTGGCGGTGGCGTTCATCGGCGTGCTGGGCGCGCTGATGGCGCTCCAGTTCGAGCGAAGTCGGGAGCTGGCGTTACTCCGAGCCGGCGGGCTGACCCCGCGGGCGCTCTGGGCGCTCATCACCGCGGAGACCGGCCTGCTGGGATTGATCTCGGGCCTGTTGGCACTCCCCGCCGGGATCGTCATGGCCTGGGTCATGATCCACGTGATCAACCGCAGGGCGTTCGGTTGGACGCTGTTCATGGAGTTGGATCCGGCGGCTCTCCTCACGGGATTGGCGGTCGCGACCGTGGGTGCATTCCTCGCGGGGCTGCTCCCGGCGTGGCGAATGGCGCACGTGGACCCCGGTTCGTTGCTGCGGGGCGAATGACGGCTCGGACGGCTCGGACGCGCACCGTGGAAGCGGGCTGCGTGGCAGTCATCCTGCTGCTGGCCGGATGCGGCGCCGAGCCCGGGGAGGCGCCCCCAGCCCGGAGCGCCGTGGAAATGTTGGTCGGTGGGTCGGAGGAGGGATTCGAGCGGGTTGCCGCCCCCAAGGAGTTCCGATTCCCGGACGACTTCGGCCCCCACCCCCGCTACCGCACCGAGTGGTGGTACGTGACCGTCAACGTACGCGACGACCGGGGACGGCCCTACGGCGTGCAACTGGCCATCTTCCGTGCGGCGCTCTCACCCCATGAGCCCGAGAGCGAATCGGCCTGGGCGACCAACCAGGCGTACATGGCGCACTTCGCCGTGACCGACTCGGCCCGCGGCGTCCATCGGTCGTTCGAGCGGTTCGCGCGCGGGGCGGCCGGGTTGGCCGGGGCGTCGGCGAGCCCGTTCCGGGTGTGGCTGGAAGACTGGGAGATCTCCCAGGTGTCCGGGTCGGTTCCTCCACTTGAGCTCGCCGCCCGCGACGGGGACGTCGCCGTAGAGCTCCTCCTGGAGCCCGGAAAGCCCAGGGTCCTCCAAGGCGATCGCGGCTTCAGCGTGAAGAGCGGCGGCGCCGGGAACGCGTCGTACTACTACTCCTATACCCGGCTCCCGGTGTCGGGAACCGTGTCGGTCGAAGGCGTCCCGACGTCCGTCGAAGGACACGCCTGGATGGACCGCGAGTGGAGTACGAGCAGCTTGTCTCCCGACCAAACGGGGTGGGACTGGTTCGGACTGCAACTGGCGGACGGCAGGGATCTGATGGTCTTTCGTCTACGAGCCGAAGGAGATGGTCCGGAAGTGCGCGACGGGACCCTGGTGGAGGTGGACGGCCGAAGCCGACGCTTGGATCCCGACGATCTGCGCCTGAGTGAGGTGCGGCGCTGGGCCAGTCCCGATGGCTCCGCCCGCTATCCCGTGGCCTGGCGGCTGGCCGCTCCCGCGGAAGATCTGGATCTTTACGTCGTGCCGCTGTTGGACGACCAGGAAGTGCGGCACACGTTCAGGTACTGGGAGGGAGCGGTTCGGGTGCTCGGGCCCGACGGAGTGACGAATCTGGGCCGTGGTTACCTGGAAATGACGGGATACGGGGTCGACGAAGGATCCGAGCCGTCCGAAGGCTCCTGAGGGCAACGGATTTCGGCGCCGGGGGTACGCAGGGGCCGAACGTCGCCGCGTCACGGCGTCGGCCTCCTCGAACACGTATGTCAATGGCTCGTACCCCTTCGACCATGGTGCCGCTCGGAACGCCGGCTCCGAGCTTCAGCCTTCCCGACACGGACGGGAACACCGTCAGCATCGACGACTTCAAGAGCGACCCGGCCCTGTTGGTGATTTTCATGTGCAACCACTGCCCGTTCGTGAAGCACATTCGCGAGGGTTTGGCCGAGTTCGCCCGCGAGTACGGAGCGCAGGGGCTGGCGATCGTCGGCATCAATGCCAACGACATCGACGCCTATCCTCAGGACGGGCCCGACATGATGGCCAAGGAGGTGGAAGAGATCGGATACGTCTTCCCCTACCTCTTCGACGACTCGCAGGAGGTCGCACGCGCGTACGGCGCCGCGTGCACGCCCGACTTCTTCCTGTACGACGACGAGCGCACGCTGGTGTATCGGGGCCAGTTCGACGACAGCCGGCCCGGAAACGACGTGCCCGTCACGGGCACGGACCTGATTCAGGCCGTAGAGCAGCTCCTGGCCGGAGAGCCGATCGATGCCGAGCAGACGCCCAGCGTGGGGTGCAACATCAAGTGGCGGCCGGGCAACGAGCCCGAGTGGTTCGGCGTGCGCTGAACCACGGTCCAACCAGGGAGGCAAAACGAAGAGCGCCGCCGGGACGAAACTCCCGGCGGCGCCTTTCGCTTCTGCCCGAGGTCCGGCGCGATCTCGCGCCAGCCACGAACAGCGTGATCCGCTGATTGACTACGCGGCGATCACTTGCCCGTGCCGGACCTCGGCAGAGTACTTGGACTAGACAATGGATCACCTCCTTGTTTCGGGGAAACAACGGGCCTACGCATCGATTGTATCCCCTTCGGGCGGTCCAGGGAAGACGCTCCCCACAAGGTGGGCGCCCACGCGCCGGCTCGTTTCATGGGAGGCGGCTTGGAACGTTCCGGCCAGGCAGGAAACGCCGGCCCCTCGCAGCGTCACCTCCCCGAAAACCAGGCGGGAACGGGATAGTGCGTCCCATCCCGGCCGTGCGGACCGCCGGAACGAAGCATGCCCAGGACGGGAACACCGCCTACGCTGTCGAATACAGTCCACTGCTTTTTGGGGCTGGCGGAGCCCCACGGTGGGCGAATCCGTACCTAAGGAGGTGCGACTCCGGTGACGCTCCAACGCGCCCTGATGGGCCTCATCATCCTCGTCCTTGCCATGGCCTTGCTGCCCGCGGGCATCACGGTGCAGCAGCGGCTGGCGCACGCGTTGGAAGACCGTACTCGCAGCGACCTTTCCCAAGCGCTCCGGGTGCTGGACGACCGGTGGAGTCAAAGCGCCACCGTCCGAATGATGCACGCCAAGGACCTGGCCAGCCTTCCGCCGCTGGAACGAGCGCTCGCTTCGGGCGACGTCCGGGGTGCCAACCAAGTCGTGCAGGCGGCGCAGTTGGACCCCCTGGAGGAGCCCGTTCTCATCGACGAGGGCGGCCGCAGCCACACGGGACCCAGCGCGCCCGAAGCATTGATCGAGGCCACGCGGGCGGGAGAAATGCCCGTGGCCGTGGTGGTCGAGCCCGAGCGCATGAGCGTGATGGCCCTCGCGCCCGTGATGAGCGAGGGCCGCTGGATCGGAGCGGCCGGCGTGGTGACGCCGCTGGACGAGGCCGAGGCCCGGACCCTCGCGAGCCTGACCCGATCCGACGTCATCCTGGTCCGGCCGGACGGCGAGGTCGCGGCCTCGACGCTGGACGAGGAGGTCGCCCGCGCCGTTGCCGCAGCCGCGGCGGATGACACTTCGGACGCCGAGGTTCAGGCCGAGGTCCAGGAGCTCGAGGTCTCGTCCCGACGCTTCGCCGCGGCGCCCGGGGATCTGGCAGGGGTGGCCACCGCCGTGTTCGTGCGGGACCTGGACGAGGAGTTGGCGGTGCTCCCCGACACCCGCCGGGCCGCCGCGATCAGCATCCTGCTGGCGTCGTTGGTCGCGCTGGCCGCCGGGGCGCTGGTGGCCACGATCCTGGCCAGCCCGGTCCACAGCCTGGCCCGCGATGCGGACCGGTTCGCGTCGGGAGACCTGTCCTCGCCGGTTCGGTCCGGCGGCGTACGCGAAGTCCGCCGTGTGGGTGAGGCCATGGATTTGATGCGTGAGCGGCTGGCGGCTCGCGTCAAACAGCTCGAGGACGCCAACCACGAGCTGGAGGATCGCCAGCACCGCCTCGGCGTTCTGCAGGCCGAGCTCGTTCAACGGGACCGGCTGGCAGCGGCGGGCCGGCTCCTGGCGCAGCTCGCGCACGAGATCCGCAACCCCGTGGCCACCGTTCGCAACTGCCTCGAGCTGCTCAGACGGCGGGTGGTCGACGATCCGGAGGCTCGCGACTTTGCCGACATGGCCATCGACGAGCTGCTCGGGATGCATGAGCTGGCGGAGCAGATGATGGACCTGCATCGTCCCAAGGACGGATCCGAGGCCACCGCGGACCCCGCCGAGGTTGCGGAGCGCGTCGCCCGACTGGTGCGGGTGGGATCCGCGGAGGGAGCTCCCGAGATCGAGGTGACCGGCTCCGGACCCGACGTGGCCATGGCGCCGGAGACCCTCAAGCAGGTACTCCTGAACGTGGTGCAGAACGCGAGCGAGGCCGCCGGGCCGGGAGGACAGGTGCAGATTGCAGTGGAAGAAGGCGACGCCCAGACCTGCATCGTCGTCACCGACGACGGTCCGGGTATTCCGCCCGGGTCGCTCGACCGCATTTTCGATCCGTTCTTCACGACCAAGGAGGCCGTGCGGGGCATCGGCCTGGGCCTGTTCACGGCGGAAGGGATGGTGCGCACCGCCGGGGGACGGATTCAGGCGGCCAACCGTGCCAAAGGGCGGGGGGCGGAGTTCCGCATCGAGATCCCGACGGTCACCGGGACCATGGACGGGAACGGCGCCCCGGCAATGGCGGAGATCTGATAGGGTGGGTCACCGGATCCTGATCGTCGACGACGATCGCGCCTTCCGCATGTCCACCGCCGCGCTCCTGCGCGAGGACGGATACGAGGTCGTAGGGGCCGCGGACGGGCGGGAGGGCGTCGAGGCGCTTCGAGCCGGCAGCTTCGATCTCATGCTGCTGGATCTGCGGATGCCCGGCATCGACGGCATTCGCGTGGTCGAGGCGCTCCGCACCTGGGGAGAGGGTGTGCCAATCCTCATGATCAGCGGCTTCGGCACCGTGGACGCGGCGGTAAAGGCGCTGCACGCGGGCGCGGACGACTTCCTCACCAAGCCCGTCGAGCCCGGGGTGCTGTCCAGCCGGGTGGCACAGTTGGTCGAGCGCCGTCCGCAGGAGCACGCGCGGCCCGTGAACGCCCAGATGGTGGGTCGCTCACGCGGGCTCCGGGAGGTGCTGGAGCAAATCTCCAAGGTGGCGCCGACCGAGGCGACCGTGCTCATCACCGGCGAGACCGGGACCGGCAAGGAGCTGATCGCTCGAGCCATCCACGCCCAGTCCGCGCGGGCTTCGGCGCCGTTCGTGGCCGTGAACTGCGCGGCCCTGGCCGAAGGCGTGTTGGAGTCCGAGCTGTTCGGACACGTGCGCGGCGCGTTCACCGGCGCCCACCGGGACCGCACCGGCCTGTTCGAGTCCGCCGACGGCGGGACGATCCTGCTGGACGAGATCGGGGACGTCAGTCCCAGCGTGCAGCACCGTCTGCTCCGTGTTCTGGAGGAGCGTGAGCTGACCCCGGTGGGATCCGTCTCGCCACGGTCCATCGACGTGCGGGTCGTGGCGGCAACCCACCAGGACCTCACGGAGGCCATCACGGCCGGCCGCTTCCGCGAAGACCTCTACTACCGCCTCAACGTGTTCCGCATCGAGGTCCCACCGCTGCGTGAGCGTCAGGAAGACATCCCCCTGCTGGTCGACCACTTCCTGGCCGGGCTGTCGCAGCGCCTGGGATCGGCAACGCAGGAACCCGGACCGTCCTGCTCGCCCTTGGCCCTCCGCCTCCTACGCGCCTATCCGTGGCCCGGCAACGTGCGGGAGCTGCTCTCGGCCCTCCAAAGCTCCGTCATTCGCGCCGGCGGCAAGCGGATCGAGGCGCAGCACCTCCCGCGGGAGGTGCGTGAAGCCGCATCCGGCGTCGGCCGCGGCCTCAGCCGCTACCGCGTGGAAGAGGGCGGCGAGGACGAGAAGGAGCGGATCGTGCGCGCGCTACGCGAGGCCGACGGCGTGCGTGCGAAGGCGGCCGAGGTGCTGGGCATGGGCCGGACTACGCTCTGGCGCAAGATGAAGCAGTACGGGTTGGAGGCGGACGAGGAGGAAGAGTAGGGGAGGCGGCTTGACCTTCCGGGTGACTTCAGGGCTCACCTTGCCGCGATCCCTTCGCGCGTAGTTTGTCCATCGCCGCACGGACGGGGCGGGATCTCTGACAGGCTCCATCAGCGAGCTCCGCGCCTGCCCTGGTCCCTTTGTAATCACATGTTTATTCTCAAGACCGAGGTATGCCTCCTCAGATGACAGAAGTGGCGTGCGACGCGCCGATCTCCAACAAAGGATATCCTCGTATGGATGACGCCATCGACGATTATTCTGACCGACGTCGAAGATATTTTGCGCAAGTTCGACATGATCCCGTAGCGATCGATATCGCGAGGGTGAGAGACGCCCTGTCCGAAGAAGGTGTGTGGGAGTGGCATCATGAATGGAGAATATCCACGGTCACAAGCTTTTCTATAAGCGAAGTGAATGCAAATGGAAATCGCTTGTATCACGTGTCTGCGCGCTGTGATCATCAATTTACGGCCACGTCACCTACGCTAGAACGAGCCGTTGAGGTATTACAGATATACGGTAGATTGATCCAAGATTTTTTTTACGAGTTTGGATGGCCGGGCAGACCGCATAAGACGCAGGCCAAGCCGCATCAGTGGCCGATCAAGCCTGTCTGAGTGATAGGGTCGAGTCTCGGTTTGGTTCGATATTGGGGGTGGTTTCCGTCGGGTCGGCAGTCTTCGCTATAATATAGAAAGGGCGACACGTGCCTTGCTTGGGTACGAGTCGCCAAGGAGCGGCTTCTTGCCAGACGATGACAAGCAGGACGCTATCCGGCAGACCGTCAGTAAGGTGTTACGTATGTTAGTGGAGAAGGAGTACGACAGGTTAGAGCAGCTCTCATCTGGCGTTCGAATGAGTACTACAGAAATCAAAACGGCGGTTGAGGAATATGGTCGACGGTTAGTCGAGCCTCCGGAGGAGGTATTATCTGACCTCGACACTGTAGAAGTCACTGCCTCGAATCCGCGTCGATGGTCGGTGTGGGTTCCTCTTTGGACTCGCGAGGAAGGACGCTCCGATCTGGAGATACGCCTCTCGCTAGTTGATCGTGGAGAATATCTTGGGGTGGAGATCGATGGCATTCTGGTCGCCTAGCTTGGGAACCGGAACTTGACGGTCGATCTGTGACTTGGAGAACGTACGCCGATGAATGATGTGCGCAGTTAACGCCAGGTTAGTAGGTCGCATATTCTCGGTATCACTTGGTGTGCTCACCGGTGTCGCTTCCTGTGCTCGCGCAAACGTCCAGCAGGAACCCCAACTACTGCAACATTTGGCACTTGAGGTGAAACGTCTAGCCGAAACCCATAGCATGGCCGGCGGTGGTCCGTTAGATGTAGTCTATTGTATTGACGTCGACACAACGGTATCGAAGGACGTCAGTACGGTGTACGCCCTCGGTCTCCTCTCGTCGGATGAGTGCACTGGGCGCGACAGGAGCCATTTCGTTCACAGGAACAGCGGTGCACCCGCAATCATGTTATACATCGATTCGCTCACGATAGCGGCACATGATCCACGGCGGAGGGTCGGGTGGATCAGGTGGCACGAGGCCTTGTTCAGTTTTGAAAAATATAGATGCGACATGTCGACCACTGTTGGCGATGAAGCTATCACGTGTACGCTGCGTGGTCGTGGGTAGCGTAATAGATGCGGTGAACCTAGTGAGAATACCGTCGGCCACCCCCACGGTCGCGATCATGAATGCCATACCCGATACCATCACATACACGGATCTACAAAAAATAGACGCATGTTATCAATGTCCATTATGCAAAACTGGACGTCACGATCCGCACCAAAAATGGGTCAGGTGTCCGCTCGTAGGTGATAACTATATCTGTATCGGGTGCTGTCTCGATTTACAAGGACTGGCTCGTGCGATTGACTTCGAAGGAGATCCTTTTCGTGGCCTCTTCGACGAAGTCAGTGTAGTTGCAAAAAGAAGCGTTGTCAGACTAAGAAGAAATTGTCTAGAGCATCAATTGGAAGTAGTAGCGATAAATCTTAAGAAGAACATTGGTACCAAAGAGCAAGATGATCTGTTGGCGTTGGCAAAGCGGGTGAGTGAGATCTTGGTCCAACTTGATGCTCTGGGTCAGTAGATGCCTATCTGCAAAGGAGGTCGCTTGTGTTAACGCTGTAACCAAACCGCTGAGATCCTCCTCCTCTTACCAGTCTAGCCATTTGTAGTCTACACGGCGACTGACGCCGTACCGCGCGCGTAACTCTCTCATCGACGTCCAGCCTTCCAGCGGCTCCAGTACGAACCGAGCTCTCTATTCCATCCGACAGGTCTCACTCCATGGCATCGAGCACCTCGCTTCCAAGGGCGCCCTAGTCTGTTTCGAGTGTTACCTATCTGCCCGGTTCAGTCTGTTGCCCATGTACCCGGTCTGTACCGTCCGCTATCCCGCCCCCCGGCCCGCCCGCCGGAGCCCGGCCCTTACCGACCACGCCGCCAGACCCAGCGCCACCGCAATCCAGATCACGCCCCAGGCCACGGTGGGGATCCCGGTCATCTCGGCCAGCATGTGCGCGTCGGACTCCAGCTCGGGTCGGTCCAAGACGTCGCTCTTGATGTCGAGCACGGCGTAGAGGGCGCTCGTGAGCCCCAGGCCCATCAGCAGGATTCGGTTCAGCGCCATGGGGAACAAGCGCGCGGCGCCCAGAAGCATAAGGCCGAACAGCACCCCGAACCCGAGCCCGAATGCGCTTCGCACGAACCAGATCGTGAGCACGAGCACGGCTGCGCCGACCACCCCCACCGCCCGTCCCGACCACCGCGGGAACCGCGTCGCCAGGGCGACCAGCAGGAGCCCCCACACCAGACTGCCCAGATAGCCGGCGGAGAGCGTGAGGAACGGACTCCCGCCCGGACAGAAGCAGGCGCCGCCTTCCATGGGGTCCAGCACGATGCGATCGATGGTTCCGCCGGTCGCGACGGCGGCCAGACCGTGGCTGAGCTCGTGGAGCAACACGACGAAAATCTTGAGCGGATACACCACGGGGGAATACCAGAAGGCCCAGAGCGCCGCGAAATAGGCGCCGAAGCCCGCCAGGAACAAGGCCTGGCGCCGCCATGCCGGAGATTCCACCGAATTCACACTCATACAGCCGTCTACGCTGCGGACCCCCTTGGGGTTTCGATTGCCAACTCGGCCGCGTTCGCCCAGGATGCCTGGTTTGACGGGCGTATCGACGTCCGCCACCATCCTAGGCTTCCGGGGTCCGCTCCGGACTCGAACCCCCGATCAGGATCAGGTCATGTCAGACGCGAACGTGAACGCAGCCGCGAAGGCCGCCCGAGACGATGCTCTCGCCCCCGAAGACACGACGCAAGCCTCCGAGCCGGTGGCCCGCCGCCGTTTCCTCGGCGCGGCTGCAGGCGCCGCGGCCGCCCTGGCGTGCGGAGAGTCCGGCGAGGCCTCGGGTGGAGGAGCCCCCAGCGTACAGACCCGGCCCCGCGTGCAGTGGCGTCTGGCTTCGGCTTTCCCGCGCTCGGTGGACACCATCTTCGGCGCGGCCGAGGTTTTGGCCGAGGCGCTGTCGGAGCTGACCGATGGACGATTCACGGTTCGCGTGCACCCGGCCAACGAGGTGGTTCCGGCGCTACAGGTCATGGATGCGGTGCAGCAGGGCACGGTGCAGATCGGACATGCGCCCAGCTACTGGTTCCAGGGCAAGAACAAGGTGCTGGCCTTCGACACCTGCGTTCCGTTCGGGCTCACCGCCCGGCAGCAGAACGCGTGGCTCCTGGACGGCGGCGGGATCGAGCTGATGCGGGAGCTGTTCTCGGACTTCGGCATCATCAATTTCGTCGGGGGCAACACCGGCACGCAGATGGGCGGCTGGTTCCGGCGGGAGCTGACCAGCCTGGACGATGTCCGCGGGCTCAAGATCCGCATTCCCGGCCTGGGCGGTCAGGTGATGGACCGACTGGGCGCCACCGTTCAGGTTCTCGGGGCGGGGGACATCTTCCCGGCGCTGGAGCGGGGGACGATCGACGCCACGGAGTGGGTAGGCCCCTACGATGACGAACGGCTGGGCCTGCACAAGGCCGCCAACTACTACTATTACCCCGGGTGGTGGGAGCCCGGCCCGGCCATCAACTTCCAGGTCAACCAGACGGCCTGGGACAGGCTCTCGTCCGACTATCAGGCGGCCTTCGAGGTGGCGACGCACAAGGCGTCGGTGGCCATGATGACCGCTTACGACGTCAAGAACCCTCCCGCCTTGCAACGGCTCGTTGCGGAGGGCGTGCAGCTCAGGCGCTTCAGCCCGGAGATCATGGCCGCGGCCCGAGCCACGACCGAGGAGATGCTCGAGGAGGAGGCTTCGGCCGACGCCACCTACCGGCGCATCTACGAAGCCTTCAAGGAGTTCCGCACATCTTCGTTCGAGTGGTTCGCCACGTCCGAGCTGGCGTTCTCCAACTTCGCCTACGGGGAGTGACGAGGCAGGCGTAGCCGACGTCGCGCTCCGCCCTACGGCAAGCGCCCCCGGGGGAGGTCCCCGGGGGCGCTTCTTCCTTATGGGGCTTGGGCTCCGATCTACTGCAGCAGGCCGGTGACCAGGCCGGGGAAGATCACGATCATGGCCAGCCCGATGAGCTGGATCACGATGAATGGGATCACGGCCTTGTAGAGGTCCGTGGTACGCACCTCCGGTGGCGCTACCCCGCGTAGATAGAACAACGCGAACCCGAACGGCGGCGTGAGGAACGACGTCTGCAGGTTCATGCCGATCATCACCCCGAACCAGACCAGGTCGACTCCCAGCAGGGTCGCGGCCGGAACCAGGAGCGGGATGATGATGAAGGCGATCTCGAAGAAGTCCAGGAAGAACCCGAGCGTGAACACCACCAGGTTGGCGACGATCAGCAGGCCGATCCGTCCGCCGGGCAGGTTGGTCAGCAGGTTCTCGATCCACAGGTCTCCGTTCAGGCCGCGGAAGACCAGCGCGAAGGCGGTGGAGCCGATGAGCAGGAACACCACCATGGTCGTGAGCTTGGCGGTCTCGCGAGACGCGTCCCTGATCACGGACATGTTCAGGCGCTTGCGGAGGGCGGCCAGGCCCATCGCGCCGACCGAGCCGATGGCGCCGGCCTCGGTGGGCGTCGCGACGCCGGCGAAGATGCTGCCCAGCACCAAGAGGATGAGCAGCAGCGGCGGCAGCAGCACCAGGAGCACCTGACGCGTCATCTCTCCGCGGCTGATGTCGGTCATGTGCGCGGGGAGCGCGGGCGCCCACTGCGGCCGGAATGTGGCGGCCAGCGCCACGTACACCGCGTAGAGCCCGGCCAGCATCATGCCCGGGATCGCGCCGCCGATGAAGAGGTCGCCCACGGAGACGCCCATCTGATCGGCCAACACCACCAACACGATGCTGGGCGGGATGATCTGGCCGAGCGTGCCCGAGGCCAGGATGACCCCGGAGGCCAGCCGCTTGTCGTAGCCGTACTTGAGCATGACGGGGAGCGAGATGCTGCCCATGGCCACCACCGACGCGCCCACCACGCCGGTGGCCGCCGCCAGCAGCGCGCCCACCACCACCACGCCCAAGGCCAGTCCGCCGCGCAGCGCGCCGAACAACTGGCCGATGGTGGTGAGGAGGTCCTCGGCCAGCTTGGCCCGCTCCAGGACCAACCCCATGAAGATGAAGTAGGGGACGGCCAGGAGCACCGAGTTGGACATCACACCGAAAATGCGCTCCGGCATGGCGAACAGGAGGTTCCAGTCGAACAGCCCCGCCTGGACGCCGATGAACGCGAACAGGAGCGACGTCCCGCCCAGGGCGAACGCGACCGGATATCCGATGAAGATGACGCCGAAGACGCCGACGAACATCAAGGGGCCGAGGAGGTTCGTCATGCGGCGCCCTCCAGCGTCTCCTCGGTCTCGAGGCCTTCGCGTCGGTCACCACGGAAGTCCTTGATGAACTCGCTGAGGCCTTGAAGCAGGAGAAGCACGAAGGCCAGGATGATGAGGGCCTTGAGGGGATAGCGCGGCATGCCTCCCGGGTCCGGGGACATCTCCCGGATGGACCAGGAGTTCACCACCGACGGCCAGGACACGCGTAGCACGAAGATGCAGAACGGCGTCAGCAGCAGGGCCGCGCCGAGCATGTTGATCCACCGGCGGGTCTTGGCGGAGACCCGAGCGTACTGCACGTCTACGCGAACGTGGGCGTCTTCCAGGAGCGTGTAGCCCGCTCCCAGTAGGAACACGACGCTGAACAGGTACCACTGCAGCTCCAGGTACAGGTTCGAGCTCAGGCTCATGCCCACGAACCGACCCAGGTATCTCGCCACGGCGTTGAACGCGCCGATCAGCACCATCACCAGCGTAAGCCACGTGATCACGTGACCGAGCGCGCCGGTCATGCGATCGATGGCGTTCGACACTCGGCCCCACAGGCCCATCGCTGTCCTCGATCTTGCGAAGGTTCAACCGATCCGACGGTCTGACGTTGTGTTACGGGACACCGGACCGACGGCGGCCGAAGAAGGTAGAAGGCTCCCGCTGCACCGGCCACCACTGTGGATTTCCTCGATCGGGGCTGGAGTTGGGGGCGGGCGAGCGTGTTGCACCCGTTCGCAGAAACATCGAGACGCCCCCGGGTACTCAGGGGCGGTTGCGGAAGAGGGCCGCTCGGAACCCGACGTCCGGCCTGCTGTCCGCTCGCGAGAGGGTTCACTCGTCGCCCGGAGTCCGAGGGCCCTTTGATCCGAGTCCGCGTCATATCCAAGCCGGTCCGCCCGCCCTGGACGGACAGCTCGAAGAACCTCGTGCGCGACCTCGTCCGGTGGTGTGGAGACACGTCCTTCACGCTCATGGGCGACGGGGAGTACGCGCCTGAGTGGGAACGGGTGCAATGGCGCCGCACGTACCGGGGCGCCGGCGGCTACTCTCCGGGCCTCGTCCAGAACGGGCGCGTGTTCTTCGACCTGCTCATTCCGGACTTCCGGCACCAGGTGGATCACTTCTTCTTTGCCCCCAATCCCGTGACCTGCCGGGCGCTACGCACGCTGGAGCGGGTACGGAGAAAACCCAGCGTCCACACCATCTGCTCGGTCCCCAAGACGTTCGACGGGATCGGCCGGATGCTGTTCGCGGACGTGCAGGTCGCGCTCTCGCAGTGGACCGCGAACCGGCTGGAGGAGGAGGCGGTGCCCATGGTGCGCTACATCGCGCCGGGGATCGATCCGAACCTGGTCGAGCCCGATCCCGGCATCGACCTGGGAGCGGCATTGGGGCTGGAGGGCAGGCCCACGGTCCTTTTCGCCGGTGACTACGAGGTGGGAGGCGGGGCCGAGCTCCTGATCCGGGCGTTGCCCGCGATCTTGGACGCGGTGCCCGAAGCCGTGTTGGTGTTGGCCTGCCGGATCAAGACCGAGGAGGCACGGGGCCTGGAGGCTGCGGTGCGGCGAGCCGCCGAAGAGACGGGTGTGCTGGACTCAGTCGTATTCCAGAACGAGGTGTCCGCCATGGCCAACCTGCTCGGCGTGGCGGACGTCGTGACCATGCCCGTGACGAGTACCTACCGGAAGATGGACGTGCCGTTGGTGCTCCTGGAGGCCATGGCCCTCAGCACCCCGGTGGTGGTGAGCGACCTGGATCCCGTACGGGAGACGGTGGCCCACGGCGGGGGCCTCACCGTGCC
This sequence comes from Longimicrobiales bacterium, assembly GCA_965223195.1. GTDB lineage: Bacteria > Gemmatimonadota > Gemmatimonadetes > Longimicrobiales > Gaopeijiaceae > CBDCVX01. Next base: position 14,023 of record CBDCVX010000006.1, read on the forward strand.
CGGAGAACGGCCGGATGCGCTGGCAGAGGCGCTGGTCACCGTGCTGTCCGATGCGGACGAGCGTAAGAGGTTGGGGAACGATGCCCGCGAGGCCGTGGAACGGTACTGGCATATCCGACACGCAGCCAAGCGGTACGAGCGGTTATACGGGGAGCTGATGGGCCGGCCCAGATGAACAACGCGCCGCGAGACAACGTCTCCTACTACAACGAGTTCAGCAGCGCCTACGAGGACCGGCGCCACCACGGATACCACCGGTTCCTGGACGACCTCCAGGCGGACTTCGTGCGCGATCGGTTGTCCGGGAAAGAGCGGGTGCTCGAGTTGGGCTGTGGCACCGGCCTTATCATGCAGCGCCTGTTGCCGTCCGTGAAGCGCATCACCGGGGTCGACATCTCTCCCGGCATGCTCGAGCACGCCCGCGCGCGGGAGCTGGACGTCCACGAGGCCTCGGTGACCGACCTGCCGTTTACGGACGAGTCGTTCGATCTCGTCTATTCGTTCAAGGTGCTGGCCCACGTCCAAGACATCGCGAAGGCCGCGTCCGAGGCGTTTCGCGTGACCGCTCCGGGCGGCAGCGCGCTGCTGGAGTTCTACAACCCGTTCAGTTGGCGGGGTGTCCGCAAGCGCCTCGTGGTGGACCGCATCAGCGGCAAGACCAGGGAGAGCGCGGTGTTTACCCGCTTCGACTCCCTGGGCCGGGCCCGCGAGATTCTGGAGCGCGCCGGCTGGCGCTACGCAGGACACAGGGGCCACATCGTGCTCACTCCCTTCGCACAGCTCCACTCGCTGCCGCTGGCGGGGTCCCTGCTCCGCGGCTGCGAGCGCGTCGCCAGCGCTTCTGCGCTGGGGCGTGCGGGCGGATTCCTGACCGTAATCGGCCGGAAGCCCTGAATGGCCCACAGCGGGCTGGGCCGGGGGGCGCTGTTCATCCCGCTGGCCAAGGTCTGGTTCATCATCGCGTCGTTCGCGATCAACTTCGGCCTGCCCAACCTCCTCGATCCCGACGGCGTGGGCGACTACGGCGTCGTCAACCGGCTGATCGGCGTGATCAACATGCTCATGATCACCGGGACCATTCAGGCCGTGGCCAAGTTCGTGGCCGAAGATCCGACGCGGTCGGTGGCCTTCCGGCGCTGGGCGCTCCGCGCTCAGCTTCTCTTTGCCGGAACGGTGTCCGTGATCCTGTTCTTCGCGGCGGGGTGGATTGCCGGCCTGTTCAACGATCCCGGCTTGACGCCCTACTTCAGGATCGTGGCCTGGATTCCGTTGTTCTACGGCCTCTATGCCGTGCAGATCGGGCTGTTCAACGGACTGAAGGACTTTTTCTCGCAGGCCGCGTTCGACATTGCCTACGCGACCCTGCGGGCGGGCGGCATCCTGGCCGCAGCGGCCTTGGGCCTGGGCGTCGGCGGGGTATTCGGCGCCTTTACGGCGGCTGCGCTGGTCATTCTGGTGGTCGCCATGATCGTCGGGCGGCCGGGGAAGGGAACGCGCTCGGGAGCGGCGTCCGGCGCGGGCATGGGCGTGACTCCAGGGGAGGTCGTGCGCTTCGCCGTTCCGGTCATGTCGCTGGTGCTGGTGTCGCAGTGGCTGCTGAGCTTCGACCTGTTCTGGCTCAAGGCGTTGCTCCCTCCCGAGGTCTCGAGCTTCGAGTCTGGCGCCTACTTCGGCATGCTGAACCTGGCGTTGGTGCCCTACATGCTCGTGCTGTCGGTGAACTTCATCGTCTTCCCGCTCGTCTCCCGGTCCACGTTCGAAAACGACGCGGACACCACCAAGGAATACATCCGCCAAAGCCTGCGGATCGCGTTCCTGGTGGCGCTGGTCATGGAGGCCGTGCTGATCGCCTCGCCGGAAGCGGCGGTGGGGATGGTGTATCCGTCCAAGCCCGAGTACCAGGAGTACGCGTCGGCCCTGCGCATCCTGGCTCCCGGCTACGTCGCCCTCTGCGTGTTCGGGATCTCCACCGCCATCGTGAACGCGGCCGGCCGGCCCGGCCTCTCGTTCGCGGCGGCCCTCGCGGCGCTGTCGCTCCAGGGACTCCTCTGCTGGACGCTGATCCCGCACCTGGGCATGACCGGAGCGGCGTGGGCCTCCACCGTCGCCTTCGCAGTCGGCATGAAGGCGTTGGCGCTCTACCTCGTACGGCGCTGGGGCACCTGGCTGACCCCGCTCACGGTGGTGCGGGGACTCGTGGCGGCGGCCGCGGCCGTGGCGTTCGGCGTGTGGTTGCCGTGGACCGGAATCCTGTTCCTGCTTGAAGCCCTGCTCTCGGCAAGTATCTTCGCCGGCGTGGCTTGGATCCTCGGAGAGATCGGTGCGGCCGACGTGGAGCGCTTTATGAGGCTGGCGGGACGGAGTGTTTGACGGTCAACACGTGTGGGTCGTCATGCCCATGTACAACGAGGCGTCGCACGTTGGCGGCACCCTGGAGGGGCTGCCCGACTGGGTGGACGGTGTGCTGGTGGTGGACGACGGAAGCGACGACGGATCGGGAGATCGGGTCGCCGCCATCCGAGACCCCAGGGTGGTCATCCACAGACACGACCGCCGGCTCGGTGTGGGCGCAGCCCTTTCCACGGGATTTCAGCGGGTGCTGGGCACCGCGGCCGACATCGTCGTCACTATGGACGCCGACGGGCAGATGGCGGTTGGAGATCTGCCCGGGGTTCTGGAGCCCGTGGCCTCGGGACGGGTGGACTACGCCAAGGGCTCCCGCTTCCATCGAGACGCGTCGCTGGCCGACATGCCGTGGGGGCGCCGCTGGGCCAATCGCCTCATCTCCTGGCACCTGGCCAGGGTCGTAGGCGACCTCAGGCTACGCGACGCGCACTGCGGGTACACCGCAATGGCCCGGTACCTGGTCAGGATGCTGGAGGCCGTGCCCCTCCACCCCACGTACGGCGTGTACAACGACATCCTCGCCCGCGTGGTCGGCTCGGTCGGCGTGGACCGGGTGGCGTACGTCCCGGTCGAGACCCTCTACGCCGACGAGCGCAGTCACCTCAGAATGCGCGACGCGGCTCGACTCGCACGGCTGACCTGGACGCTCCAGCGACGGCATCGGCGGGCGCAGTCGGCATCTCACCCGCTGTCCGGCCGACCCATCCCCGCGAAGTCCCGAACGCGAAGCCCACTGGCTCGTTGACCGGACCGCCGCGGGAGGCGAGGCGTGCGGCGGGAGAGGCCAACGCGCTCCTGCTCACTTCCAGCTTTCCGGCGCACGAGGGAGACACCGAGGCGCACTTCATGCGCCGCTACGTGGAGGCGCTCGACCTCCCCGGCACCGTCCTGACGCCGGCCCCGCCCGGAGGCCAATCCCTCGAGCGGGTCGGGCGCTGCCGCGTCACGGCCGTGCCCTATTGGTTCGGTGCTGGAGATCTGGCGCGCGGCCACGGCATTCCCGCGAACCTGCGACGTCGGCCGACCAGGGTGCTCCAGGTCCCGTCGCTGCTGCGCAGCCTCGAGCGTCGCGCGTTGGCCGAGGGTCCGGCCGTTGACGTGATCGTGGCCCACTGGGCGGTGCCCAGCGGGCTGGTGGGAGCCCGGGTCGCCGAGCGCTTGGGCATCCCGCTGGTCACCGTGCTCCATTCCGGGGGCGTGCACGCGTTGGCCGCTGTTCCGGGCGGGCGACGCTGGGCGCGGGTGGTGGCGCGAGCGTCCACGCGGGTCGTGGCCACGTCCCGGTTTATCCGGGACCGCTTTCTCGGACTGTTGCGGCCCGATCTCCGGCGCCGTGTGGAGGCGCGCACCGTGGTCCTGCCCATGGGAGCCGACCTTCCGGCTGCCGCGGAGCACCAACGCGACCCCGGTGCGGAGGACGGCCCGGCGCGGGTGCTGTACCTCGGCCGGCTGGCGCCGATCAAGGGCGTGGACGTGCTGATTCGCGCCTTCGCGAGCCTCGATGGCGCGGTGCTCGACATTGCCGGCGACGGTCCGGCCGGGGCCGAGCTGGAACGGCTGGCCGCCCCCCTCGGAGACCGCGTCCGGTTCCACGGGCGTGTGGGGTCCGGCAGAAAGGCGGAGCTCTTGGCCGAGGCGTCGTTGATTGCCGTGCCGTCCCGCCGACTGCGGAACGGACGCACCGAGGGGTTGCCCGTGGCCTTGCTCGAAGGCCTGGCCTTCGGGCTGCCTGCGGTCGCCACCGCCGTCGGCGGGATCCCGGAGGTGCTCGAGGGAAGTGGAGCCGGCACGCTCGTGGCGCCCGACCAACCGTCCGCGCTCTCGGCGGCGATCCAGGCGATCCTCGACGACGACGCTACGCGCCGGCGCATGGGTAGGCGAGCGCAGAAGATAGCGGCCGGCTGGAGCTGGGCGCGGATGGGATCCGAGCACCGTTCGGTGATTCTGGAGGCCGCGGCCAGCGCCTGACCGCTTGCCCCCGTGGGGGCCGGAGGCCAACCTCGGTACATGCTTCAACGCTTCATCGACGTCCTGGAAGTACGCTCCACCACCCACTCGTCCGGAAGCACTGAAGGGGCCCGGGCGACGTGAGTCGTCGGCGGTGGGCGGCTGTCACGGCCGCTGTTTTGGTCGGCGCGACCGCGATACTGCTGTTCATCGCGCCGGGCGACACTCCGAGTCAGCGACTGGCCGGAGCCTACCGATGCGTGGTGCCGCATTCGATGCAGAGGCTCACTCGCGGCGGTCCCTCCTGGACCTGGGCGACCCCGCCCGAGGCCCGATTCTCCGTGGCCGCCCTCCGCGAGCTGGGCCGGGAGCTGCGGCGCTACGATACCCGCGCGTTCGTGGTGGTGCGGGGAGATCTCACCATCTATGAGTCGTATGCGCCCTGTCACGGACCCTTTACCCGTCACTATGCGGCCTCCGCGTCCAAGGCCCTCGTCGGAGGTCTATTGGCGGCGCTCCTCTTGGACGACGGTGTCGTACGTCTCGACGACTCCGCGGCCGAGTACATCCCGCGCTGGAGGGGGGATCCGGTCCGCGAGCACATCACGCTCCGGCAGCTTGCCACCCATTCCTCGGGCTTGGACGAAGCGGCGGACGGTGCGCGATACGGAACCGACCTGGAGGGGTGGAAGGGAGCGTTCTGGGGGCCTCAGGCCCAGCGGTGGGACGTGGCGCTGGATCAGGCCCAGACCGTGTTCGAGCCGGGCACCGGCTACCGCTACAGCAATCCCGGATTCGCGGCGTTTTCGTATGGGCTGGCAGCGGCCTCCGCGGGCTCACCCAACCCGAACTTGGCCACGCTCTTCGCCGAACGGGTCATGGCGCCGCTCGCGATTCCGGACGACGAATGGGCCATCAGCGACGGCACGTCCTACGAGGTGGACGGCCTGGAGCTGTACCGCATGGGAGGAGGCGGGCAGTTCAGCGCGCGTGCGCTCGTGGCCATTGGGCAGCTCATGCTCCACGGCGGAAGCGTCCAGGGGCAGCAGATCCTGTCTCCCGAAAGCGTCGAGACGATTACCGGCTACAACGGCAGCCCTCCCGAGTCCGAGCTGGGAGGCAATCCGGCGCCTGGCGTGGGCTGGCACACCAACACGAATCGGCATTTTCCCGCCGTGCCGGACGACGCGTTCTTCGCCGCCGGGGCGGGGCATCAGCTCGTGCTCGTCGTGCCGAGCGTCGACCTGGTCGTCGTGCGAAGCGGTGGGTCCTTCGGCGGCCCCACCTGGGGCCCCGAGTACTGGGAGAGGATGAACCGCGTGCTGGTGGATCCGATCATGCGGGCGGTGCGGTAGGCGGGCGGGCAACGACGTTTACCTCGATCTCTCGCGTCTCATCGATACCGATGTCGTAGCCTATAACCCGTCGAGAAGTTCTTTCTCGCTTCTACACATAATCGGGGGCCTGACCTGGCTTGCGCGCGCGACTACGCGTGCCGCCGCTGTACCGGAAGCTGTTAGCTGCTCCGGTGTCGGCTCATCTGCGCCATCACGACGAGCCGAACACACCGATTCCGAAGTAGCAAGGGTCCTGACTACACGCGTACATGCGCACGCGAATCTGAAAAGGCCCTGTCCAAGCCGGAGTGACGCTCAGAATCGGTGCCTTGTCGATACCCGTGTCCGAGTCAATCAGGTGGTCGTTCTCATCGTAAAGATAGAGGTCGACGTCTGAGCAGTCGATGTCGCAAAACGTCACGATTCGGTAGTCAACACCTTCCTGGAGTTCCACGCGGAAAGAATCCTCCCCATCGCCGTTCAGCGAGCTGACATAGAACTCGTGGGTCGTCTCAAATCCAGCGGTAGCCGCGAACGTCTCGACTATGGTTAGCTGGTGGCGGACCTGCATCTCGTACCGGTTCTGCCCGTGACCATGTTGGACGTTGCCGAGGCCAAGAGCCACAGCTAACGCAAGGGATCGCCAGACCATGATGTCCCCCTGAAGAAGTCCGGTGGCGTTGCGCCGGACGCGCAACGCTACGGTGTCAATTAGGACGGACATGATGAACTGTATTCGCTCAGGATCTGAGGTTAGGCGTTGCCCTCCCCTGGGGCTTGGCCGGCGAGCGGCCTGAGTTGGACTGATCGCGGCGATCTTCTGCAATCCTTCGATCGGGCGCAGGGGTGACGGTGGAACGCTAAAGGGAACGCTCCGACGTTTACGTAGCTGACCCCGCGAAACCTAGATCCTCCGGAGACCACTCCCGCGGTTCGTCGTCAACGCCGCGAAGCACCCATAGCGCGATGAGGATCATGAACGCGAGCACGAGTATCGACGCGGGCCGACCGAGACCCAGATCCTCTGCTACAAACGCCCAAATCACGGGTCCTACCACCGCCGCGAAACGCCCGACCATGCTGTACAGGCCGTAGAATTCGCCGATTCTGGCGGGTGGGGACAAAACAAGCATGTAGGGGCGGTCCGCCGCCCAGGTTCCACCCAGGGCGATCCCTACCGCCGAAGCCACGAGCCAGAAGAGTGCACGCGGAAGGTTCAACATTGGGATTGCAGCGGCGGCGAAGAGCGCTACCAGCCAGGTAAAGAGCACAAGATTGAGCGTACGCCGTGGTCCTAGGCGATCGACAACGGGCCCCCATAACAGGCCTCCTACCACCGCCGCAGCCACGGCGACCATCACCAGGACATTGGTGGTTCGGTCCGAATATCCCACGTTCTGCACCGCGTAGACGCCCATGAAGATGATCAGAGTGTTGGCGGCGTCGGTGTAGAACGCTCGACCAACGAGGAAGCGACCCAGCCCTCGATAATTGCGAACCTGCCTGAAGGTGGCCTTCACCTGGCGAAATGCGCCGAGAACATCTACGCCTCGGTGCCGGTGGTTCCCATCGAAGGGTTCCCGAACCCAAACGAAAAGGGGGATTGCGAATAGAAGGAACAGCAAGGCTGTAGCACGGAAGATCCATTCGTATCCGTAGGCGTCGCGCAACAAGAATCCAACGCCGAGCCCAAGGAAGGAACCGACGTATCCAAGCCCAACGCCGAAGCCGCTGACACGACCTCGGTTCTCGGGAACGCTTACCACCGGTAGAAGTGCGTCGTAAAAGACCAGCCCCGCCTGAAAGAAGTAGTTGGCGAACACGAACAGCAGCAGCGTCCCCAGGGTCCCGGGAAGGCCGAGGAAAGCAGTGAGTACTACGCACGAGAGTGTGCTGGTTAGCAGAAACGGTAGACGGCGTCCCGCCCGATCAGATAGGGCACCCAGCAGCGGTGCTGTGAACAGCATCGCCAGCATGGAGATGCTGTTGGCTCTTGCCCACATCGTGTCCGTGCCACCCCTGACGTCGATGATCCATAGGGACAGGAAGAAGGACACGATGTTCATAGAGAAGATCGTGTTCGCCAGATCGTACATGGCCCAGGAAACGATTGGCTTCGTTAGTAGCCGGGGCGCTGTCGGAGCGGTCTGCTGCGTCTCGAGATTCATCACGATTTCTAGATGGGTCTTGGCTGGGCCAGCTCGTCCCCGTCGGCATCAAGCCGCTCGGACGAACTAACGGAGTCGGACGCCGTATCCACGGCAAGCGCCGCCGGGAGCGTGGCAACCCAAGTGGAGCCAGTGTCACGGTGTTACCATGCGGTACAGCCCGACGCGACCCTACCGACACAGACCGTGGGCAAGGTCGAGCGCTTCACCACATGGCGCTCAGGGAGTGGGTCTACACGAAGCCCTACCTAGAACCGCGTGAGCACTCGCCAGATTATCCAAGCCAGACGAAGAGAGCGTCGGCCACGCCCCAAGGCTCCCAACCATGAACACCGTGCCACAGCTGGCAACCAGATGAGGCCATGACTAGCACCAGCGTGCGGCTGACCCAAGCGTCAGGTCAGCGCCGCTTCCTTCAAGACGGACACCGGACCGGGCGTTCCCAAAATGTGTGCAGCTGCCTTACGTCTCGCGTTTTCCATCGATCGACCAGTTCCAGATGGGCTTGGCTGGGATTCGCGAAACGGCCCGTGGTTGAGCTTCTGAGCTCAGTTGAGTTTGAAGGTGGGCCCGGGGAAAGCGTGCCGAGTTTCCCTCGGTGTGACGATACGTCGGATACGCCCCGCTAGCGTTGCATCCCGAAGGCCGGGTACTCGTCGGTCATGACATAGGGCGCGAACTCGGCCACGGCGTCCGGATGATCCGTGATGGCACTGAACAGGGGTTCGTAACGAACATCACCAGGAAGTCATTCCCACCCGAGATGCCGTATGCCCGCTCGGACGATCCCGCGTCCGACAACATGCGATTGACCAGCTCGAGCGTCCGATAACTTGCGATTCCCCAGAGCCAACCCGGATCACGATCGCTACGAGACACGTCCGACTCGTCCCAAATCACGTGTTCCACGCCGTTGATCCTGACCCGATAGGCCACGTACTCGTAGGTGGAGGAGACGGAGTCGATCCTCACACCCTGCCCATCTAGGAAGTCCGAGACTTCGGACAAGAACGACTGGACGCCGCCCTCAGCCAGATCCTCGGAGTCCGCAAAGAACAACCGGCTGTCGTCGGTGAAGATGCCGCTCCATCCGTCCGCACGAATGGCCTCGCGTACCGACGCAGCGTGATCTGGCGACGCATAGTCGAAGAAGCCCAGCTCGGCGAGCTGAGCATCGAGGTTGCCTGTCCCGTTGGCCAGGCTAGCACACGCCGTCATTCCGACGAGGCATGCCGCGATGGTGGCGACGAACCAGTTCGTCGTAGCCTGTCGAACACTCGCTCTCATGGACGTCATGCTCATCCGTATCCGCAACACCCTAGTGGCTGGGCCAGCCGGCCATCGCGATCGCCCGACGAATCTCACCGATCAACTCGCGTCCGCGGGTCCCGTTGGTGAAAATCACGAGGCCGCCGAGCTCGTTCAGGTATCCCGCCATGAAGGCGCGGTAGGAGTTGTTGGCGCCCCCGTGGACGAAGTTTCGCGTCATACCCTCGCCACCCACCTCCGGGCCCAGACCGAAGATGCTCGGCGGAACCTCGGTCATCATGTCCCGCGCTGTGGCCTGCGTCAGGAAGGTTTCGCCCTCTCCGTGATAGGACTCGATGAGCGCGATGATCAGTCGCGCGTAGTCGCTGGGCGTCGTCCAGAGTCCCGAGGCGGCGGCTTCCGGCATGGCCTCCCAACCGCGCGGTAAGGCCGCAGGCGAACCGTCTCGTCCGTGGGCACGGGCGATATTGCCATGCGCTGCCGGCAGCGGGTTGAGGAAGGAGCTCCGGCTCATCCCCAAGGGCTCGAACAGGTAGCGACGAGCTGCGTCTTCGAAGTCCAGCCCGGTTACGTCTTCGATCACGAGCTGCTGGACAGTCGTGCCTCCACCGGAATAGCGAAACGCGGAGCCCGGAAGCTGATCCACCCGTACGGGGTCGTTCTTCGCAGGGGGAGCACCGTCCAAGATGTCCACGATGCTCGGGAGTTCTTCACCCGGCTCGTAGTCGGCGAACCCGTGAACCGTCAGTCCCGCCGTGTGCGACATGATTCGGCGCAGCGTGACCGGTTCCTCCCTTGTGAACCGATTGGCCGGCACGCTCCATCGCCGCAGGTAGTGGTTGACGTCACGATCGAGGTCCAGCCGCCCCTCGTCCACGAGTCGTAGCGTGATCGCGGCGGTGGCCACTTTGCTGACCGACCCGACGGAGAACACGGTCTCGGGATCGATCGCCTCGTCGGCGCCCGACTGTTTGACGCCAAAACCTCTAGCCCAGAGCAGCTCGCCGTCCTCAACCACGGCGACGCTGACGCCGGCGACTCCGTAGTGGGCCATGCGCTCGGCGAGTGTCCAGCGGACCTCCGGATCCACGTTTCCACGGGGCCCCAGGCTCGTTTGCACCGCCTCGATGCGCGATGCCAGGCCGGTGAGGAGTACGTCTTGAGCCGTAAGGGGCAGCACGGCGAACACACAAAGGGCGATGCACAGCCACCAAGCCCGCCGAATCAGCATGAAACCCCCACTGTTGTTGACATTCCGAGCGCCGAACGCCGACCGTCTCGCTGCGGCCGTTCCTAAGGGTTCGACCATCCATTTCGAGGGATGGTTGGACTCGCGCCGTGTCCGTGCTCCCACTGCAGGTGCACGCGCAGAATCTACGGTGAAGGAAAGAGCCCGAGCTGCGAGAGGACTGCCAGATTGTCCCACCCGATCCATGTCTCGGCGATTCGGCCGTCGGCGATGCGCTGTACGATGAAGTTGGTGACCTCTATCGACTTACCTGTGGCCGGAATATCGCCGAGCGGGCCGGTCTGCGTTCCGGTGCCCGTGGTGATGTAGGCGACGAGATCGCCCTCGGCGATCATGAGCTCGATCTCCTCATGCCAGTCCGGGAAAGCCGTGAAGTTCAGCCTGAGGAACTCCAGCATGGCATCGATTCCTTTGATCTCCTCCATCCCCGTCGTTGCCTGGCTGTGCCGAGCGTAGTCGGCAGCCAAGGTGCGGCGGAAGAAATCCAGGTCCGCCTTGTTCACACCTTCTTCCACGGCACGCCGGATGATGCCTTTGTTCTCTTCCGGTGTGGTCACGCCTCGCTCCTTGTGGGGTGATCAAACGCGCACGAGCTACCATACCTCAAGGTACGTCGGGTTCCCGTTGGCGGATCCAGACCTCAACCCTCGAACCCTTGTGGATCGTCGTCCTCCCCGGGTTGAACCCGACCTTCGTCAGAACGCGCTTGGAACGCACGTTCGTTGGCAGCACCACTCCGACGAGCTTGGGTAAGCGCAGATCCTGTAGCCCGACTTCCACCGCCGTCGTCGCGAGCTCCGTGGCCAACCCTCGACCCCAAAAGTCCGGTCGAAGCGCGTATCCTACTTCGACTTCGAGTTGATCGTCGACCTGGAGATGGCGAATTCCTCCGCGGCCTACGAACTCATCGGTCTCGCGGAGAAAGGCGAGCCACCAGCCGAAGCCATGAGCCTCCCAGTGGTCAGCCTGCGCCTGGGCGTACCGGTGTGACTCGTCCGCATCTCGGATGCCCCCAAGGTTGGCCATCGCGAGTGGGTCGGCGTCCATACGCTGGAGCAGGTCACCGTCCGTGGCCTTGACCGACCTGAGTCGCAGCCGAGGGGTCGATAGCTCACGGCGACTCCGCATGTGCTATTCCTCGAGGATCGGCTGCCCCAGAATCTCTCCGACCGTGCTTCGAATACCAGGAGGTTGGAAGGACAGTCCTCGAAGCCGCGAAGCAGGTCGTCTGGCGGTCATTGTGTGACCCGGAGAACGACGTGTACAAGCTCTGGTTCGAGTCTGGCATCCAGGCTGTCGTCAACAAGAAGGTTGTGGGCGGTGCGGTCGTCGCCGCTCTAGGCGGACTGACCATTGGGTGGTACGCTCGCCGCCGCTATCACCGCGACCATCTTCAAGCTGGGCCTAGACGTCTTTTGTGAGGTCAGCAGGCCTGAAGGGCTGATGATCGGTCGAGGTGAGTGATCCGCCCAGTGCCAACGACTGGCTCAAGCTCCGTATAACGGTCACACATTCAAGCTGCGGTACCCGCCAGCGCTGGGCAATCACCGCCACCCCGGATGCATGATCCACTCGGATGCAACGTACCGTTTCTGGGTCGAGTCGACGCTAGCGCGGCCTTGATCCGCCACACCCGGTCGTCCTGACAGCTTCAAATGCTTGTTATTCTGCTGGTCAGCATCAACGCTTAACCGAATACGCGGGCTAGAATCGCCAAGAAGTCGCTCCACCCAACGACAATCGATATCACTGAAGACGCCAAGCCAAAGAGCGCCAATAGCCCGCTGGACACCCGGAGCACAATGCCCGTGGAAGACATCGATGGGCCGCGCGCGAGGCCAAGCCAGTGCATAAGATAGGCAGGCGCTTGAATTAGGGCCTGAGTGCCTTGTCGAAGCGCTGTGAACGGGTTCCGCTTCGACCCTTGTGCCTGATCCAGAGCATCGTCGAGGTCGCCATCATATCGGATGATGGCCTCTTGAATCATTTGCGCGTATTCCGAAGCGAGCGACCGCAGGATACTGTCCGACAGCCCTCTCCGCACCTCCGGGAGAGCGTTCAGGATGATGCGATAGTTCGTTACGGTATGCTGATTGAATGGTGCAACAAACGTTGAGGCAATGCCGTGGGATCCCATCTTGCGCTGCAGCTTCTGAGATCTGTGGACCAGCCAAGAATAGGTCTCCGCGTCTGCCCCATCGCCTGCCAAGTACCTGCGGAAGGCGCCGAGGTAGGCCTGTGCGAACTCACGGTCCTCTTCGAGACGCCTGAACTCCCTCCCCAGGATTACCCTGCCAACCGCAATCAACAGAACGACCGCGGCAGGAATCAACCAACCCAATGGCGTCCTCTCAGGCCAAGGATGAGCGGGGCTCGCGACCGCGAGCCCTCGAGGAGTCTACGGGTATCGGGCACCTAATCCTTCAAAGAGACCGGAGGGCCGGCGCGCTAAGGTCGGGCAATCACTGCCCATACGGATGCGGGATCCACATGGCTGCAACCCTCCCAGTTTGATCTGACCGGCACACCGGAGCCTTGAGCCGCCACGCCCGGTGGTCCCGCCAGCTTCAAGTGGCTTATCATGCTGCGCCACCTGACAAGTCGGCCTTGACCACGCTCCAGAACTCACGCGCTGCTGCGGAATGCTGGTTGGCGAGCCCGTCGAAGTCGAAGGCGGAGCTGCGCGTGAGGAGGTTGATTGACTGAACGATCTCCTGGAGCTCGTCGACACAGCGCTCAAGATCTCCCCACTTGAGACCAAGAGAGGCCAAGTCTAGCAATCCATATACCCCGTTCTCGTGATACAGGTCAGCGTGAGGGATCAACTTGTCTCGCCAGGTCGTGAAGTCGTCGAGCACCTCTGATTGGCTGAGCTTCGTCCAGTTCGCCTGGACGCCCGACCATCGGTTGTCGAACTCTGATCGGCGCTTAGCAACCTCCTCGGCTTCCATCTTTGTATGACGGCGACGAGGTAGGATGGTAGGATTCAGGGGGAGCGGTAGCCCGACCCATCTAAGGTCCATGAGACCGATTGTTAGCGAGGGCGCCGCCCCTCTGAAGATCGTGACGAGTCCGAACAGTTGTAGGGGCGGATGGAGCCCGGATCTGCAAGGAAGGACGGAGCACGGTCAACGTTCCCTCGGTCTGGAGAGCGCCATGTCGGAGTCCGCGGCGTACGTAGGGATCGATGTCTCCAAGGCGGAGCTGGAAGTCGCAGTTGGAGAAGAGGCGTGGACGGTCTCGAACGACGAGTCGGGGATCGCGACGCTTCTTGAACGGCTGCGCAAGCGACCGCTGAAGTTGGTGGTTCTGGAAGCGACCGGTGGTCACGAGACGCCGGCGGTCGCAGCGTTGGCCGAGGCAGGACTGCCGGTGGTGGTGGCGAACCCGAGGCAGGTGCGTGACTTCGGCCGGGCCACGGGCCAGCTGGCAAAGACCGACCGCATCGATGCGCGGGTGCTTGCGCTGTTCGCCGAGCGAGTCCGACCCGAAGTTCGGGTGCTGCCCGACGAGAAGACCCAGGAACTGACGGCCCTTCTGGCGCGGCGTCGCCAGTTGATCGAGATGATGGTGGCGGAGAAGAACCGGCTGAAGATGGCGCCGAAGCGGGTGGCGAAAGGGATCCGACAACACATCGAGTGGCTGAAGCGTCAGCTCAAGGCGGTGGACTCGGACCTCGAGGGTCAGATCAAGGAGAGTCCGGTGTGGCGTGCGAAGGAGGATCTACTCCGCAGTGTGCCCGGGATCGGTCCGGTCGTCTCTCGCACACTGATCGGAGAGCTGCCCGAGCTCGGACAGCTGGACCGCAGGGCGATCGCGGCACTCGCCGGCGTCGCGCCGCTGAACCGGGACTCCGGCACGCTTCGAGGGAAGCGCATGGTGTGGGGAGGCCGCCGTTCGGGGCGCGTGGCGTTGTACATGGCTGCCCTGACTGCGAGCCAGCGTAACCCAGTGATCCGTGCGTTCTACACGCGGCTGCGGGAACGGGGGAAGCCTCCCAAGGTCGCCCTTACCGCGTGCATGAGGAAGCTGCTGGTCATCCTCAATGCCATGGTTCGCGACGGAGCCCACTGGGATCCCGATATCCCGGCCCCCAAGGCCCGCTTCGCACACAGTTGCTATCAAGTAACTGGAGAACTGCAGGATCCTCACTATCGTCCGTGGGAACATCCCACGTCGAGAAATCATGTTGAAGCTGGTCGTGTAGGTCCCCGTCAGACAGGGTATCTATGATGTTGTTCACGCTTGGCGCGCGGCTACCCGAGTCCAGAGTCAAACCGCAGAGATCCATTACGCAGCTTGTCAAGAGGGTGTTCTTCAGAATGCCATGACCGAGGACCTGGGGGCCGGTGGTCATCCGGTGCTCCAACTCTGAATCGTAGGCAAGAGGTCGAAGCATGGCGACCTTGCCGCGCAGTCCTACGAATCGGTCGAGGAGATGCTCGGCCCGTGCCCGCAGCTTTGTCAACTGCTCGGATCCTGACACTGCCGATCCTCCTTGAGCAGCATAACGGTTGGCGGTTCTGCTGCGCGGCAATACTGGTCGCTCGTGTGTGCCCGCTGCAAGGCGAGCGCCCCCCACCGACCAAGGCACCGCGTCAGCAGCAACCGCAGGTTAGGCTGCACGCCTATTAGGTTCGAGAATAGTGAACCCGAGTACGAAGCACGTACGACACCGCGCAGGCTACTGCCAAGCCTAGGAACGCAAAGCCCTGTGCCTCGTTCACGGGAGACTGCCGCAGCATAGCATCGCCATCGGCGAACAGGACCCAGGTCGAAACGACAAAAGTGAATCCCCAGAATAAATTCATGGTCAGCCAGTCCTTCACTGGCAAGGGAACATCCTCAGCCCTGTCGGCAGCTTCGGGTTGCCGCTGAAGTGCGCGAGCAGAGCGTATATAGGCCAAGTCCCAAATCACCCAGATCAACTCCACCAAGCCAAAGTCAAATAGAATTCGCTTTGCACCATACTGGGGGAATACCCCTCCAGCTGCTTCGATACTCGCCAGGTTTACTTGATAGACCAGGTCGTAGCACATAAGGAGTACGCCAAGTTCCAGAACCGTTAGGACGAGCCGCCAGCGATATACGGGCCAATCCGCAGAGTCCGCTTCGTGGGTCTCGTAGTACACAAAGTGGTCGATAACGATGCGAAACAGGTTCACGGCCACACCGAGTAGGACTACGACGGTCAAGAGGGCAGGAGCCGTGTTCACGATGTGTATGGTCTCGTCGAGGAAGTCCCCAACCAGCAAGCTCGCCACGATCGTGAAGAGGAAGCCGGTCGCCACCTTCATACCGGGACGCTTCGGTGACGTGGACTCGCTCATGATTGATCACCCCGCGCCGGATAAGATCCTTGTGCAGCATAACGGTTATGCATTTAAGCTGACCTTATAAAGCGCGGCTGGCCTCCGGGCATAGCGCGGACCACCGTAACGGGTGTCGAAGACCGTCTGCGGCCACGCCAAACCAGGAGACCAACCATGCGAAAGGTCGCAGGCTTAGATGTTCATTCAACGTACGTGGTGGTGACGATCGTCGGCAACGACGGTCGGCGCGTGGCGGGACCGGAGCGGATCCGCAATGGGGACGCAGACGAGCTGGTCGATCTGCTCGATGCTCACGCACCGCTCGAGGTGGTCGTCGAAGCGAGCGGCTCATGGCCCTGGATCTACGACCGGCTCGAGAGCACGGATGTGCACGTGGTCCTCGCGCATCCGAAAAAGCTGAGAGCGATCGCGGAGTCGAACTACAAGACGACGCGATCGACGCGGAGCTGCATTCGGTGGGGCTGAGCCTGAGGCGAGGCGAACTGCTCACGCAGGCCGGGCGGCGGTGGGTGCATTCCGAAGCATGGCCGTTGTTGGGGCCGGAGCAGCAGTGTCTGGTCGAGACGCACGAACGACTGATCGATGTCGTGACCGAGATGATCAAGATGCTCGATTGGCGGATCGCACGCATGGTCGTGAGATCCCCGCCGCCCAGTTGCTCGAGACAATCCCCAGCATCGGAGCCTACCGCGCGCTGCTGATCGTCAGTGAGACGGATCCGATCACGCGCTTCGAGCTGCCGAAGCACCTGGTGAGCTACGCCGGACTGGCTCCGGTCTCTTCACGCTCGGGCAAGTCGGTTCGGTACGGTTCGATTCCGGCCGGCGCAAACCGCTGGCTGAGGAACGCGTTCGTGCAGGCTGCGTTCTGCCACTGCCGCTTCGCGCCCGACAGCCCGTTGACGACGTACTACGAACTTCAGAAGGAACGCGTGGGCTGGCGAGTTGCCCGCATCGCGACGGCCCGCAAGCTCGCGCGCGTCGTGCATGCCATGCTCCGCACCGGGGAGGTCTGGAGCCATGCTTGACCGACAGAACGCTGGGGTGAGCTCGAGCGCTCGCATGTCGCGCCGCCGACGTTCTCTAAGCTGACTGAGCCCCCCATGCACTCGAATGACAGATCATGGGCCGTCCCCGTTTGAGGCGAAACCCGCATAGGTGCTCGAGTCACCTCCCGTGACTCGCCGCTGATCCGAGCTCGAGTCGTTCCACAACCGATGACACGCTGGACTTCGTTCAACGCTGCAGATGACTTCGACACCTCAGCTCCGCGCTTCGCTGCTGACCCGCTCACCCGGGTCACGGGGGACCTGCGTACCCTTGACCAGGAGCGCTTTATAGGTGCGGGCACATGAGACGCGGGTGCATCCGGTGGACCGACCGAGCTGACGCCAATCAACTCTGTGCACCCGCCGGGTACATACCGTTCAAATGCGGGTGACAGATTCAACGGCATGTTAGGAAGTTCGCCCGATATGCCTTGACATGCATATGCATTTCGTGGCATATTTTCTGCATGGAATGGGAAGTCGAGTACACGGACGAGTGGGGTGCGTGGTTCGAATCCCTTTCGGAGACGGCTCAGGAAGAGATCGCAGCAGTCGTGGGCATGCTCCAGCAGCTTGGCCCGCAGCTTCCGCATCCGTACTCGAGTGGGATCTCAACATCACGGCACAGCCACATGAGAGAGTTGAGGGTGCAAGTGAAGGGTGAGCCTCATCGTACCCTGTACGCGTTCGATCCCCGCCGTGTTGCCATCCTGCTGATTGGCGGCAACAAGACGGGGAACGACCGGTGGTATGATGAGTTCGTACCTGCGGCTGACAAGCTGTACGACGAATACCTGGACGCTATCGCCCGGGAGGGACTGATCTGATGGCAAAGAACTTCAGCACGCTTGTCGATGCGATGTCCGCAGAGCGACAGGAACGTGTCAGGCAGCGTACAGAAGAACTGCTCGGAGCTCTTCCCTTGAAGGGCCTACGGAAGGCTAGATCTCTGTCCCAGGAGGAATTAGCGGAGATCCTAGACCTGAACCAGGCGACCGTGTCAAAGCTCGAGCGCCGCACCGACATGTACATCAGCACCGTGCGTCGGTTTGTGCGGGCCATGGGTGGAGAGCTTGAGATTCGGGCTCGCTTCCCAGAAGGAGTCGTTGAGATCGACCAGTTTGGGTTGCTTGCGGATGTGCCACCGGCCGCGTTGGCGACTCGTCCACGAAAAGGGAAAAGTACTGCTATGGCTCGGAAGAAGGTTACCGGCAAGAAGGCGGCAACGGCTGCCTCGAAGACTCTCAAGAGTCGGACGACAGGCAAGAAGTCGAAGTCGGCGGCGGGTAGTGCACTATCTCAGAGAAAGGCACCAAAGAAGACCACTGGGAAGAAGGCCGCCACCGCCGCTTCAAAGACCTTGCGCGATGGAAGGACAAGCAAAGCCTCCAAGTCAGCGGCTGGCAGCGCGCTGGCACAGAAGCCGAAGAAGTCGGCTCGTGCCAGGAAGAAGGGGACCAAGAAGAAGTAAGAGGAGCGTCCTAACTGACTGCGATTCTGCTACGCGGCACTGACCATGACAAGCGAAGCGTACCCACTAGCTCTTCCGCGTCAGTAGCAATCGCTTGTCAGGCGGTTTCGGGGGTACGGTCTGGGCTGATCCTTTACAGAAGGTAATGGGCTGATGCTTTACAGTTCTCCACCGTAGCCTGTGGGCTTCCCTCAGCGGAGGTCCCGATGCCCTGGAGAACCTCAACCGTGGTTGCCGAACGAGCCCGCTTCGTCCTCGAAGCTGAACGCAGCTTCCTCTCTCACTCCGAGCTCTGCACGCAAGTACGGCATCTCTCGTCCTACGGGCTACCTCTGGATCGAGCGCTACCGGACGGGTGGCCTCGATGCCCTTCACGATCGCTCGCACCGTCCCCACTCCTGTCCGCATGCGACCCCCGAACCCGTGGTCGAGCGCATCCTGGAGCTCCGCAAGCGCCGTGGCTGGGGAGCCAAGAAACTCCGACCCATCCTCAGGCGTGAGTTCGGGCATGCTCCCTCCGTCGATGCCGTCCAGCGCATCCTGAAACAGCACGGGCTCGTGAAGCACAAGAAGCCCAGACGCAGGCGTGAGCATCCTGGGCCTCCCATAGGGCGTATGGATCGACCGAACGCCACCTGGACCGCGGACTTCAAGGGCCAGTTCCGTACCCGAGACGGGTCACTGTGCTATCCGCTCACCGTCCAGGACGGACACTCCCGCTTCCTACTCGAGTGCCGAGCGCTCACCAGGCTCGATCTCGTAGCCACCATCCGCCGTTTCCGCAGGCTCTTCCGCGAGTTCGGGCTCCCTGACCGCATCCGCACCGACAACGGCCATCCCTTCGCGTCCAATGCGATCGCTCGGCTCTCCCAGCTCTCCGTCTGGTGGGTCGAGCTCCGCATCGCGCCCGAGCTGATCGAGCCCGGCAAGCCGCAGCAGAACGGCCGCCACGAACGCATGCACCGACCGCTCAAGGCCCGTACGGCCAACCCGCCCCGGCAAAGCCTTCGCGCACAGCAGCGCCGGTTCGACCAGTTCCGTGACGTCTACAACCAAGAGCGGCCGCACGAAGCCCTCGATCTCCAGACCCCAGCAGCCGTCTACTCTCCCTCCCCTCGGCCCTTCCCGACACACCTCGAGCCCATCACCTATCCAGACCACTTCGAAGTCCGGCGCGTCTCACAAGACTCGACCATCCGCTGGAACGCTCGCAAGGTTTTCGTTTCGCACCTACTCTCCCGCAAAAAGGTGGGACTAGAAGAGGTGGGAGAGGGCGTCTGGTCCGTTTACTTCGGCCCCGTTCATCTCGGCTGGCTCGACGAAGCCGACTACCGCATCATGGACGTCCGTCAACGCAAGAGAAGAAGATCCTGAACTGTAAAGAATCAACCCGTCACTCTCTGTAAAACATCAGCCCATTCGTTCAGGGTGAGCCCGCCCGTCCTTCTCATCCTCGACCCCGTCGCTTCCATTGCTTGGTAACCTTCAGTCGAAAATCAACAAGGTCGGTCGACACGTGAAAACCAGCCGCGATTGAGCGAACGCTCTCTCCGGCATCTAGGCACGCCCGCAACGACTTGTAAGGAAGCAGGGCAGCCGCACCGCTCGAGTACGCTTCGTACTCCACAGTCGAATCATGGCTACGACCTCTGCTGTCCCCCGTCCCGAGCGCGCGAAGAATACTCCGGGGATGCTCAAGCCATAGGTGGTAGAACTCCTCCATCAGCGTGGCTCGGATCCTGGTCTCAGGGTGGGAGTCGTTGTAGAAGACCAGCTCATGCCCATCCGGAAGACGCACAGCGATCCCGGACCAACTACCCGACGCTGCGCCGCGAAAATGCTCTAGATGGATATCAGCGGCCGGAATCGCCCCATGTGGCGCTACGGTCACTCTGTTGAGGAGCGCAAAAGCTGCCGAGGGCTCCAAGGGAATGTCCAGGGTGAGTCCTAATGCGTCCCTCACGTCGAGTCCGTTGTGCTCGGCGTCCCACTGCTTCTTATTCGGAGGGATCAGCCCCTTGCCCCCCCGAGCCCT
The DNA here is from genome assembly GCA_965223195.1 of Longimicrobiales bacterium. Lineage (GTDB taxonomy): Bacteria > Gemmatimonadota > Gemmatimonadetes > Longimicrobiales > Gaopeijiaceae > CBDCVX01. The sequence goes on from CBDCVX010000006.1 coordinate 34,286, forward strand.
TCTCGCTGCGTAGTTGATTCGCCGCGCCATAAGCCGCTCGCACCATAGCCACCAACGCTTCCTGATCCGTGGAACTTAACCCGGGCAGTGCCCTGAGATGGACTTCGACGTCCGCGATGCTCGTCTCGGTCGGGGCACCGCTCGGCTCGAAATCCGAAAGACTCTTCCCCACCCATGACGCCGCCTTCATGAGAATCTGAGTGTCCGGCTGAAAGTCGGATTCAGTGCCGAGGAGAAGTCGCGACAGGGTAGCGGGGCTACAGCCGATCTGGCTGGCCGCGCGGCGGACCGAGAGGTCCTTTTCTTCGAGTCTGCTTTGGAGATGCTTTGCCAATAGATCGAGATCCAAATGGCGTTCGCTCACCGTGCCTCCGGGTTGTGGCCGCGCCAACGGACGCTTAAATTGTGGCGCGGTGCTTCACGGATGGCGCGCCCCGCGAGGGGCGCCTTATTTCACCATAATGTTTCACAGATGAAGCGAGTGCACAAGGCTCGAAGCGAGGGTTACAAGCTTTTGGAGGCAATCGGCCGCGACATGAGTCGAGACGCCTATCCCGAAGTGATGGATGGCGGGTTCGTTCAGCTCGGGAAGGCCCGCCTTCCTCATACTCCGTTCCCGAGCAAAGAGAGGACCAACGGTGTCCCATTCCAGAGAAGACCCGAGGCCGGACGAGGGCACGGGCCCACCGCCGGGCAAGGGAAGACCGCCACGTCGGCCTCCGAAGGGTCGGCCGGTGAAGCCGCATCGTTCATCAGCGAGGGTCAACTGACCGAACGCGGGCGGCACGAGTTGGAGCGAGTGGGGCGGGCGTACGACACGTGCGTTCGTCCCACTCCAGATCGTATCAGGATCTCTTGGACCGCCGGATTGGTCGAGGGGCTGCTCGACCCCGCCCACCTTGTGACGGACCTCTCACTCACGGATGGCAAGTGCCTAATCGTCACCTGGGCCTGGTGGGACGGTGGGGTCCGGATCGGCCCACGGCACACTAACTACGATGGTTCGGCCTGCGTCTTCGAGGCGCGGGACATGAGCTGGACCCTCGGATCTCCCTTGGTGGAGCTCTTCGACATGACGACCGTTTGGGCGGTCCGACATCTACACCTCAGAAGAGTCGGCACTTGGCCTGGACGTCAAATCCTGCACACCACATTCGAGAGACTCACTGAAACGGTATCCGGTGAGCTGTGTGGGTGCGGCGGGCTTCGCCCATACGAAGAGTGCTGTGAGAAGCGGGATCGCCAGCGGTGCCCGATCGACGTCGCCAAGGAGTTCCACGCCTTTACCGGTGGCCGCGCTCGTCGCCTACGTATACCTCCGCTCATCTCGACGTAGAGAGCAGCAGGCCCTACCGGTCAATAACCCACACGCGGAACTGCATAACTCCCTTTAGTCTAATCCTCAGCCCCACCGAGATCCACTAATCGTACGTGCTGGTGCGTGCGGATAGATTGCATTCCGGCGAGCGTCCCGACCCACTGGCGGAGCTCCGTCCCCCGGCGGTCCAGTCATTTAGTCGGTCTAAGAAGGGCAGTGGATTGCCGAGCCGCAACCTTGAGGAACAGAATGTGTCGAGATCCAAGGCCCCGAGGGTACTTACGATTCAGGGCATCGAGCGCAGATCGTCGAGGTGGTTTGGACCGGACGGAGCCCTGAGAAGCCATAGAGTGCCAGCCAAGCGCCAAACAACCCGTAACTAACCGTCTACGATCCACCCCCACCCCCGCTCAGCTATTAAACTCGCCCACTTCCATCTGCTGAGCCAAAGCCCACCCCAACGCCTCGGTAATCCCAGCCGCGACGGTGGCGTTCAAGACATTCCCCACTCCGGGAATGAACCGAGGAAGCACCGTCGTCGCTCCGCGGCCCAGCATGGTGCCGAGCGTGGCGTAGATGACCGAGCGGGCCGCCGTCTTGGTCACCTCCAGGCCGAACACCCTGCCCAGAGCGGCGATCATCGCCACCTGGATGGGCACGATCAACACCGCGTGGGCGCCGGGAAGCTGCGCGAATCCCGCACCTACCGCACCCGCAGAGGCCGAAGCACCGTGAATGATGGCGTGACAGCGTATGCGTTGTCGATCGGTCATGATCCCTCAGTCGTTTGGCGACGAGCCGCCAGCGGCCCGGTCTGGTCCCGACCCTCCGTACGAACCCGTCGCCCCCGAAGCTTCAACCCGAGCGTTCGGCGCGAGGCCGCATGCTTGGGGATGCCGGCGACGGTGCTATCCCAGTAATACGTGTTTTCGGGACGCGGAGTTCATCGAGAACGGGAACCAGTTGGCGGCGGCCAAACGGGTGGTCTGGTCCGTGATGTCGGCGGAGATGGCCACGAACGATCGATTCACGGCCAGGGCGGGGAGCCCGATACGTCCTTCCGGAACGAGCTGCTGGGGATCCTTGATGGCCACGAAGCGGCGGCTGCCGCCGAGCGGCTGCACCAGCTCGTGGGACATGCCTCGGATGATGTGACCCCGTCCGGTGCGGATGATCCGCTCGCGCAACGCATCCGCCCGGTGCTTCAGCGCTTCGATGCCGTACGGGTTGTAGGTGCGGAAGTCCCAGGCGAACTCGATGCGGGTGGGGTCCAGGTAGACGGGCTGCGGCAGGTTGCCCATCGCCACGTTCTTGAGGAATCCGGGGACCGTCTCCGTCGTGCGCGGGAGCAGCACCGGCACGGCGCCCATCGGCACCGCCAGCGATGAGCTGGTGATCTCGGACGGCGGATTGGAGAGATAGGTCGCCAGGCTCTCCCGAGCGTGGGCCTTTCCGGGAAAGTCGTGACGCCGGAAGTACATGCATCCCAGGATCGGGTTGGGATTGCCTTCCAGTCGAAGCCCGATGAGCTCCCACAGGAAGGAGTCGCAGGCGTGTCCCAGATAGACCTCTTCGGGCTTGGAGATCGTGATCTGCCCGTTCTTGGTGCGCTTCAGGTGCGTGAGAATGTGCTCGACGTGGGGATGGATCCGTCTGGGCTTCGCGGATCTGCGCGCTCCATCGCGGGCCGTCGTGGCGGGTGCGTTGGTGGTCATATGCGGCTTGGTATGACTGCTTTCGCCCAGTGCGGGCGGAGTAATACATGGGTGCGACTGAAGCGCGAGAACGGGCAAGAAGCGTTCCTGTCCGGGCGGTGCTGCAGAGCCGCAACACCCCTTGGAAGGGGAGGTTAGGGAATTGGGCGTTCGCCGCCCGCCGGCTGGTCGAACGTGAACGTCAGCGTGATCTCCGCGTCCACTGGCTCACCGTTCAGGAGGCCCGGCCGGAACGTGAGGGTCTCGGTGAGAAGGGTCCGAATGCGGTCGTGTACGCTCGGGTCGCCCTCCCGGAAGGACATGTCGGTCACGGTTCCGGCCGCGTCTACCGTCACGTCGACGACCGCGGCGTTCCGTTCGGCGAGGTCACCACGCCCGCCCTCCATGGTTCACTCCCTCGGGGAGCGGCAGAGCCAACGAGTCTCCGTGCTCGGCGTGAGGCACGCACTGTAGCGCCAGCGTGACGTGGAGGCCGGTGTGGCCCGGAGCGATGACGACCCGGAGACGGAGCGGCTCCAAGAGGCGGTCCAGCGGGCGGGCGGACCGTTCGGTCCACGTGCGCAACTTTTCGGTATCTGCGGAGCTCAGGTCGGAGCGGAGCACGCCAGGAACCGTTGGGGCTCCGGTCAGTCCGTAGTGCAGCGCGATTTCCGTGCGGTCCTTGGGTTTTTGGTACCGGACGGTCGCTAATAGCGAGTCGAGTGAGGCCAGATTGAACAGCTCGACTTCAGTGAACGGTGGATTGCCCAGAACGGGGAAGCAGGCCTGGTCCCAATGGGGCTCAATCAGCTCTGGCGCGCGGGTCGGTGCGGGAGGCTCGGGCGCCACTGGTCCGCATGCGGCCAAGCAAGCGGCGACCAGCACTGAGCACGTCCGAAAATCCAGCGTTTCCATGTATTCCTGCTTACGACATGCCGTCACAGCACTTCCGCACCTGACATTACGCGGATTTACCCGCGGAAACCGGACGTGGGGCCGCCCCGGCTGCCCCCGAGCGAAGGACCTGGGCGAAGGCTTTTCCGGGCGTCCCGCCGAACGCCCGGCCCGCTAGCGGACGGCGGTATACGCCTCGCGGTCGTCGGGCACGAAAAGCCCCATCGCGGGCATCGTCACGCCGGCCAGAGTCTCCGCATCCAGCGTGACGCCTTCCTCGATGAGGCCGTTTTGATAGAGCAGCCAGGCGACGACCGCGTATACCTCATCGTCCGACAAGGACCCGGGGCGGTCCCACGGCATGGCCCGCCTTATGTAGTCGTAGAGCGTGCTAGCGTAGGGCCAGTACGCGCCGATGGCGCGCCCGGAATCGTCCTCCTCCGCTACCAGACGGTCGTTGGGGCCGCCCTGACCCGCATCGCCGTGGCAGGGAGCGCAGCTCGTGGCATAGACCTCCGCACCGGCCTCGATCGACCCAGATCCGGGCGGGAGCCCTCGGCCGTCGGGCATGACGTCGATGTCCCACGCGGCCAGCCGAGCGGAGTCCGCGGGCCGGCCGAACCCGAACAGCGTGGGGACCGCTTCGGAGGCGGCTCGGGCCGGAGCGGTGGGCGGAGGCGGGGCTGCATGGTCGTCCGTCAGGGTGTCCGTCTGCACCGGCGGGACATCCTCGGCGTCGGTGGGCCCACAGGCCACCACCGCGGTCAGGATCAGCGCCAACGCGCCGGCCACGCCCGCCGCGCCCCCGCCGGTCGTCCGACGGTATCGGCTTCGGGCGCTCACTCGCTCCACTCCTGTGTCCGGTAGAGCACGGTCCCGTCCGACCGCACCCGCCATCCGGTGATGGGGTTCATGTGGTACGAGGTACGGAGGCCCCGCGCCGCGATCAGCTCGGCCTGCGTGGGCTGTACGTACCCGGTCTCGTCCACGGCCCGGCTCATGATCACGGCGTCGCGGCCGGACCAGTTCCAGAGGAACTTGAAGCGCGTGTGGGCCTTCGGGAGCACGGGGTCCTGCAGGTCCGCCTCGGTCCAGGAGCGGCCTCCGTCTACGCTCACGTCCACGCGCGCGATCTTTCCGCGTCCGCTCCAGGCGATGCCCCGAATCTCGGTCCAGCCGGTCTCGACACGGTCGGGATACGCGGGGCTGGTGATCAGCGAGCGGGCGTCCATGACGAAGCTGAACTGGCGGATCTTTCCGTCGCGGATGCGCTCGGTGTAACGGGAGGTTTCGTCCCGCGTCATGAAGGGGCCGTCCGCCAGCTCCAGACGGCGCAGCCACTTTACGCTGGTATTGCCCTCCCAGCCGGGATTGAACAGGCGGACGGGGTAGCCCTGCGCCGGACGGAGCGGCTCGCCGTTCTGGCCATAGGCGAGCATGGCGTCGTCCCAGGCCTTCTCAATCGGAATGCTGCGGCCCATGACCGCGCCGTCCTGGCCTTCCGCGAGGAACCAGGTCGCTTCGGGCCGCACTCCGATCTCCCGGAAGAGCACCGACAGGGGCACGCCCGTCCACTCGCTGCAACTGGTGAGCGGGGCGACCAGACCCGGTGGGGTCTCGGCGGGGGCGCGGGTCGGATAGTTGCCCGAACACTCCAGGAAGTAGATCCGGGAGATCGACGGCATGCGCTTGAGGTCGGCCAGCGTCAGCTCGATCGGCCGTTCCACCATGCCGTGAACCAGGAGCCGGTACTGATCGGGATCCACGTCGGGGATGCCGGCGTGGTGCCGTTCGTAGTGAAGGTCCGACGGGGTGATGATTCCGTGCAGACGGCCGTGGGGCGTGCCGGACGACGTGACTCTTCGGACATGTCGTTCGAGCGGCTCGTGTCGGGACCGCTCACCCAATCGCCCTGCGGGTCGGCCCTGTGTCCGCGTGGTCTCGGGCACGAGGTCGGTGTCGGACTGAGTGGGCCAGGGCTCCTCGCGAGCGGCTCCCGTCAGGCCGGCCCCGGTCAGGAGGCTGGCGCCGAGCGCGCCTGCCGAGCCCCCGATCAGCGTTCGGCGGGATATTGGGGCTCCACCGTTTACCGGCTTGGCCGGGACGCCGGCGACCGAGGGTGTCGCCTGCACCTCGACCTTGTCATCTGCCATTTCGAACACTCCGGAGCTCGGGGGAGGGCTGGGCCGAACCGACCCGGCAATGTCTCCCGCGTTGCCGGGACGGGGCAACCGGGGGGATGCGAGCGCGGGCCATACGTGCTTTTCGCCGCTAGTCCTACGTCGTACTACTACGTAGAGCCTGGTCCTCAAGCCGTACGTACCTTCAGGCCCCGGTGCTCGAATGCGGGAACGTAGTGGTCGACCGGGCGGCCCGCACCGTCGCTCCCGCGTCACACGCAGGTGATGCTACTCGCGACAAGGACCGGTCCCCGTGGACATCGTTGCCTCCGGCGCTCGTTCCAGCAGTGAGCTTCCTTTGGTCGGCCGAGCGAAAGACCTCGAGCGCCTCCGGACCATCTTCGGTGATCCTAACGCCACCAACGATTTCAGCATCGTAAACCTTTTTTAATCAGGGCTTTTAAATACCGACCACTTTTGTTTTGTACAATCATTCTTGCCTAAGACATTTGGTTCTTGAAACAATGACCAAAACGTCTTCGATAAAGGAACATTCACTGAAGAATTTTCCGGTACTGCAAAAAATTGCAGATGTTAACATTAGAGAAATTATTAAAATTCTCTTCATATAGTCCTAACTCCTTGTGTGTTTCCTCCCTAGAGAGCTCCAGAAACACGAATGATGAAAAGTATTACCAAGTGTCATAAATTACAAATTTTCAGTTACTTACTCATCTTTCAGACCAACATCAGCCCCTTGCAATCATTTCTTTTTTTGTTTAGTTTTATTTACAGTAAACACCCCTCCTGATAACCGTTAACTTTGAGTAACAAACATGCTGAATAACAAAAAAATCATGGTGATTGATGATGAACCGGCAGTAGCTGGGCTCGTCGGAGAAATCGTTAAAGAGTTCAATATTGAACCCATACTGGTTTTTGATCCGAAGTTAGCGTTCAGTGAATTTAATAAACACACCCCTTTCCTTGTATTCAGTGACTTAAACTATGCCTGGCATGAACGGTATAGAAGTTCTTGCAAAAATCCGCGAGAAGTCCCAAGAGCGTCAACTATGTAATAATGACTCGGATACGGAAGTATTGAGTCTGCAATCGATGCTATAAAACTGGGCGCTAGCGAGTATATTCAAAAACCTCTGAATCTTGATTTTATTCGTCATACTATAAGAAAATCCCTGGAAAATGACGCCTTAATCAGAGAAAATGCCCAACTTAAAGAGAAGCTTCAGGACCAGGAATTTCCGCAGATCATCGGCAAGAGCCTTGGCTTGACCCGACTGCTCGACATTATCAAAAAAATTGCTCCCTCTCAAACGGATGTTCATGGTATGTGGAGAAAGTGGTACCGGTAAGGAAATGATTGCCCGGTCTGTGCACAATCTCAGTCCAAGAAACGATAAAACCATTTGTGGCAGTGGATTGTGTTGCCCTCCCCAGGACTCTGTTTCGAAAGTGAAATGTTCGGTTATGAGAAAGGAGCCTTCACCGGAGCAGAAAGCCGCAAAGACGGCCTTCTTCAACAAGCTCAAGGCGGAACTCTTTTAATTGATGAGGTCACGGAACTTGACTATGACCTGCAAGCAAAATTGTTGCGGGTTCTGCAAGAAAGGAAATTTCGCCGTGTTGGCGGTAGTGAACTTATTGACCTCGACATTCGAAATTGTATCTGCTACCAGAAGAGATCCTTTAGAAGAAGTCGAAAAAGGAACTTTTAGAGATGACTTGTACTACCGGCTTAGTGTCATCCCTCTTGAAGTACCGGCACTGCGTCAGAGAAGTGAAGATATCCCTCTACTGATTCATCATTTTGTAAATCAATCCGCCCAAAAGAACGGTATCGAGGCAAAAACAAGTATCCCCAGAGGTCATGAATATTCTTGAATCCTATAACTGGCCAGGCAATATCCGTGAGCTTAAAAACGTCGTAGAAAGGTTATTGATACTCTCCGGTGAATCAATTGAATTAGCAGATCTGCCGATGAACCTGAAACCTGGGTGGCAACTCAGATATTTCTGCGTTGGCTAACATAGAAAATGACCTATAAAGATGCAAAGCAACAAGTTCTTCACAGCTTTACAAATAGTTATCTTCAAAAGCTTTACCTTGAAGAAAAAGGTAATATAAGTAAGATAGCAAAGAAGAGCGAACTAAGCCGTAAAGCGCTCTATGATTTGATCAAAAAATTCAATATAAAATTTAACTGATCAAAAATAAAATTCTGTATATTTCTCAAAGCTAAAATGAAAGTATTTGACAGTAAATAACAATTTCATTATATTGTCTTTATAAGACTATATGAGGCTTTGAATGTCAAATCAAAATATCAAGGGACCTGACTGGTTCACCATCAAAGAAGCTGCTGATTATCTCCAAATAGGCGAACCCACTCTTTACCGCTGGATGAGAGACGGAAAAATAACTTTTCGCAAAGTCGGCGACTCCACAAGATTTCTTCAGGAAGATCTGGATGCCGTAGTAGTAGTGCACCAATCTGTAAAAACTCTTAAAAAAGATCCCCGTTGTAGCCAATGTGGTTCATCAAGGCTCGTTAAGGGTCAATGTCAAAGTACTGGCCTGCTCTACTTTGTTCCGGAAGACGCCAAATTCTGGACCTTAAAAACCAGTACAGTACCCATGAAATCATTGATGTGTGCTCAATGCGGTCATATAAACCTGATTGGAGATGTAGACCACCTGAGTGAACTTCTTAAAAAGCCTGATGAGGAGGCAAAAGTATGACTGCCGAATTCCCTGCATATATGGAAAAAGTTTCATCACTCCGACACAGCCTTTCTAAGGCGATACAGGGTAAAAGTGAGGCAATTGATTTACTGATCATGGCACTTCTGGCCAATGGTCACGCCTTACTGGAAGATGTTCCGGGAGTCGGGAAAACG
>CBDCVX010000007.1:0-53833 GCA_965223195.1 Longimicrobiales bacterium
GGAGTGATCCTGGTCTGGACGCGGGCCGTCGGCCGAGGCGGGTAGCGCACTCAGCTCCGAAGACCCGATCAGCCTAGCCGATCAGCCGCCGGGCCCTGCGTGGGGCTCGCTCAGGTAGGGGAACGCGGTCAGAAACGTCCGGTCGTTGGCGTCGACGTGATCGCTGTGAAGGGCCGGATCGCCCATGACGGTCGCAAGGATCGCATCGAGCGCGTCGTCCTGTAGGTCGCGTCCCGTGCCGGCGCCAAAGCTCACGGGGTCGGCCGCCAGGCTCACCGTGAGCGCATCCGGAAGCAGCTCCGACCGCCCCCCGGCCGGATCCGAATGGCCGAACCACCCCAGGACGGTCTCGAACGAAGCATGGTACAGCGTGTCGTCTTGGGGCGTCGTGACGTTGTACGCCGTCAGATCGAAGTCCTGCATGCCCGATGCATGATTGAACAGACGATTGAGGCCGGGAATGCCCGCGCGGTCCACTTGCCGGAATCGCAGGCGGGCCCCGGAGCCCGACAGGGCCACGGTGACCAGGCCTTCGTCGGGGTCGTCCGAGGTGACGTCCAACGCGGCCGAGTACGGCACCCGCTCGACGGGAGCGAATGCCAGGACCAGCGCACGGAACTCGTTGGGGAAGAGGGTGAAGGCGCCTTCACCCTCCAAGATGCTGAACACCGAGTCGCCCCGAAGCTCGATGCCGGACACGGTGAGGAGTCCGTCGCCGTCGTTTCGGATGGTTACCATCGGACGCTCTCCGGAGCCCAGGAGGGGGTCCGCGTCCGGGAAGGCCACTGTGAGCGTGGTGACGGTGATGTCGGGGATGGGTGGATCGGGCTCGCCTCCGCACGCGAGGGCGAGGGGCGTCACCCACACGGCCCACCGGAGGGCTCGTCCGCCGGCCGTCATAGCAGCTCGCTCGCGGTTGCCCACGCGTAGAACGTGCCTCCCGCGCCGATGCCCAGCGCCGTGGCCACGGCCGTCTTGGGCACCGAGACGACGATGGCCAGCACGTTGCTGTCCGCGAGGTCGTTCTCGCCCGGGTCGGCAAAGGCCAACGTCTGCTCCCCGGAGCTCCCGATCTGTTGGCCCAAGCCGCTGCCATAGAGGCTGTTCAGCACGCTGGTGAGACTCGCGTCTCCTTCGAGGTCCGCGAACCCCGGATCGTCCTTGGCTCCTACGTAGGCCATCAACGATCCGCCGGAGGCGGTGGTGCCGAACGCTCCTTCGATCGAGGCGCCGTCCGCGATGATCGTGACCGCGCTGATCGAGTCCGGCCGCAGCGGTCCCCTCACGTTGAAGCGCTGCTGGTCTCCCGAGCCGAGCGCCGCGACCTGGATGACCGCGTCCGCTCGCCCGTCCCGTTCCCGGTCCATGTGGAACTGGTACAGTGCTCCCGGCCGAAGCCGCGCCGCCGGGGTGGCCTCGCCCGCCTCCAGGAAGGGGGTGACGGTCATCACGAACACGACCCGGTCCGTCCGGTTGAACACGTAGAGGTCCCCGATGTCCAGAGCAGGGTCCGAAGTGTCCGGCATGTCGGTGTGGTCCAGGGCATTTAGAAGCCCCGTGCCACCCCACCAGAGCACCGGGAGCAGCGCCAACCACGCCCCCGTCCGCAGTCGTGTCCGTTCCGTCAAGATTCCGCTCCTGATTGAGCTTGCGGGACTCGGCCGCCGGCGTCGCCGTCGCCGACCCGCCAAACCTCGCGGCGGGGCCCCGTCGAGGGAAGACAATGCGGTCCGATCCTTGCTCGATGCCTACTTCGTCATGCCAGTCATCAACTCCGTGTTCAAGCCCGAGCGGCCCATTCGAGAGGTCTTCCTCCACGAAGACGATTACTGCCTGGTCGAGTTGCTTCCCGCAGCCAACTGGTGGTGGTGCCTGGAGGAGATGCGGCGCATCGACGGGGAAGCCCTCAAGCACGAGGCCGGCGGCGGGGGCTGGACGAACATCGAGGTGTCCGGGCTCCGGCCCATGCCGTTCGGAGACCTCGAGATCGACGTGAACGACCTGGTGCAGCACCTACACAGGTCCCTCCCTGTGTTCGATCGGGTCGTCGAGGGCTACTCGGATCGGCGCGAAGCCGTGGTGGATACGCTGGCATTCGGGCATTCGGCCGAGGGCGCGCTGTTCACCGAGTTCGATCTCAGCGGCACGGTGACCGCGCTGTGGCTGAGTCCTCACCCGCGCACGTTCCACGAGAGCGCGCGGGTCATTTCGGTACTGGGCGACCTGTCGCGACGTCTCGATCTGATCCTGGCGGACTGGCAGTGGAACCATCTCATCCGGCCGTCCGAGCCCAACGCGCTCAACCAGTGGCTGGCATCACGTCGCGCGAACTTCTGGGGCGCGAGCCAGCTCAACCTCTGGGACGAACCGCGCTAACGGGCCGCGGATGCGGCAGCGGGTCTCGCTACGTCGGATCCGCGAGCGGGTCTCGGCCTCCCGGCCGTGTCGGCCGTCCCTTCTCCCGTAGAGGGCGCGCCGGAATGCCCGCGACGAGGGTCTGAGGCTCCACGTCCTTGGTGACCAGGGCGCCCGCCCCGGCCATCGAGTACTCGCCCATGGTCACGCCGGCCAGCACGGTGGAGTGGTAGGCGATCCGTACCCCCCGCTCGATCACCGTGGCCGGCGTGTACACCTCTCGGGGGTTGGCCATGTCGTGGGAGTGGCTGTAAACGTTCACGAAGTCGGAGACGGACGCCCCGTCGCCCAGCCGAATCCCTCCGCGATCGTCCAGCAACACGTGGCGGTGAACCACCACGCCCGCCCCCACGTCCAGGTTGTAGCCGAAGGACAGCTTCACGAAGTGGAACGCCTTGAAGTCGGGTCCGCACCGGCGAAAGATGCGCTTGGCCAGGATCCGACGGAACTTGACGCCCAGGTGCACGTTCTCGCCCAGCGGGCTCTTGTCGAACATCTCCCACAGCCAAATCAGCGGCTTGACCCGGTCGTAGGCCTCGGCGTCGATGTCCTCGTAGTACTCGGGCTCGAGCGTCACGTTGCGGGCGTCCAGGTGGAGCGCTCCGATGCCGCCGTCCGCTCGGCCCGGCCACGGAGCATAGATCTCCCGGAGCAGCCGATGACACAGTTCGTACCGGTCGCACCCGGGATCTTCCAGCTCCCGGTCCACCGCGGCCAGCCAGGCGTCGTATACCTGCTCGGTGGCCGGCGGAATGGAGACCCGACGTAGCGGCAAGAAGGCCATGGCGTTTGCTACCCTGAGAGTGGTTGGGCGCCTGAAGCGCGGATGCCGGCGAATCCGTAGGGGGACGGGTACGAAGGCACACGCTCCCTTCAGGCATTATCTTAACGCACGGCTCTCCAAACGCACGGAACGGGAATGCACGACGTACTCAGGACGCGGCTTCTGCGGAAGATCGAGACGCTCCCCGAAGAGCAGGTCTACCAGGCACTCGACTTCATCGAGTTCCTCGAAGGCAAGTACGCTCGGGACCTGCGGCAGGAGGCGAGCGGCCTACAGCGGTTTGCGGAGAACCTCGAAGACAAGATGCGAAAGAAGGCGCTGAGCCCGGCGACTCTCCGGGAGGCCTTCCAGTTGATCTCCGCCGCAGACAAGGCTTTGGCCGGTGTGTCCAAGGCGGGGAAGCAGATCCTGGCGGAGCTGAACGGCGTCATCGACGCACCCGAGCGAAAGGACCGCAACGACGGTCGAAGCGTATCTTCTGGAGACGAGACGGCCGCAGAAGACAAGGAGTAGCGATGACGCGGAGCACCCTCAGGGTGGTACGCACGCAGGAGACCGGGACCGGAGAGGCGGACGGCAGCGCGCAGACGGAGCGGCACCCCAAGCTCGCAGGTGAGGGTCTCACCTTCGACGACGTCCTCCTGATTCCGGGTCACTCCACGATCCATCCGCGTGACGCCTCGGTCGCAAGCCGGGTGACGCGATCGATTCCGCTGAACATCCCGTTGCTGTCCGCTGCGATGGACACCGTGACCGAGTCTCGGATGGCGATCGCCGTCGCGCGCGAGGGCGGGATGGGCATCGTCCACAAGAACATGCCCATCGACCGACAGGCCCAAGAGGTCGACCGGGTGAAGCGCTCCGAAAGCGGGATGATTCTCAACCCGATCACCCTGGGTCCGGACGCCACGCTGGCGGAGGCCCATCAACTGATGGCGCGGTTTTCGATCTCCGGTGTGCCGATCGTCGAGAAGGACGGCCGCCTGATCGGCATCGTGACCAACCGTGATCTCCAGTTCGAGGCGGATCTGACCCAGCGCATCCGCGGAGTCATGACGTCCGAGGGGCTGGTCACCGCGCCGGTCGGCACCACGCTCGAAGAAGCGCAGCGGATTCTGCACCGGCATCGGATCGAGAAGCTGCCGGTCGTAGACGACAACGGCATGTTGCTCGGCCTCATCACGGTCAAGGACATCTACAAACGGCGGCAGTTTCCCAACGCGTGCAAAGACGAGCATGGCCGTCTCCGTGTAGGGGCGGCCATCGGCGCATCCCCCAGGGACCTGGAACGCGCGCGCGCGCTTGCCGAAGCCGGGGTGGACCTCCTGGTCGTGGACACCGCGCACGGTCACTCGGAGGGTGTGCTGCAGGCCGTGGCGCGTACCAAAGAGGCGTTCCCGGACGTTCAGTTGGTGGCGGGGAACGTGGGGACGGCCGACGGCGCGGCGGCGTTGGTCGAGCGGGGCGCCGACGGGGTCAAGGTCGGCGTGGGCCCGGGCTCGATCTGCACCACGCGCGTGGTGACGGGCGTGGGGCTGCCGCAGTTGACCGCGATCATGGACGCGGTCGACGGGGTGGACGGATCGGTTCCGGTCATCGCGGACGGTGGAATCCGCTACTCCGGCGACATCGTCAAGGCGCTGGCGGCGGGGGCGGAGTGCGTGATGATGGGCTCGATGTTCGCGGGGACCGAGGAGTCCCCGGGGGAGAGCTTCCTCCTGGAGGGACGTCGGTTCAAGCTGGTACGCGGCATGGGATCGCTCTCCGCGATGGAGGAGGGATCCGCGGACCGGTACTTCCAGGAAGGGGAGGTCGACGCGCGCAAGCTCGTACCCGAGGGGATCGAGGCGCGAGTGCCCTACAAGGGCCCCGTCGCGGACACCGTTTTCCAGCTCGTAGGAGGGCTGAGGAGCGGCATGGGATACTGCGGCGCGGCCACGTTGGCCGAGCTACGCAAGAAGTCGCGGTTCTTGCGAATTACGTCGGGGGGCCTGCGAGAGTCGCACCCGCACGACGTAACGATCACGCGAGAGGCGCCCAACTATCACCTGTAGAAAAACGGCCGGGTGGCTCGGATGGCACCCGTCTCGCTGGTCAGGTGCGTGGCTCGACCGCAAGAGCGACGTGCCTCGGATGCAGTCCACTAGGGCAAGGGCGGAGGAGGAGGGTGACTCGATGCCTTCAGTACGGCAGGGGACAATGGCCGCGAGCAAGCGCATGAGCCTCACACGGGCGGTTTGCGTCATCGGCGTCTTCGCGCTCGGCGCGTGTACTCCGGTGACGTCCCAAACTCCCGACCCGGCGCGGAGCCCCGGCCCGAGGTCGGGCGACGCTTCCGACCGCGAGTCCATCGTCGATCCGACGCTGGATCCGCTTCCGCCCGAGTTGGGAGTACCCGGCGCGGGAGACACGCTCTCGTTGACCGAGGTCGAGGAGGCCCTGACCGACGCCGAGCTGCCCGAGCTCACCGAGGTGACCCCCCGCTATCTGGACGAAATCCTGACGTCCCCCTTCGCCGAAGCGGACGAGATCCGGGAGCGGACGCAGTTTTGGTTGGAGCGCTGGACCAACGGGGGCCGCGGATATTTCCAACGCTATCTGAACCGCATGGGGCGGTATTCCGCCCTGGTGGACGCCGAGATCGAGGCCCAGGGTCTGCCGCGCGCGCTGCGCTACCTGCCCATCGTCGAGAGCGGATACAACCCGGTGGCGGTGAGCCCCGTGGGCGCCACGGGCCTTTGGCAGTTCATGAGCCCCACCGCGCGATGGCGAGGGCTGCGTGTGGACGCGCTCGTGGATGAGCGCAGGGACCCCGAGGCCGCTACGCGGGAAGCGCTCCGCTACCTCTCCGACCTGCGGGAGCAGTTCGGGTCATGGTTCCTGGCCCTGGCCGCGTACAACAGCGGGCCGGGGCGCGTGGCTGGAGTGATCCGGCGGCACGGCGGCGAGGCCGCGCTGGGAGATTCCCTGTTCTGGGCGCTGGGCGAAAACCTACCCAACGAGACCCGCCACTTCGTGCCCAAGCTGTTCGCGGCCACGGAGCTCGCGACCAACCCCGAACGGTACGGGTTCGAGCCCCCGCGACCGGGCAACGAGTATCGCTACGTCGAGGTCGACGTCCCGGACGCGACATCGCTGGAGGTGGTGGCCGAGGCGGCCGGCGCCGACCCGGAAGAAGTCGTCGCGCTCAATCCCTTCCTCCGGCAGAAGATGACGCCGCCCGGACGGTTCACGGTGCGGATTCCGGAGGGCACCGGCGTCGATTTCGCGGCCCGGTACGCCGAGATCCCCGAGGACGAGCGCATCACCTACCTGCAGCACCGCGTGGCGCGGGGTGAGACGCTCAGCCATATCGCCGCCAGGTACGGCGTGTCGGTCTCCAACCTCAGGGCCGCTAACCCCGGGATCTCCCCTCGACGCATGCGCGTCGGACAACGGATCATCGTGCCGGCGGGAGGCTCGGCGGCGGCGCGGCGGGTGGCTTCGGCACAGGCCGGGACGGCGACCGTCCCTTCGGTCCGCACGGTCACGCATGTCGTGAGCCGAGGAGAGAGCTTGTGGACGATCGCGCAGCGCTACGGCGTCAGCGTGCGTGACCTTCGCTCCTGGAACGACTTCCGCGAGGGTCAGACCATCTATCCGGGCAACCGGGTGGAGATTCGATCGGCGCGGGTGATCGTCTATCGGGTGCAGACGGGAGACACGCTCTCCGAGATCGCGGAGCGCCACGGCATTTCCACGCGGGCGCTCGCGGAGGAGAACGGACTCACGCTGCGATCGGTGATCCGACCGGGCCAGGAGATGCGCATTCCGGGGAACTAGCGGACTGCTACTCCCGCACCCAGGAGCCGCTGCGGCCGCCGGATTTGCTGAGCAGCCGGATGGCTCCGATCTCCATTCCCCTGTCCACCGCCTTGGCCATGTCGTAGACGGTCAGCAGCGCCACGGACACCGCCGTGAGAGCTTCCAGCTCCACGCCCGTTTGTCCGTGTATGGTGGCGGTGGCGCGGGCGACGATGCCGGGAAGGCTCCGGTCGAGCTCCAGCTCGACCGCCACCGACACGGCCGGCAAGACGTGGCAGAGCGGGATCAGCTCCCCGGTTCGTTTGGCGGCCATGATACCCGCGAGCCGCGCGGGTCCGAGGACCTCGCCCTTCTCGATGTCGCCTCGTTCGATCAGCTCGAGCGTCTCAGGCTGCATGCGGATGTGGCCGCGGGCCACCGCTCGGCGGGTGGTGCCGTCCTTCGCCGAGACGTCGACCATGCGGGCCTCGTCCGCTTCCGACAGGTGCGTGAGCTGGGGACGGTTCGGCGTGCCGTCGGCGGGATCGCTCATGGGGTCGTCCTGGCTCCGGTCACGAGTCGGCCCCGAAGGTCCCGCAACAGCCCGTACATCACCAGTTGAGGATTGACGTTTCCGGCCGCCAGGAACCCGGCCTGCTGGACCAGGTCGACGCTGGCGGCCACCGCGGCCGGAGAAGGACGGGGCCCGGTTCCGACCAGCTTGTCCAGCGCTGCTCGGGTGTCTTCCGGAAGCGGCACGGACGCTCCCGAGAGCACGACGGCCAAGTCCCGTAGCCACTGGACCAGGGCGTCGAGGAGCGGCAACAGGGCGCGGGCGCGGGCCGGCGGGAACGACAGTGCCGTTGCGAAACCGGCCTCGGCCTGCGGGCTCAGTACGGCCTGGAGCATCGCGAGCGCACGCCGCTGTCGCACGTCCATGGGACCGGGCGCCTCGGGATCGTCGCTCAGGTAGCCCAGCGCATGGCCGACCGAGCCGCGCGACAGGCCGGCCGCACGGCTGGCGTCGTCCGGGCTCACGTCCAGTTGCTCGGAAAGGAACGCAGCGACCACCTGCTCGGACAGGGGCGAGAGGTGCAGGCCCACCGTACGGGACCGGATGGTTTCCAACAGGGTGCCGGGCTCGCTGGACGTGAGAATGAAGCGCGTCCCGTCGGGCGGCTCTTCCAAAAGCTTGAGCATGGCGTTGCCGGCTTCCGGGCTGGCCTCCTGCGGGACCAGGCCCTCGGCGTCTCCCAACACGAAGATCTGGCGATCGCCGAGCACCGGCCTCTTGTGGGCCCGCTCACGAAGGGACCTGATCAGGGCCAGGTAGAGGCCGGTGGGCCCGTCGCTCTCCCGGAACGCCAAAGGGTGCTGGCGGCGGTTCTCCAGCTCTTGCTGACGGGCCTCTTCGAGCTTGGCGCCCAGCTTTTCAGGACTGGTGGAGCCGCGCGGCCGGGCGACGGGGAAATACCAGTGCAGATCGGGATGCTCCAGCCGCCCCGCGTTTCTGCACGAGACGCAGTCGTCACACGGGCCGGTGAGCTGAGGCCGTTGGCAGAGCAGCAGTTGCGCCGCCCAGAGGGCCAGTCGCTGCTTCCCGACGCCCGGTGGGCCGTGCAGGAGCAGCGCCTCCGGAAACGAATCCCGCAGCGCGGCAGATGCCAGCAGCCTGCGCTCGGAGTCGTGACCGACGAGGGGGGCCAGGGACACGGAGCGGTCAGCCGGCCGGCTTGAGCCACTGGAGCGGGTCCAGCGCCTGGGGCACGCCGCCGTTCACCGGCGCCCGCACCTGGAACTCGAGGTGGGGCCCTTCGGGCGTGTTCACGCCTCCGACGGTCCCGATCACGGCCCCCGCCTCCACCGTTCTGCCGTCCGTGACGTGAATCTCGTCCAGGTAGAGATACAGCGTGTAGAACCCGTCTCCGTGGCTGATCACGACGATGGGCCCGTAGCCCTGGAAGGTGCCGGCGAGCACGACCTGGCCAGGACGTACTGCCCGCACCGGCGTGCCCACGGGCGCGGCGATGCCGATGCCGTTCCAGCGCAGCACCGTGCCATTGGGCTGGCGCTGCCGGCCGAACGAATAGATGACCTCTCCGTCCACCGGCCAGTCCAGGGCCCCGGCGTCCGCTCCGGTGAGCGAGCCGTCGACGGGCTCGTCCCGGGCCTCGGCGTCCATTCGGCGACGTTCCAGGGAGACGACGAGCGACGTCAGACGCACCTCCGCTTCGCCGAGACGATCGAGCTCTCCGGTGGTCCGCTCCTCCCGTGCGCGGAAGGTTTCCAACGTGGAGCGGTGGCTGGACTCCAGACGCTGCAGCTCGGCCACCTCGCTCAACCGCTGGCGGCGAAGCCGCTCCAACTCGGTCTCCTGGGCCCGCATCTCCGCGGTCTGTGAGACCAAGGCGGCCTCGAGCTGTTGGACCCTGTCCACGATGGAGCGATCGACCGTGGCCAGGAGTCGAAGGTAGCGGTATCGGTTGATGAGGTTGGCGAACGATTCCGCGCCCAGCAGCACCCTCGGCGTCGAGAGGGCCCCCCGTTTGTAGATGCCCCGCAGACGTTCGTTCAGGATGTCCCTGCGGCCTCCCAACTGTTCCCGGGTCTCGGCCAGCCGCTGCGTGGTCTCGCTCAGTTGAATGGACATCGCTTCGAGCTGGAAATCGATCTCCGCGGCGGCGGAGCGGGAGGCGCTCAATTGCCGCTCGATGTTGGCCAGCTCCAGGGCCACGTCACGTTGACGAGACTGCACGTTGAGGAGCTCCGTCTGCAGGCGCCGTCGCTCCTCCTGGATCTCTTCGAGGCGTCGTCGGCTCTCCTGGAGGTCCGCCCGCAGCGTGTCCGCCTGGCCGGAGGCGGGCATGGGGAAGCCCGCGAGGCCGACGATCAGCACGCACGGCACGATGCACCCGATCCGCCGGTGCGGTCGTGTCGCGGGTCGGGTATGCCGGGCCATGCCGTTACACCTCACGCAGATAGCGACGCACGGCGACGCCGCTCGCCACCACGCCGAACAACGTGGCCATGGCAATGCCGACCAGGATCCACTGGCGGGGAATCCAATTCAGCTCGAACGAGAGCAGCCCGCGGACCGATCGATACGTGATGAACGTGAGCCCGAGCGCGGCCACCCCGCCGATCAGGCCCGTCACAGCCCCCTCGATCAGGAACGGCCGTCGCACGAAGCCCGACGTCGCTCCGACGAGCCTCATGACGTGGATCTCGTCGCGGCGCGCGTAGATCGCGATGCGAATGGCGGTGGCGATGATCAGCGCGGCGGCCGCTCCGAACGCGGTGCCCAACAACGCCGTCGTCACGGCTCCGATGCGACGGATCAGGAAGAGCCGTTCCACCCACTCCTCGCCGAAGCGCACATCCTCGACGAACGGATACAGCCTGGCCTGGTGCGCCACCTCTTCCAGCGACTCCTCGTTGCGACTGTAGTCCGCCAGCCGAATCTCCAGCGAGGCGGGGAGCGGGTTTCCGTCCAGGTCGGTGAACACCTCCTCGAACTCCGGCAAATCTCGACGGGCGGCGGCCAGGGCCTCTTCCTTGGTCACGAGCCGGACCGATTCCACCTCCGGCAGCGCTTGGAGCTCTCCGCGCGCGATGTCGACGTCCATCGCGAGTGCGTCGTCCTCGAGGAACGCCACCACCTGAACGCGCGACTCGACCGCATCCAGCGTCACGCGAAGGTTGTAGACCGCCATGGCGAACAGTCCCACCACGTACAGCGCGAGTGCCACCATGGCCGCGGAGAGCCCGGTCAGCAGGGGCGCCCGCTGGAACGCGGCAAGGGCCTCGCGAAGGGCGTAGGGCATGGTCTTCAGCCCTCCGCCGCCGAGTCGTACACCAGCTTCCCCTGGTCCAGCTCCAAGACCCTCGTGTCGGGACTGCGCCGCAGCACGTCCAGGTCGTGCGTGGCCATGAGCACGGCCATGCCCAGCGAGTTGATCTCCTTGAACAGGTCGATGATCCCGCGGGTGGCCCGGTCGTCCAGGTTCCCCGTGGGCTCGTCCGCCAGGAGCACGAGCGGCTCGTTGGCGAGGGCGCGGGCAATGGCCACGCGTTGCTGCTCGCCGCCGGACAGCTCGCCCACCGGAGCGGCCGCCTTGGCGGACAGGCCCACCTGGCCGAGGAGCCGTTGCGTGCGGGAGTAGATCTCCTTGCGTGGCGTGCCGGTCACCTCCAGCACGAATGCCACGTTCTCGCCGGCCGAGCGGCCGGGAAGGAGCCGGAAGTCCTGGAACACGTATCCCACCTTGCGCCGGACCTTCCACAGATCCCGGTCGGTGATCTTGGAGGACGTGTAGCCGCTGACCCGCACCTCTCCGGACGTGGGGGGCTCCGCCATGTGGATCATGCGAAGGGTGGTGGTCTTGCCCGATCCCGAGTGGCCGGTGAGAAACACGAACTCGCCCTTCTTCACCTGGAACGACACGTCTCGGAGCACCGATCCGCGCGGCTGGTAGTCCTTGCACACGTTGATGAGGCGGATCACGTGCGCTCCAACGAAGCCGGCACGCGTCCGGGCACGTGTTCAACGGCAACGATCCTTCGGGTTCGGTCCACTACGCTTGCGCTCCTTCAGACCTGGCTCTCGCCAGGCGGACGGCCAGCGACAACGCCTCGGCCATGGACGACGGGTCGGCCCTGCCGCTGCCCGCAATGTCGAATGCGGTGCCGTGGTCCGGCGATGTCCGGACAAAGGGGAGCCCGAGTGTCACGTTCACCCCTCGTCCGAATGATACTGTCTTGAAGGCCGCCATGCCCACGTCGTGGTAGGGCACCAGGACCGCGTCGAATTCCCCGTCCACCGCTCTGTAGAACACGGTATCGGCCGGGACCGGACCGGTGACGTCGTGACCGGCGGCTACAAGTGTTTCCACGGCCGGCGCATAGACCCGCTCCTCTTCGTCTCCGAACAGTCCGCCGTCCGATGCGTGCGGATTCAACGCGCAAAGGGCCAGCCGGGGCATGGCGATGGCCCAGTCGGAACGCAGGGACGATGCCAGCAGCGCCGTCTTGGTCACCAGCAGGTCGACGGACAGCATGGACGGCACCCGTTTGAGGGCCACGTGTGTGGTCGCGAGCAGCACCCGGAGAGGGCCTCCCAGCCGGGTGGCTTCGGCGCACATCAGCATTCCGGTCTCGTCGGTCGCCGCCAGCCGGCCCAGAATCTCGGTTTGGCCGGGTTCCCGCCACCCGGCCTCGTGGAGCGAGGGCTTGTGCACCGGCGCGGTCACGATCCCGTGCGCCTCACCGGCCAAACAGAGCTGAGCGGCCCGTTCCAGCGCCAGCGCGGACAGTCGCCCCGCCGATGCCGCCGATCCGTCGAACCGACCCACGCTCAGCCCGTGCTCGCCTGGCGGCAACGTCGCGTCCGGGCCCACGAACACGAGCTCGACCCCGGGATCGGCATTCCGAGCGATCTCGGCCGCCGGCGCCAGCAGCTCGGGCCCGATTCCTCGCGGATCGCCGGCGGTGACGACGAGGGTGGGGTTCACATGCGGTTGCCGTCTACGAGGGCTCCGACAGGCGGATGTCGACGTAGCGACGCTCCCGAAGCTGCCTCAGCAGCTTTTCCAGGATCATCTGCTGCTGGAGCTGTTCGCGGATGTTTTCTTCCAGGTCTTCCAGCGTGTAGTCACCCTCGTCCCGCACCTCGATTACCCGGATTACCGCGAAGCTGGGAACGTCACGGCCGGTCAGCTCGATGGGACCCAGCACCTCGTCGGTGGTGGCGTTGCGCAGCGCCGGCGCATACCCCGGAGGCAACTGGTTCAGCTCCGACAGCGGAAACGACAACGAGTCGGGCACGCCCGTCACCCCGGAGGTCTGGTGGATCTCCCTCAGGGACTCCCCCGCCTCGGCGCGCGTGCGAATCGAGTCGGCGAGAGCGCGCGTGCCGGTGATCTGCGCTTCGTCGATGTCGAACTTGATCAGGATGTGACGAGCACGGCGCTCGGGTCCGCGGATGCGCTCCACCTTCATCACGTGGTAGCCGAACTGGGTGCGGAAGGGCAGGCTCACCTCTCCGCTGTTCAGTGAGAAGGCCACGTCCTCGAACTCGCGGACCATTTGGCCGTTGCGACGGAACCAGCCCAGGTCGCCGCCCTGGGACGCGCTGCCCGGGTCGTCCGAATGGCGCTCGGCCAGGGCTGCGAAGTCTTCCCCGGCAATGACCTGCTGAAAGATCTCGCGTGCGTCGGCAAGGGCGGTGGAGTCCGCCTCCTCGGAGGGTCCCGGCTCGACGACCGCCTGGGTGAAGGTCACCGTGGCCGGCCGTCTTCCGATCTGGTCGCGGTTGGCCTCGTAAAACGCCTGCACCGAGTCGTCGTCCACGGGATCCACGCGGACCGAGCGCCGGGCTTTGGACACGTATTGTTGCTGAAGCTGCTGCCGGCGGGCGTCCGCGCGGATCTGCTCGCGGAACTCCGCTATCGTGAGTCCTTGTTCGGAGAGTGCCTGCTCCAATGCCGCCTGGCCGCCCATGGCGCGGGCTCGCCGGTCCAGGTCGCCGGTGACGATTTCTTCGAGCCGTTCCTCGTCCACCGCGAGGGTCGTATCGGCCAATGCCTCCTGCAGCACCAGCGCCTCGTTGATCATCTGGTCCAGAATGCTGCTCTCGAACGCGAGTCGGCCCTCGGGGTCATCGGGGATCGCCGCGCCCTGAAGCTGGAACGCGAGCACGCGCTCCTGAAGCTGGGTCTGGAGAATCACCGAATCGCCCACGACCGCCAGGATCCGGTCCTGGACCTGGTCGACCAGCTCCTCCTGGGCTCCCAGCCCCGGGGGAAGCAGGAGGACGCCCGCGAGTGCCGCGATCAGAAGACGTGCCCGGCGCCTTGGCGATGCTGCGTGACCGTGCCACATGCCAGGTAGAAAACCCTCTCCGGTCGGGGGTTCCAGTGTGCGGCCCACCCGTGCCGACCCCGGCCGCCTCATCCCGTCGTATCCGCCGTAGCGGGTTGGGGCTCGGGCGGGGGCGTCTGGGCCGCTCGCCACGCGGCGAGCGAATCTGCCGCCAACTGCACGCCGCCCGGAATCACGCGTGCGGACCGGCCTTCCCTGAGCGCGTAGGCGATGGAGCCCAACGGGACGACCTGGCGCCTCGACGCCATCATGTCGGTCAAGGTCTGCATGACGATCCGGTCGACGGCCTGTTCGGTCGTCTCTCCCTCCTGGGGCTCGGCGCCCCGCAGTCCAAGGCGGTCGGTGGACTGGACCAGCACGACACGAGCATCGATCTCGAACGTGTCCCGCAAGGGCTCCGACACCTCGATGCCGGCCGCGCGGGCCCGTTCCACGAGCACCTTCCCACGGGTGAGCTGCTCCAGAAAGCCCTCCGCCTGTTCCTCCGTGGCCCGGGCGGCTCCGTCCCGGAACGCCGGCGACTGGGCTTGCAGGAACCGTTGGAGGTCTTCGGCCCGGAAGGCGCCGCCGTTGTAGGTCACCAGAGCACGGCGGGCCGCCCGCCGGGACAGCTCCGTGCCCGGGTTCCGAGCCAAGCTCTGCAGTACTTCGTGAGCCGCGGCGTCGACCTGTGCATCCGCTTCCTCGTCCACCTGTGCGACGTACAGCGACTCCGCCTGCTGCATCCTCCGTTGCTTGACCGCCGTCAGGTACCGACCGCGAATGGAGTCGAGCGGCGTGACCCTGCGTTCTTCCGTACGGATGAGGTGCAGCCCATAGATGGTTTCGACAGGCTCGCTCACCTCGCCCGGCGCCAAGGCGAACGCCGCGTCCGCGAAGGGGGGCACCATGTCGGTCCGCGTAAAGAACCCCAGGTCTCCTCCGTTGGCGGCCGAAGCCGGATCTTTCGAGTACTCCTCGGCCAGCTCGGCAAAGCTCTCACCGGCAACGACCCGGTCCCGCAGCGAGGCCGCCAGCGCCTGGGCGCTGTCACGGCTGGTTTCGTTTCGCTGATCGAAGTTGAGGAGGATGTGACGGGCCCGTACCTGGGCGCCCGGCAGCTCGTCCTCGTACAGCGCCTCCAGCTCCGCGTCGGAGATGACCGTGTCGAACTCGAGCGCGGACTCGCGCAGTTGGCGGATGAGCTCGTTCTCGGTGCGAAGGTCCACGACCGTCGACAGATCCACCGCGGCCAAGGTGGAGTCGGTCAGCGCGGCCTCGGCCAGCAGCGTGTAATCGGTCCACAGCTCGGCGAGCGCCTGTACGACGTCCGGGCTGGCCGGGAGTTGGCTCTGCTGGGACAACAGCTCGACCGTCTCGGCGACCGTGAGCGCGTGGATGCCCGCCACCGCCACATCGTCCGGCGCGGCATCGGCATCGTTGGTCTCGCACGCGGCGGCGGACAACCCCGCGCAGAGCGGCGCAACGGCCGCGATGATCCATCGCTTCGTCATGACTCTCTCGGTGATTCCGGGCCGGTGACTACGCGGCGCGCGAGCGCTCGTCGCGCAGCGCAGCCAGGGCCTCGATCAATGTGGTGCTCAGCCGTTCCTCTCCGAGCCGTTCCAGGCCTAGCGAGAGCGGCGAAAGCCGGTGAACGGTAACGGCGACTTGGCGGTGCTGGAACGGCTCGTCCAAAACCGACAGGCGAGGAGACACGCCGGGACGGAAGCTCACCCGTGCCGTTCGGCCCCTCACCAAAATTCGCTCGACGCCCATTTGTTGCCCCAAAAGCCGTAGGCTGGCTTGGTCCAACAGGTTCTTCACCGGATCGGGCAGCGCCCCGAACCGATCCGCCAACTCGGCCCGCATGGTTTCGATCTCTTCCCCTGTGGTGAGGCGCGAAAGCCGCCGATAGAGTTGCAGCTTCTGGCGGGAATCGGCCACGTAGGCGTCCGGAAGATAGGCGGCTCCGCCCATGGACACGTCCGGCTCCGGATGCGCGGGCCGGCCCTCGCTGCTCTGCAGGTTGGTGATGCTCTCCTTCAGCAGCCGGAAATAGGTGTCCAGTCCCACCGCCTGGGCGAACCCCGACTGATCCGCTCCCAGCAGGTTGCCGGCGCCACGGAGCTCCAGGTCTTTGAGGGCCACCGCATAGCCGCTTCCCAATTGCGTGTAGTGCTCCAGCACGCGCAGCCGCTTGTCCGCTTCCTCGTTGACCCGTTCCGGAACAACCAGGTATGCGAACGCCCGCCGATCGGATCGGCCGACCCGGCCCCGGATCTGGTAGAGCTGCGAGAGGCCGAAGCGATCCGCGCCGTCCACGATCAGCGTGTTCGCGTTCGGGACGTCGAGCCCGTTCTCGATGATGGACGAGCACACCATGATCTGCACGGCTCCGTCGACGAAGTCGGTCATGATCCGGTCCAGCGCGGCGCCGGTCATCTGCCCGTGGGCGACGGTCACCGTGGCGGTCGGAGCCAGTCCGCGGATCCGCTCCGCCACCGTGTCGATGGTCTCGATGCGGTTGTGGAGGACGTACACCTGGCCGCCGCGGTCGAGCTCGCGTTGGATGGCTTCGCCGACGATCTGGTCGCTCCACGGAAGCACGTGGGTGATGATCGGCATCCGGTCCCTAGGCGGCGTGCGGATCAGCGAGAGGTCCCGCAGGCCGGAAAGCGCGAGGTGGAGCGTTCGCGGAATGGGCGTGGCGGTAAGCGTCAGCACGTCGACCGCCGCCCTCATCTCCTTCAGCCGCTCCTTGTGCTTGACCCCGAAGCGCTGCTCCTCGTCGACGATCAGCAGCCCCAGATCGCGGAAGCGCACGTCGGGCGACAACAGGCGGTGGGTGCCGACGAGGATGTCCACGCGGCCCGAGCGCGTGTCTTCCAGAAGCTGTTTGGTCTCCGCCGAGCTACGAAAGCGGGAGAGCGCCCCGATCCGCACCGGGTAGTCCGCGAGGCGCTCTTCCAGCGTGTGACGATGTTGCTCCGCGAGTACGGTCGTGGGCGCCAGGAAGGCGACCTGTTTGCCTCCCTCCACCGCCTTGAACGCGGCGCGGATGGCGACCTCGGTCTTCCCGTACCCCACGTCTCCGCACACCAGCCGGTCCATGGGCCGCGCCCGCTCCATGTCCCGTTTGACGTCCTGGGCCGCCTGCCGTTGATCGGGCGTGTCCTCGTAGAGGAAAGAGGACTCCATCTCGCGCTGCCAGGTCGTGTCCTCGGGGAACGCGTGCCCCGCGGTCGTCTGACGGCGGGCATAGAGGTCCAGCAGGTCCTGGGCGAAGCGCATCACCTGTTCTTCGGTCTTCTTGCGCAGCGTCTTCCAGCGCTTGCCGCCCACGCGGTGCAGCGCGGGGCGCTTGGCCCCGTCCGCTGCGCCGACCCAGCGCTCGACCAGGTCCAGGCGATAGACCGGCACGTGCAGGGTCTCCCGGTCCGCGTACTCCACCGCCAGCACCTCGATCTCACGTCCCCCGACGGCGAGTGTCTCCAGACCCAGGAATCGGCCGATTCCATGGTCCATGTGCACGAGGTAGTCGCCCGGCGTGAGCTCGGACAGCGACTCGAGTGAGGCCCCGCCGCGGAACCGCCGTCCGCGCTTGAGCCGTCGGGGGCGGCGGAAGATCTCGTGATCGGTGAGCACCCTGAGTCGGGTCTCGCCGCAGGAGAGCACGAATCCCTGCGACAGCGAACCGACGGCCAGGCGAGTGGATGGATAGGTCCTGCCCGATTCTGCCAGGATCTCCTCCAGCCGCTCCAACTGTCCATCGTTGTCGCACAGGACGACCGTCTCGATGGCCTGGGCTTCGCCGTTGGCCAGGATGCGCGCCAAGCGGCGCATGTCTCGATCCACGGGTGGAGCAGCGGCGGCCGGGAGGGTCGCATCGCCTGCCAGGTCTGTTTGCAACACGATCCGTCCGAAGCGGGCCATACGGCGCTCCAAGCCCCCCGGCTCCAGGACCAGCTCGTCGGGGTCCGGAACATCGTGGCCCCGTGCGCGCCGCTCGCGGGCCGTCTGGACGACGCGCTCCCAAACGCGGTCCGCTCCCTCGGTCCAAGACCCGCTGCCCACCTTTACGATCAGGGCTCCGGTCGGCAGGACGTCCAGGACCGAGCGCGCATTGCGTTCCTCGTCGCCTTCCAGCTCGAAGGCGACGGGGAGGAGCTTCGCGGCCTCGACCTCTCCGATCGAGCGCTGATCCAATACGTCGAACTGCCGGAGAGACACGATCTCGTCTCCCCAGAACTCGACGCGGAACGGGTGCTCTGAGCCGAACGAGAAGACGTCGACGATTCCGCCGCGCAGCGCGTACTGCCCCACGGCCTCCACCAGGGGCGCCCTCGAGAATCCCAGTTCTTCGAGCCGGGCCGCAAGCGCCGTGGGGCCGGGGTGGGGCCCCAGCTCGAGCCCGAGCTGCAGGTCGGTGAGCTCGCTCGGGATGGCCGCCTTTTCCTGGAGTCCCCGAAGGGTCGTGACCAGCAGCCGGGTGCGGCTGGCCAGCAACGCTTCCACCGCCTCCACCTGTTGGCCTCCGACCTCCAGGTGGGGGTCGGCCGACTCGTAGGGGAGCGCCTCCCGTTGAGGGTAGAGCTGCGCGCGGTCCGACCCGACGAGAGACCGGAGATCCGCAGCCAGCTCCGAGGCGCCCCTCGGCGAGGCCGCGGCGGCCACGATCACGCGGTCCGACGTCTCGTGCAACGCGGCGATCACGGCCGCAGCGGAAGATCCGTGCACACCGCCGACCACGAACGAGTCGGGTGGCGAAGGCGGCCGCTCCGCCAGGAGACGGACTACGGAGCACTCCAGCATTCGTTGGACGATGTCCCGCTCGATCCTCACGTCGGGGACACCTCCACCGGTCCCGCTCCTTGCTCCCGCCTGCCCGACGAGGCCACGACGCTCTCGACCACGAGCACCAACAGGAGCGCGGCCAAGAGATACCGCCACAGCTCCGGGCCCTGACGACGGTCGAAGATCGCGCGGGTCCAGCTTCCGGCGTCGGTGGCGAGCTTCAGGCGCTCCGCCCGCAGTCTGAGCTCGTCGGGGTGCAGCGCGTTCAGGTCGGACTCCTCCGGCGCCGGATTGACGACCCAACGCGCCAGCGGCCCGTCCGGGCCCACCGCAGTGTACACGCCGGTCTTCACCGGCCGTGGAGAAGCGCCGCCCAAAGGGATCAGCTCGCCGTCCGGGTCGCCCAGTCCCGATGTCTCCGCCGGGAGGGTGAGCACTTCACCGGCGGTGATCTCCGGATCCATCTCCGCATCCGCCGCCCACCTGCCCAGCGCCCACTCGAGCATGGGCACCAGGAGCGAGCTGACCGGAAGCGTGGACCAGCCGGGATCGACGGGTGAGCCCAGGAGCAGGTGGCGTCCGGTGCCGGTCTCGACCGAGACGATCCAAGGAGTTCCGGAGGTCAGGGTCGCGAACACGGTTCCTGCCCGATCGCCGCCCTGTGTCGGCTCCAGCGTGTAGTGACGTGAGACCGCGATCTCCTCCAGTGCGTACGGAAGGGCCGAGGCGGCCACCCCCAGCTCTCCGTCGGTCTCGGCTTCGACGTACCGCCACGGCACCCGTGCCTCGGCCAGGCGTCGATTGAGGCCCGGCAGGAGGAGCGGGTCCGTAGGAGGAATCACGACCCGTACCGCGTCGTCGGTCCGGAATCCTTCGGCGCCGCCGGTCACCACGGTGGCCGGCCCTCGATCGGTGAGCTCCAGTCGTCGGCTTTCGTTCAGGACCTGCAGCGCTTCCCGCAGAAACGGTCCCACCGGACCCATCACGCGGACGGGTGGTGGTGGGCGGACCTCGAACGCGAAGAATCTGCGGTCGTCCGCGTTCAGGTCGTCGGGATCGACTTCCACGTACCCGGTGATCGGCCCCGTCGTCGCGATCTCCAGCGGGAAGAGCACCTCGGTGTTGGGCGGCACCACCGACGCTCCGCGGATCTGATCGTCGACGATGAGCCGCACCGACACCGAATCGGCTGCCGTCGAGTCTCCCGTCACCCGGGCTGAGAGCTGAGTGCGCTGTCCTTGGATGGGTGGAAGGCCGCCACCCACCACCACGCCGTCGATGGACCGGTTTCCGGTGGCGGCCTCGTCCGGGGCATAGGCCACCAGCAAGAGGTCGTCGGCCGGACGGGGGTTGTCCGCAGGAAAGGCCGACCGCTGCAGGTCGGAAAGCAGATGTACCTCGCGTATCGTCAGCTCGGACGACGCCACCAACGAGGCGGCCCTCTCGAGCGCTTCGTCCAGATCTCCCCGTGCAGCGCTGACCTCGGTTCGCCGGATCCTGGCGCGGGCGTCTTCGGCCGACTGGGGTGGAGCGACGTCCCAGGGCTCGCCGGCCCGGACGATCCAGAACCGGTCCCGGTCCCCGGCCCGGTCTATCGTGGCCTCGGCCAGCTCCTTGAGGCCGTCCAGGACGCGCCGGTCTCCCTGGAGCAGGCCCGAGCTGAGTGAGTTGTCCAGCACGATCGCCACCGCCGTGGGTGGATGGGCGCTGCCCGCGCCCCTGAGGAACGGCCGGGCACCGGCCGCGACCGCCAGGAGCACCGCCCCGATCCGGAGCATCAGCAGCAGAAGTTGCCGGAGGCGGATACGGGCCGCGTGCTCCCGCTCGGTGCGCTGCAGATAGCGCAGGGCGGGGAAGGCGAGCCGCCTGAGCTCCTGCCGATGAAACAGGTGCAGGAGCAGCGGTACGGCCACGGCGACAGCCGCCGCGAGGAACAGAGGGTTGAGAAAGCCCACTAGCGGACGGTGTCCGCAGCATTCGCGCGATGCCGAGCGCGTCGAATGGCAACGATCGTTCGGTTACTGTCCACTAGCGCTTGTCCTAGCCCAGGTGTTGGCGCTTTTGAAGGTAAGCTCGGAGCGCGCGGGCCAAGGGCTGATCGGTCTCCAACGTAACCAGGTCGATGCCGCGAGGCTTGAGCTCGCGGCGCCACTCCTCGACGGCCTCGATCACGGCCTCGCGGTAGTCGGCTCGCAGATCGGCGGCGTTGGCGCGGAGCTCCTCCCCGGTCTCGGGATCGAAGAACCAGGCGTCCCCGGCCGCGGGCAGCTCTCGTTCTCCGGGATCCATGAGCTGGAATACGAGAACCTCGTGCCCGCGGTGTCGCAGGAAGCGAAGCGCCAGCCGGGTCTCCTCGGGCTCAACCAGGAGATCGGAGATCAGGATCACCAGCCCTCGCTTGGTCAGGCGTGACGCGATGTCCCGTAGGGCCTCGTGCGCGCGGGTGCCGAGCTCGGCCCGAAGCGGCTCGATTCTGCGTAGCGCCTCGTGCCAGTGCCGACGCCCGCCCCGGGCGTCCAGCGTGTGCAGGATCCGGTCGTTGAACGCGGTCATGCCCACGGAATCGCCCTGCCGCAGCAGGATCAGGGAAAGCGCCGCGGCGAGCTGCTTCGCGTACCAGAGCTTGGGTGGAAGGTCCTCGCGCGACGTCCAGTTCATGGACTCGGACGCATCCAGGAGAATGTACGCCTTGAGGTTGGTCTCCTCCTCGAACTGCTTGACGTAAAACCGGTCGGACCGGGCGTACATGCGCCAATCCAGATAGCGCAGGTCGTCTCCGGGCTGATAGCCGCGGTGCTCGGCGAACTCGGCGGAAAACCCACGGTGCGGGCTTCGGTGGAGGCCCATCAGGAACCCCTCCACGACCTTGCTGGCGACGAACTCCAGCCCACCCAACCGCGCCAGCTCGGACGGCGGCAAGAGGTCGTAGCGGCCCCGTGTCCCGCCCCGGAGGTCGGTCATTCCGGCCGCCCCGGCTGCCACTGTCCACTTTTGAGCGCGGCCCGCGTCTCACGTGTGGGACACCCCGGCGACGGGTCGCTTCGCCGTCCGTCGGAAACCCCCGCGAATCCACGGGTTCGAGCCGTTGCGGGCATGGCACGCCGCCTGCCATTTTCTGTTCTGCTGGTGATCGGGCTTCTGGAGGTGGACCCATGACCCCACGGACAGGATTCGCGTCCGTTGCCGCGGCTGCGCTCGGCGTGCTCGCGGCGGCACAACCGGGGCTTCTCGCCCAGGACTATCTCGGGGACATCGAGGCCCGTGTCTGGTTCGACCGAGGCGTCGAGCCGGTGCTCGATCGCGGTGACCGGGTGCGCGTCTACTACCGCACCGACCGAGACGCCTACGTGGCGATCTTCCGAATCAACACCGACGGCAGAGCGCTGATGGTGTACCCCCGGAGTCCGCGGCAGGACAACTACGTTCGCGGGAACCGTGACTATCGGCTCCTCGATCGGCGGTCCACCCACTGGTACGTCCGAGATCAGCCGGGCGTGGGATACTACTTCATCGTGGCGTCCCGCGAGCCTCTGGACCTGTCCGAGTTTCGCTACTCCAGCTACGACGGGGAGTGGAACCTGGACCATGTGGGCAGCCGGGTCTACGCCGACCCCTACGTCGCGATGGACGAGTTCGTCGAGGCGTTGATTCCCGACTGGGAGTACGCCACCTACGCGCTGGATTTTGCCGAGTACCGCGTCGGGACCGACTACCACTATCCTCGCTTCCTCTGCTACGACTGCCACTCGTACCGTCCGTTCAACGTGTGGAACCCGTACCTGTACGCGTGCACCTCGTTCCGAGTGGTGATCTGGGATAGCCCGTACTACTACCCCGGTTCCCGATACCGGGGTGACCGTCTGGTCTACGCGCGCCGTCCGGACGGCCGGCCGCCGAGGTACACCTTCAAGGAGCGTGCGGAGGGAGAGCCCGACGTGCCGCTCGTGCGGCGTCCGGGCGCCAATCCCGGAGAGTCCGCGCCGCGCCGCACCGGACGCAACGGCCTGCGTCGGGCCGACGGCAGCCCCACCGACTGGGTCCGACGCACCGGTGAGGGAGGCGACGCCGGCGTCACGCCCATTCCCGGACGCTCGATTCGCGGCGACTCCCCGGACGTGCGCCGGCGGGCAGCACCACCCGTGCGTACGGACATCACCGGCCGGTCCGGCACCTCGACCGTTACCGGCGGGGGGCGGAGCATTCGCGTGCGTGAGCGGCCCACGCTGGAGCGTCGGGGATCGGATCCCCGCGCCCGGGCACGTCCGTCGACCAGCGGCCGGGTGAACCGCACCGGCACGCGCTCGACGGGTTCGAGGGGCTCGGTCCGGCCCTCCACTCCGTCGCGGTCGGGTGCCTCGGTGAGGCGCCCGGGAGGATCCTCGCGGGGGTCGGGCTCGGTGAGGCGGCCGAGCGGCGCGTCTCGCTCGTCGGGATCGGTGCGACCTTCCCGCGGATCCCCGCGCTCGTCCGGCTCCGTCCGACGCTCCGGCGGCTCCCCGCGGTCTTCGGGCTCGGCCCGGCCGTCCGGGAGGAGTGGGTCCAGGCCCGCAGCGACATCGTCCAGGCCTTCTCGGTCGGGGTCGGCCCCTGCGCGTTCTTCCCGACCGCGACGTCCGCGATCGGGCGGGGGCGGACGCTAGCGCACCGTGGTTCTTCCTCCGCTGTGCCGCGTTATCTTTTCAGGCGTTCCCCCACGGTAGCGTAGCCACCGGCGTGCGGTCCAACGGATCGTTGCCGCACCCCGGAAGGCGCCGGGCCGGCCTCGTTCGGCCGGCGCGAATGGGATCAGACGTCTGGAAGCGCGCGTGCACATCGAACATATCCGAAACTTCTGCATCATTGCGCACATCGATCACGGGAAGTCCACGCTCGCCGATCGACTGCTCGAGAAGACCGGCACCCTGGCTGCGCGGCAAATGCGCGAACAGGTGCTCGATTCCAATGAGCTCGAGCGAGAGCGGGGGATCACGATCAAGCTGCACGCGGTGCGTATGGACTACGAGTCCGCGGACGGACGTGCCTATCAGTTGAACTTGATCGACACGCCGGGACACGTGGACTTCACCTATGAGGTCTCCAGGTCGTTGGCGGCGTGCGAAGGCGCGGTGCTGGTCGTCGATGCGAGTCAGGGAATCCAGGCGCAGACGGTATCCAACCTCTACCTGGCATTGGAGGCGGATCTCGAGATCATACCGGTGCTCAACAAGATCGATCTGCCGGGCGCCGAGCCCGAGCGCCGGCGGGCGGAGCTGGCCGAGCTGCTCGGCGTCGATCCCCGGGAGATCTTGGCGGCGAGTGCCAAGGATGGAACCGGGACGGAGGACATCCTGGAGGCGGTCGTCCAACGGGTCCCGCCCCCGGAGGGCGATCCTGCGGCTCCGCTGAGGGCGTTGATCTTCGACTCGTACTACGACCAGTACCTCGGCGCCGTGCCCAGCATTCGGGTGGTGGACGGCGTCGTACGGGCGGGCACCCGCATCACGTTCGGCGCCGTGGATGCGCAATACGAAGTCACCGAGGTGGGCTTCAGCCGCCTCGGGCGAGTACGGCAGCCGGAGCTGGGTCCGGGGGAGGTCGGATACGTGGTGGCGGCGATCAAGGCCGTGGAAGACACACGGGTTGGCGACACGATTCTGGACGCCGCCCGTCCGTCCGACGACCTGCTCCCCGGATACCAAGAGGTTCGCCCCATGGTGTTCGCCGGGCTCTACCCGACGAACTCCGACCAGTACGAGGTGCTACGGGACGCCCTCGATCGGCTCCGCCTGAACGACGCGAGCCTCCAGTTCGTCCCGGAGTCGTCGGCCGCGCTCGGCTTCGGGTTTCGCTGCGGGTTTCTCGGTTTGCTCCACATGGAGATCATCCAGGAGCGTCTGGAGCGCGAGTTCGACGTCGACCTGATCACGACGGTCCCCAACGTGGAATATCATGTCCTCTTGACCGACGGCGAGGAGGTCCGGATCGAAAGCCCGACGTTGCTGCCCGAGCGCGGGCGCATCGAGGCGATTTCCGAGCCGATCGTGCGGGCTCGAATCGTGTGCCCGTCGGAGTTCATCGGGAACGTTCAGAAGCTCTGTCACGATCGGCGCGGCGTGTTTCGTGGCATGCACTATCCCGCTCCGGAGAGGGTGGAGCTGGAGTTCGAGCTTCCGCTGGCCGAGATCGTGCTCGACTTCTACGATCGCCTGAAGGGCGGCACGCGCGGGTACGCCTCGCTCGACTACGAGTTCTCGGAGTACCGTGAGGACGACCTCGTAAAGCTCGACATCCTCGTGAACGGAGAGCCGGTGGACGCGTTCAGCGTGATCATCCACCGTGACAAGGCCGAGACCTACGGTCGCGACCTGGTGAAACGGCTCAGAGAGCTGATTCCCAGGCAGCAGTTCGAGGTGGCGCTACAGGCCGCGATCGCGACCCGCGTGATCGCACGCGAAAACGTGAAGGCCATGCGGAAGAACGTGACCGCCAAATGCTACGGCGGAGACATCACCCGCAAGCGGAAGCTGCTGGAGAAGCAAAAAGAAGGGAAACGGCGGATGAAGCAGGTGGGCTCCGTCGAGATTCCACAGGAGGCGTTTCTGGCCGTGCTCTCCCTGGGCGACCGCACGTGACGACGTCCGTCATCCTGACGACGTACCGGAATCCCACCGCGCTGGCGGCGGCGCTGGAGGGCTACGCGGTCCAGGACGTGGATGACTTCGAGCTGGTGGTGGCGGACGACGGATCGGGTGTGGAGACCGAGCGCCTCGTGGCGGGTTGGAGGGGGCCTGCCGGGCAGCCGGCGGTGCACGTCTGGCAGGAAGACCGTGGATTTCGTAAGACCGAGATCCTCAACCGCGCGATTCTCGCGGCCAGCGGAGACTACCTGATCTTTTCAGACGGTGATTGCGTTCCTCGCAACGATTTCGTGCGCGCCCACCGCACGCTCGCGACTGCGGGGCGCTACCTGTCCGGAGGGTACATCAAGCTCTCGAGGGAGATCACCGAGGGGTTGGCTCCCGAGGACGTCCGCTCCGGCAGCGTGTTCGATCCGGCGTGGCTCCGCGAACGGGGATGGAGGGACGGAAAGCGGTTTCCGCGACTGACCCGTTCCCGCGCGTTGGCCTCCCTGCTGGACCGCACCACCACCACGCGCTCCACCTGGAACGGGCACAACGCCTCCGGTTGGCGCGCCGATGTGGAGTCGGTCAACGGATTCGACCTGGACATGGGCTACGGGGGGTTGGATCGGGCCCTGGGGGAGCGGCTGGACAACCTGGGCGTCCGAGGGAAGCAGGTCCGCTACCGGGCCGTTTGCCTACACCTGTGGCATCCCCGTCCCTACCTCGACGCCGAGACCATTCGCCGAAACCGCGAGATCCGCGAGGGCATCCGGACGGGCGGGCAAGTCCGGGCTCCCCGGGGGCTGATCGAGACGGTGCCCGCGAAGGCCCGCCATGGAGAGACCGAGCCGGGACCCGGCGGGCCCACCGGGTCACAGCGCGCGCGGAGCGACGTGTGAGTCGCACGTCCAAGTGGATCGCCGGCGTCGACATCGGGGGGACCAACCTCGTCGTGGGAGCGGTGCCGGTCGCGGGAGGAGAGCCGTTCGCGGTGCGGGTGCGCGCGACCGAGAAGGACCGCGGCCCCGACTTCGTCGTGCGTCGAATCGCGCAGATGGTGGACGAGGCGCTCCGCGACGTAGAAACGGCTTTCGGAGACGGACGCGACTCCGTCGCGGGCGTCGGGATCGGCTCGCCCGGACCCCTGGAT
Source organism: Longimicrobiales bacterium (assembly GCA_965223195.1). Lineage (GTDB taxonomy): Bacteria > Gemmatimonadota > Gemmatimonadetes > Longimicrobiales > Gaopeijiaceae > CBDCVX01. The sequence goes on from CBDCVX010000007.1 coordinate 26,390, forward strand.
CGCGAGACGGGCGTGGTGTTGGAGACCCCGAACCTGGGTTGGACCAACCTGCCGCTACGCGACCTGGTGGCTCGCGCTGTGGAGCTTCCGGCCACATTGGACAACGACGCCAACTGCGCCGCCTACGGCGAATGGTGGATGGGGGCGGGCCGGGGAGCGCACACCCTCGTTGGGGTGACGATCGGGACCGGGATCGGCGGAGGACTGGTGGTGGACGGGGAGATCTTCCACGGCTCATCTGATTCCGCCGGCGAGATCGGCCACATGACCATCGATTTCACGGGCCGGCGCTGTGCCTGTGGAAACTACGGATGCATGGAGGCCTACGCGTCGGGGCCCAACATCGCCGCGCGGGCCATCGAGGGAATCGAGGCCGGCGTCGAGTCTCAGCTTCCGGAGCTCGTGGACGGCGAGCTCAGCCGCATCACGGCGGAAACCGTGTACGACGCCGTGGTAGCCGGTGACCCCTTCGCCACCGAAGTGCTCCGCGAGACCGCCCAGATCCTGGGCGCGGGGATCGCAAACATCATCAACATGATCAATCCGGATGCCGTGGTGATCACGGGCGGCGTGACCCGAGCCGGCCCACACCTCATGGAGCCCCTGCGCGCAACGGTTCGGCGGCGGGCGTTCAAGTCGGCGGCCGACGCCTGCCGCATCCTGCCCGCCGAGTTGCCGGATACCGCGGGCCTCGTGGGAGCGGCCGGGGTATTTCGTCTCGTGCACGGGCTGGGGTAGCCGTTGGCGGATCCGGGCCGGAGCGCGCGCCTCCGATTGGGTGTGGTTGGGACCCTGGTCTGGGACAGCATCCACGATCGCGATCCGTCGCGGCCGGTAACCGAGGAGTGGGGCGGGATCGCGTATGCCTTGGGAGCGCTGGAGGCGTTGCTGCCCGCGGAGTGGGACATCGTGCCCATCCTCAAGGTCGGCAAAGACCTGTCGGAGCGAGCGGGTCACTTTCTCGCGGAGCTTCCCCGAGTCGAAGCGGATGCCGGTGTACGGATCGTGCCCGAGGCGAACAACCGGGTAGAGCTCCGCTACCTGGATTCCCAGCGTCGGACCGAGCGACTCACCGGTGGCGTCCCACCTTGGCGTTTGGAGGAGATCGAGCCGGTGTTGGTGGGCCTCGACGCCCTCTACGTGAACTACATCTCGGGGTTCGAGATGGACCTGGACGCGGCCCGTGGCGTACGCCAACGCTTTGCCGGGCCCATCTACGTCGATCTGCACTCTCTGTTTCTGGGCGTAAGCGCGCGAGGCGTCCGAACCCTGCGCGAGCTCCCGGAGTGGCAGGACTGGATTCGGTCGGGCGACGTCATCCAGATGAACGAGGTGGAGTTCGAGCTGATGGGCCGCGTTTCGGGAGATCCCTGGGGGCTGGCCGCTTCGTCGGTCGGCCGTGACGTGGGCGCCATCCTCGTCACGCTGGGCACCAACGGCGCCGCCTACGTTGCCGCACCCGACTTCCGGCCGGATCCGTTCGAGTGGGCGGGACGCCGCCGGGCCCTGGACTCGGCGGCTCCGGCACGGAGCGGGCGGGTCCCTCTGGAGGGGCACGCCGTCGAGGGTGACCCCACCGGCTGTGGTGACGTCTGGGGAGCCACGTGCTTTGCCGCGCTACTGTCGGGCGCCGACCTGGAAGGGGCGATGGCGACGGCCAACCTGGCCGCCGGCCGCAACGTCCGCTGGAAGGGGGCCGCCGGCCTCCACCGCCATCTCGGGGGCCGACTCTCCTCGCCGGGGGCCCTGCCGTGAAGGTCGTTTCCGTGCCCGCGTCGTTGGACTATCGCTCCGTGGACGAGCTCTACGGGTTGGTCGCGGGCTGGGACGGCGGGTCGCCGCTCGTGGACCTCCACCGTCTCCGTTGGGTGGACCCCACGGGGATGATCGCGCTCCTCGCCCTGGGCAAGACGCTCACGACGCGGGAAGGCGCTCGCCCCAAGATCAATCTGCCGGAGAGCCAGGAGGTGTTGGGCTACCTGAGCCGGATGGGGTTCTTCGCGGAAGCCTCGCGTTGCTTCGACTACGATGGAGGCGACCGCCGCCGGCCCGCCCGCGCGTCGGACGTCCTGCTCGAGATCACTCCCATCGAGGAAAACCACCACGTCCACGAGGTGGTCGACAAAGTACAGAGGCGGGCGGGGGCCATCCTTTCGCACACGTTGCACTATCCGCCCTCTGCCGTGGTCCAGTTCAGCGTGATCCTCTCGGAAGTGTGCCAAAACATCATCGAGCACGCGGATGCGCCGGGCTGGGTGGCGGCCCAGGCCTACAATTGGGCCCGGCGGTTGGGCAGGGAGGTGTTGGTGATCTCGGTGATCGACGTCGGGCGCGGGTTCAAGGGCTCGTTGTCCGCCGGCCACGCGGGGCGGTTCGGCGATCGTTGGGGCGACGCGACCGCGCTGGAGGCCGCATTCATCCACGGGCTCACGCGCTTCCCGGATTCTGGACGGGGGCAGGGGATTCAGCAGATTCGTAAGCAGGTGCGGAAGTGGGACGGTATCTTGTCAGTGCGGTCGGGCACCGCCCGCATCTCCGAGGTGCCCGATTGGGACGACTCGCCACCGATGGACACCGACTTGCCCGAGTTTCCCGGAGCGCAGATTCACATCGTGCTGCCCGCCAACGAGTCGCATGACTGAACGCGGTGACGCGGTGCCGATCGACGTGCACGACCTGGCCCGCCGCACGGTGGCCACCCTGTACTCGCACCTCGTCACAAGGCCCACGGGACACGCAGTGCGCCTGGCGATCGAGTCGCAGATCGCGGATCAACCCCGAGGCCAACGTCCGATCGTGTCCCTCGTCGACCTTTCGGAGGTCACGCTCCTGGATTTTTCCTGTGCGGACGAGGTGGTGGCCAAGTTGCTCGTGAGGTACCTGGATCGGGACCGTCCCCGCAACGTGTTTTTCGTGTTCAAGGGCGTGGGGACCGGGCACCGCTCCGCGATCGAAGCGGTCCTGGAGCGCCGCAACGTGGCAGCGGTGGTCGTCGCAGAGGACGGTCACGACCTCGTGGGCCCCGTCTCTATGCGAGAACGGCGGGTGTGGCGAAAGATGCAGTCGCTCGGCGCGGTGACACCGGCGGAGGCGCAAGCCAACCTCGATGCCGAGGAGCTTCGCACGTTGCACACGCTCTGCGACCGACGACTGGTGTGCGGCGCGCCCGGGACCGGATATCGTGCACTTGAAACCCTGCTGCCCGGTGGAGCGGCGGAGTGATGGAGAGCTGATGGCCAGAGAGCGAAGCGCCGACGGACCCCGACCCGCCACGTTGGGCGTGCACGCCGGAGCGCCGGTGGTGAGCGGAAGCGGCTCCGTGGTACCGCCCATCGTGCAGAGCTCCACCTTTTTCGGTGGCGGACCGGACGGCTCGGGGGAGGTGCTCTACACCCGCTACGGCAACAATCCCAACCAGATCGAGGTGGGCGACAAGATCGCGGCGCTCGAGGGCATGGAGGCGGGCATCGCGCTCGGAAGCGGCATGGCCGCTACAGCCATGACCCTGCTCGCGTCGACCCGCGCCGGCGATCACATCCTGGCCTCTCGGCACCTGTATGGCGCAACCCGGCACCTCCTCGAGCACGAGCTGCCCAAGCGGGGGGTGCACACCGATCTCGTCGATCCCGAGCGGGCCCGCAATTGGCGGCTGGCGCTGCGGCCATCGACCCGCGTGTTGTTTCTGGAGCTGCCCACCAATCCCACGCTACGCGTGTTCGATCCCCGTCCGGTCACGGCGTTGGCACAAGAGACCGGCACGCTCATGGTGGTGGACGCCACGTTCGCGTCTCCCATCAACATCCGCTGTGGGGACTATGGCGCCGATGCCGTGATCCACTCGGCCACCAAATATCTGGGCGGCCACTCCGATCTCATCGCCGGTGTGGTTGCCGGATCCAGCATACTCGTCGGTGAGATTCGGCAGATGCTCAAGATGTACGGGCCCGCGCTGGATCCCCACGCGGCTTGGCTATTGGCGCGGGGGATGCGGACGCTGCACGCGCGCATGCGTCAGCACAACGACAACGCGATGGCTCTGGCGGCGTGGTTCGAGGAGCAACCGGAGGTCGAAAACGTCATTTATCCGGGCCTCGAGAGTCACCCGGATCACGAGGTCGCCGCGGAGTTGCTCAACGGATTCGGCGGAATGCTGAGCGTGATCCTTTCGGGCGGCGGTCGCGCGGCCGACGCATTCGGCGAGGCGCTCAGGCTTGCGCTGCTGGCGCCCAGCCTGGGCGGCGTCGAGACCCTGGTCTCACAACCCCGCTACACGTCGCACGTGGACTACGCGGCGAGCGAACGGGCAAAATTGGGACTTCCGGACGGGTTCGTCCGGATCTCGGTCGGCATCGAGGACGTGGAAGACCTCAAGCGCGACTTTCGTCAGGCGCTGGATCGCGTAACACAGTAACTCGGCGGAGGCCGCCTCCGCCCGTCGGGCCCCGCTCGGCCGCGCCCACCCCACGCTCGGCGTCGGGCGCCCACCACCGTACGAGCGCTACTCGTCGTCCATGAACGGGTAGCGATATTCGGTCGGCGGCACCAGCGTTTCCTTGACGCTCCGGGCAGAGATCCAGCGCAACAGGTTGAGCGACGATCCCGCCTTGTCGTTCGTGCCCGATGCGCGGGCTCCTCCGAACGGCTGCTGACCCACGACCGCGCCGGTGGGCTTGTCGTTGACGTAGAAGTTGCCGGCGGAATACCACAGGCGGTCGTGAGCCTGTTGAATGGCCGCGCGGTCCGACGAGAACACTGCCCCGGTCAGCCCGTACGGAGAGGTTCGGTCGACCAGGTCGAGCGTGTCGTCCCACTCCGCGTCCGGATAGACGTATACGGTGAGCACGGGCCCGAAGATCTCTTCGCGCATGGACTCGTACTGGGGATCGTCGGTCTTGATCACCGTGGGCCGGACGAACCATCCGCGAGATCCGTCCGTGTCACCCCCCGCCACGATGTCGGCCTGGCTCGAGGCACGGGCGCGCTCGATGTACCCGCCGATCTTGTCGAACGACCGTTCGTGGATCACCGCTCCCATGAAGTTGGAGAAGTCGCGTGGGTCGCCCATGGTGATCGACTCGACCTGGTCCCTGAGGTCCCCTTCGATCCGGCTCCACAGGCTGGCCGGCACGTACGCACGGGACGCGGCGCTGCACTTTTGGCCCTGATACTCGAACGCACCGCGCACCAGCGCAGTCGTCAGCGCCGGTCCATCGGCGGAGGGATGCGCGATCACGAAGTCCTTTCCCCCGGTCTCGCCGACGAGACGAGGGTAGGACCGATACGAGGCGATCCGATCGCCCACGTCCCGCCAAAGCATGCGGAACACGTCGGTGGACCCGGTGAAGTGCAGGCCCGCGAATTCCGGGTGGGCCAGGGCCGTGCGCGTAATCTCCACCGGATCACCGGGCACGAAGTTGATGACGCCGGGAGGCATGCCCGCCGCTTCGAACAGCTTGGCGACGTAGTAGTTGGAGTAGACCGCGGAGTCCGAGGGCTTCCACACCACCGTGTTGCCCATGAGCGCGGGCGCCCCCGTGAGGTTTCCGCCGATGGCGGTGAAGTTGAACGGGGACACGGCATAGACGAAGCCCTCCAGCGGGCGGTACTCCGACCAGTTCCACATGCCCGGACTGGACTGGGACTGTTCGTCGTAGATGCCCTGCGCGAAGTGCACGTTGAATCGGAAGAAATCGATGAGCTCGCACGCCGCGTCGATCTCCGCCTGGTGGGACGTCTTGCTTTGGCCGAGGACCGTGGTCGCATTGAGGGTTTGGCGCCAGTCGCGGGCCAGCAGGTCCGCGGCGCGCAGGAATACACGGGCGCGTTCTTCCCACGGCCATCGGCTCCAGTCGCGGTGGGCCTCGAGCGCTGCGGTGATGGCGGCTTCGACTTCCGCGGGGCCGGCCTTGTGCCACGTAGCGAGCACGTGACCGTGATCGTGGGGCATCACGGACTGGCCGACGTTACCCGTCCGCACTTCCTTTCCGCCGATGATCAGGGGAATCTCGATCTGTTGGCCGGCGTGCAGGTCCAGGGCCTCCTTCAAGGCCGCCCGTTCCGGTGTTCTCGGAGCATACGACAGCACCGGTTCGTTGACGGGCGGCGGCACCTGGACCCTACTGTTCATTCCGACCCTCCGATCGAGGGGCCGCAAGGCGCGACCCGGAACAAAAAGAACGGGTGAACGCACGCGTCCGCCCGCTCGGAGCAACCTGCTCCCCGGTCATTCCCGACTGGTCACCGGGATCCACGACTGGACGGCTCCCGGAGTGCGTTCAAGTTGATCCGGGCGGGCTCTCGACGCAACCCGAAACCGGAACGTGCGAAGCCGGGTATCGAGCGTTGACGCGTTCCCGGGAAGTAGCAAACTTGGAGCGCATTCTCCCTCAGGAAGCTTTGTCTTCGAACCCGTGCGAGAGCAGATCGAACAGATACTGGACTCGATCCGTCCGGCGCTCCAGTCGGACGGAGGCGATGTCGAGTTCCTGTCCTACCGCGAAGATGACGGCGTGGTAGAGGTGCGGCTCACGGGCGCCTGTGGTTCCTGTCCGATTTCAATGATGACGTTGAAAGAGGGGATCGAGCGTAGGATTCGAAGCCAGATCCCGGAAGTGACGGAGGTCACCGCGGTCTAGTGGACCGCCGTCCCCGTCGAAAACAACGAGTTTCCGCTACAGTCCACCGGTCCCCGACCTGCCGCCCATGAATCCCGAATACCTGACCCGCCAGTTGTTGGCCGCGCTCGGCCATGTGAAGAACCCCGCCGACGGCACCGACGTCGTCACGTCCGGCAAGGTGCGGGACGTCTCCGTGGACGGAGAGGGGGCGGCGCGCTTCTCCGTTGTCCTGGCGCCCGACGATCCGAGTCACCTGATTGCCGATGCGCGGAAAGCGGCGGAGGCGGTCTCGGGCATCGATGACGTCAAGGTCAAAGTGCAGTTGCCCAAGGCGAACGGAGCCCAGGCCGGCCCTCACACGGCGACGCCCCGAAGACGTCCGCTCAGACCGGGCTCCGTGCCTGCGCCGACCCCGCAGCCCGGACTCCTCGATCAGGTGGGCTCGGTCGTCGCAGTGAGCTCGGGGAAAGGTGGGGTGGGGAAGTCGATGATCGCGACCAACCTGGCGGCGGAATTGGCACGGCGTGGTTATCGGGTGGGACTGATGGACGCGGACATCTACGGGCCCAACATCCCGCTGATGTTCGGGGAGACACGCAAGCCGCGGGTGTCCGGCGACAAGGGGAAGGAGAAGATCGAGCCGCTGGAGGCGCACGGGGTTCGCCTCATGAGCCTCGGGTTTCTGCTGGAGAAGGAGCAGCCGGCGATCATGCGGGGCCCACTGATTTCCGGCATCCTCAAGCAGTTCGTGGAGCAGGTGGAGTGGGGCCCGTTGGACGTGATGGTGGTGGACATGCCGCCCGGCACCGGAGACGCCCAGCTTTCGCTGGTTCAGACCATCGACCTGGCCGGTGCCGTGATGGTCACGACCCCGCAGCCCGTCAGCACGGGCGACGTGCGTCGCGGGATCAAGATGTTCGAAAGGGTGAACACACCGGTGCTCGGCATCGTCGAAAACATGAGCGGATTCGTGTGCCCGCACTGCGAAGAGGACGTGGATGTGTTCGGATCCGGAGGTGGGGAGGCGTTGGCGTCGGAGATGGATGTGCCGTTCCTGGGCCGCGTGCCCCTCGATCCCCGTGTGCGCGTGTCGGGGGACGAGGGCCGTCCGACGGTGCTGGCCCTGCCCGAATCGGCCGCGGCCAAGGCGATCGCCGCGATTGCGGACCGGCTGCCGATCGGATAGGCGGTGAGCACAGCTTCCCTGAGCATCCAGGAACTCGTACGCGACTATCCCGAAGCGCTGGAGTTCCTGTTGGATCGGTTGCCGAGAGCGGAGTTGGCCAGGCGGGCCGGTGAGCCCGTGGCCGAGCTATTGGGCGCCGAGGACCTGGCGGCTCTGACGGAGCTGGTGTCTTGGAGAGGGACGGCCGAGCAGGTTACGCGGGTGGCTCGTCCGCTCGACACGGACCGGCCGAGCCGTTAGTAGGTTTCAGTCGTCGAGCCAGGACGGATCGCCCGACCCCAACTGCCGCCGAACCCGGGCCTTGTCGATCAGCTTGAGCACTACCCAGCCGATCAACATGACCGGCGCCACCTTGACCAGCAGGAACATCGCCAATCCGAAGGTCAGGGAGAAAATGGCTCCCAGCACGGACAGCACGATGCCGGCGACGAGGATCGTCGCGATTCCCACGGCCAGAAACGTCAACAGTGCGCCGATCATACTAGTGGACCGTACCCGAGGAATCGTTCACTAGTTGCCCCACTCCACGCGTACCGACCCGAAAGCGGCCGTGACGTCCACGGTCACCTGATAGTCGGCGGAATCCCAATTGGGTGAATAATAGCTTTCCCCGCGCTTGGTGAGTCCGTCCACGTCCACGGACGCCAAAAAGCCCGATCGCGTCAGCCGCACTCCCAGCTCTCGCGGGAACCGAAGCTCCACCGTGCCCAACCCCACGTTGAGGTCTACTTCCGCGCTCCGCTGCCAGGTGCCGCCGAAGTCCAGGCTGACGTCTCCCACGCCCGTGTCGACGTGGATGTTGCGAGCGTGGAGGTTGCCCAACTGGGTGGCGGTGAACTCCGCCGCGCCGGCCTCGATCCTGGCCGTGCCCAGCTCGACCGGGTTGGGTCGGGACACTTCGATGTTCGACTCCGATGCCCCGGTGCGGAGGTTCAGCTCGGACAGTTGCAGGCCCCCTAGATCCACGTTGGCCTGCACGGCGCCGAACTCGATGTCCAACTGGATTTCGACCTCGGTGGAGAGCAGCAGGTTCAGTCGGCCGCCCGACCGCGTCTTGATCGACCCTTCACCGTCCGCACGTCGTACACCGAGTGTCAATCGACCGTCGTCGAACGTGTGCACCGGCTCGAAGACCGTCTGGTCGTACCGGATCCCGAACCGGTAGAGGTCCGCGCCGTCGTTGCCCCGCAGGTCCAGGATGCCGGCGCCATATCGCACCCGCACGTCCACGTGATCCTGATCCGTACGGGCGCGGCTGCCGGAGAAATCCGCCCAGCTCTGCGCCGACGTGGCGGGTGCAGCCAGGCCGCAAACCACTGCGGCCAGCAGGGTCCCGCGGACTGCGGGCTTCAACGACCGCTCCATCGTCAGTTTTCCTCTTCCGGCTCGGGTTCGTCGTCCAAGGCCTCGGCCACGGCGTCCTCGACGGCTTCGGCGGTCTCCTCGACGGCTTCTACGGCGTCGTCCACCACCTCGGCTGTTTCCGCCACGACGTCGTCGACCACTTCAGCCGTCTCCGCCACGACGTCGTCTACCACTTCGGCCGCTGTGTCCACGACGTCGCCGGCAACGTCCATGACCTGATCCGCGGCCGACTCGACGGCTGCGGCGGCATCATCCACGACGTCGGCTGCAGCTTGTACGACCTCTTCCGCTGCCGACCCGACGGTGGCTGCGGCGTCCTCCACCACTTCGGCCACCGCATCCGCAGCGTTCGCGGCGGTATCCATCACGTCGTCCGCCACCGTTCCGCCGGCCCGTTCCGTCCGCTCCCACCTGGGCCAGTCGAAATCCAACGAGCTGCCCTCGTACACGGTCTGCCGACCGCCACGGGTCAGGAGCACGGCTCCGAATCCGACCACCGCCGCCGCGAGCATGCCGAGACAGCCGATGGCGGACAGGATGGTCGTGAAGAAATCGAGCCAATGTCCGAACACCCCGACTACGGAGGCGGCGGCGAACGCGGCCAGCAGGGCGCCGACGCCCAGGATCAGATGGTTCACGTGATTCGATTCGCTCGCCCAACGCAGGCGCTCGAAATCATGTCGCTGTACCCAGTTCCCCACGTTGAGCGCCACGGCCAAGAAGCCCAACAGGGTGGCCAGACTCGCGGCGATGGGGAAAATGGGCACCCAGGCGATGAGGAGCGGAATTCCGACGATGGAGATGGCCAGCGCGATGACGCCCAGCAGCCAAACGGGGATCAACAGAAAGGCGCCGGCCATGCCTACCGCTGCCGACCGGGCCGGGTAGTCCCGCGCCGCCTCGGCGATCCGCGTCAGGTTTTCCGGGGCGAAGTGGAGCGCCACCAGGCCGATCGCGACCAGAATCGCCAACTGGACCAGGATGCGGAGCAGCCCCGTAATCCCATTCCCCATGCCGTGGAAGAGCGACCGCGAGCTCCGCGCCTCACGCCGGAGCTCGTTCCGGATCTCGGTGCGCAGCTCGTCCCGGATCTCCCGGCGGAGATCCGATTCCGCTCCCACTCGCGGAGCCCGCGTCACGGCGCCGCTGACCCGGCCGCCGTCACGGTCCAATCGCGCGTCCAGGAGGTGCAGGTCCCCGCGGACCCGTCCGCCTTCGGAAAGGGTGACCGTCCCGTCGGAGACAATCAAATCGCCTTCGATCTCGCCCTCGACGTGAATGTCTCCGTCCACGATGACGAGCGTGCCGTCCACCACGTCTCCGCGGTCCACATGCACTTCCTCGCCCAAGATCACGTCCAGCCCGCTCGAGTGGGCCTTGCGGATGGCTCGGGCCGCTGCCTCGTAGCCCGCTCCCGAGATCAGGGTTTCGATGACCTGTCCGAGATCGGCCTGGGCCTGCGGCACTGCGGGCACGACCGCCGTCGCCTCGGCTGCATCCTGCTCATCGACGGCCGCTCCCTGCGCGAGCGCCTCGAGATTTCGGTCGATGAGATCGGCCAACGAGGCTCCGTCGCCGCGGAGGCCCTGGGGCGGATCCCATCGGCCGAGCGCAGCGGCCAACGACCCTGCGTCGGCGCCCGCAAGCTCACCCAGCAGCTTCCGCCACGAGCGGTCCAGCCGTCCACCTTCATCGTACGAGCCGACGGTCTCGCCGTTCAGACGGACGCTGCCTTCACGGAAGGCGATTTCGATGTCGGATTCACCTGCGCGCGCCACCGTGAGACGGGCTTCGGCATTGGATACGAGGGTTTCGGTCGCCACCACCTGTGCCGGCAGCCCTTCGGCAGCCAGCAGCGCCGTGGCGCCGAGAAACAACGTCAAATTAGATCGAAGCCCGAGCATATGTGGTTCTTGGGTTCGAGGATGGGAACAGGTTGCGATAGAGGACCCAGAGGGCCGACACCGTCGCTACAGACATTGCGAGCACCCCGGCCGAAGCCGCCAAGGGTGACCCGGAGACGAATTCCACCAACTGATAAGCTTGGAAGCCTGCCAGGCTCTGGCTGAGCCACTCGAAGGCCCCGCCGAAGGTTGCCCCTGCCGCATCCGCCACTTTCCAGCGCACGAACGACAGCAGCGCGGACGGAGTTACGAGGGGGTTGGACACCAGGACCCAGGCCACGGCTGCGACCACGACCGCGGGAGCGCTGGCCACGCCCGCAACCGCTGCCCAACCCTTGCGCGTGGCCGGTACGACCCGGCGGCCCAGCGTCGTGGCCACCGACCGAGCCCTGCGCCAGGCGCCGGCTCTGCGCGAGCGGCGGAAGCGACGGTACGTGCGATCGCCAAAGCCCTCCGGAACCGCCACATGGCCCAGCTCGTCCAGTCGTGCCATGACGGCCCGCCAGGACTCCACCTCCCGACTGCACTCCGAGCAGGCCGCTAGGTGACTCGCCAGCGCTTCCGCCGGCTCCCGGGACAGCGCGCCTTCCACAAACTCCTGGAGGGCGCTCGCCGCGGGATGGACCGCCGCAGCAGGCACCGACGCGGCTGCCGGCTCCACGACCGCACTGGCGCGCCATGCCTCCAGCACTTGAGTCGAGAATCCCAGCGGCACATGGAGATGACCCAGTCGGTCCAGATCACGGAACAGCTCGGTCCATCGCCCAAACTCCGTCTGACAACGCGAGCACCCGGCGAGGTGTGCCCGCGTCTTGCGAGCATCCGCGCCGCTCAGCGCGCCGTCCAGCAGCGCCTGAAGTCGCTTGGCAGTCGGGTGTGGGTTGTGCTCAGTCATGATCGTATCGGTAGTCGGTCCATCCAGCGCCCTCTACGGGGTGGGAAACCGGCAAGTTTCATCGGTCGGACCGTGTCCCCCAAGTCGTTGTGCATCAAGCACCTCGAACCGATATATCGGTCCGATTTTTTCCGATATATCGTCATGGTTCCTCGGTCACGTGGGCAAGGTGGTCGCGCAGCTCGTGGCGGGCCCGGTGCAGAAAGGTTTTGACGGTTCCGAGCGGAACCTCCATGAGCGTGGCGATTTCGTCATAGGAATAGCCCTCGACGTGACGAAGCAACACGGCCGTGCGGTATTCCGGACGGAGCTTGCCGATGGCGTGCTCGATCTGGCTCCCGAGCTCCTTGTTCTCGACGAACTCCTGGGGAGTCTCCTCATCGGACTCCACCACCACGGCGGTGCGCGCGCGATCCTCGGCAGTGTGGGCGTGCGGGGATCCGTCGATCGAGATCGTATCGAGCTTGCGGCGGCGCAGGTGATCGATCGTCAAGTTGTTGGCGATCTTGAAGATCCAGCTCGAGAACTTGTAGCGGGGATCGTACGACTTCAGGGCGTGAAACGCCTTGATGAAGGCCTCTTGGGCGAGGTCCTCGGCAAGCGTGCGGTCGCGCACCATGCGCAATACCAACGAAAACACCGGACGCTCGTAACGGGCTAGGAGCGTGCGAAACGCACGCTCTCTACCCGAGAGAGCCATCCGTACCAACTCCTGATCCGTAGGCTCTACCGAAACGCGGTGGCCATGGCCTGGAGCTTCCGTTTTTCGCGCGAGCTGTGCCATTTTGTCCGGGTTGTACCCGTCGGCCTCCTACGGGGTCGGAACCCGTCTGGTTTCACGGGGTTCCGAGGCGACCGCCGTCGCCGGCCCAACTTTCGTCCGCGCCCGCATGACCGTACCGGTACAAGCCAAACCCCATCGTGGCTCGGCCCGAGCCGATCAGGTCCGGCAGATCTTCAGCGAGATCGCTCCCCGCTACGATCTCCTCAACCGCTTGCTGAGCGCGGGAATCGATCGCTCGTGGCGAGCCAAGACCATTCGAGCGTTGCAGCCCGAGGCCGATCCCGGAGGCGTCTACCTGGACGCGTGCTCGGGCACCTACGACTTGGCGGTCGAGCTGGCGGATTGGCCCGGATTCGAGGGGCGGGTGGTGGCGTCGGACTTTGCCCCGCCCATGCTGGTGCGAGGTCGGCCCAAGCTGGGCGCGCTGCCGATCCATGCGGTGGGTGGGGATGCCCTTCGCATGCCGTTCGACACCGATGCGTTCTCGGGCGCTACCGTCGGATTCGGCGTTCGCAACCTCGCAGACCTCGGCACCGGACTGCGGGAGCTGGCGCGAGTGGTGAAACCGGGTGGGAGAGTGGCGATCCTGGAGTGTGCGCTGCCACCCAACCGCGTCTTGCGGGCGGGGTATCTGTTCTACTTCACCAAGATCCTGCCGCTGATCGGGCGGGTCGTCTCGGGTCACCCCTGGGCCTACAGCTACCTCCCCGCCTCGGTCCGAGAGTTTCCCTCGCCGGAGCGGCTGGGCGGGATGATGGAGGAAGCCGGGATGGAGGACGTCCGCTGGACGCTACTCACTGGAGGGGTAGCGGCGTTGCACGTGGGGCGGGTGAGTCGGGAGACACGGCCGACGTCCTGAGGAGCGACGCCGTGTCCGCCTGCGTGCCGGTACCCTACGGCACCGCCGGACCGACCGTCTCCGGCAATCGATCTTTGGGCAGGATCTCGATGGGGCCCAACTCGTCCAGCGCGGCGCCGAGGCGTGCGGGATCTCCCACGATCAGCACGGTCATCTGAGTGGGATCGTACGTGGCGCGGAACACGCGGTGCACGTCCCGCCGGTCCAGGGCCTGCACGCGCTCCAGGTAGCGCTCCGGCCAGTCCGCCGGTAGGGACTGGCCCTCGAGGGCCATGCGCCGGCTCACCATCTGTCCCACGGACTGGAATCCGAAGACATACGAGTTGACGGTTTCGTCGACCGCGTCCCGGACCTCGTGCGTCGTGGGACCCTCCGCGGAAAACTCCCCCAGAATTTCCCGAATGAGCTTCACCGCCGGGACGGCGGATTCCGGACTGGTCTGGGTCACCGCGCCGAGGAGCCCGTCCGACTTGGTGCGGGTGGTCCACACGGAGGCTGCGGAGTAGGCCATGCCCGCCTCGGTCCGCACCCGCTGGACCAGCCGGCTGGAGAATCCGGAGGCGCCCAGAATGGCGTTGCCGATGCGAGAAGCCACGTATCGCTCGGAATCGCCCTGTCGAATCGTGGAGGGCTGGCCCATGACGATCACGGCCTGTTCGGACGGATTCGGAATCAAGAACACGCCGCCGCTGCTGCGCGTCGTGGGTTGGGGCGCGTCGGGAAGCTCGGTGGCGCACTCCGGAAGACCGGCGAGCAGACGTTCCACGTGAGGCTCTACTTCCTCCCAATCGAGGTTTCCGGCCACCCCCATGATGAGGTTGTCCCTGCAGATGATCTCCGCGTGGTAGCGGCGGAGCTCGGAGGCCGTGACGTCCTCGGGCTCCAGGTCTTCCTCGGAAAGCTCCCAGCCGATCGGATGGTCGCCGTACATGAGGTGGTTGAAGCGCGCGTAGGCCATACGCACGGGGGAATCGAACCGCCGGCGCACGTTCTCCACCGCTTGTCCGCGCCACACCTCGACCTGCACGGAGTCGAACCCGGGTGCGAGCAGCAGCTCCCTCCACAGATCCATGGTGAGCCCGAAGTGCCGGTCTATCACGTTGAAGCTGGTTACGAGCGCATCGCCTCCGCCGCCAAACGAGCTTTGAATGGCATAATATTCCATCAGCGTGTCGACCGAGTCGGGGGAGATCGACTCACTGCCTCCGTTGCGGAGGAGGGCCGGCAAGGCCGTCAAGGTTCCGTAGTGGTCGCGGGGATAGATCCCGTATCCTCCAGAGAACCGGAACATCACGTTCATCATCGGAAGGGTGGCGTCCTTGGCGTAGATCACCGGCACGCCGTGTATCGTCCGCTTCCGCACCTGTGGTGGACGGAACCGGAGACGTGGACCTCGAAACCGTAGCGCGGGCTCGAGACCGATCTCCGGTGCGCGCGGATCCTGTGAAGCCTGGAATCGCGGATCCGGATCGTCGTCGGCGCCTGTCGCCGGAAGGGAATCCCGCGGCGTGACGCGCGCCCTGCGACCGGGCAGCCGACTCCAACGTCGCTGGGTGGAATCCGGCCGCACGAGAACGGACACGGTGCGGTTGTCAGCGCGGAGATAGCGGGCCGCGACCCGCTGCACGTCCTGAGGCGTCACGCGCTGGATGCGGTCGATGGTGCGGTAGGACTCCCGCCAGTCGCCCGATTCCGCTTCGGCCTCGGAGAGCTGGAACGCCAGGCCCAGGTTGGAGACCAGACGCCGCACCCGCGCGGCTTCGAGTTGGTTGCGTACGCGCTCGAGCTCCGCCGGCGCCGGCGGGACCTCGGCGAGGCGGGCGATCTCCTCATAGATGGTCGCCTCCACCTCGGACACGGTGTGGGGGGTGCGAGGGTACGCGGCCACGGTCAACAGCGTGGGGTACCGGCCTCCCGGGCCGACCGACGCCGAGACCGACGTGGCGGAGCGGTCCTCGATGACGAGACGGTCGTAGAGCCTCGATGTCCGCCCGCCCGTCAGCAGCGTCGACATCATGTACAGGGCGGCCGCATCTGCATGCGAGTTGTCGGGCACGTGCCAACTAATGCGGAACCGGGGCTCGGCGTCGAACGCCACGTTCGCGCGGCGCTCGCCTTCCTGGTCGGGCTCGACCGCGGTCACCTGCGGAGGCTCACGGCCGGGCGGCACCCTGCCGAGATAGGCCTCCGCCCAGCGGATGACCTGGTCCGCGTCTACGTCGCCCACCACCGTGACCACGGCGTTCCGGGCTCCGTAGTACTGACGGTAGTAGGCTTCCACCTCACGCCTTCCCAGGCTCGCCACATCCTCCCGATAGCCCACCACGGGCTGTCGGTAGGGATGAACCGTGAAGGCGGCTTCGAGATGGGCCTCGGTGAGCACCCCGTCCGGCTCGCCCTCCACCCGCTGGCGGCGCTCCTGCAGAACCACGTCCCGCTCGCGGTAGAACTCGCGAAATACGGGATTGATCATGCGATCCGCCTCGAGCATCATCCAGAGTTCGACGCGGTTGGCGGGAAGCTCGACGTAGTACCGCGTGGCTTCCGCGCTGGTGGTGGCGTTCAAGCCTCGGGCGCCATGGGTGGCGAGGATCCGGCTGAACTGGTTCGGCTCCACGTATCGGCGGGCCTCGTTCTCCAGCCGGCGGAGCTTGTTGCGCAACCGATTGCGCTCCGGGGCCAAGACGCGAGGGTTGGAGACCGCCGCGACGATCGAATCGTGCACGGCGTCGATGGCGGGGAAAAGCGCCAGCTCGGCGTCCAGATCGGTGGTGCCGACCGTTGTGCTGCCCTTGAACAGCATGTGCTCCAGCAGGTGGGCTATGCCGGTCTCGCCGGGACGCTCGTTGACCCCGCCGACCTTGTAGTGGACCACGAACGCCACGGTGGGCGAACCCTGCCGCTCGAGCACCAGCACCCGCATGCCGTTGCCCAGCGTGTGCTCCACGACGGGCAGCGGGTCGGTCCCGGCCGGCACGTCCGCAGGTGCTGCGGCCGTCTGCGCTTCCAGCGGAAGCGCCCGGGCGAGAACGAGCAGGGCCATCCCGACGAGCAGCCCCCATACACGCCACGTCGGAGTGGGCCGGGTCATGGCGAGACGTCCCAGGGCTGGCAGGAAGGGCAGTGGAACGCGGACCGTCCTCCGAACGCCGACCGCTCGACGGTGGTCCCGCAGCGAGAGCAGGGTTCGCCGTCACGGCCGTACACCAACAGGCGGGGCGCGTTGCGTCCGGCACGGCCGCTCGAATCCACGTAGTTGCGCAGGGTGGTGCCCCCGCGCTCGACGGCCTCGCGCAACGTGAGCCGGATGCCGGCGTGGAGTGCCCGGGCGCCCTCTTCGTCTACCGTGTTTGCGGGCCGCCGGGGGTGGAGGCCCGCGAGGAACAGCGCTTCGTTCGCGTAGATGTTCCCCACTCCGCCCACGCGGCGTTGGTCCAGCAGCCACGAGCGGAGCGGTGACCGCGATCGCCCCAGCGCCTTGGCCAGCGCATCCGAGGTAAACCGTCGGGACAGCGGTTCCGGCCCCAGCGCTGCGGACCGGGAGGCCCACTCCGCGGTCGTGTGCAACTCCACGGTCCCGAACCGACGGACGTCGTCGAACACCAGACGAGCGCCTTCGTCGAGATGGAAGCGCACTGCAGGATGGCCGGTCCGGGCGGCCCGCCCATCCGCGAAGTAGAGCAGCCGTCCCGTCATGCCCAGATTCACCACCAACACCAGCGGGGCGTCGAGCCGGACCACGATGTTCTTGGCACGGCGCTCGACCCGCTCTACGCGCCGATGCTTGAGGCCCGTCTGAAGCGTCCGGACACTGCTCCGCACCACATCCGGGCGCCGGACCTCCGTGCGCAGGACGGAGTGGCCCGGAAGGGAGGAGGCGAGGCCCCTCACGACGGTCTCGACTTCGGGAAGCTCGGGCACGGCACCTGTTGAAGAGATTGGATCGACGCGAGTCGCCGACGGCGTTCAGGCGGGTCGGGCACTCCGGCGGGCCAGCTCCCGCCAGCCGATGTCCCTCCGGAAGGTTTTCCCCTCGAAGGCGATGCCGTCCGCCGCGGCGCGACTCTTCGCGGCCGCCTCTTCCAAGGTCTCACCCATCCCGGTGACCGAGAATACCCGTCCGCCATCCGTTAAAACCCTCCCGGATTCCCGGCGGGTTCCTCCGTGGAATACGATGACGCGGTCATCTGCTTCCACTTCGGGTGGGATATCCACGGGCTTGCCCTTCTCGTACGCGCCGGGATATCCGGCCGACGCCAAGACCGTGGTGACCGCGGCCGAGTGCTCCGCGTCCGATGCCAGCGACTCCCCCGCGATGCTTCCGCCCAGGGCGATCTCGTGCATCAGAGGGAGCAAGGCGGCGCCCGTGAGCGGCAGCACGACCTGGACCTCCGGATCTCCGAACCGGCAGTTGAACTCCACGACCCGTGGGCCGTCGGGGGTCAGCATCAGGCCGGTGTAGAGAACCCCCCGAAACGGGCAGCCGCGCTCGGCCATCGCGGCGAGCGTGGGGAGCACGATCCGCGTCTTCACGTCCGCCAGCAGCTCCGGCGTCGCCAGCGAGACCGGCGCGTATGCGCCCATACCGCCGGTGTTGAGTCCGGTGTCGCCCTCTCCGATCCGCTTGTGATCCTGTGCCGGGACGAGGAAGAGCGCGTCCTCGCCGTCGGTCAGGGCCAGCACCGACAGCTCCTCGCCCTCCATGTATTCCTCGATGACCACCTCTCGGCCGGCTTCACCGAACCGGTGGTCGGTCAACATGGCGTCGAGGGCGGCGTCGGCCTGGTCGATCGACTCGCAAATCAACACGCCCTTTCCGGCCGCGAGGCCCGAAGCCTTCACCACGATCGGAGCGCCGCGCTCGTGCACGAACGCGCGGGCTTCCGCCGGATCGGTGAACACCCCGTACTCCGCGGTCGGCACGCCGGCCTCGGACATCAGGTCCTTCGCGAAGGACTTGCTGGACTCGATCCGCGCGGCCTCGGCGCCCGGCCCGAATGCCGGGATCCCGTGCTGTCGGAGCACGTCGACGAGTCCGGCGGCCAGCGGCGCTTCCGGGCCCACCACTACCAGATCCATGGCCCAAGCCGCCGCCCAGCCGGCCAGCGCGACCACATCGGTGGGCGCGATGGGCACTTCGGTGGCCAGGCCGGCAGCGCCGGCATTCGGACGGGTGGCGAAGAGCTGCGCGTCGGGCCGGTCCCTGTGCATCGTCCAGAGTAGGGCGTGCTCCCGCGCTCCCGAGCCGACGACCAGGATCTTCACGTGTCTACTTCCTGAAGCTGCCCAGGATGGATTCGCCCATCTTCCGCGCGGCGGTGGACACCTCGTCCAACATGCCCTTGGCGCCTTCTGCGTACGCGTTGGCGGCGTCTCTCAGGTCCTGTTTGTACTCCGGGCTGGGCTCCGTCCTCCTGGCGTATTCGCCGCGGAGGATTCGGTCGTACTCGCCGGCCTCGATCCAGCTCCGGATCTCAGCTACGCGGAGCACGTGGAACGGATGGCTCTGGTTGAGGAGGTTCAAGATCTTGAACACCGAGTCCGCCACGTCGTCCGACTCCCGGTACTGCTCGGCCTGCTGGATGAACTCCGCCAGGCTCGTCTCGTCTTCGTCCCCGCCTCCGGCCATCTTGAGCATGGAGCTGAGCACGACCTCGGGGTCTTGGACCGCAAGGAGCCCGGCCCGGTCGCAGGACAGCTCGGCCTTGCGCGACCACTCGTTGAGCGCCACGAGCACCGCGCGCGCAGCCAGCCCCACGATGGGGAATCCGAGGGACGCGAGCTGCGTGAGCAGCACCATCATGGTCCGGTAGAGCACGTGGCCGCTCATGATGTGCCCCACCTCGTGTCCCAGCACGTAGTGGGTCTGGCGCTCGTCCAGGAGCGCGAGCGTGCCCGAGTTCATGATGATGAACGGGTGGTCCATCCCGTAGGCGCCGGCGTTGACGAGCGGGGTTTGGGTCACGAAGAGCTCGTACTCTTCGTCCACGTCCAGCGTCCGGCAGACGTCCAGATAAAGATCGTGCAGGCGAGGGAACTGCCTGGGTCCCACGCGGACCGCATTGGCCTGGAACGTCAGCCGAATGGGCTTTTCCCCGAAGATCCCGAACAGCTTCTTGAGGACGTAGTCGAACACCGGGAGTCGCCGTAGCGCCGCCAGCGCCGCCCGGTCGGCGGGATGCTCCCAGGTTCGTGGGGAGATCTCGGTGAGGATTCTCCGGGCCTGGGCGTCGCCCGGTCCGTGGTGCTGCGTGTCCCCTTCCATCATCGTCCCGACTCCTCGTGTGTTGGAACCACCCGATCCCGCGTCACGGCAGCGCCCGCTCCAGATCTTGGATCAAATCGTCCACGTCTTCGATGCCCACGGAGAGGCGAACGAGCGAATCCGTGATTCCCATCGCCGCCCGGCGATCCGGCGGAACGGAGGCGTGCGTCATCAGCGACGGAATGCTGATCAGCGACTCCACTCCTCCGAGGCTCTCCGCCAACGCGAACACCTCCGTCCGCTCGACCATGTCCTTCGCCGCGTCCGCCGACGGCAGCTCGATCGACATCATGCCGCTGAACCCGGACATCTGCCGTCGTGCCAACGCGTGTTGCGGATGGGACTCCAGGCCGGGGTAGTGAACCCGAACCACCGAGGAATGTGCCTCCAGGTGTTCGGCGATGCGTCCGGCATTGTCGTTGTGCCGGATCATGCGCACCTCCAGCGTCTTGGTGCCCCGCAAAACCAGCCAGCAGTCCAGCGGCCCCGGGATCGCGCCCGACGACTTGCGCACGAAGTGCAGCTCGTCGGCCAGGCCGTCGTCGTCGACCACCAGCGCCCCGCCCAGCACGTCCGAATGCCCGCCCAGGTATTTCGTGGTGGAGTGCATGACCACGTCCGCTCCCATGGACAACGGCCGCTGGTTCACCGGAGAAGCGAACGTATTGTCCACCATCAGGTGGGCGCCGGCTCCGTGAGCCAGATCGGCCACGGCCCGAATGTCCGCGAGCCTCATCAGGGGATTGGTGGGTGTCTCGATGTGAACCAGGCGAGTCTCGGGACGGAGCGCCGCCGCCACGTTCTCGGGGTCGCGGGAGTCGACGAACGTGAAGTCGATGCCCAGCTTCTCGTAGACGCGGGTGAACATTCGGGTGGTGCCGCCGTAGGTGTTCTCCTCCGTGACCACGTGGTCCCCGCTGGCCAGCCGCTTCAGCATGCACTCGATGGCGGCGAGCCCGCTCGAAAACGCCAACCCGTGCCGTCCTCCCTCCAGCGCCGCCAGATTCCGCTCGAGCGTCTCCCGGGTCGGGTTGCCCACCCGTGCGTAGTCGTACCCGAGCGGATTGCCGATCTCCGGCTGCACGTAGGTGGACGTCTGGAAGATGGGCGGCATGATGGCGCCGGTGACGGGCTCGGGAGCCTGCCCGGCGTGTACGGCGAGTGTCCCCAAACGGTGTGACGAACGGGTGTTATCCGACATGTAACGGGAGTCCGGGCTGGTGGATCGGGTTCCGGAAAGCGCTGTCCGGGTGGCGGCCGAATCTAGTGGGTGCGGTCTCGGGCGTCATGATACGGCGCGGACGAGCGGGCATCCCGCCGGGCCCGTGCGTTGTTCTCGCCGGCGACCTCGGCGAAGTTCTTGCAAGGGAGGCAGTGACCTCTCCACTCGTCAGCCCACCTGCGATGCCAGTACAGCTTCCGGAAAACCTGATCGTTTCCGTCTCCGGCTTCCGGGGCACGGTGGGTCCCGGCCATCCCCTGACTCCCGAGTTGATGGCCTCCCTCGGCGCGGCCTACGGGGGCTACCTGTCCCGCGAGGGGGTGGATGGGGTGGTGGTCGTGGGGCGGGATTCCCGCACCTCGGGGCTCATGCTGTCCCGCGCCCTGATCTCGGGGTTGCTCTCCGTTGGCCGAGACGTCGTGGACCTGGGCATCGTGCCCACGCCCACGCTCATGCTCGCGGTCGAGGAGCTGGGCGCCGCGGGCGGAGTCGGAGTGACGGCCAGCCATAACCCCGCGCATTGGAACGCGCTCAAGCTGGCGTCGGCGGAAGGCATGTTCCTCGACGCCGAGGGATCCGCCCGCTTCCAGGGCTACCTCCGGGCCGAGGATCCGAAGCGCGCCCCGTGGGACGGCCTGGGCACGCTCACGCACGAGCCCGGGTGGGCGGACCGACACCTGGAGCGGATTCTGGCGCTGGACCTCGTGGACGTCGACGCCATTCGCGACCGCGGGTTCGCGGTTGCCCTGGACTGCGTGCGCGGAGCGGGGGGAACCATCATGCCCCAGCTTCTCGATCGGCTCGGCTGCCGGGTGACGGCGATCGGGCTCGAACCCGACGGCCGGTTTCCGCGCGACCCCGAGCCCACGGCGGACCACCTCACCGACCTGTGTGATCTGGTGCGGACGTCCGGCGCGGATATCGGGCTTGCCGTGGATCCGGACGTGGATCGTCTGAGCCTCGTGGACGAGACCGGCCGCGCGTTGGGCGAAGATCTCACGTTGGCGTTGGCCTCGGCCGCCGTGCTCGGCCGCCGGCCGGGGACCGTGGTGACCAACCTTTCCACCAGCCAGGTCCTGGAAGACGTCGCCGTCGAACACGACGCACGGTTGGTGCGCGCGCCGGTCGGGGAGATCAACGTCGCCCGTCGCATGCAAGCGGAAGGAGCGGTAATTGGCGGGGAAGGGAACGGAGGCGTCATCCTCCCCGACCTGCATCTAACCCGCGATGCGCCCGCCGGCGCGGCCCTGATCCTGCAATACCTGGCCGACCGGACCGAGCCCGTTTCACGGTTGGCCTCGGCGTGGCCCGATTACCGCATTGTGAAGGAGAAAGTGACCTTTCCCAGGGAGTCGGTTGTCGAAGCATATGGAGTCCTGGAAAACCGCTTCGCCGACGGCGAACCGGACAGGTCCGACGGACTCCGCCTCTCCTGGCCCGGGGCGCGGGAATGGCTGCACGTCCGTCCGTCGGGGACGGAGCCCGTGGTGCGGCTGATCGCCGAGGCTCCGGACGAAGGGCGGGCCCGTAGCTTGATCGACGAGGCGCGCATGGGGCTGGAGGCAGCACGTACGTCAACGCAAAACATCTTGGATCGTGGGACCGGTGTCCCGCCAAGCGTGGTATAGGTAAGCTGATATGTGTGGGATTGTCGGATACGTAGGACCGGGCGACGCGACGCCCGTCCTGATGGAAGGGCTCAAGCGTCTCGAGTACCGCGGATACGATTCCGCGGGGATCACGGTGTTGAACGGCACCGGCGAGCTGGTCACGATTAAGCGGCCCGGGAAGATCGTCGAGCTGGAGACGGCCATGAACGGCTCCACGCCTCACGGCACCTGCGGGATCGCGCACACCCGCTGGGCCACGCACGGTCCGCCAAATCGGGTGAACGCCCATCCTCATCTGAGTGAGGACAGGGACATCGCCCTCGTGCACAACGGCATCATCGAGAACGCCAGCATCCTGCGGTATCGGCTGGAGCAGCTCGGGTACGAGTTCCGCAGCGAGACCGACACCGAGGTCATGGTCCACCTCATCGACGAGGCGTTCAAGACCAACGACACGCTCGAAGACGCCGTCGCCGCGGCGTTGTTGCAGGTGGAGGGCGCGTACGGAATCGCCGTCATGAGCTCGCGCGACCCGCAAAAGCTCGTGGCCGCCCGCCACGGCAGCCCGCTCCTGCTCGGGATCGGTGAAAACGGGGACTTCTACGTGGCGTCGGACGTGGCCGCGATGCTCGCGCACACGCGCGATGTCGTCTATCTCGATGACGGCGACTACGCCGTCGTGGGTCCGGACTCGTATGCCACCTTCCACCTCCGGGACGGTGCCGTGAAGCGTTCGGTCCACCGTGTCACGTGGGATCTCTCCGCGATCGAGCGGGGCGGGTACGAGCACTTCATGCTCAAGGAGATCTTCGAGCAGCCGAGCAGCCTCCGCGATGTCATGCGGGGCCGGCTGCTGGAAGAGCAGGGCACCAGCCGCCTGGGTGGCATCACCATCGACGACCGCAACCTGGCCGAGGTCGAGCGGATCGTCATCACGGCCTGCGGAACGAGCTGGCATGCCGGCCTGATCGGCGAGTACATGCTTGAAGAGCTGGCCCGCATCCCCGTCGAGGTGGAGTACGCCTCCGAGTTCCGGTACAAGAACCCGGTGATCGACAGGAACACCCTCGTGATCGCGATCAGCCAGTCCGGCGAGACCGCCGATACGCTGGCGGCGCTGAGGGAAGCCAAACAACGGGGCGCCCGCACTATGGGCATCGTCAACGCCGTCGGCTCCTCGATTGCCCGCGAGACCGATTTCGGGATGTACCTGCACGCAGGTCCCGAGATCGGAGTGGCGTCCACCAAGGCGTTCACCAGCCAGATCGTGGCCCTGGCGCTCTTCACGCTCTACCTGGGCCGGCGGCGGTCCATGTCGATCCTGGCCGGACGCAACCTCGTACACGACCTCCGCAAGCTGCCGGAGCAGGTCGAGGAGATCCTGAGCCTGAGCGACGAGATCGAGGAGCTGGCTCCGCACGTACAAGGACGCGCCCAACTTCCTCTATCTCGGACGCGGATACCAGTTTCCGGTGGCGCTCGAGGGCGCGCTCAAGCTCAAAGAGGTCAGCTACATCCACGCCGAGGGGTATCCCGCGGCGGAGATGAAGCACGGTCCCATCGCGCTGATCGACGAGAACATGCCGGTGGTGGTGTTGGCTCCCCACGATGCGGTGTACCAGAAGGTGGTCTCCAACATCGAAGAGGTGAAAGCGCGCGAGGGCCGCGTGATCGCGGTGGTCAGCCTGGCCAACGGGGATCTGGAGAAGAAGGTGGATCACATGATCCGCATTCCCCAGACGCACCACACGCTCCTGCCCATCCTGGCGACGATTCCGCTCCAGCTCCTGGCGTACCACATCGCCATCATGCGTGGGTGCGACGTCGACCAGCCTCGAAACCTGGCCAAGTCCGTCACGGTCGAGTAGGTCCGAGGCGACGGTGAGGGTCGTCCTACAACGCGTGTCCCGCGCCGCCGTGCGCGTCGGGGGCAAGACGGTCGGCAGCATCGACCTTGGCCTCCTGCTTTTGGCCGGCTTCCACGACTCCGACAGCCCCGAGTCCCTGCGCTGGATGGCCGACAAGGTCGTCGGCCTGCGGATCTTTCCGGACGACGCCGGGAAGATGAACCGCTCGCTCGGGGACGTAGGGGGTGGGGCGCTGGTCGTCAGCCAATTCACCCTGTATGGGGACACGTCCAAGGGGCGGCGCCCGTCGTATATCCGCGCGGCCGGGCCGGAGGTGGCCGTGCCGCTGTACGAGCAGTTCGTGGACCTCCTGCGCGATCGGGTGGACGGACCGGTGGAGACCGGGACCTTCGGCGCCATGATGGAGGTGGAGTTGGTCAACGACGGCCCCGTCACGCTGATCCTCGAGCGCTGACTCTGCCGACGCCTTAGCCTCCGTACGCCTCCCGGCCGATCGGCCGGGGAACGTCGGGCTTGCCCGAACCGCGGGGTTCCGCGCAGCCTGTGCGCATGAACTCGACCGCTTCCGGCCCGCCGCCCCTCATCCTGGCGTCCGCTTCGCCCCGCCGCGCGGACATCCTGCACAGGCTGGGAATCCAGGTCGAGGTGCATCCCACTCGCGTGCCGGAAGTCCACGCTCCCGAAGAAACGCCCTCGGACTACGTGCTCCGCCTGGCCGCCGACAAGGCGGAGGCCGGGGGGCGCCCGGGCCGGTGGACCCTGGCAGGTGACACGGTGGTCGTGCTGGACGACCGCATCCTCGAAAAGCCCGCGGACGCGGAGGCTGCGGTGGCCATGCTGATGGCCCTCAGCGGTCGCGACCACGAAGTGTATACCGGGCTGGCCCTGCGTACGCCCGCCGGTGACACCCACGCTCGGCTGGCCCGGGCCACGGTGGAGTGCCGGAGATTCGACGAGGCGTTCGCGCGGGCGTACGTGGCGACGGGCGAGTCGCTGGACAAGGCGGGCGCGTACGGAATCCAGGGCAAGGGCGCGGCGCTGGTCACCTCCGTGCGGGGAGACTTCTTCACCGTCATGGGCCTCTCGGTGGCCGCGTTGATGGACCTGTTCGACGAGGCCGGATATCCGTTCACGTTCGGCCGGCCGGTCCCGGCGAGCGCTCAGTGACTGGACCGCCGGGCGTGCCGCGGCCCGTGGCGGCGGACCGGCGCGCGGGATCGCTCCGGCTGCTCGATCAGACCCGCCTTCCCATGGACGAGGCCTACCTCGATCTCGGGACGGTGGCTGAGGTAGCGGAGGCCATTCGCAGCCTGCGAGTCCGAGGAGCCCCGGCCATTGGGATCGCCGGGGCCTACGGCCTGGTCCTGGGGCTTCGGACGACGTCTTCGACGGCTCCGCCGCTTGACCGAGCCCGAGCCGACCTGACCCGGATTCACCGAGAGCTTTTGGACACCCGGCCCACCGGTCGGAACCTGGCATACGCGCTGACGCGGGTCGCGGGCCGCTACCGCGCCGTTCTGGAGGAGAGCCTCGATGCCGCGTTGGCGGCCGACGCGGCCTGGGACGAGGCGGAGGCGGTCGAGCGGGACGAGGTCCGCGCGTGTCGGGCTATCGGAGAGGCCGGACTGCCCCTGCTGCCCCCTGCCGGACGGGCCGTCCTAACGCACTGCAACACTGGTGTGCTGGCGACCGGAGGCGTCGGCACGGCCCTGGCGCCGATTTATGCGGCCCACGAGAACGGCGACACGCCGTCCGTCCTGGCGTGTGAGACCCGGCCGGTCCAGCAGGGCGGCCGCCTGACGGCTTGGGAGCTGGCCCGGGCCGGGGTCCCGGTCACCGTCATCACCGATTCCATGGCCGCGGCCATGATGGCCGAAGGCGGTGTGGGCATTGTAATCGTGGGGGCAGACGCGATCGCCATGAACGGCGACGTGGCCAACAAGATCGGCACGTACGGATTGGCGGTCTTGGCCGCCCACCACGGGATTCCGTTCTACGTCGCCGCACCGTTGTCCACCGTCGACGCGGGCTTGGCCGCCGGAGCCGACGTTCCCATCGAGGAGCGCGCCGAGCGGGAGGTCCGAGAGGCCGGCGGGGTCACCCTCGTGCCGCCCGGGGCTCGGGTGCGGAACCCCGCGTTCGACGTCACGCCGGCCCACCTGATCACGGCCCTGGTGACCGATGCCGGCGTACACCGTCCGCCGTTCGGGCCCCGGTTGGACGAGGCGTTGTCCCGGTCCCCTTGTCCCGCTCCATCCAAGGGCTGATTCTCCGGACGCCCGACCACCGTGAACCCCGGCCACACCATGTCCACTCCCGCCGTCCTCGCCATCGACGAAGGCACCACCGGCGTCACCGTGCTGGTGGTGACCCGGGACGGGCGGATCGTGGCCAAGGAATACTCGGAGTTCGCCCAGCACTTCCCCGTGCCGGGATGGGTCGAACACGACGCCGCCGAGATCTGGGACGTGACGGCCTCGCTCACCCGCGCCGCGATCACCGCGGCCGAGGCGGCCGGCGTCCGGGTGGAGGGGGTGGGGATCACCAACCAACGCGAGACCGTGGTGCTCTGGGACCGGGAAACGCTCGAGCCCGTACACCAGGCCATCGTCTGGCAGGACCGCCGCACGGCCGAGATCTGCCGGGAGCTGAAGGACGCGGGCCGGGAGGCTTGGGTGCGGGAGCGCACCGGACTCGTGCTCGATCCCTATTTCTCGGGCACCAAGCTCACCTGGCTGTTCCGAGAGCGGCCGGAGCTCCGCACGCGGGCCGAAGCCGGGGACCTGGCCATGGGAACCATGGACACGTGGCTCGTTCAGCGCCTGACCGGAGGGACGGTGCACGCCACCGACCCGACCAATGCGTCGCG
>CBDCVX010000008.1:0-155529 GCA_965223195.1 Longimicrobiales bacterium
GCCAGCACCGACGAGATGACGCCCAGCAGAATCGGATAGAGGTCGTCGAAGGCCGCGCCTCCCGAGAGGGACACCGTAAGTGGAATCACCAAGGGCAACAGGATGGCCATCGTGGCCCATGACGTTCCGGTGGCGAACGCGATCGCGGCGGCGACGATGAAGACCAACGCCGGGAGCACCACCATGGGAAGGGCGTCTCCCAACAGTTGCGCCAGGTACTGGGCCGTGCCCAGCTCCTCGGTTACCGCTCCGAGCGACCACGCCAACACCAGAATCACCATGGCGATCATCATCGCCTTGAGGCCGGCCACCCAGGCCTCAATCGTGTCGCGGAGCGAAAGCAGGCGTTGCGCCACCGTGAGCAGAATCGCGGTGAGCGAGCCCGCGAGGGACCCCCACAGCAGCGTGGCGAACGGATCGGACTTTTCGAGCACGGCCCGCAGGCCGGCCTCCGGCCCGACGGCCGCACGCCCGGTGGCGAGCAAGCCGAGCACGACCACCACGATGACCATCACGACCGGGACGATCGCGTTCCACCAGCGTCTGGGGGTGTTCTCCGGCGGCTGCAGGGCCGGGTCACCGACATCGGCCGCCAGCATCGCGCCCGGGCGGTAGAGTCCGTCGCCCTCCGCTGCCCTCCGCTCGGCCGCCGCCATGGGCCCGATGTCACGGTTCAGGGTGCTCGTCAGGAACACCAGCACCAGCGCAAGGAGCGGGTAGAACAGGTACGGAATGGAATCCAGGAACACCGTGAACGGCTCCTTGCCCAACAGCGCCTCGGCGAGCGCCGGGTTGGCGCTCTGCGCCGCCGCCGTTCCCATGCCCGTTTCGATCAGGGAGATCTCGTATCCGGCCCAGGTGGAGATCGGGACGATGGCCGCCACCGGCGCGGCCGTGGAATCGACCAGGTACGCCAGCTTCTCCCGGGAGATGCGGAGGCGGTCCGTGATGGGCCGCATGGTGTTCCCCACGATGAGCGTGTTGGCGTAGTCGTCGAAGAAGATGGCCATCCCTGCGAGCCAGGTGGCCAGCTTTCCGCGCCGACGTGAAGTGGCCATGGGTCTCAGCGCTTCGACGATCCCGAGCGTGCCCCCGTTCCGAGAGATCACGCCCACCATGCCGCCCAGGAGCAGGGTGAAGATCACGATCTGGGTCTTCCCCCCCGTATCGTCGGCCAGCGCCGGCACCACGAACGTGTCCACCACGCGCCAGGTGCCCGAGAGCGGGTTGAACCCGGCAACGGCCAGCGCCCCGATCCAGATTCCCGCGAACAGCGCGGAGACGACCTCGCGGAAGATGAGCGCGAGCAGGATGGCGATGAGCGGCGGCACCAACGAAAACCATCCGGGCACGACCGGCACCTGGACAGCCGTGCTCTCGTTTCCGACCGTCACGGTGATTGGTAGCTCGGACCCGGCGTTCACCGTGAGCCCGTCGACCTCCTGCATAGCCCCCGCCGCCACGGTGCCCGACGCCAGCGAGCGCCCGGAGCCGCTCGTGACGGTCCAGAACGCGGACTCAGACTCCGGACCCTCGATCTCCACCTTGAAGGGGACCCCGGAAAGGATCACGCCGGGGGTCTTGGTCACGGTCTGGCCCGTGACCGGAGCGGGGGTCGTGCTCACCAAGGCGCCGCTCAGCAGCAACGCGGCGAGCGGAAGCGGAAGGTGGCGGGTCAGGTGCGCCATGCGTCCTCGTGGTGAGTGGATAATGGCCGCAATGATGCGGTCTTGGCCGCTCCCGTGTAAAGGCTCGAACGCCTACGACGTTCCATTTCGGACACTGCGCAGGTGCCAAGGGAAACGGAGTCCGAGCACTCGTTGACAGGGTTTCCCGGTCCCGTCACCTTTGGACCGCGACCCCCGGGGATCCGGTTCCCGGGGCCCCTGAAAAACGCCTTCGGAGAGCGCGATCCCCACCTCCGTACGACCCGATCCCGGACCCGCGCGATGAGCGCCGGGGCCAGCCTGGGGAAGGACCTGTTGGGCCTGGAGGGTCTGTCCGCCGCGCAGATCACCGGCATCCTCGACGTCGCGTCGGTCTTTCAGGGCGTTTCCGAAAAGCCCGTCGAGAAGCTCACGCTCCTCAAGGGCCGGACGGTCCTCAACCTCTTTTTCGAGCCGTCCACCCGTACGCGGGTCTCGTTCGAGCTGGCCGAGCGTCGGCTTTCGGCGGACCCGGTGACGGTCTCCAGCGCGGGCTCCAGCGTGGTGAAGGGCGAAACGCTGGTCGATACGGCTCGTACGGTCGAGGCCATGACCATCGATATGGTCGTCATGCGGCACAAGGCGTCCGGCGCGGCCCAGTTTCTGGCTCGTCGCATCCCGTCGACCGTGGTCAACGGAGGGGACGGCGCCCACGAGCACCCCACCCAGGCGCTGCTCGACTTCCTGACCATTCGGGATCGATTGGGCCGGCTGGAGGGCACCAAGGTCTGCATCGTGGGAGACGTGGCGCATTCCCGCGTCGCCCGGAGCAACATCTTCGGGCTGCGCGCGCTGGGTGCCGAGGTGGCGGTGTGCGGGCCTCCGACGCTGGTCCCACGGGGGATCGAAGGGATGGGGGTGTTGCGGTTCGATCGGATCGAGGCGGCCATCGAGTGGGCGGACGTGTTGAACGTGCTCCGCCTCCAGCTCGAGCGCATGCAGAGCGGCTTCGTGCCGAGCTTGGCCGAGTACAACCGCGTCTACGGTGTGACGTCCGAACGGCTGGAGCGCTCCAAGGAGCAGCTCCTGATTCTCCATCCCGGTCCCATGAACCGCGGTGTCGAGATCGACAGCAACGTCGCGGACGGACCCCATTCGGTGGTACTGGACCAGGTCGCCAACGGAGTGGCCGTGCGCATGGCCGTGTTGCACCTCCTGGCCGGAGGCACACAAGCCGAGGCGGAAGCGGCAATCGCTGGGGCGGTGGTCTCGTGAGCTCCCTCCTCATTCGGGGCGGCCGGGTCGTGGATCCCTCCCAGGGCCTCGACCGTGCTGCGGATGTCCTGATCCTGGACGGGCGCGTCCAGGCGGTGGCCCCCGGGGCGGAGGCGCCGGAGGACACGCCGGTCTTGGACGCCGAGGGCCTCGTGGTGTGCCCGGGGTTGATCGACGTTCACGTCCACCTGAGGGAGCCGGGGCAGGAGCACAAGGAGACCATCCAAAGCGGTGCGCTGGCAGCGGCCGCCGGCGGATTCACGGCCATCTGCGCGATGCCCAATACCGATCCGCCCATCGACACCCCGGCGACCGTCGGCTACGTGCGCGCCGAAGGCGCCCGCGCCGGAGGAGCTCGGGTGTACCCGGTGGGCACCATATCCCGGGGCAGGGTGGGCAAGCACCTCACCGACGTGGGGGCGCTGGTCGATGCCGGCGCCGTGGCGATCACCGACGATGGCAGCCCCATCATGGACTCCGGCCTCATGCGCTTGGCCCTCGAGTATGCCCAGGCGTTCGGGATTCCCGTGGCCGACCACCCCGAGGACCTCGGGCTGTCACGTGACGGGGTCATGAACGAAGGCGTCGTGTCGGCGCGACTGGGGCTGCCAGGAAAACCCAACAGCTCGGAGGACGCCCACATCCTGCGTAACCTGCTTGTTGCCGAGGAGACCGGAGGCCACATCCACCTCCAGCATGTCTCCACCCGGCTGGGCGTCGAGGCGATTCGACAGGCCAAAGCCCGCGGCGTGAGGGTCACGGCCGAAGCGTCTCCCCATCACCTGCTCCTCACCGAAGAAGCCGTCGAGGGCTACGACACGGACGCCAAGATGAATCCGCCCTTGCGCACGCAGGCGGACGTGGACGCCGTACGTCGTGCCGTGCAGGACGGCACCCTGGACACGATCGCCACGGACCACGCGCCCCACCACGCCGATGAGAAGGCGGCGCCGTTTGCGGAAGCCCCGTTCGGCATCGTGGGCCTCGAGACGGCGCTCGGCCTCATGCTCACGCATGTGGTGGGGGCCGGCATACTGGACCTGCCCACGTTGATCGAGCGGATGAGCACGGCACCGGCGCGGGCGTTCGGGTTGGCGGGCGGCTCGTTGGCCGTCGGCGCACCCGGAGACGTGACGTTGATCGACCTGGGGAGAACGTGGCTGGTCGATCCGCGGGAATTCACGTCAAAGAGCAGGAACACCCCGTTTGCCGGCTGGGAGCTCACCGGACGGGCCCACGCGACCGTGGTGGGAGGACGCGTGGTGTGGAGTGCAGAGCTTCCCTAGCGGAGGTCGACAGCCCCTGAATGGGGTTCAGGTGGGCAGCTTTGGTGGGCGGCTTCGGTGGAAGGTTTCAGACGGACAGACTCAAGCGGACAGGCTGTTGACGTGCCGGGCCAGCCGCCGCTTGATGCGGGCCGCTCGGTTCGGGTGATAGAGGCGCTTCGTCGCTCCACGGTCGATCAGCGCGCACGCAAGCCGCAGGTGCTGCTCGGCCTGCTCCGCATCCGTCGTCTGAAGCACCCGTTTGATGGCCGTACGCACCCGTGAGCGCTTCGCGCGATTCTGCTCGTTCGCGCGAGCGGAGAGGTCCATCCGTTTCTTGGCGCTCTTGATAGTGGGCATGTTCGTCGTATACGGCCTCAGAGAGGGAACGTGGCTACGTCCAGGCAGCCGAAAATCCTAAAATTGGAAGAGCGGTGGGTCAATGTCCGGATGCCGGGGAGCCTGGCGGCGCTCCGCCGCGCCGGTTTACCTTTGGTCTGAGTGCGGCTCGTTCCCAGCGCCGTGAAACACGCCTTTCCGGGACCGGATTTCCCCACGCCCGTGATCGATCCTCAGCCATGGATGTGAGCGCCGCCGTCGCAGGCCGCGAGCCCCTATTCGTGGTCGACCTGGACCGCTTCCAGGGGCCGCTCGACCTGTTGCTGCACCTGATCAAGCAGCAGGACATCGACATCTTGGACATCCCCATCGCGCGTATCACACAGCAGTTTTTGGGGGCGATCGTCGGGATCGAGGCCGCCCAGCTCGAGAACGCGGGGGAGTTCATCGAGATGGCGGCGACGCTGGTGCACATCAAGGCGCAGATGCTCCTGCCGCGTCCGTTCGACGACGAGGAGGAAGATCCGCGGGCCGAGCTCGTGCGGCGCCTCCTGGAGTACGAGCTGGTGCGCGAGATTTCCGACCGTCTGGAGGTGTCCGAGGCGCAGCGGGCCCGCAGATTCGCCAAGGGCTACCACGAGGTGCGGGTGCCGCCGCCCATCGAAGAAACGCCGCTCCTGACCCGGTGGGAAGACGTCATGGAAGCGGCGTTGCGGATTACGCTTCCCGACCCCATCGCCCTCGATCACCGCGTGGCCATCCGGCCCGTGGCCATGGAAGAGAAGGTAGATCTCATCCTGGACGTGTTGCGTGCCGAGGCCAGGGTGCGCTTCAGCCGTCTGGTCCGACCCTGGCGGGAGCGCATGCACGGGGTCATGACGTTTCTGGCCGGACTCGAGCTTTCCAGGCGACGCGAGGTCGCGCTTCGGCAGGTACGCCCGTTCGACGAGCTTTGGATCTATAGGAACGATGCGGAAAATCCGGTTCCGCAGGACGTGGACCTGGACCGCGAAACGAGCCAGAACTAAGTGAACGCAACCCAAATCGTAGAGGCCATCCTGTTTGCCAGCGACGCTCCCCTGGGAGCGTCGGAGATCGCCCGCGCCGACTCGGAGCTGGACGAAGACCTGGTCGAAAACGCCGTGGCCCACTTGAAGCGGCTCTACGACGAAGAGGGCCGGGCTTTCCAGATCTTGGAGATCGCCTCCGGATATCAGATCCTCACCCGGCCGGAGTTCGCGCCCTACTTGGAGCGATTCGACACCGTTCCCCGTCCCAACCGCCTGTCCGGACCGGCGCTCGAGGCGCTGGCCATCATTGCGTACCGCCAGCCGATCGGCCGGCTCGACATCGAATACATTCGGGGTGTGAACTCTTCGGGCGTGATCCGCACCCTCCAGGATCGCGGGCTGATCGACGTGGTGGGCCGCGCCGAGGGGCTGGGAAGGCCGCTCCTGTACGGCACGACCCGCCGCTTCCTGGAGCACTTCGGCTTTCACGCCCTCGAAGAGCTGCCCCGGCCGGAAGAGCTGCCGATTGTGCTGCGGGAACGAATTCCGCTTACGCCGGGCGAGACCAACGGGGACGGTCCGCGCCCGCCCGGCACCGTCGCGGAAGGCGGGCCGGATGCATCCGCGCCGCTGCAACCCGGGCCCGGGCCTCCGCAGCCGGAGTCCGATGTCTCCCAGCCGGAGTCCGAGCTCCCGCAGCCGGAGTCCGAGCTCCCGCATCCGGAGTCCGAGCTCCCGCATCCGGAGTCCGACCTCTCTCGACCGGAGTCCGATCTGTCGGATCCGCTGCCGTTTTGAGGCTGCAGAAGTTCCTGTCTCGCGCGGGCGTGGCGTCACGCAGACAGGCGGAGGGGCTCATCGTGGCGGGCCGGGTGCAGGTGAACGGTCAGGTCGTCCGCACGCTCGGATCCAAGGTGGTGCCCGGCCTGGACCAGGTTGCGGTGGACGGGCGTCCCGTTCGGGAAGCGCCCGCACGGACAGTCGTGCTCAACAAGCCCGCGGGTGTGCTGTGTACCCGAAGCGATCCGGGCGGTGGCCGCACCGTCTTCGACCTGCTGGAGAACGAAGACCCGTCGCTCCGCTACGTGGGACGTCTGGACCGGGACACGGAGGGACTCCTAATCCTGACCAACCAGGGTGATCTCGCACATGCCCTCACGCACCCGAGTCGGGAAGTCGAGCGCGAGTACGAGGCCGAGGTGGCGGATCCGCCCTCAGAGGCCGCCCTGGTCCAATTGACGCGGGGTGTGCTGCTCGACGACGGTCCGGCCCGGGCGCGGTCGGCCGAGTTGGAGATACGTCAGGGGACCGCGGTCGTTCGCCTGGTCATGACGGAGGGCCGGAAGCGTGAGGTCCGCAGGCTCCTGGCGGCGGTCGGACACCCGGTTCGTCACCTTCGCCGCGTGCGCTTCGGGCCGCTCACCCTCGGCACGCTGGATCCCGGCACGTACCGATCCCTCACACCCTCGGAGATCGAACGCCTTACAACCGTGACGAGTGCGCATGGACCTGACTGATCGCACAATCCTGATTCTCGGCGGCGCGGGACTGGTGGGCCGGGCCGTCGGCCGGCGGGTGTTGGGCCACGCCCCGCAGCGGCTGGTGCTGGCGTCGCTGCGGCAACACGAGGCGGAAGACGCCGCAGAAGAGCTGAGACCTCGGGCCGGAGGGGTTCCCATCGATGCCGTGTGGGGTGACCTGTTCGTGCCCGCCGCGGACCGGGACACGCCGCGCGCACAGCTCCTGGCCGACGCGGAACGTCGCAGCGGGCTCATAGACGACCTGTACGGGGAGCTCACGCCCGAAGTGGTGGAACGGTCTGCGCTCGGCGCGCTGCTGCTGGACGTGCGACCCGAGATCGTGGTCGACTGCGTAAACACGGCCGGGGCGCTCGCGTACCGAAACGCCTTCGCCTCCGCGGCCCACCTGCGCGGGCGCGCCCGTGACGGACAGGCCACGCTCGAGGACGTCGAGACGCACCTCGCGACGATGTACCTGCCACAGCTCATCCGACACACGCAGATCGTGCTGTCGGCCATGCGTCGCGTGAACACCAAGGTGTACGTGAAGATCGGCACCGCCGGGACCGGCGGCATGGGACTCAACATCCCGTTTACGCACTCGGAGGAGCGGCCATCCCGCGTACTCCTGGCCAAGTCGGGATTGGCCGGCGCGCAGTCTCTGCTCCTCTACCTCATGGCGCGGACTCCCGGCGCCCCGGCAGTGAAGGAGATCAAACCCACCGCCGCCATCAGTTGGAAGTCCATCGCTTACGGCCCCATCCATCGCGGAGGCCGGGACATACCGCGCGTGGATGCGACCGAGGCGGTGCCCGTGGCCGAGGGGCTGAGCGCCTCCGGAGCGGACCACGCCGAAGTGGTCGATGCCTCGCTGACCGGCGTGTACATGGACGCCGGCGAAAATGGTCTCTTTTCGCGTGAGGAATTCGAGACGTTGACGGCGCTGGGGCTCATGGAGTACGTGACCCCTGAAGAGATCGCCGACAACGTGGTGAGGGAGATCCAGGGTCATCCGACGGGCCGGGACGTCGTCGCGGCGCTCGACTCCGCGACCATGGGGCCCACCTACCGCGCCGGCGTCCTTCGCGCTGCGGCTCTGGAGCGGATGGCCGAGCTGGAGGAACAGCACGACCAGCGCGCAGTGGCGTACGAGATGCTCGGTCCGCCCCGCCTGTCCAAGCTCCTCTTCGAGGCACACATCCTCGAGCGCCTGTCTCCCGACCTCGGTGCGGCGGCTGCCTTGGACCCGACCGACATTGCCACCCAGGCCGAGGCGCTTATCCGATCCGACGCCGATCTTCGCCAGCGGATCCTCTCCATCGGCCTCCCCATCCTGCTCGCGGACGGCGAGCGCCTGTACCGAGGGAAGGACCTCCGGGTGCCGCCCGAAAACGGCGAGTCCGGAGTAGACCAGAGGACCATCGATCGGGGATGGGTTGACCTACGGGCCGCGAATTGGGAAAAGTGGAAGGAGCGGGCGGACCGCATGGTGACCGACTACGCGCACCTGCCGGGAGTGGACTCGGGGTCACAGGCCAACCACGAATCGCACGACGATCCCCGCCTGATCCGTCCGGCTCGACTCGCGGCGTGGATCCTTCGGGAGGAGGACAGCGGTGAACGAATCAAGCGTTAGGCAGCCCGAAGTCCGATCGAGCACGCTCAGCGTGATCGATCATCCACTCATCCAGCACAAGCTCTCTCGGCTGCGGCAAACGGACACGCCCACGAAGCTGTTCAAGGAGCTCGTGGACGAGATTGCGCTGTTGATGGTCTACGAGGTCACCCGCGACCTGCCCCTGGAAGACGTTCCGGTCGAAACGCCGCTCGAGAACATGACGGGCAAGCGCATCAAGGGGAAAAAGCCGGTGGTGGTGCCCATCCTGAGGGCCGGGCTGGGCATGGTGGACGCGGTGACCGCGCTGATGCCCGGGGCCCGGGTGGGACACGTGGGCCTGTATCGGAACGAGGACACGCTCCAACCGGTCGAGTACTATTGCAAGGTGCCGGCGGACGCGGACGGAAGGGTGTTCATCCTGGTGGATCCCATGCTCGCGACCGGCGGATCGGCCGTTGCGGCCGTTCAATCGCTCAAGCGGCGCGGCGCCACCGACATTCGCTTCGTGTGCTTGGTTGCAGCGCCGGAGGGCGTGGAAGCCATGGCCAGGGAGCATCCCGACGTGCCCGTTTACGCCGCCGGGCTGGACCGAGAGCTGAACGCCCAGGGCTACATCTTGCCCGGATTGGGCGACGCCGGAGACCGGCTCTTCGGGACCCGCTAGCGTCAGGTTCCGAAGGGCTGGCGGCCGACGTCGGCGTGCGGTGCCGGCTGGCATGGGACCTGCGCCAATCTCCTGCCGTGCCGCTACTTCACCTTCTCCCGCCGGAGTCCTCTGCGTCATGAAACTCCTTCGTCGTTCAGTCATTGTCGGAATGTTCTTCGCAACCGCCTGCTCGGACGGAACTGGTCCGGAATCGTCCAGCCTGTCTCTTTCCGTGGCACTGGGGAGCGGGACCGCAGCAGCCGATCCGGTGGGCCGGATCTTCTCGGCGGCCGACGTGACATTGAACGACGGTACGTCGGAGCTGGTGCTCCAGCGGGTCGCGATCGTGCTGCGGGAAGTCGAGCTGGACCGCATGGACGGCGACGACTGCGTCGACGGTGACGGTGAGGACGATTGCGAGGAGTTCGAGGTCGGGCCGCGGCTCCTGGAGCTGCCTATGGACGGCAGCGTCGAGGCGGTCATGGCCATCCAGGTGCCCCCGGGGACGTACGACGAACTCGAGTTCGACATCCACAAGCCCGATTCGACCGAGGACAGCGCGTTTGTGGAGGCCAATCCGGCGTTCGCGGACATCAGCATCCGGGTCGAGGGCACGTTCGACGGCACGCCGTTCGTATACACGACAGACGTCAACGGAGAGCAGGAGATCGAGCTGGTTCCGCCGCTGGTGGTGGACGACGACCAATCGCTCAACGTCACGCTCCTCCTGGACGTCGGTGCCTGGTTCCGAGACGGTGCGGGCAGTCTGTTGGACCCGGCGAGCGCCAACTCGGGAGGGCCCAACGAGAGTCAGGTCAACAACAACATCCAGAACTCGATCGACGCGTTCGAAGACAACGATAGCGACGGTGAGGAGGACGAGGGGTAGGGTTCCGTCTGTCCCGGACCGTGCTACCGCGGCCTCACTTTCGTCGCCACACGTCCGGGTGGAACAGCAGGATAACGGTGTAGATCTCCAGCCGGCCGATCAGCATGAACGCGGTCAGCACGCCGAGCTGCACGTTGCCCATCCATCCGTAGTTGTCGGTCGCGCCGACATCGCCGATACCGGGCCCGATGTTTCCGACGGTTGCCGCTGCGGCGCCGAACGCGGTCATCGGGTCCATGCCCAGGAACGCCAGCAGGACCGATCCTCCGACCACGAAGAGCAGGTAGAGGATGACGAACCCGATGACATTGGCCATCACTTGTTCGCTCACGGTCTTGTTGCCGATTCGGGCCAGCAGCACAGCCCTGGGGTGGAGATGCTTCTTGAGCTCGATGGCCACGTGCTCCAACAACAGTCGCAGGCGTAACGCCTTTATGCCGCCGCCGGTGGACCCGACCATTCCCCCGGAGAACATCAGCGAGACGAGCACCGCAACGGCCGCGGGGGTCCAGAGCTCATAGTCGGCGGAGATGAATCCGGTTGTCGTCACGATCGACACGGTCTGGAACAGCGCCTCCCGGAAGGTGCGTTCCAGGTCGGCCGTCGCTTCGCCGCCGCCGTGCACCACGTTCGCTACGAAGACGCACAGCGTCGCCAGCACGATCAGCAGCGTGAAGAACCGCCATTCCGCATCCTCTCGATACGTGCGTCGTTTGACGACCGCGGCCAGGTGCAGGGCGAAGTTCACGCCGGCCAGGTACATGAACAGAATCGTCACGTATTGGAGGTAACGGCTGGGGAAGGCCGCCAGAGAGTCGTTCCGGGTGGAGAACCCGCCCGTGGCCATCGTGGCGAACGCGTGATTGACGGCGTCGAAGAAGCCCATGCCGCCCAGCGAGTAGAGGATGACCTGGACGGCCGTGAGTCCGAGGTATATGAACCACAGCAGCTTTGCGGTCTGGGAGAGCCGCGGCCGTAGCCGCTCCGGCTGCGGACCGGGCACCTCGGCGCGAAAGAGCTGCATGCCCCCCACTCCCAGGTAAGGCAGCACGGCCACCATCAGCACGATGATGCCCATCCCGCCCAGCCAGTGCGTGAGCGACCTCCAGAAGAGGATTCCGTGTGGGAGCGCTTCGATGTTCGAGAACACGGTCGCGCCGGTGGTCGTGAACCCGGACATCGACTCGAACACGGCTTGGGCAGGTCGGTCCACGACTCCGGTGAACAGGTAGGGAAGGGACCCTGCCAACGCGATCGCCAGCCAGGAAAACGTCACGATCGCGTAGCCTTCGCGGAACGAGATGTCGTCCTGGAAACGAGTGAACCAATAGGCCGACAGTCCCGCGCCGGCCGTGAGCGCGGCCGCGATCAGAATGCCCGGACCGTCGCCGTCGCCGAAGCCCAGCGCGACCAGGCCGCACCCTGCCATGGCCGCGGCCGCCACCAGGAGCAGCAACCCGACCACATTGACGATGTGTTGAATTTTCATCGGCGATGCCCCGCCCGTCCTCGTGCGAACCCCCCGGACCAGTGCACAGCTACCCTACGCGAACATGCGGTCCACTTTCTCCAGCGCCTCGCTGAGGCCGAACACGATCACGTCGTCTCCCTCCTCGAAAGCGTCCCGGCCGCGCGGCGTGATGAACTGCGTGCCGCGGACGATGGCGCCAACCAGGGCGTTGGCGGGGAAGTGCAGCTCCTGAATGGTTTTTCCCACGACCCGTGAGCCCGGCTTCACGGTGAACTCGATCGCGTGGGCGTCCGTGCCCGTCATGGTGGCGATGGCCAGCACCCTACCGCGGCGGATGAACCGTAAGATGGCGTTGACCGCCGACATGCGGGGTGAGACGGCGGCGTCGATTCCGACCTTGGGCACCAGCGGTAGGTACGCGAAGTTCTCGATGAGGGCGATAACCTTGCCGGACCCGCCGGCGTTCTTGGCGAGGAGGCTCGACAACAGATTGGTCTGATCGTCGCCGGTGGATGCGACGAACCCGTCCACCCCGGACACACCCTCCATCTCCAACAACTCCACGTCGGTCGCGTCACCGTGCAGGACCAAGGACTTGGGAAGCAGCTCGGCCAGCTCGACGCAGCGGCGCCGATTGCGGTCGAGGATGGTCGTGGCCACGCCCACGTGATTCAGACGGTCGGCCAGGTACTGACCCTCGAGGCTCCCGCCGGCGATCATGACCCGCTGGAGGCGCTGAGGCTTGTAGCCGGCCAGGCGGGGAATGTTGGGCACCTCGTCCACCGGGGAGATGAGGTAGATCCGGTCGCCGGGCTCGATGGAGTCCGAACCGGTCGGGATGATGGTCTCCCCACCTCTCCCGATGGCCACGGTCACGTAGTGAAACCCTTCCAGTTCCCGTCCGAGCTCGATCAGCTTCTTACCGGCGACCGGGGCTCCTTCCCGCACCCGGAGCCCGATCAACTGCACCCGCCCCTCGGCGAACGAGGCGACATCGGTGGCCACCTCCTGGGCCAAGAGTTGGTACGTCTCCTTCGCCGCCTCCCGCTCCGGATTGATGATGCGGGTGATGCCGAGCTGTTCCTTTGACAACACCGATCCGGGGGTGTGGTAGTCCGGGTTGCTGACCCGCGCGACGGTGTAGCGCACTCCGACCCTGGACGCCGCCAGACAGGCGATGAGGTTGACCTCGTCGGCGCTCGTTACCGACAGCACCATGGACGCGCCCTTCACTCCGGCCTTCTCCAGCACCGGCACGGATGCGCCGTTGCCCACGATGGTGAGGACGTCGAGCTGCTCCGCCGCGTACGCGGCCCGGTCCGGGTCTGAGTCGATCAGAACGACGTCCTGACCTTCATTCGAGAGACGTTGAGCGAGATGGAATCCCACCTCGCCTCCCCCGAGTATGAGGACCCGCAAGCAGCCTCCTGAACATGTCGCGAGCGTAGGCGAGGAATCGTGTACGCGCGATTCCCCAGGAACAAGCTCGGCAAGCTACCCGCATCCGTCGAGGGGTGTCAAAGCCGCCGCTCCGCTTTAGCTTTCGCCCATTCCGAGCGCGTGCGCCGAGACCGGCGGGGCTCACTGCTCGGTACGGGCCCGTAGCTCAGCGGTTAGAGCAGTCGACTCATAATCGATCGGTCCCAGGTTCGAATCCTGGCGGGCCCATGGCGGGTGGGGGTCGGGGTTGTGGGTGCCAGCGGCATTCGGATGGAGATGCATCACGGCGGACGGCGTTGTTCGTCCTCGGCGTAGCGTTGCTATGCCTCGTCCTCTCGCCTTGTCCGCCGCGCGCCTCTCCATCCTCGGTGCTCGCTGGAACCCACAACCCCGACCCCCACCCGCCGGCGCGATAGGGGGGGCGTTGCGGACGGCGTTGTTCGTCCTCGGCGTAGCGGTGCTACGCCTCGTCGGGGCGGCGGCGCAGTTTCTTGACCTCGGACCGGCGCTTTTTCTCGCGGAGGCGGCGCTCTTTGGCCCGCTTGGGTGGACGGGTCCGTTTGCGGACGCGTGCAGGCTTGGCCCGCTCCTCCAGCTTCTCCCGTAGGCGTCGGAGCGCGGTGACGCGGTTCCGGTGTTGGCTGCGGCTTCGCCGCTCGGTCGTCACGATGCCGGTGGGGAGGTGCACCAGCCGAACGCCGCTCTCCGTCCGGTTTTGGTGCTGGCCTCCGGGGCCGCCGGCCCGGAACACGTCGATCCGGCACTCGGACAGCAGCGCGCCGTCCTCGGCGGGGACGCGGTATCCCTCGGGGAGTGGCTTTCTTCGGTGGTCTGCCATCTATCCGTATCGGCCCGCTCGGGATTGGATCTTGCAACGCGTTTCGCGGTACAGGCACGCGCGGCCGGGCATCTCGCACGGCCGGTCCCCCTGTTCAGGCGTTTATCTGTGGAAGGGAGTCCCGCGAACAAGGCTCCGACGCTCTCGGAGGCATGGACCCGCTACTCCGGCGCCAGGTTCCTTTTCGTGGCCGCCTGCGCCGTGGTTGTGGTGGCGGGCCTGCGTATGGGCGCTCCCATTCTCGTGCCGTTCGCGCTGGCGGTCTTTCTCGCGGTCCTGACGCTGCCAATCATGATCGGGCTTACACGGATGCGGGTGCCCGCCCGGCTCGCGGTGCTGGTCGCGGTGCTGGTCGACGTGGCGGTGTTCGGGCTGATCGTCCTGCTGGCGGTGCGCTCCCTCGGCGACGTGCAGACCCGGTTCCCGGTCTACGTTGCGCGTTTCCGTAGCCTCTGGCTGGACTGGATGGCGGCGTTGGAGGCCCGGGGGCTGCCCATCGGGGGCTTGGCTTCGTTCGAATTCATCGACGCGCGGGCCATCGCAGACCTGCTGGGCAGCACGCTCCAGGGAGTCGCGTCCATTCTCTCGGCCACGTTCGTGGTCTTGCTGATCCTCACGTTCATCCTCAGTGAGGCCACGGTCTTTCCCGAGAAGTTCCGGGCCATTCTGGGCCGGCAGGACGACGGGGCGCCCCGGCTCCGAAAAGTGGTGGAGGAGGTCCAGGAGTACCTGGGGATCAAGACCCTGGTCAGCCTGGCGACCGGCATCCTGATCGGGCTCTGGGCATACACGCTCCAGTTGGACTTCCCGGTGCTCCTGGGCATCATCGGGTTCGCCCTCAACTACGTGCCCACGATCGGGTCGGTGCTCGCGTCCATTCCCGCGATCCTCCTGGCCATCGTCCAGGTGTCTCCGGGATATGCCGTTGTCGTCGCGGCGGGCTACCTGGCCATCAACGTCGTGTTCGGGAATTTCATCGAGCCGAGCCTTTTGGGACGTCGTTTGGGACTTTCTACGCTGGTGGTGATCCTGTCCCTGCTGTTTTGGGGCTGGATCTGGGGGCCGGTCGGGATGCTCCTCGCCGTTCCGCTGACGATGGTGCTCAAGATCATGCTCGAGAACACCGACGATTTGCTTTGGGTGGCGGTCCTGCTGGATAAGAGCGCCCCGGATTCCGAGCGCCGCCGCATACTGGCACGACGTCGGATGAGAGAGGGCTTCTTGCGTCCCGGAGGAGGTCAGATGGCCGGCGCCACCGACCTGGAGACCCGTTCCCCCCATCGCGCTACGGCGGACGAGCGCGGCACCACGGAGGAGACCGATGCCGCTTGACCTCATGGAGCGGTTGCCGGACGAGGCGCGGGTGTGGGTGTTCGGCACCGGTCGCCCGCTCAGCGTCGAGGAGGAGGATACGCTCCTTACGGCGGTGGACGCCCACCTCGAAGCGTGGGCGGCCCACGGGCATCCCCTTCGCTCCGCACGAGAATGGAGGGAAGGCCGGTTCCTGATCGTGGCGGTGGACGAGGCTACCGCACCGCCCACGGGGTGTTCGATCGACGCACTCGTCCACCAGCTACGCAGGCTGGAGACGGCGCTGGGCGTGACCCTGGTCGAACACGGCGCGGTCTGGTATCGCACAGAGGAGGGGCTGCCGGCCCGAGTCGGCCGAGCCGACTTCAAACGACTGATACAGACGGGCGACGCCCATGGCGAGACGACCGTGTTCGACGACACGGTCGTACGTCTCCGGCAGATTCGCGGAGGCGAGTTCGAGCGGCCCGCGGGCCGTGGTTGGCACGCGCGCGCGTTCGGACTTTCCGAGTAGCGGACGAGCCCGGGCACGCCCGGGCCCCGGTTTCAGCCCGTGACCCGACTCACGTTTTCTGCGGCCGGTCCCTTGGGACCGTCCACGAGGTCGAACTCGACCTTGTCGCCCTCGGCCAGCGATTTGAATCCATCTCCCTGGATGGACGAGTAGTGGACGAAACAGTCCCGCTCGCTGCCCTCTGGCTGAATGAATCCGAACCCCTTGGCGTCATTGAACCACTTCACGGTCCCCGTGGTCCGCATCTCCCGCTCCATCTCCATGGATTTTCCCGACAACCTGCGCAGACACGGCTGTCCCCCTCGGGGACAACCGCCCACGCCTCCTCGTAAGTGGCAAGGAAAACCCCGGGGTGATACGACGCCCTCCTGACCCCACCCACTCGGAGGCGGCAAGCGGCTTTCGCCTGCCACCGGCCTGTTGCCGCCATTTCCGGAGTCGTCTCCTACCCGTCCACCGACTGTGCGGCCCGGAGCCGACCGGCCATCCACCTCACGGCTTCTTCCTCGGCCCAACAAAATCGATGGCGTCCGGTTTCGGTTCCTACGAACCCGAGATGGCCGCCTCGATCTGTAAGCACCGTGATTAGAGAGGGATGACCCGTCATGCCCCTTATTGGAAGCGTATCCACGGTCTGGAAGGGGTCATCGCGGGAGTGCAGGAGC
This sequence comes from Longimicrobiales bacterium, assembly GCA_965223195.1. Taxonomy (GTDB): domain Bacteria; phylum Gemmatimonadota; class Gemmatimonadetes; order Longimicrobiales; family Gaopeijiaceae; genus CBDCVX01. The sequence goes on from CBDCVX010000008.1 coordinate 16,448, forward strand.
AGCGTCGGCACCGCGACCCGGTCCAGGAACGCCGCAGCGCTGCAGCGTCGGTAGTAGTCCTCCGCATCCCGGAATCCGTGGACTGGAGCCGTGATTGCGTCGTCGAACGCGCGGATGGTGCGAGCACGGAGTCCGGCCTCCACGTCGTACGCGGTCATCAGGTCCCGCTTGGCCACGACCTTGGTCTTGAGCGAACGAAGGAAGTAGCTCGTGTAGACCGTTCCGATGAGCCCTCGGCTGATGGCGTCGGCTCCGGCCGACAGGTCGTAGGGCACCGACACGGCGCAGGCCACGTCCGCGCGCGCCGAGAGACCCGTTTCTCCCAGGTACTTGAGGAGGATGTTCCCCCCGAGAGAGTATCCGATGACGCCGAGGGCGGCTGGTGATTCGTCCCTGAACAAACGGTTCAGCACCCACGCGAGGTCTTCCGTCTCACCCGAATGGTACGAGCGGGCCAGGCGGTTCGGCTCTCCGCTGCAAGAGCGAAAGTTGAGCGCCACGCCCCGAATCCCGGTTCGGGCCAGCTCTCGCAAGGTGATGCGCACGTAGGGCCGCCGAGACGACCCCTCCAGCCCGTGTAACACCAGGCAGACGGGATCTCCCGGCTGCCATCCCGGCACCGCCGAGGACGAGACGAAATCCAGGTCGACGAAGTCGCCGTCCGACGTCTCCCATCGGTCGCGACGAACCGGAAATGGTGACGCCTTCGCCTCACGGCGAGCGCGGAGGGCCTTGCCCAGGATGGTCTGTCGGGTGGGCCCGGCCAGTCCCCTCGCCGGGTGGAATACTCGTGCGTGGAATGGTCTGGTCATCGCGGGTCCAAGGTGGATGGGAGCGAGTCCTGCGCCAAGGGCCTCATCCCGGGCGGAGGCGCTCCGCTTCCTCCAGGTCCGGAAACCTCCGTCGACGGGCAGCGTAATCTGAGCGCATGACTGCGCTGCTCGTGCTCGCGCTGCAGGTGCCGCCTCCGGCTCAGCCTCCACCGGTCGCTCCGGTAGAGCCGCTCTCCCACCCGTGGGCACTCGAATGGGGAATCCGCGGGCCCGGCCTGGTGCGCTTCAATCGTGTGGAGGGTCTGTCGGTCGGAGCCCGACTTCAGACGCGGCACGGTCCGTTTCGGGTATCGGCAACCGGCCGAATCGGACACGGTGACTGGACGCCCAACGTAGACGTCGGCTGGAGTCGGTTCGGACCCGACGCGGTGTGGACCATACGCGCCTACTCGGGACTCCGGACCGTGGATCCCCGAGGCTCGGCGTTGGCGTTTCCCGGGTCCGTCCGCGCGGTGCTGCTTGCTAGGGATGAGGGGGAGTACTTCCGCGCGAGCGGTATCGGGTGGTCGATTGTGCCGTCCCTGCAGGAGGATCCGGTGTGGGAGCTGTCTCTCTACGGGGAGGCGCAGCGAGCGGTGCGCCGCGGGGTGGAGCGATCACTGGGTAGCATCCTCTGTGGCCCGTCCCTCCGGCCGGTGATCCGGGCCGACGCGGGCGAGGTCGTGGGCGTCTATCTGCGTGCGCGCCCTCACCGGGGAGACGATCCCCGACGGACACGGGCCGGACTGGACGCATGGACGCGGCTGGAGACCGGCAGCCACTCGACCGCGCAAGCCTCGCTGACCGCCTGGGCCGCGGCGCCCATCGCTGCACGGACCCGGGTTGCCGTGGTCGTCCAGGGAGCCGTTACCCGCGGCGACCCGGTTCCCCAGCGACAGTGGTACCTGGGCGGGGTGTCGACGGCCCGTGGATATCCGGGCAGCCAGCAGGCGGGCCGGAACCTGTTCCGAGCGCGGGTGGAGCTGTCCCGGTCGTTCGTGCCGGGAGCGGTTGTGCTTTTCGGGGACGGGGGCTGGGCCGGTGACTCGACCGGTGGGCTCACATGGGACGCGGCGCTGTTTTCGGTCGGAGCCGGGTTTTCGGTGTTGGACGACATCCTCCGGGTCGACGTCGCCCGTGCTCTGAGGACACCCACCGGCTGGTCGGTCGAAGCCTACCTCGCCGCCGGGATAGGATAGTCGGCGCCGGAGGCGGGTCCGAAAACACTCGCCGGCAGGGGATTCGGGGGCTACCGTGTCGGGGGCGCGGTCCGCCGCTCTCGCCGGGCAGTCATCGGTCTCCAATCCTCCGAGGGGAGCCTTGGGTCAACGCCAAGCACTTCGTACGTCGGCGCGGGCGATCTGCCTCTTGGGCGCCCTCACGGTGGCCTGCGGGCCGTCCGAAACATCGGCGCCTCTCATCGAACCCGGGGTTTCTTGGGAGTTGGCGCAGCTCCGCAAAGCCACGCTTTCGGACCTCCGTTACTCATACGACCTCAACATCCCGGCCCGGTTGGCGGACTCGATCCAAGGTCAACTGCGGCTGACGTTCTCCTGGGACGATCCCCAGGCCCGGCCGGTCGTGCTGGATTTTCTGGAGGCCGAACAACGGGTTCGCGGCGTCCGCATCAACGGCCGTCCGGTGGATCCCTCACTCTCTCGCGAGCACGTGGCCGTAGCCGGAGAGCACATTTCCCCTGGTGAGAACACCCTGGAAGTCGACTTCATTGCCGGGGACGGGTCGCTCAACCGCAACGACGAGTACCTGTATACGCTTTTCGTGCCGGACCGCGCCCGATTCGCGCTGCCGATCGTGGACCAGCCCAACCTGAAGGGCCGGTTTACGCTGCGGCTGACCCTGCCGCCCGATTGGGTGGCCGTCTCCAACGGCCCGGAGCGGGAGACACAGTCGCTGCCCGGCCGACGGACCCGAATCGACTTTGCGGAGACTCGGCCCATTCCGACGTACCTGTTCGCGTTCGCGGCGGGGGTGTGGCAGGTGGAGGAGGGCATCCACGCCGGGCGCAGCTTTCGTGTGTTCCACCGCGAGACGGATGCCGAGAAGCTCGCGCGCAACCTCCCCGAAGTTTTCAAGCTCCATGCGGATGCGCTCGATTGGTTAGAGGATTACACGAGCATCGCCTACCCATTTCAGAAGTTCGACTTCGTGCTGGTGCCGTCGTTCCAGTACGGAGGCATGGAGCACCCGGGGGCCATCTTTTACCGTGCCTCGGGAATCCTGCTGGACGAGCCGACCACCGTTCCCCGCCGCTTGGGCCAGGCCGGCCTGATCGCTCACGAGACGGCGCACATCTGGTTCGGCGATCTCGTGACGATGAACTGGTTCGACGACGTCTGGATGAAGGAGGTGTTCGCCAACTTCATGGCCGCCAAGATCGCCCACCCGTCGTTTCCCGAGGTCGATCACCCGCTGCGGTTCCTGCTGGGGCATCACCCTTCCGCCTACAGCGTCGATCGCACCCCCGGCAGCAACGCCATTCGGCAGCCTCTGGAGAATCTGAACGAGGCGGGCACGCTCTACGGCGCGATCATCTATCAGAAGGCGCCGGTGGTCATGAAGCAGCTCGAGCGCATGGTGGGCGAGGAGGCGTTTCGGGACGGCCTGCGGGCGTATTTGGCGGAGCATCGCTTTGCGAACGCAACGTGGCGGGACCTGGTCGATCTGCTGGACCGCCGTAGCGCGGACGACCTGGTGGGCTGGAGCTCGGTGTGGGTGGAGGAGCCCGGCAGGCCGCGGCTGATCAGCCGATGGGAGGAGGGCGGACCGTCACCCGCTACGTTGGCGATCGAACAACGAGACCCGCACGGCGAGAATCGGATCTGGCCGCAGAGGTTGGAGCTGATTGCCGATCGTGGGGGTGTTCGCCATCGGGCAGAGGTGTGGTCCGACGCCGAGCGGGTGGTGGTGCCGGAGTTCGAGGGTGCCGAGAGGCCGGACTGGTTGCTCTTGAACGGCTCGGGCGTCGAGTACGGACTCTTCGATATCGATGATCGAAGCATCGGCGTCCTCCTGACCGACATCCAGGACCTCCAACCGGCGATGGTGCGGGGGGCCGCGTGGGTGACGCTCTGGGACGCCGTGCTGGAATCCCGCGTGCCCGCGGACTCGGTGATGCCCGCGCTGTTGCGATTGGTTCGCTTCGAGACCGACGAGCAGCTCCTTAGCTCTGCCTTGGACGCGTTGTCCACCACGTTCTGGCGATACCTGACCGTGGATCAGCGCCTGGTGTGGGCCGATGCGGTGGAGACCACGCTGATGAGCCGTTTCCGTGAGGATCAACCGCCGGCGGTACGGGTGGTCGCCATGCAGGCGCTCATGCGAACCGCAACCACGGCCGACGGCCGGCGCTGGCTCGAGGACCTGTTCGACGGGCTGATTCGTCCTCCCGGCGGAAGGCTCTCCGAAAACGACCGCACGACGCTCGCGTTCGAGCTGGCAGTGCGCGAAGCGCCCGACTGGTCCGGGGTCCTCGACCGCCAGGCCGACTCGATTCGGAATCCTGATCGCAGGCGGAGGTTCGCGTTCATCCGTCCGGCGCTGGACGCCGACCCTGCGGTGCGTCGCGATTTTTTCGAACGGCTGCTGTCGGAGCAGGGCAGGGAGCAGGAGGCTTGGGTGCTCACCGGGCTTCACTACCTGCATCATCCGCTTCGCAGAGCCGAGGCCTTGGACCACATCCTTCCCAGCCTGGAGCTGATGGAGGAGATCCAGCGGACGGGAGACATCTTCTTTCCCGGCCGCTGGATCGAGACCACGTTGGGCGGCCATAACGGCGCGCACGCCCTCAGCACCGTGGACGCCTTCCTGGAGGAGCGCCCCGATTATCCGGAGCGGCTTCGCCGGAAGATCCTACAGGCTCGAGACGGGTTGGAGCGTGCCGTACGCATCACCGGGGCCCGCCCCGAGGCCGTCTCCGCGCCTCGCCGCTGACCGCCCGCCGCCGCTTTCGCGACTCCCGGCACGCGAGATCCTAACCCTCCACACTCGACCATGTGAACACCGTACGGCATCTATTTTGCCGTAGGTCTTGAGGGCGATCGCATCCACGTTTACAATGTTAACATGACCGATTCACGAACCAGGATTCTATCGTGCGCGTGCGACCTCTACCTGTCAGAGGGCATCGAGGGTTTTTCGATGCGCAAGCTGGCCAGGGCCCTGGGGGTCACAGCTCCGGCGCTCTACCGGCACTACCGCAGCAAGGAGACGGTGCTGCTCGCGGTGGTCGAAGAGGCGTACCGCATGTTCACCCAACGGATCTATCGAGCGCTGCGCGCGCGATCTCCGGAGGAGCGCCTGACGCGGGCCGGACAGGAATACCTCGATTTTGCGCTTGAACACCCGCACATGTACGAGATGATCTACGTGTCTCCACACATGCTTGGCTTGGAGGAGTTTCCCGAGAGCCTGCTGGAGACTGCGTGCGCGACCGGTCAGTTCTGGCAAGATCGGGTGCGGGAGTGCATGGAGGCCGGCCTGCTCAAGGTCGGAGATCCCGAGAAGGTGGCCATGACCATGTGGGCCCACGCTCACGGACTGGTGTCCATCTACCTTCGGGGCCTGTTGCCGGTAGACCGGGAGCATTTCCTCAAGGTCTACCATGCCTCCAGCATGCGGATCCTCCATGGGCTGGGGGAGGGAGACGTGGATCGTTGGCAGGCCGCGCACGAAGTCGAAGCGCCCGTGGCCGCCGGCTAGAGAAGGACGACGTGAACAACGTAAACTTCGTGAAACCTGGACGGTGGTTGCGGCCGTAGGTTGGCGAGGGTCGGATGCAGTCGAGTCGTGGCAGGCAGGGGGAAGCGGCGTTCGGGTTCGAGAGCGCGGCTGGTGGGGACAAGAGACTAAAACGAGAGATTCCATGAATATAGATCGTCGGCCGACTGGGGCGCGGGCCGTTTTGCCTCCAATGTCGGCGCGCGCGATGTCGATGTTCGTCATCGGCGCGCTCTCCGCGGTGCCGTTGCTTTGGACGGCGCAGCCGGTGTCCGGCCAGGATACACCTGTAAACGTGACGCCGGCCGAGGGAATGGGCTCGCCTCTCCTGACGCTTCCGCAGGCTGTGCAAATCGCGCTGGAGCGGAGCCGCCAGGTGCGCACCGCCGAGTTTCAGCTACGGGAAGCGGACGAGCGGGTGAGCGAGGCGTGGGGCAGCGTGTATCCCCGCGTCGAGTTGAGCGCGAACTACACCCGTAACCTCAAGCCCGCCGTGAACTTTCTGCCGGCACAGATCTTCAACCCCGATGCCCCGCCGGACCAGTTGATCCAGGTGCAGTTCGGTGCCGACAACACCTGGAGCTCGAGCGTGAACCTGACGCAGACGCTCTTCGATCCGGCGGTGTTCATCGGCGTCGGTGCGGCCGGCCGGTTCCGGGGCCTCCAGTCCGAGGTCGTCCGCGGTCAGAAGCAGCAAATCGTGACGCAGGTGCGGACCGCGTACTACAACGTGATGCTCGCCCAGGAGCAGCATCGCCTGACCGAGAACTCCGTGCGGCGGGTCCGAGAGTCACTCGCAGATACCAAGGCGATGAACCGGGCTGGGATTGCTGCCGACTATGATGTGTTACGCCTTGAAGTTCAGTTGGCTAACCTCGAGCCCAACTTGAGGCGAGCCGAGAATGCGATCGCCGATGCGCGGAGACAGCTCACGGTGGCGCTGGACATGGAGTTGAGCGCTGCGGAATCGCTCATTGTGGCGGGATCGCTGGCCGAAATGGACATGGTTTCGTTCGAGTACAACTCACCCGAGAACCAGGAGTTGCTTCGGTTCGCGGGGGTGGACTTTTCCCAGCCCGAGCCGCCGGTCGAGACCCTGATTCGGATGGCCGCCGATGCCCGCTCGGACCTCCGCCAGCTCGAGCTGACCGCGAGCCTGCGTAAGACGGAGTTGCGGCTGGAGCAGGTCGAATACCTGCCCAAGATTTCGCTTTTCGGCTCGTACGGAGTCAACGCCCAGGAGAACGGAAGCCCCGACTTCTTCGGCGAGAACGAGATGCAGAGGGCCACGTCAAGCCAAGTGGGCCTAACGGTGAGCTTACCCCTGTTTACCGGCTTCAAGCGAGACGCCCGCATCGACCAGAAGCGGGCGGTGCTGCGCGCGGCGGAAACGCAGATGGACCTGGCGAGCGACCAGGCCGAAACCCAGATCCGGGCGCTGGCTGAGCAGGCGGAGGAGTCCAGGCTGCGCGCGGAGGCGCAGGCTCGCGCGGTACATCAGGCCAATCGCGGTTACGAGATCGCGAGTGCCCAGTATCGCGAGGGGATCAGCGATCAGTTGGAGCTTACGGACGCAGAGGTGGCGCTCCGCGAGAGCGAGTTCAACTACGCGCAGGCCCTGTACGATTTTCTTGTGGCCCGGGCCCGCCTCGACGAGGCGGTGGGACGGGTGCCGATGGTGGATGACGGTGGGCGTGCCGCGGACCTCGATTGAGGACCCGGACACGGTGATAAGGACGATGCGACGAGTGATGAAACGACCGGAGAATAGATCGGAAATGCATAGATATGGGCGGTTGTCGGGTGCGCTCGCGCTGACCGTTGCAATCGCGTCGGGTTGCGGGGGCAGCGCCGAGGCCGGAGGCACGGCGGAGGCCAATGACACGGCGGGATTCACCCGCGTGATCAACGTGGAAGTGCAGGAGCTGGCGGTCACCACGTTCGACGAGTCGATCAGTCTCACGGGCACGGTGGAGGCCAATCGCGACGTAATCGTGAGCGCCGAGGAGTCCGGCACGATCGTGCAGGTCTTCCGTGACAAGGGCAGCCGTGTGCAGGCCGGCCAAGCGATCGCGAAGATCGACGACCGCATTCTGGCGGCACAGGTCGACCAGGCCCGCGCCCAGGCGGCGTTGGCACGAGAATCGTGGGAGCGCCGGCAGCGCCTCTTCGAGCAGGACCAGGTCGGATCCGAGCTGGCCTACCTGGAGGCGAAGTACACGGCGGAACAGGCCCAGGCCGCGCTGGCGGCGCTCGAGCGTCGATTGGCCAACACGGTCATTCGCGCCCCGATCTCCGGAATCCTCGAAGATCGCATGATCGAGGTGGGGAGCATGGTGGGTCCGGGCACGGCTTCGGCGCGCGTGATCGATCTGGATCCGGTGAAGATCACGGCCGGGGTTCCGGAGCGCTTCGCCCTGGACGTCAGCAGCGGAGCGGCCGTCACGGTCGCGTTCGACGTGCTGCCGGGCGAGGAGCGCTCCGGCACGGTTCGCTACGTCGGCGCTGCGGTCAATCCGCGGAGCCGCACGTTCCCGGTCGAGCTGTCCATGGCCAATCCGGGCGGGCAGATCAAACCGGAGATGGTGGCCAACGTGTCGCTCCTACGTGCGAGCGTCGACGATGCCATCGTGGTGCCGCAAGGCGCCCTGGTCCGCGTGGAAGAAGGCTACGTGGCCTACGTGGTTGAACAGGACGGCGGTGGCCAGGAGGTGGCGGCCGTGCGGCCTGTGAGCCGAGGCGGCACGCAACAGAATCAGGTGGTGATCACGGCAGGGCTCACGGCCGGTGAGCGGTTGATCGTGGTGGGGCAGCAGCAGGTGGAGGACGGCGACCGCGTACGCGTCGTGGGAAGCCAGGGAACCGACCGGTAAGTACGGAGATTACACCGAAATGATACAGCAACGGAACGGAGCTGGGCCGCAGTCCGAGGAGGCCTCCCCGGAGCGGGGGCCGCTCGACCGGTTCAAGGAGTTTCGCCTTACCTCCTTTGCGATCGATCACACTACCAGCATCCTGGTGCTGTTCCTCATCGTCATGGTGGGCGGGGTGCTCTCCTACCGGGCCATTCCCAAGGAGTCGTTCCCGGAGATCGAGCTGCCCATGATTGCGGTCTCGACCGTGTACCCGGGCGTTACGCCGGGGGACATCGAGACCCTGGTCACTCGTCCGCTCGAGGAGGAGCTCAAGGGCATTTCGGAGGTCAAGGAGCTGACGTCCACGTCCGTCGAGGGCTACTCGAACATCGTGGCGGAGTTCGAGACCACCGTGAACCTGGACGAAGCCCTACAGAAGGTTCGGGAGAAGGTGGACCTGGCCAAGCCCGACCTGCCTGCGGACGCCGAAGATCCCACGATCATCGAGTTCAACTTCAGCGAAGTGCCACTCATGCAGGTGAACCTGTCCGGCGAATACGGGCTGGTGCGCCTGAAGGAGCTGGGCGAGGACCTGCAGGACGAGATCGAGCAGCTCCCGCAGGTGCTCCGCGTGGACCTCAGGGGAGGATTGGAGCGCGAGGTCCAGGTCGACATCGATCTTCCCAAGCTCCAGTTCTACAACCTCTCGTTCGATGACGTGATCGACGCCATCCGCTTCGAGAACATCAACCTTCCGGGCGGCTCGATCGACGTGGGATCCCAGAAGTATCTGGTCCGCGTCGACGGGGAGTTCGAGGATCCGGCCATCATCGAAGGCCTGGTTGTCACGACGTTCGACGGCAGGCCGGTCTACGTGCGCGACGTAGCATCCGTGGAGTTCGGGTTCGCCGAACGGGACAGCTACGCGCGGCTGGACGGCAATCCGGTGGTGACGCTCGACGTCATCAAGCGGTCCGGCGAAAACATCATCGAGACCTCGGAGGCCGTCAAAGCCGCCGTGGTCGACATGGAGGCGCTCTTCCCGCCCACCACCGTGGTCAAGATCACGTCGGACATGTCCGAAGAGATCGACGTGATGGTGTCCAGCCTGGAGAACAACATCATCTCCGGCTTGATCCTGATCGTGGGCGTGCTGCTGTTCTTCCTGGGGCTCCGGACATCGCTCTTCGTGGCGGTATCGATCCCCACGTCCATGCTGCTCTCGTTCATCATTCTGCGCATGCTGGGCGTGACCATGAACATGGTCGTGCTGTTTTCGCTGATCCTCGCGTTGGGGATGCTCGTCGACAACGCCATCGTGATCGTCGAAAACATCTACCGGTACGTGGAAGAGGGCTGGGACCGCGTGACGGCTTCCAAGAAGGCCACCGGAGAAGTGGCCATGCCGGTCATTGCGGCCACGGCCACGACGCTTGCGGCCTTCGCCCCGCTCCTGTTCTGGCCCGGCATGACCGGGGAGTTCATGGGCTATCTCCCCAAGACGCTGATCGTCACGCTCGCCAGCTCGCTCGCGGTGGCGTTGATCATCATCCCGACCCTGACCGCGCTGTTCCTGCGGGTCGAGGACGGGAAGCCCCGTCCCGGGCTCCGACCGGAAACGCGGTGGACCATCCTCGGGTTGCTGGGCGTGGTGAGCATTCTGATCGCATGGCGGAATCCGTTGGCCGCGCTGCTCATGGCCATCACGGCGGTGACGCTCTACCTGCTCTACCACTATCTGCTCAAGGGCTGGGCCGACGCGTTCCAACACCGGGCCATCCCGGCCATGATGGTGCGCTATGAGCGGAGCGTGCGCTGGGCGCTCAACCACCGGCTGATGGTGATCGCGGCGTCTGTCGGAGTGTTCCTTCTGAGCTTTGCCGGGTTCGCCGCGTCCAATCCGAGCATCGAGTTCTTCCCGGAGGACATTCCCCCACGACAGGTCCTGGTGGACGTGGACGCCCCCACCGGCACGCGTGCCGAGTTCACTGACCGCATCGCCCGTCAAATCGAGTCCGAGCTGGATGGCACGCACGGCATGGACGATTCAGAGTCCGTGGTGACGACCGTGGGCGGAGGTGGAGGGACGGGAGCCGGGGCCATGATGGGCGGCGGCGGCCCGGGTGGCCCGGACGCCGGTCGTGTGACCGTGAGCTTCGTGGACTTCCAGGACCAGAGGAACGACATCTTCCAGGTCTTGGAGGGCATGCAGGCCTCGCTCGGCAACGACGTGGCCGGCGCGGATATCTCGGTCGACAAGCAGGCCGAAGGCCCCTCCACCGGTCCGCCCATCAACGTGGAGATCGTGGGCGAGGACCCGGAGGTGCTGAAAACCCTCTCTGACGAGGCGCTCCAGGTCCTTCAGGGCGCTCCCGTGTTCCAGCGGCTCGTGGGATTGGAAAGCGACCTGGACCAGGCGCGACCCGAGCTCGAGGTGGTGGTGGACCGCGAGCTGGCGGGCCTCCACGGCCTCACGACGTTCAAGGTGGCCAACGCGGTCCGCGGCGCCGTGCAGGGCATCGAAGCGGCCAAGTACCGGACCGGGAACGACGAGTACGACATCGTGGTTCGGCTGGCGCGTGACTACCGGGACGAGCTGTCTGCGCTGGAGGACCTGACCGTGATGGCGGAAGGCCAACAGATCCCCATCACGTCGGTTGCCCACTGGGAGATCGGCGAGGGACTGGGGTCCATCCGCCGCAAGGACATGGAGCGCGTCGCGACGTTGAGCTCTGAGGTCGCATCGGGGCTCAACTCGAACGCGGTTCTCGGAGAGGTGCGGGTCGCGCTGAACGACTTCGCGGAGTCCCTGCCGCCCGGATACACGCTGCGCTACACCGGGGAGCAGGAAGATCAGGCGGAGGCCCAAGCGTTTCTGTCGACGGCGTTCATGATGGCGCTGGCCCTGATCGGACTCATCCTGATCAGCCAGTTCAACTCCGTGGTCAAGCCGCTGATCATCCTGACGTCGGTCATCATGTCGACGGTGGGCGTGTTGATCGGGTTGATGGTATTCCGCATGCCGTTCGTGATCATCATGACCGGGGTCGGCATCATCTCCCTCGCCGGCATTGTCGTGAACAACGCGATCGTGTTGATCGACTACATCGACATCCTGCGTGAACGGGACGGAATGGACCGGCGAGAGGCCCTGGTGCAGGGCGGAAAGACCCGTTTCCGGCCCGTGTTGCTCACCGCCATCACGACTGCGCTGGGGCTGGTGCCGTTGGCTGTCGGGCTCAACTTCGACTTCTTCGGCCTCTACAGCTCACTTTCCCCGGATCTGTTCTGGGGCGGTGACCAAGCCGCGTGGTGGGGTCCCATGGCCGTTGCGGTGATCGTGGGCATCCTCGTGGCCACCGTGCTGACGCTGATCCTGGTGCCGGTCATGTACTCCTTGGTGGACGACTTCGCGCTCTTCTTCCGTCGTCACTTCGTGAGTGGGGACGGCACCGAGGAGTCGGACGTGACGCCGGAGCCCGAGCACCGCACGCCTCCGAGAGAGGAGCGGGAGCCGGCGGCCGTGTACCGAGCGGGGACGCCGGGGCTGGCGGACGCGTAAGGAGAGAGGGCTGCGCTCGGACTGAGGCGGCTCGGGGCCGGGAACGGCTCGGGGTCGGGAATACAGCGGGGCCGGACGGCGGCAGGTGTCACCGTCCGGCCCCCACGTCGTTCCGCTGGGTCGACGCTTCAGTGGGCGCGATACAGTAGCACTCCGCCTCCCAACGTTCCCGAGAGCAGCTCCGGAGCGCCGTCGGCGTCCAGGTCCACGATCCGGGGAACGGCGAACGGGAAAAGCGTCATCTGAAACTCATCGTCCGGCGTGAACTCTGGCCTGTCCGGGCCACCCGTGTTTGCGTAGAGAATCAAATCACCGCCCTCGGTGCCCACGAGCAAGTCGAGATCTCCGTCCCGGTCCAAGTCCAACAGGGTGGGATAGCTCCGTCGTCCCGCGTCGAGGTCGCCCAGCTTTTCGGTCACCAGCTCGAAGCGCGGAGTGCTGGCGTCTCCCACGTTCCGGTAGTGGTTGAGCTCGCCCGACGACTCGCCGACGATCAGATCCAGATCTCCGTCGCCGTCCAGGTCTCCGACCGCCGGAGCGGCGTTGCTGCCGCGGCCCAGCGTGACGATGGCCGAGTCGGCCAGCTCGAACCGTATCGCGCCGGCGCTGCTCTCGTTTTTGAAGTAGTGCACGCCGTGACGCCACGTGCCGAGCAAGAGGTCGGCGTCTCCGTCCCCGTCCAGGTCCGCGAGCGCCGGCGCGTAGTGGTAGTACTCACCCAGGTCCACGGGCGGGCTCAGCCGGAACGCGGGCGCCGCGGCGGAGCCCACGTTCTCGATCACGTACATACGCGCGGCCTGAGAGACCGACTCTCCCCGGGCCGCCAGCTCGGCGAAGGAGGGATCGAGCTTGTTGCCCAGCAGCAGGTCGAGGTCCCCGTCTCCGTCCAGGTCGGCCACATCGAGCGCGCTCTCGCTGCCGATGTCCAACCCGTCCAGGAACCGGACCGTCCGGCGCTCGCGCGAGCCGTCGGCCAACGTCTCGTAGTAGTGGAAGTTGTCCGCCGTCGAGCGGTTGGGGTTGAACGCCCCACCCAACACCCCCACCGCCAAGTCCAGGTCTCCGTCCGCGTCGAGATCCACGGGAGCCGGGACGTTGAATCCGCTGGTGCTGAGCTGCGGGTCCGCCTCGACGCTCTCGGGGGCGGTGGCCAGCGCCGGGCTTTGACAGCTTCCGCTGTTTTGGATGTGTAGCACGCCCGGCTCGAAGAAATCGCCCCAGAACAAATCCAGATCACCGTCACCATCCTGGTCGGCGAACGCCATGGAGTTGGCGCCGTGCATGCTCCCGATCTGGTTGACGATCTCGATGCCCTGGAACCGGTCGGTCACGAACCCGAAGCGGGGCCCGTTGTCGCCCATGGTGCCGTCTCTCTCCTCGTAACGACTGACCGTGCCATCCACCCGCCCTAGGAACAGGTCCCACCGGCCGTCGCAGTCGATGTCGGCAAAGTTCGGGATGTTCTGACGATCGGAGAACAGCGGAGACCCATCGGCGGTGCGTACGGAGTCGGGAACTGCGACGAACCGAGCCTCTCCCGCCGTGCCGTCGTTACGAAAGTACCGGACGTAGCTGAACGGAAGCTCGGCCAGGAGGTCCAGGTCGTCGTCGCCGTCCAGGTCCACGAAGCGGCTCCACTCGCCGATGTCCAGGTCCTGGAAGCGATCGGTGCGCCAACGCATGTCCGGGTTCGAGTCCGTGCCGACGTTCTCGAAGAACATCAACTCGCCCGTCCGCTCCTGGAGGAAGAGGTCCAGATCTCCGTCCGCGTCGATGTCCACGAACTGCGGGCGTGGTACGTCGAGCCCACCCAGGAAGGGATGCGTGTACGGCCTCCCCTCGGCGTCTTGGATGGGAAAGTCGTAGAGGACGCGCTGCCAGCTGATGTCCGCCAGAGCGCCGGATCCGGGAGCTGCCGTTCCGGGTGAGGGACCGGATGCGCCGCTACATGCCAGGCTCAGCGTGGCGGCCGCCGCGAGGGCATCGCGACGCCTCACGTGTCGCGTCCGATTCCGAGTCCGGCCGTGTAGGCGCCGGTGTCGATGACCCGGACGACCTCGCGCCGGGCGGTGTCGATCACGACGACCGTGCCTCCGCTGCCGGGCCCGCCGTACCCGCCGGCGGTGTTGTTCGAAGAGATGAATACGTAGCGGCCGTCCGGCGAGACCGCGCTTCCGTGAGGCTCCGAGATCGCCGGATGCCGAATCTCCGCCACCTGCTCCCAAGAGGCGGTTTCGACCACGCTGACGCTGTTCGACTGCTTGTTGCCGAAGTACACATAGCGCCCGTCCGGCGTGAACACGGGGTGCCAGGGATGCTGTCCGACCTCAACTTCTTTTACCAGGCGTGGCTGATTGGGGGCGCGGATGTCGAACACCAACAGCCGTCCGGTCATCTGCCCCGTGGCCACCAACGAGGCTCCGTCCGGCGACACGGCGAATTGGACCAGCGTGTGCGTGGCTCCGTCCAACTCGATCAACTCGAGGTTCTCGGTTTCGAGGTTCAGGGCGCCCATCTGGTTCACGGCCAAGCTGGCCGAATAGAGCTGCACCTCGTCGGGGCCCACGGCCAGTGCGTGCGGACGGGGGAAGAACACGTCCAGCTCTTCGGTCTCCATGGTCGAGCGCACGATGCGGCCCACCCGCGTCGGCGGATTCACGGCCGCCATCGACCGGCCCACGAGGAGTAGGTCGCGGGAGGGGTGGAGCGCCAGCATACCCGGCACCTCGAACTGGGCCTGGGCCACGAGTCGGTTGGCGCGATCGAACTTGAGCACGCGGTTCTCACCGATCAGCGACACGTACCAGTGTGACCCGTCGGGCTCGACCACGATGTGGTGAGGCTTGGCGTTGATCGAAAACCCGAGATCTTCCAGGCTGACGGTCTCCACCACTGCGAACCGGTCCGCGTCGATCACCGAGATCGTCGCCGCGCTTTGATTGGCCGCGTACAGGTAGCGGCTTCCATCGGATGCGCCGCCCATTCCGGAGGTCGACGCGCAGCCGCCGAGGACCAGTGCCACACCGACGGCGGTCAGCCATGACTGTTTCATTTCCCCACTCCACACCCTTCGCATATGAGTCGCTCTATGAGATCGTCTTGATATTGCCCTATGAAATCGGTCTGCCCGTGGGTCGCTTTCTCAGCAGGAACAGACCCTCTCGGCCGCTCGTCACCGCGACGATGCCGCTTTTGAAGAACGGGTAGTTGCTCCAGGATCCATCGAACCCAGGATCGTTTTCGCCCCAAGGCACCGTGTCGAAGTACGCGACCTCCACGGGATTGGCCACGTCGCTGATGTCCAGGACCCGGAGGCCGCTCACGTAGTTGGACTGATAGACGTGGTCGCCCAGCACGTACAGGTTGTGATCGGAGGACTTCTGTGTCCCCATGTGCTCCTTGATCATCTGCGGATCGTCCAGATCGGAGACGTCCCAGACCAGCGTGCGGGTGAACTCCGCGCCGCCTTGAAGCTCATCCAGCTCGTCATTGAGCAGGAAGTAGCGATGGTCGTCGGTGAGCCATCCCTGATGAGAGTATCCGACGTTCGGATAACCGGCGCGCGAGAGCGCGATCGGATTCGTCTTGTCGGTGACGTCGGCAATCGAGAGCGCGGTCTCGTTCGCGCCGAAGCAGATCTGCCGACCCTCGTGCTCCGTGTCCGGACCCGCATACGTGACGCACTGGGCGTCGTGTGTGTAGCCGGTGCTGGCCCGCCCGGTCTGGGGATCTGCGAAGCAGCCCGCGAACTGCGGATCCGTCGGGTTCCTGATGTCGATCATGTGCAGGCCGCCGCCACAGGTCTCGCCCCCCGAGCTGCTCCCGACCGAGTATGCGAAGCCGCTCACCGTATCAATGACGATGTTGTGGGCGCTGGCGATTCGGTCGTAGTGCGCGTCGGCCTCGTAAACCCGGGGCTCGCCCGACTCGGCCTCGCGAAGCCGCGTCAGGTCGAAGACCTGCATCCCGTGGGGGCCGGCGCCGTCCGATACCACGAATGCGTGGTTCCGGTAGACCTTGATGTCACGCCACACCGATCCGGAGGCCTGTTCCGGCTTGAACATCTCGCCCACGAAGCGGGGCTGGCCCGGGTCGGACACGTCCACGAAGGCCGTGCCTTCGGTACGGCCTACGAGCACCCACTCCTTCCCGGTTTCGGGATCGGTCCATCCCCAAATGTCGTTCACCCTGACCCCGCGTGAGCCGCCCAGCTCGGTCACCGGCACAAAGGCCACGAGATCCACGTCCTGACAGTCGAAGAGTGCAGCCGACCCGTCTTCGCAGCGCACCTCGTCGCCGGTGACGGCCTCGAGACCGTCGGTCTCGCCCACCACCGGGGTCAGGTCCCACCCGAGCGGGTCTGCGTCCAAGATCACGGCGCTTCCTTCGCCGTAGTCGTCGCGGACGATTCCCGCTACCGCGACCATGCCGGCGGCTGCCACCGACCCTCCGTAGGCGTCGCCTCGATCGGGGCGGGACCGCGCGACGATCCGGGCTCGGGACCAGCGGCGAAGGTCGTCGTCCCATTCGATTCCGTACAGCGCTCCCGCCCGCCCGTACGCGCCCGGCGCTCCGACCCAAAGCGTGGTTTCGCCGAGTGCGAGCGCCGAGCCGAACCCGCTGCCGGCGGTGCGGTCGAACGCCTGCACGGGCTCCATGGGCCGCCACTGACCGGAACCCGGATTAAACGCAAACGGAAAGACGGCGCCGGTAGATCCGTCGTACCGGGGGGCGCCCACCACGGCGAAGCCTTCCACCATGTCCACCGCGGAGCCGAATCGGTGGTTCCGGTCCAGCGCCTCCGGCTCGAGCTGGCCCGACGCCACCCAGGCCGCCGAGTCCGTGTCGTATCGGTACCTGAACACCGCGCCTGTGGCGCCGCTCACCAACGGAGCCCCGACCAGCGCCTGCGTCCCGGCCGCTGCGATCGCGGCGCCGAAGCGGGAAGTGGGCCTCAGTCCGGCCGTGGGCAGGACCCCGGCGGACACCCAGCCCTGGTCGGTGCGTCGGAAGGCGTGCACCGTGCCGGTCTGCCGATTGGTCAGGGGTGCGCCCACCAACAGATGCTCACCGGCCAGCGCCAACGATCCGCCGAAGCCGGTTCTGGCCTGCGGGTCGGACGCCGGCAGCTTCGCCACTTCCAGCCACTCACCGTCGGACTGCCGAGCGAACACGTAGACCGCTCCGGAGGCACCCACTGCCAGCGTTTCTCCGTCCGCTGCCAAGGCCGAGCCGAACCCGTCCTGTACATCGCCGTCCGAGGCCGCGAGACGTCCGGCTTCCTCCCACCCGTCGCCCTCCTCGACCATCCGGTACACGTAGACCCTGCCGGCGGAGCGCTGGGTGGCCGCCTCCCCGATGAACACCGTGCCCTCGGTCGCGGCGACCGCCGCGCCGAACCCTGCCCGCTCAGCGGAAGCGGGCGGGGGAGTGGACTGCCCCTGGAGCAGCCCCACGGACAGCGTCAGCCCCGACAGGACCGTCCCGATTGTCCAGGTGCCGACGGGGATTCCGGAGATGTTCATGCTGGGCCCTCACGTGGATAAGGCTGATGGTACGGCCTGGACCGGGGCCCGTTGTGGCCCTGTCCGGGCGGCGGACGAACGTCGGCTCCGTGATACATGGAGCCTGCGTCGAAGTTTCGCGGCCGATCGGGCCGTGGCCGGGGTCCCGGTGGGCGTTCAGTCGAGTGCGGCCGCCGGCCCCCGTAACCCCGCTTCCGGCGTGTCGATATCGCAATGAATGCCGCGGTCGTCTACTTCGACCTCCAGAACGCTGCTCGGGTTGCCGACCATCACCTCTCTCGCTCCGCGGTCGCCATCGAGCTCGGTGAGCACATCGAACCAGGCCCGCGGCCACAACACCGGATTTCCGCGTCGCCCCTCATGAACGGGCACCCTGACCGGGACCGGATCCTCGCGGAAGGCGCGGACGAGGGCGCGAACGGTGTTCGCCTGCACGAACGGCATGTCGGCCAGGGCAATGACCACGGCGGCGGCGGTTCCCGCGGCGCGCACACCCGCAGCCACAGAGGTGCCGAGGCCGCGAGAGTGGTCGGGATTGAAGACGACGCGAAGATCCGTTCCGCCGAGGGCGCCAGCGATCCGATCCGCCTCGAATCCGGTCACCGCCACCACGTCGTCGAGCGTGGCGAGGAGGATTTCCGCCGAGCGGCGTACCATTGCGGATCCCTCGAGCGGGATGAGGAGCTTGTTGCGCGCTCCCATCCGGGTCGAGGCGCCCGCCGCGAGGAGCACGCCCGTGACCTTGGCGGGCGGCGCGGTCATGCCGAGCCGACCGGGAGCCGCAGCTCCCGGACGATCTCGGCCGCGATGGCCACCGCGATCTCGGCCGGGTGCCGGCCGCCCAGGTCCAGGCCCACCGGAGCGTGAATGCGGGCCAACGCTCCTTCGTCGATCCCTTCCTCCTGCAGCCGGCCCACGCGCCTGGCATGGGTTCGCCGGCTGCCCAGCGCCCCCACGTAGAACGCGGGAGAGGCGAGGGCGTGACGGAGGGCGGGGTCGTCGAGCTTGGGGTCGTGCGAAAGGGTCACCACGGCCGTGCGGTGGTCCACCGCGAGGTCGGCCAGTGCGTCGTCGGGCCAAGCCGCGACCACGGTCGTATCCGGAAACCTCTCGGGCGTGAGCCACGCGGACCGCGGGTCCACGACCACCACCTGGAATCCCGCCAGCCGTAGCATGGGAGCCAGGGTCTGGGCGATGTGTACCGCGCCGATGAGAATCACGCGTGGAGGAGGGTTGAAGGGACGATACACCCGCTCCGAGTGGTCGCTCTCCATGCGGATCGTCCGGTCCTCGAACACGGCCCGTAGCTCGGGCGGCCCCGCCTCCGCGGTGTCGACGGTCGGCAGGTCCACAGCCGGCTCGAGGACGGTCAGGCCGGGCCGGTCCAGCCAAAACGCGAGAACCGGGGCCCCGCCACGCTCGCAGGCGCGCACCACCGCCTCCACGGTTTCCGCGTCGGCGCTGCCGGGAAGGATCGACGCGACGTGGACCTCCACCTCGCCGCCGCAGGCCAGACCGACTTCCCAGGCCATCTCGTTCGTTACGCCGAACCGCAGCAGGTCGACGCCCGGCTCCTCGATGAGCTCCTGGGCCCGGTCCACCACGGCGGTTTCCACGCACCCACCGGAGACGGATCCCACGAAGGCCGCCGGCCGGGTGATCGCCATGAGGCTGCCTTCCCGGCGGGGTGCGGACCCCCACGTGGCGACCACGGTGGCCAATACCGCCGGCCTTCCTTCCCGGATCCAGTCCCGGGCTCGGGCCAATACCTCCAGATCTCTCGTCATGCCGACTCCGTCCGCTGATTCCGCCGGACAAGTCTCCGTCGGGCCGGTCCCGACCACAAGCCGGCCGGAGGTTATCGCGACGACCTGACAAACGCCGGAGGAGGTGAGGCTGTCACGACCGGTGAGGACCGGCCGTACAAAAGGCAACGGTGCGCCGTTGCCGTCGAGTCCCATACACGGGCGTCGCGCTACGCCCCGTACGTTCTCACGGAGTGTTCCGCTATTGAACCTGCGTTCGGCCGGTCTGATCCTCATCGTGACGCTCTCCGCGTCGTGTGACGCGCCTACCGACCCGGCTCGGTCCGCCGGATCGGAACAGGCCGCGGCCGCCTATCTGGACACGGCGCTCCGGATTGCGGCCGACCACGCGTTGCGCCGGCACGAGATCGACTGGCCGGAGCTCCGGCACGAAACCGCGCTCAGGGCCGAGGGGGCGTCGGACACGGAGGATACCTATCCCGCCATCCGATTCCTGCTGGCGGCGCTCGGAGACGGGCACAGCGCGTTCCTGCCGCGCGCGACCGGCCCCGCCGGCGCTCCCAGGATCCGGGTGACGACCGAGCGGCTGAACGACCGCATCGGGCTGGTGCGCCTCTACGGAGGGCCGGGTGGCGGTGGGGCGGCGGTTGCCGCGAGCATCCAGGCGGCCATCCAAGCGGTCGACGCACCTCAGGTGTGCTCGTGGATCCTGGATCTGCGGCACGACAGGGGTGGAGACCTGTGGCCCAAGCTGGCCGGCCTGGGAGCGCTCCTCGGGAACGGGGTGGGCGGCGGGTTCGTGGATTCGGACGGACACGTCCGCCGCTGGGGATATCTGGACGGGGCGGTGGGCGTCGAAGGCGACTCTCCGGTTCTGACGCTACGTCCCTACCGCCCCCATCACGCGGCTCCCGCCGTGGCGGTCCTGCTCGGCCCCCGGACGGCGAGCTCGGCGGAAGCTGTGGCCGGCGCGTTTCGCGGCCGGCCGGACACACGGAGCTTCGGCGCTCCGACGGCCGGCCTGTCCACCGCCAATCAGGGCTTCTATCTGAGCGACGGCGCGCTGCTGGTGCTGACCGTGGCGCGGCTCCAGGACCGATCGGGGCGGACGCTGGAGGGGCCGGTGCATCCCGACGAGGCCGTGCCGGACGGCTTGGGAGACCCGGCCCTGGCACGGGCGCTGACGTGGCTCGGGGGAGCCCGGCCCGCCTGTTCTCCCTGAACGGACTGCACCACACATTGGTTGGCGTTCGACGTGGGACGGCATCCACGCTGGGCCGCGCATGGCACGAAGTCCTCCGGGACCCCAGATTGGTCACCTCATTCCTCACGCTGCCTTTCCGCCTTTTTCTCGACGGTTGAAGCCATGTTGCGAACTTCCTTATCGGTCGTAGTCCCGCTCGGCGCAGTCCTCGCTTTCTATCCGCCCGCGCTCCAGGCCCAGGATGACCAGGCGCCCCCGGAAGGGTGGGAGATGCGACTGGATCGTCCGGACCGGGGAAGCCCGGAAGACGTGTCGTTCCAGGAGATGGCGCCGGGTTGGCACGTCACGACCGGGCCAGCCTGCATCCTCTACCATCCGGAAACGACGGCGGAGGGTGACTACTCGGTCGAGTCCGAGGTCTTTCTGTTCGATCCGGGCGAGCGCCGTGAAGCGTTCGGGTTCTTCGTGGGCGGGCACGACCTGGACGGAGACGAACAGGCCTACACGTATTTCCTGATCCGACGGACCGGCGAGTATCTGATCAAGCGCAGGCACGGCAGCGAGACGAGCACGGTCCAGGACTGGACCGCTCACGATGCGATCGTGACCTGGGACGAGCGTGAGGCCGATGCCGCAACGGCCAAAAACGTTCTACGCCTTGAGGTTGAAGGCGATCATGTCACGTTTTTCGCCAACGGTGAGGAGCTCGTGAGCCTGCCCAGAGGAGACATGCGGACCGACGGCATCGTCGGGCTGCGCGTCAACCACGGCCTGAACCTCCACATCTCGTCGTTGGAGGTTGCCGCCTCGGGAAGCTGACGTCCGCTAGTCGTCGTCGTCCTTCAGGAACATGCTGAGCACGAAGCTGACCGCCGACACCACGAAGGCGCCCACGAACGCAGCCGTGAAGCCCGATACCGAAAGGTGCGGCGAAAGGCGGGCGGCGAGGAGCAGCATGAGTGCGTTGATCACCAGCGTGAACAGGCCCAGCGAGAGCATGATGAACGGCACGGAGAAGAACTTCACGATGGGCTTGATCACCGCGTTGATCGCCCCGAACAGCAGCGCCACGACGAGAATGTCCGTGATGCCTCCGACGAGCTCCATGCCGGTGACGAATCGAGCCGCAACCCAGAGGGCGGCAGCGTTGATCAGCAGTCGAATGACGAGATTCTTCATCGAAGCTCCCGAGGCTCCACGGTTCGCAGGGTCTACGCCGGTGTAACGCAGCACTGTACTGTCCCCAGCTCTACGAGAAAAGCCGCGGCGAAGTGTCGCGGATTCGGGACCACACCCGCGAGCGTGTGACGCTCGCCGCACATAGGAAGCGCATGAAGGCTTGGGTGGGCACGAGCGGATTCGCGTACAAGGCCTGGCGCGGGCCGTTTTATCCCGAAGACCTTTCGGAAAAGGACTTTCTCACGTACTACGCGTCCCGCCTTCCCAGCGTCGAGATCAACAACACGTTCTATCGGATGCCCAGCCGCAAGGCGCTCTCGGCGTGGGCGGACAAGACCTCCGATCCGTTTTCGTTCGTGCTGAAGGCTTCGCGCAAGATCACCCATTTCAAGAAGCTCAACGGCGTGGAGGAAGAGCTCGACTACCTGCTGGACGTCATGGGCGAGTTGGGTCCCAAGCTCGGTCCCACGCTGTTTCAGCTTCCGCCGTTTCTGAAGAAGGACATCGATTTACTGGGCCGTTTTCTCGAGCTCCTTCCCGGCGGATTCCGGGCGGCCTTCGAGTTCCGCTCGTCGTCCTGGTTCGACGCCGAGGTGTACGATCTGCTGCGCGGTTCCGGGAAAGCGCTCGTGGCGGCAGACACCGGCAAAGAGAGCACGTTCGCGATGGAGCGAACGGCCGACTACGGGTATGCCCGGCTTCGGCGGGAGGAGTACAGCGAGGCGGAGTTGATCGCGTGGGCGGGCCGATTCCGCGAGATGGAGTGGAAAGACGCGTACGTGTTCTTCAAGCACGAGGACGCGGGGACCGGCCCGTTGACCGCCGTTCGGTTCCTCGAGTTGCTGAACGGAGGAGGGGGGTCTTGATCGCACGTGGCGCATCGCGGCTCGGGGCGGTGACGGTGGCGTTGGGAGTCGCGACGACGTTGACCTGCACCGGCCCGGATCGAGCCGCCCTTCCGCCGCAGAGGATCGTCGGGGCGGAGGGGCTCCTGGGAGTGGAGGGCGCTCAGCTCTTTTACCGGACCGTCGGGGAGGGAGAGCCCGTGATCGTGGTGCACGGCGGCCCCGGGATGGAGCACTCCTACCTACTTCCCGAGCTGGCCCGAGCCTTACCGGGAAGGAGGCTGGTGTTCTACGACCAGCGGGGTACCGGCAGGTCCCTGGGACAGGTGGACTCCACCACCGTCACGCTCGACAGGTTCCTGGACGACATCGACAGCGTGCGTGCGGCCCTGGGCGTCGAGCGGGTCGATCTCCTGGCGCATTCCTTCGGAGGGTTCTTGGCGCTGCGGTACGCCGACCGCAACCCGGACCGGATTCGTCGTCTGATTCTGCTCTCGACCGTCGAGCCGGGATTTCGCTACGCCGCCGAGTCCCAGGAGCGCAGGAACGCTCGGCGCCAACTGGTCGATCAGCGCATGCTGGATTCGTTGACCACTTCCGACGCGTTCCGGGCGAGAGATCGCGAGACCGTCAACCGCGTGTACGAGCTTGCGTTCAAGCCCTCGTTCGGCAACGCCGACGTCGCGGAGCGGCTCAAGATAGAATTCACCGATCGCACGGCCCGGAACAGCGGTCGGGTAGCCCAGTTCCTGGTGGGCCCGCTGGGGCAGTATGACGACTGGGGGCTGCTGCCGGGAATCGAGGTGCCCACGTTGATCGTGCACGGAGACGCGGATCTGTTGCCGCTCGAAGCTGCAGCGGAGATGGCGGCGCAGATGCCGGCCGCGCACCTGGCGAGCATCGAGGGAGTCGGGCACTTCCCCTGGCTGGAAGACGCGGAGCGGACGCGCGAGGTTGTCGAGGGGTTCCTCTCAGGAAAGCTCGGCGGGTCGTGAGCGTTCGCCGGCTCTCGTTCGAGGCCACCAGGTCCTCGGGGCAGGTGTCGGCTCTACTCCAAGCGCCGGATCCGGCCCGGCTCCTCTACGTCTTCGCGCATGGCGCCGGCGCCGGCATGGAGCACCCGTTCATGGCCGACATGGCGACCGTGTTGGAAGAACGCGGAGTGGCCACGTTTCGCTTCAACTTCCCCTACATCGAAGCCGGACGCAGAGCGCCCAACCCTCATCCGATCCTCAAGAAGACCATCCGCTCGGCCGTCGAAACCGCTCGTGACCTTCGGCCGGGACTGCCCGTCGTTGCCGGCGGGAAGTCGATGGGGGGGCGCCTGACTTCGGTGGCACAGGCGGAGGATCCCATTCCGGGGGTGGATGGCCTCGCGTTCCTGGGATTTCCGCTCCACGCGCCAGGCAAGCCCTCCGACCATCGTGCCGAGCACCTGCCGTCCCTAACCGTGCCGCTGCTCTTTCTGCAGGGTACCCGCGACAGACTCGCGAAGCCGGAGCTGCTCCGTCCCGTCGTCGGGGGCCTGGGGGCTCGCGCCACGCTGGTCGAGATCGAGGGCGGCGACCATTCGTTCAAGGTGCCGAAGGCTTCGGGCCTGTCTGCCGCTGACGTGTACGACCGGCTGGCCGAAGCGTTTGTGGACTGGGCGGCCGGAACGCGGATTGCCCCTTCCTAGCGTCGCGTCCGAACAACAGGGCGGGTAGGGAGGGTCCCACCCGCCACGGGCGCCGGTATCGCTTCCCTCTGTTCGGCGCGATTGGTTCACGGCAACAACCAGGCGGCTCGACGGTCGCCTCGACTTCCAACGTTTCATGGCTTCCCCTCAGACTCCGGCTCGGGCGCCCGCCGCGCCGACCCTGTTTCGTCTCCCCGAGACCGATTCCACGGAGGAACGGCTGCGGATCCTCGCCGGCTTCCTGGAATCAGAGCCCACGGTCGTGCTGTTCAAGCACAGCCCCGCTTGTCCGACCTCGCGACGGGCGCTCGCGGAGGTCGAGTCGTTCGTCCGTGACGAATCCGGCGTCCCCGTCATCCTCATCGATGTGCGACGGGAGCGGGAGTTGGCGAGTTGGGCGGCCGAGCGGTTCGGAATACGCCACGAGTCGCCGCAGGCCATCGTGTTCCGCCGGGGCATCCCCACCTGGCACGGCTCCCACCAGGCCGTGGAGCGAGATCGCTTAGCGCAGGAGACGCACACGCTTTAGTGGACTAACGTCCGCTGCATCCTGGACGGGAGGCGCCGCACCGGCCTACCGTGCGGGCTCGTGGGTCCGCCTCCGTTGCCAGGGCCCCACAAGCCACCGACTCCGTGGGGTGCCGAATGAAGAGTTGGGCGTTCGTCATCGTCGGCCTTCTGCCGGCTGCGTTGTGTTCCACGGACGGCCTGAGCGGGCAGTCCTCGTATCCAGCCGCCCGACACGGTGGCGGCTACATGCAGAACTACCTGATTCCACCGGCGCCGTCCTCCACTCCCTGGGGCCCCGCCTGGTCCCCTGACGGCTCTCGCCTCGCGGTCTCCATGCACGGCTCGATCTGGTCGATCGAGGTCCAAACGGGAGCGGCCCGGGAGCTCACCTACGACGCCGGGTCCTACCATGCCTCCCCGGATTGGTCCCCCGACGGGCGGTGGGTCGTCTACATCGCAGACGAAGACGGCGCCCGGACGCAACTGGAGGTGCTCGACCTGCAGACGGGGACCGCCCGGCGGCTGACGAACGATGATCAGGTCTACCTGGATCCGAGGTTTTCCCCCACAGGCGACCGGATCGCCTACGTGTCCACACGGCCCAACGGGTACTTCAACGTGTACGTGCGGGCGTTTCAAGACGGGGATTGGACGGCGGACCCCGTGGCCGTCACCACGGACCATGATTATCCCGCCAACCGCCTGTACTTCGGCCCCCACGACATGCACCTGACACCCGCGTGGCTCCCCGATGGCGAAGAGCTGCTGCTCGTGTCGAACCGCAATGTGCCTCTGGGATCGGGAAACGTGCTGCGCGTGCCGGCCGGCGCCCGGGGAATCGAGACGGCGACGCCCGTGCTGGAGGAGCAGACCCTGTACCGGACGCGGCCGGACGTCTCACCCGACGGAGCACGCTTCATCTACTCCTCCACGTCGGGATCGGCGGACCAGTTCCACAATTTGTATCTACAACCTACAAAAGGAGGTGAACCATATAAGCTCACGTTCTACACGAATGACGCGTTCCACCCCCGGTGGTCCCCGGACGGAGAGCTGATCGCCTACGTCACCAACCGAGACGGCCTACCCTCGCTGGAGCTCTTGGAGACGTACGGCGGCGCCGTGACGCCGGTCGAGGTCGCCTCTCGCACGTGGCGGCGTCCCGTGGGCGGCCTTCGAGTCAGGATCCACGCCGCCGACGGAGATCGGGAGCTGTTGCCGGCCCGGGTCATCCTCGAAGCGTCCGACGGGAAGTTCTATGCGCCGGACGACGCGTACGCCCGCATCGGCCACTCGGGCGACCACGCGTTCCACGCCGACGGAGAATTCCGTGTCACGCTTCCGGTGGGACCGGGGACCATGACCGTCGTGCGCGGATTCGAAACTCTCCCGCGTGAGATTTCGTTTGACGTCGGCGAGGGCCGTATCGACGAGATCGACGTGGCGCTGTCCGCTCTACCCGGCGCGCCCACACAGGGATGCTACTCCGGATCCACCCACGTGCACATGAACTACTCCGGCCACCTCCGCGGCACGCTCGAGAACCTGGCGCTCATGTCGCGGGCCGAAGACCAGGACATCCTCAACGAGCAGATAGCCAACAAGGACAACCGCGTCCTGGATCATCAGTACTTCGTGCCCGGCGGGGGTGCCCATCCGGCCTCCACCCAGGGCCACGTCGTCGTGGTGGGGCAGGAGTATCGGCCGCCGTTCTACGGCCACGTGTTCATGCTCGGACTGGAGGACCACCTGATCTCGCCCTTTGTAACCGGGTACGAGGGGACGGCCATCGAGAGCCTGTATCCGAGCAACACGGACATGCTGCGCAAGGCCATCGCCCAGGGTGCGACGGTGGGATATGTGCATCCGTTCATGAGCGATTCGGATCCGCTGGAGGGGTCGCTCGGGGGAGGGAAGGGGTTCATGGTGGACGCTGCTCTGGGCACGACCCACGCGCTCGAGTGGTCGCTTCCGTTCGAGGGCGGGTTCTTTCCGCTCTACGCGGTCTGGAACAACGGACTTCGGGTTACCGCCGTGGGCGGAGAAGACTCCATAACCGACCTCCCGCGATGGCGTTTGATGGGCGGCGTGCGCACGTACGTGTGTCCCGAAGACGGCCGCCTGAGCGCGCGGAGCTGGTACCGGGGCGTGCGGGAGGGCCGCGCGTTCGTGACCACCGGGCCGCTGCTGCGGATGGAGGCGGATGGGGTCGAGCCGGGTGGGCTCATCCGCCGGGGCGCCGCGGACCCGCCGGTACGCGTGCGCGCACGCATCCGGTCCATCGTCCCGCTCCGGGACGCGCGCGTCATCGTCAACGGTGAAGTGGTTCACCGGGCTCGGTTCACGGGAGACCGAACCGCGATGGACCTGGACGTGCCGATCACCGTGGACCGCAGCTCCTGGGTACACGTGCGGGTCGACGGGGACGCGGCGGAGCGCTTTCCCCTGGACGTGGGCCGCGCCATGGCCTTCAGCAACCCCGTGTGGATCGAGGTAGGCGGAAGGCCTGTGCGGAGCGCCGAATCGGCTGATTACGGAGTCCGTTGGATCCGAAAGCTCGAAGAGCTCGCCGATGCCTGGCCGGGATGGCGATCCCAGGCGGAGAGGGACCACGTGTTCGCCCAGTTCGATGAAGCCCGCTCGGTGTACGAGCGCTTACGGGCCGAGGCCCGAGCACTGTCTGGAGGTGGCTGATGGAAGAGTCCGAAACCCGGCTCCCGGTGCCGGTCGTTCCCCGCTCCGTCCTGATCCGGGATTTTCTGATCTTCGAGCTCAAGGTCTTTCTGGACGGGCTGGCCGACGTGGTGATGGCGCCGGTCGGAGCGATCGCGTTCGTCGCCGATCTGCTGATCGGAGGAGGGCGATCGGGCCGGCTCTTCTACTCCGTCCTCCGAGTCGGTGAGCGCTGGGATCGTTGGCTCAGCCTGTACCAGCCCGCCCAAGAGGCGGAAAAGAGCGGAGAGGGGCTGATCGGAGCCAGCTCCGTCGGCGCCGACAGCCTGATAGGACACATCGAGGAACTGATTCGGGAAGGGAGACTTCCGGCGACGGCACGCGAGCTGGTCAACCGGGTAGGCGCGAACGACGAATCGGCAGCGAACGAACCGAAGGAGCCGCAATGACCCAGCCCGGTCGAATCGAGGGCATCTGGATCAAGCGCGCCCGGCGCGGCAAGATGGATGAGGTGTCTGAGGCCCGCATGGAACCCGGACGCGGTATCGAGGGGAACGCCAATCAGGGCGGGCGCCGTCAGGTCACCATCATCTCCCGGGAGCGTTGGGGCGGCTTCATGGCGGACCTCGGAGGAGAGCTGGACCCCAGTGCCCGCCGGGCAAACCTGCTGGTCTCGGGCGTGGAGCTCGAAGAAAGCCGCGGCAGCGTGCTCAGGCTGGGAGACGTTCGGGTGCGCATCCTCGGAGAGACGAAGCCGTGCGAGCGCATGGAAGAGGCGCTGCCGGGCCTACGGGAGGCCATGCGTCCCAACTGGGGTGGGGGGGCGTACGGAGAGGTGCTGGATTCTGGGGTGGTGAGGATCGGCGACCCGGTCGGTTGGACCGAAGAGTGACGTCGGCTACTTGTAGCGGTAGGTGACCCGACCTCGGGTCAGGTCGTAAGGAGACATCTCCACCTTCACACGGTCTCCTTCGAGGACACGGATGTAGAACTTCCGCATCTTTCCGGAGAGGTAGGCGAGGATCTGGTGTCCGTTTTCCAACTCCACCCGGAAGGTGGCGTTGGGGAGCACCTCCGTGACCGTGCCCTCCATCTCGATTGCGTCTTTTGCCATGCAAACGTCCTATACGTCTGGGTAAGAACAAAACGGCTGAAGATCTTAAGATAGCGACCAATCGTGAGCAACGAGCATCGCCCGGTTGACCTTTCCTCCAACGACGCGGATGGACCCGATGGCTGATCCCTATTTCAGGCCGGCGCTCTTCACCTTTCTGAAGGAGCTGGCGGCGAACAACGAGCGGACGTGGTTCCAAGCGAACAAGCCCCGCTACGAAAAGCACGTGAAGGAGGCGGCCTTCCGCTTCATCACCGATTTCGGGCCACGCCTGGAGCAGATCAGCCCCCATTTCCGAGCCGATCCGCGTCCCGTCGGCGGATCTCTGTTCCGCATCTATCGGGACACGCGCTTCTCCAAGGACAAAAGTCCCTACAAGACCCACGTGGGCATCCATTTTCGGCACGAGGCGGCGAAGGATGCGCATGCGCCGGGCTTCTACCTGCACCTGGAGCCGAGCGGATGCTTCATGGGCGCCGGAATTTGGCACCCCGACGGCAAGACCCTGGCGTCGATCCGCGGCGCCTTGGACGAACGACCCGCGGACTGGAAAAAGGCCTTGTCCCGCTCGGCCTTCAAGCGCGACTTCCGGTTGGCCGGAGACTCGCTCAAACGTCCGCCACGTGGATTCGATGCCGAGCATCCGCTCATCGACGATCTGAAGCGCAAGGACTTCATCGCCGTTCACGAGATGCCCCGCAAGGACGTAACGGCGAGCGGATTCTTGACCCAGTTCGCCGCGCGCTGCCGTAGCGCCGCACCCCTGGTGGAGTATCTGTGCGAGGCGGTGGGCGTCCCGTTCTAGCGTGACGAGCCTCGGGCGAGCCGTGGCCGGGAACTCCGCCGCGGGACCGCTCATACAACCTTTCATGGAGATGCGACGCGGTATCCGGCGACGGGGAGGCCTGCTGGCGGCTGTGGGAGTGGCTTTGGGTGGGGCGTTGGTGCCCGGCCTCGGGGCACAGATCACCGGGACGGCGGTGAGCCAATCGGGAGACCCGCTCGAGGGCGTGCTGGTCGAGGCATGGAGCGCGGACCGAAGGGTGATCACGCGGATCACCGACTTTGAGGGTCGGTTCACGTTTCCGGCTGCCGTGGCGGAGGTGACGACGGCGCTCTACGCCCACCGGCTCGGGTACCACGCGCTGCGCACCGAGCTGCAGGAAGGGGTCACCGAGTACCTGCTGCGCATGTCCGAGGCTCCGATCGCGATCGAGGGCTTGGTCGTGTCCGTGGACCCGCCGGTCTGTTCCAGGCGGGAAGACGCCGAGGCGCGGGCGCTCTGGAGCGCGATGGCGAGGCGCTATTCCAGTGGAATCGATACCCTCGGCGTGGCCACCTACGTGTCGGGGTCCATCCAGGCCGTGTCCCATGACGGAATCGGACCCGTGGCGGTGGGATCGGCGGGGACCGCCCAGCGGGGGTCGGCCCCGTTGTTCAGGGCATCCTGGCGCCGGCGCGTGGACCGCTCGGGGTACGCGCGTCCCTTGTCTGCGCCGAGTTCCGACGGCACCTACGAGGCGTGGGGATATCCGCCCCTGGAAGCAGACTTCGCCGTCCATTTCGGGGATGAGGTATTCGGCGAACAGCACCGCTTTACGATGGAGGGTGAGCGGGATGGCGGATGGATCGT
The DNA here is from genome assembly GCA_965223195.1 of Longimicrobiales bacterium. Taxonomy (GTDB): domain Bacteria; phylum Gemmatimonadota; class Gemmatimonadetes; order Longimicrobiales; family Gaopeijiaceae; genus CBDCVX01. The sequence continues at coordinate 46,541 of CBDCVX010000008.1, forward strand.
GCGGTTCTGTCCCAAGGATCCCGACGACCCGCACATTCGCGGAATTCTCCAGATCGGGGGGGACACGCTGCTCAAGGTCGCTGAGTGGTCGTTCGTCACCGATGAGCCCCACGAGGACGCCGGTGGTCGGGCGACATTCGGCGCTGAGATGCCCTTGACGGCAGCGGCCTTCTTGCTTCCCACCGAGGGGCTGTTCTGGCGCCGGACCCGGCATAACCAGTACATCCAGCGTTACGAACGATACGAAGGATGGATCGTGGCGCCGGGAGATTCGGTTCCGTTCCTGCCTGTTCGGGGAAAGACGGAGCCCTCCTCCACCCGTAACCCGTCCTAGAGTCCGGTTAGCGAAGTCCTTTGGCATTCCGGGGCCGATGCACACGGCCCGCCACATGCTCACACCGCTTCCTGATCAGGGCACGAGGACGGGCCACCACGATCCGCTGACGGGCTTCGCGCCCAGCAACGTCAGGGGGCAACATGGGGGCACGCACACTGCTGTTGTTGCGGCACGCGAAATCGGCGTGGGACAATCCGCGGTTGAGGGACTTCGAGCGGCCGCTCGCACCGCGGGGCCGCCGCGCGGCGCCGCGTATGGGCCGCTACCTCGCGGAAGCGGGGCTGACGCCGGATCGTGTGCTCTGTAGCCCGGCTCGCAGGACTGTCCAGACCTGGGAGTTGGTGGAGATGACGTTGGACAGGGCTCCCCCGGTCTCCTTTGAGACCGACCTCTACCACGGGAGCCCCACGACCATGCTCGAGTTGATCCGGGAGCAGCCCACGGAAGACGCCGTCCTCATGATCGTCGCACACAACCCCGGAACCGAGGAGCTTGCGTTGGGGCTCTCCGGTCAGGGCGACCCGGACACCGTCGAACGGCTGCGAGGGAAATTTCCCACCGCCGCGCTGGCAGAGATCGGATTCGACGTCCCGCGATGGGATCAAGTCACGTGGGGATCGGGTGAGCTCAAGCGGTTCGTACGCCCGCGGGATCTGACGGGCTCGTGAGACGACGCACGTTCTTGCACGCGCTTTCGGCTGCGACCGGAGCGGGAGTGGTGCGCGGAGCGATGGCCATCGCCCCTCCGGGCGGCGGCCGGATCCGCCGGATGCCGGAAACCGTGAACCGCGAGCGGCTGCTGGAGACGTTTCGCACGCTCCAACGCTTCGGAGGGAACGAGCGGGGCGGGTTGGACCGGCTCGCGTATTCGGAGGCGGACCTCGCGGCCAGGGAGTACCTCACCGGCCTGCTTCGTCAGGCAGGGGCGGCCGTGCACACGGATATTGCCGGGAACCTCGTGGCTCGATTGGAGGGCGCATCGTCCGGCCCTCCTTGGGTTGTCGGATCCCATATCGATTCCGTGCCCGACGGCGGCCACTACGACGGACAGGTAGGGTCGGTGGGCTCGGTCGAGGTGGTCCGTAGGCTGGCCGAGCTCGACGTCGAGCTACGGCGTCCGCTCGAGCTCCTCATCTTCCAGAACGAGGAAGGCGGAAAGACCGGCAGTCGTGCCCTGAGTGGAGAGGTGCAGCCGTTCGAGCTGGAGTTGGAGACCGCATCGGGCTTCACGATCGCGCAGGGAATCGACCGGTTGGGAGGAGACGCGTCGGCGCTCGCTTCGGCGCGCCGCCGGCCGGGCAGCATCGCAGGATTCTTCGAGCTTCACGTGGAGCAGGGTGGGGTGCTGGACGGGGCGGGAATCCCCATTGGAGTCGTGCAGGGCATCGTGGGGATTCGTCGTTGGACGGTGACCGTCACGGGGTTTGCGAACCACGCCGGCACCACGCCGATGCATCAACGCCGCGACGCCATGGTGGGTGCGGCCGGCTTCATTGCCGCAGTGAATCGCATCACCTCGGACTTGCCGGGCACCGAGGTGGCGACGGTGGGGCGGCTCCAGGCGTTTCCCGGCGCTCCCAACGTGATTCCGGGCCGGGTCACCATGAGCCTCGAGATTCGGCACCTGTCGATGGATGCCATCGCGGAGCACTTCGACCGGCTCCGCGCCGCGGCCGAGGACCTGGGCCGTGAGACCGGGACCACGTTTGCGTTCGACGAGTTCTATGTGAGCCGCGCCGCGCCCACGACAGAGGACATGCGAGCGCACGTGCGACGCGCCGCCGAGGCGTTGGATCTCCGGCACCATTCCATGCCCAGTGGCGCCGGCCACGATGCGCAGAGCATGGCCCGTCTGGGCCCGGTGGGGATGATCTTCGTGCCCTCGGTGGCGGGGATCAGCCATTCGCCGGAGGAGCACACCACCGACACCGACATCGTCAACGGCGCGAACGTCCTGCTCGGGGCCGTCCTGGGCGCGGACCGAGTGGACTGAACGGCCGAAGCGCCGTTACCGTCCGGGGATTCGAACGCCGGGCGAACACGCATGGGAGCGAAACGGGAGCACGGGACGCATGGATGACAGGGTTTGGCAGGGACGACGGTGGGTACGACGGTGGGTACGAGCACTCCTCGCGGCGGCGGTGACGATCGGCGGATTGGGCTTCATGGACGTGGGAGGTGATCTCGCCGCACAGGACGTCACCTTCGAGGACTACGATCCTCCGTCGACGCTCAAGGTGCCGGAAAATCCGATCACACGGGCGAAGTTTCCGTTCGTGGACGTCCACAGTCACCATCGTCCCGGGATGTCCGACGCCCAGGTCGCAGAGGTGGTGGCCCATATGGACCGGATGAACATGGGAGTCCTGGTCAACCTCTCCGGTGGGAGTGGGGACCGTCTCCGGCAGGTGGTCCAGGACCTGGAAGGCCGGTATCCCGACCGGTTCGTGGTCTTCGCCAACATCTCGTTCGACGACATCGACGATCCCGATTGGACCGAGCGGACCGTCCGGCAGTTCGAAGAGGATGTTCGCGCCGGAGCCCGCGGCCTCAAGATCTTCAAAAACCTGGGCATGACCGTGCGGGACTCACGCGGCGCACGGGTGCGGGTGGACGATCCCCGCATCGACCCCGTGTGGGCCAAGGCCGGCGAGCTGGGCGTGCCCGTGCTGATCCACTCGGCCGACCCCGCACCGTTCTGGCAGCCCCACGACGCCCAGAACGAACGGTGGCTGGAGCTGAAGGAGATTCCCCGGCGTAAGCGCGACGCGGAGGTTCACGGATCGTTCGAAGAGATCATCGGCGAACAGCACAACGTGTTCCGCAAGCATCCGGGCACCAACTTCATCAACGCGCACCTGGGGTGGTTCGGGAACGACCTTGATCGTCTTGGCCGGCTCTTCGATGAGCTGCCGAACGTGTACACGGAGATCGGAGCCGTGCTGGCAGAGCTGGGCCGGCAGCCGCGCCACGCCCATCGGTTTCTGGTCCGCTACCAGGACCGCGTGCTGTTCGGGAAGGACTCGTGGCGGCCCGACGAGTACAACCCGTACTTCCGGACGTTGGAGACCGACGACGACTACTTCGAGTACTATCGGCGTCGGCACGCGTTTTGGCGTCTCTACGGGCTGGACCTGCCCGACGAGGTTCTGCGGAAGCTGTACTATGCCAACGCCGTACGCTTGATTCCGGGGCTGGAGCTGGACCAGTTCGAGCGGTGAACGCCCATCGACACGGGCGGCCGCCGCCCCGCCATTGAGCGGCTGGGTTTCGGAGCTGCCGGACTGGCTCCGCCTCTATTGGCCACACCTCAGCGGACTGTTGGCGGTCCTGGCTGCTGCGGTGGCCGGCACCCACGCCGTCCTGTCTCAACGGGCGGTCCGCAGCTCGATTGGGTGGCTCGGCCTCATCCTGATGGTGCCGATCTTCGGGGCCGTTCTCTACGGGCTCTTCGGAGTGAATCGGATCCAGCGTCGAGCCGTGCTTTTGCGGGGGAAGCGGCCACCGCGTTTTTTGCTTCCGCCGGAGGCGCTGGCCGACCTCACCCGCGACTTGGGTTCGGTCATCGGGGAGCACAACGGGATGCTGGGGCTGGCCCACCTCGTTGGCCGCGTGACCCGACGGCCGCTACTGGCGGGGAACCGGATCCGGAGTTTGCGGGACGGCGACGAGGCCTACCCTGCCATGATCGATGCCATCGCGGAGGCCCGATCCTGTGTGACGCTGCTCACCTACATCTTCGACGATGACGCGGCCGGCCACCGGTTTACCGCTGCGCTGACGGAGGCAACGCGGAGAGGTGTGGAGGTGCGTGTGCTCATCGATGCCGCCGGCGCGCGCTATTCCTGGCGGCGGGCCGACCGCGAGCTGAGGCGCAGAGGTGTGCCCGTGGCGCGGTTTCTCCCGTTCGGCCTCCGGGTCTTCCGGCACTTCAACCTGCGGAACCACCGCAAGATCCTCGTGGTGGACGGCACGCTGGGATTCACCGGAGGGATGAACATCCGCGAGGGGCACGTGATCGGCGCTCACCCTAAAAAACCCATCCGCGACCTCCACTTTCAGGTGGAGGGCCCCGTCGTGGCGCAAATGCAGGAGAGCTTCGCCGAGGACTGGGAATTCACCACGGGCGAATCTCTGCACGGCGAGCCGTGGTTCCCCGCGCTGGACGCCTGCGGCCCCACGTTGGCGCGAGGAGTGTCGGACGGACCCGACGGTGACAAGGACGTGCTGAACTGGCTACTTCTGGGCGCCATCGCCGGCGCGCAGCGATCCATCCGCATCCTGACACCGTACTTCCTGCCCGATCACCAGCTCACCGCCGCGCTCAATGCCGCGGCGCTCAGGGGCGTAGCCGTGGACATCGTGCTACCGGAGAAGAGCAACCTCCCGTTCGTGGGCTGGGCCATGTGGGGTCAGCTCTGGACCGTGCTGGGTCAGGGGTGCCGCGTCTGGGTCACGCCGCCCCCGTTCGACCATTCCAAGATCATGGTCGTGGACGATCTGTGGAGTCTCTTCGGCTCGACGAACTGGGATCCCCGCAGCCTCCGTCTCAACTTCGAGTTCAACGTCGAGGCGTACTGCGAGCGGTTCGCCGTCGATGCCGCCAACCGGATTCAGGAGGCGTTGGCGGTCGCCCGGCCCGTAACCCTCGAAGACCTGCAGCGGCGGCACGTGACGGAACGCCTCCGGGACGGGCTGGCCCGCTTGCTGACCCCGTATCTGTGACCGGGTCCGGCGCCTCCGCCGTATCGGTGCTCAACGATACCTGGTACAGTCCACTAGAGCAGCTCGGTCAACGCCGAGAGGGCGCCGAGCAGATCGGGCTCGTCCGTTAGTAGGCCCGCCCACGGGTCCTTTTTCATGCGCTTGAGCCGGGCGGGGACGGTGCGGATGGTGTGGTCCGAGATGAGCAGCCGGTCGTTCACTTCCGACCACCGCAACGGCACCGATACGGGGGCGCCGGGCTTGGGTCGCACCGAGAACGGCGCCACCAACAGTCGACCGTGCGCGTTCTGCACGTAGTCGAGGTAGACCTTTCCTTCCCGTTTGCGCGGGTTGCGCGTGACGGTGGCCACGTCGGGCAGCTCTCGGATGACGACGCGGGCAAGGAGCTCTCCCAGCGAACGAGACTGTTCGTAGGTGAGCGCACGCGCGACGGGCACCAAGACATGTAGCCCCGACGAGCCGCTGGTCTTCACGTAAGCGGGTAGGCCGATCCGGCGGGTGACGTCCCTTATCACCAAGGCACATGCGACCACGTCCGTGAACGGCGCCTCCTTGGGGTCCAGGTCCAGGATGCACCAATCGGGTAGGCCGAGCGTCGCGATCCGGCTGGACCAGATGTGAAGCGGAACGGTGCCCATGTTGGCCAAGTAGAGCAGCGACTCGACGTTTTCGCACACGAAATAGTGGAGGTCACGCTCGGTTCCCTCACTCCAGATCACCTCGGTGCGCAACCACTCCGGGGCATAGTCCGGCGCGTCTTTCTGGAAGAACGACTTGCCGTCGATCCCGTCCGGGTAGCGGGTGAGCACCACCGGCCGATCGGCCAGGTACGGGAGGAGCCACCGCGAGACGGAGCGGTAGTACTCGATCAGGTCACCCTTGGTATAGCCGGCCTCCGGCCAGAACACCTTGTCGAGGTTGGTGAAGTGGACCTGGCGCTCGTGGGTGTCGTCTACGACGGCCGCCGGCTCGGCCGGCTCCCGGTCGCGTACGCGGATCACGCAATCGGCCGGATCCTTGTCGCCTCGTCGGCGCAGGAAGGATGGGTGCCGCAGCAGCCCCTCTTCCGTGAACTCCTTGAAGCTGACCTCCGCGACGAGGCTCGGCTCGACCCAGTGGTGCGCGTTGCCGCGGGGCACGGGCCCTCGAGTGACCGGGGTGGACTCCACCCTCAGCGCGTCCAGATCGGCACGCAGCTCCTTCAGCACGGCCGCGGTGAAGCCCGTGCCCGCCCGACCGGTGTAGACCAGCTCGCCCTGGTCGTCATACTGGCCCAGGTGCAACGCGCCCAGCCCGCCGCGCCCGCCCTTGGGCTCGGTGAAGCCCACCACGACGAAGTCGTCCGACTGGATCGCTCGAACCTTTATCCACTTTGTGGATCGCCCGCCCGCATAGCGCGACGTCGCGTCCTTTCCTACCACGCCCTCCAGGCCCATGCGGGTGGCGTGCGTGAACATCGCTCGGCCCTGTTCCGCGATGTGATCCGAGTAACGCACGGGGCCGGTCGACGGGAGGATCCGTTCGAGGATGGCCTTCCGCTCCACCAGCGGCAGGGTCCTGAGGTCGTGTCCTTCGATGGCCAACAGGTCGAAGGCGTAGAGCGTAGCGGGCAGCTCGACCGCCGCGCGGAGTATGTCCGACCTGCGTTGCAGCGTGCCTCGCTTTTGCAGGTGTTGAAACGACGGAAGCCCCTGTTCGTCGTGGACCACCGCCTCGCCGTCGACCACCACGCCGTCATAGGGCAGCGTCCGTAGCGCCCGCTCGATCTCGGGAAAAACCGCCGTCAGGTCGTTCCCGTTCCGGGAGATCAGGCGCGATTCGCCGTGGTCCGAGGAGCAGAGCAGGCGGTAGCCGTCGTACTTGATCTCGAACACCCAGCCCTTCCGGGAAAAGGGCTCGGACTCGGAGGCGGCCAACTGCACCTTCGCCTTACGGACGTCCACCTTGCCCGGCGGAGCGCCCAGGCGATCGAGCTCTTGGTGCATCTCCGGGCGCGGATCATACCCGGCCCGGCGCTGGCTGGCGGTGAGGCCCGAAAAGATCGAATCCAACCCGTATTGTTCGGTGCCGGCATCGCTGGCCCAGCCGTCCCGCTCCTTGATGAGCAGCCAGCTCTTCTCGTCCTGTTTGGTCTTCACCAGGGTCCAGCGGCCCTGCAGACGAAATCCACGGAGGTTGAACAGCAGCTTGCCCGACTCCAGTCCGGCCACGGGATCTTCGAGGGCGATCCACACGCCGGTGTCCCACACCACGACACCGCCGCCCCCGTACTCCCCCTCCGGAATGGTGCCCTCGAAATCGTAATAGTCGAGCGGATGATCCTCGGTTCGCACCGCCAGCCGCTTGTCCGCTGGATTGGGCGAGGGGCCTTTGGGAACGGCCCAGGAGAGCAGCACGCCGTCGTGCTCCAGGCGCAGATCCCAGTGTAGCCGGCTGGCGTCGTGCATCTGTACCACGAAGCGTCGGCCGCCCGGGACCACGCGACCGCCGAACGGCTCGGGCGTGCGCTCTGTGGATCGCTTTGCCCTGTAGGAGCTTAGGCGATCCGAGTCCAAGGATTTTCTTGCGGGCATCTGGGCAAGTCTATAGCTTCCGCTTCATGGCTGCACGCCCCATTGCAACCTCGACGATCTCGTTCGGGCTCGTCTCTCTCCCGGTCAAGCTGTATTCGACCGCGGAATCCTCGTCCCGCATTTCGTTCAACTGGCTGAACCGCGAGACCAAGAATCGCGTCAAGCAGCAGTACATCGATCCGCAGTCCGGGTCGGTGGTGTCGCGGGATGGCATGGTGAAGGGATACGAGTTCTCCAAGGGACAATACGTGGTGTTCGAGCCCGACGAGCTGAAGGCGCTGGAGGCCCAGTCCACGAACCTGATCGAGATCACCGAGTTCGTGCCTGCGGAGCAGATCCACCGCATGTACTACGACCGTGGCTATTACCTCGGTCCGGACAAGGGAGGGGGACGGGCCTACCGTCTGCTTGCCGCTGCCATGCGGGAAACCGGGAAGGTGGCGATCGCCAAGTACGCCGCCCGCGGAAAGCAGTACCTGGTGATGATTCGCCCGCAAGACGAGGGGCTGATGATGGAGCAGCTCTACTATCCCCAGGAGCTGCGGGCCTTTTCGGAGGTGGAGCTGGAGGACGGGGACGTCAACGATGCCGAGCTCAAGCTGGCCATCCAGCTCGTGGAGCAGGCATCGTCCGAGACGTTCGATGGGTCGCAGTACCACGACGAGGTGCGGGACCGGGTGCTCGAGCTGATCAACAAGAAGGTCGAGGGCGAAGAGATCGCGACCGTGGTCGACGAAGCGCCGGAGACCAAGATCATCGACCTGATGGAGGCTCTCAAGGCGAGCCTTTCGGACGGCGACTCGGCGGACGAGAAGAAAGGACCCGAGCGGGCTGGCAAGAAGTCCGGGGCGTCCGGTGGACGGAAACGGAAGAAAGCCTCGGCGGGCTAGGGAAGCTCTGCACACGTGAACGCAAGCGCCTATCGCACGCGGGAGGTGGCGGCCGCACTCGGGCTCACTCCCCGGCAGGTCCGCTCGTTTGTGTACTCCGGCCTGCTCCGGCCGGCGCGCGGGCAAAACCGCGAGTACCGGTATTCCTTCCAGGATCTCGTGCTTCTGCGGCTGGGAAGGCGCCTCACCTCGGCGGACGTGCCGGTGTCGCAAGCCAGCCGAGCCCTGCAGGCGCTGCGGTCGGCGCTGCCCACCGGAGAACCCTTGGCCTCGGTCGACGTGGATGCCTTGGGGGAGGTCGTAATCGCCCGTGACCGGCAGGGCGTATGGGATCCGGAGTCGGGGCAGCGGTACTTCGACTTCACCCTGCCGTCGCCGTCCGATTCGGAGGATGCCGGTAACCCAGGCCCCGAAGACGCCACCGTCGTGGACCTCGCCTCCTGGCGGTCTTCCGAAGATCGGCCCGTGGACTCACACGGCGCGCCCCTGCAGGTGGTCCCGCGCGGGGACCAGGAAGGGGTCGCCCCGGGGACCGAAGCCTCCGAAACCGAAGCCTCCGAGCGCGAGGCTTCCCGATGGTACGATTTGGCCTGCGACCTGGAGGGTGTGGACCGCGAACGGGCCAAGGCAGCGTACCGGCGGGCGATCCTGCTCTCGCGGAAAGGCGTCGACGCGCACGCGAACCTGGGCCGTCTGCTGTATGAGGAAGGCGACCTGCAGCAGGCTGCCAATCACTTCGGACTGGCGTTCGAGCTGGATTCCCGGAACGCCATCGCCGCATACAACCTGGGAGTGGTGTTGGACGATCTTCAACAGCCCGACGCCGCGCTCCAGGCGTACCGTCGCGCCGTCGAAGCCGATCCCTGCCTGGGCGTAGCCCACTTCAACCTCTCGCGCCTGTACGAGGCCCGGGGAGACACGGCGGCTGCGCTCCGGCACCTTGCCGAGTACCGACGCCTGGAAGGTTCGTCGGCGTCCGACTGACGTGGCGCACCGGGTTCATCGCGCCGTCCCGTTCCTACTGGTAACGTTCGGCCCAGCTTGCGACGGCGGGCTGGAGCCTCCCGAGGCGGCCACCGTGGCGGTAACGCCGCCTGCGATCCTGATGCTGGAAACCGGCCAGGTCCAGGTGCTGACTGCCCGAGTTTTGGATGGGCGAGGGGCCACGGTGCCGGGTATTGAGGTGACCTGGTCGGTCTCGGATCCCGGAGTTGCCACGGTCGACGCGGGCACGGGGCGGGTCGTGGCAGTGGCAGTGGCAGCGGGCACCACCGAGGTCACCGCGGCTGCAGGCGAGGTGGACGGGACCGCGGTGGTCGAGGTCTACCTTCCGCCCGAGCGCGCGTTCACGGAGGGAGCGTCGTACTTCGGCCGGCGTGACTACGTCGAGTATGTGGTCGGAACCCTTCCGATCGTGATTTCCGCCCCTCACGGAGGGGACGTCGAACCACCGGAGATCGGCCTGCGAACCTATGGCGTAACCGGCCAGGATCGGCGCACCCTGGAAACGGCCCGGGAAATTCGGACCGCGTTGGAGGACCGGCTTGGTGGGACGCCACACGTGGTGCTCAACCGGCTCCATCGAAACCGGCTGGATGCCAACCGCGAGGTGATGGAAGCGGCGCAAGGCAACCCGTTTTCGGAGTACGCCTGGTCCGAGTACCACGAGTTCATTGATTCCGCCAAGGCACGGGCGGTGCCACTTGGCGGCCGGGCCCTTTTCATCGACCTGCACGGGCATGGACACGTCGAGCAGCGCATCGAGTTGGGGTACCTGCTCTCGGCCGCCGATCTGAACGGATCGGACGCCGCACTGGACGAATTGGCCAAAAAGTCGTCTATTCGCGGGTTAGCTGCGGGGACCGGTGAGCGGTTTTCCGCCTTGATACGAGGACCCCGCAGTTTGGGAGCGGAGCTGGTCGCGCGTGGGGTACGCGCGGTGCCCGGTCCCGCGGAACCGGGGCCCGGCGCCGAGCCTTACTTCACCGGGGGGTACAACACCGTACGGCATGGATCCCGAGACGGCGGACCCGTGGATGCCGTCCAATTCGAGCTGAATTGGAACGGCATTCGTGAGACTTCCGAAGACCGAAACGCGTTCGCTGACGCGTTGGCCGGAGTCTTGCAATCCTACCTGGCCGAGTACTACGGGATCACGTTGATCGGAGCGCTGACAACGGCGCCGGACGGCATATCCAAGTAGATACTGCATAAAGATTTAACAAAGAGCACTAGGCAAATCCTCGTTTATTAGCTTGTCATTGTTCACCTGAGATTCAACGCAGGAACCCCCCTGTGGTAGGAGTCCTCGTCATGCGGCGTCTTTTCGCGCCCCGCCTCGATATTTTCCTTTCAGGTCAGTCGTTAGCCAAGCATCGCTCTCGCGGTTCCCGGTCCGTCCCTTCCAGGGCCGGGCTCATGTTGACCGGAGTGTTGGTCCTAGCCGGATGCGGCAGGGCCGAGAGTCCGGTCCAACTTCCCATTTTCGGGACCGCCGGGCCGGGTGCCGGGCAGTCGCACGTGACCAAGAAGCAGAACCGCGTTCCCATCGCCATCGTCGGAGGGCCGTACTTCACGGAGGACGGCCACGTGGACTTCGACGCCAGCGCCTCCACCGATCCCGACGGACCCGACGGCAAGATGACCTACCGGTGGACGTTCGGAGACGGGAACGAGTCCACGGCCGAGTCTCCGTCTCACACCTACGCCGAGCCCGGGGAGTACGATGTCGGCCTGGTGGTGACCGACAAGTGGGGGCTGTCCAGCGAGCCCGCGACCACCACGGCGACGTTCGAGCCTCCTCCGGAGCCCACCGATCCGGGCGAGCCGACGGACCCGGGTGAGCCCACCGGTCCCACCGATCCCACCGATCCAGGCGAGCCCACGGACCCGGGTGAGCCCACCGATCCCACCGATCCGACGGATCCGCCGACTGATCCCGGCGACCCGACCGATCCGCCCACCGACCCCGGCGACCCGACCGGCCCCGGAGACCCGGGCCCGACCGTGTGTGAGCCCGGCGCCGGCGCCCAGTTCACCAGCTCGCAAGCCGGGAATTGGAGCGACGCTTCCACCTGGGGTGGACAGGGCACACCGGGATGCGGCGATCAAGTGGCCGTCCGTCACGCGGTGCGCACGGATGCGCACGCCACCATCGGTCGGCATGCCGGCGGGGGTGGCAGCGTCGACCTGCAGATCGGCGCGGGCGGACTCCTCACGGTCGGCGCCGGAGTGCAGCTCCAAGTGCTGGGCTCCATTCGCTATGCCGGCACGATCCGCCTGGAAGCCGGTGCCCGGTTGTTGATGGACGCGCCCGCCGGAGCCGTATACAGCCTCGACCTGACCAGCGGCGCGCCGGCCGGCACGCGCATCGAAGCGCGGGGCTCCGCCGGGAATCCGGCCCTCGTGGACCTCAACGCCGGGGACGGCGTGGGCGTCCTGGCGCCGACGTTCCTGCAGGGCAACGGCGTGCTGGACTTCGAGCACGGCATCTTCCGAGGCGGAAACGCCGCCAACCCAAATCGGGTGTGGCTCCGCGGTGGTGACCACTTCCGGCTGGTGGACTCGAGGGTCGAAAGCTCGGGTCCCATCCTCCAGCACACCCAGATGGCCAGCTCCGCACGTGTCACCGTCGAGTACACGACCTGGGTCGGCACGTCCGGGGACGAGTCCCTGCGCCTCTACCGATGGAACGATCCGGCCACGCCGGGAACGACGGTGTACCGTCATTCGGTCTTCGACAAGAAGGCCTGGATCGAGGGACCCGACGCGCTGATCGACGGGTGCTACTTCGCTGACGGGTTGGACACCTCTGCGGGCGAGACCGTGTTCCGCAGGACGGTCAAGAACTCGTTCGTGCGGCGCACCGACCAGCCGTTCATGCGGATCAACGGGGACTACCTGGGCAACGTCCAGTTGGAGGACTACACGACCGACAATCCCCACGCGGTGCTGGTGGACCTCACGTCCCGAGGCTCTACGATCTCGGGCAACGTGTTCAAGTACACGGGACGGAGCTCGGCCGGTGACATGATCGCGCCCCGGATCACCAACAAACGTCCGATCTCGATGACCGTGACGGAGAACCTGGTGCTTCCGAACGGAGACGGATCCGGGCCTTCGGGCACGCTGATCTCCCTGCTCGGCGATCGCGACTGGACGGTCACGGTCGAGCGGAACACCTACGTCGTGCACGGCGCCTCGGGAGGCGTCGCAATCGCGGAGACGTACACCGGCCATGCCGGGATGCTGCGCAGCCTCCAGGGCAACTTGGCCGTGGGGATGTTCGGCACCGGGTCGGTGGTGCACCAGCTCCGGGATCCGGTGGCGAATTACGTCACCGAAGCGCGCGGCAACGCGTTCCATGGCATTGGCGGCAATCCGTACGCGGTCAACGCCAACGCCTTCGCATCCGCCCCGGGCGCCGGAGACGTCTCGGCGGATCCCCGGTTCGTGGACGCGTCCCGGGACCTGGACTCCTACGATGCCCTGTTGGGTGGGCCGGGTACGATCGAGCACCTGCTCAGCCAACTCGCACGGATGAACGACCCGGGCTTCAACTCGGCGTACGAGCCGAGCGCGATCCGCGATTGGATCCGTGACGGTTGGCGGCCTACCAACTCCGCCCTGGCCGGCAAGGGCGCCGTCAACTAGCCGACCGGGTCTACCAGAGACCCTCCGCGGCACCGCACGCGCGCGTCGTTCTCGCAACGACGCGCGCGTGCCTCGTTCCGCCCGGAACGAACCCGGTGGCACCCGGTAGCAGCGGACAATGTCCGAAGCCGTGGTGCGTCTGGCGCGAACCCTCATCGACATCCCCTCGGTAACGGGGGACGAAGGTGCCGTGGCACGGCACCTCCTGGAGCTGCTGCCGAACCTGGGCTTCCCCGAAGTCGAGCTTCAGCGCGTCGATGGAGATCGGTACAACGTCCACGCGTTTCCCCCCACGTGCCGGATCGTGTTCTGTACGCACCTGGACACCGTCGGACCGTTCGAGCCGTCACGAGAGGAAGGAGATCGGCTCTTCGGGCGGGGGGCGACCGACGCAAAGGGCGCCATGGCTGCGATGATCCTCGCGGCGCAGGACCTGAGGCGCAGAGGGGAAGGGGGAGTGGGCCTGTTGTTCGTGGTGGGAGAGGAGGTCGACAGCGTCGGAGCGCATGCCGCCAATCGGATTGCTCCGGCGTGCGAGTTCCTCGTGCTCGGCGAGCCCACCGGCGGTCGGCTGGCGTCCGCCCACAAGGGCGTGCTCGCGTTTCGATTGGAGGCGTCGGGGCGGCCGGGCCACTCCGCGCGTCCTGAGGGCGGCCGATCCGCCGTGCACGGGCTGCTCGATACGCTGGCCCCGATTCGGGCGGGAGACTGGGGCGACGATCCGGAGTTGGGCCCGGCCACCGTCAACATCGGAGTGCTTCACGGCGGATCGGCGGCCAACGTCCTCGCCGCCGAAGCGAATGCGGAGGTGATGATCCGGCTGGTCGGTTCTGCCTCCGACGCGGCCGACCGGGTTCGTGAGCTCGTCGGCCAGAATCCGGCAGTGGAGATTACCGCGATGCGGGCGGCGGACCCCACGCGCTTCCACACCCTGTCCGGGTTCGAAGCCGAGCCCGTGGGCTTCGGATCGGATGCGCCCTATCTGCCGGCGTTCGGCGCGCCGCTGCTGTACGGTCCAGGTTCGATCCATCAGGCGCACATCGCAGGCGAGTGGATCCGGAAGTCCGACCTGCACCGGGCCGTGGAGGACTACACGCGTATCGCCGTCGCCCTGCTCGCGGGGGAGGACGCCGGTTGAGCATGGAGTCACGGATTCGGGTGGGTGTGCTGGGGGCCACGGGCGCGGTGGGGCAGCGCCTGTTGGCTCATCTCGTCGACCATCCTTGGTTCGACCTCGTGCGGGTGACAGCCTCCGCGCGTTCGCAGGGCCGGCCGTACCGGGACGCGTGCGAGTGGAGGCTCCCGACGGCGTTGCCGGAGCGGTTCGGCGACCTCGTGATCCGGTCCGCGGATCCCGATCCGGACGTTCAGCTCGTGTTCTCAGGGCTTGGCGCCGATGTGGCCGGGCCCATCGAGGAAGCCTGGGCCGAGTCCGGCGCGTGGGTGTTTTCGAATGCCAAGAGCCATCGTATGGAAGCAGATGTCCCGCTCATGATCCCCGAAGTCAATCCGGGACATCTCGAGCTGGTCCACCGCCAACGCGCCCTCCGCGGATGGCAAGGCGCCATCGTGACCAACGCCAACTGCTCGACCACGTTCTTGGCCATGGCGTTGGCGCCGCTCCACCGGCGGTTCGGTGTGGAGGCCGTCACGGTGGCGACGCTCCAGGCGGTCTCCGGCGCCGGGTATGCCGGCGTATCGTCGATGAGCATCCTCGGCAACGTCGTGCCGCACATTCCCGGCGAAGAAGACAAGATCCAGACCGAAGCGGGGAAGATCTTGGGAACCTGTGACGGCCAACGCGTCGAGCCGGCGCGTCTGGCCATCTCTGCGCAGGTGCATCGCGTGCCGGTCCTGGACGGCCATCTGGAGGCGGTCTCCGTACGACTGGGCACCCGCGCAGAGCTCCCTGAAGTTCTGGAGGCCATCCAGACGTTCACCGGCGAGCCTCAGCGTCTGCGACTCCCCTCCGCGCCTTCCCGACCGTTGGTGTACATCGACGGTGAAGACCGCCCCCAGCCCGGGATCGACCTCTACCGAGAGAAGGCCATGGCCACATTGGTCGGGCGGCTGCGTCCGTGCCCGGTGCTGGACTACCGAATGGTACTTCTGGGCCACAACACCGTACGGGGAGCGGGGCCGGGATCCGTGCTGAACGCGGAGTACGCCCTCGCAACCGACTGGATCGAGGCCCGGCCGTGATCGTCATGAAATTCGGCGGCACGTCCGTGCAGGACCTTCCCGCCCTACAGAGGGCCGCGGACATCGTTGCCGCACGCGGCGGAGAAGGCCCGGTTGTGGTCGTGTCCGCGCTTGCAGGGGTGACACGAGGGCTACTGGAGATGGGCAGCATGGCTGCTGGCGGCCGAGTGGACGACGCGGTGGCCGCGCTCGGTGAGCTCATGGGCCGGCACCTCGACCTTCTCGCGGCCATGCCGGCGAACGGCGCTCGGGATCACGCTCACCACACCGTTCAGGACCTCGGGGGCGAGCTCGAGCCGCTGCTCCGCGGCATCGGCCTCCTGCGAGAGTTCGACGCGCCCATGCGGGATGCGGTGGCCGGGTTCGGCGAGCGCCTTTCTTCGCCGGTCTTCCGGTGCGTGTTGACCGGGCGGGGCGTGGACTGCACGGAGTTCGACGTTTGCAGGGTTATGATCACCGACGATCGCTTCGGGAACGCTCGGCCATTGGCGGACGCGTTTCGCGAGGCGGTCGACCGTGAGCTGGTTCCCGCACGGGATGGGGGGCGCGCCGTGGTGACCCAGGGCTACGTGGGCAGGACGGCAACCGGACGGCCGACCACGATGGGATTCGAGGCTTCAGACTACACGGCCACGCTGTTGGGTGCTGCGCTCGGGGCCCGGGAGGTGCAGATCTGGACCGACGTCAGCGGAATGCTGACCGCCGATCCACGGCTCGTGCCACAAGCGCGGCCCATCGCCGCACTGCGGTTTGCCGACGCGGCGGAGCTGGCGTTGCTGGGAGCCAAGGTACTCCACCCCCGAAGCACGGCTCCCGTCGAACGGGCAGGCATTCCCGTCCGGGTGCTGAATGCCGGGAATCCCGATGTGCCCGGCACGCGGATCGACCACGACGGAAACGCCGCCGACGTTTCCGGAGTCACGTCGGTGGCACTGCTAACGGAAGTCACGGCCCTGAGGCTGAGCCCGTTCACTTGGGACGACCAACTCTTGCACCGGGTAACCGCTGCGGCCGAGCGGTCGGGGGCGACCATCAGACTCGTCACGGCCTCACCCCTGGGCGTCACCCTGGTGGTCGACTCCCGTACCCTTTCCGCCGGCCTACGCGAGGAGCTGCGGCGGATGGGCGCCGTGGGGATGGACGGGGAGGTGGCGGCGGTCTCGGTGGTGGGCCCCGGCGTGGAGCGGGCCGAAATCCTGACCGGCGCGCTCGGCGCGCTGGAGGGCTTGCCGATCCGGGCTGTGATCCAGGGAGCATCGCCGCACAGCATATCGTTCGTCGTGCCGGCCGAGGCGGGGAAGACCGCCGTGCAGCGTCTGCACCGACACTTCTTCGAGAAGGCGGGGGCCGGAGGGGAGCCGTGAAGCTGATCTTGTTGGGTGAGGGCCGGATGGGCACCGAGGTCGCGCGGCTCGCGGAGCAGCGCGGACACGACGTGGTGCTGTCGCTGGATCGCGGCGATTGGGCTGCTTTGCCGACGTCGGACGGCGGGCGACTCGTCCTTCCGGAGGCGGACGCAATCATCGACTTCACCCGACCGGAGGAGGTGCTCGGCAACATCCAGCGACTCGCCGGACGCGGGGTGCCGATAGTCGTGGGCACGACGGGGTGGCTCGGCCACCTACGGGAAGTGGAGCAGATCATCCGCCGTGAGGGTGGTGCGCTGGTCTACGGACCGAACTTTTCGCTGGGCATGAACCTGTTCAGGCGGCTGGTCATCCACGCCGCGGCGCTGTTCGACCGTTTCGAGGAGTTCGATCCCTACCTGATCGAGCACCATCACCGTGAGAAAGCGGACGCGCCCAGCGGCACTGCCGTGACGCTCGCCGAGGTGCTGGTGGACCGGACCAGCCGGAAGAACCGCGCGGTCTACGATCTGCCACAGGGCGCTATCGACTCGCACGACCTGCACGTGAGCAGCGTGAGGGCCGGATCCGAGTTCGGCCGTCACGTCGTGGGGTTCGACGGGCCGTTCGACGCCGTGGCGCTGGAGCATCGTTCGAAGGGCAGACAGGGGTTTGCATCCGGGGCGTTGCTGGCCGCTCGTCTGATCCAGGGCCGCCGGGGCGTCTACCGCTTCGAATCGTTGTTGGACGACATGGTGGACACCGATGGCTGATTGGCTGAGGGGCACGTTCACCGCAACCGTGACGCCGTTCGGGGACGACGGCTCCTTGGACGTGGCCACGCTCGCTCGGTTGGTGGAGCGACAGATCGAAGCCGGTGTGGACGGGATCGTGCCGTGCGGAACCACCGGGGAAAGCGTGACGCTGGAGCGCCGAGAGCACCTCCGGGTGGTGGAGCAAGTCGTCGATACCGTGGCGGGACGGGCGAGGGTCGTGGCCGGTGCCGGAGGCTCCGCCACGGCCGCGATCGCTGCGCTGGCCGGAGACGTGGCCCGGGCGGGAGCGGACGCGATCCTTTCCGTGGTGCCCGCCTACAACAAGCCCAACCAGGAGGGCCTGTACCGGCACTTCAGCACAATTGCGGACGCGTGTTCGGCGCCCGTCGTCCTGTACAACGTGCCTGGCCGCACAGCCCGTGACATGACGACCGACACCGTGGCGAGGTTGGCCGATCACGGGAACGTCATCGGGATCAAGGAATCTTCCGGGTCCACGGCGCGGATCGATGACATTGTCCGCGCCGTTCCGGACCATTTTTCGGTGTTGAGCGGTGACGACGATCAGGCATTGCCGGCGATCTTCCTGGGCGCGCGAGGGCTCGTGTCCGTGGCCGCCAACGAGGCTCCTGGGCTGGTCTCGGCCATGGTGCGCGCGGCCCTGGACGGCCGCATTGCCGAAGCACGCGCTTTCCACCGCAGGCTGCTGCCGTTGTTCCGTGCGAACTTCGTGGACACCAACCCCATCCCGGTCAAAGTCGCGATGCACCATCTGGGACTCATCCGGCCGCACCTGCGGCTTCCGCTCGTGTGGGCCGACACGGACGTTACGCAGGCGGTGCTCGAAGCGATGGAGTCCGCGGGCATCACGCCGAGCGACACATGACCGAATCGCGACTGGCCGAGATCATCGATCGAGCCTACACAGACAGATCCGAAGACGCTGTCGCCCGGGAGGCGTTTCTCACGCTCAGGGCTTGGCTCGGTGAGGGTCGCGTGCGCGCTGCGGAGCCCGGCGCCGATGGGTGGCGGGTGAACGCCTGGGTGAAGCGAGGCATCCTGGTGGGATTTCGCTTGGGTGACTTGGAAGAATACCCGTCCGACGGCGCGTTTTCGTTTGTGGACAAGTCCACCTATCCACCCAGGAGGTTCGGGCTCGACGACGGCGTGCGCGTGGTGCCGGGCGGCTCGACTATCCGGACGGGCGCATTCGTGGCCCGAGGAGTGGTCTGCATGCCTCCGATGTACGTGAACGTCGGCGCGTACGTGGACGAGGAAACGCTCATCGACTCCCACGCCCTGGTGGGTTCGTGCGCGCAGATTGGGAAGCGTGTGCACCTCTCCGCGGGCGCGCAGATCGGGGGTGTGTTGGAGCCGGTCGGAGCCTTGCCGGTCATCGTCGAAGACGGCGCGCTGATCGGCGGGAATTGCGGCGTGTACGAAGGCACGCGGGTGGGCGAGGATGCCGTGGTGGCGGCTGGAACCGTTCTGACCCGATCCACTCCGATCCACGATATGGTGTACGGGCGGGTGATCCGCGCCGAAGCTGACGCGCCCCTGGTCGTTCCCCCCCGGGCGGTCGTGGTTCCCGGTTCACGACCGGCCCGGGGGGACAACGCCGCGGGCGTCCATGTCTATACGCCGGTCATCGTCAAATACCGAGACGCAGGCACGGATGCCGCTACGGCCCTGGAAGAGGCGCTGCGTTAGACGTCGGTTCGTCTAGCCTCCGGGGCCGTCCTCTAGTTGTTCTGCGCCCCGTTCTTGATCCAGTTCTTGATGTTGTTCATGTCGATGGTGTCGAGCGGGGTGCCGCCCCTGGGCATGCGCTCCTGCACGAGCCGTGGGTCCGTGCCCTCGAGCTTGATCACCAAGTAGCTATTCACGGTGTCATTGGGCGTGACCAACTCCAAAGACGCCACCTGACTCGACTGGACACCCACCAGGCTGGTATAGGGATTGGTCGCCAGTTCGAGGCCGGCCTGAGCCGCGACTCCGTGACAAGAGCCGTTCGTGCATCCGGTGCGCGAGAAGATCGGAATGATCACAGTCGAAAAGGACGGGTCCGCAACGACGACCCGTGTCGGATTGGGATCCGGATCCGGGTCCGGGTCGGGGTTCGTGCCCGAGTCGTCGCCACAGCTCACGAGGGCGATGGCGGTCAAGAGGATTCCGAGTCGAACGATCGATGGATGCATCGCACTACCTCCCGGGGTGAGTGGATCGGGGTGAGGCGTTGGACCATGGTACAAGGGCGGGCCCGGATCGATCCCACACGGTAGTCACATATCGTTCCTTACTTTGGATAGGTGCTCGGCTACGGGCCGCTACGAAAGCGCTCCGCTGCGCGGGCCCTCCTACGCGTGGGCAGGCTTCCCTAACGGTTCCGCATAGTAGACTGTCTTGAAGGAGACAACGCGATGGCCACCGCGACCCGACCTTCCACCCCAACCGGAAACTCGAGATGATACGGAAGAAGGCCTACCATCTGCTGGGCGCGACGCTGGTCGCAGCCGTCGCGGTCGCGAGCTGTGAAGACGGATCCACCGATGTCGACGAAGCGCTCACGATTGCGTTGGCCGAGCAGGCCGCCGTCGACGCACACCAGGACGCCGAACACATGCGGAGCCCCGGAGTTCCCGGGCTTCGATTCCCCACGATGATTCCCGGATTGGGAGATCGACCTGCGTGTCCCCAACAAGACGGCGTCTATGTGTGTACTCACGATCGGCTGGGAATTACGACTACACACGTCGTGACCTTCTATGACGAGGCTGGTGCCGTCCAGGACAGTTACGACGATCTGACCACCGCGTCGATCCACATTCTGTCGGAAACCGATGGATCCCGTGGCCACGGTCCCGTCTCCGCCACCGTGAGCCGGACCCGCGACGTAGTGGTATCGGGCCTGGTCGGTGAGGAGACTTCACGCGTTTGGAACGGGACCGCCGAGGGTGAGGCCGTGCATACGCGACTGTCTTCCGACGAGGAGGCGCGCGTGAACAGCGTGAGCTCCGCATCGACCATCACCGACCTCGAGATTCCTCATCCCAGGACCGGCCAGAGCTGGCCCCTCGGAGGTTCGATCGCGACGACGATCACGGTCGTCGGAGGGCCACGTGAAGGGGAACACCACGCAACGGTGACCTTTGACGGCACTCAGTTCGCAACGGTGGAGATGAACGGAGAGGTCTTCACGGTCGACCTCACCACCCTGCGCGGCCACCGTGGACCGAGGCACCCGCAGGGCGGGTGAGTGGTTGAGGTGCGCAGCCGCGCCTTCAGTAGCGAACGCACGAGCGGGGTGGCCGGACAGGCCACCCCGCTTTCGCATGTCGATGATTCTTCGGTCGCGGTCGACTAGTGTCCCGTTTGAAAAGTAGTGTGGCATTCGAGGGCCGATGCATCACGTCGGACGGCGTTGCTCCTTCTCGAAATAGCCCTGCTATTCCTCGGCGTCGCGCCTTGTCCGCCGCGCGCCTCAGCCCCCTCTGTGCTCACTCTACTTTTCAAACGGAACACTAGAACGCGAACCCGATATTCACGAGGCGAACGATCGGAATGATCGCCTCGGTGTCGCCGTCGTCTACGCCGAACAGTCGCGACAGCCCGATTCCCAGTCCGATCGCGAACCGGCGCTCCGAGCCGAGGAGCCAGTTGTATCCCACGTCGAACCCCAGGCCGACGGCATCCTCCGAGGTGTCCGAGGGGCCCTCTTCAATCCAGTAGTATCCCAGTCGAGGCCCGACGTAGAACCCTACGAGCGCGGCCCCCTGGGGATAGTAGCGGAACTGGGCGTTCAGACTCAGAAAGGTATCGTCTCCGCCGTCCAGATCGATCAGCGATCCCGCGATCCCCAGCGTCGAGCTCGGTGACACCTTGCGCTCGTATTCGGCGTTGAACCACTCGGCCAGCAGGAGAAACGGGTTGGCCGTGAGCGTCTGCTCATGGGGTACGGCGTTGAGCACTTCGTTGCCTTGGGCCGCTCCGTCGGCGGCGGCGACGGTTCCCCAAAGCGAGCATGCCAAAACCAACGTCCCACACTTCGCGCGCATCCGCATCTTCTTCCCCCTGGTCCTTCTCGTGGTCGTGGATGAATCCAATGTGCCGATTGGTGGTGCCGCTCCGGTCCTGTTGGTCGCCAGGTTCTGAGGCGGCGTCCAAGGCCTGTACCGTACAAGGTGCATACCACCCACCACCAGAGCTGCCATGCGGCCTTGGAGCAGGCCTTTTTCGGCGTCTGCAGGTAGCGGCGGGACCGAGGGGGTGTGTCCTACTTCGAGGTCAGCCGGAGGGGACACGGCCAAACCTGAAAGTTAGCCCACGACCTTCGTCGTCACGCGAGTCTGCAGGGACGATGTCCGGAATCCTATACCACTCACGCGTATAGCCGATGACAGGCATCTGTTGCGAGTTGCTGATGTACGCTCATGAGGAGGCAAGGCAAATGAAGATCTTCGGCTTGTTGACGCTGATCGCTGCGACAGCGGTGCTGGCACAGCCCGGAGCCCTCGAGGCGCAAGCATGCAAGAAGTGCCAGGCCGGCTGCCCGGGCGGGAGCAAAGGCTGGCAAACGTGTGTGAGCGTCGGTCCTGGTCTCGTGTGCGAACAGCTATGCGGATTTGCCGCGCTCGACCAAGAACAACGGGACGAGTTCGTTACTACGTTGGTGTCTGGAAATTTAGTCGAGGTGGCTTCGGCTGTGTTCGAGGTCGCGATCTCTCAGGCGGACTGCCAGAACTCGCCGTTGTTGGGCTTCGAGGCTGATGGGGCCTCAGACTCGGCTCATTGGAATGACCACGCACGAGAAGGAGTTGCCCAGGCGCGGGTGAAGAAATCGCGACTAAACAGGCCATGGGCTCCGGGAGCCGAAGTCTCATACCTACCAAACCGGGCTGGGTGGTCGGAGGCTAGATGAAGACGGTTCTGCTTCTTTCCGCCGTCTTGTTGAGCCAAGGACGGATGGATGTCGATCGGACGGTCCGAATCAATAGTGACGAGCTGGCTCAAGTCAGCGACGTAGAGGAGCACGATGGAGTCGTCTATGTGGTTGACCCGCAGCTTTCTCAGATCCTCACCTTCGATCTACTCGGTTCCGCCCGCGGGACCGTGGGCCGGGAGGGGCAGGGTCCGGCAGAGTTCGTGAGCCCCGGAAAACTCGGATGGGTTGGAGATACGCTTTGGATTCAGGATAGGGGCAACGGACGTATTGTACTCATCGATGGGGGGAGAGGTGCCGGGACACTAAACAGTGCGCTCCCACTCGAACATCCCGATCCTCTTGTCAACTACCTTGAAATCACCTCGCTCGTGGCCGGCGCCAACGCGTTGGCAATAGTTAACCCGTCCCTAGATGTCCTGGCTGACGGGGTGCTTGACGAGGTGCCCTACTACCTAACGGACCGAAGCGGTGGTCAGCGGGACCACCTTTTCGAACTTGATGTGCGACATTCTGTGCTTGGGGCCAACTCGGACGGTTCGAGCTTCCGGATATCCGGCGGGCTGTTCTTCCCGCAGCCGTTCGCACCAAATCCGGTGGTGGACGTAGCCCCGAACGGAGAAGCCATCATACGGGTGGATCGGGCTACCTACAGGGTCGTGAAGTTGAGTTCATCAGGAGACGTGGTTTTCGACAAGGTGATTCCATTTGACCGCAGACCCATCGAAACCGAAACCTTAGACGCTGCCGTCGACAACCTCTCTGCACCTGTTGAACCATATGCGGAACGTCTTCGGTTTGCCTCCGCCCGCGCCCTTCGGCGAGCTATTCGAGATGCGGTTTACGTGCCGGAGCACCTACCCCCGGTAGTTGCCATTGTAGCAGGGGGCGACGGTGCTCTGTGGGTGAGGCGAGCAGATGCGGCCGCCGACATCGTTAGGTGGGACGTCCTCGACTCTGCGGGGGACTTGATCGGGCACGTGCGCCTTCCCAGCCAATTCACCGGGTACGGGGCGGATATCAGGGGAATCTGGGGGGTGACGCCGGACGAGAACGATGTCCCAGTAGTCGAGCGGTACGAAATCCGTTAGGCGACCCAGGCTGGTCAGTGCCCTTGGCGACCCGGGCCTTGGTGCGGGTGCCTTCCCGGACGTTCTGCCTTCCGTGAAGACCCCGGCGGCAAGGCGGGCTTGGCTCCAAGTCCGCCTTGCTCCTCGATGGTGAGCAACGAATGTTCGGGAGCACCCGTACCCCTTCCGGAGCCTTCCCGTGCAAGAGCTGACCGACGCAGAGCTGGACGCCTACATCCTCACCCGGCTCGCGGCGGCCGGCGTCGACCTGTCGGTGCTCCCTGAGAGCGATCCGGACGCGCCGGCGGATCAGGAGCGCATTCTTCGGTCCTCCCGGAGATTTCTCAGGAGCACCCCGCCTGCCATACGGGAGTTCGAGGCCAGCGTACAGGACGTTCCTCCGGTCATGTATCCGTCGACGGACCACGGGCAAACCCGGGGTAGGGGGACGACCCGGTGATGGAGCGAGATGGCCCTCAGGACGGCCGTGTGGACCGCCGGGCGTTCCTGCAGAGGATGAGCGGCCTCACCGCCGCCGGCGGT
Organism: Longimicrobiales bacterium; assembly: GCA_965223195.1. Classification (GTDB taxonomy): domain Bacteria; phylum Gemmatimonadota; class Gemmatimonadetes; order Longimicrobiales; family Gaopeijiaceae; genus CBDCVX01. The sequence continues at coordinate 70,595 of CBDCVX010000008.1, forward strand.
CTGTTGGCAGTCGTGCCCGATCGGGGGATGGCACGGGTGCATCCATCGCCCCTCCGGCTGCCTCGCGTGGCCCAGTCCGAGGTCCGCTTCCGAGCCAGGCAGGTCGTGGACCCGACCGAGCTGACGCTCGCCGAAGCCGGGGTGCTGATCCTGGACGGAGACCTTTCTCCGACGGAGCTGCTCGACGCGTACCTGGCGCGCATCCGGACCTGGGACTCGACGCTCCGGGCGTTCAACCTCGTGCGTGAGGAGGGTGCCCGGAAGGAGGCGCGGAGGTTCGAGAGATCGCCGTATCGGGGGGCCTTGCACGGCATCCCGGTCGCCATCAAGGACAACTTCTACACTGCCGGAACGCCGACCACGGCGAACTCGTTCATCTTCCAGGACTTCATCCCGGAATACGACGCGACCGCCGTGGCCCGGTTGCGGGCTTCGGGCGCGATCGTGATCGGGAAAACCCAGATGGGTCCGTTGGCCACCACGCGGGCGTCCACGCCGACGGGGGAGCGCACAACCACCAACGCCTGGGCCCCTCACGATCCGGACGTCAGTCCGGGAGGCTCCTCGAGCGGCTCGGCCACGGCTGTGGCCGCCCGGTGCGCCGGATCTTCGACGGGCACGCAGACGGGCGGCTCGATCACCTCCCCTTCGCTCGCACAGGGGCTCACCGGCATCAAGCCCACCATGGGACGGGTGTCCCTGCACGGCGTGATTCCGCTGACCTACACCCGCGACCATCCCGGTCCCCTAGCTCGGGACGCCATGGACGCGGCCATCATGCTCCAGGCCATGGCCGGTCCCGATCCGGCCGACCCGCGCACGTTGGGCCTCCCGGCCGTGCCGGACTACGTGGAGGCCGCGCAGCCGGTGGAGCGTGGCGGAGCGCCGGGCCTTCGGTGGCCCACGACCGTCGGCGTAGTCCCCGGGTACACCGAGCCGTCGGTGCCCGACTTTTTTCGCCAACCGCCTCCGGACGACGAGACGGAAGCGGAGCGCCTGCGAAGAGAACAGCGAGAGAGGCGGCGGAGCCGACGGGCGTACGACGAAGGTCGCCGGCGCGTCGCGATGCTCCAAACGCTCGAGCGCCTGGGCGCCCGCGTGGTGGAGGTGACGCTCCCGGACGGATGGGATCAGCTCACGGCCAGCGCCTTCAACAACGTGCGCCTGCCGGAACGTACCGAGCCATTCCTCGAGCATCTCCGAGCGGACGTGCGCAGATTCGGCGTGTCTCTTTCCCCATGGATCAACGGCTTGCTCCTGCCCGCCACCGAATACGTGCGCGGTCAGCGGGCCAAGATGCTCCTGCTGGAGCGTGTCTTGGACCAACTGTTCTCGCAGTGTGACGTGGTGGTGCAGACCCAGCCGTTTCCGTTCGACATGATCGGCCTCCCGCTGATCGCGTTTCCGATAGGCTTCGAAGGCTCGTCCGGCATGGACCTGCCCGTAGGCGCCATGTTGGGCGCCCCTCCGTTCGGCGAGGAGCGTCTCCTCTCCGTGGCTGCCGGCTACCAGTCCGTGACGGACTGGCACCGGAGGCGGCCCGCGGATCCGACGGGCTCGGACGACGGAGAGCCCCCGCGGCGCGATGCAGGTCGGATCGACGCATTGGACGTGATGGAGTTGGGGCAGTGAGACCCCGGGCCGATACGAATGCGTCGGGCCACTCGAGCCGCATCGAGCTCGCGTATTTCGAGGGTTGCCCGCACGTCGTTCGAGCGCGTGTGAACCTGCGGGGCGCCCTGCGTCGACTCGGGTGGCGGGAGGAGTGGACCGAGTGGAACACGGACCGTCCGGACGCGCCCGCCCACACCCGCGGGCTCGCGTCTCCCGCGGTGCTGTTCCGAGGACGGCCGCTACTTCCAGTCGACACGTCGCTTCCGGTTCCTCGGGGATCAGGCGCGCCACAAGCCTGTCGTGCTAGCGGCGCTCCGCTGGTGGAGGAGATTTTCCAGGCGCTCAGGGCGGCCGTTTGAGCGCTGGTGAGACGCCCCGGCTGGGGCTGCTCGCGAACGCCTCGCAGTTCTGGCTGCTCGTAGCCGTCAACGCGTTTGTCGGGGCGATGGTGGGCCTCGAGCGCACGGTGCTTCCGCTTCTCGCCGAGGCGGAGTTCGGACTGGCCTCTCGAACGGCCGTGCTTTCGTTCGTGGCGACGTTCGGAATCGCAAAGGCCACCGCGAACTTCCTGGCAGGCCGATTGGGCGATCGCTACGGAAGAAAGCCGGTGCTGGTCGCCGGCTGGCTGTTCGGAGTCCCCGTTCCGTTCATGATCATGCTGGCCCCGACGTGGGGTTGGGTGATCGGCGCCAACGTGCTGCTCGGGATCAACCAGGGCCTGGCTTGGTCCACGACCGTCGTGATGAAGATCGACCTCGTGGGCCCAGCTCGGCGCGGGCTGGCCATGGGGTTGAACGAGTTCGCCGGCTACCTGGCGGTGGCCGTCGCGGCCGTGGCGACGGGGTGGATCGCGAGTGCGTACGGCCTCCGACCGGAGCCGTTTTACCTGGGCATCGGAATCGTGGCGCTGGGGCTGGGTCTGTCCGTGCTGTCGGTTCAGGAGACCCGCGGACACGCGGTGGTCGAGGCCAAGGCCCTCGGAACGGACGGGCATCCGCCGCTCACGGGCAACGAGATCTTTCGACGCACCACCTGGTCCGACCCGGCGCTGTCCAGCGCCAGCCAGGCCGGGATGATCAACAACCTGAACGATGGCGTGGCATGGGGGCTTTTTCCCCTATGGTTCGCCCAGGCCGGCTTGGACATCGGCCAAATCGGGGTGCTGGCGTTCGTTTATCCCGCGACCTGGGGCGTGTTGCAGCTTCCCGTGGGCTGGTTGTCCGATTACTGGGGCCGGAAATGGCTGATCGCCGCCGGCATGGGCGTGCAGGCGGCGGCGCTGGCGTGGGTAGCCACGTTGTCGGGCTTCTGGCAGTGGGCCGCGGGGTCGGCGCTGTTGGGGCTGGGGACCGCGATGGTCTACCCCACGCTCTTGGCCGCTGTCACCGATGTCGCCGATCCCGGCTGGCGGGGCTCCGCGGTGGGGATCTACCGGCTCTGGCGCGACGGCGGCTATGCGGCCGGAGCGCTGGTCGCAGGACTCGTTGCGGACAGCCTCGGCGTAGCCGGCGCGTTCCATGTGGTTGCCGGACTGACGCTTCTGTCCGGGTTGGTCGTGGCGCTCAGGATGCCGGAGACCCGACCAGCGAGCTAGGGCACACTAGTGCCTGGCGACCACGCTCCGCGTCCCGTCCGCGGTATAGCCCACCACCTCATAGGCATCCGCGTCCCGTCCGGGCATCTCCATACCGGGCGAGCCGATGGGCATCCCGGGCACGGTGATGCCGGCCAGATCGCCCTGGTCTGCGAGAACCTCGGCGATCGTCTCCGCCGGCACGTGCCCTTCGATGACCAATCCGTTGACGGTTGCGGTGTGGCAGGACCGCAGATCGGTCGGGACTCCGAGACGATCCTTCACTTCCGTGAGATCGTCGAGATCTTCGGACTCCACGGTGTAACCCGCGGCTTCCATGTGTTCGATCCACCCGCCGCAGCATCCACAGGTCGGCGTCTTGTAGACGTGGATTGTGGGCAGTGCCTGCGCGGTGTGACCCGCCTGGGCGAGATTCACGGGTGCATTGTCGCTGGCGAGATCCTCGGTGGAGCCCGCATCCGCCCTGGCGCAGGCGCTCGAAGCCACCACCAGGAGGACACCCACACCGACAGCTATCACGCGGTTCATCCGGAACCCCCGGTCAAGTAAGAGATAAGCAACGGAGGGCGGGTCAGCGTGCTACAATCATCTGGCCCGCCACGACCGTCATCGTCACCGATCCCGAAAGTAGATCCGAAGGCGCATCGAGAGTCAAGGGATCGACATCCAAAACGGTGAAGTCGGCCCACCGGCCCGGCGCGATCGATCCGGTCTGTTCTTCGGAAAACGCCGCCCACGCCGCCCAGGTGGAATAGGCTCGGATCGCCTCTTCCATGGTCAGCGCCTGATCCGGATACCAGCCGCCCGCCGGCTCCAGAGCCTTGTCCGTGCGGGTCACCGCAGCGTGCAAGCCGTAGAACGGACTCCAATCCGACCCCGGCAGATCCGAGTTGAACGTGACCGGAACACCGGTCGTGCGCATGGTCCTCCAGGCATAGCCGCCGAGAATGCGGTCGGGCCCGACCCGGTCTTCCGCCCACGTCTTGTCTTCCACCGCGTGCGGCGGCTCCATGGATGCGACCAGTCCGAGAGCCCGGAAGCGCTGGAAGTCGTCCGGGTGTACGATCTGCGCGTGCTCGATGCGGTGTCGTGCGTCGCTCGTGCCGGGGTGATCCTCGGCCACCGACTCGAGGAACTCCAGCGTCTCGCGGTTCCCCGCGTCCCCGATCGCGTGAACGCCGACCTGGAAGCCGGCGCGCATCATGCGGGCGACCCAGTCCCGGTCGAACCCGTATCCCTCTCCGCTCACTCCCCGGTGGCCCGGGCGGTCTGAGTAGTCCTCGATCATCCGCGCTCCCCGCGAACCGAGTGCGCCGTCGTAGTACGCCTTTACGGACCGCACCGTCAGCCATCCCGCGGCATCGACCTGCGGCCCACGATCCAACCAGGTACGGAGCAACACCGTATCGCGCGCGTTGAGCATCGCATAGACGCGAATCGGCAGTTCGTCTCGCGTTCTCAGCCGCTCCAGCGCGGCGAGGGAGGGGGCCGTGACTCCCGCGTAGTGAACTGCCACGTAGCCCGATCGGGCCATCTCTCGGAGTCCTTCCGAAATGCGGGTCTCCAGGTGGTCGGAAGATGGCTCCGGAATCGCATCGTCCATCAGCGGCACGGCACGGTTGAGGAGCAGTCCCGTGAGTTCACCGCGGTCGTTGCGGACGGCTTCGCCACCGACCGGGACCTCCGTGTCGGGACCGATCCCCGCCATCTCGAAGGCCAGCCGATTGCCCCATCCCGCAAAGCCGTGCAGACCACGCAGGTATACAGGATGGTCGGGAACTGCACGACTCAGGAGGTCCCACGTCGGATAGCGATCCGCCCAGGCTCCCTCGTCCCAGCCCGCTCCGAGCACCCAGGAGCCCGGAGGAAGGTCGGCGGCCCGCTCCGCAGCCAGCCGCACGGCCTCCTCCTCGGTCTCGACGCCGACCAGGTCGACGTGCTCCAGCGAAGCGCCCAGCTCGGTGATGTGGGTGTGGGAGTCCACCAACCCGGGGAGCAACGTGGCGCCCTGAAGGTCGATCACCTCGGTGCCCGGTCCACGATACGCCTCGGTCTCCGCGGCCGAGCCCACGAACACGACCAGTCCGTCTCGCACGGCGACGGCCTCGGCATCCGGATGCCAATCCCCGGAAGCGGCTCGGGGAGCGGCCGGCGAGGGCGTCCCATCCGGTCCCGGGTCGGGCCAAGCGAAGGTGTAGACCCTGCCGCCGGTGAAGATGAGGTCGGCCGCTTCCGGCCCACAACCCGGGAGAGAGGACGCCATCAGCAGCGCCAAAACCCGCCATTTCATTGTCCATCCTCCGGATGGATAGGGTTTGTCGAGGCTGGCCAACCTAGTGAATGCCGAGGTAGGTGGCGACGGGTTCCGTGCCGAACACCCTGGACGTGGCCGCTACCGCCCCTGACCTGCGCCACAATAGATGACACGACCACATCGGTCGTGAAAACGGCGCACCAGAGCGTCCCGCCCGCTCGATCCCACGACGGCCCGGGGAGGGGCAGGATCACCTATCGCCCCTCCCGCAGGCGGAGGACCTCATCTCATGAAAGACACGACGATCGGTCGTTGGCTCGTGCCGGCAACACTGTGCACGGCGGCGCTGGCTCCGGCGGCCGCGGCGCAGGAGCCCGCGGTCCTAATCGAACGGGAGAAGCTCTACCAGGTGGCTTCCACCGCCTCGGACTTCAAGGTCGTGTCCGGCGGCACCGTGGCGGACCTCGGAGAAGCTCCCACGTTCGAGATGGTCCCCGGCACGTACGTGGGATGGTTGGCGACCGGGTTCCGACTCGATTCCTCCGCCTTGTCCGTGCACCTCGATCCCGACATCCGCTGGGCTCGGACGCAGGCGAACGGGGAGTTCGACCTGGTGCTCAGGCCCGTGGTCGAGGTTATATCCGGCGGGCTCTTCCCCGACAGCGATCAGCTGGCGTACGCCGGCTCGATTCAGGTCGGAATCGAAGACAGCCTCCGTCCCACCGAGACGATCGAGCTGGATCAGCCCGTGCACCTGCTGTTCGTCGCCGACGGAGGAGTCGCCGAGCCGACCAACCATGTCTTCACGCACACCAACCAGCCCTTCAAGACCGTCGCGTTGAGTACCGCGATCAACGCGGACACCCTGGGCCTGAGAATCAGGCCGAACTTCTCGACTCAGCAGGTGCGGCTGCCCGTTCCGGTGTTTCGCGGTGCCCTGGAGATCGACGTCCCTCCCGAGGTCCAGGGTTGGGGGTTCGATGCGGCGCGCGTCGTCGTCCGTGCGAGAGATCCGCTGTCCGATTCCGCCACGATCACGTTGACCACTTCCAAGGGCGTGGTGATCGGTGACCGATGGGTGCTGCCTCCGGGAGGTGCCGTCACGGCTCGGATCCGCTCGTCCGGCACCGGCAGCGCAGAGGTCGTCGCGAGCAGCGCCATGTTGGTCTCGGCTACGGCGACGACCACGTTCCTCACCCCCTGGGTCGCCTTTCTCGCGTTGCTGTTCGGTGGCGTGGTCGGAGGGGTGTTGGGCGCATGGAGCCGGACCGGAGACGAGAAGGTGAAGCCGGTAGCGGCGGGAATCGGTTTCGGCCTCCTCGGCGTCGTGGTTTCAGGACTGCTGGGCCTGGGGATCAATCTTCTCGCATCGCGGGGCTTCGAGCCGCCCCCGTGGATGCTCGACGGCACGTTCACCGAGGCCTCCGCCGGCCTCGCGGCCGCCGCTCCGGGGGCCATCGTGGCGCTCACGCGAAAGCTGCGGTCCGATGGGGGAGGCGAGGGTGGGGGCGGTACCGCGTCGGCGGGTGCGGACGCCGGCGCGGATCCGCCATCCACCGAGCCATGATCGTCCGACCCGCACCGGGTCGGAATCGTCAGCAGTCGAACTGACGCAGGTGGTGGTCCGAGTGGCGGTAGGCCCACCGTCCCCACTCGGCGTGCGACATCCGTCCGAATGCCGGGTGCGCATGGGACGGAAGGTCATTGGGAAGGTCAGAAAACTCGTGGATGAGGTGGATCAAACGGTCGCGATCGGCGACGAACTCCTTGGGCGGAGTGCCTCCGCGCTCCTGGTCGAACTCGGGTAGCGTGGGGACGCCTTTGGGCCACCGGAACGGCAGGTAGAGGGCGAACATCCGAAGCAGAAACGGCGGCATCGGCGGCTTGTACGGGGCCGGGAGTCGCCGTCCGAGCGCCATCTCCAGCGCATCGGCCTGATGACACAGCGCTTGGTGAGCGGACATTCGACCCCAGCGCGCCTGCGCACCTGCGTCCAGGGTGCCCACCCGACCCAGGAGCTGCTCCCGGTCGCTCAGATCGAACACGTTCCCTCGGACGGACATGGGTCGATTCCTATGTCGGAATAGCTTACCGTGTAGAGTAGCTTCACCCACGGGATCGAACCATGCCATACTACGAATACTACTGCCCGAGCAACGGTCGCACGGTGGAGGTCCGCCACGGCATGGCCGAGCGGCTCACCACCTGGGGAGAGCTCGCCTCTCGACTGGGCGGCTCCGTCGACGAAACTCCTGCCGAGGCCCCGGTGGAGCGCGTGTTGAGCATCACCTCGCCTACGCCCGGAGGAAGCCGGACCGGCCCGTCGGCAGGATGCGGAATGGGCTGCGCCTGCGCGCCGCAGTAGGGTTCGCGGCCGGGGTCTCCGAGGCCATGTTCGAGCTTCACCGACTGCTGGACGTCGACTACGACGCTGCTCGCCTTCGGGAGCTGCTGGGCCAGGGCATAGACGCGAACGAGCCCAGCGAGACGGGCGAGCCGCCAATCCTGATCGCCGCACGGCGCCGGCGATGTGAGGCGGTCCACATTTTGGTCCGACACGGGTGCGACCTCGATCGCACGGGCCCGCACGGGAAGACGGCCTGGGTGCATGCCGTACGGCGAGGGTTTTTCGAAGTGGGCCGGATCCTCGAAGAGGCAGGAGCTCGGATCGAACTCAACTCGGCGGACCGGCTGGCCGTGGCGCTCTCTCGCGGCAACTTGGACGAGGCGCTCTCACTGCTGGAGGCGGACCCGAGCGCGGCTCGGACCGGGAATCCGGAAGAAGACCGTCTCTTGGCCGATCTCGCCGGCCGGCCCGCCACACCACCGGTCGCGCTGCTCATCGATGCCGGTGCCGATCTCGAAACCGGAGGATTGGACGCGGGCACGCCGTTGCACCAAGCCGCCTGGTTCGGGCAGCCCGCGAATGCCCGGATCCTCCTCGACGCCGGCGCTCCGTTGGACGTGTTCGATCCGGTTCACGATTCCTCACCCTTGCACTGGGCGGTGCACGGCTCCCGGTTTTCGGGCGGTGCGGACAGGCGACAGGACGTCTATGTAGAGTTGACGCGGATGCTGTTGTCCGCCGGGTCCGGCGTCCGGTATCCCCGACGACTGGCGGCTGCCGCGTCCCGATCGTACAGCGAGCGCATGCTCGCCGATGCGACGCCGGCGGTAGAAGCGGTGCTCCGCGAGTACGGGGTGACCGAGTAGCGGCCATGGGCGGCGCCATCCGTCTCGCGGTGCGGTGTGTCCACGGCCTCCGGGCGCGTGAAGCAGACGGACTCTGGCCTTCGTATATTGATCAGCGGGACGACGCTCCCGCCTTCGAACGCGTCCCAACCTTTCCTACTTGAGGACATGTACCGCACGCTTCTCCGACTCCTCGCTACCGCTCTTTTGATCTCGCCCACGCTGCAAGCCTGCGCCAGCGCCGGAGTGCCCAGCGGCGAGACGCCCCCTCCATCCGATGAACGCGCCACTTCCGACGGACGCTCTTCGGCGGAGTTGGAGGCGCTCTACATGGCCCGCGCGGACAGCGCGCTCCTCCAGGTGAGCCCCGCCGACGTCGACTTCGTCACAGGCATGATCGGGCATCACGCGCAGGCCCTCGTGATGTCGGGATTCGCCCCGGCCAACGGGGCCAGTCCGCAGATCCGCACCCTCGCCTCGCGCATCATCAACGCGCAGAAGGACGAGATCTCCGTGATGCAACAGTGGCTGCGTGACCGTGATCTTCCGGTGCCGCTGGTCGGAGCCGACGGGCGCATGACCGATCACGCAGGGCACCCCGAGCACATGCCCGGGATGCTCACGCCCGAGCAGCTCGGCGAGCTCGAGGCCGCTCGAGGGCCCGATTTCGACCGAACCTTTCTGCAGTACATGATCCAGCACCATCAGGGCGCCGTGACGATGGTGCACACGCTCTTTGCCATCGACGGCGCTGCCCAGGACGATCTGGTCTTCAAGCTGGCGTCCGACATCCAGGTGGATCAGATCACCGAGATCGCACGCATGGAGAGCATGCTCGAAGCCATGGAGGCGTCCGGGCGTTGATGGGCCCCCAGTCCCCCCTCGTCACATTCAAGGAACATCCGAGATGATCGTACTTCGTTCGACTTCAGCCGCTCCTCCGGGAGCGGTTCCTGCGGCGGTGAAGCGCACGGCCGTGTTCGCCACCCTGATGGGCCTCGCCGGATGCGCCGGCTCGGGCTCCATGCCGGAGACCCCGCCGCCCGCCATTTCCGCGATGGACGTACAACCGCTCACGGTTACTGCGCCTAGCCCCGATCCCCGCGTCGGGCTCAGGCCGGGAGTGTTCGACGCGGGCGAGGCAGCCTGGAACATGCGCGTCGTGTCGACGACGCCTCCGGCGCAGGACTTCGTGGGCGTCACGAACTCCGACCTCGCGTTCAAGGGCAACTATGCCATTCAGGGCAACTACAACGGCATCATGGTTTGGGACATCTCCGACCCGGCCAATCCGACGTTGGAAGTGTCCTACCTGTGTCCGGCGTCGCAGAGCGACGTGTCCGTGTACGGCGACCTCCTGTTCGTCTCCGGCGAGGGCATGGGCGGCCGGCTGGACTGCGGCAGCGAGGGCGTGGAGGAAGCGGTGAGCCACCACCGCCTCCGCGGCATCCGGATCTTCGACATCAGTGATATCAGTGACCCCGAGTACATCGCCAACGTGCAGACGTGCAGGGGATCCCACACGCACACGGTGCTCGAAGACCCCAACGATCGCGAGAACGTCTACATCTACGTGTCGGGCTCCGCTCCGGTGCGTCCAGCCGAAGAGCTGCCCGGCTGCTCCAGCGCGATGCCGGACGAGGATCCCAACTCCGCGTTGTTCCGCATCGAGGTGATCCGGGTGCCGTTGGACAACCCGAGGGCTGCCGCGATCGTGAGCTCGCCTCGCATTTTCCAGGATCTCGTCGCTCCGCCGTCCCACGGATTGGCACCGGACGATCTACGGGTCATCGAAGAGGCGCGTGCGCGTGGGGCGTTCGTCGCCGAGTTCGGTGGGCAGGCTGTGGTGCTGCCCGATCGCTTCGTGGATCCACGGCTGGACAGCATCGTGGCCGCTCGAGGCGGCACGGGCGCTCCCACCGCTGCGGATAGTGCCGCATTCCGTGACTATCTGCCGGAGTTGGTCCGTCAGATGACCGGCGGCCAATCCAACGAGGACGGTCCCGCACCCGGCCCGACGCAGTGCCACGACATCACCGTGTTCCCGGCCATCGGCCTGGCGGGTGGCGCCTGTGAGGGGTACGGACTCCTGCTGGATATCCGCAATCCGACCGAGCCGGTGCGTCTGGCCGCCGTGGCCGACTCGAACTTCGCGTATTGGCACTCGGCCACGTTCAACAATGACGGCACCACGGTGGTCTTCACGGACGAGTGGGGCGGGGGCGGCGCGCCCAAGTGCAGGGCCGACGATCCCATGGAGTGGGGCGCCAACGCGATCTTCACGGTAGACGGTCGATCCATGGACTTCACGACCTATTTCAAGATACCGGCCGCCCAGACTCCCGAGGAGAACTGCGTGGCGCACAACGGATCGCTGATTCCCATCCCCGGACGTGACGTCATGGTACAGGGCTGGTATCAGGGCGGGATCTCGATCTTCGACTTCACCGACCCGACCAACCCCGTCGAGATCGCGTTCCACGACCGGGGGCCCGTGGATGGCAGCCGTATGCGCATGGGAGGAAGCTGGTCGGTCTACTGGTACAACGGAGTGATCGTCAGCTCGGAGATTGCCCGTGGGTTGGACGTGTTCGATCTCACACCCAGCGAGGCGATCTCGCAAAACGAGATCGACGCCGCCAAGTCGGTGCAGTTGAGCTTCCTCAACTCCCAGGGGCAGCCCAAGTTCGAGTGGCCCCACACCTTCGCTCTGGCACGCGCCTACGTGGATCAGCTCGATCGGTCGCAGGCCATGCACGCGGAGCGGGTCGCGCTGGTCCGGACCACGCTCGACGGCGCCGAACAGGCGTCCGGATCGGCGCGGCGAACCGCGCTGACCGAGCTGGCCGACCTGCTCGATCGGGAGGCGTCGCTCACCGGTGATCCCGACAAGGTGCGGATGCTGGTCGATGCCGTACGGGGCGTCGCCGGAAGCTGACCCTATGGTTCCAGGCGAACGGGCTGGTCGGTCGAAGGGCCGGCCGGCCCGTTTCCTTTGGACCCGTTCATGCCCATGAGGACGGACGCACTGGTCATCGGCGGCGGCGTCATCGGCGTTTCCACCGCCTACTATCTGGCCCGTGCCGGTGTCGCGGTGACGCTCGTGGAAAAGGGAGGCGTTGCGGCGGGAAGCTCGTACGGAAACGCCGGGCTGATCTGCCCCTGCCATTCGGTGCCCATCTGCAGGCCCGGAGTGCTGACCCGGGGACTCGCCTGGATGCTCGACCCGGAAAGTCCTTTCTACATCCGGCCCCGACTGGACACGGGGCTCGTTGCCTGGCTTTGGCGTTTCCGACGGCACTGTTCCCGTGCAGCCGTGGACCGCGCCATCCCGTTGCTGCGGGACATGCAGAGGGAGAGCCTGCGTCTCTATCGCGAGGTCGTGGCGAACGAAGGCCTGGACTGTGATTTCGAGGCCGCAGGCGGACTGACCGTGTTCAGCACGCCGTCCGGGCTCGACGGGGGAAGGCGCGAAGTGGAGACCATGGCGCGGTTCGGGATTCCCATGGAGCTGCTGCCAGATCCGGAGGCCGTGAGGGAGGTCGAGCCGGCCGTCGGCGCCGAAGTCGTGGGCGGCATCCGCTATCCGGAAGACGCGCACGTCGATCCGGCCCGCTTCGTCCAGGGGCTCGCGGATGCGGCCAGAGCGGCGGGAGCCGTACTCCACACCGACACCGAGGTGCTCGGATTCGCGGTGGAGGACGACGCGATCGCACGGGTGCGCACTTCTGGGGGTGATTTCGTTCCTCGGCAGGTTGTGTTGGCGGCAGGAGCCTGGTCCACACCGCTGGCCCGTCGACTCGGCCTTCGCATTCCGATGCAGCCCGCCAAGGGCTACAGCATCACGCTTCCTCGGCCGGAAGGGTTTCTCCGCACCCACGTGCACATGGCCGAAGCGAAGGTCATCGCCACGCCGATGGGATCGCGGATGCGTCTGGCCGGCACGCTGGAGCTGACCGGCTTCGATTCGTCCATCAATACCCGGCGGGTGGGCGCGATACGCCGCGCGGCCCGGCGCCACTTGACCGGATTGGAAGCGACGGACCGGGAGGAGGAGGTCTGGAGCGGGCTTCGCCCCTGTTCTCCGGACGGGCTCCCGTACCTGGGCCGGTCACCGAGTCGCCCGAACCTCGTAGTCGCGACCGGACACGCCATGCTGGGGATGTCGATGGGGCCCGTGACGGGACGACTCGCCGCCCAGATCGTCTCGGAGCGGACGACCTCCCTCGACGTGACCGCGTTCGCGCCCGAGCGGTTCCACTAGTGGACCGCACGACGCCACCGTACCCGCGACGCGCGGCCGCTGACTCGCGTCGTGCGCAGAAGGCGTCCTATCATACCGCACCTTCTTCACACGTCCCGGCACCATAGTGGCCGGCCACCCGCAAGGTCAGCTATCCATGAAACGCAGCTTCGTCGTCATTGCGGCCGCCTCGCTCCTGATTCCCACGGTGGCGTCAGCCCAGCAGGAGGAGACGTACGACTACTGGCGGTTCAACCGTGACATGATCCAGCACGGCGTCCAGGCCATTCTCATGTGCAACGGACTCTTCACGTCCAACCGCTCGCTGGAACAGGTGTTCGCGCAAGAGCTCGCGTACGTGAGACAGCCGGTGGGCACCGCGGCTGGTGGCGACTACGTCGTGGATCGGGAGAGGAAGGCCGTCGCGATCGGCGCGCCGGGCGGCACTCCAACCATGAGGGCGGCGTTCCGCGAAGGCCTCGGCTGCGTCATGCTGGCGCCCGATCAAACGTTCGAGGACATCGTCGACCTCCCCGTGCTGGACACCCCGCCTCCCCCGGGGGATCCGGCCTCCATCACGTGGCCCGACGGGGACATGGTACCTGACCGGCCGCTCCCGTCCAGTGTCGATGCCGGAGCGCTTCAAGCCGCTTCAGACTGGGCGTTCGACCGCGACTCGCCCGAGCAGGTCACGCTCAGCCTGGTGGTGGTGCAGGACGGCCGGATCATCCACGAGCGCTACGCTCCGGGGGTCGACATGACGACGCGGACCCGCACCTGGTCCACCGCCAAGAGTATTGCGGTCACGCTGATGGGCATCCTGTCCGATCAGGGCCGCTTGGATCTCGACGCGCCGCTGCCTTTCGACTGGCTGCCTCGGGCGGCGTCTCCGGAGACGGACCCGCGCACGACGATCACGCTCCGCAACGTGCTCAACATGTCGAGCGGCCTCGATCCGGTGGACAACGCGCGCATGGAGTACGCGACCGGATCCGGACTGGCGTATTGGGCCGGCGCGAGCTCCGTCCAAGGTGCCCGCCGGCGGGCGCTCGTGCGAGAGCCCGGGACCGTTTGGGACTACGAGAACTACGACACGCTGCTGGGCGTGTACGCGATGAAGCTCGCGCTCGGAGATTCACAGACCTATTTGGAGTTCCCCAGAAAGGCGCTGCTGGACAAGATCGGAATGCGGAACACGTTGCTCTCGGTCGACCGCTTCGGAGACTTCGTGCTCAGCAGTCAGGTCTATACCAACGCCAGGGACCTGGCCCGGTTCGGCATCCTCTACGAGCGGGAGGGCGTGTGGAACGGGGAGCGCATCCTCTCCGAGGAGTGGATCGACTTCGTGCGCACCCCGGCTCCTTCGACCGCAAATACCGGGAACTTCTACGGTGGTCAGTGGTGGCTGGTGCCCGATGACCGCGCCGACGTGCCGCGCGACGCGTACTCCACGGCCGGCAACCGCGGCCAGTACGTGGTCGTGGTGCCGTCGCACGACCTCGTGATCGTCCGGCGGGGGCTCGACTACGGGCGCCAGGGGTTCAACCGTTGGGACCTGACCCGCGAGGTGCTCAAGGCGGTACGGCCGGTGTCGGCCGAGCAGGAATCCGGATCCGGCAACTGACGAGGAGGACCCTATGCCTATGACCGATCGTCGCGTGAACAAGCCGACAGGCCGCGACCGCAATGCCGCGCCTGAATGCGTGCGACCGTTCGCCCTCTTCTTCGTGGTCCTCGTCTTCGGGCTATCGGCTTGCGCGGACCGCTCGGAGGCGGTTGCGGACGGCACCGACGACCCGGCCGTTTCCGCGGAGGTGGAAACCGAGCCCGTAGAAGTGCGGGCGGAAGCGGGCGAGGCCGGAGAGCATGCCGAGAGCAGCGAACGTGACGAGCACGCAGAGGGCCGTGAGGCCGGGGAGCACGAAGGTGAAGGCGGAGAGCACGACGGTGAGAGCGGCGAACACGACGAGGGAGGCGAAGGTGAGGAGTCGGGTGTCTATATTGCCGCGGACGAGACTTGGGATGCGGTGCGACGGGGCGCTCGGCTGGTGCTCGCGTACGACGCTGCCGCCGACGCGTTCGTAGGCGCGGTCGAGAATACCACCGGAGATACCCTCTGCGCTGTGCGCGTAGAGGTCCATTTGGCCGGGGGCACCGAGTTGGGCCCTACGGAGCGGACCGACGTGCCGGCCGGAGAAACCACGCAGATTCGTTTGCCCGCGGAGGGGCACACGTTCGAGTCGTGGACCGCCCACCCGGAGTTGTCGGCCTGTAGCGGGTAGGGTTGCGTATGGGGCGGCGTGAGGTCGGGCGCTCGTCCAGCCTAAAAATTTCGCCTGAGCATGTAGGGGACGAGCAACGGCGAGGAGCTTAGCGCGTGGTCGGATCTCGTGCACGCAATAGGCGGCTGCCGGTATTCGCTTCCAACCACAGTGGAGCCAGCCGGGCTCGAACCGGCGACCTCCGGCTTGCAAAGCCGGCGCTCTCCCAGCTGAGCTATGGCCCCTCAGGGAGGAAAAGCTAAAGGAACCGCGGGTTCTTGGTAAGCGCCTCGGATTGCCCGGCTCCGACCCCGAACCCCGCGGTTCTCCCGACCGCCGCATCCGCGAGCCCGAAACCCCTGCAGGCACCGCGCGTAGTGGAACGCGACCGCCGGGTTGACCGCCTGCCGCTGCCGCTTCCCACCGGGGCCCATGAACGCTCTCCTCCAGGATCTTCGCTACGCCGCGCGTTTTCTTAAAAATCACGCGGGCGTGACCGCCGTGGCCGTCTTGGTCATGGGGCTGGGCATCAGCCTCACGGCGACCATGTTCGCGATCATCTCAGGGGTTGTGCTTGCGAGCCCGGACTACCCGGAGTTCGATCGTATCGTCTTCCTGCGGACCACGATCTCCAAGAGCCAGTTCAACCAGTCGGTCAGGTTGCACGACTACCTGGACTGGAAAGAGCAACAGACGGTGTTCAGCGACATGTCCGCCTCGTTCAACACCTCGGTCACGCTGTCGGGGTTGGACGCGCGGGCGGAGCGCTTTCAAGGCGTGAGGATGACCGCGAGCACGTTCGACCTTCTGGGAGCACAGCCGCTGATCGGCAGGGCGTTCACGCCGGCCGAAGACCTTACGGAGAATCCGGACGTGGTGATTCTGGGGCACCACGTGTGGGAGGATAGGTTCGGGAGCGATCCGGATGTGCTGGGCACGACCGTACGGCTGAACGCGCGTCCCATGACGGTGGTCGGCGTGATGCCTCCGGGATTCCACTATCCGGAGGATCACGACATGTGGATGCCGCTGGGCGTCGACCCGGGCCTGATCGAGCGGAGGGAGGGTCCGGGGCTCTCGGTTCTCGGGCGTCTGGCTTCCGGTGTCGAGATGGAGGAGGCCCACGCGCAGCTCGTCAGCGTGGCCGCCCGGCTGGAGGCCCAGTATCCGGAGGCGAACGAGGACATCGTCCCGGTCACCGAAACGTGGCGTGAGGCGCAGTTCGTAGACGACGAGACCAAGGGCCTGCTCTACACCATGTTCGTGGCCGTCCTCGGCGTGCTGCTGATCGCTTGCGCCAACGTGGCCAACCTGCTTTTCGCGCTGACCATCGGCCGCGGAAAGGAGCTTGCTATTCGGGCGTCCATGGGCGCGGTCCGCAGCCGCGTGCTCCGCCAGCTCCTCACCGAGACGCTGGTGCTTGCCATCGGCGGCGCGGTGGTGGGGGTCATCTTGTCGAAGTACTCCCTCGACCTGTTCACGCGAGTCGTCCAGGACATGGGCCCGCCCCCGTGGATGGCGTTCGAGTTGAGTCCCATCGTCTTCCTGTTCGTCATCGGGGTCACGTTTTTGGCCGCGCTGGCGTCGGGCCTGCTGCCGGCACTCCATGCGACCAAGGCGGACGTCCAAGGCATCTTGCAGGATCAGGTGCGGGGCACGTCGAGCCGGAGCGTCGGACGATGGTCCACCGTGCTGTTGATCGCAGAAGTGGCGCTCTCATGCGCGCTGTTGGTCGGCGCCGGGCTGATGGTTCGGAGCACGCTCGAGGTGACCGGATCGGACTTCGGGCTCAATCGCGAGGGGATCCTCACTGCGGGCGTGGCGTTGCCAAGTGCCACCTATGCGGATTCCGTCAGTCGCGGGCAGGTGACCGACCAGCTTCGCGCGGAGCTCGCGGCACTCAACGGCGTCAACGAGTTGGCCCTGTCGACCGGCTTGCCGGCCATTGGCACCTCATTCCGCTTCTATGGTGTGGGAGACCGGGAATACGCCGACGACAGCGAGTATTCGTTCACCGGCTACACGGCAGTGACCCCGTCTTTCTTCGACATCATCGACGTGCCGATCGTGTCGGGGCGAGGGTTCAACAGCTCGGATGTTTTGGGCTCCGGGCTGGTGGCGATCGTGGATCAGCGTTTCGCGGAGCTGAACTGGGCAGGCGAGAGCCCACTCGGGAAGCAGATCCGAATGGGACGCTCGGACTCGGAGAACCCGTGGATCACCGTGGTCGGCGTGGTCCGCACCTTCGAGATGTCCGGTCCGCTGAACTTCGGAGCCGAGCCGCCCGAAGGCATGTTCGTGCCGGTCGCGCAGGACGTCCCTGCCAACTTCACGATCTTGGCAAAATCCGCCGGTGATCCGTATGCCGGCGTCGAGTCGATC
This sequence comes from Longimicrobiales bacterium, assembly GCA_965223195.1. Classification (GTDB taxonomy): domain Bacteria; phylum Gemmatimonadota; class Gemmatimonadetes; order Longimicrobiales; family Gaopeijiaceae; genus CBDCVX01. Next base: position 88,135 of record CBDCVX010000008.1, read on the forward strand.
AGAGATGTCATTTCCCGACTGGATCGGGACATTCCGATGACCCGAGTCTCGACACTCGAGGACCGCATGGACGAGGCGTCGCTCGACTTCGTCGTGATCGGCGGCATGTTCACCATCTTCGGCTCGGTGGCGTTGTTCCTGGCGTCGATCGGGCTCTACGCCGTCATGGCCTTTTCCGTACGCCGGCGCAATGCGGAGGTGGGGATTCGGATGGCGCTGGGAGCGGACGCACCACGTATCCTTCGGATGGTCTTGGCCCAAGGGGTGCGCCCGGTCGGATTGGGCATCGCGGCCGGACTGTTGCTCGCGATTCCGCTGGGCCGGGCACTGGCAACGTTCCTGTACAACGTGGAGCCGATGGATCCGCTCACCTTCGTCGGCATCCCCGTGCTGTTGGCTGCGGTGAGCGTGTTGGCCCTATTGATCCCGGCCAACCGAGCCGCCAACGTAGCTCCGGCGGTGGCGCTGCGAACGGAGTAGTGGATTCGGTCCACTAACGTCGGTCGCCCCGCGGAAACAACTCGCCGACGCGGGGCACATGACAATCGACGACGTTCACATACGAGACCTGGCGTCGGACGACTGGCCGGCGGTGGCCCGGATCTATGCGGCCGGACTGGCCACCGGGCACGCCACGTTCGAGACCGAGGTGCCCGACTGGGATGAGTGGGATGGGGCGCACCTGCCGGACTGCCGCATCGTAGCCGCATCTGTCGACCGCCCCGGAAAGGACGGGCTGTTGGGCTGGGCCGCGCTCACCCCGGTTTCGGGCCGGTGCGTCTATGCCGGCGTCGCCGAGGTGTCCGTGTACGTGGATCCGGAGGCGCAGGGCAGGGGGGTCGGCACGGCGTTGCTCGCCGACCTCGTCAGCCGATCGGAGGTGGCGGGACTTTGGACCCTCCAGGCGGGAATATTCAAAGAAAACGCCGCCAGCATCCGTATTCACGAGAAGTGCGGCTTTCGGCTGCTTGGCATCCGTGAACGGCTGGGTCGAATGAACGGAGTTTGGCGTGATGTGGCTTTCCTCGAGCGACGGAGCCCGGTGATTGACTAGCCGGGCGGCTTGGCTGAACACCCTGGCCACAGGTCTTGCCGTTGCGGTGGCGGTGGCTTCCGGATTCGACCTGCCCGACCGGATTCCGATTCACTTCAATTGGTTCGGTGAGCCCGATCGCTACGGCGGCAAGTGGCCGTTCCTGCTGGGCGTCGTGGGCCTGCTCGGGGTATTGCAGCTTTGGTTGCGGGTGGGCGTGCCGGCGCTGATCGAACGAACCCCGGCCCGGTTGCTCAACCTTCCCAACCGCGACTACTGGACGGCCACACCCGCCCGACGAGCGGAGGCCACCCGGCGGATTGCGGACATCATGGACTGGACCGGGGCCTTCGTGGCGCTGACGACGCTCTGGGTTCTCAACATCGTACGGCAGGCGGCCGAGACGCCGCCTTTCCTGCCCGTCGCACCCCGAAATCACATATGGGTGCTTATCGGAATCGTGGGCGCTGCTACCGTCCTCTTGCTGACTGCGGCGGCCCGTCAGTTCAGCGTCACCCGACGATCGGAGTAGAGCGACAGCTCGTCAGGGCGTCTGGTTGATCCGGTACGTGGTCACGAACTCGATGAACTTGGAGACCTCGACCATGTCCTCACCGACGAAGCGGATGGTGTGGGAGTCGACCCGCTCCAACCACGGCAGATAGCTCAGCACCTCCGCGGGCATGTAGTTCTTGAAGGAGATGTCCAGGGTCAGCGGGCCGTTTCCGGGCCGATAGGGTTGGAGCTCGGACCGTCGTTCGATCGCTCGACGCGTGCGCTCGCGGATCAGCTCCTGACCCGCTTGGGGCGTCAGCGTTCGAGCCGAGTGAAAGCCCAGACTCCACTTGACCACGGCTCCCTCGACGTCGCCCACCACACTCCGTACCTCTTCCACCGCGGCGTCGTCCCCGGTCACCAGCAGGACGGGTACGCCGAAGTGTCCGGCGATGGCCGCGTTGATCGAGCCCTCGGTCATGGGGACTCCGTTCAGCTTCACCGACGTGAGATTGGCGCTGGAAATGGTATGCGCCCGAACCCCCCGCGTGTTGCTGGTGCTGGCGTGATAGCCGATAAACAGCACGCCGTCGAACGAGTCGTCGATGCCCTGCATCATCATCAGTGGGCGCGGCCAGGACCGCACGACCTGGACGTCGTCCGGAAGCCGGTCGATCAAGAGGTTCTGTCCATTCCCGTGTGAATCGCTCACGACGATCTCGGTGGCGCCCGCCGCCCGGGCGGCATCGATGGCGGCGAGAACCTCCTCCGTCATGAACTCGCGGAACCGCGCATATTCGAATCCGGCTGGGCCGAGCTGCTCGCCGGTTACTGCGCCGGTGACGCCTTCCATGTCGGCCGAGATGTAGATCTTGAGTCCGTCCTGAGCGACGCCGCCCCGGGGCAGTGCCAGCGTCAGGCCGGCCACCAACCCGAGCGTCCAAGCCAGGTGTCCTACGCGCGGTCGTGCGTTCACAGAGCTTCCTTTAGGTTGCGGTCGACTCCGCCTGCATCCAGGCCAGCCGACACTCCTCGACGATTTCTCCTGCCGACCGGATCGCGTCGATTCCGGCGACGCTCTTTCCGGCTTGCCAATACTCGGTCGCTCCGCTCGTGTCCAGGGCCGCCCGCTTCAGCTGCCAAAACGAGCGCAACGCATAGAGCGTCCTCATCCAGTGCTTGGTTCTGGGGTGACGGAGCAGTCTGCGTGCGAGCGGACCGGCCTTGAGGCCCATCCGCTCCACGTAAGGGGTCTTGAGCACGGCCACGGGGACGCCGGTGATGCGTTCGCTGAGGACAACGTCGTCTTCGTCGGCTCTCACGATGGCCTGCTTATACGGCTCGGACGCCTTGCACTCGTGGGTGGCGATGAAGCGCGTGCCGAGCTGACATCCCGCGTATCCCATGGCAAGCGCGTCCGCGAACTGCGACGCCGTTCCGATCCCGCCGGCGCAAACCACCGGAAGGCCCAGGTCCCCCACGTCGTCCAACAACTGCGCCGCGGAAAGCGGGCCGGCGTGTCCCCCGGCTCGGCGGTTGACGGCGATGAGCCCGTGCACGCCCGAGTCACGGCCCTTGAGCGCCCACTTCCGCTCGGTGACGTCGTGATAGACCACCCCCCCGGACCGGACCACGCGATCCACGACCCAACGCGGCTTCCCGAGCGAGGTGACAAAGAACCGCACACCCTCTTCGAGCGCGATCTCGACCCATTCGACCATGCGTTCGTGATAGCGCTTGGACGATTGCTCGATCAACGCGTTCATGCCGATCGGACCGCCTCCGGCCAGGCGGGTGATGAGGCGAAGGCCCTCCCGGAAGTCGTGCTTGTGCACGTAGGTGAGGGACACGGGCTGCACGATTCCCAGCCCACCCGCTGCCGACACCGCGCCCACGAGCTCCGGATTGGAGCACGGGTACATGGCGCCGCAGATGAGGGGCACGCGGCACTTGGCGTCCCGCGTGAGCGGAGTTCCGGTATTCGCGGCCGGCCCGGTCATCTCGGCGCCAGCCGCCACCTGGCGGTGACCCTGGCGACGATGTCGCCCTCTTGGTCGCGCATCTCCGCCGTGACCGGATGTTCAACCGCCTCGGTGACGGCGTCCGGGGCCTCGACCCTGCTTTCGGCCGTAATCGTGCCGCGTGCCTTCTTCAGGTACTCCACCTCCAGACCCACCACGATGCCGCGAATGTCTTCCGGAAGACCCACCAGGGAGGCCAGTCCGCTCGCGAATTCCCCCAGGTTGGCCAACGCGATGGCATGGATGGATCCCAGGTGGTTCCGCACCGATCGTCGGTCCGCCATGGACACGCGCGCGTACCCGGGCTCCAGGACCTCGACTCGGGGCCGAACGGTGCCCGTGTAGGGAACCATTCGACCGATCATGCGACCGAACAGCCACTCGCCGCCAAACCGGCCGTGCAGCCGTCGATGCAGCGCGAGGAGGCGCTGCCCGGGTGAACTCGTCTGGTGCGACATGGGACCTCGCCGGCGGGGTGGAAACACAGGTCGGAGAAAGTGCGGCCGGTCCCACGTTTCCCGCAAAGGGGCCCTCCGGGAGACTTTACGGAGGAGAGCGCCCTATCTCGGAGTGCTCCATGTGCTTACTGTTATGTGTGATCGCGGAGCTCCCCCGGGCTCCGGACGGCTCCCCCACCGACAGGATCCGCCCCTTGAAAGATGACACGACCGTGCTCGCCACGTTCACCAGCCGCCACATGGGCGAGACCGCCCAAGGCTTCCTCCTCGATGCGGGCGTGCCCGCCGCGCTTTTCACCGACGACGCCGGCGGCATGGAGCCGCCGCTCGCGTTCATCCGACCGGCCCGGCTCGTCGTACGCACCGAACACGTCGCAAAGGCCCGCGAGGTGCTGGCCCGGGTGTACGGGAGGCCCATCGAAGAAGTAGCTTGAGGGCTGGGTGTGGTCGGGCGCGTACCCGACCCAATCACCACAGCCTTTTCAGGAGCCCATGGGATGTATGATCGGTGCGGGAAGCTTCGTGTGATGCGGGGTTGGTGGGCGGTGCTTTTGACGGTGGGGCTCGTCGCGACCCCGAGTCAGGCGCAGATGGCGGCCGACTCGGACAAGGACGCCGTCTTGGCGCCCATCTACGCGCTGTTCGACGGAATGCGAGAGAAGGACGCGGACAAGATCCTGGCCGCTTTTGCGGACGGAGCCATGCTCTGGGGCACGGGATTCACCGAAGACGGACAGCCTCGATTGGGCTCACCCACCCCGATGACCGACTTCGCAGGGCGCGTGACGCAGGCTGAGGCCTACATCGACGAGAAGATCTGGGATCCCGTCATCGAGGTACACGACAACCTCGCAAGTGTGGTCGTGAAGTACGCGCTCTATGTGGACGGCAACTTCAGCCACTGCGGCGTCGATGCGTTCCAGTTGTTCAGGAGCGGCGAAGGGTGGAAGATTTTCCAGGTGGCCGATACCCGACGCACCGAAGACTGCTGGGAGCCGCCGGCCTGAGGATCGGTGCGTTCGCATGAGGCGACCCGTGGAGTCCGCGGGGCCTACTCCAGACCGCATTCCGGAGATTTTTCCGAGCTGATTCGGCTGGCCATCCCAGTGGTGGTCGTGCAGGTGGGACTGATGTTCATGGGCGTGGTGGACACGCTCATGGTAGGGCGCCTCTCTCCTGCCGACCTCGCGGCGGTCGCGCTCGGAAACCTCTACTTCTTCGTCCTGGCCGTGTTCGGGATGGGGGTCCTGCTGTCACTGGATCCCGTCGTCTCGCAGGCGGTTGGTGCCGAGGACCGCGAAGCGGTGGCCCGAGGTATCCAGCGGGGCGTCTTGTTGGCCGTCGTGCTCGCCTTCGGCGTGGCCGTGTTCTTCGTTCCCGCCCGGCCGGTGCTGACGCTGCTCCGGCAGCCAGACGACGTGGTGCCACTCGCCGCCGGATACGCGCACGCGTCCATCGTGGGCCTATTCCCGTTTTTGGGGTTCATCGTGTTTCGCCAGACGCTCCAAGCCATGGGCCGGCTGCGCGCCATCGTCCTGGCGGTGATCGTAGCCAATCTGATCAACGTGTTTCTCAACTGGCTTCTCGTGTTCGGCAATCTGGGTGTCCCGCGGATGGGCGCAGTGGGCACGGGGTGGGCATCGAGTCTCAGCCGGTGGTCGCTGCTGTTCCTGCTGCTGCTGCTGGCCTGGCGGACCTTGGGCCCGCTCCTCCGGCCATTCCGTCCGGAGGTTCGAGAGCTGGCTCCCTTGCGCAGCATGGTGCGACTCGGCGCACCGATCGGGATGCAGCTCTCCCTGGAGTACGGCGCGTTTGCGTTCACCGGCCTTCTCGTAGGCCTGATGGGCACCGTGCCGATGGCTTCGCACCAGATCGCCATCAACCTGGCATCGCTCACGTTCATGGTGCCCCTCGGGGTGGGCCAGGCGACCGCGGTGCTGGTCGGCCGATCCGTCGGCCGCGGTGATTCGGACGGAGCGCGCCGAGCGGCCAGCGCGGGACTCCTTCTGGGAGGGGCTTTCATGGCGGCGTCTGCGATCGTCTTCCTCACCGTGCCGGCGGGTTTGGCGCGGCTCTACACGCCGGACCCGACCGTGCTGCTCCTGGCCGGGAGCCTCATCCCCATCGCGGGGATCTTCCAAGTGTCCGACGGGCTCCAGGTGGTGGCGGCCGGTGTGCTTCGCGGAGTGGGCGACACGCGGGTGCCCGCGATTGTGAACGTGCTCGGTTTTTGGATCTTGGGAATCCCGGTGGGGCTCTTCCTGGGGTTCCGGAGAGACATGGGCGCCGCAGGCCTGTGGTGGGGGTTGGTCGTCGGGTTGGGTGTTGTGGCTTTGATCCTCGTGCTTCGCGTAGGTTCCCGCCTCGCGGGCGAGCTGGCGCGGGTGGATCCGGATCGTCCGGATCCCGACGCTCCGCTACTTCAGAGCTTGGAGGCGTGACTTGATGCGTTTCGAGGCGCGAGAGCTGTCACTGGACGGCCTCGTGCTGTTGAGGGCCAAGGTGCACCAGGATAGTCGCGGATTTTTCCTGGAAACGTACCGCGCCAGCGATTTCGCCGAGCTGGGGCTTCCGACCGCATATGCGCAGGACAACCATGCGCGTTCGGAAGCGGGTGTACTGCGTGGGCTTCACTATCAAATCTCGCCGGCCGCGCAGGGAAAGCTCATCCGCGTCACATCGGGAACCGTGTTCGACGTCGCAGTCGACATTCGTCCGGGTTCTCCGACGTTCGGCCAGTGGGAGGGCGTTACGCTGTCCGACGATCAGCAGGACATGCTGTACATCCCGCCCGGATTCGCCCATGGCTACAAGGTGCTGTCCAACGAAGCCGATCTCGTGTACAAGGTGACGTCCGAGTACCGGGCCGATCTGGACCGCGGCATCCGATGGGATGATCCGACCATCGGCATCAGTTGGCCGGGAGGCCACCCTGTGCTTTCCGAGCGGGATGTCGACCTTCCGAGCCTGCAGCAAGCCGACCTGGGACCCTCGGCGGCACCCGGCGCAACGTGAGCCGACCGGGGCCCACGTCCCGTCACCTGGAGGTCCCGCGTACGGCCAGGGTCTGGAGCCTGGGGCCGTCGCCGCCTTCTCCCGCCGGTGAGTTGTGGGTGGTTTGCCACGGATACCGGCAACTGGCCGAGCGCTTCCTCAAGCCGTTCGTCCCCTTGGACGACGGCGGCCGCGCCATCGTCGCGCCGGAGGGCCTTTCCCGGTTCTATCTGGGCGGCAGCACCGGTCCCCACGGGAAGGACGCCCGCATCGGAGCGACCTGGATGACCCGTGAAGACCGCGAGGCCGAGATCCGGGACTACGTGCGTTATCTGGATCTGGTCGTGGATGAGTGGACCGGTTCGGACGCCTCGAGGGACGACCGCCGCGACCCCGACCCGGACGAATCCTGGCGGAGGAGGGTGGCCGTGGGGTTCTCTCAGGGTTGCCACACCGTGTGCCGCTGGCTGGCCCTGGGCCGGTCACGTGTCGGCCTGCTCGTGATCTGGGGTGCCTACCTGCCTCTGGACCCCGAGCCCCATACCTACGCCGACCGGCTGGACGGGACCGAGATCGTGGTGGTTCGCGGACAGGCGGACGAGTTCGTCCGCGACGCCGTGCATGCCCGCGAGATCGAGCGCATCCGTGCGGCCGGTTTAGCCGTCCGGGAGGCCACGCATCCCGGCGGACACCGCCTGGACTCGATGGTTCTGGCGGATCTGGCGGACGACTTCGGCTAGTGAATGGTAGGCAGCTAGAACTCACCGACGAAAGTGATCTCGGGAGTCAACTCGTGTCCGAGCTCTTTCCGTACCGTCGACTGCGCCAGATCGATCAGCGCACGCACGTCGCTTGAAGAGGCACCCCCGACGTTGACGATGATGTTTGCGTGTTTGTGGAAGATCTGCGCCCCTCCGTGCACGTGGCCCTTCAGGCCACACTCGTCGATCAGGCGTCCGGCGCCCACCCCGTCGATCTTCTGGAAAATCGATCCCGCGCAGGGGTAAAGCCAAAGGTCCGGGTGCCGCTCGTCTCGCCAGGCGAGGTTTTCCCGCATGACCTGCCGTAGAACGTCCACCGGCGTCGGCTCGAGCCGGAACACCGCCGACAGGACCACGTCGTCCCGGTCGTGCAGAACGGAGTAGTCGTATCCGAACTCGAAGTACGCCGCCGGCACCGTGGCGCGCTCTCCGGACTCGGTCAGCAAATCCGCGGACTCCAAGACCTCTTCGATGAACACGGTGCGTTCCCGCTCCGGCGCGGGGCTCAGGAAGTGGAGGTTCTGCCATAGCGCGCCGCCCACGGTGGAGGGTATGCCGACAAAGTGGTGCAGGCCTCCCAGTCCGCGGGCGACGGTCAGCTCGATCAGGTCGGGAAACGTGTCGACACCGGCACCGGCGCGTACCCGGTGGTCGGGCAGGAACTGAATTCCTTGCACCGCGTTGTGGATCACCAGGCCCCGAAAGCCGCCATCACCCACCAGGATGTTGGCGCCTCTGCCCAGGAGAAAGTGGGGGATCTCCAGCTCGCGCGCGGCGATCACCGCCTCCATGAGTTGCGATTCCGTTTCGGTTCGCACGAACAGGTCGGCGGGCCCGCCGATCCGGAACGTGGTGAGGGGGGCTAGGCGCACACCGCGCTGCACGCGCTCGGGCCCCAGACGGGCCTCGAGCAGGGCGTGGGCGTTGGCGGGATAGTCCGGGGAGGGGTCCGGCAAGGCGGGTTGCGTGGTCATGGGCAGCAAGATGACCAGAGCCGACGTGCCACGCCACGGAACCGGCCGTCACCGGGCCGTAACGACGGCTTCGACCTCACGTACGAGTGGACTGTACCGGACCTTCCCCAGGAGCGGGACCATGCACATACGATTCGTGACCGGTGTGGGCGTCGCAGTGGCGTCGATCTTCCTGTTGGCCGGTGGTACCGCGGCGCAGGCGGCTCCAAACACGTGCGAAGCCGCAGAGCACGCCCAGTTCGATTTCTGGGTGGGCGAATGGCAGGTGACCAACCCGCAGGGGGGTGCGGCGGGCACCAACCGGATCGAGAAGGTCCTGAACGGATGCGCACTCCACGAGAGCTGGGTGGGCGCGTCGGGGAACGTGGGCCACAGCTACAACGCCTACGATCGGTCCCGAGGCGTTTGGCACCAGACCTGGGTCGACAACGCCGGCCAGATCCTGCAACTGGACGGCAGCTTCGACGCCGGCCGCATGGTCCTGCAAGGCGAGACCGTGCGGGCAGACGGCCAAGCGGTGCTCCACCGAATCACATGGAGCGTGATGGACGGCGATCCGGATCGTGTTCGGCAGCTCTGGGAGTCGTCCGGCGACGGCGGGGAGACATGGTCGGTGGCGTTCGACGGACGCTACCTGCGCGTCGACAAGTAGGTGCGCTCAAGGAGCATCCGTTAGCGGCCGCTCACCTGCCAGCGACGGCTGGCCGTGACCGTGTCCGTGCCGACCACCACGGTGGCTCGCAGGGTCCACTCTCCCTCTCGGTCGAACTGAAAGTCGGGAACCACGTAGTGGCCTCCGCCCGCCGGCTCCGCCGTACGCGGGGCTCCGGCGCCTATTGGACTTTCGCCCTGAACCGTGACGTGGGCGTCTCCGGCCTCCGGGACGGCACCCTCGACCTGGATGATGACCCGGCCGGGCCCCACGATCGGCGGCGTGGGAGACACCCGTAGGTCCACCTGGAAGGGGCCCGGGGGCGCCGACTCTCCGCTACAACCCATCGAGGCGAAGCCGGCACACATCCCCACCGCCACGATCCCCGCCACCTGCCGGATCCCTCGACCCCCGTACCGCTTGGCGCTACACTTCATATTTAGGGCAGCCTAAAAAAGGTGGGATTGAGCCAGGTGAACATACGACTCCCGGGGCGGCGTGCGCTTTGGTACGGCGCCCTGTTCTCCGTTTTATGGCATACGGCCTGTCGAGGCGGCGAGCAAGCGGACGCGGACGACCGGATCCGGGTGACTGCCACCATCGGCATGATCACCGACATCGCGGCAATCGTGGGCGGTGAACGCGTCCGGGTGGACGGACTCATGGGTCCCGGCGTCGATCCGCACTTGTACAAGGCCAGCGCCGGGGACGTGCGGACGCTCGCCGGCGCGGACGTCATCTTCTACAACGGCCTCCACTTGGAGGCGGCGATGGCCGAGGTGCTTGAAGAAATGTCCGAGCGCGTTCCCTCCATCGCCGTCACGAGGGGCGTTCCGGAATCGGTCCTCCAGCGGCCCGCGGAGTTTCAGGGACAGTTCGACCCCCACGTCTGGTTCGACGTGCGGCTCTGGATGTCCGCGGTCGAAACCGTACGGGATGGGTTGAGCGAATTCGAGCCCACGTCACGCGCCCTGTTCGAGGAGAACGCGCGAGCCTATCTGGAAGAGCTCACCGCATTGGATGCCTGGGTGCGTGAACGGGCGCAGGAAGTGACGGAGCGCCAGAGAGTGCTGGTGACCGCGCACGACGCCTTCAACTACTTCGGTCGGGCCTACGGGTTCGAGGTGCGGGGCCTCCTGGGCATCAGCACGGCGTCGGAGGCGGGCACGGCCGACGTGCAAGAGCTCGCGGAGTTCATCGTGGAGCGGCGGATTCCGGCCATGTTCGTGGAGACCTCGGTGCCGCCCCGGACGATCGAGGCCGTGCAGGCTGCCGTCGCGTCCCGCGGGTTCGAAGTCCGGATCGGCGGGTCCCTGTTCTCGGACGCCATGGGCGACGCGGGCACGGCCGAGGGCACCTACGTGGGGATGGTCCGTCACAACGTGAATACCATCGTCGATGCGCTCTTGGAAGGCACGGCGCAGTGAGTGCTCACGAAAACGCCGCCGACGGAGAAGCACCGGCCATCGAGGTCTACGACCTGACTGTAGCCTACCGGGAAAAGCCCGTGCTTTGGGATATCGACCTGACGGTGCCCAAGGGAGTGCTGCTCGCGATCGTGGGGCCTAACGGGGCGGGGAAGTCCACGCTCATCAAGGCCATCCTCGGGCTGGTGCCGGCCGCGGCCGGCCAGGTGCTGGTGCATGGGCGACCGTACGAGGACCAACGGCGGCTGGTGGCCTACGTTCCCCAGCGCGGCAGCGTGGACTGGGACTTCCCCACGTCGGTCCTGGACGTGGTCATGATGGGTCGGTACGGAAGCCTGGGTTGGATTCGGCGGCCGGCGGCACGCGAGCGGAAGCTGGCCATGGAGGCACTGGAAAAGGTCGATATGGCGGAGTTCGCCGGACGGCAGATCAGCCAGTTGTCGGGAGGGCAGCAGCAGCGGGTGTTCCTCGCCCGGGCCCTGGTTCAGGACGCTGAGGTCTACCTCATGGATGAGCCGTTCCAGGGTGTGGATGCCAAGACGGAGCGCGCGATCGTCACGGTGCTACAGGAGCTTCGCGCGCAGGGGAATACGGTCGTGGCGGTCCACCACGCCCTACAGACTGTTCGGGAGTACTTCGACTCGGTGATGATCCTGAACGTTCGCCACATCTCGTCCGGCCCCGTGGACGATGCGTTCACCGAAGAAGCGCTCCGCACCGCGTACGGCGGACGGGTGCCCTTCGCGGCCGGAGCCTGAGGGGCCCGGTGGCCCAGCTCCTCCACGACCTCCTCTTCGACTACACCGTGCGCACGGTCGCCATCGGCGCGGCTGCGCTCGGGGCGGTGAGCGGCGCGTTGGGTTCGTTCGCCGTGCTTCGCCGGCAAGCCCTCCTCGGGGACGCCATCTCGCACGCCGCGCTGCCGGGCATTGCGCTGGCATTTCTGCTGACCGGCAGCAAGGCCACGCTCGTGCTGGTTCTCGGCGCGGCGTTCGCGGGCTGGGTCGGGACGCTGGGGGTGATGGCGGTGGTGCGGGAGACCCGGATCTCGGAAGACGCTGCCCTCGGGGTGGTGCTCTCGGTGTTCTTCGGCGCGGGGCTCGTGCTCCTCACGTTCGTGCAGCGTCGGCCCACCGCCGCGCAGGCGGGTCTCGACACGTTTCTATTCGGCCAGGCGGCCACGTTGGTGGCCAGGGACGTAGCGGTCATCGCCGGCCTGGGCACGGTGGCGATCGGCGTCATGCTGCTACTCTGGAAAGAGTTCAAGCTCCTCTCCTTCGACCGGGAGTTCGGCGCCGCGTTGGGATTTCCCATGCAACGGGTCGACGTGGTGCTCACCTCCGTGCTCGTGCTGGCGATCGTGATCGGCCTTCAGACCGTAGGCGTCGTGTTGATGAGCGCCATGATCGTCGCCCCGGCCGCGGCGGCGCGTCAGTGGACCGATCACCTGGGACGCATGGTCTTCCTGGCCGGGGTGTTCGGCGCGGGCGCCGGCGTGCTGGGCTCTCTGGTATCGAGCTCCGCGGGTGGCCTGCCGACGGGGCCCACGATCGTGCTGACGGTGTCGGCCATCGTCGCCCTTTCCTTGGCATTCGCGCCGTCACGGGGATTGGTGTGGGACGCCATCCGACGGGGTCGCAATCGACGGCGGCTCCGAACCGACCGAGTGCTGGAAGACCTGGCCGCCCTGGCGCGTCAGCATCCCGGTGAAGATCACGGCCACCCCGTCGAAGTGCTCATGGCTCGTGGCGGAGCCCGCTCGGCGGTGGTGAGGTCCCTCGAAGAGCTCGAAGAGGCGGGACTGGCCAAGCGCGCATCCGGAGGGTGGACGGTCACCGATCGAGGGCGCACGGAAGCCGATGTCCGGACGCGAGGCTCGCGCTCATGACGCCCGAAGTCGAGATCCAGTTGATCGCGGTCACGGTGGCCGTGGCCTGTGCAGTCCCCGGAGTCTTCCTCGTGTTGCGGCGCATGGCGCTCATGAGCGACGCGATCAGCCACTCGATCCTGCTGGGAATCGTGCTGGCGTTCTTCGTCGTTCAGGATCTGGCCTCTCCGATCCTGATCCTCGCGGCTGCGGCCACCGGCGTGCTGACGGTCGGGCTGGTGGAGATGCTCCACCGGACCGGTCGGGTCAAAGAAGACGCGGCCATCGGCCTGGTCTTTCCCGCGCTGTTCTCGATTGCGGTGATCTTGATCTCCAGCCGGGCGGGGGACGTCCACCTGGACACCGACGCCGTGCTGTTGGGAGAGCTGGCGTTCGCTCCGTTCCGTAGGCTCGTGGTAGGAGGGGCCGACCTCGGGCCCCGATCGCTTTGGCTGATGGCGGCAATCCTGGTTCTGGATCTGGGGTTCATCGCGCTGTTCTACAAAGAGCTCAAGCTCTCGACGTTCGACCCTGCACTGGCCGCGGCGCTCGGATTCAGCCCTGCCGTCATCCACTACGCGTTCATGTCCTTGGTGTCCGTGACCGCCGTGGGCGCGTTCGATGCCGTGGGGTCGATCCTGGTGGTGGCGTTGATGATCGCTCCGCCCGCTGCCGCCTATCTGCTCACCGACCGCCTTTTCGTGTTGCTCGGATTGAGCGCGGCCATCGGCGCGGCCGCCGCCCTTTCCGGATTTTGGGTCGCGTTCTGGCTGGACGCTTCGATTGCAGGCTGTATGGCCATGATGGCGGGAGTGCTGTTCGCGCTCACGTTTCTGTTCGCGCCGGAGCGCGGGATCGTCGCGCGGATCCGACGAAGGGCGCGCCAACGGTACAGCTTCGCGGTGTCCATGCTGACCATCCACCTACTCAACCACGAAGGCGGCCCGGATGCGCTCGAGGAGAGTCGACTGGATCACCTGCAGGAGCACCTGCGCTGGAGCCCCGACTTCGCGGAGCGCGTGGCGCAACGGGCGGAGCGGGAGAACCTGGTCGTCACGACGGCCAACCGGCGTCTGGAGCTCACCGACCTCGGGCGTCAGGCCGCCCGCGAAGCCATGGTCATGGCCTGACGGTGACGGTCTCCTCCTCGCGTCACGCCCTGTATCCGGATTCGTAACAGAAACGTATCCAACCCGTGGTCCGCGGGTCACACACCGGTAAACTGCAAGGTCCGCAGAGTATCCGGAGTTCTATCCAGCAAAAGGAAGGGTCGGTTGAAACCGCTTCGCGCAGGGCTTTCCGCCACGGCGCTGCTGCTCGCTGCGTCGGCCTCACCGCTTTGGTCTCAGACCATCGCCGGTCGCGCCGCCGACATCGAGATCGGCGGCCGGCTGCATACCCAGTTCGCAACCAGCTCAATCGAAGACGAAGGCAGCAATTTCTTTATCCGGCGGGCGCGGATCACGGTGGACCTGGGGTTGGGCGAACACCTGGACGCCCGCATCATGCCGGAGGTGGCCGGAGGAAGCGCGTCCCTCCAGGACGCCTATGTCCGGTATGCGTTCTCTCCCGGGTTCCGGGTTTCGGCCGGGCAGTTCAAGCGGGCGTTCGACCTCTTCGAGCTCGAATCCAGCACCAACCTCCCGCTGGTTGAACGGGACGGCCGTATTCCCGGCTTCAGCGAATGCACGGGGCCCGACGGCACGTGCAGCTACAGCCGACTCAGCGAGAAGCTGCGCTTTGCCGGAAGGGATGTCGGCGTACGTGTGGACGGGTCGTTGGGAGAGGGTGGGAGCTACATGCTTTCCCTGACCAACGGCACGGGCGTGAATCGGAGCGACGAAAACGGCGGCAAGTCGGTTTCCGGACGGGTCACGTTCCGCGCGGCCGACGATGTCCGGATCGGAGCCAACGTCGGGGTACACGACTACATGCTGACTTCGGCCACCGACGGCCCGAACGGCAGCACCGAGTACGCCACGGCCGGTGGGGTGGACGTCACGGTCGGCACGTACCGCGGCGGGCTGCGGTTCATGGGATCGGTGCTTTTCGGAGACAACTGGTCCGCCGATCCCTCCGGCGACACCGGGTTCACGGCGTTCCAGGTGTTGGGCAGCTACTATCACGAGCTGACGCAGTCGGACGTGCTCCACGGAATCGAGCCGGTCCTGCGCGTCAGCTACGGAGACCCGGATCGAGACACCGATGACGACGGCGGCATGCTGATCACGCCGGGCATCCTCGCGTACTTCCACGGGCGAAACCGAATCGGCCTGAACGTAGACGTCTACAGCCCGCAGGGTGGAGCCGATACCGAGTATTCGTTCAAGGTGATGTCGTTCGTGTACTTCTAACGGCCCTCATCCAATGACCGATCACGCCACCCAGATACGCCCGGAGTAAACGGCGCTCGGTATATCGTCCGCCAATCCGCCTGTAGTGGCGTCGGGTAGGAAGCCCGTGCGTCCGGCATCGGCTCGTTGACACCTCACGGGCGCCCCCGCGACCTTACCAGGCTACAGTGGGGTATTAGGGGCCCTACCGAGATTCCGGAGGCGCTTCCACCTAAGGAAGCGGCCTCCGATCCGTTCAACCCGACTCGAGCCCATGTTCAAATCCGTGCAAGGCCGCATTCTGGTCATCCTCGCCGTGCTGGCGGTTGCCGTGGGGGCGCTGTACAGGAATGGCGTCAAGCGTGGCCTGGATCTCCAGGGCGGGATGCATCTGGTCTTGGAGATCGAGGACCCGGAGCAGACGTTGACCGCCGAGGCCCGCGCCGAGGCCATCTCGCGGGCCGAGCGTATCATTCGCACCCGGATCGACCAATTCGGTGTGGAGGAGCCGCTGATTCAGCGTGTCGGACAGGATCGCCTGATCGTGGAGCTGGCGGGCCTGGACACCATCGACGGCGGAGAGAGCCGGGCCAAGGACATCATCCAGCAATCCGCGTTTCTGGAGTGGACGCTGGTGCTGCCCACCACCGAGGTGGACAACGCCTTGGAGCGGATCGACCGCCAGATCGTAGCCACGCTGGGCCAGGAGCGGCTCCAGGAGATGGGCCGGGCCGTCGAGGCTCCGTCGTCGACGGTGGAGCAGATGTTGTTCGGCGGCGACACGACCTCTGCGGATAGCACCGCAGCGGATTCGACCGCGGTGGTGGAACAGGAGCCCGAGGTCAATCTGCGTCCGTTCTCTTCACTCCTGAACCGAGGCGAAGGCACCTATCTGATTGCCTCCGAGGAGGTGGAGATCGCACAGCAGTTCCTTGCGCTGCCCGAGGTGCAGCGGGCGATGCCCCGCGGCGTCGAGCTGGTTTGGGGATGGGATGACTCCTCCCAGGGAGCCCGGAACTACCGTGAGCTCTACGTGCTCCAAGACGAGCCCTTCCTCACGGGCGACATGCTGGAGAACGCGACGGCCACGCGTGACCCGCAGTTCAACCAGGCCATGGTGAACTTCGAGCTCAGCCGCCGTGGTGGGCGGCTGTTCTCGAGGGTCACGGCGCAGAACATCCAGGAGCGGCTGGCCATCGTGCTGGACAACGAGGTCGTGAGCGCTCCGGTCATCCAGGACCGCATCGGAGCCAGCGGGCGGATCGAGCTGGGCGCATCTCCCCTGGAAGAGGCCCGAGACCTGGCCCTGGTGCTCCGGGCCGGCGCCTTGCCCGCTCCCCTGGAGATCATCGAAGAGCGCACCGTCGGGCCTTCGCTGGGCGAGGATTCCATTCGCAAGGGCAGCTTGGCCGGAATCGTGGGGCTCGTGTTGGTGGTGCTGATCATGATGTCCTATTACCGGCTCGCGGGCGTGCTGGCCGTCGTCGCCTTGGCCGTGTACGTGACGCTGGTGCTCGGCGGGCTGGCCGCGATAGAGGCCACGCTCACGCTACCCGGCATCGCAGGGCTGATCCTGTCGGTCGGCATGGCCGTGGACGCCAACGTCCTGATCTTCGAACGAATACGCGAAGAACTCGATGCGGGCCGAACGCCACGCACGGCGGTGGACGAAGGGTTCGCGCACGCGTTATCCGCCATCGTCGACGCCAACGTCACGACGCTGATCACCGCGCTCATCCTGTTCCAATTCGGAACCGGGCCCGTGCAAGGGTTTGCGGTGACGCTGTCGATCGGCATCATCGCGTCGTTCTTCTCGGCGCTCTACGTGACGCGCACCTTGTTCCTGCTCTATCTCTCGCGGCAGTCCGGGCGGACGGCCACGGTGTCGATCTAGTCAGTCCGATCCAATAGGCACGCGGCAACCTACACGCAGATACGGTTAGGGAGATTCACATGCGGCTTTTCAAGAACGCCGACTACAAGTTCATCGAGAAGCGGAAGACCGCGTACGTGTTCTCGGCCGTGCTCATCCTGGCCGGAATCGCCGCCATGGTGCTCAACATCGGGGCGCTCGGCTCGTGGCAGAACTACGGCGTGGACTTCGAGGGCGGAAGTCTGGTGCAGGTGAAGTTCACGCAGCCGATCACCGCCGCCGACGTGCGGAGTGCCCTCGGGGGTGTGAGCGCGCCGGAGACCACGCAGTTCGGTGCCGCGACGGAGAACGAGTTCGTGATCCGCGCTCCGCTCGAAGAGGGTTCGACCATCGAGGAGGTGGCGCAGGGGATCGGCTCCCAGCTCGAAGCCAGCTTCGGCCCGGGCAGCTTCCAGGTCATTCGCCAAGAGCTCGTGGGCGCGAAAGTCGGTAGCGAGCTGCAAACCAAAGCGGCATGGGCCATCATGGGGTCCTTGGTCTTGACCCTGATCTACCTGGCGTTCCGGTTCGAGTGGCGGTTCGGCTTGGCCGCCGTGATCGCCACCGTACACGATCTCATGGTCACGCTCGGCGCCTTGGCCATCTTCCGCACCGAGATCTCACTGCCTACGGTGGCCGCGCTCCTTACGATTCTCGGATACTCGCTGAACGACACCATTGTCGTGTTCGATCGCATCCGCGAGAACTTGAACCGGAAGGGCGGGCGCAAGGAGAACTTCATCAACCTCGTCAACCGGTCCATCAACGAGACTCTGCCGCGCACCATCCTCACGTCCGGCACGACGCTGGCCGTGCTGATGGCGCTGCTCATTCTGGGTGGAGCGGTGATCCGGCCGTTCGCGTTGGTACTCATTCTCGGGGTCGTGGTCGGTACGTATTCGTCGGTCTTCGTCGCCTCTCCCGCGCTCATTGAGATTCGCGAGCGGTACGGAGACGGTAGCGAAGCGGAGAAGCGGCGCCAGCAGCGGAAGAAGGAACGCGCCAAGGCTGCGGCCGCTACCGCATGAGTCGCATGGCCTCTTTGACGGCACGCCCGGTCGTCTGAAGGGGAAGGGATTCGCGCTGCGGTGCTGACGGACAGCCACTGCCACTTGACGGCGCCACAGTTCGACGGCGACCGCACCGACGTTCTCGCAAGGGCTCGGGATGTGGGCGTGGACCGTATCGTCACGATCGCGTCCAACGCCCGCGACGCGGAGACGGCCATCTCGTTGGCCGAGGCCACTCCCGGCGTTTGGGCTACGGCCGGCATCCATCCCCACGAGGTGGCACGCACGAATGACGGCGACCTGACCCGTATCCGCAGCTTGGCGGAGGAAGGGCGAGCCGTCGCCATCGGCGAGACCGGCCTCGACTATTTCTACGACAACGCCCCGCGGGCTCGACAGCGCGAGTATCTCCGTGCGCACGGCGAGATGGCCGCGGCCCTCGGGCTGCCGCTGGTGGTCCACTCCCGGAACGCCGACCAGGACGTGATGGCGTTTCTCCAGGAGTTGCCCGACGGCGTCGGGGGAGTGCTGCATTGTTTTACCGGGGGCGACGATCTCCTCCGGCTCGCCCTGGACCGAGGGTGGTACATCGGCTACGGCGGGATCGCCACGTTCAAGAGCTTTGCCGATCACGGCCGCCTGCAGGCGGTGCCCGAGGATCGCCTGCTGGTCGAGACCGATGCCCCGTACCTCGCTCCCGTCCCCAAGCGCGGAAAGCGGAATGAGCCCGCCTTCCTGACGTACTCGGTAGGTCGGATCGCCGAGGTCCGGGGCGTGCCCTCGGAACGAGTCGCACAAGCCACCGGAAGAAACGCGGCGCGGCTGTTCGGGCTTCCGGACTGCGAGGCCTCGTTGTGAGCGCCCTCGAGCGTCGCGTCCGGATTCTTCCGGATCACGTGGCCAATCAGATTGCGGCCGGCGAAGTGGTGGAACGGCCCGCGTCGGTGGTCAAAGAGCTGGTTGAGAACGCGCTGGATGCCGGTGCCACGCGCGTGGACGTGGCCCTCGAGGCGGGAGGGAAGCGTCTCATCCGCGTGGTGGACGACGGCTGGGGCATGATCCGGGAAGACGCCCTCCTCGCCATGGACCGGCACGCCACCTCTAAAATACTAGAGGCGACCGATCTCAACCGTATCGATACGTTCGGCTTCCGAGGTGAAGCGCTGCCCTCCATTGCCGCTGTGTCCCGGCTGGTGCTGGAGACGCGGTCGACCGGCGACTCGCTCGGCACACGGGTGAGGGTGTCGTCGGGCACGCTCCACCAGGTCGACGACCTGGCCCGGCCGGCCGGGACCACCGTCGAGGTGCGACGGCTGTTCGGGAACGCGCCGGCGCGGGCCAAGTTTCTCAAGTCGTCCGGTGCGGAGACCCGCGCCGTGGCCGACACGCTGACCGTGCTGGCGTTGGCAAATCCGCGGGTGACGTTCACGCTGTCGTCCAACGGCCGCACCCTCATGGAGCTTCAAGGCACCGATCGGCTCCATCAACGAGTGGCCGAGCTGTGGAGTCCCGACGACGCGGCGAGCCTGATCACCGTACAGTGGCAAGGAGAGAGCCTGTCGGTCGCAGGCCTGATTCAACGTCCCGACCGGGCCCGACCGGGGTTTCGACGCGCGTACCTGTACGTAAACGGCCGCCCGTTCAAAGACCCGGGTCTCCTGCGCGCGGCGGACCGAGGCTACGCGACCACCCTGCCCGAGCGGGCCCGGCCCTGGCTGATCCTGTTCCTGGGCACGCCCGGGTCTCAGGTGGACGTGAACGTGCACCCCACCAAGGCGGAGGTTCGATTCCGCGACCGCAAGCGGGTCGAGGACAGCGTGGAAGAAGCCGTCCGCTCTACCCTGTCCGGGCTCGAGAGCGCGGCGACGATGGACGACGACGGGGGCCATCACGTCGCTCCGCAGGTTGGCCAACCCTGGAGCCGGGGCGTCACGGTGCGGGAGAAAGTTCCGTCCGCGCCGGGCTCTTCCGCGCCCGTGGATCAGATGGCGCTGTTCGTCCCCGGCGAGAGTCCGGCGCCCGGTGAATCGGTCGACTCGGGATCGTCCGTGGCGCCGCCCGAGCGTCCGCGTCTATGGCAGGTACACCAGACCTGGATCCTGGCTGAGACCCGTGACGGGCTGCTGATCGTGGACCAACACTCGGCCCACGAGCGCATCCTCTATCACGAGCTGATGGACGACTACGATCGCGGCGGCCGGGTCGGACAGCGGCTTTTATTCCCCATGACCGTGCGCCTCACGAAGGTGGAAGTGGCGCAGGTCATGGAGCTTCAAGGCCTGCTGGAGAAGACCGGGTTCGAGGTGGAGCCTTTCGGAGAGGACACGGTCATCGTCCAGACGGTCCCGGACCCTCATCCCTACTTCGACGCGGGCCGCTGCTTTCGGGAGATGATCGCCGAGATCACAGCCGGCTCGGACCTGACCCGGTCGGCCCGCAACCAGCATCAGCGGATCGCCATGACGTTTGCGTGCAAAGGAGCCATCAAGGCGGGCCAACGCCTCAGCCGGAAGGAGATGGAGGAGCTGTTCGACCGCCTGTTCGCCACCGAGTTGCCCCATCACGACGTGCACGGGCGACCCACGATCGTACGGCTGTCGCGTCGGGAGCTGGAGCGCAAGTTTGGTCGCTCCTGACGCATCTACACTCTCCGGCGGCGCCCCCCGGTTCCTTGCGTTGACGGGGGCCACTACCACGGGCAAGACGGCGCTTGCCGTAGCCGTGGCCGAAGCGATCGGTGGCGAGGTCATCTCGATGGACTCGCGACAGGTCTACCGCGGCATGGACATCGGGACGGACAAGGTCTCGCTGACCGACCGGGCCAGGGCCCCCCACCACGGATTGGACCTCCTCGATCCCGACGAGGCCTACTCGGCCGGCCGGTTCGGGCGGGATGCCCGCCGCTGGATCACCGATATCCGGGCGCGGGGCGAAATACCGATCCTGGCGGGCGGTACGGGGTTTTTTCTCCGCGCGTTGACGCATCCGATGTTTCGCGAGCCGCCGCTGGACCGCGAGCGCCAGGTCGCACTGCGTCGGGTGCTTTCCCGCCGCACCGAGGTCGAGCTGGTCCGCTGGCTGGAGCGGCTCGATCCGGAACGTTCGAGCGCCGTGGAGGCGGGCGGCCACCAGCGCCTGAGCCGGGCGGTCGAGATTGCTACCCTCACCGGCCGCCCGCTCAGTTGGTGGCACGCCCACGGAGATCCTGAACACCCGCCGGAACCCGGCGTCGTCGTGGTGCTGGAGCTCCCGAGAGAGCGGCTGGACGAGAACATCGGCCGCCGCGCCGACCGGATGGTCGAACGGGGCCTCCTGGACGAAGTCGCTACTTTGCTCGGTGCCGGGTATCACCGTGACGATCCCGGCATGACCGGGACCGGATATCGTGAGATGGTGGACCATCTTGAAGGGAGAGCACCCTTGCCCGAGGCCATGGCCGCGATGACGCTGCAGACCAGGCAGTACGCGAGGCGGCAACTCACCTGGATGCGAAGGCAATTGCCTCACGCCCACCGCGTGGACGCGACCCGGCCCCTGGACCGGCAGGTGGATGCTGTGGTCGCCATCTGGAAGGCGTCCGGGGCGCGGACGGGAGTGGAGGCGTCACACGCATGAAGATCGGAATCACCTGTTACCCCACCTACGGCGGATCGGGAGCGGTCGCCACCGAGCTGGGAATCAAGCTCGCGGACCGCGGTCATGAGGTGCACTTCATGTCGTACTCCCCGCCGTTTCGGCTGGGCGCGTTCCACGAAGGGCTGTTTTTCCACGATGTCGAGCCGGCCGAGTATCCGCTGTTCGAGTATCCGCCGTACTCGCTTGCGCTCGCAGTGGCCATCCACGACGTGGCCGTGAACCACGGCCTGGACCTGGTCCACGCCCACTACGCCGTGCCGCACGCGACGTCCGCGTGGATTGCGCAAGAGATGGCGATGGCCGGCGAGCGGACGCTCCCGTTCGTGACCACGCTCCACGGCACCGACATCACGCTCGTCGGGCTGCAGCCCTCGTACAAAGCGATCACCCAGTTCTCGATCGAACGGTCCGACGGCGTCACCGCGGTTTCGGAGTTCCTCAAGGCCGAAACCGTCCGTGACTTCGGCATCCCGCCCCACCGCATCCAGGTCATCCCCAACTTCATCGACCCCGACGTCTATCATCCGGACAAGGAGCCCTGCCATCGGTCGTCTCTCGCTCCCGGCGGAGAAAAGATCGTGATGCACATCTCCAACTTCCGGCCGGTCAAACGCGTGGTCGACGTGGTCGAGGTCTTTGCGGCCATACGGGAGCACGTTTCCGCCCGCCTGGTCTTTGTGGGAGACGGTCCCGATCGGTCGCGCGCCGGTGCGCGGGCCCAGGAGCTCGGGGTGGCCGACGAGGTGATGTTCCTCGGCAAGCACGCATCGGTGGACGAGCTGCTGTCGTGCGCCGATCTCTTCCTGCTCCCGTCGGAGTCGGAGTCCTTCGGCCTGGCCGCCCTCGAAGCGCTGGCCAGCGGAGCTCCGGTCGTGGCCTCGAACGCCGGGGGAATCCCGGAGGTGGTCGAGGACGGGGTGTCCGGCCGGATGTTCGACGTGGGCGACGTTGCCGGAATGGCTGCGGCAGGCCGCGAGATTCTGGAGAAGGACGAGCTGCGGGCGCGCATGGGCGAGGCTGGACGTCGAATGGCCCTGGAGCAGTTTTCGTCATCGCTGATCGTGCCGGTATACGAGCAACTCTACGAAGACGTGATTGCCCGGGACCGAGCGGTGCGGAGAGCCGGGTGACGATCTGGGAGGCGATCGTACTCGGGATCATCCAGGGTGCCACTGAATTCTTGCCCGTGTCCAGCTCCGGACACCTGGTGTTGGGTCAGGAGCTGCTGGGCGTCAATCCGGCCGGGGTGACCTTCGAGGTGGCGCTGCACCTGGGCACGTTGCTGTCGATCGTACTCGTATACAGAAAGCGCCTGATGGCCTTGGTCCGGGGAGCGCTGGCGGGTGAACCCGGGTCGTGGAGGTACATCGGACTCTTGGCGTTGGCCTCGGTGCCGGCCGCCATCGTCGGCGTGTTTTTCGGAGACCGGGTGGGAGCGCTATTCGATTCGCCCGCCGTGGTGGGATGGGCGTTTCTCGTCACCGGACTGTTCCTCTGGTCCACACGCGTTCCGCTCCGGAGAGGCGGCGCGACGGACGCGACGGGCGCAACAAGCGCACCGGGCCCGACGGGCGAGCCCGGCGTGGCTGCAGCGGCCGGGATGGGCATTGCCCAAGCGTTTGCGCTCGTGCCGGGGATTTCCCGGTCGGGAAGCACCGTCACGACGGGGCTGTGGATGGGGATCGACCCTCAGGAGGCGGCCGCGTTTTCGTTCTTGATGTCTATCCCTGCCATTCTCGGGGCGGCGTTGTTGGAATTCGGGGCGTTGGAGGGCGGCGTCGGAAGCCTCCAGATGACGGCGGGCACCGTGGCCGCGGCGGTAACCGGCATCGTCGCGATCAAGACGTTCGTGGCCATGCTGAAACAGCGTTCCTTCCATCGTTTCGCCTACTACCTGTGGCCGCTGGGCGTCCTTTTCCTGTGGATGTTGAGCCGTGGCTGATCGGGCGAACACCTTCGAGCTCATCGACCTCGTCCGTGCCGCTCTGTCCGAGGATCTGGGGAGGTCGGGCGACGTCACCTCGGCCTGGACCGTGCCGGCCGAGGCGCACGGCCGCGCCGTCGTCGTAGCCAAACAGCACCTGGTGGTTTCCGGCACCAAGGCGGCTACGCTCGTATTCGACACCGTCGACGCCGAGCTACGTATCCGGCCGCGGATCCCCGACGGCTCCACGGCGGAGGACGGCGACACCGTGCTCGAGATCGAGGGGCCCGCCCGCTCGCTCCTCACAGCGGAGCGGACCGCGCTCAACTTTCTGGGACACCTCTCCGGGATCGCCACGCTCACGCGCAGGTTCGTCGATGCGGTGTCCGGGACCGACGCGAAGATTCTGGACACGCGCAAAACCACGCCCGGCTGGCGTGCGCTGGAGAAGGCGGCCGTGCGCGACGGAGGCGGGGTCAACCACCGCATGGGCCTCCACGACATGGTCATGGTGAAGGACAACCACATCGTGGCCGCGGGCGGAATCGAGCGGGCCGTGGCGCGCGTGCGTAAAGAGAACGCTTCCGGGCTTCCGATCGAGGTCGAGGTCTCGAACATCTCGGAGCTGGAGCGTGTGCTTCCGCTGGGCGTCGACCGGGTGATGCTGGACAACATGGCCCTCGGGACCCTGGTCGAAGCGGTCCGGCGGGTGCGGTCGTGGAAAGGTGCTCGCCCCGAGACGGAGGCCTCGGGGAACGTGTCCCTCGGCACGGTCCGCTCGATTGCCGAGACGGGAGTGGACTACGTGAGCGTCGGCGCTATCACCCATTCCGCCCCAACGGCGGACTACTCCCTTCGGATCGTGCATTGACGGCCGGTCCGGAGCGCACGGCTGCCCGGACATCGCCGGCCGCGCTGGCGGAGTGGGACGGGCACGAGGTGGCCGATCTGCGCGAACGCTGGAACGTCGCATGGATCGAAGCCTACGCCGAGATCGGCTCCACCAACGACCGAGCGCGCACGGTGTTGGGGGAACGGGGGGAGGTGGCCGTGATCGTGGCGGACCGGCAGGGCGAGGGCAGGGGACGGCGGGGGCGGAGGTGGATCTCCGATCGGGGTGGCCTCTGGATGTCGGTCGGCGTGCCCGTGGGGTCCGACCCCGCCTCCGTCGCCGTGCTGCCGCTCCGGGTGGGGTTGGCGGTGACCCGGGCGCTGGCGGCGTATCTGCCCCCGGAGCATTTGCGCGTGAAGTGGCCCAACGACATCCGCGTCCGGGAAAAAAAGCTCGCCGGCGTGCTCTGCGAAGGAACGAACGCGGGCGTGGTCGTGGGAATCGGGGTCAACGTTTTACAGACGGTGGACTCGTTTCCCTCGGCACTTCGACCTCGGGTCACGACGGTAGCCGAGTGGACCACGAACCCGCCGTCACGGAGCGAGCTGGCGGGGCACATCGTGTCAGGGCTCACGTCGTCGGGGCTGCCGGGCCCGGCACACTTGCTGCCGACCGAGCTGGCCGGGCTGGCCGTGCTGGACGAGCTGAGCGGCAAGCGGGTTCGCGGCGGCGACGAGGGACGGGACGGCCTTGCGGTGGGGATCGCAGCCGACGGGGGCTTGCTGGTTCAGGACGAAAGCGGCGCGATACGGCCGGTATACGGAGGCGAAATCCAGGTGGAGGGCGAAGACCGATGAACTTGGCCATTGACGTTGGCAACACCGAGACCGTGCTCGGGCTCATTCACCCCGGGGCGACCGAGGTCACGGACACGTGGCGGCTGAGCACCGGCATTCCACGCACGGCCGACGAGTTCCGTCTCCTGATCCGCCAGCTCATCTCGGAAGCGGGCCACGACCCGGACGGGTTGGGGAGGGCCGTGATCGGATCCGTGGTTCCGCCCCTGACCGAGACGTTGGTAGAAGCACTCCGTTCCTGGATAACCTCGGTCTTCACCGTGCAAGCGGCGGACAAGCTGCCGATTCGCCTGGATGTGGACGAGCCCATGACCGTAGGGGCCGACCGGATCGTCAACACGCTGGCGGCCTCGGTGCTCTACGGCCGAGACACCATCGCAGTCGACCTGGGGACGGCCACGACCTTCGACTGCATCACGGCTTCGGGGGATTTCATCGGCGGCGTCATTGCCCCCGGGATCATGGTGGGCCTGGATTGGTTGGGCCAAAAGACGGCCAAGCTCCCGCGCGTGGAGCTGGCTCCTCCGGCACAGGTCATCGGACGTCGCACGGAGGCCTGCATGCAATCGGGGGTGTTCCACACTGCCATCGACGGCGTGGACGGGCTCGTGCGACGGATCCGAGCCGAATGGGGAAAGCCCGACGCGTTCGTGGTGGGGACGGGCGGCTATGCCTCGGTGGTGGGGCCTCACTCGGCTACCATCGAGATGGTCGAACCCTACCTGACGCTGATCGGGCTCGAGTTGGCGGGAGCGCACCTCGCAGACGTCGGAGGGCGGGAGAGCTCAGGGGCGTCTTCCGCGTAGCAGCTTCTCGGCGTACCTGCGGGCCCACCGGTTGGAGCCCGCCTTGAGACGGGTGCGGGCCGTGACTTTCGCCACCTCCACGCGGCTCATCTTCACTTCCGTTCGGAACACGTCGGGGTTGTCTCGGCTCAGGGCCAGCGTTCGGGCCGCAAAGAACAGCGGAAGGAGACAGAACACCCGGACGCCCGTTTCGGATTCGGGGATCTCTTCGACGTAGGCCAGCGCCGCTTCGAGGTGGCGTTCGGCCTTGGACGTCAGCCTGGAGAGCGCGTGCCGGGCACCCGAGGAGGTGACGTCGGCGAACAGCGTGGACGCGTCCAGCCCCGAAGGAAGAAAGGATGTCGGCACGTAGATCCACCCACGGTGGTGGTCTTCGTGCAAGCCCCGGATCACGTTGACCGTCTGCAGGCCCAGTCCGAACTCCCGGCCCAGGCGCATCATGGACTCCAGTCGGTCTGCCACGTCCGGGATCCGGATCGCGAACAGCTCGGTCAGCAGATACCCGACCCGCCCGGCCACTTCGTGCATGTAGTCGTCCAGATCGTCCGCGCTCTCGAAGACCGAGCCCCTGGCGACCCAGCGCGCCATCCCCAGGCAGGTGTCCGAGACGTGGCGCTCCAGTACGCGACGACTGCGCGGAGAGGCCGCCCGGTAGGCTCGGTACACGTCGGCGGAGCGAGCGGCGACATGGGCGTCGGGTGACGTCGGTTCCACGGGACCCAACTCGCGCAGAAACACCTCCAGCTCGGCCTGCCCGGCCAGGGTGGACGCCCAAAGGGTGAGGAGTTCCACCTTGTCGGTGGCTTCGAGTGCCGGATCGTCCTCCAAATAGTCCGCAACCCTCAGCAGCAGATAGGCCGTACGTACCTCTTCGGCCAGCGGCTCGGGCAGCGCTTCAATGCCGATTGCGAATGTCCTGCTCGCAATACGGAGGAGTTTGTCGAGTTCGGCCACCGACGTGCTGTTTGGTGTGCCGTTTCAAAGGCCCTGCGGCATGGGACCGTTGGAACGGCACGCTGGCTCCGGTTGGAGACGACAGCACCCAAAGTAGAACGGTCAGAGCGCGATGCGTAGGGCTGCGGCCCACCTCCGCCCCACACCGTCGGCCCGGGAGTTCCCCAACCGAGTGGAGATCAGGAAACGCCCGTATCCCACGGCCGCCCCTGCGAGGAGCGCCGTTCCGGACGCGGAGTCCCGGATCGTCACCATGCCCACGTCGGGCACCACCGAGCGAGCGAATGTCCAGTCGATGCCGAACTCCGCTGAGACGAAGGGGATCAGCCGGAATCCGTTTTCAAACCGGACCGCCGATCCGGCCGCGACCCGCATCGGGAGCGACGTCATGGAGGCGAACAGGGGAGGGCCGTCCGGCGGAGTGTCCAGGTCCAGGTGGCCCAGCCCGAGCGATGGACAGATGGACAGGAACCGCCAGCGGGCCTCGAAGGTGGCGTTCACGGCCGCGCCCCAGGCGCCCACGCCCCCCCGGTCCAGGGACCAGCGGTCCACGGAGGCCCCGATCGTCCAGGGCCCTTCCGGGTCGAGGGTTGCGCCCACGCCCATGGCGGTGCCCGACCCCTCTCCCAGCAGGTGTAGGTCCGCCCAACCGCCGGAATCCGGAAAATCGTTCCCCTCGCAGGCTTGTGCGGACAGGCCGGGCGCCGTCAGCCAAGCGGCGAGCAACACGCCGGCACCGGTCCGTCCGGCGAGACGAAGCACAGAAACGGTAGGCATTTGGCAAGCATCTCCGTGGAGCGCGGTGAAGGGTGCCCGGGTCCGACGACCCACGGGCGCCACACCCCTGCAGGTGCAAGCGGAATGCCCTTGAAGGCCCTACCTCTCTTCTCTAGATTATGCCCTTAGCACTCTCCGACGGTGAGTGCCAAAAGCGCCGTCTGTCGGCGTGCGCTCACTTCCCAAGTACCGTCTTCAACAAGGCGTTGGCATCCAATTAAGGAGGACGCACACATGGCGACCAAAGCTGCGACGAAGATCCAGCCGTTGGCGGATCGCGTAGTAGTGAAGCCGCTGGAGGAAACCGAAGAGATGCGCGGTGGCCTCTACATTCCCGACACCGCCAAAGAGAAGCCCCAGCAGGGTGAGATCGTCGCGGTAGGTCCGGGCAAGCTCTCGGACGAAGGCAAGCGGCTCGAGCCGGACGTTTCCGCCGGTGACCGCGTGCTGTACGGCAAGTACAGCGGCTCCGAGGTGACCGTGGACGGTGAGGATTACCTCATCCTTCGCGAGTCCGACATCCTCGCCATCGTCAAGTAAGCAACTCGAATCGAGATAACAGGAGATAGAATCATATGGCAGCCAAGGAGCTGGGATTCGACGTCGAGGCGCGCGCGCGGCTGAAGGCAGGCGTCGACAAGCTCGCACAGGCCGTGAAGGTCACGCTCGGGCCCAAGGGCCGGAACGTCGTGTTGGACCGGAAATTCGGTTCGCCGACCGTGACCAAGGACGGCGTGTCCGTAGCCAAGGAGGTCGAGCTCACCGACCCCGTGGAGAACATGGGCGCCCAGATGGTCAAGGAAGTGGCCACCAAGACGTCCGATGTCGCCGGTGACGGCACCACCACCGCGACCGTGCTGGCCCAGGCCATCTTCGGCGAGGGCCTCAAGAACGTGACCGCCGGCACGAACCCGATGGGGATTCGCCGCGGGATCGACAAGGGCGTCGATGCCCTCGTGAACGAGCTGGCCAAGCTGTCCACGGAGACCAAGGGCAAAAAGGAGATCGCCCAGGTCGGGGCTATTTCCGCCAACAACAACATGGAGATCGGGGAGCTCATCTCCGACGCCATGGAGAAGGTCGGCAAGGACGGCGTAATCACGGTCGAAGAGGCCCGTGGCCTCGAGACCGAGCTGGAGACGGTCGAGGGAATGCAGTTCGACCGCGGCTACCTGTCGCCCTACTTCGTGACCGATCCGGAGCGGATGGAGGCGGTGCTGGAGGATCCCATGATCCTCATCCACGACAAGAAGGTCTCCTCCATGAAGGACCTGCTGCCGATCCTCGAAAAGGTCGCGCAGATGGGCAAGCCGCTTCTGATCATCGCCGAGGACGTGGAGGGCGAGGCGCTCGCCACGCTCGTCGTGAACAAGCTGCGCGGCACGCTCAAGGTGGCCGCGGTGAAGGCGCCCGGCTTCGGCGATCGCCGTAAGGCCATGCTCCAGGACATCTCGATCCTGACCGGCGGCCAGGTAATCTCGGAAGAGGTCGGGTTCAAGCTCGAGAACACCGTGGTGTCCGACCTCGGATCCGCCAAGCGGATCGTGATCGACAAGGACAACACCACGATCATCGACGGCGCCGGCGACAGCGAGAAGATCAAGGGCCGGATCGACGAGATCCGCGTGGCGATCGACAAGTCGACGTCGGACTACGACCGCGAGAAGCTGCAGGAACGGCTGGCAAAGCTGGCCGGCGGCGTTGCGGTCATCAACGTCGGTGCCGCGACCGAGACCGAGATGAAGGAAAAGAAGGCTCTGGTCGAGGACGCGCTCCACGCCACCCGCGCCGCCGTCGAGGAGGGCATCGTGCCCGGCGGTGGTGTTGCTCTGCTCCGGGCGCAGGCGGCGCTCGAGAACCTCAAGCTGGACCGGGAGGACGAGCAGATCGGCGTGGAGATCCTGCGTCGTGCCGTCGAGTTCCCGATTCGCCAGTTGGCCCAGAACGCCGGTGCCGAGGGCTCGATCGTCGTAGAGAAGGTCCGTGACGGAAAGGGCGCGTTCGGCTACAACGCCCAGACCGGCGAGTACGAGGATCTGGTCGCGGCCGGCGTGATCGACCCGACCAAGGTCGTGCGTTCGGCGCTTCAAAACGCCGCCTCGATCGCCGGCCTGCTGCTCACGACCGAAGCCGTGGTCGTCGAGATGCCGGAAGAGGAAAAGGCCCCCATGCCGGGCGGTCCGGGTGGAATGGGCGGGATGTACTAGGCCTCACACGCCGCCGCACGCGGTAGGCTGGCCCGTACCGGCTGGCCGCCGAGGCCCAAAAAAACCGCCCGGGTGCTCCGTTGGAGTGCCCGGGCGGTTTGCCTTTATATGCGTGCGGTGCCGACCAGCTACGACTCCGCGTCGAGAGTCTACGTCGAACGACGTAGAGCGAGCGCGGAGGGGCGGGTGCATATTCCTCCCGTTCGAAGTCCTGAGAGGAGGTGTGCCCGTGCTGAGATCTTCGTTTGGCTCCCGGTGCCGACAACGGCTCTTGCCAGTCACGGTTGCGCCGGTCGTCACGTTCGCCCTGGCTTCAGCGTGCGTGGTCTATCGTCCCCTGGAGGTGAGGCCGGTGAGGGATGCGATCACGGTCGAGAGCCCTACCAAGGCACACCTCTACGACGGGAGCGTCGTCGTATTTGCCACCGGTGTTCGGCAGGTCGACGACTCGCTACGTGGGGTGGGTGTTCGCTACGACCTCAACTCCGATTATGTGGCGGACGTCGCGGCCGTCCCGCTCGACAGCGTGCTCGGCGTGGAGGCGTACTTCGGAGGGGACGTGAATACGCCTGCGACGGTGTTGCTCACATCGGCGGCGACCGGCGCGGCAGCGGTCGGTGCTGCCGTGTTGTCGGTGGCAATCTTCGGATCCTGCCCGACGGTCTATACCGACGACGCTCCCGGTGACGGCTTGGAAGCGGAGCTGTTCTCCCACAGTATCGCGCCGTTGCTGGAGGCAAGGGACGTGGATGTTCTCGCAGCCAAGGCCCGGGGCGGACTCCTTTCCTTGGAGATCCGCAACGAGGCGCTGGAGACCCACTACATCAACCACCTGGAGCTGTTGGAGGTGGCGCACCGCCCAGACGAGTGGATCGTGCCCGATGGACGGGGGATCCCGTGGGCGCTGGGAAGCGTCGCCGCTCCCGCTTCGGTGCGGGACAGGATCGGGCGCGACCTGGGCGCGACGCTGGTCGCCACCGACGACGAGGCCTATGCCACAGCTCCGGACGTAGTCGAGAACGCCAGTTCGGCCGACTATCTCGATTACGTCGATGTCACATTCCCGGCGCCGGCAGGCCGGGACACCGTCGCCCTGGCGCTGCGCCTGAGGAACAGCCTGCTCAATACCATCCTGTTCTACGATTTCATGCTGGCGCCCGGTGGATTGACGACTGCCGAGTGGCTCACCGATTCGATGCAGCAGATCGGCCAGGCCGTCCATATGGGCCACTGGTATCAGCAGTATTTCGGGCTTCATGTCGCGGTGTGGAGCGACGGGGAGTGGGTGCCCGTCGACCGGCTCCCGGACGTTGGTCCGATCGCGTGGAAAGACATCACGACTCGTGTGCCCGTGCCGTCGGACGCCGACACCGTCAGGGTCCGTCTGTCCTTCTTGGCCGATCAGTGGCGGATCGACCGCCTGGCGGTGGCGGATGAGGTGAGACTTCCCGAGACGCGCGTCCTGCCGGCGGCGCGGGCGTTCGACCGTCGCGGCGAGGCCCTTCCCGGGGTGCTCACCGAGACGGCGGCGCCGGACCGCTCGTACCTGGAGACCCGACCCGGCAGTGTGTTTACCCTGGAGTTCGACGTCGGGGAGGACACCGGCCCGGTCGAGCGAAGCTGGCTGCTCGCTTCCCAGGGCTACTATACCGAGTGGCTACGGCAGGACTGGTTGAAGCAGGCGGCGCTCGGTGGTCCGGCCGACCCCTTCACACCGACCGACGCGACGCTGGATGCGCTCTTCGAGCGGTGGCGGTCCGTGGGCCCCGAAATGGAACGTCGGTTCTTCGCTTCCCGCATTCCGACCGGAGGACTCCAATGAAGCCGGTCACCCGGGTCATCACCGCCGGAGCATTGTCGCTCGCGGTAGCGTGGACGTCATCGGGCTGCCGGATCGGTAGCCCCATCGATCGAATGGCTCCCGCACTTCAAGGCAAGGGGGCCGACGTCGAAGTCACCTTGGACGGCGACCGCAGCATCCTGATCGGAGAGCTGTTGGAGATCGATGTCGAGTCCTTCCTCCTCAGGGTCGATGGAGACGTCGGGGTGCACGGGCCCGTGCGGTCGGTCGTGGACCCCGGCGGGAAGCGAATCGTACGTGTCCCGTGGCCCGGGGTCATCCGGGCCACGTTCGTTGACACACCGGGATTTCTCGGAACGCTGAACCGCTACCCGCCCGGAGTGGAAGAGCTCGAGAAAGCCAGGCAGGTGAGCCGGTTCCCATACGGCATACCGGCACCTGTCAGGCGTGCGTTGTTGGAGCAGGCGGGCCAGGAGGCGGAAGTGGTCGTTGGAGGTCGGATAGGGGAGGACCACGACCACGACCGCAACGGGGCCTCGGCGCCGCCTACACCGCCCACGGCGTCGGTCCCTGACCATCTGCGCCGCTTCTTGGACGAGACCAGGGTGCAGGCCGAGCGCTTCCACGATCAAAACGAGGCGATCGCGCATGGATATCGGCTGCTCGGTCCGGATTTTCCCGGCATGGGGGAGCATTGGGTACACCCGGGGGCGGTGGTCGGTGGAGAAATCGACTCCTCACGACCACCTGTGCTGACGTACTCCACCGTTGCGGGCTCGCCTACGCTCACAGGCGTCGCGTTCGCCGTGCCACTAGGCCCCGGAGAGCGTCCGCCCGATCATCCCTTTCCAGCGTCGGTGTGGCACGACCACTCGGCCGGCCTCGACGAGGAAGCGCTGATCATTGGGAGCCCGGCCTCTCACCTAGCCGATTCCGGAGGCCCCCGCCTGGCCATGGTCCACGTCTGGCTGTGGGCGGAAAACCCCGACGGACTGTTGGCCCAGAACAACTGGACCTTGCCCTTTCTGAAGGCCGGGATCCCGGTCGACGGCACCAGTGCGGCGGCCGGCCGAGCCATGTCTCTAGCGGGGGAGGGCAGGGACTACTACCGACGTCTCCTGCGGCGGGCGGCTCCTGATGAACGTAATGTGTCGACTATCGAAGAGGCCGTGGGCCGCGCCGGCCGAGCCGTAGATCTGCTACTGAGCGACAGACGGTCGCACGACCTCCGGTTGTCCGAGCTCTTGGAGCGAGAGTGGCGCACGTTCCTGTCCGATCTCGAGGACGGGCTCACCCGACAAGGGTGGACGGCCGTGCGGACTACGCTCGGCGAGCATTGAGGGGAACGACATCCGCTAGGTACCACGCTGTCCACCGACTGCGGGCTCCCAAAAATAACCC
Source organism: Longimicrobiales bacterium (assembly GCA_965223195.1). GTDB lineage: Bacteria > Gemmatimonadota > Gemmatimonadetes > Longimicrobiales > Gaopeijiaceae > CBDCVX01. The sequence continues at coordinate 121,267 of CBDCVX010000008.1, forward strand.
CTGATCATCCTCATCGCCGCCGATCGACCGATCCTCTGACGCTGAAGTGGTGAATTGGGTCTATGAACTCCTAAAAACGCTTATGGCAATTGGGGAAAGGGCAGGGAGCACAGGCGATCCGTGGGCGTCCGGGAAAATTACTACGAGATCGTACAAATTCTCAGAAATGACAGGGAAAAAAGTGTCAAAACAGATGTTTCGGGCTGATTTCGGGGTGGTTTTCGAGGCGTGCGAAACGCTATCCGGTTTGTTTACAGGGAGTTACAGGGTCGGCGATTTTGCTGGATGCGATTCCCAGATTTGACAGTCTGGGGCCTGTGGAAAAGTGGGGGTAATCGGTCAGATCTGGGAATCGGAGGTCAGGTAAAGAGTGAGTGTGACGCTGTAATAGGAGTTGCAGCAGGCATTTAGCGTATCCGGCACGTGCTGGCGCGTGGCTTTCATTAAGGGGCTTCGGAGAACGACCCTCAAATCGGAGCTCTTCGGAGGCCAGGTAGATGGACTCGTCACGTCGTCGATTCGCGCAGTTGGTGTCTGTAATGTCGTCCCCTTCGACGTCTGGGAGCGCACGCGCGCGTATATGCGCGCGTGCGCGATCGTGTATGTGGACGGTGCTCATGTTGATGATGGGCGGCGCAGTGCAGTTGCTAAGTCCGGGGGGAGTGCGTGGACAGGACGGCTCGATGCGGGTTCGTCCACAGTCACCGACGGCGGCGTCGTTGGGCGAGTACGGGGATGTTCCGGTGGCGCTGTATACGGGGACGCCGAACATCACGGTCCCGCTGTTCACGGCGCAGGGCCGAGCGTTGTCGGTGCCATTGGCGCTGACGTACCACGGCGGCGGGATCCGAGTGGAGGAGCAGGCGAGCTGGGTGGGTCTGGGTTGGAGCCTAGTCGCGGGTGGCACGATCACGCGTACGGTACGCGGTCTCGCGGACGATCTGACGAACGGGTACTACTCGAACGGGCACACGTTCTACGCGAACGCGAACTGGTCGTCACCGGACTCGATGATGTTGGACAACATCGCGAGCGGGCTACTGGACGGTGAGCCGGACCAGTACTTCTTCAACTTCCAGGGCCGGACGGGGAAGTTCGTGATGGGCCCAACGGACTCGACGGGTACGGTGAAGGAGGTCCGAACGATCCCGTACCAGAAGCTGGATATCGTGCCGGTACTGAGTGCAGGGAAGATCCATGAGTGGGAGGTGACGACGGAAGACGGCACGAAGTACACGTTCACGGCGCGCGAGGTGAACAAGGACAAGAGCTCATCAAACCTAGGCGGTGCGGTACCTGCGCACTTCGGTCTCGAGCACACGTCGGCGTGGCACCTGACGAAGATCCAGACGGTTGGTGGCGACGAGGCGACGTTCTACTACACGAAGCGTGGGACGACGCACCGTGGCGTGGGGTTCCGAGAGAAGTACCACTACGACTCGAACGACTGCGTGCCGTCGGAAGCATGGATGAACAACGAGTACGACCTGGACATCCAGGTGCTGGACTCGATCAAGACATCGGTACAGACGGTGCACTTTGCGACATCGAAGCGAACGGACGCGAAGTCACCGACCGGAGTCCAGCAGGAATACAAGCTGGACGAGATCACGGTAAAGTCAGCGGGTGGCACAGTGATCAGCAAATACGAGCTGGACACGGACTACTCGTTGGGCGGTCGACTGACGCTCAAGAACGTGTACGAGACGGATAGTTCGGGCAACAAGCTACCGCCGCACACATTCACGTACGACATGAGCGCGACGTTGCCGGCGGTGACGTCGTACAACACGGACCACTGGGGGTTCTTCAACGGAGCGAACAACAGCGCACCGTACCCAGGGATGCCGGCGCCGGAAGATCCTGACGAGTGGCTGGACGGCGCGGACCGAGATCCTGATGCAGCGAAGGTAAAGACGGGCAGCCTGACGAAGATCACGTACCCGACGGGCGGCGAGACGGAGTTCGACTGGGAGATCAACGACTACGGCAAGATCGGCCAGAGCGGCGCGCAGCCGTACACGTACGGGGCCGAAGAGAGCGAGTTCGCGTTGTCGGAGGACAACGACGAAACGGTGACGGAGACGTTCGTGATCGGTGGCGTATCGGGCACAGCGATCCCGGTCGAGATCATCGTGATCATCGATCCGGACAGCTGCGGTGGACTAGTGGGTTGTCCGCGTGCGAAGGTCGTGGGCGAGAGCGCGGAAATCGACGAGGACTCGACGTTCACGCTATTGCTCGAGCCTGGCACGTATCAACTGGAGGCGTACTCGGACTTTCCGGATGGGTTAGCGCAGATCACGGCGAGCTGGCGCGAGCTGAACGCGGAGAACAAGAAGCTGGGCGGAGGCTTGCGGATCCAAGAGATCCGGAACAAGGACGGGATGGGGAATACGACGACGCGCACGTTCGACTATACGTTGGAATCGGACGCGACGCGATCGAGCGGTGTGGTGTCGACGGAGCCACGCTACGGGTTCCACAACCAGACGGGGTGCAGCTACGCGTCGCGGCAATCGCGATCGCGTGCACCGCTGGGCGAGGGCCCTGCAGTGGGCTACAGCGAGGTGACGGTCAAGCACGGGGTGAACGGCGTGTACGGAACGACGCGCACGACGTTCCGTAGCGTGCTGGACAAGCAGGACGAGATCCTGTCGGTAAGCGACCAGCCGAACCTGCGCGCGACGACGTACGGCTGGATGCGCGGTCAGACGGTCGAGGAGCGTACGCGTAACCAGGCGGGCCAGAACCAGCGGCGCACGGTGTCGGACCATGCGTTCAAGAGTTCGGAACCGACGACGCGGCGCACGTTCCGGGGGATGGCGGTGCAGGAGTTCGGCCAATCGAGCCCGTTCTCGCAGTCGATCAATGCGTGGAACAAGTTCGAGGTGATCTCGGAGTGGACGTACCTCGAGTCGGACACGACGTGGGTGTACGACGAGAGCGGGAGCTCGTCGGTCAAGACGAGCCGAGCGTACGAGTACGGGAACGCGAACCACGTACAGCTGACGAAGCTGACGGAGACGAACGGGGACGGCAGCCAGCGGATCACGCGCATGAAGTACGCGCTCGACTATCCGAGCGGGTCGGGCAACACGGAAGCGTCGACGATCCAGGCGATGAAGGGCTCGGCGCACATGCACAGCCCGGTGATCGAGCGGTGGGTGAGCGAGAAGCCGGTGGGTGGCAGCGAGTCGGTCGTGAGTGCCCTGCTGACGGTGTTCTACACGTACAACTTCTGGGACGGGAGTGCGTGGGTCGGCCACTATCTGCCGCGCTACCGCTACGTGCTGGCGTCGGACGGACCGGTCACGAGCTTCACGCCGTCGACGATCAGCAGCACGCTGACCTGGGACGCGAAGTACAAGAAGGTCGAGACGGCGTACGCGTACGACGACTGGGGCCGGCTCAAGGGGCACTGGGACGCGGAGGGCCACGTCACGACGTACGAGTACTACGACGCGAACACGCACCTACCGACCCGGCAATACGAGTACAAGTCTGGCGGTCCGGTGTCGCTGTGGACGGACTACGTATACGACAGCCGCGGCCGGGTCACACAGCTCAAGGAGTACGGCAAGTCGCGGTACTTCAGCTACGACGCGTTCAACCGTCTGGCGACGGTGAAGGACCACAACAACGCCGTGGTCAGCCGGTACAGCTATGTGTTCTCGCGGCAGCCGAGCGGGTGGACGTTCAGCGCATCGAGCCCGAACTACGTCGAGACGCGGACGTTCCGATCGGCGACGGACAGCACGGTCGCACGGCAGTACCTGGACGGGCTCGGGCGTGCGCTGCAGACGCAGGTCAAAGACGGTGCGAAGTGGGTGGTCACGCACACCGAATACGACGTGCGCGGCCGGGTCGAGAAGGAGTGGCGGCCGTACTCGTACGCGACGGGCGGCAGCTATGAGTCGGACACCGACGTTGCAAGCCATGCGGCGGCCGAGTACTCGGGCGCAGGTGCAGCCTATACGCTGACCGCGTACACGTCTGATCCGCTCGACCGGCCCAAGACCGTGACGCCGCCCTATGAATCGAGCGCGAGCTCGATGAGCTACGTCTACGGCGTCACGGGCAACGACAGTTACGTCGAAGTGACCGACGAGATCGGCAACAAGACGCGCACCTACGCGGATGGGTTCGGCAACACGGTCAAGTCGATCGGCGGCTACGGGACCTCGCTCGCCGCGACCACGACGTTCACGAACAACGTGCTCGGCTCGAGGACCAAGACGACCGATCCGAGGGGGCTCGTTACGACCTACACGATGAACACGCAGGGGCTCGTCGCGAAACGCGTGAACCCCGATGCCGGCACAACCCAGTTCAAGTACGACGCCGAGGGCAACGTCCGCTACGCACAGGACGCGAATCAGGCCGCCGGCGGCAACGTGTTCTTCCAGAACTACGACTTCCTCGAACGGCCGCTCGTGGCTGGTGTCGGATCGGCCACGTTCTCGGGCCTCGACTCGTATGCGACCTCGCCGGCCGCGTTCGAGGCCGACTCGACGCACTGGATCGACGTGCGCGCGTACGACGCGAAGCCGAGCACATCTGCGTTCCCGTGGAGTCTGTTCAGCTCCGAGATCTCGGGCGCATCATTGAGCAACCTCAAGGGCCGGCTCGCGGCCGTTGCCGCGCTGTCGGACGGCGCCTGGCAGCTCACGCTCGTCAGCTACGACGCGAACGGGCTCGTCGACAAGAAGTACATCTACACGCACAACAATGGCACGACCACCGTGCTCGCCGCGCTCAACACCGAGATCGACTACACGCTCGACCTCCAGGGCGCACCGACCGAACGCGATCTGTCCGTCGGATCCGGCGGCTCAGCCCAGGACTTCTACCACTGGTACGAGTACGACACGCGCGGGCTCATCGACGAGGTGTTCGCTTCGACATCGAGCACGAAACCGACGAACCCGGTCGCTTCGTTCCGGTACTCGTCGGCCGCACAACTCGACACGCTCCAGTACCAGGGCGGCAGCGCACTGCCCTACGACTACCACGTCCGCGGATGGCTCACCGATATCGGCGATGCCTCCGGAACGACGCACCCGTTCTCGGCTCGCTACGCCTACCTCGCCAACGGCAACGTCACGACCGCCGAGTTCTATAACGGCGGCGTATCGAACGCGAGCGCGGCATACTACCGACATCACGGCTGGCGGTTCTCGTACGACGCGCTCAACCGCATGACCGAAGGCGTGTACCGTTGGTACAACAGCTCGGGCCCGCAAGACATCGCCTACTACAACGTCAAGAGCATCAGCTACGACGCGAACGGCAACCTCAAAACACTGCGCCGCTACAACGACGTCGCACAGCAGGTCGACCAGATCTACAACTACAATTACCCGTCGACCTCGAACCGGCTCACCGGGTTCAACGACATCAGCGGCACCACGTCCGAGAACTGGGACATGGAAGGCGGCGGAGGCACCGCGTTTACCTACGACGCGAACGGCAACATGCTCACCGCGCCGGGGCCCTACAACCTCACCGCCATCACCTACGATCACCGGAACCTGCCGACCTCGGTCACGACCAACTCGGTCACGTCCAAGAACCGCTACAACCAAGACGGCCAGCGGATCATGAAGAAGGAAGGGTCCGCCGATCCCGTCTTCTACGTGCTCGACGGCAGCCTGCCGCTCGCCGTGTTCACCATCAACTCGTCCGGGTCCGCCGTCGACTGGGAGTTCAACATCACCTCAGGCGAACGCACGATCGGGCGCAAGGACAAGGCCGGAAACACCAGGTTCTACTACGCCGATCTGCTCGGGTCCACTCGCGTCGTCGTCGACCAAAATAACGCCATCAAGGAGTCCGTCGACTACGATCCCATGGGGCTCAGGCTCCAAGGCCGAACCACCGGATCCGGTACCACACGTATCGGGTTCACCGGCAAAGAACGTGACGCCGTCAGCCAACTCGACTACTTTGGTGCTAGGTTCTACATGCCGGCACTCGGACGGTGGGGGAGTCCGGATCCGCTCGCGGAAAAACATCCCGACTGGAATCCGTATAACTACGTCCTCGGGAATCCCAATAGCCTCATCGATCCCGATGGACTGCAGGTGAGCGGGACGAGGGCAGTAGCTGACGTAGCTATCGGGGTCACACCCGTCGTGAGTACCGTGCATGATGGTACAGTGCTACTGACTGGCTACAACGTCGCGACAAATGAATATGCGCCGATTATATCGTGGGATAGAGCCTTCGCTTTGGGTGGAGTGGTTACACCACTCAGTGGTCCCACAATAAGAGTCGGCATCACGGCAGCAGGAGCTACAGGAAGACGACTACTTGCTCGGGCTCGCAATCTTTTCCGATCCCCCGAATCGACCCAGGGGATTGCAACGATAACTGAACATGCCGGTGACCACGCAAGTATCACCGTAACGTATGCTGACGAAGTCGTGTCGACGCACCAGGTCAGGACTCTAGATGGCTCTACCACGGTCCAAACGTTTACAGATCCACCGGCTGAGATCCTGAATGAGGTTACTGTGACGCTCCCGAACGCGCCGGCGGCGCAAGCGCAGCAACGCAGTTTAAGTGGCACCGTCACTGGAGCATATGACGTAAACGACAATAGTTGCGTTACTCATTGTGGAGACATCTTGCGGGCAGGCGGAGTGGATGGTGTGCCGGCGAACACACGAGGGATAATTAAATGGCTTCTGCGCTTAGCCAATGGAGATCCGAAACCGTGACCAGCTCTTGGGAAAACACGTCTCTGCGAGACGCAATGATAATACTGCTCAAAGATCAACGATTGAATTTAAGTATCACGGCTCTGGCCGGACGTGTCATCACCGCAGAAGCCGAATGCAATCAATATTTCCTGGACAATATGAAAGGAAAAGCGTCTCGCGTTAGGGTGCTTGAATTTTTGGACCACTCGGAAACCATACGCAATACATGTATTGTTGGATGTCAGGCGTTTTTTAATGAACAACGGTCTGAAAATATTGATGATGTCATCGCTGCATTGGAGAATATTCTTGTGGAAACGGTTAGGGCGCTAAAAAAAGCAACAATCAATCCGTAATGAACCTGATATATTATCCTGTGATGGAGAGGGCGCCTGCGGGCGCCCTCTTGATGTTCAGATGGACGCTCGCCCTCAGTTTGCCGTCGCTGGCCGGTTAGCCACTCGCCCCGGATCCGGGCGTGCGCGGGCCCGACTACGATCACCGGAACCTGCCGACCTCGGTCACGACCAACTCGGTCACGTCCAAGAACCGCTACAACCAGGACGGGCAGCGGATCATGAAGCACGAAGGATCCGCCGACCCCGTCTACTACGTCCTTGATGGCAGCATGCCGCTCGCCGTGTTCACGATCACCTCGTCCGGATCTGCGGTCGATTGGAGTTCAACATCAGCAGCGGCGAACGCACGATCGGCAGGGAGAACAAGGCGGGGAACACCCGGTTCTACTACGCAGACATGGCAGACATGCTTGGATCGACCCGGGTCGTCGTCAACGAGAACAACGCCATCGAGGAGTCGGTCGACTACGATCCCATGGGGCTCAGGCTTCAGGGTAGGACCACCGGATCCGATACCACCCGCATCGGGTTCACCGGCAAGGAACGTGACGCCGTCAGCCAGCTCGATTACTTTGGAGCTAGGTTCTACAAGCCGGCAATCGGACGGTGGGGAAGTCCGGACCCGCTCGCAGACGAGTTCCCGGGCTGGAGTTCCTATAACTATGCACTAGGTAATCCAGTAAGCCTTGTCGATCTGGACGGACGGTGCGCCCAGTCGATAGGCGACACCATAACTGTAACAGTAGAGGTCCAATGCCCAAACGGCAGTACAGATTTCGAGACGATCGAAGCGGTGCAGATTACGGATCCTCAAGAGATCGAAGCGTTTATCTCCACCCTCCTGACGGCAGAGCACTCTGGCGATCCGATCACGACGACTATGTTCACTGCTGGGAGTGACATGATGCTAAATTTTGCTCTGGACCTTACTAACGGCGGCCCACCATACGACGGTAGTAGCGGACTATTTGAAGCTCCCAACGTCACTCAGGCCGGCAATCCCGTTCTCACTACAGGAGGAGTCCCTGTCGGTACGACAGAAGTAGTCATTTTCCGGAGAGCACTGTGGGACGCAATTCGCAATCAACAGAACAACGCATATGGCTATTTCAAGAGGCCGCTGGCGGATCCGTCTACCGGGTACGTACGTGTGGTGTCGTTCTCCACGAAGCCGGCCACCTTGCGCAGAACCGGGCTGGCGCCCCAGCTGGAGGGCAGCACCGTATTAATTCATACAGGCAAGCGGAAAGAGTACGATGCTAAGGAGCCTATCGGCAGTCGTGGTGGTGGCGCTCGGATGCGGACATGGCACGGGTGGTATGAGTAACGTCGTCAGCGATGAGGGACGTGAGCCACAAATGGCAGTCATCGGATGCTATCGACTAACACCCGATTCGACGACTACGTGGCAATGGATCCGAGAGATCGAGTCAGCAGTACAGTTAACGGCGATACCAGTAGGGCAGAACAAAGCGCCGACATTTGTTATGAGGCCGGCACCATCGGTGGTCGCATCGTATTTTGCTGAAATGCACTGGTGGACATCTGAGGCCGATTCGATACTCCGCTTGGTATGGCGAGGCCATCCGTACATGAACACTATCATCTTGAAATTACCGCTGCCCGCGTCACATGCAGTGAACCGCAGGAGACACGGTGTGGCAGATTTGTTTGTCGATGGCGTTGGTGGGCGTACCGTGCCTGTAAGTGCGATCCGATATGAGTGTCCTGAACCGGAAGCATGAAACCTCTAGAGCATTGAAATTAATCGGCGAAGGCACGGTAGACGGGGCTACAGTGGTGTTTTATCAGGAATCTGTTCGAACGGACTCGTGCCGAGCCCGGAGGCCCGTCGCGACGCGGCGGGCCTCCCCGGGAAATGACGGTAGGCAGCGGTGACGTGTCCGAACCGAGACAGCTCGCAACGCATAGATTTCCATCACCGGACGTAGTAGCTCTCGTGAGCGCGGCGACATCCAGACGAGTCTCCATATAGGCAGGCCGAATGTGACGATCCCGTCATTGACGGTACAAGCAAGCCACTTGTGGTGCCGATTACTCACCAGTATCATAACTCGGTACCTAAAGCGACGCTTATTGGTGGCCGTGTAGGTCTGGGCTGCTCACTGGAGGTGAGCGGCTCGATTACGTTTACCGTAAGGGCTCGCGGATGATACCCGACGGAGGCCCTGGACGACGGAACGACATGGCACGTGTTGGGAAAGTGACGGACTAGTAAAACAACATCGAGTGCGAATCACGGAGACTCGACTAGACAATGCATGTACAGTATGTGGTCGATCTAGCGTGGATCGAGGTGATGACGACGACACGCCTAGCCAGGCGTTGTATCAGAGGCGAACGGAACAGAGGGACTGTCAGGCAGTGTAGGTGGCGAGCAGGGCGAAGCGGCAGTGGTACTTAGCCAGCCGCCTGCGCGTCGTGCACCGGTGCAATTTCCAGTTGCACCCGAGGACACACCGTAGTTGGCAGGATGACATAATGATCGTCCGGTCTATCGGAAATATGGTCAGGAGATTGAGTCTTCAGATCGCGCGACCGTTTCTTCAAGTAGCTACTATCGACGACATCCGAATCATATGTTCCACTGAGCGACGGCACCGTCTTGCGGTGGTGGATCGGCTGCGCGACGCACTGGGTCTTATCGAATCTCTAACACCATCATTATACGGCAGGGTCACGCGTCAATTGACCTATATAATAGTATTGGAGGAGTCACCCTTTGCGTATAAGCACGAATTGCGTGCCTGCCTTCTTCCCGCTTCTCGTGTACTGGACATGCCAGGCGTCCAGCTTGCACAGCTAATTGTGCATGAAGCTACGCATGGTTGGATTGTTAGCCGCGGTGTGAAAATGGATGAGAAAAATATCGAGCGAATAGAGACGATATGTGTATCCTATGAGTGTCGATTGGCCGCGAGAGCGGGAGACGAGGTGTTGGTAGAAAAGACACGGGCCAAACTATTACAACGGTGGTGGGAGGAGAAAACGGTGTTCTAGCATGAACATCCAAGAGTTCGGGTCGATGCTTGGTGCGGCGGCGATCACGGGTGGTAGCTTCGTCACCATCTGTCTCGCCACGGGCTGCACCCCACCCCCCGGCCCCGCCGTGGCCGTCGTGGACCACCACGTCCACATCCGCACGCAGGCCAGCGCGGACCACCTGGATCGCCTGGACGTCGAACTTGACGGGAAAGCCGGGGAGGGTGAGGGGAGCTCGGCGCTCACGGCCGCGGATGTCCTAGCGGCGCTGGACACGGCCGGCATCCAACGAGGCGTCGTTCTCTCCAACGCCTACCTGTTCGCCATGCCTGATGTGGCGGTTGAAGATGAGTACGCTAAGGTGCAGACCGAAAACGATTACGTGGCGTCGCAGGTGGCTCTCCATGGGGATCGGCTAGCTGGCTTCTGCTCGGTCAATCCACTCAGGGAGTACGCCGAGAAGGAAGTGCTCCGTTGTGTCGGAGACGATCGGATCCGTGGCCTCAAGCTCCACCTGACCAACTCGGACGTAGACCTCCGGAATCCGGATCACACGGCTCGCCTGGTCGCCATGCTCACCGCCGTGGAGCGCATGGGTGGCGCTGCGGTGGTCCACATGCGCACTCGTGCGGAGGACTACGGAGCCGAAGACGCCCGCATCTTTATCGATGACGTGCTGTCGCGGGCTCCGGACGTCCCGGTCCATATCGCCCATGTCGGCGGCTGGGGTGGGTACGATGACGCTACGGACGCCGCTCTGGGCGTGTTTGCGGAGGCGATACGCGACGGTCGACTACGATCGGACAGGATCACGTTCGGATTGGGTGCGGTGGTGTTCGAGCCGGCCGCGGCCGGAGCGGACACGGCCCTGGCGAACCAGGTGCAGCGGGCGAACGAACAGCTTGCCGATCGCATGCGTGAGATCGGCATCGATCGCTTCGTGTACGCGACCGATTGGCCGTCCTGGCCTCCCGTGCAGGAGTTGGATACGGGGATCCGGGCCAACGTGGAACTGGTGCGGTCCGCACTGCCGCTGACGGACCAGGAGATGCGTGAGTTATTCCAGAACTCCGGCGTGGTCTGGCCCTGACCAGGGTCGGGCCGTCACAACCCCGAGCCAACCGCTACAGAATCGCGTCCAGGTAGAGGTCGAACCGGAACTGCCGGTGCGGACCGGTCAGCCCCTGGGATAGATCCATCCGGATCAACCCGTCCAAGACGCTGGCACCCACGCCCACTCCATACAGGATGTCGTCGGCGTCGAACGCGTCGCTGACGCCGGCCCAGCCGGCGTCCCCGAATAGGCTCACGCTGGTCATCTGATCGAACGTTCTCGCCACTTCGACTCGGGCGCGGCCGAACGTGGGGCCGAAGACCGTCGAGGCCGGGTATCCGCGGAGCGTGTTCGACGCGCCCAGGAACCACGCCCGCTGGGCCGGCGCGTCTTGCCATGTGGTTCCGCCGCCGGCTTCCAGGCCGACCCTCCAGCGCGCGTCGGCCAACGGGAAGGCTGCCCTGAGGGTGGCGCTTGCGCGCACGTAGTTGGAGGTGGTGTCCGCCCCGTCGGCTTGCCAACGGGCACCCTGGCCGTAGAGCTCGAGGCCGAGCTGCGGCTCGATCGGATCGGGGCCCCACCAGTGGGAAAGGCGAAGCTCGGCACCCAGCTCATCCCCGTCGTCGGCCGCGACGTTGGGACGGAACTCCCAGTTGCCATCCAGGGCGTGGAACAGGGCAAAGCTTGTTTCGGTCTCCACGGCGGCTTGGCGCTCGCCGTAGACACGGAACAGGAACGACTCGCGCGCTCCGGTAGGCGGCTCCCACGTCAGGTCCACCCCGGTGCGGCGGTAGTACTCGCCGTTGTCCTGCCCGAACAGCAGCGCGTTCACGGAGTTGCCGAACCCGAAGTAGCCGCCCTGCGGGTCGGTGGCCTCGAGCTCGCGATAGGCTCCCAGAGTGAGGCGTCGAAGTACGGTCGACCGCTCGAGATCCAGTCGCACTTTGGGTTGGAGGTCGGCGACACCGAAGAAGCCGGTCGCGTGGAGCGTGTAGGGCCCGCTCAACGCCGCCTCCACGGTTCCTCCGACCGCGGGTCCCTCCACCCGGTTGTAGCGAATCAGGTCGGGTCGGGCCCAGCCCCAGTTGGCGGCCCAGCGCATTCCTTCCACCGACGGTGTGGGCAGGTCGGCCAGCGTTTGGAGGTAGTCCTCCAGTTGCTCGTCGCTCAGAAAGCCCTCGGCATCCTCCCAGATCGGCGGCGGGAGGTGTGAATTGTCGGCCACCCGACTCCGGTCTTCGGGCACGATCAGGTGGGACTCGCGTCCGCGCGCGCCTTCTTCCGATTCGGACATGGGCTCGTAGGCCACGTCGTCCTCGCCCAAGAGTCCCGCGATGAACGCCATGGCCTCGGCTCGGGAGTCGAAGTGCACCTCCTGGAGGCCGGGCACCGAGGCATCTTCGGCTTCGGCCGCCACGACGTCCTCTTCCATGGTCACCGACTCCATGCGGTAGGAGAGGTCCATGGAGATCGGCATCTTGAGGATTCCGGCGGCCGCCTCACCCTCGAAGCGCATGCTGCGGGGGAGCCAGACCTTGAAGTCCCAGAGGCCATAGTCCACCGCGACCATGTTGAGGTCGAACGTCCACGGCTTGAACAGCCCGGGGACGTACCGGAAGGAGCCGCGCTCTTCTTCATCCTGCAGCTCTTGGATGTCGCGGATGGCGTCGAACTGCCGGCTCAGCTTGTACACCCCTCGAACGAGCGCTCCGGACTCGGGCTCGATCCAGAGCGTACCGGTGATGCGGTGCACGTCCGCCTCGCGAGGAAGCACGTCCAGTTGGACGGTGAGCAGGCGGCGTCCGTCCGGAAACGAAAGCGTCAGCGTGTCGCCGCTCTCGAAGCGGTAGAGGGTGTCGGCTCCCTCGGCCAGTGGGTGGGCGAACCAGAAATCGTCATCGTCGGGTTGAAAGGCGTCTTCGTCCTGGTCGGCCAGCCCGAACAACAGTCGGTCACCGCCGGGCTCGAAGGGCTGGTCGAACGGAAGGTCCTCCAGCCAGTCGAGGTCACCCTCTCGGACGGCGATGCTCCGGCCGGGGTACTGGGAGTAGGTGCCGAGTACCTGGACCACGGCGTCGTAGTCCCGGTCCCAAAACGCACGCACGGCGGTCTCGTTCCGGTAGATGACGCGGTCCTTGAGCGGCGTGCGGATGGCTGCCGCCATCCGTTGGTCGATTCGGGCTGTATAGCGGACGATAGACTCGTCGAGCGTGCTCCAATTGGCCACGGCGGCCGCGTACAGGCTCTGGGCCGTGGGGTCGAGGAACGCGTCGGCTGCGAACGTGGGCTGCTGTCCGAAAGCCGGTGCGGCCACCGGCGCGCTTGCTGCGCAAAGGGTGACGACGGTGACGAATGCCGGCAGACCACGAGTTCCCGATCCCATCATCTCCCTCCTCCCGCAGTCGGATCTGCCGGCACGTCGAACGTGATCTCCCGAAAGTCGTCCCATGACACGTACCGCCAGCGCGTGCCGTCCGAATCGCTCGACCTGTCGGTGGAAGACGGCAGCACGAAAATGCCCTTGTTGTCCCAGTCCACGTCGTTGGACTCGCTCAGCTCGAAGCGTCGTCCGTCGGTGAGGGTGACGGCGGCTCCGAAGGCTTCCCCGCGTGCAATGCCGGCGATGTGCCCGAACTCGATCGTGAACGTCACGCCGTCCGAGCGACCGTCCAACAGTTCCCAGGTCCATTCTTCGTCGGCGTCCCAGCGGATGCGTCCGTGGATGGAGTCTCCGGCCTGGGTGATCACGGTGCCCACCAGGCGACGACCTCCGTCGAAGAACCGGTAGTCGGCCGCGCTCGGCAGGGCATGGAGGTCCAGGCTCCGAAAGTCCTCCCATTCGACTTCGACGAGTCCCAGTGCCGGATCGGAGATTTGGATTCCACGGTTTCGCCGGTTGACGTCGTTGCTTCCCGTGAGCCTCAGGATCTCACCCGAGGTAAGGGTCACGGAGACGCCGCGATCCACCGGTGCGATGGTCCGGATGTCCCCGAAGGCGATTTCCCTGGAGTTGTCGTCCGCGTCCTCACCGTTCAGCACGTCCGACTCCAGGATCTCGTCCAGGTCCCAGGCGACGTAGCCGGTGAAGTGGCGTCCGGAACCATCTTGGACGGTGCCGTACAGTCGAGGCGACTCGGCACGGGCGCCGGACGGCACGGCTGAGAGCCTAACGGTTTGGATCTCGTCCCAGTCCAGCTCGGTGGATCCGCGAGAACGGTCCTCGACGAGAAACTCGCGCATGCCCCAGCCGATATCGCTGGCGCCGCCCGAGAGCTCGAAGCGCTGACCGGACTTGAGCGTGACTTGGACGGCGTCGGGACCCGTGACTTCGAGGGTGCGAATGTGTCCGAAGCGGACCCCGGAAGAGGCGTTCGAGGGGAACTCCGGATCCTCTTCGTTCCAGGTGATGCGGTAGCCGTGGAGCTCGATGGTCCGGGTGGGACGTTCTCCGGCTCGGGTGAGCTCTAGCCATGCCTCGTAGGCTTCTTCGGAGCTTTCCTTGAAGCCGTGCAGGATATCCACCCAGCTCCCTTCGTTCCGGTCCCAGCGCAGGAACCCTTCGTAGCGGTCACCGTCGACGGTGACGACCTCGCCCCAGATGCGATCTCCATCCTGCGCGTGGGCCGCCCCTGTTGTCCCCACGAAAAACGCGCAGACGAACGCGCCGAGAACCACCCAGGGTGCGGGTACGGGTTGGGGCATATGGGATTGTTGGCGGAACCGTGGGAGTGTCACTGCCACAGGTCATTACGCGAGCGGCGCAAATGGGGTTTCGCGCCGCGGAGGGGAAGTAGTGGACCGCGTCATCAGATTTCCACGGCAGCGGCTTGCCGAGGCGCACAGGACACTAGGGGTCGAAGGGCATCAGGGCATGCCGTCGTTCGGGGAGCCGGGAGAATGGATTTACTTCCACCACGCGGAAGAGGGGCGAGTACCCGATCTTCAACTTCAACTCGCGCACTGCATCTTTCAGTGGCTCTGTGACCTCCGTGTCTTCGAACCCGGCTTCATCCTGGAAGTACGCGATGTGCTGTTTGCGCGTGAACAGGCTGGCCTGCGCGGCGGGCACTCCGAAGTCGTAGAACTCCACCATCAGCGATTCCACCGCACGGGGAGGGGGAGAGAGCGCGATTTTGGACCGGAGCCGGAAGGCCAGGCGATTCCGGTCTGCAGTGGGCTCTCTGAGCACCGTCTCCACGGTCCAGGATCCTCCCTCTTCGAGGTGGGCTCCGGCGCGCATGCCCCGCACGCTTCGGCCCTGGCGCCGGGGATGGCGTAGGGCGCGTTCGAGCAACCGGTCCAGGGCGCCGGACAGGGTGGCGCTCTGGTTCACGGGAGCAGGGAAGTCCAGGCTGGCCCGGATGGGTCGAGCGCGGAACCACGGGCGCACGTGGTCGATCCTGCGGCCGGTGGCCCAGGCCAGCGCCCGGGACCCCTCCTCGCCGAACTGGCCCACGAGCGCGGATTCGGGCAGAAGAGCCAGTTGGCCCAACGTGGTGATGTCCAGTCGTTGGAGTCGCTCGACGGTGAGCGGGTCCACCGGCAACGCCTCGACGGGACAACGGCTCAAGAACGAGCCCAGGGCGGATTCCTGAACCACGATGGGATGGCCCGGACGCGCCGACACCGCGGCCACCCAGGCCCCGAACTTTCCGGGCGCCCATCCGACCCGGGTCGCTGCGATCACGTGCAAGGGGAATACGCGCATGAGGGTGCGGAATGCGCGCTCGACTTGCCGGCGGGGGGAGCCGAAGAGCCTCGCCAGCCCATCCACCCCCACGAATACCCGACCCCGCCCCGCCGGCTCGACTACGGGACTCAGCCCCCCCAGGACTTCGAGCATCTCCTCCGTAGCCGCGTCGTAGTGGGCCGGATCCGGCTCCAACAGCGTGAGGGACGAGCACAGTCCCACGGCCTTGGAGACGGCCATGCCGGGACGCACCCCGGCGCTGCCGGCCCGTTCGGAAACCTGCCAAATCTCCCGGCGTGACCCCTCGCCCGGAGAGAGAAGGGCGACCGAAGTGGCATCTAACTCCGGTGTGCGCACCAGCTCGAGTCTCAGCTCGAACGTGGGAATCCACAGACACATGGCCAGTCGACTTCCGGGGGCGGTCTCCCGGGGTGCGAACCGACGGGTGCCCGCCAACGTGGGCGAGCCGTGGTCCATCCCGAGCGGAAACGACGAGAGCAGCAGATCCGACACTGAGACGACCCGAAGCGAAGGACACCGAATAAATACCGAAACCGAAGATAAACCGAAAATTGGAGAGGGCAAGAGGGAGAGAAATCGGTCCCGGACGGAGCCGTCGGTTCGAATGGCGTATGAGGGCTGCTTCCGGTAGTTTCCGCCGCCTTCACCGGGTCCCGTACACCATCGAAAACACGACTCCATGACCGACTATCAGCACGCTCGCATACCCGATCAGGGGGAGACCGTCACCGTAGACGCCGGACGCGTCCAGGTGCCCGACAAGCCCATTTTGCCCTTCATAGAGGGAGATGGCATTGGCCCCGACATCTGGGCGGCTACCCGTCGGGTCGTGGACGCGGCTGTGGAAAAGGCCCATGGCACGGACCGCCAAATCCAGTGGATGGAGATCTACGCCGGAGAAAAGGCTCACGAGCGGACCGGAGAGTGGCTACCCGAGGAGACCTTCCAGGCTCTCAGGGACTTCAAGGTGGGGATCAAGGGGCCGCTGACGACTCCGGTCGGAGGCGGGATCCGATCGCTGAACGTCACCCTCCGCAAAGTGCTGGACCTCTACTCCTGCGTGCGTCCGGTTCGCTGGATTCCCGGTGTGCCTTCGCCCATGAAGGAGCCGGAGAAGCTGGACGTGGTCATCTACCGTGAGAACACGGAGGACGTCTACGCGGGGATCGAATGGGAGTCCGGCTCTGCGGAGGCCGAGCGGGTGCGCGCATTCTTGAAGGAAGAGATGGGGGTCGAGGTGCGCGAGGCCAGCGGAATCGGCGTCAAGCCCATCAGCCCCATGGGCACCAAGCGGCACGTGGCGGCGGCCATCCGCCACGCGCTGGAGCGAAAGCGGGACTCGGTCACGCTGGTCCACAAGGGCAACATCATGAAGTTCACGGAAGGGGCCTTCCGCGACTGGGGCTACGAGGTGGCGGCGGAGCGCTTCGGGGACCGGACCATTCCGGAGTCGCGCATTTGGGACGGAGAGGATCCCGCGGGCCGTGTCGTGATCAAGGACCGCATCGCGGATGCCATGTTCCAGCAGGTGCTCCTGCGTCCCGACGAGTACGACGTGATCGCCACGCCCAACCTGAACGGGGACTACATCTCCGACGCCTGTGCCGCCCAGGTCGGCGGGCTCGGAATGGCGCCCGGGGCCAACATCGGGGAGACCGTCGCGCTGTTCGAGGCCACCCACGGCACCGCCCCCAAATACGCGGGCCAGGACAAGGTCAACCCGGGCTCCCTCATCCTATCCGCCGTCATGATGCTCGAATACATGGAGTGGCACGAAGCGGCGCGGGCGGTGGAGCGAGGCATCGAAGGAGCGATCGCCGCGCGCACGGTGACCTACGACCTCGAACGCCAGATGGAAGGGGCGACCAAGGTCTCCACTTCGGAGTTCGGAACCGCGATCATCGACCACATGTAGAGCAGGCAATGGAGATCTCTCTCAAGGGGTCTGGACCGGCCGGCTTCGAAACGCCCCTCCTGATCCTCGTCGTGGCCGACGGGACGGCTCCCGAGGACCTGCCCACCGACGGGCTCCACGAATCGGTAGCCGCGTTCGCCCACGCGGCGATGGCGAGCGGCGATCTGAAGGGCAGCGCCAAAGACGAGGCGCTCTTCTATCCCCCGGAGGGTCCGGCGGCACGGGTTGCGTTTCTGGGCGCGGGGTCGGAAGAGGACTTGGACGCAGAAGCCCTCCGGTGGCTGGGAGGCCGGGCGGTGCGGATGGCCGAAGCGGCCAAGGAGCCCCGGCTCTCGGTGGTGCTGCCTCAGATCGAGGGTATGGACGCGGAAAGCGTGGCCCGCGCCATCGTCGAGGGTGCCGTGTTGGCCGCCTGGACCTTCCGCGAGCTCAAAGAGCCGGACGAAGACGACCCTCCCACGGTGGCGCACTTGGACCTGATCGCTCCGGCCGAGCCCGACGCCTACCGGACGGGAGTGCAGACGGGAGCGGCGGCCGCCCGCGGAGAAAACCTGGCCCGTACGCTCCAATCCCGACCCGGCAACGTGGCGACGCCCACCCACCTGGCCGAACAGGCCCGAGCCCTCGCGGAGCGAGTGGGGCTGGACGTCACGGTGCTCGGCCCCGAGGAGATGCGCGAGGCGGGTATGGAAGCCCTGCTCGCGGTTTCCCAGGGATCGGCGGAAGAGCCCCGGCTGATCGTGTTGCGGCACGACGGCGCGGGCGGGAAGGACAAGCCGCTCGTGCTGGTGGGGAAGGGGCTCACGTTCGACGCGGGAGGAATCTCCCTCAAACCCGCGGCGGGCATGGAAGACATGAAGTTCGACATGTCCGGAGGAGCCGCCGTCCTCGGGGCGATGAGCGCCATTGCCGAAGCGGAGCTGCCCGTCGACGTGGTCGGCGTGGTGCCGTCATCCGAAAACCTGCCGTCGGGAACGGCGGTCAAGCCGGGAGACGTGATCGGGAGCCTGGCGGGGAAGACCATCGAGGTCATCAACACCGACGCGGAAGGCCGCCTCATCCTGGCGGACGCGTTGGCCTATGCCGCCCGCCTGGAGCCGGCGGCCATGGTGGACTGCGCCACTCTCACGGGAGCCTGCGTGGTGGCATTGGGCCATCACGCCAGCGCGGTCATGGGCACCGACGACGACTTGGTGGAGGAGCTGACCCGGGCGGGCCGCGCCAGCGGCGAGCGCTGTTGGCCCCTGCCACTCTGGAAGGAGTACCGGAAGCAGTTGGATTCGCCCGTGGCCGACCTCAAAAACATAGGCGGCCGCCCCGGCGGGAGCATCACGGCCGGCTGCTTCCTGCGGGAGTTCGTGGGCGACGTGCCCTGGGCCCATTTGGACATCGCGGGCACGGCCTACGGTGAGGGGAAGCTCCCCTATCAGCGCAAGGGAGCGCTGGGTGTGCCCACCCGTCTCCTCTTCGAGTGGGTTCGGAGTCGCGGGAGTTGACCTTCGGCGGAGCCCGGAGTTGCGTCGGCGTGTTGTTGTGCTTGGGCCTCCTGGCCGGAGAGGTCCGGTCCGCAAGCGCCCAAGAACCCGCGGACACGGTCCCACCCGTGCCGGCCGATTCCACGCTCACGGACTCGCTGCGCGTGGACTCGATCGCCGACGTCACTCAGATGGTCGACTCCCTCCCCGATTCCCTCCGAGTGGTCAACCTTCCGGACCTACCCGCGGGACCGCCTCCGGGCGCCGCGCGAGGAGTATGGGAGTGGGACCGGGAGGCCCTGCTCCGGGTGCGGCGCCCTACGCTGGTGGAGCTTCTGGCGCGGGTGCCGGGCCTGACCCTACTCCGCGGGGGCGACTACGGGATGCCCGTCACGGTGGCGCCTTTCGGCGCGTCGGGAGGCGGACTACGCGTGTTCGTGGACGGCATCGAATGGGAGCCGCTGGATGGAAGCGTGCCCGATTTGGCTCGCTTCACGCTCCGAGGGCTCAACCGTGTTCGGGTCACCCGCACGGGAACGGACGTGCGGGTGGAGCTCGAGACGCTTCGCTTCACAGAGCCCGATCCCGTGTCGTTGATCGAGGTCGGCACAGGCGACCTGGAGACCAACCTTTTCGGCGCCACGTTCGCTCTTCCCAGGGCGTTCGGGGGAGCGTTGGCCGTTTCCCTGGACCGCGTCGACACCCAGGGCCGAGTGCGTGAAGATCCCGGGAGCCAGAACGGAGCCTGGGTACGATACACCTGGGTGCCGGGCGAGACCGTGGGCCTGGAAGTGGACTACCGCGTCCGGAACGTGGACCGAAACGCCGCCTTCGAGCCGGCGGAGGTCAGACGACAACGCGTGGCGGTCCTGGGACGGTGGCAGCCGCATCCGGCCTTGCTGGCGTCGGCGCACTACTCCCGCACGGGTCTCTCCACCGAGAACACCGACGGCGACAGCTTTTCGTCCGAGACGGTCTCCCAGTACGGCGTCGGGTTGGCGGCCCGGAACGACGTGCTCCACGCATCCGCGGATCTGCGACTGTTCGACGGCACCGGCCAAGTCGACAGAACGGTGGATCTCGAAGCGACCCTGCACCATCCCCGCCTCGGCTCGGTGAGCGGGGCCTGGCGGGGAGGGTGGTGGCCCGACGGGTCCGCGTCCCGGGTGTCCGCACAGGCTTGGACGGCGCCACTCGCAGGATTCTCGGCGTTTGCCGGGGTGGACATGGGCGCATCCGTGGTGCGCCGGCCGCCACCCTTCACGGGCTTTCCGGAGCCTTACGATGTCGTGATTCCTCTGGCCCCGCCGGTGGACTCCACTGAGGCTGAACCGGTGCCGTCCGCCGCGGATCGCGACGCGCTGCGGTTGGGTGGGCTGTTTGCCTGGAGGGGACTGGAGCTGGGCGGCGCACGCCTACGGGTCGAGGCGGATTCGCTCTTTCCGACCGGACTGCCGATGGACCGGGACGGGTCTCCCCGGCTCACGTCGGAGGAGCGCAGGAGCGGGTGGGAGGCATGGGTCCGGATCCCCATTCCCATCCTCGACGGTCTGGCCATTCGCGGTTGGGCGGTCCGTTGGGATTCGGTGGCTGGGGATCCCTACCTGCCCAAGCTCACCTACGACGCGGCATTGAGCTTCCACGACACCTTTCTGCCCACGGAGAACTTCGAGCTTCTGTTCGACGTCGGGGTGGAAGGCCGCGACGGCATGGAAGTCATGGTCGTGGAAGATTCGGAGGCGGATCCGCCCGACCTCCTGACGACCGTGCCGTTCTACCAGAGCTGGTACGCGAGGCTGCAACTGCGCATCGTGACCGTGCACATCTTCGCCAACTGGGACAACTTCACCATCCGGGACCGCAACCGGGACTTTCCCGAGCGGTTGCTGCCGCGCACCCGTGCTTCCTACGGTGTGCGGTGGACCCTACGGAACTGAGCAAGCCGATGTCAGAGATGACCCCAGGAGATATTCGCCTTTGATCCACAGCATGACGGGATTCGGCGAAGCCGAGCAAGCCTTGGAAGAGGGCATCCTCCGTCTTTCCCTCAAGTCCGTGAACCATCGGTTCTTCCACAGCTCCATCCGGCTCCCTCCGGGCAACGAGCACCTCGAGGCGCTGCTCACGGAGCGGCTCCGGTCGGCGCTGCACCGAGGACACGTGACTTGCGGGCTCGCGTTCGAGCGGGACCGCAGCACCGGCGACGCGCCGTTGCCCGAGCTGGATGTCGAGCGAGCCAAGGCGTACGCACGCGCCTTCGAGCAACTGAAAAGCGAGCTGGGGGTGACCGGGGACGTGGACTTCGGCACCTGGGCTCGCTTCGGCGAGCTGTTCCGCCCGCCCGAGGGAGCTCGCGCATCGAGACGGTTCGACGAGGCCGTCGTGATGGAGCTGGCCGACCGGGCGCTCGCTGCCCTATTGGACATGCGTGCTACAGAGGGCAAGCGCCTCCAAGACGACATGGAGCGCCGCATTCAGGCCATGGGGCGCCTGGTCGCCGACGTCGAAACGCGAGCGCCCGCCCGGCTCACGGCCGAGCGGGATCGCCTCCGCGCGGCGGTGCAGGACCTTGCGGCGGGCGTTCCGGTCGACGAAGAGCGGCTGACCCGAGAGGTCGCCTACCTCGCGGAGAAATGGGACATCAACGAAGAGATCGTGCGACTCCGTTCGCACATGGCGCTCTTCTCCGAAACCCTCGAAAACCCCGACGGCAAGGCGGTGGGCAAACGGCTCGGCTTCGTGATCCAGGAGATGCACCGTGAGGCCAACACGATCGGCTCCAAGGCCAACGACAGCGAGATCTCCCACGCGGCGGTGGGCATGAAGGAGGAGATCGAGCGGCTGCGAGAGCAGGTGGAGAACGTGGAGTGACCGAGCTGTTCGCCAAACCGGTTCCCCTGGTCCTCGCCGCACCGTCCGGTGCGGGAAAAACGAGCATCGCGCGGGCCCTGGTGCGCGACTATCCCGCCTACGGCTTTTCCGTCTCCGTAACGACCCGCCGGCCACGGGACGGGGAAAGGGACGGCATCGACTACCAGTTCGTCGACGAGGAGCGATTCGAGCACATGGCCGCCAGCGGTGAGCTCGTGGAGTGGGCGAGGGTCCACGGCCACGGCTACGGCACCACGGTCCGCGAGCTCGAGCGGTGCCGCGCGTCGGGCTTGACGCCCGTGCTCGACATCGACGTGCAGGGAGCGCTCCAGGTGAAGAGCCGCTATCCTGAAGCGCTGCTGGTGTTCGTGCTCCCGCCGACCGGCGACGAGATGATCCGACGCCTGCGGGGAAGAGCCACGGAAAACGCCAAGGAAATACACCGCCGGCTCACCACCGCGATCAGCGAATTGGAGCAGGTGGAGCAATTCGACTGTGTTGTGGTAAACACAGTGCTCGGCGATGCGGTGGAGGCCGTTCACGCGGTGGTTCTCTCCGACGCCCGCCGACCACAACGAATCGAAGGGCTGGCCGATCGGCTCGGCGCCCTTCGGGAGACCATTCAGGCGGAACTGCCCGCCTGAGCCGGACGGCGGTGGGCCGGTAGGAACGACCGACGCACAGCGGCTGAGCTAACGACAAACAAGGTGGATCAGAACCGATGAGAGTATTCACCCCCGGTGACGTGGCCACGAACACGAACTCCAAGTATCTGGGCGTGCTGGTGGCGGCGAAGTACGCGCGCGAGCTGAACACGCTGCCCCACGAAGCCATGGGCTTCGGAGAGCAGAAAAAGCTGACGACCCGGGCCCTCGAAGCCCTCACGTCCGGGCAAATCGAGTTCCGACTGGTAGGTCGCCGACGCCGAGCCGAGTAGGGGTGGAGTCTCGCGGGGCACGGGTTCTTCCCAGGCGGCCTTGGGAAGGTCGCCGCGTCGTCCTGGGAGTCACGGGCGGCATCGCCGCCTACAAAACCGTTCAGCTCGCCCGCGATCTCACGCGTCTGGGCTCGGTCGTCGACGTGGTGCTGACGTCCGGGGCCCAGCAGTTCGTCAAGCCGCTCACGTTCGAGGCGCTGACCGGACGCGCCGTGCTCACGGATCTGTTCTCCGCGGAAGGCGCGGCGCGGCACATCGAGCTGGGCCAGGGCGCGGATGCGATCTGCGTCGCGCCTGCCACCGCCGATTTCTTGGCCCGTGCGGCCCAGGGCCGGGCCGACGACCTTCTCACCACGACGCTGCTCGCGTCCCGTTCACCCGTGCTGCTCTGTCCGGCCATGAACGACGCCATGTTCGCGCACGTCCAGACGCAGAAGAACCTGGAGTACGTGCGGGACGATCTGGGCTACGGCGTGCTTGGCCCCGTGGCGGGCCCCTTGGCCCACGGAGAGGGCGAAGGAGCCGGGCGGATGGTCGAGCCCGCCGAGATCATCGAGCACATCGGACGGCTCCTCGGATCAGACGCGACGTTCCGGGACAAACGCGTGTTGATCACCGCCGGCCCCACCCGGGAGGCGGTGGATCCCGTGCGCTACCTGGGCAATCGGTCGTCCGGACGCATGGGGTTCGCGCTGGCCGGGGCGGCGTGGCGACGCGGTGCGGAGGTGACGGTGGTAACCGGCCCCACGGCGCAGGTCCTCCACGACGCGATCGACGTGCGGAAAGTGGAAACCGCCGAGGAGATGAACGACGCCGTGCAGTCGGCGGCCGCCGAGGCCGACCTGATCGTGTTCGCCGCCGCGGTCTCCGATTTTCGTCCCGTGGATCCCGCAGGGCATAAGCTCAAGAAGGAGAGCGGAGAGACGCCCACGATCCGGACGGCGCTCAACCCGGACATCGCCTCCGAATCGGTTCCCGCGCGCAAAGCCGGCGCGTTCGTCGTCGGGTTCGCTCTGGAGACCGACGGGCTCGTCGAGCACGCCCGGGCAAAGATGGAGCGAAAGGGGTTCGACCTCATCGTCGCCAATCCGGCCGGCGAGCCCGATGCCGGGTTCGAGTCGACGACCAACCGGGCGGTGCTGCTCGCCCCGGGAGGCGATCCGATCGATCTTCCGCTCATGAGCAAGGACCGAATGGCCGAGGAGATCTTGGACGCCGTGGCTGGCCGATGGGCCAGATGAACCCCGAGCGGCTGCGTTCCTATTTGGAGCAGTTGATCGAGCTGGGAGCGCCCGACCTCTTCCTGGAGCGTGCAGAGCCCGAAGCGTTGCGAACGTCGGTCCGCCGGCTGCGGGCCGAGGCCTCCGCCGCACCGCCGACGCCCGGACCGGCCGATGAGGACGTGGAGGCTGAAGCCGTGCCGAACGCCGGGCTCGCGGCTTCGGTCGAGGGCGGATACGAAGAGCTCGAAGCCGAAGCGCTCACCTGCACGCGCTGCCCACTTTCCGGCGGCCGAACCCAGGTCGTGTTCTCCGACGGCAATCCCAAGGGCCGTTTGATGGTCGTAGGTGAGGCCCCCGGGGCGCAGGAGGACCGGACCGGGCTTCCGTTCGTAGGCCCTGCGGGCAAGCTCCTCGACCTGTTGCTCGCGGCGGTGGGCCTTTCCCGAAAAGAGAGCGTGTACATCTGCAACGTGCTCAAGTGCCGGCCGCCCGGGAACCGCAATCCGCTGCCCGCCGAGATCGAAGCCTGCACTCCGTATCTGATCCGGCAGGTCGCCCTGGTCCAGCCCGAGGTGATCCTGGCCGTGGGCAGCTTCGCGGCCCAATTTCTGACCGGAAAAGCCATGGCCCTGGGCAAGCTCAGGGGTGAGATCTACAGCTATCAAGGCACGCCCGTGGTGGTGACCTACCATCCGGCCGCACTGCTCAGGAACTCCGGATGGACGCGTCCTACCTGGGATGACCTCCAGCTCCTCAGGAACGTGATGGACTCGCAGCAATGACCGCATCTCCCCAGCCCCTTCGTGCGGTGGAGGAGCCGCGGTACGACCGGGCGCCTCCATACTCGCCCGAGGCCGAGGCATCGGTGTTGGGCGGGATGCTCATCGACCGGGACGCAGTGGCGAAAGCCGTGGAGGTGCTCGCCGAAACCATGTTCTACCGGGAGGCCAATCGCCGCCTCTTCCGTAGCATGATCCGCATCTTCGAGCGTGGTGACGTGGTCGACGTGGTCACCCTGGCGGAGGAGCTGACCCGCACCGACGAGCTGGAGGCGGCGGGAGGCCCCCGGTACCTGTCCGAGCTGGTGGACAAGGTGCCCACGGCCGCCAACCTGTCCTATCACGCCAAGATCGTCCGCGAGAAGGCGTTGCTGCGGCGGCTCATCGACTCCGCCAGCCACATCATCCGCGACGTGTACGAGCAGGGCGAACGCGAAGTCGAAGAGGTCCTGGACGAGGCCGAACAGCGAATTTTTCAGGTGGCGCAGAGCCACGATCGGGAAGGATTCGTCTGGATCAAGGAGATCCTCTGGCCCACGTTCGAGCACATCGAGCGGCTGCAGGAGTCCGCCACCGGCATCACGGGCGTCCCTTCCGGGTTCGCGGAGCTCGACCGTAAGACCGCGGGTCTGCAGCGGGGGGACCTGGTCATCGTCGCCGCGCGCCCCTCCATGGGGAAAACCTCGTGGGTGCTGAACGTGGCCCAGAACGCCGCGATCGACCACGAGGTTCCGGTGGCGATCTTCTCCCTGGAGATGTCCAAGGAGCAGTTGGTTCAGCGCCTTCTGTGCGCCGAGGGCCGTGTGGACGCCCAGAAGCTCCGGCGGGGCAAGCTCAACCAGTCGGAGTTCCAGCGGCTGGCAGCGGCCGCCGGCCATCTCAACACCGCGCCGCTTTGGATCGACGACTCGCCCGGCGCGACCGTGCTCGAGATGCGCGCCAAGGCCCGTCGGCTCAAGGCCGAAACCGATATCGGGCTGCTCATCATCGACTACATGCAGCTCATGTCGGGACATCGTTCGAGAGAAAGCCGCCAGCAGGAGGTGAGCGAGATCTCGCGGGGCCTCAAGGCGCTGGCCAAGGAGTTGGATATGCCGGTGGTGGCCCTGAGCCAGTTGAGCCGTGCTCCCGAACAGCGCACCGACCATCGGCCGCAGCTCTCCGATCTGCGGGAAAGCGGGTCCATCGAGCAGGACGCCGACTTGGTGATGTTCCTGTATCGGCCGGAATACTACGCCAAGCCCGAGGATCGTATGGAGCTGGAAGGGCAGGCGGAGCTCATCATCGGCAAGCAAAGAAACGGCCCGACGGGGACGGTGCCCCTCTTCTTCCACAAGGCCTACACCCGTTTCGACTCGGTTGAGCGCAGAGAACCCGAGGGAGCTCCCATTCACGACTACGACCTGCCGTGATCCCCAAGCTCGGCGTCGTGGTTCCCGCCGCCGGATCGGGTCGAAGGATGGGAGGCGCGCCCAAGCCGTTCCTCGAGCTGGGCGGGCGACCCGTGCTGCTGTGGGCGCTCGAGACGTTGTTGGCGCCGGAGTACACGGCGGCATTGGTCGTTGTGCTTCCGCCCGGCCGGGCGGAGCGGTCGCCGGACTGGCTGACCGCCCGGGACCCGCGGATTCGTGTCGTTTCGGGTGGCGCTACGCGAACGGAGTCGGTGGCCCGAGGGCTGGACGCGCTGCCCGAAGACGTTGACGTGATCTGCGTCCATGACGGCGCGCGGCCCTTTGTCGACTCGGAGACGCTCGCTCGATTGGTTGAGACGGCCACGACCGGAGTGGGGGCGGTCGTCGGCTACCCGGCCGTGGACACCATCAAGGACGTCTCGGACGACGGCGTGGTCCAAGGAACGCCCGATCGCGCCCGACTCTGGCAGGTGCAGACTCCCCAGGTGTTTCCCGCCGCGCTGCTGCGGGCCGCCTACGCGACAGAGCAGGATCACCCTCGGCGTGGCTCCGGAGCCGTCGCCTGGGACGACGCCCAGCTCGTGGAACGAGCGGGTGGTACGGTCCGGGTCATCCGGGGTAGTCCGGACAATCTCAAGGTCACCTATCCGCGTGACCTGATGCTGGCCGAGGCCATTCTGGCCGGCCGCAGACCACCGACATCCGTTCCCGGAGCTTGATACCACGACCATGACCCAAGCCCGGCACCTGCTCGTACCGCCGACCGGGCTCGATCCGGGCACGCTGGCCGAGGTGGCGGACCACCTGCGCGCGGGAGGGCTGTTGGCCTATCCCACCGGAACCGTGTACGGGATCGGCGCCGTGCTTCGTGAGGAGCCGCTGGAGCGACTGGCCCGCCTCAAATCCCGTCCTCGGGGAAAGCCCTTTCTGGTCTTGCTGCCGTCGGGTGAATTGCCTGCGTGGGTGCGAGGCTCACCGCTCTTCGAACGACTCGCGGCGGAGTTCTGGCCGGGGCCTCTGACGATCGTCTTGCCGCCCACTGGGCCGGGCTTGACCGACCACGTGGTCGGGCCGGAGGGTGGGGTGGCGGTCCGCTACGATCCGCACCCCCTGATCCAGGCGCTGTTGGAGTTCCTCGGAGAGCCCATCACGTCCAGCAGCCTGAACGTGCCCGGCACACCACCGGCCACGACCGGACCCGAGGCCCTGCAGGCAGTGGAGCAACTCGGCGCCGGGCCGGAGCTGTGGCTGTTGGACGCAGGCCCTACGCCGTCGAGCGTGTCGTCGACGATCCTGGACCTCTCCGGGCATCCACCTCGCATCCTTCGCGTGGGCGCCGTGCCCGAAGAGCGATTGGCCCCTCTCGTGCCCGGCCTGGGTGAGGGAGTCGTCGCGTCCGGATCTTCTCACCAGCCCTCCGCAGGGGATCCACCCGGGTTCCGTATCCTGTTCGTCTGTACGGGCAACACGTGCCGAAGCCCACTGGCGGAGGTTATTGCCCGCAACGCGCTCCGGGAGCGTGGCTGGTCCGGGGTTTCGGTCGGTTCGGCAGGAGTGTTCGCATCCGAGGGCTCCCCGGCCAGCGAGGGCGCGCTGGAAGCTGCCCGACGGGCCGGCCTGGACCTGTCGGGTCATCGCAGCCGGCTGGTGACGCCGGAGTTGGTCGAGGCCGCCGGCCTGGTGCTCACCATGACGCGTGGCCACCGCGACCTGCTGGAACAAGTCGGCTTGGGAGGGCGGGCTTCCACTCTGGCGGCCTTCGCTTCCGATGACGAGCCCGATGTCCAACAGGACGTTCCCGATCCGTTCGGCGGGTCGCAGGAGACGTACGATCGAACGTTCGTCGAGCTCCTCCACCTGGTTGGCCGGGCATTGGACCGGCTGGAGCCGGCATTGTCGAGATGAGCGACTTCACCGTGCGGGCATCGACCCGTTTGCTCGTGCTTCTGGGCGATCCGGTATCACACTCTCTGTCGCCGGTTATCCAAAACGCCGCGCTGCGAGCGGCCGGGCTGGACGCCGTGTACGTAGCGCAGGCCACCCCCGCCGAGGAGCTCGGGCCGGTCCTGCGTGCGCAGTGTTTCGGTGGGGGTGGTGGGAACATCACCGTGCCGCACAAGGAGGGGGCCGCAACCCTGCTGGACCTTCCCTCCGACTCGGTTCGTCGGACCGGGGCGTGCAACACGTTCTGGTCGGAGGAGGGGCGGGTTGCGGGCGACAATACCGACCTCGATGGATTTCGGCGTAGCGCCCGAGAAGCCTTCGATGGAGCGGTCGGGGGCGGACGTGTCCTGCTGTGCGGCGCCGGGGGCTCTGCCCGCGCCGTCCTCGCCGCGTTGATGGCGGACGAGGTGGGAGAGGTGGTCCTGCTCAACCGTACGCACGAGCGTGCGCGGGCCATCGCCCGACGCATCGGCGGCTCACGGGTCCGCGTCGCGGACGGAGCCGCTTCCTTGGAGGGCGAGGCGTTCGATCTGGTGATCAACGCGACCTCCCTGGGTCGCGTGTCCACGGACGAGCTTCCCGTCGACCTGGACGCTCTCGGCACCGTGGGCGGCGTGTTCGACCTCAACTACCGGCCGGGCGGCACCCCGATGGTCGGCGCCGCGGCCGACCGCGGGCTTCCCGCAGTGGACGGCCGGAGCATGTTGGTCCACCAGGGTGCTATCGCGTTCGAGCGTTGGACGGGTGTGGACGCGCCCACCGAGGTCATGCGAACGGCGCTGAACGCGGCGTTGGACGGAGGAGGCGCTGATTGACCGTGCGAGTGGCCTGGGGAGATACGGTTCTGCACGGTCTCCGGACCGCAGGCCGCACGGTTCTCGGGTTGTTCGACGCGTTGTTGCCGGCGGAGTGCTTGGGGTGCGGTCTGGTATATCTGCCCGAGGGCGCCCGCGATCCCGTATGTCCCGGGTGCCTCACACAGCTCAGAGAGATTCCCTGGCCACGGTGTCCGCGCTGCCACGCCCCGCGAGGCACGGGTGCCGGGGAGCTGCCCTGCTTGGACTGCAGCACCTGGCCCGCTTTGCTCTTGGGAGCGCGATCGGCCGTGGTCCACGAAGATCCCGCAGCCCGACTGGTCCGATCGCTCAAGTACCACCACTGGCCGGTCATCGCAGGGGTGATGGCCCGGAAGATGGCCCCGTTGGTTGATGCCTGTCCCGCCGGCCCGTTGGTCCCCATCGCCACCACGCGGGCACGGATTCGGCGCCGCGGCTACAACCAGGCCGAAGTCCTGGCGCGCCGGATCGCCGAACGAACGGGCAGGGGAGTACGATGCGTCCTGAAACGGCGCGATCTTTCGGTCTCCCAGGTCGCCTTGCAGCGCGGGCAGCGTGTTCGTAACGTCCAACGAGCCTTCTACGCGGAGCTGCCCGAAGGGGGAGCGCTGCGGGAGGGTCATGTCATTTTGGTGGATGACGTGCTCACGACCGGTTCCACTGCCGTAGCGGCTGCTTCCGCCCTCGCTCGGGCCGGCGTCACATCGGTGTCTCTTGTCACTTTCGCCCGCGCACTCCCCTTCGAGCGTCGCGACGGGCGTTCATAGTTCATAAGGAGAAGGTCCATGCCCATTCGGGTCGCCATCAACGGGTTCGGCAGAATCGGCCGCAACGTGCTCCGCGCCGCCAAGCAAACGGGCCGAGACGATCTGGATTTCGTCGCGGTCAACGATCTGACCGACAACGCCACTTTGGCCCACCTGCTCAAATACGATTCCGTCCACGGCACCTATCCCGGCGACGTGGGCGTCACCGATGACGGTCTGGTCGTGGATGGGGACGCGCTCCTGGTCTTCAGTGAACGGGATCCGGCCGAGCTCCCCTGGGCCGAGCTGGACATCGACGTCGTCGTGGAGTCGACCGGGATCTTCAGAAGCCGCGATCAGGCGGCCAAGCACCTGCAGGCCGGCGCACGCAAGGTCATCATCAGCGCGCCGGCGAAAAACGAGGACGTCACGCTGGTGCTGGGCGTGAACCAGGATCAATACGATCCCGACAATCACGACGTGATCTCGAATGCGTCCTGTACCACCAACTGCCTTTCCCCCGTGGTCAAGGTCATCCTGGACCGGTTCGGCTTCCGCCGGGGACTCATGACCACCATCCATTCGTACACGAACGATCAGCGGATTCTCGATACTCCCCACAAGGACCTTCGCCGTGCGCGTGCGGCGGCCATGTCGATCATTCCCACGACCACCGGAGCGGCCAAGGCCACGGCACTCGTGCTGCCCGAGGTGGAAGGCAAGCTGGACGGAATGGCGTTTCGGGTGCCCACGCCGGACGTGTCCATCGTCGATCTCGTGGCCGAGGTGGACCGAGACACCGATGTGGCAGAGGTGAACGAAGCGCTCCGTGCGGCGGCGAACGGAGGGCTCGACGGCATCCTCGCGTATTCGGACGAGCCGCTGGTTTCGATCGACTACACCGGACACCCGGCCAGCGCCATCGTGGATGGATCGAGCACCAACGTCATCGACGACCGGTTGGTGAAAGTGGTGGCCTGGTACGACAACGAATGGGGATACTCGTCCAGGGTCGTGGACCTGGTCGAGTTCGTGGGAAAACGGCTGCCTGCGCGTGTTTGAGACGTAACTTCCGGCCGAATTCGGCGTATCAACGAATGATGCAAACTCCACAACATCCCGACCGCGCGCCCCAGGCGGCCGACCGCCCGGCGGGCCAACAGGTCCGCCCGAGAGACTCGGCGCTGCCCAGCGATTTCTCGCTGTGGTATTCGAGTCATCGGGAGACCGTGTACCGGTATGTCCGGTTTCGGGTGGCGACGCGTGAGGCCGCGGAGGATGTGACCTCGGACGTCTTCATGAAGGCGCTCAGGTCGTTTCGCAGGTACGATCCCGGAAAGGCGTCGCCGCGAACGTGGTTGTTACGCATCGCTCGGAACGCCGTGACGGATCACCTGCGCTCGCTCCGCAGAAGAGGTTCGCTGCACGTGTCCCTGGATCGTGTGCCCGACCTGGTCGCACACGAGGAATCTCCCGAGGTCCGTATGGTTCGGGAGGAACGGGTACAGACCGTGCTGAATGCCTCCGGGAGCCTGCGTTCGGCGGATCAAGAGATCCTGTCGCTCCGCTACGGGGCCGGGCTGGCGAACGGAGAGATCGCCGAAGCCATGGGAATCAGCGCCAACGCCGTGGCCGTCCGGCTGCACAGGGCGTTGGCGAGACTGAAAAACGCATTGTCTGATCGGGAATCAGAATGACCATAGATCGAAAGGGCCGGGACGAGCTGCCCCCGTCTCTCGAGTCACTCCACGAGGAGTTGAGCTCGATCGAGATCTGGGAGCGGCCGTCGTTTGGTCCCGAGCTCGAAGCCGAGCTCGAACAGTCCTACACTGAGCAGGTGGCGGCCGCCCGAAAGGGCGCCTGGAAGGTGCCGCTACGCGTGGCCGCGGTGGCCGCTGCCCTCGCAATTGCCGCGGCGCCGCAGGCGAGGGCGTCGTTGGTGAAGCTCGTGCACCTGGGTCTGGGTGCGGACGGTCCGGCCGCGCCCGAACAGCGACAGGTAGTGCCCCAGGTGGCTGTCCGGGAGCATCGACCCGTCTTCGTGCCTGAGCCGGCGGAGCGGTCCGAGCCGCAGCCCGCGGCTCCGGTGGCGTGGGCGTCGGAGCCGATCACACGATTGGTACCGGACATCGCCTATCCGGCCATTCGCAATGAAGCGGAAGCCGAGGCCATCGTGGCGCTCCACTATCCTCCTCGGCTTCAGCGGCAGGGCGTCGGCGGCGCCGTCCGACTGATCCTGTGGGTGGACGAGGGCGGTGCGGTCCGGGAGCACGAGATCGTGCGATCTTCCGGGGTGGAGCGTTTGGACCGGGCTGCGCTGCAGGCGGCGCCGATGCTGCGGTTCTCGCCGGCCCGTCGCCAAGCCCAGCCGGTCGGCACATGGGTGGAGTTCGACGTGCAGTTTCGACCGCCCAGCCAGTTCCGGATCCCCGAGGCGCCTGTCGTGGCCGATTTAGCGGACGTCAGCATCGGAGTCCACATCGACCTCGACGACAAAGTGGTGCCGCCGGAGCCGACGGGAGAGGGCAATCCGCCGCCGGTCGTGGCGAACGCCGGAAACTCCGGCATTCGCGCCATGAACTAGTGTCTCGTTCGAAAAGTAGGGTGAGCACATCGGCCTTCGAATGCCACACTACTTTTTCAAATGGGACACTAGCGTCCCGGCACGAGGTGTTCGGCATTCGGAGAAGGCTCGGTAGGTAGGCGTGCCAGAAACCGAATCGGTTGCGCCAACTCCGGTTTCGGGCGATCACTTCCGGATGTTGAACAAAAAGACCGTCCGGAGCCTCTCGCCCTCCCAACTCCAAGGAAGAACCGCTCTCATCCGAGTGGACCTCAACGTCCCGCTCTCGGAAGGTGTCGTGCAGGACGATACCCGGATCGAGGCGGCCTTGCCCACCTTGCGCCATTTGCTGGACGCCGGCGCTCGCCTGGTCCTCTTCTCCCACCTGGGAAGGCCCAAGACGCCCGGAGAGCCCGGAACGTCGCTCAGGCCGGTTGCCGAGCGTTTGAGTGAGCTGCTGCATCGGCCGGTGTCCTTCGCGCCCGCCGCCCACGGCCCCGAGGTGCGGGACGCGGTCGCCGGACTGCCCGTGGACGGCCTGCTCGTGCTGGAGAACACCCGCTATGCGGATGGCGAAACCGAAAACGATATGGACCTGGGCCGCGAGTGGGCCTCGTTGGCGGACGTATTCGTGAACGACGCGTTCGGCTCGGCCCACCGTGCCCACGCGTCGACCGAGGCCGTCGCCCGGGCCATGCAGGAGCGCTCGGGCGAGGCCGTTGCCGGCCTCCTCTTGGAGCGGGAGCTGGCCTTCCTGTCGTCCGCCCTGGACGATCCGAAGCGCCCGTTCGTGGCCGTGCTCGGAGGTGCGAAGATTTCCGGGAAGATCGACGTGGTTGACGCCCTGCTGGACCGGGTGGACCGATTGCTCATCGGCGGGGCGATGGCCAACACGTTTTTCCTCGCCTTGGGGTTGGACGTGGGAGCCTCACTGGTCGAGGAAGACCGCGTAGACCTGGCCAAGGAGACCCTGGCCAGGGCAGGCGAGCGGCTCCTTCTTCCGGTCGATTGCGTGGTTGCAGGCCAGATCTCGGCCGACGCCACGACCCGGGTGGTCGACCGCACCTCGGTTCGGGAGGGTGATCGCATCGGGGACATCGGCCCGAGGACGTTGTCCCTCTTCCGCGAAGAGATCCTCGGAGCCGGCACCGTGGTCTGGAACGGCCCCATGGGGGTGTTCGAGATGCCGCCCTTCGCCACCGGCACCCGCGGTGTGGCCGAGGCCATCGCCGAGGCGTCCGATGCGGGCGCGCTCACGGTGCTGGGCGGCGGAGACTCGGCGGCGGCGGCGGAGTCCGTAGGGGTTGCAGATCGCCTGAGCCACGTGTCGACCGGCGGCGGAGCGTCGCTGGACCTGTTGGCAGGAAAGTCGCTGCCGGGAGTGGAGGCGCTTACCGAAGGAGAGGTTTCATGACGGCACGGCCGGTCATAGCCGGTAACTGGAAGATGAACCACGGCCCCGGTGCAGCCGAGACGTTTTTCGAGCGCCTGCGGGAGCTGGCTGCCGATCCGGTTTCCCTTCTGGTGTTTCCGCCCGCCGTATCGTTGGCGGCCGCGCGGGCCGCCGCCCCTCCCGGCGTTGCGCTGGGAGTCCAAAACATCTTCTGGAAAGAGGCTGGCGCCTACACGGGCGAGATCTCCGCGGGCATGGCGCGAGACGCCGGGGCCACCCACGCGCTCGTGGGGCACTCCGAGCGGCGCCACATCTTCGGTGAGGGAGACAAGGAC
>CBDCVX010000009.1:0-40698 GCA_965223195.1 Longimicrobiales bacterium
CTGTATCGCCTTCCAGGACTACTCGAGCACGCTCCTCCAGTTCGTGATGGCCGACGGAGGGGGTCACCTCAGCGACACTGCCGTCATCGTCACGGCACGAGAAGAGTCGCCAACATTCGCGCCGAGCACGTCGCCGCGTTGTCTCGAAGCCCGCAGGGAGGAGAAGGCCCCCTCCCTCCCGGATTTGCGCGGCGGACGATTGTCGCCCGCCGGACCGTTCCCCGACTGAGGTGAGCCACTCGTGAAACAGTGTCCGACATGTGGCCGACAGTGGCCCGATCAAGCGTTGTTCTGCGGGGACGACGCGACGCCCCTGCCGTCTCCGGAGACGGAGGGCCTGGCGGGAACGGTCATCGGCCGGTACCGCGTGCTGGAGCGGCTGGGGGGCGGTGGGATGGGAACCGTCTACAAGGCCGAACACCTGAAGCTCAAGCGCAAGGCCGCCATCAAGGTCCTGAACTCCACCTGGGCCGACCAAGGCGACGCCCTGGCCCGCTTTCACCGCGAAGCCCGCAACGCCTCCACGATCAGCCATCCAAACGTCTGTGCGGTATACGATTTCGGAGAGACGCCCGAGGGCCTGACGTTCCTGGCCATGGAGCTGATCGACGGAAGGTCGTTGGCGGAGATCCTGAAGGAGGAGGGGGCGCTCACGCCGCAGCGTGCGGCCGGGATCACGATGCAGGTTGCCCAAGCGCTGGGGGCGGCGCACGCGAAGGGCATCGTCCATCGAGATCTCAAGCCGGGCAACATCATGGTCGCTTCCGGTGCCGACGGCGGAGACGTGGTAAAGGTGGTCGACTTCGGCATCGCAAAGGCGGCCGGCGGCCTCGAAGATCAGGAGGTCACCAGGGTCGGCCTCGTCGCGGGCACTCCGGAGTACATGAGTCCGGAGCACCTTCGCGGGGACGAGCCGGATCCGAGAAGCGACGTGTACTCGCTGGGCGTGGTGTTC
Organism: Longimicrobiales bacterium; assembly: GCA_965223195.1. Lineage (GTDB taxonomy): Bacteria > Gemmatimonadota > Gemmatimonadetes > Longimicrobiales > Gaopeijiaceae > CBDCVX01. The sequence continues at coordinate 956 of CBDCVX010000009.1, forward strand.
TACCGGATGCTCACGGGCCGGCTGCCCTTCGGAAAAGGGCACACCGGCCCTCAAGCCCTTGCCGCTGGCCTCGGCGGTGCCCCGGGCGGCGTTTCCGGCCGGCCTGCAAGAGGTGATCGACCGGGCGCTGGAGTACGACGCCGGCCGGCGCTACGCCTCGGCGCCGGAGCTGGGCCGAGCGGCGCTGGCGGTCGCGGCCAGCTTGCCCGAGACGCGAGTCGCCGCGTCGTCTTCAGGCTCCGCGGGTCGGGCTGTGCGGTCGCGGCTTTCGCCCTGGACGCTCGCCGGCGCGACCGCCGGAATGGGCGCGGCGGTTGCGATGGCGGTGTGGATCCTCGGTGGCGGCGCGCCCGAGCTGCAGTTGGATCCGGCGCCCGGCCGGATCCGAGCAGGTGACACGGTTCAGGTTCGTCTGCTTGCGGATGGCGAGCCGGTAGATCCGTCGCGGGTCACCTGGCGGAGTGCCGATCCGGCGGTGGTCGAGGTCCAGGCGAATGGCGGCGCGCTCCTGGGCCGCTTGGCAGGGTCGACCACAGTGATCGCCACGCTTGCGGCCGATTCGGTCATCGGCGCCGTGGAGGTCGTGCCCGGTCCGGTGGCGCGGGTGGCGATCGCGCCGAGCACGCTGACCCTCACGCCGGGTGAAAGCGCCACCGTCGCCGCCGGCTTGTTCGATCGCCTGGACAATCCCGTACCGGGTGAGGAGGCCACCGTGCGGGTGGAGAACCCGGGCATCGCCACGCTCGAGAATGACGGTCGGGTTCGAGCGGCAAGGCCGGGCCGGACTCGGCTGTTCGCCTCCGCCGTAGTCGAAGGAGTCGAGCTCACCGATACGCTTTCCGTCACCGTGGCCGGTAACGTCGGGCCTACGCCACCCGAGTCGTCTGCTACCACCGATCCGACCCCCGAAGCCGACGCGGAAGCAACGCTCCGCCGGCTCTTCCAGCGAGTGCTCACCGCCGACGCCACCACAGCCCGCGCGTACCGGGACACCGCGCAGACGTTCTGGAACCTCGGTGACCGGTTGGATAGTCAGAGCCGTGGTCTCGCCGCGTTCATCGCCGGCCAGGCTTCGGACCTGATCGGGGAGTCGGGAGCGGCGGAGACCTGGTGGTGCCGAGCGGAAGCCTTGGGCATAGACACGCGCCGTGCCTATCTCGTCTGCTAGGGGAGCTAGGGGCTTCCCCGGCGAGGCCCGTATCCGGGTCCTGACCGGTCCCCAAGCCGGTCTGGAGAGACGGCTGATGCCGCCCGCCGTCACCGTCGGACGCTTTGCCGACATGGACCTCCAGCTCGATCCCGCCGCCGAGCTCGAGGTGTCACGCCGCCACGCGGTGTTCGAGCTCAAAGACGGTGTGTGGATGGTGTCCGACCTGGGCAGCCGCAACGGCACGTTCCTCAACGGATCCCGCATTGCCGCGTACGCTCGCCTGCGATCGGGAGATCAGGTGCAGTTCGGCGCGGGCGGACCCGTGGTCGAGGTCACGATCGGCGCTTCTCCCGGGGAGACTCCGGTTTCCGGGAAGAGCCGTTCGGGAGGACGGCTCGACACCGGCGAGATTCGGCTGCGCGTCGCCAGGGCCACGCGCCCGCTGCGTTGGGCCGTCTTGGTCCTCGCTGCCCTCGTGCTCGGCCTCTCCGCGTTCTACGTCGTCAGCCTTCGGAACGGCCAACGCGCGCGCGAGGCGGAATCCCGGTCCCTACGTGCGCAGATCGACTCGATCCTGTCCGAGAGCCGACGCGTCCAGTCGGAGACGGTGGGGCGCGCCGCGGGGTTGGCGGAGGCGCTCGCCGCAAGTGAAGCGGAGCTCCGGGCGTTGCGGCAGAGGCTCGCCGGTCGCCCCGAGAACGACGATGACTTGGAGGCGTTGCGGCGGGATCTCCTCGGCGCCCAAACCGCGCTGATGCGGCAGCAGCTTGCTGCGACCACGGACTACAGCGCCATAGAAGCCGCCAATCGGCCGGCGGTGGCCAAGCTCTACGTGGAGTTTTCCGGAGGGCAACGCTTCACGGGCAGGCGCCTTCGCCGTGGAGCGGACCGGAGTGTTGGCCACCAGCCGACACCTGGTGCTCCGGGATCCCGACCGCGCCGCCACACGTATCGGCGTGCAGTTCGACGGGTCCCGCCAGGTGTTCCCCGCCCGCGTCGCGGCCCTGGCGTCGGAAGATGACCTGGCTCTCCTCAGAATCGAGCGTTTGCGGGGCTCGGTGCCCACCGTGAAAGGGTTCGGGTCGGCAACGCCGGGACCCGAACCCGGCACGGCCGTGGCCCTCATCGGATTTCCGCTCGGCGGCGCAGCCGACCTGAGCAACGAACCCGCGGCGGCGATTGTCTCCGCGGGTGTCGTCAGCTCAGTTTCGCCCGGTCGCTTCGAGGTCGACGGGTACGGGGCGGAAGGAGCGAGCGGAAGTCCCTTCTTCAATGCGGACGGCGAGGTGATCGGGGTGCTCTACGGAGGGAGCGACGCCGAGGGCCGACGCTTGCTGCACGGGGTCACCGTCGACCGGCTGCTCCGTCTATTGGACGGGTTGGCAGGGGGCTAGCGTCCCAGCTGCACGCTGGCGCCGAACCGGTAGCCGTTGGCTCCCACGTCGTTGCTTGCGTCCACGACGTTGCCCACCAGTCCGCTGGCCTCCACGACGATGTCCACGAGTGGCCGGATCCGGTACCGCACGTCTCCGCCGAACCGGAACGACGTGCCGAGCTCGACCAGGTCCGACTGCAGGAGATCGAGAGCCTGGTCCGCGCGCCGGAACTCGATCCGGGGCGTGGCGCGGAGTCGGCGTCGCACCGGAATGTCCATCTGCGCTCCGGCCGCAAACAGGTTTCCTTTGGGCAGGACTCCACCGCCCAGGGCGGTGTTCTCGACCTGCGGATCCGCTCGCAACTGGTCGAACGCGTAAAAGGTCAGAACCGATCTCCCCACGCGCTGATCCAACGAGACGTATCCGGAGATCCGCGTTCCCACGCCCAGCGCCTGCCCGTTCACCTCGTCGTCGCTACGCCGGGCCAAGATGGCCGCGGCGCGTAGGTATGCCGTTTCGCCGAGCGGGCCTTCGACACCGGCGCGCAGCCGGAACTCGGTTCCCGGGCGGAGCTCCTGCCCGACGCCCTCAACCGGAGTGAACGTGCCTGCCCGCGTGACGGTCCCGGCCAATCCAATCCCCATGCGTCCCGCCGGGATGGCGCCGGAAAACCCTACGCCGACGCTGCCTCCGGACCCGAGGCTACGGGTGGAGAACCCGAGCACGTCCGTGGCCAGGACGCCAAGCACGGCGCCCTGATCGACACCCAGGCCGTCCATCCCGGTCGGGATCCGGCCAGTCACGAGCAGCGACAACCGGTCTCGCAGCACGTCGACCGTGAGACGGGCCTCGCTGTCGGTGAGCCCGCTCACCACGATCTCGTCGCTCCCCTGGGCCGTGGGTGAGAGCACGATGCGCGTGTACCCCGACGAAAAGGTGAAGCGGGCCGCGTTGCCCAACGGATAGGAGACCGAGAAGGGCAGGGACAGCTCGCTGACGTTCGCGAAGCTCCACCCGGAGTCGAAGCTGTATCGCTCGAAGAGCACCGCCCCTTGGGCGGAGACCTGGGCTTCCAGCGAAGGAGTGGTGACGGCCAGAAGCAACATGCCCGCCGATACGGCTGTGCGCGCCTTGGGTGCCATGGTCAACGCCCCGGGATTTGAAGCCGTAGGATGAAGTTGATCAGAAAGCTGCTGGGCTCGGGGCCGCGAGGCGGGTCGACCACGATGTCGATCGGATCACCCGGAGGACTCCGCTCCGATTGGTGTCCCGTGAGGTCGATGATGCCGGCGATACGGGCTCCCGGCTGGCTCTCCACCCCGGCGTACCGCAGCTCGTCCTGGACGGCGCGGTCCAGCTCGTCACCCAGCGTGCCCAGCGGAGCGGTGAAGCCGGGGGGCATCGCGGCCAGGGCTGCGGTGATCTGCAGCCGTTGACGAGCTTCCGTGAAGGAGGGATCGGCACGTAGCGCGGCGCCGTAGTGTTCGGCTGCGGTGGCCCAATCTCCATGGCTCTCCGCCAGCAGGCCATCGGAAAAGGCCAACAGAGCCCTGAGGTTTCTGGGTCCGTTGTCCAGGATGCGCTGGCGCTCGGCCTCTGTAAGCACGTACCCCAGGTCGCCTGCGAGGCTCAGGACCAACTGCTTCTCCAACGCCAGGAGGTCCCTGGTTGCCCCTTCCTCGCCGGTGGCCTGCACGACGTCGCCGGAGGTCAGCACCACGCTGGCGTTGAGGGACGTCGTCTCCTCCAGTTGGGCGATCATGGATCCCTGAACCAAGCGGCCGGCTCCGACCATGCGACCCACGCGGACGGCGGTTTGCGGGTCCACCCGGTCTGTGGCCGCGAGCCGCATCTCGTCGAGAAGAGCCTGGAGCTGGAGCCGCTCCACCACCGGGAACCTGCGCAACAGCGAAAGGTCGGTGGTCATCATGTGCGCCAGTCCGAGGGACAGGGCGTCCAGCGCGCTGTCGCCGACGATTACGAGCGGCAACACTCCGGTGGTCTCCGGGTCCGCGGGCCGTTGCGGGTTCTCACCCGCGATGGCCGCTTGGGCCAACTGCGTGGCCAAGGCACGCGCAGCCAGTTCCGCGCGCGCGGCCACCGCGGAGGCGCCGGACTCTCGGCCGTACGCCTCCAAGTAGCTTTCATAGATCGAGATGGCCCGGTCGTATTGCTGTGATTGTTCGAGGCACATGCCTTGGACCAGCGTGCCGACCTCGCTGGACGGCGCAGCCCTGCTGGCGGCTTCTCCCGCCGGGATCGCGCGTCCGCAGTCCCCGGCGGCGTACAGCCCCACGGCGTGCCGCTGAAGGAGCGAGGCGTCGGTAGGATCGGCCTCCAACTGCCGCTCGATCATCGGCAGGTCGGACGGGTCGACGGTGAGCGCGGTGGCGCAGCCCCCGCATACGACGGCGGCGGCCATGAGTGCGATGGATATGGACCGATTCATCATCCCACTCCCTGCTCCAGCGCCTGACGAGCCTGCACGAAATCAGGGAACTGTTCCGTGAGCTCACGCAGCATGGCTTCGGACTCCTCCTCGAGTCCGAGGTCCCTGGACACCATGGCGTGGGAAAACAGTGTGACGGCTTCCGGCGGCACTTCGACATCCGCGCGCGCCTCTCGTTCGGCCGTGGGTAGACCGGGCAGATCGGCTCGCTCGGTGATGCGGCTGGCCAGCGTCACCACCATGGAGAGCATGTCCGCGCGGTCTCCTTGAATCCGATCCGCCTCAAGGACTTCCGTGGTTTCCGTATCGACGATACGGGCGTCCAGCCGGAAATCTCCGAACCAGTCGACGAAGCCACCCATCACCATGTACCGCGCACCGACAATGCGACCCAGTTGCACCGCGGATTCCACGTCGACCCGATCCTGAGGGATGTCCTGTTCCGCCATGAGCTCCCGCAGGCGGCTACGCTCGACGACACGCAGGTCGGGGCTTTGGGCGAGCTCCGTGATCAGAATCTGCTGCAGTCCCACCTGGAGTGCCGCAAAGTCTTCGGCATCTTGGCCGTAGGATCCCCCGTTCGTGAACGGAAGTATCCCCACGCCCGGTGGGACCGTCTGTGGATCTGTGGGACGGGTGGGTGTTTCGACGGCAGTTGCGGACGCGTCCGTAGACACGGGAGCGGGTGCCGGAACGGACTGGGCTGTGCACGCCAACAAGCCCACGGCCACCGAAAGGTGCAGTGCGTGGTACATAGAAACGAGATCCGCTGGGGATGGATGGGCGTTGCGCCTTACTGCTGGCCCACGAAGACCATCATGGGTGTCCCGTGCGGGGGGCACAAGCCGGTGAAGTGGCGGCTAACTATCCCGTGACGTATTCAGGGGGTTGTCGAATTCCGTTAGGTCGAGGCTGTATCTGGGTTTGCCGGACTGTCTCCGGTCCACGGGAACGGGAACGTTCCTCACGCGTCGATCACTGTGGCTGCCGTCGCCCCCTCGTCGCCGGTCTTTGCCCGAGCGTCTGTCGCCGGCTACGACGGTCTCCGTCAGCTGCATGGCCAGGATACGGCCCGTTTCGGGGTCGCGCCCGAAATACTGCAGGCTGCCTTCTCCTCGGCCTCGAAACTCGCCAATCAGCTCGTAGCGACCCTCGCACGCCTGACGCACCAGCGCCAAGAGCTCGGCACGAGATCGTCCGGAGTGAGATACGGCAATGCCCACCAAGTCGATAGCACAGTATGGACAGAACCGACTCCACGTGCTCAATCGGTTGGCGCACCCCGGACAAGTGCCTCGCAGCTCGGGCAGCGCTTCGTCCAGCCGATACATGATCTGGACGTCCAGCCCATCGACCTGACCGGGGTGTGGCTGTGCTCTGATAGCTACGAGCGTGCCGTCCCGGAGCGACCGACCCAGCAACGCGACCGCACCCGCCGGCCCTCGCCCCAACTCCCCGAGGACCTCTGCCGTTCCGGCCAGTCGAGAGGCTGCCCGACTGCGGATCTCGGTTGGGTCCAAGCCACCGGATCCGGCGACGACGGTGGGCTCGTCGTAATTCACGGGGTAGGCTCGCTCCGCATTGTGGGATACAAATTTCGACGGACCCGTTGGACTTCCGGCCCGTCAGACACGACATTGTGCAGCGTGGATCCGGCTGACGCGGGCGCGAGCGTCAGGCCCGGTTTCGTGTTCTCTCCTCACCGGAGTCCGAATGCGCGCCACGGATCTCCCTGGGCAGCGGAGCACCCTCGGGTGCGGTCCGACCTGCCCACCCTCCGTCGATGACAGACTATACGCAAACAAATCGGCTCTTCAAGGTTCGGGGCGAGTCCCTGGACGCGGACGATTTCCTGCTCAAGTCCTTCTCAGGCACTGAGCGGCTGTCCGACTCGTTCACGTTCCAATGCGTGCTGCTTTCAGAGCGAGACACTTGGAAAGCCAAGGATATCCTCGGAAAATGGATGACCGTCGAGATCGAGGCTTCGGGCGGCACGCGGCACCTCAACGGGGTCGTGAGTCGTTTCGCCCAGGTCGGTCCCCCCGAGCCTTTGGCAGTGTACCAAGCGGACCTCGTCCCATGGACGTGGATGATGCGCTTCTCTCGGGACTGCCGCGTTTTTCAAGACCTCACGGCGCCCCAGATCATCCAGAAGGTTCTCGAAAAGACATCGCGTGATTTTCGTCTCGCGCTCTCAGGAAGCTATCCGGCCCGAACGTATTGCGTGCAGTATCGCGAGTCCGATCTGGACTTCGTGTCCAGGCTCCTCGAAGAGGAGGGCATCTACTACTTCTTCGAACACCAGGCGAGCAAGCACGTTCTCGTGTTGGCCGATGATTCTCCCGGTTCCAAACCCTGCGCTCCCCAAGCGGCGGTCCGGATGGCACCCCAGCCCGGGGCCTGGCAGGAGGAGGACGTGCTGCTGACCGCCCAACTGTCGTCGGAGGTGCACTCCGGTAAGATCGTGACCCGGGACTACGACTTTGAGCGACCTGCCGAGACGCTCGAGGTCACGAGCGACACGGTGTCCTCGATTCCCGACCTCAGCAAATACGAAGTTTTCGATTACCCGGGCATCTACGCCGATACACGGACCGGGCAGGCCTTGGCCGACGTGCGGATGACCGAGATGGAGAGTCTCGAGACCACGCTGCGTGGCGGTGGCAATCTGCGGTCCATGCAAGCGGGATACAAGTTCAGCCTGGATAAACACTTCGCTCCGGATGTCAACGGCGACTATCTGGCGGTGGAGGTGCGTCACGAGGGTAAGAATCCGTGGCGAGACGACGCCGCCGACTCGACGTATTCCAACTCCTTCGTCGCGATCCCGATCGCGACGAAGTTCCGCCCGAAACGAAAGACGCCGAGGCCCGTCATCGCAGGCACACAGACGGCTGAGGTCGTGGGCCCGAGTGGGCAAGAGCTCTACACGGACAAATATGGCCGCGTGAAGGTCCAGTTTCACTGGGACAGGGAAGGAAAGTCCGACGAGAAGAGCTCATGCTGGATCAGGGTCGGCACGCCCTGGGCGGGCGCCAAGTTCGGGTCGGTCTTTCTGCCGCGCATCGGCTGGGAGGTCATCGTCTCTTTCCTGGACGGCGACCCGGACCGGCCCGTGGTCACGGGAAGCTTGTACAACGGCAACCAGATGCCTCCCTACGACTTGCCGAAGAACCAAACGCAGGCGGGCATCAAGTCGCGTACGACCATGGACGGCGGCGCGAAGACGTTCAACGAGCTCCGTTTCGAGGATCTGACGGACAAGGAGGAGATCTACCTCCATGCGGAGCGCGACCTGACCACGTTCGTGGAGCACAACGAGACCCGGACCGTCGAGGGCATGCGGTCGCTCACGGTGAAGGGTCAGGGGAAGGCCAGCCCACCCTCCGTGTCGGACGTGGCCACCATCGAGAAGGGCGACCAGAAGATCGAGGTCAAACAGGGAAGTCAGGTCGTGAAGATCTTCAAGGACCGCACAGTGGAAATCGCCACCGGCAACCTCACGACCAAGGTCAAAGCCGGTAAGGCGTCGTTCGACGCGATGCAGGAGATCCTGCTCAAGGTCGGCGGCAATTCGATCAAGATCGACCAGACCGGAATTACCGTCAAAGGCATCAAGGTCGACATCCAGGGTCAGGCGACGGCCCAGGTCCAGGCGCCGATGACGACCGCAAAGGGAAGCGCCATGCTGACGCTCCAGGGTGCCCTGACGAAGATCAACTGATGGATGCGCTCGCGACCCTCGGATCGGGAAGGACCGCCGGATCGGTCCTGCAGGCGGCGGAGTTGCCGGACGAAACCCGCAGCGCGGTGGAGGACTCTCCTACGCTCGAGCAGCTCGTAGATCGCCTGATCGAGGATGGGCTCGTGCACGAATCGGTGCGGCTCCTCGCGCACGCATTGCCGGACCGCGAAGCGGTGGGCTGGGCCTGGATCTGTGCGTGGGAAGTGACGGGTCCGGATGCGCCCGATGCCCACCTCGCTTCGCTCAACGTGACACGTACGTGGATCCAGGAGCCCAGCGACGAGGCACGACGCGAGGCCATGCAGGCGGCGGAGTTGGTGGGTCTGGACTGTCCGGCGGGATTCGTGGGGTTCGCAGCCTTTTGCTGCGGGGACTCCTTGGCGCCGGCCGATCTCCCGCCGGCACCGCCGCCCGAGGGCATCGTCGGCACGCTGGTGTCGAGTTGCATCGCGATGTCCGCCTCAACGGTTGAGCCGGCGGCGGTGGAGGCCACCCTGGAGGGCTTTGCGAGACGGGGTGTGGAGTTGGCCCAACGCATTCAGCTCTGGGAGGAGCTGTCGGATGAAGAAGCCTCCGGTGCGGACGATCCTTGAGCTCCCGGACCACGATCGTCGTGGTCCAGGCAGAGCTTCCCCGGTACTACTTTTCAAACGGAACACTAGGCGCGCAATTTTCACCTTGTTGATTGGAACCACATGTTTCCGCTCGACTTCACCACTGAACAGGACTTCGATGCACTGCGTCGCCTTCTGACCGACGCACAATACACGACCGCTCGCATCTGTGAGCGGATGGACCTGCCCACGATATACAACTTCAAATCACTCGTCGAAGGCCGCACGGAGCGGGTCGATGTCAAAGACAGGTTGGACCTGCTCATACGCCTGTTCATGGACGCGGAGCCTGTACCCCTCGACTGGCTCGACGAGCACCTGAACGACTTCGAACGCCAGACTCTATTGCGCCTCGGCCTCGTGGACGACCATGACGATGGTCGCTGTAGGGCGGTGGCCCTGATCTATCCTACGGAAGGGCTCTGGATCGCCTCCGATCTCGACCACAACCCCTTGGACGACGATCCCGCGGGAAAGCTCCAGGACGACGTTGTCTACCCTGCGATCACGCGGAACACGCAGCACTTCATGTCGTCGCTCTCGCACGAGCCCTGCGAGCGTTTCCTGGAGCTGTGTTCGGGCACCGGCATCGCCGCGCTGGTCGCCTCGCGATATGCAGCGCACACCTGGGCCGTGGATATCACGAGGCGTTCCAGCCAGTGTGCTCGCTTCAACGCCCGCCTCAACCGCGTGAACAACGTCACTGTGCTCGAGGGAGATCTGTACGAGCCAGTGGGCGATGCGCAGTTCGACCGAATCGTCGCCCACCCGCCGTACATTCCTGCTGAAAAACTGGAGTACATCTATCGAGACGGAGGCCAGGACGGAGAGCAGATCACCCGCAGAATCGTGGCTGATCTGCACAAGCACCTTCTGCCCGGCGGGCGGTTCCAGTGCACCTGCATGGTCACGGACCGAGACAAGAAGCCGTTCCAGGACCGCGTTCGTGACATGCTGGGCCCGCATAGGGACGAGTTCGACGTTCTGGTCGTCGAGATGGGGACGATGCATCCGACGGAGCACTATGCTCGGGAGGCCATTCGCGGACGGATGAACTTCGATACCGTAGAGCGGCGGCACAATCTGTTTGCGGAGCTGGAGGTGGTGGACCTCCTCTATTGCTCGTTCGTTCTACAGCGGGCTGAGTCCGCCAGGAAGGTGTTCACTGCCCGCACGCAACGAGGACCCCGGACGACCGGGAAGGATTTCGATTGGTTGTTGCGTTGGGAGACGGCTCAAGTCGCTCCCCCGGGTCCGCCCCCGCTCATGGATACGAAGCTCACCGCCTCCCCGAGGATCCGGCTCATGGTGGTGCACGACATGAAGGACTTCAACTGGACCCCGGCCGAGTTCCGTATCGGCTCGGAGTCGCCTTTCGTGTCCAAGGCACAATGTCCGGCCTGGGGCGCCGCCCTGATCGCCCAGTGTGACGGTGTGGGCACGGTCCGGCAGCACTTCCATGCGCTCCAGGCCTCCGGCGTCCTGCCGCAAGACGCGCCCGAGGAGGAGTTTCTGGAGCTGGTTCGGTCTCTCATCGCCGCCGGGTTCGTGCAGACAGATGCGTTCCCGCTCCCGTTCCAGCAGGCCAACGGCCAACGGCTGAGCGTGGAGGAGCTGTTCCGGGACGACCACCCGGGCGCGTCGTCGGGATGACCGAGCCGGGCTCCGTTCGCGTGCTGGGCCTGTCTCCGGACGCGTCTACCCTGGACCGCGCGTTCCGCGACGGGTTTTCGATCGGACGGGGGGAGGGCTGTGACGTTCGCGTAGACTCGCCGTTGGCCAGCCGGCGCCACGCGGAGGTCTACCGGGCCGGAGGCGAGTGGAGAATTCGGGACCTGTCGAGCACGAACGGCTTGTACGTGGATGGCCACCGCACCGACGACGCGCCGCTGCGAGACGGCGCCGTGGTTCGGATCGGTAGGGACGGGCCCGAGCTGCAGATCGGCTTGGTTCTCCAAGAGCCACCACAACCCCCCGCGCCCGTAGCGGAGATGGAGACGGCCCCGCCCGGTGGTGCGACCGTCGAGCACGAAGCCGCAGCGTCCCGTGCCTCTCCCGCCGAACCGGCTTCCTCGGCCTCGCCGGAGCCCTCGCTGTCTCGGGTGATGGAGCGGTACTTCGACGAGGACTCCCAACACCCGGCCGGTGACCACACGCGGCTCATTCGGCAGGCCTACCGCACCGTGCGGCAGAAGCACACGCGTAAATGGCGACGGTGGTTGGCGGGGTTGGGAGCGCTGTTGCTGCTGACCCTCGGGCTCGCGGCCTATCAGCGTGTCCAGAACGAACAGCTGCGGCTCCAGGCCCGGGAAATCTTCACGTCGCTCAAGGAGCTCGACGTCACCATCGTAAACCTCCGTCGCCTGGTCGAGCGCCAGGGCGGAGCGGAGCTGACGGAGCAGCTCGCGCGCCTGGATGGGCAGCGTGCTCGTCTCAGCGCCCAGTACGAGGGCTATGTTCGCGACATGGGCGTCTACCGGAAGCTCAGAAGTGAAGAAGAGCGACTGATCTACCGGACGGCACGAACGTTCGGCGAAAGCGAGACGACCCTGACCCGCGAGTTCGTCCAGGCGGTGAAGTCGGAGATTGCCGAGTATTGGCAGACTCGAGGGAGGGAGAGATTTCGGCGCGCGATCGCTCGTGCCGATGAGAGCGAATACACGCCGTTCATCGTGCAGACGCTTCAGGAAAACGGGCTGCCGCCGGAGTTCTTCTATCTCGCGCTTCAAGAGAGCGACTTCATTCCCGACCGCGTGGGTCCGCCCACCCGCTGGGGTCATGCCAAGGGGGCCTGGCAGTTTATTCCCTCGACCGCTCGGAGATACGGGCTCAATCCCGGACTCAAAGCCGATACCGACGCCAAGGATCCGCTGGACGAGCGGCAGAATTTCTTCCTGGCCACCGACGCGGCGGCGAGATACCTGCTAGACCTTCACGGCGTTCTGACGCAAGCGTCGGGGCTGCTCGTCATGGCATCGTACAACTGGGGTGAGCACAGGGTCTTGCCCCGCCTCAGCGGCCTCTCGACCCCGGACGCCGTGTTCGATGCCACGTTCGAGGACGTGCCGGCCGATCCCGAGTGGCGGAACTACTGGCGGTTCCTGACCGAGTACGGAGACCGCATGCCGGAAGAGACCAAGGACTACGTGCTGAAGATCTTCTCCGCTGCGGTCGTGGGCTCCAATCCGCGGTATTTCGGGTTCGACTTCGACGATCCTCTGGGTCCGTACGTCGATCGCTAGTGGATCGGAGCCGGCGTCGAGCCTTATCCCCCGCGCGCCTCGGCCCCCTTAGCGCTCACGCCACTTCTCAAACGGGACACTAGACGATTTCGGGTTGGACCGGATCCGCAGGGTTGGGCGGCCGGAGGCCGCCTCCCTCCACGCGCGCGAGGACGACGGTGATGTTGTCCCGGCCGCCTCGCGAGTTGGCCAGCTCGATCAGATCCTCGCAGGCCACCGCGGGGTCGCTGACCGCGGAGACGATCCCCGCGATCTCATCGTCCCGTACCATGCCGGACAGGCCGTCCGAGCAGAGCAGTAGCACGTCTTCCGATCGGAGGCGTTGCATCGTGAGCTCCACGTCGACGGTTGGCGCGGGTCCGAGCGCCTGGAGAATGATGTTCCGGCGCTCGCTGAGCTCGGCCTCCTCCGGGGTCATGCGGCTGGAGTCCACTAATCGCTGTGTGAGCGACTGATCGCGCGTGATCTGCACCGCGCTACCGGAGCGTACCACGTAGGCACGCGAGTCGCCGACCTGGGCCACGAGCACTTCGTCCCTGAGGAGAACGGCCGCGGTCAAGGTCGTGCCCATGCCCTGGTACTCCGTGTTTTCGGCCGCCTTCTCATGGATCCTCGCGTTGGCGACTTCCACGGACTCTCTCAGGATGGGGGCCAGCCGTTGAGCGGATCGGGCCTGGGCGACGCTCAGCCGGTCGTAGAGGGTGGCGGCTGCCATGGAGCTCGCGATCTCACCGGCCGCGGCGCCCCCCATTCCGTCCGCCACCAAGAGCAGCGATCCGTGGCGTCCCAGTCGGTGAGCTTCCAGCGTCGGCGTGAGCGTGTGCACCTGGCGGGAAAGGTCGGCGACGAGGAAGCAGTCCTCGTTGTGCTCACGCACTCGACCCGGGTCGGTGAGTGCGGAGAGCGATACGCGGATGGGTCCTCGTCCGAAGAAGCGCAAGCTCAGCGGGACACTCGAATGCCGGTGCAGTCCGTTAGCCGCACCGGCTCGTTCGTTCGCGTCGCTCCACCCATCGAATAGTCAGGTCGCTCCGCTCCACGCGAACCATGACAAGCGGATAGACGTCGGACGTGAACTCGCCGCAATCCTCCACGGTGACGACCGTGGCGACGTAGCGATCGCCGCGCACGCCGACGGAGTCAAAACGAATCTGGGCGCCCGTGTCCAGGCGGCCGGCGGCGGCCACCAGGACCATCTCGGTCTCGAAATCGACCGGACGAGGGAGTGTCGCGGAGGGCTCCCTCGACACGACTCTGGACCAGACCTCCGACCATGCCTCCCTATCTTGCACGGCCATTCGAATGGAGTCGCCGAACACGAGTCGATCGGTTTGGAGCAGGACTGCCGAGGCGGCTAGCGGGGTGACGGTGTCCACCGGCGTGTCCGGACCTCCGCCGAACAGGCAGCCCGACGCTGCCAGTGAACAGCTCAGCACTAGTGCGCCGTTACAGGAAACTGAACGTCTCATCGTTCCCCTTTCGTTCGAGGTTGGCGTAGGCGGGCGATCATCGGGCAATGCGGCCCGGGCAGCGGAGCTCGCCGAACGCTCCCGTGGCCAACGCGGCCGGTGCCTCCACATCGGCGACGAGCTTGAGGTCCGCCGCACCCGGAATCGGGATGGACCACTCCGCGCGGTAGCGCGATCCCTCGGAGGTCCAGCGCTCGGCCGCGAGCAGGAACCGGAACAACGCCCACGATCCGGAGACGGGCCCGAAGAGCGTGCGCTCGACCCCGTCGACCCGCCCGACGAGACGGATTTCCTCCGGCTGGCCGTTCCACGGAAGCACGAGCGTTTGGTTGGATAGCGGTGTGAACTGCGTGCCCGAGCCGTCGACGGAAACCGTCAACGCTTCCAGGCGTCCTTCGAACCGCGGCCGAAACGAGACGTCCAGCGCGGGACGCTCGGCGCCGACGGAGTACAGAGTCCCCGACACGGAGGCCGCCCGGTTGAAGAACGACAGAAAGGCCGGAAGCACCTCGACCGACGCGTCGGGCCGAGGCACGTACTGGTTGCCGCGCCGCTCGAGAATCCCTTGTAGGGATTGACTATAGAGATTCCATAGCGCGCTGCTGCCGGGTTGGAGTGCGGCGGCAACTTCATCCAGGGGCGCGTCCCGAGCGGCGGGGTCGGCCCGGAACGGGAAAAAAGCGTTAAGGCGCTCGAAGTCCCGACAGAACAGGCCGGCTCGCTCGTTGAGCTCCCGAACCGGGAGGTCCGCAAGCCGACCCTCGACGCCCGCCAACACCTGGTCCGCCATCTCCAGCGGCTGGTCCAGGAGCTGCCGCAGGTCGGCCGCCAAGATCCGGCTCTCGGGACTGCGGTCCGTGAATCCCTGGGCAACGTCCACGACCCGTTGCTTGGCGGTGACGATCTGCGTACGGGCCGCCTGGACGGCGGGCGCCTTCTCCTCCGGAGACATCGCAGCGAGCGAGGTCATTGCCGCCCCCAGCGCGGACAACGTGCTCATGTACTGCCGCGTGGGCTCCGATAGGCGTACGTTCCCGGCCGAGTCGACGGGCGCCAAGGCGTAGACCGGTCCGAATCGGCGCTTCACGGACTCGGACGCCGCCGCCGTGTGCTCGGCGGTGGAGAGAAGGAGATCCGAGAGGGGCGACAACGGGTCTCCCAGTTGCGTCAGTTGTGACCCGGCGGACGAATCGTCCACGAACGGCACGATGGACGCGCTCCGTATGAAGCTCAGCCAGCGCGCGGCGAACTGGCGCTGATAGAGGGAGTCCAAAGCCTGCGCCAGTGTCGCAGGTCGCGGGGGTGCGATTTCTCCGAACACCCAGTCTTCGACCATCAAGAGACTGTCCGGGTCGGATATTCGACGCTGAACGTGCTCCCATCCCTCTCGGGTAAACGCACCCTCGATCGTCACCGAGTCGACCATCACCGTGCCGGTGATCCTGACGGGCTCTCCGGATCCGCGGGCATCCGCCACCAGCGCGCGGAGGAACGGCTCGGTCTCACCGAACTTGAGCAGGAAGCTCCGGGCGCCATCGACCAGATCGGGCTCAGCGGCCAGGTTGGCGTATGGGTCGTCACGTGGCAGCTCGCTGGCGTAGAAGGCGAACTGTCGTCGGACCAGCGAATCCCGCTCCGGCTCCAGAGGACGGCCGCCTTGCCAGCGGTTCATCAATAGCGGACCCAGGAACGTGGAGTCACCACGCTGCGGATAGGTGGTGGCGATGAGGTATGCCCTGAGGTCGTCGTAAGCACGCCCGTAGTCGTCACTCTCCGACGGCTCGGCAGGCAACGACCCCAACGACTGTTCCAGCCGGTCCACCGTCTGCTCGAACAACAGCCGGTCGAACGCTTCGAAGTAGGCGGCGCGCGCCGAAGTGTAGATGGAAGATCCCGAGTAGAGCCCCAGGCCGTACGTCAGCGGGGGGCCGCGCCGTTCCCAGTCGCCGAGTTGGACGACGCGAGTACGGAGGGAATCCAACTGGGCCAGGCCCTCCGGGATGTCCACTTCGAGTCCTGCGACTCCGGCCACGGACGCGGACACCTCGGCCGCGAGCGTGCGGTTGTTCATCCAGGAGACGGTTTGGCCGGCAGCGAACAGCAGCGCTACGGCCGCCGCTGCGGCCAACAGCCTCCGGCGCCAGGCGGTGACGTGAGTCCCACCGCCCGCGATCAGTCGTGCCACCCGGTCTCGCAGCACGACGTCTCGGAGGACACGCTCCAGGAACACCCACTGGGGAACGCGACGAGTCGACCCCGACGGCGGAGGCTCGACCTGCGCAGCCCGTCGGACCGCGAGCGCGTCGAAGACCATCGTGGCGTCTACCGACCCCGCGAGCGCGGGTCCCGTTGCCGGTGCGGGGGCGACGCCGCCCTGTTGCACGACGATGGGGCGCACACCGGTGAAGTAGAATCCCCTCAGGAAAGGGCTGATCTCCAGTTCGCTCGGCCGACAGAGCTCGACGAGGAAGCGGAGGATGAGCTCTCTGAGCTTGTTCAGCTCGCGGGGGAACTCGTAGGCCCGCGTGACGCGGTCCACGTCCGCGTCCCGTGGCAGGTATTTGAGCCGTTTTCGCGCAAGGGAATGGAACAGTCGATCGAAGGCCCGGCCGACCCGGGCGTGCTGGGATTCCGCGTAGGAGCCCAGGTCGGGCGGCTCGGAGAAGGGAATCGTCGCGCCCAGGGCGCGGCGGGCCTCCTCGTGCGTGAAGTGCCGCACGAAATCCTCGAAGTACCGGATCCGGTCGACCTTGGTGAACAGTACGTAGACCGGGAGAGGGACGCCGAAGTCCCGCGCCGTTTCCACCAGGCGAGCCCGGAGCGTGGCCGCCAGAGTGTGCAATCGTTCCGGAGCGTCGGCCCCGAGCAGATCCTCGCAGCTCACGCAAAGCACCACCGAGCGGGGAGCCTGGCCCTCCCCACGGAACACCGCTCCGAACCGGCCGGGGTGGAGCAGGTCCACGAAACGCCGCCAGCGGGTGTCGTCTTCCAGGACCGACCCGCCGGCTTCGACCCAGAGCGCGCCTTGCGAGAGCCAGACGTTGACGCCCGGAGTCGGAACGGTGGTGTCACCTTTCCTCACTTCGCCGGCCAAGAGCTCCGGATCCAGCCCGGAGCGAATCATCGAGGTGGTCTTGGTACTTCCCCCAGGACCCATCAACAGGACGATCGGGAGCCTCGCGAACGCGGTTCGGCCACCGCGCGCTGAGGCCATGCGTCTCCGTGCTGCGCCAATCACCGGATCGATATGGAGATCTACGCCGTGATCGTCGGGACGATCGGCCGACGCGTCGTTGCGGCGTAGAAACCAGAAGAGCGTGCCGCCGGAGATGAGACCAAGGACGAGGAAGCCGACGGGGACGGCCCACACCAGTGCGCCCGTAAGCTCCATGGAGCGTGCCATGAGCGCGCCCACCGTGCCGAGCACGAGCAGCGGCACCGCGGCAACCACGACAGATTTGGTGAACGGAGACATGGCGGTTACCGGAGGTCCAGGAGAAAGATCAGCCACAGCATCCCGGAGATCAGAAACGCCCCGGCGGTGAGGACCATCAGACGGACCAGCCAGGGATCCCCCGTCCGCGGCACCGCCTCGTCGCTCGGCAGCACCCAGTCGGGAGACAGGTCGCCGCCCGTGCCCCGGATTCGGACGATTCGATCGGAAAGCGTCTGCTTGAGGGCCGAGAGGTCGCCGCCCCGCCCGCCACCGTATCGACCCTGGAAGCCGAGGAGCAGACACAGGAGGTGAACCTCCAACAGATCGGCCAGCTCCGGAGAGTCGTGGCGGGCCAACAGCGTGCTCAGGTTCTCGAAGAAGACCTCGCCTGCCATGTGCTCACCGAAGAGCTCCTCTTGGAGCGGGCGCTGCGGCCACTCGGAAAAGGCCGGCAGGGCGGAGTTGAGCACGGCCTCGTCGACGAAGGCCACGGTGGCGTAGACGGCGAGTCGCACGGTTTCGGATCCGTAGCCCGCAGACCGAGCCGAGGCGTCCGCCTGCCCCAGCAGGTTCTTGATGTGGGAGCGAAACGCTTCCGCGTCCCCGGCGAGCTGCCGACGACTCCTCAGCCTGGCAACGGCCGTGAGCGGTTCCTGTAGCGCCAGGGCCAGCGTGCCGGACCGAATGGTGCCGGCATCCACACCCGGACGCACGGCGGTAGCCGGGTAGTTCATGAAAATCGCGCCTTGTTCCTTCTATGGTACTGAAGGGAGGAGGTAGTATATCCGCCCCGTATGATCAAAGCCACAACAACAGTTCGACCTACGCCGGCTGGCCCTCCAGGATGACCACCAGTTCCAGCCGTGCGTTGGGCAATGCCTCCGGCACATAGGCGCCGACCTCCCTCTCCTCTGCCAGCGTGCGCCATAATGGTCCGGAGCGACGCACCTCGAAGTACTCGCTTCCGATTCGGGGCGCCAACTCCGAGGGCGGCGAGGGTAGGTGATGAAGCGGGAGACCGGCCGTGCCCTCTTTGACGAGCGATGCAATGTCACGTTTGGAGGAGAGCTTGACCAACTGTTGAACCCCTCGGATCAGCGCGGTCGGACCCGTGTCGGCGCGGGCACCGAGCACCCACTGTGCTTCCGGCGAAAAGCACCGTGCGTCTTGGAGCACGGCGCTATGGAGAAACACGTATTTCTCATGTCGCTGGAGCGGCACCGTCACGCACGTGGTCGGGAGCGTGATCTCGAGGTGCCGACGGATGTGTAGGTCGAGCGCGTTGAAGCACTCGGTAAGGTTCTCGTGACGGTAAAGTGGCACGTCACGTACATCGGATCCCAACGAGAACGTACAGAGGGCGCCGGCCAAGCGGGCCAGCTCCGTATAGACCTGTTCGGGATGGGCACGCCCGCTCTCGCGGTAATGCCGTAAAGGCGCCAGGCTCTGGTGGATGGCGTGGAGAAGCCAAAACCCAGCCACCTCTCTCGGGCCATACTCCGCGACGGAGGACTCCGGCTCCGCACGGTCCTCCGCGAAGGCCTCTCCCTTGGCCCCGAGGAGCTCCACGAGTCGTTGGAGGATGTCCATGATGCGCGTGCTGGCTCGCACGTGCAGGCAGGGAGGTACGAAGGTGGGGTCGTAGACGAAAAAACCCGCTCCATCCCGCTTGATTCGGGCGATCGGCATGGAGACGGTCGTCTCGTCCAGCTCGCTGTCCAGGGCGAGCCCGAAGTTCTTGCGGCTGACCATCACCTCTTTCTCGTCCCGGCCCGTCGTCTCGTCCAGCAGCGTCAGTGTCTCGGCGCGGTACCGGACCGCGCCGGTGTCCCCGTTCAGCGAACAGTTGGCCTCGCCATCGCGGAATGCCGGAACGGTAAGGTGAAGCACGTGCTGGTCCTGCGTGGGTGAGAACACCTCTTTGATGTCTCGGGACGGAGGCGGTGGATCCGATGCGGGAATCTGAAACGGGAGTCCGTCGGGCAGCACGCCGCGGGCGTGTATCAATGATACGGTGCCGTTGCGTAGCGCCTCCGCGTCCAGCTCCAGACCCATGAGCCCGTACCGTTGGTACCCGACTCGCGAGACCGCGAAGTCGATAGACTCTTCGAAGTACCGGTTCTGTGCCTGAAAGTGATGCTGGGCAAGGTGCATACCCTCGCTCCATACCACCCGCGCCAAAGGCCTCATAGTGTCTCCGAAAAAACCACGCTCGCTCGAGGGCCGGGCCTCGGGAGCGTAACGGTGCGCCTTGTGCAGAGCCGACCGAACCCCCTGCGTATTGGACCGGGAAGATTCGGCAGGTTAAGATAACACCGGCAGTAGGCGTGTAGCACCACATGGGGTGCGAGCATGCCGTCCAAGGCGCGTTTTCGGAGCCCAAGGGGCTCAAGTCATTCCCGTTCCACTACATGACGAGCGAAGAGTTCTACGCCCGATACCAAGTATTGGAGGCGCTCAGTATGGGTGCGGTACGAAGCTATCGGGCCAGGGAGGAGTCCGGTCGCGAAGTATTGCTGCACTTCCTCGCCGAGCCGCCGCAACCCGGCACGCCCCTGGTCGGCGTTCTCGAGCAGACCGAGCCCCTTCGGGCGCCGCTGCTCCAACGCCTGCAGGTGGACAGCCTGACCGTCCTCGTCAGTGAATCGGTGCCGGAGTTCGAGAGCCTGGAGTCGTTGCTGGCGACCGCGGAGCCGCCAAGGTCAGCGGCTGCGGAAGAACCCGGTGAGTACACCCGCCTCTTCGGAGCGGAGCCGGTGACGCCCCCACCCGCGGGAGCTCCGTCACCGCCGTCGGTCGAGGACGGAAGGCGGACGTCCGGTGCGGAGGAAGAGATCTCGGCCTTCGGATCGATGCCGACCGAACCGATGACTCCTCCCGACCGTCCGACCGAACCGGGCACCTCGGGTCCTTCGCCCGAGGTCCTGGGTGAGTTCACACAACTGTTTGGAGCAAAACCGGCGGCGGGGCTGACCAAAGGACCGGTGACCGAGGCATTCGCCCCCCCCACGTCTCGGAAACCGTCCGAAGTCCCGCCGCCACCCCCCCCGCCTCGGCAACCCGCCCCCGCTTCTCCCCCACCGGCTTCCGCAGGTGAGCCGGGTGAGTTCACCAGGCTCTTCGGAGCCGACGACGGTCCGGCACTCTCGCCCAAACCGCCTCCGCGGACGGCCGTCCCGCCACCGAAGCCGTCACCTCCTGTCCCGTCGCCGGTCCGGAAAGACACGGACGAAGCCTACCGCGCTCGGCTGCGGAACGATCCGATCGCTCCGGGACCGGCGGCGAGCCCGCCGGCCTCGGCGCCGGCTCCCGCCCCGACGGGCACTCCCGGAGAATACACGCGCATGATGTCCTCCGGGCCTGCGCCGGCTCCCCCCGTCCCCACCTCGCCGAGCCCCAAGTCCGTCGAGCCTGCGGCCAAGGCCGATCGTCCGAAGAGCCGACGGGATCTCGTCGTCCTGATCGCGGTGTTGGCCGTGGTGTTCGTTCTGGCGGCGGTCCTGATCGGACTGGCAATCAGCGGATCCGCTCCGCCCGTTCCCGAGCCCGTTGCCTCCCCGGAGGCTTTGCCCGGGTAGGTCGTACGGTAGCTCGGACGGTCCCGGGGGCGTGTGGACTATCCGAGGGCTGCCGACGGTCACTGCGGTGGCAAGACCAGCACGAGCTCCAGCTCGGGGTTGGGTAGCGCCGAAGGCACGTAGGCGGCCAGGCTTCGAGCCAGGGCGATTTCCTCCCACTCGTCGCCGCTCCGCGTCAGTTGGAAGTATTCGTGGTCCAGCTTGACCGGGATGGCGCTGGGCGGAGAGGGCACGTGGCGCATCTCCACGCCGGGAAGGCCGCGCTTGTACAGCCGATCCAACCGGTCGTGGGAGCTGATCTTGATCAGCTCTGCGGTGCGCTCGATGAGATCGGCCCTGTCCGCATCGGCCCGCACGGCCAAATAGATTTGCGGAGCGGCGAGATACCGTTCCTGATCGATGGCCGTAGCGTACACGCTCGGGGCCACGGGCTTGAGTGGCAGCGAGACGTGGTTGCTCGGCACCACCGTGCCCAGCAGATGCCGCACGGACTCGTCCAACGCTCCGAACGACTCCGCCAGGTTCAGGTGGTCGTACGTAGGGAAGCTCCGACGGTCCACGTCGGTCGAAAACGTGCTCAGCGCGCCCGCCAGGGCGAGCATCGTCTCGAACAAACGGCACGGATGCGTCTGGCCCGCCTCGAGCCGATGGCGCACCACGGGCAGAAACGTGTTGACGGTGTATAGGAGCCAGAAGTTGGCTACGTCGGCGATTCCGAAGTCCGCCAAGCTCTGTCCGCGCTGCCTGCGGGTGCCGGACAACTCGCCCGATTTCGACGCCAGCATCTCCACCAGGCGTCGGTTGATCGTCTTCAGGTAGTCGCTCGCTCCGATGTCGAGTAGCGGAGGCACGAAGCGCGGATCGAGCTCGAAGTCTCCCGCGGGGGACTTCAGCACCCTGGCCACGGGCATGCCGAGCATGCCTTCGCGCGATTCGCCGTCCAGCAGCAGCCGGAAGTTCTTACGAGCTACTTGAATGGGTTTTTCGGACCGTCCCGTGTTCTCATCCCTGCGCTGCAGCACCTCGGCCCGGAACCGCGTATCTCCGTCTCGGTCTCCGGTCGACACGTTGTGGCCGTCGACCCGGTACTCGGGAACGGCAAGGTGGACGACCACCGAGTCCACGTCCGGTCGGAACCCGGCCTCGAGCGGTTTGGGCGGGGGCGCGGCGTCCGCGTCGGGGATGCTGAACGGCATCCCGTCCGGGAACAGTCCCTCGGCATCCGAAATGGCGAGCACTCCGGCTGATAGGGCTTCCCGATCGATTCGGACACGTCCGAACCCCCAGGGATACTCCGCCAGCTCCGACAGGCGCATGCTCATGATCTCTTCGAGGAAGCGGTCCTGCGCCTGGAGGTGTTGGGGAGTGAGCATAACGCCCTTGGTCCACAACACCTTGTGCATCTGAGTCATCGCGCCTGCTCCGGTGTCCGTTGGAGAAGTCCCGTGGCATTCGAACGCCGATGCCTCTCCGTGCCCACTCTACCCGTCGAAGGACACAGGGGAAGGCCGCGCCCCGTTCCCGTCCAGAGCCTCCCCGGGGGAACCGCCGGGAGCTCCGCCGCTCCGGAGCGGTCGTAGTACCTAAAGTCAGTGCCGAGGCGTCGATGAGGCAAGTGCGCCTGCGTCGGGAGGCATACGATGCCCTCCTTCGGCTATGTATATACATACCGGCCATATACATATCGCGTGGGTGACTCCTGTTACGTCTTCACTGCGACTAACCCATCCGACGACCGCCGGACACGACTGCCTCCAACTCGTTACAAGTAGGAGAACTGCTCCGCTTGACAGTGTTTCGAAACGGCCCGTAGTATCACGCACGGTTCGCCGTAGTTCCCCGCCAGGCGCGTTCATTCATTTTCTAACCAGACGGCTCCCAGAGGGGCGTAGTGCCTCCTGTGGGGTCGCCCTAAGGTGCGACATGGCTGAGAGTTCACAACACACTCTGGGCCGCATCAGGCCTCCCCGCGTCAATATTACCTACGACGTAGAGGTCGGCGGCGCGATCGAAAAGAAGGAGCTCCCCTTCGTGATGGGAGTGCTGGGTGATTTCAGTGGGCAGCCGCTGGAACCCCTTGGGAAACTGAAAGATCGGAAGTTCGTCGAGGTCACGCCCGACAACTTCGATCAGGTGCTGTCGAGCATGACGCCCCACCTGGCGTTTACGGTGGACGACAAGCTCAGCGACGACGAAAACGCCGGCCAGATTGCCGTGGACCTCACGTTCGAAAAACTGGAAGACTTTTCTCCTGAACGCGTTGCCCAACAGGTCGAGCCGCTCCAGAAGCTGCTGGAGCTCAGGTCCCAGTTGGCGGACCTACGCGGGAGTCTCCAGGGCAACGAAAAACTCGAGGAAATCCTGCAAGCTACTGTGAGCGATGACGATAAGCTCAAGCGCTTGCAGGAAGAACTGCAGGGCATGGATCAAGGAGGGGACGATGGCGACGCCTGAACAACAACCTGTAGCCGGCGCGGACGACCTCATCGAGCTGAGTCTGCTGGATCAGATCGTCGAGGAGGGACGTTTCGGCGCGGCGCCGGCTGCACAGCAACGCGGACGGGGACTGGTCAAGGAGTTCGTGACCCAGATTCTGGATGGTGCAATCGCCATCAGTGAGGACACCGAAGCGATGCTCAACGCGCGCATCGCCCAGATCGACCGACTGGTGTCTGCGCAGCTCAACGAGGTGATGCACGCACCGGACTTCCAACGTCTGGAGGCGACCTGGCGGGGACTGCACTACCTGCTGACACAGACCGAAACCAGTGACATGCTGAGGATCAAGGTCCTCAACGTGCCGAAGAAGGAACTGCTGCGCGACCTCACAAAAGGCGCGGCGGCCATCGAATTCGATCAAAGTCAGTTGTTCAAAAAGGTTTACGAGGAAGAATTCGGTGTATTGGGTGGAGCTCCCTTCGGAGCGTTG
Organism: Longimicrobiales bacterium; assembly: GCA_965223195.1. Taxonomy (GTDB): domain Bacteria; phylum Gemmatimonadota; class Gemmatimonadetes; order Longimicrobiales; family Gaopeijiaceae; genus CBDCVX01. The sequence continues at coordinate 24,944 of CBDCVX010000009.1, forward strand.
ATAGGCGACTACTATTTCGGTAAGTCCGGTCAGGATATAGAGCTACTGGATCGGATCTCCAAAGTCGCCGCGGCGGCACATGCTCCGTTCCTGACGGCGGCGTCGTCGAACATGTTCAACTTGGACTCGTTCTCCGACCTTGCTGCGCCTCGGGACATGGCCAAAGTGTTCGACACGACCGAGTACGCGAAATGGAAACAGTTCCGTGAGAGCGAAGACTCACGGTATGTTGCACTTACGCTGCCGCACATTCTCCTGCGTGAGCCCTACGGCGCCGACACGGTTCCTATCGAGGACTTCGACTATGAAGAGGGCGTCGACGGCACGGACCACGATAAGTACTTGTGGGGCAACGCAGCGTGGGCACTCGGAGCCCGGGTCACGGCGGCCTTGCGCAGCACGGGTGGTGCGCAACCATTCGCGGCGTAGAGAGCGGCGGCCTGGTTCAGGGGCTGCCCGTCCACAACTTCCGCACCGACTCCGGCGAGATCGTGATGAAGTGCCCGACGGAGACGCCCATCACGGATCGACGCGAGAAAGAGCTTGCGGACCTGGGCTTTGCACCGTTGATCCACCGGAAGAACACGGCCGACGCGGCGTTCCTCAGCGTGCAGTCGGCCCAGAAGGCCAAGGTCTACAACAAGCCGGAAGCCACCGCGAGCGCACGCATCTCTGCCCAGCTCCCGTACATCTTCTCCGCGTCGCGGTTCGCGCATTACCTGAAGTCCATGATGCGCGACAAGATCGGCGGGTTCATGTCGAAGAGCGAAGCCCACTCGTTCCTCAACGACTGGATCGCGGACTACGTCGTGTCCAATCCGGATGCTTCGGCAACCGTGAAGGCGAAACGGCCGCTCTCGGAAGCGCGGATCGACGTTTCGGAGATTCCAGGAAAGCCGGGCGCCTACCGCGCCGTGGCGTTCCTCAAGCCGCACTTCCAACTGGACGAGCTCGGCGTGTCGCTCCGGCTGGTCGCCGATCTGCCTCCGCCGGCGCAGTAAACCGAAGTCACATCCACCCTAACCACATCCATCGGAGATCAGGAAGGGAGAGCCAAGATGGCATTCGATGCATACATCAAGGTCGAGGGGGTCAAGGGCGAAAGCTCGCGGGCCGGTCACAAGGGAGAGATTCCGATCTTCTCCTTCAGTTGGGGCGCGAGCAACCCGACCAGCATCGGCGCAACGGGCGGCGGCGGCGCCGGGAAGGTGAGCCTCAGCGGGTTCAACTTCATGAAGAAGACCGACTCGTCCAGCGCCGCGCTGTTCCAGGCGTGTTGCACCGGGAAGCACTTCCCCAAGGCCATGGTCACGCTGTACAAGGCCGGCGGCGACAAGGCCGTGGACTTCCTCAAGTACGAGTTCGAGGAGGTCTTCGTGGATTCCGTCCAATGGTCGGGATCCAGCGGCGGCGACGACACGCCGGTGGAGTCGGTCTCGTTCGCCTTCGGCCGGGTCGAGATGACCTACTCCCCGCAGGATGCCAAGGGCGCCAAGGTCGGCAAGCCGGTCGTGGGAAGCTGGGATCTGCGCACGGTAACGAAGTAGGTCATGAGGGCCCGCGCGCTGTTTCGTGAGGGACGGCTCGACGCCGCGGTCGAGGCATTGAACGCGGAGCTCAGGTCGAGCCCGACCGACTCGCAGCGTCGCACCTTCCTGTTCGAGCTGCTCTGCTTTGCCGGGGACTACGACCGGGCCGGCAAGCAGCTCGACATCCTCGCCCGGGGTGGCCGTGATGCCGCCCTGGGCTCCGTGCTGTACCAAAGCGCGCTCCACGGCGAACGGGTACGTCAGACCATGTTCGCCGAGGGCGACTACCCGGGGACCCGGCTGGAACCGGTGGCCGGTGTGCTCAACGGCACACCCTTCCAGCGCATGGAGGACGCCGATCCGCGCGTCGGGGCCCGCTTCGAGATCTTTGCGGCCGGGCAGTATACGTGGATTCCGATGGCCCAGGTGGCCAGCCTCCGTATAGCTCCTCCCGCGAAGCTGAGGGACCTCCTCTGGGCCCCGGCGGCGCTGATGCCCAGGGAGGGGTTCAAAGGCGGAGACCTCGGAGAAATCCTCATTCCCATGATGAGTCCCTTGTCCTGGCGTCACGGCAGCGATGCCGTGCGTCTGGGACGGGTTACCGAGTGGGAGGACCTCGGTGGAGGCGCCGTCGCTCCACTCGGTCAGAAGATGCTGCTCGTCGACGGTGAGGAGTTTCCCTTTCTCGAGGTTCGAGAGTTGGAGGTGACACCGAACACGTCGGGTGGCAACGACACTTCGGCTGCCGTCCACTAGTTTTCCATGGCTTTACGCACGGACCTTCTCGAGCCGATCGCCGGGTCCAATCCGGCCGGTGAAGACCTCACGTACGACCTGATTCTCGATGAGCTGCAAGAGGCGCGTCGGGAGGATCTCGACGTCGAGCAGGGGGATTGGGAGCGCCCCCTGAAGCGGGCGGACCACGGCAAGGCGATTCAGCTCGCGGGCGAGATCCTCGCCACCCGCTCGAAGGACCTCACCGTGGCCGCCTGGTTGACCGAGTCCCTGCTGTGGAAGGAGGGATTCGGGGGCCTGCGGGAGGGGATCGATCTGATGAGGTCTCTGGTCGAGACCTTCTGGGAGCACGTCTACCCCGAGCTGGAAGATGACGATACGGAGCTGCGGGCCGGTCCGCTCAACTGGCTGGGCAGCAAGCTCGACATTCCCATCAAGCGCCAGGCGCTGAACCAGAGCGACCACGACTTTTTCCAGTACGGCGAGTCACGCCTCATCCCCACGGAGGAAGACGCAGCCGAAGACACGGCGGTCGGGGAGCGGCGCCGGGAGGCGCTGGAAGACGGAAAGCTGCCGCCGGAGGAGTTCCAAAAGGCGTTCAAGTCTACGCCCAAGGCCTGGTACAAGGTTCTCATCGCCGACCTGAACGGCTGTCTCGAGGCCGTGGACGCGTTGGACCAGCTGGGCAGAGACAAGTTCGGGGACTACGACGCCCCCACGTACGTCGGCCTTCGCAGGGTACTCGAGGAGTTCCGATCGGTCGCCCAGACGTTCCTGAACGAGAAGCTGATCGAAGATCCGGACCCGATCGAGCCGGAGTCGGTGGAGGAGCTGGCCATGCCCGGCGCGGATTCCGCCTCCGGCGCGGCCTCGTCCTCCGGGCTGCCGGTGGAGCCGACGAGCGCCCGGGACGCCGCGTCGCGGATCGGCACGGCCACGCACTACCTACGGCGTGCGGATCCGACCAATCCCGGGCCCTATCTGTTGCTCCGCGGATATCGATGGGGAGAGCTGCGGGTGGGCGAGGGACCGCTGGACCCCAAGCTGCTCGACGCGCCTCCCACGGCCACACGCAAGCACCTGAAAGGGCTCTTGCTGGACGAGAGGTGGGAAGAGCTACTCGACGCCTGCGAACAGGTCATGGCTACGCCGCACGGGCGCGGGTGGCTGGATCTTCAGCGCTACGTCCTGACCGCCTGTGACCGGCTGGGGAGCGACTACGATGCGGTGGGCGCCGCCATCCGCGGGGAGCTGCGGACGTTGCTTCGTGAGCTGCCGGATCTGCCCGATCTCACATTGATGGACGATGCGCCGACGGCCAACCGGGAGACACGCGCTTGGCTGGAGTCCGACGTCGTCGGGAGCGGCGACGGTGACGGGCCGCCGGAGAGGCCGGCTCGAACGACGTCGGCGGGCTCGGGGGGGAACGCTGTGCTGGAGCGGGCCTTGGCCCGTGTCCGGGCCGGCGAGCCGCAGAAGGGCATCGAGCTGCTCATGGCTCAGGCCAACGAGGAGAAGAGCGCCCGTGCCCAGTTCCTGAGTCGTTCGGAGGCCGCGGCGATCATGATCGACCATCGCCTGAAGACGGTGGCGCTGCCGATCCTCAGGGAGATGTTCGAGCAGATCAACACCCACAACCTGGAGAGCTGGGAGGCCGGATCCCTGGTCGCTCGGCCGCTCGGTCTCCTGTACCGCTGTCTCGACTCGGACGAGTACGAGCTCAAACAGGACCTCTATCGCCGCATCTGCCGCCTGGATCCCATGCAGGCCATGGCGTTCGAAACGGATGCGCCCGCCGAGGCCGCAGCCGACGACTCCGGCTGGGGCAACGGAGAAGATTCCGGCTGGAACACCGGAGAGGAAGCCGAAGACACCTGGTCCACGGGCGAAGCCTGATGGCCAGGTCACGCCTGGAACGTACGGTCCTGACGTCGTTCCTCGACCGGCTCATCGACCACGACCGCAGCCGTTCGGCGGATCCCGCGCTGTCCTGGGCAGAATCCGTGCATCGCCTGAAGGCGTCGGTCCTCCGAGACCTCGAGTGGCTGCTGAACACGCGTCGTAGCGTCGACGAAGGTGCGGAGCTCACGCCGGAGGTCGCGCAGTCCGTCTACAACTACGGGCTCCCCGATATCAGCTCCATGACGCGGTCGATCGACACGCATCGCAAGCTGGTTCGAAACGTCGAGGAAACCGTGGCCCTCTTCGAGCCTCGGCTCTCGGACGTGCGCGCCAAGCTCCGTGACGGAGACGGGGAGGGCGTGCAGGAGCTGCGTATTCTCATCGAGGCCACCCTCGAGATGGATCCGAACCCCGAGCGGATCGCATTCGACACGGTCGTGGACGTCTCCACCGGCCGTTTCAAGCTGGAGGACCACGACGGTGCGTGACGAGCTGCTCGAGTACTACGAGCGGGAGCTTTCGTACCTGCGGAGGAGCGGCGCGCAGTTTGCCCGCGACTATCCCAAGGTGGCGTCCCGCCTCCTGCTCGAGCCCAACAAGTGCGACGACCCGCACGTCGAGAGAATTCTGGAGGGGTTCGCGTTTCTGGCCGCGCGCATTCACCTCAAGATCGACGACGACTTCTCGGAGGTGTCGGAAGCCCTGCTGGGGATGGTGTCCCCACACGCCGTGCGGCCCGTGCCTTCCCTTTCGCTGGTCGAGTTCCAAACCGATCCGGAGCGGGGGAAGCTCACATCGGGCCTCACGATTCCCAAAGGCTCGGTGCTGCTCTCCCGGCCGGTCCGGAACGTGCCTTGCCGATTTCGTACCTGTTATGACACCACGCTGTGGCCCTTCGAGATCCGCGACGCGTCCTGGACCTCCCCCCATCAACTGACGCCGCCGGTGGAAGGGACGGACGCGGTGGGGGCGCTTCGGGTACAGTTGGACTGCCAGCCGGATGTGAACTTCGCCAAGCTGGAGGCGGACAGCGTTCGCCTGCACCTGAACGGCGAGGGCAATCTCGTGTCCACCCTCTACGAGCTGTTGTGCAACAGTTGCTCCGGCATCGTGGTGCGCCCGCGGGGGGCGGAGAAGCCCTCGGCGCAGACGCTCCGCCTTTCGGCCGAGCACATCCGGCCGGTGGGGTTCGACGAGGGCGAGGGCCTGTTGCCCAGGCCTCCTCGGGCGTTCAGCGGATATCAGCTCATCCAGGAGTATTTCGCGTTCCCGGAGAAGTACTTCTTTGTCGACCTGACGGGCCTGGAACGCGTGCCCCTCAGCTTCGGAGGGTCGATCGAGATCGTGTTTTTGATCTCTCCGTTCGAACGGCCGGACCGACGCTACACGCTGGAGGCCGGGATCTCCAAGGAGACGCTCCGCTTGGGGTGCACCCCAATCGTGAACCTGTTCGGTCGGACCTCCGAGCCGATTCGTCTGGAGCAGCGGAAGTCGGAGTATCCCATTGTGCCCGATGCGCGGCGCCGGTTGGAGACCGGCATCTTCTCGGTTGACGAGGTGGTCGCCGTCACGCGTAATCAGGCCGACCCCGTTCGCTTCGAGCCGTTCTACTCCTTCCGTCACGGCGTCGGTGCGGAGGGCCAAGACCGCTTCTGGCATGCCCGCCGCCGCCGGAGCACGTGGCGGGACGACGACGCCGATGTCGTCATCTCCTTCCTGGACCTGTCCGGCAATACCGTACACCCGGATGAGGATTCGGCCACCGTGCGCCTCACCTGCCACAACGGCGACCTTCCGGCCCAGCTTCCGTTCGGGGACCCGTCCGGTGACTTCAAGCTGGAGCAAGGCATTCCGTCGGTGGGCCGAATCTTGACGCTGATCAAACCCACGGCCTGCGTCCAACCGCCGCTGGGCAAGCCCCAACTCTGGCGCCTGATCTCCCAGCTCTCGCTGAATTATCTGTCGCTGGTCGACGGAGACCCCGAGCCCCTCCGCGAGCTTCTCCGGCTCTACAACTTCACCGGGGCCGCGGCGGCCGATGCGGAGATCGACGGCATCAGCGCGGTTCAGAGCGAGCCCGAGTACTCCCGGGTGGAGAGCGTCTACGGCCTGGGGTTCGCGCGGGGGCGCAGAGTGGAGATCGAGTTCGACGAGGAGCGGTTCGCCGGCGGCGGGGTCTATCTCTTCGCGAGCGTCTTGGAACGGTTTCTGGGCCTCTACTCGACCCTCAACAGCTTCACGGCGCTCACCGCACGCACTCCCCAGCGGAGGATCCCGCTGCGGGTGTGGCCTCCCCGCGCCGGCGCGAGGGCTTTGGCATGAGCGCCGACGGGCGGGACGGCCAGGCTCCGCTCTGGAGCCTACTCGAAGAAGAGCCGCACGCGTTCGGATTCTTTCAAGCGGTAAGGCTGCTCCAGGAGCTGGAGCCGGGTCGCCGGCCGGTCGGGCTATTCGGTGATCCGGCCGAAGAGGTCGTGCACTTCGCCGCCAACGATGACATCGGGTTTCCGGCGAGCGAGATCCAATCGTTGGACCTGTCCGGTGACGCGCCTCACCGCATGACCGTCAACTTCATGGGGTTGACGGGCCCACAGGGCGTGCTGCCGCTCTACTACTCCGCGCTCGTGCGGAGCCGTATGCGGGAGCGGGATCCGACGCTCAAGGCCTTTCTGGACATTTTCCACAACCGGCTCGTGGCGTTGTTCTACCGAGCATGGGAGAAGGGCCGGTTCTACGTGGCGTTCCGCGGTGACCGGCCCGATCGCCTGACCCATCATCTGCTGGATTTGGTAGGTCTGGGAAACCAGGGTGCACAGGGGCGGCTGCCGATCCGGGACGAGGCGTTGCTCTTGTACGCGTCCTTGCTGGGGAACCGCCGCCGGAGCGCCGCCGCCCTTCGGCAACTCCTGGAGGACTACCTGGACGTTCCGGTCGAGGTCGAGCAATTCGTCGGCGGGTGGCACGGCGTGCGGGCAGCCGAACAATGTCGGGTCGGAGAAGACGAGCCCACGCTTTCGGGCCGGTTGGGCGTCGGCAGCGTGGTGGGAGACGAGCTCTGGGATCCCCAATCGCGGGTTCGCATCAAGCTCGGGCCTCTCGATCGAGCCGGCTTCGATGCGTTGTTGCCCTCGGGCTCGGCCCACTCCGAGCTCAAAACACTGGTCCGATTCTTCGGCGACGATCAGTTCGATTTCGAGATCCAGTTGATCCTCGCCCGGGAGGAGGTGCCTCCCGTGGTCCTGGGCTCTCCGTCCCAGCCCTCAGCCCCGCTGGGCTGGGGCACCTGGCTGCGCTCCGTGCCGTATGCGGGCCACGCCAATGAAACCACGTTCAGCCTTTGAAGAGGAATTGAACTCATGAACGTCAATCTGCGGTCCCTGATCAATCGGCTGAACCACGAGACCCGAAGCACGGTCGAATCGGCCGCCGGACTCTGTCTCTCCCGTACGCACTACGATGTCGAAGTCGAGCACTTCCTCCTCAAGGTCCTGGACAAAACCGACACCGATGCGGCTGCGATCTTTCGCCATTTCGGGCTCGACCGCGCTCGTCTCACACGACAGCTCACGGCCACGATCGACCGGTTCAAGACCGGGAACGCCCGTACGCCGACGCTGAGTCCGGACCTGGTCAAGCTGCTCTCCGACGCGTGGATGGTCGGCTCGGTCGATCACGAGGGGGCCACCGTCAGGACCGGGCACGTCATCCTCGCGCTCGCGGGCACGCCCGACCTGATGAGGCGGATGGCGGAGTCGACTCGGGAGCTCAGCAAGATCTCGGCGGAGGAGTTGAGCCAATCCTTCGACGGGATCACGGACGGCTCCTCGGAGGAACGCGCTGCGATGCAGGCGGCGCCGATATCGGAGGCCGCCAGGGCGGCGGGGGGCAAGACCCCGAACCTGGATCAATACACGGTGGACCTGACCGCCGAGGCCAAGGCCGGAAGAACCGATCCGGTGCTGGGCCGCGACTTCGAGATCCGGCAGGTGGTCGACATTCTCACCCGCCGGAGGCAGAACAATCCGATCCTGGTCGGCGAGGCAGGCGTGGGGAAGACGGCGGTCGTGGAAGGCTTCGCGCAGCGACTTGCCGACGGCGACGTGCCGCCCGTGCTGCGCAACGTGAGCCTGAGATCGCTGGATCTCGCGCTGCTGCAAGCGGGAGCGGGGGTCAAGGGCGAGTTCGAGAACCGGCTCAAGGGGCTCATCGAAGAGGTCAAGTCGTCCCCGACGCCGATCATTCTGTTCATCGACGAAGCGCACACGATGATCGGCGCGGGTGGTGCCGCCGGCCAGAACGACGCGGCCAACCTGCTCAAGCCGGCGTTGGCCAGAGGCGAGCTCCGTACTGTGGCCGCCACGACGTGGTCCGAGTACAAGAAGTACATCGAGAAGGATCCGGCGCTGGCTCGCCGCTTCCAGCTCGTGAAGGTGGAGGAGCCCACCGAGGATCTCTGCACGGTGATGATGCGGGGCGTCGTGCCCGCGCTGGAAACCCACCACGGCGTCAGGATCCTCGACGACGGAATGGACGCAGCGGTCCGGCTGTCGGCCCGCTACCTGTCCGACCGTCACCTGCCGGACAAGGCGGTGAGCGTGCTGGACACGGCCTGTGCGCGCCTGGCGCTGGGGCAAAACTCCACGCCTGCCTCGGTCGAAGACGCGCAGCGCCGCCTGGCCGATCTGGACGTGCAGAAGCGCGTGCTCGAACGCGAGGCGGCGGTGGGCATCGATCACACGGACCGGTTGGCCGAGATTACGGCGGAGCGTATCAAAGTCGAGGAGGAGCTGGCGCACCTCGTGAACCGTTGGGAGAAGGAGCGGGTGCTCGTCGAAGCCGTGCAGGGCCTACGCTTGCAGCTTGAGCGTCTGGCCGCGGGCGAGCCGATCGGCGCGGATGGGAGCCGGAACGGGAAGGCCGCGCCGGATCCGGACGAGAACGCGACGGCCGAAGCGGCCTCGCCGCCTGCGGACCCGGAGGAGCTCCGGGCCGAGCTCACTCGACTGACCGAGGAGCTCGAGGAGCTGCAGGGTGAGGATCCGCTGGTTCCGGTCACGGTAGATGCGGAGCTGGTGGGACAGGTCATCTCCGGGTGGACGGGCATCCCGGTGGGCAAGATGGTCCGGGACGACGTCAGCATGGTGCTCAGCCTGGAAGACCACCTGGGGCAGCGCATCATCGGCCAGGATCACGCCCTGGAGGTGCTCAGCCACCGGATCCGCACGTCCAAGGCGGGCATCGAAGACCCGCAAAAGCCCGTCGGAGTCTTCATGTTCGTGGGCCCGTCGGGCGTCGGGAAGACCGAGACCGCGCTGGCGATCTCCGACCTCATGTACGGAGGGGAGAGGAACCTCATCACGATCAACATGTCCGAGTTCCAGGAGGCCCACACCGTCTCGACGCTCAAGGGGTCTCCTCCCGGATACGTCGGCTACGGCGAGGGCGGCGTGCTCACCGAGGCCGTACGCAGGCGTCCGTACTCGGTGGTCCTCCTGGACGAGGTCGAGAAGGCCCATCCGGACGTGCTCGAGTTGTTCTTCCAGGTCTTCGACAAAGGCCGCATGGAAGATGGCGAGGGCCGGGAGATCGACTTCAAGAACACGGTGATCGTGCTGACCACCAACGCGGCTACGGACACGATCATGGGGCTCACGGCCGACCCGGAGACCGTTCCGGACTGGCAGGGCCTGGTCAAAGCCATCAAGCCGGAGCTGGACAAGACGTTCAAGCCGGCGTTTCTGGGCCGCATGGTGATCGTGCCCTACTTCCCGGTTCGGGACGAGGCGCTCAAGACCATCGTCCGTCTCAAGCTGGGGAAGGTGGGCCGACGCTTGGCGGAGAGCCACGGCATCAAGTTCTCGTATGACCCGGCGTTGGTCGACGAGATCGCGGCACGCTGCACCGAGGTGGAGAGTGGAGCCCGCAACATCGACAACATCCTGACCAATACGCTGCTACCCGACCTTTCGAGGTCTCTGCTGGGGTGGCTCGTCGAGGGCGAAGGTCCCTCGCGGGTGCACGTCTCGGTCACCGAGGACGGGCACTTCGCGTACTCGTCGGTGGAGCCCGACACTCAGCCGACCGGTGACGACAAGCTGGGATGGGACGACGTGACCGAGGCGGAGGCGGCGCCGGAGCCCGATCCTCTATCCGGCCTCTCCCACGATGCCGACGCTGCTCACCCCGAACTGGGAGAGGAACGCACCTGAGTAGACGAAGAGCTTGTCGTCGTGGATGCCGGCCTGTAGCAGCACGCGTTCCTCGTCGGCCGTGACGTCTCTCCCGGACGCGATCACTGCGTAGAGCCGATCAGGTCGGCCGGGATCGCAGCCCAACTCCATGACGGCTCTAGCCTGGACGTGGGTGCCGATCGGGCCCAGGGGAGCGTGGTAGCAGTACGCCCCCCCGGGCCCGAATTCGGGCAGGTGCATCCAGATGACGACGACCGAGTCCACGAGGCCGAAGGCGAACGCGCCGCCGGGGTCCGATCCGAACTCGACCAGGCGGGCCTGCCCGAACCCCAAGCGGTCCCAGCGCCCTCTGTTGGCGGACAGCAGCAGGGGCGGGCCTTCGCCCACGGGGAAGTCGAGAAACGGCACGTCTCGCCGCTCGAACAGCTCGATCGAGGTCCTGCGGTACCGTCGGGGAATCGGAGCCTCCGCTGCGCCTGGTGGAGAGAGCGGAAACATACCAACTACACCATTTGCCTGCACCGATTCCGGCCGGCACACTGGTGCCCATGAACAGCACACACCTGGTGACGATCTGCGCGCTCGGGCTGGCCGCGACCTCGGTCGCGGGACAGCAGATCGAGCCCGATCGTTACGACGATCTGACGTACCGACACATCGGACCCGACGGGAACCGGGCCATCGCCGTGATCGGCGAGCCCGGCAACCCGCTGATCATCTACGCGGGCGCGGCCTCGGGCGGCCTGTGGAAGACCGTGGACGGCGGCGTCAACTGGACGCCGATCTTCGACGACCAGGAGGCGTCGTCGGTCTCGGCGTTGGCCATGGCGCCCTCCGAGTCCAACGTCATCTGGGCCGGCACCGGGGAGACGTTCGTGATTCGGCCGGCGCACGCCATGGGAGACGGCATCTACCGCTCCACGGACGCGGGCCGAACCTGGCGGCACATGGGCTTGGCGGCTACGGGCCGAATCGGACGCATCCGCATCGATCCCCGGGACTCGAACGTGGTGTTCGCCTGTGCGCTCGGGCACGCCTACGGCCCTCAGCCCGAGCGGGGCGTGTACCGCACCCGGGACGGCGGCGACACCTGGGAGCTGGTGCTCCACGTGAGCGAAGACGCGGGGTGCATCGATCTGGCAATGGATCCCACCAATCCGCGCATCCTGTTCGCGTCGTTCTGGGATGTTCAGATCGACACGTGGGGACTCGATTCGGGTGGGCCGGACTCGGGGGTGTGGCGCTCCACCGACGGCGGCGACACCTGGGAGCGGCTGGACCACCGCGGCAGCGGACTCCCCGAAGACTCGGAGCAGCACATCGGCAAGGTGGCCGTCGAGGTGGCCCCGTCCGATCCGGGCCGGATCTACGTGCTGACCGAGGAGGCCAGCCCCGGCTTCTACCGCTCGGACGACTACGGCGACACATGGCGACTCGTGCTCCGGAATCACACGATCAACGAACGGGCGCCCTACTACACGCGCTTCGGGGTGGATCCCCGCGATCCGGACCGCATCTACTTCACCAACGTCCGGTTCTCCATGTCCATCGACGGTGGCCGATCTCTCGTGGAGAACCCGCCGCGGGGCGGAGGCGACACGCACGACGTGTGGATCGACCCCACCAATCCCGAGCGGGTCATGGTGGCGGATGACGGCGGAATCACGATCAGCCTCAACCACGGCGCCACCTTCCAGCGGGTCGTGCTGCCCATCGCCCAGATGTACCACGTCTGGGTGGACGACGAGATCCCGTACCGCGTGTACGGAAACCGCCAGGACGGATGGTCGTACCGGGGGCCGTCCAACTCCAGGCAGGGCGCCATCCCGCTGGGGCTTTGGCAGAGCGTGGGCGGGTGCGAGTCCGGGTTCTCGATTCCCGATCCCGAGGATTCGGAGATTGTCTGGTCCGGGTGCTACGACGGCGGGCTGGAGCGCTACGACGGACACACCGGACACGTCCGCAGCGTGCGGGTTTGGCCGGAGGCTGCGTACGGCTGGGCGCCCAAGGATCTCCAGTTCCGCTGGCACTGGACGTTCCCCATCACGATCAGCCCACACGATCACGAGCGCGTATATGTGGGAAGTCAGTTCGTGCACGTCACGCGGGACGCCGGCCACTCCTGGGACGTGATCAGCCCTGATCTGACGAAGAACCTCGAAGGACACCAGCAGTCGTCCGGCGGCGTGGCCATCGACAACCTCATGACGTTCGACGGGGCGACCCTGTACGCCATCGCGGAGTCGTCGCTTCGGGAGGGGCTGCTCTGGGTCGGATCCAACGACGGGCTCCTGCACCTGTCCCGGGACGGCGGCGGGACTTGGGACGACGTGACGCCCAACATTCCCGGCATGCCCGAGTGGGCCACGGTCGCCATGGTGGAGCCATCCCGCTGGGACGAGGCGACGGCGTACATCGCCGTGGACAACCACCAGCAGGCGGACTTCGACCCGTACATCTACAAAACCACCGACTACGGGCAAAGCTGGGACCGGATCTCGGAAGGCATCCCGGCCTCCCCGCACTCGTTCGTGCACGTGGTGCGGGAGGATCCCAAGAGGCCCGGGATGCTCTACGCCGGCACGGACAACGCCGTGTGGTTCTCGCTGGACGACGGCGCCACCTGGAATAAGCTCCGCAACAACATGCCTCCGGCCCCGGTCTACTGGCTCACCGTTCAGGAGCGGTTCGACGACTTGGTGGTGGGCACCTACGGACGCGGCTTTTGGATCATGGACGACGTGTCACCGCTCCGGGAGCTGGATCGCGAAACGCTGGACAGCGAGTTCGAGCTGCTTCCCGCGCGGCCCGCCTACAGGTTCAACAACGTCCAGGGCATCAAGGCGGAGCGGAGCCACGTGACGGGGCGGAATCCGCGGTACGGTGCCGACATCAACTACTGGATGGGCGAGGGTGGCGGAGGGCGACTGACACTCCATGTCGTCTCCCAGGCCGGGGACACCGTGCGCACGCTCTCGGGCCCGGCGGAGCCCGGACTCAACCGAGTGTGGTGGGACCTCCGCCACGAGCCCACCCAGACTCCTCGCCTACGGACGCCGCCGCCCGGCATGGACTGGGTGCCGCTGGGCCCAGAAGGGTGGCGTCCGCTTCGTACTTGGGACCTGGACCTGTTCCGAGGTCAGTTGGGGCCGCGGGCCGTGCCGGGTACCTACACCGTCCACGTGGAGCGAGCCGGAGTGGAGCACACGACCACGGTCGACGTGCGTAAGGACCCGACCTCCACCGGGAGCATGGAAGACATCCGCGCGCAGGTGGCGTTGGGCCTCACGCTCCGTGACGAGATCGACGACATCGTGGAGATGATCAACGACCTGGAGTGGACCCGAAAGCAACTGGACGACCTACAGCAGCGGCTGTCTGAGCGCTCCGGGCGCGAGAACGGCCAGACCGAGCTGTGGGATCAGGTGATCACCGCGTCGGAGGCACTGGAGCAACGAGCCATCGAAGTCGAGGACCGGCTGTTCGACATCTACCTCACCGGTGCACGGGAGGACGCGTTCCGTAATCCCATGAAGCTCTACGGACGCTATTCGGCGCTCAGCCAGGACGTGTCGTATTCGAGTGCCGACTATCCTCCCACCGTCCCCCAGGTCGAGGTGCACGGCGTGCTGCAGCAGCGCTTGGAAGAGGCAAAGGCCGCGTACCGGGTGCTGCTCGATCAGGATGCCGACGAGCTGAACGACCTGCTCCGGCGGCTGGGAATTCCCGCGGTGATCTCTTGAGATGAGAACGGGCCCGGAGCCGAAGCCCCGGGCCCGAACGGACCGTAACAGCGTCGCATGCGAACGCGCCGCTAGGCGCTCGCGTACATGTGCAGCGCAAAGGCACCGCCCTGCGGATCCATGCACTGGGCGATCTTGTCGCCGCCCGGCACTTCCATGGGGCCGTTCAGAATCTGGCCGCCGTTGGCTGTGACTTGCTCGAGCGCTTCGTCGAGGTTCGCCACGTTGACGTAGTAGAGCCACGCGGACACGGGCATACCCTCGGGGCGGTTCATCATTCCGCCGATGTCCGCCCCCCCTTCCTGCCGGAAGAGCTGGTAGATCCCGGCCGGGCCCATGTCCATGGGATCGCCCTTCTCCCAGCCGAACAGCTCCGAATAGAACGCGTAGGCCTTCTCGTGGTCGTCGGTCATGAGCTCGTGCCACGACACGTTTCCGGGTTGCGGCTTCTCGCTCGGCGGCGGCTCATCGCCCGCCGGCGTGAACGCCGCGAACACCGCGCCGAACGGATCCTGGAGGATCGCGAATCGACCCACCTCGGGAATGTCCTGCCCGGGCATCAACACCGTCCCACCCAGCTCCGCGGCTTTTGCGGCCGTCGCGTCTGTGTCGGGGGTGGAGATGTAGGCGATCCAGTGCGGCGGAGCGCCGGCTTCACGGGCCTGCGGGGGCAGGTCCATCTTCCCGCCGATGGGACGGTCGCCCGCGGTCCACATCTCGTAGGGCTGTTCGCTGCCCTCGAAGGGCTGCGTGCCCCAACCCACGACGGACTTGTAGAAGTCGGTGGCCGCGGCCGTGTCGGTGGTCATCAGATCGTACCAGACGTGCTGCCCTCGTTTTACTGACATTATTTCTCCTCTCTTGACAGTTGGATCGAATTGCGGTCGGTCACGCTCCGCTCTGACCCGGCGCTTTCACGGCGCCCGGGTATCCGGCAACCCGGCGGGAAAGGGCGAGCTGTCCGGCGTGGTAGGCCTGGTGGAACGCCAATAGCGCCAGCAACGCGCCTCGCGTGGTTTCGCCACCGAACGGATGGGGAATCCCGCCCTGCGCCATTTGCTCCTCGCTCAGCCCGTCGATGGCGGACAGGCACCGGTCAGCCGATCCCAGGAATTTGTCCCGCATGGTCTCGAAGTCGATGGCCTGAGCCGCTCCCGTGATGGGATCCCAGCCGGCGCGTTCCAGCTCGGGACTTTCCCATACGGGCTGCTCGCCCAGCAGTTGCATCATCTGGTTTTGGACGTTGATCAGGTGTCCCATGATCCAGTTGGCGCAGTTGCCGCCCGGCGCCGGCTGCACGAGCGAGTCCTCGTGGGACAAGTCCGCCAGGTTGTCGTTGACGGTGGCGAACAGCACCTGGAATTGGCTCTTGATGGCGTCTTTGGTCGTCACAGGAGTCGTTGCGTCGACGGAACTCACTGCGGATTGGGTTGTGCTCATTTGGTGTCTTCCACTGCGGTCAGGTCCACTTGGGTGAGGTCGGCAATGGCTTTCATCACCGCCTGGAAACCAGCGAAATCCCGTGCGTTGATCTGCTCGTAAATCTCCTCTTCCATCTCCTCGAGCATCCGTCGCAGCTCCGTCGCGACCTCGCCCCCCCGATCGGTGGTTGTCACCAGAACCGAACGTCGGTCCTCAGGGTTGGGCTGCCTCTC
>CBDCVX010000010.1:0-4259 GCA_965223195.1 Longimicrobiales bacterium
CTGCTGCTTCTGGTCCCGCCCGCGTTTCGCACGCTGGCCGAAGGAGTCGTCGCCGTGCCTCCGAGAGTGGCCGATCTGACCTACGGCGCACTCTGGATCCTTTTGCCGTGGCCGGCCGCCATCGGATACCGCCGCTTCTATCAGGGGCTCCTCATCAGGGACGGTCGCACGCGGCTCGTGGCGGTGGGGACGGTGGTGCGCCTGACGGGCATGACCGTGACGGCGCTGGTCCTGTACACCATGCCGAACGTGCCGGGCGCCTGGGTGGCGGCGGCGGCGCTGACCGTCGGTGTCACCGCGGAGGCGCTGGTGAGCCGGTGGATGGCGTCGGAGTCCGTGGCCGCGGTAGAGGCTCGCGGGGAAGAGTCCGGGGAGGAGGAGCTGGATTATCCTGCGATCGCCCGATTCTACTTCCCGCTGGCGCTGACTTCCCTCATCGGGTTCGCCGTCCATCCCATGCTCACGTTCTTCATGGGCCGCGCTCCGGAGCCCATCCTGTCCCTGGCCGTGTTTCCCGTGGTCAATGCGCTGGGGTTCCTTTTCCGCTCCATCGGCCTGGCGTTCCAGGAGACGGCCATTGCCCTTATGGGTACTCGGTTCGACCACGTTCGGGAGCTCCGCCGCTTCGGATTCGGGTTGGGGATCGCCACTTCGGTGGGCCTGGGGATGGTCGCGCTCACACCACTCTCGGTCGTCTGGTTCGAGATCGTATCCTCGCTCACTCCGGAGCTGGCCCGCGCTGCCCTCCTGCCCACGCTGCTGCTGGTTCCGATTCCCTTTCTTTCGGTCTTTCTCTCGTTCTTTCGGGGCATCCTGGTGGTGGCCCACGACACCAGGCCGATCACTCTGGCCACGGCCTTGGAAGTGGCGTGTATCGCGGTGATGTTTCCGTTCCTGGCCGGGACGTTCCAGGTGATCGGCGTAACGGCAGCGGCCGGCGCCTTCACCGTGGGGCGCCTGGCAAGCGTATGTGCGCTCCTGCCGCGCACCATCACGGCCGTCAGGAGCCGCCGCTCGGCCACGGCCCCTTGACCGCTCCCGTCGATTCCGCCACTGTGATGAACGTGCGAATTTTTTAGCATTTCGTCGATCACCGCTCCGGGGGACGAGGAGAACTATGGGTGGCAACACCGACTCGGATGGCGTGACGCTCTCTCGCAGGGAACGCCAGATCATGGACATCGTCTACCGCGATCGTGAGGCGACCGCACGGGACGTGCTCGCGGCGCTTCCGGATCCGCCGAGCTACTCGGCTGTCCGCGGTCTGCTGAGGGTCCTGGTGGACAAGGGCCACCTCCGGCATCGCCGCCGGGACGGCGTGAAATACGTGTATTCGGCCACGGTGCCCAAGGACCAGGCTCGCCGTTCGGCACTGCGGAGGATGCTCGCGACGTTCTTCGAGGGATCCGCGGAGCAGGCGGTCGCGGCGCTGTTGGATCTCTCGCAGGACGAGCTGTCGGACGCCGACCTGGAGCGTCTCGCGAAACGGATCGACGAGGTCAGGGAGGAAGGGCGATGATGGGATGGACCGGGTTTGAGGGCGGAGAGGGATGGTGGGTAGGCGTCGAGATCGTCGTCGGTGCGACCCGTTGCTTCTCACGCTGGCTCACGGCGCCGTGTGGGCGGTGCGGGATCGGGTCTCGGCGGCGACTCGCCACCTGGTGTGGACCGCGGCGTTGTCGCTTATCGCCGTGCTTCCGGCGCTCGAGATTGGGCTGCCGCGATGGGAGCCCGGGCCGGTCGTACACGTACCTTCCGCTGCCGCGGTCCAATCCGCGCCGCCCGCCGAGGTCGCCGAGGCGTTCGAGGTCTCCGGGGAATCCGCCGTCACGGAGGCGGTAATCCTACCCCTCGCGACCGAGAGGGCGGTGCCGGTTCCGGAGCCGGTCCGCGACGCTCAGCATCTGGAAGCGTCGTCCATTGGTGTGGTCGACGGCCTGCGGGCGCTACCCTGGTTCGCGCTCCTGCTCGGAACGTGGATGGTCGGGGTGCTCCTTTTCGGATTCTATCGCGGGCTCGCTCTTATCGCGCGTCAGGTTCGTTTCCGCCGGCGTGCTTCCGCCGTGGGTTGCGCGGACTGGACTGAAGATTTGACATGGGCGAGGCGCCGCACCGGCGTGCGGCGGCCGGTCCGTCTTCTCGAGAGTGCCACTGTGCCCGTGCCTGCGACGTGGGGCGCTTTGCGTCCGGTCATTGTGCTCCCGCGATCGGCGCGAGATTGGCCACGGACCCAGCGTCGGGCGACGTTGCTCCACGAGCTGTTCCACGTGCGCCGAGCCGATCACCTGATCCAGACGCTGGGTTGGTTGGTCGTAGGCCTCCATTGGTTCAATCCGCTGATCTGGAGCGCACACCGAAGGCTCCGCGCCGACGCCGAGCACGCCTGTGACGATGCCGTGCTGCGAGCCGGGCAGCGCCCGTCGGAATACGCCTCCGGACTGCTGTCCGTCGCACGCTCGCTACGCTCGTCACGACGGTCGCTGCAGTACGGCGTTGCCATGGCCAGGTCTCCTGAAGTAAGCCGCCGACTGGAGGCCGTGCTGGACTCCGGTCGGCCGAGGAACGGAGCTTCGCGCACCGCGATGTTGGCGACCTTGGCAGCGGTGGCGTTCTTGGCAGTGCCGCTGGCCGCGTTGGGTCCGCGGTACGCGTCGACGTTCGAGCTCGAGGAGCCGACCGCCGACGTCGAGCATTCGGAGCTTGCGGCTCTGACGGGACTCCACGCCGCCACGAACCATTCCGGTCGGCAGGAAGCGACCCTGTCCGGTCGACAGGAGGTGGTCTGCCTGCCCGAGGACGGCGAAGGCGTCTCCTCGGTGGTACAGGACCGAAATCGGAAGCTCGAGGCGGAGTGGGACCTCGGCCACTGCGTCGTGCAGGTCGAGCTGCGTGGATCGGTCGAGTTCACCGAAGACGAGTCGGCGGTTGCCCGGATCGCAGACGACGGATCGCTTGTATTGCGGCAGCGGGGACCGACCGTAAACCGCAAGCTTTTGGTCACCGGAGACCAGAACGGCCACCCGGAGTACCGATACGAGGTCGACGGCTCCGTACGGCCCATGGACCAGGGCGGCAGCTCTTGGTTGGCCGCGCTCATTCCCCAGATCTACCGGGTGACAGGCTGGCAGGCCGACGCCCGTGTAGAGCGCATTCTCCGGGACGGCGGCCCAGGCGCGGTGATGGATGAGGTTCGGCACATCGCCTCCGACCACGTGGCAGCGCTCTACCTGCGTCATCTGATGGCTGCGACCGATCTGTCCGACGCGGAAGTCGAAGAGGCATTCCAGGTCGCGGGAGAACGGATTCAGTCCGACTACGAGCTGGCCCGTTTGCTAATGGAATCTTGGCGGCCGGACCTCTCGGAGGCCGCTCGACGAGAGTACCTGACCGCGGCTGCGACGCTCGAGTCCGACTATGAGCTGGGACGCGTGATGACGGCCTTCCTGGAGGACGCCTCCTCCGGGCCGGACGTGGCCGCCGTGCTGGAGCTGGCGCCCGAGATCGCCTCCGACCACGAGCTGAGCCAGGTGTTGCATGTCGTCCTGGACCGTGCCCGTTCCGAGTCCGTCGTCCAAGAGGCGGTCCTCATGGCAATGGCCGAGATCCAATCCGATTACGAACGGACCCAGTTGTTGATGGAGGTGGGCCGCCGATTCGGAGCGGACGCGCTTGCATCCGATCTGTACCTGGAGGTTGCGGAGGGTATCGGAAGCGACTACGAGCTGGCACGAGCACTCAAGGAATTGCTCGGGGGCGCCAGCCTGGACGGCGGCCACCTGAATCGGGTAATCGACCTGTCCGAAAGGATCGACTCGGACTACGAGCGGGCCAGACTGCTCGCTATGCTGATCGATGAGCACGCGCCGCTTCCAGCCGCTGTTCACGATCGCGTCATCGATGCGGCCGAGTCCTTCGACTCGGAACACGAGCAGAACCGGGTATTGGCTCGTCTCGTGCGGAGCTCTCGGTAAACTCCCGGCGCACGACAGGCGTCTTCAGTACGAGCTCGAGCAGTTACCGACAACCGACGGTGGGCCGGACCACCGCGAGGGAGGGGTGGAGGGATGGGACGTGTGCGTGTGGGGGGTGGGGATCGTATGGCGCTGGTGGGGTTCACCGTCGTGTTGTCGGCCCTCACGCCGCTGTCGGCGCTGGCGCAGGAGCGAAGCGAAGGGACCGGCGGTGAGGCGTCGGCCACGAGCCTGAAGGTGGCGTCGGCCGTTCGCGTGGGGAACGGGTCGGTTACGCTCGACGGGCTG
>CBDCVX010000011.1:0-205659 GCA_965223195.1 Longimicrobiales bacterium
TCGAGCGACGCCCTCGACGAGCGCTCCGTGGAGGACGTGATGCGCGAGGAGGGGTCGTTCGCGTGGAGCGACAACACGTCGATCTACCGGATGCACCCCGACCACCGCTTCCACGTGGACCCGACCGGGATGAGCGGGCGCACGATGCAGGGCTGCTGGCGCGCCGTCGAGGACGGGAGCGAGGGCCACTACGAGGCGTTCGTCGAGCTCGGCTGGATCAACGGGATGAGCGCGCCGGGCGAGTACCGGCACCTCCGCTTCCGTGTGCGCGGCCCGCACCAGGGCTTCGAGTCCGACTTCTTCCACGACGTGCACCGCTCCTACTTCCTGATGGAGGAGATGAGCGAGGCGAGCGACGAGGAGCACGCCGCCGGGACCGAGGGCTGCACCTGGCCCGAAGAGTGAGGGATCACGCGCGGTCGCCGTCGTATGTTCGGGCGTCATGCTCCACACCAACTGCGGCAGCTGCGGGTCTCCCCTCCCCCTCGACCGGGCGCACGGATGGATCGGCGCCTTCGCCGTCTGCAAGGCCGAGTGCGCCTCGGCGCTCGAGGCGTCCGGGAAGGCGAACGCCTCGCCCGAGGAGCATCGCGCGGCGGCGCTCACGCTGGTGAGCTCGGCGCGCCGGGCCAACCTGCAGGTGAGCTCGCTCGATCGGCTGTCGACGGATCGCTCCATGCGCGCCGGCAAGATCATCGGCCTCACCAAGGGGGCGCGTCGCGAGAAGCGCGAGCTCCTCGACGAGGCCCGCGAATTCTCCGACCAGGCGGACAGCGCCCGCTACGAGATGGAGACCTCGCTCGTGAAGCTCATGGGGCGGCTCAGGCCCACCTCGCCCACGAACGGATAGGCGACCCCGATTCCGTAGAAGTCCCCGACCCGCGTTCGTCCCGCCGTTAGTCGCGAGTCCCAACGGGAGCCCAGCAGATGGTTGGACCGATACCGCACCCCGTAGTCTCGCATCTCGCGGCGCTCCTGGAGGAAAAACTCCAACTCCATGCCGCGGCCCAGAAAGTTCTCCTCGGTGACCTCCAGCGTCTCGATCGCCAGCCCTCCGTCGAAGCTCACGCCCAGATCGACCTGGGTGGTCCACTCGTCTTGCGTCTGGATGACCACCTGGTGGGAGCCGTCGGGCAGCAGGCTGGACGTGACGTCGGCCTGAGAGATGAATCCGTAGCTGCGGAGAATCCGCTCCGTCTCGCTCAACAGGAACGGGTCGTAGCAATCACCTTCGCCGAACAGCAGCTCCCGTTCGATGAAGCTCTTCCGCGTTTTGATGTGGAGGCGGTTGGCCAGGCGGAACGCCCACGCGAACGAGCGGTCGCCGATGCGCTCCAGATCGAAGATGGACCGGTTGTCGATGGTGAGTCCGCCGATCCGTCCCGACGTGCAAAGACCGTCCGACGGGATCTGTTGGGCGGCTCCCGCAACCGGTCCACCGAGAAGCCCGCCGATCACCACGACGTGGAGTGACGATTTCCACCGTTTTCCCCACCGGGACTGCGTGGAATGCCTCACCTGGTCCATCCGTTCGAGCCCGATTGCGGGTGTCTTGACCGGTCCGGTAGGATTAAGGAAGCTGTGCACAAGTATGGGGGGTCGCGTTTGGGGCGCCACGGCTCGGGCTCCTGAGCGGAGCAACGACGCCATAGCGGTAGCTACGGCTACAAATGGGCGCTCCAACGGCGGAGACGGGGCCGTGCCGCCCGAACCCGGAGGGCACAGGGGGGTTACGCGGTTGATCCATCGTCTCTCCTCCTCGCCGTAGCGTACGCTACGACTCGTCGTCCTTCCTTGACGGAACGCGCGTAAGACCCCGTGCGAGACTCCCCATGCTCGTGCACAACTTCGTTAGCGGCCCTTTTCCGGACATGAGCTCCCTCGCGGAGAGAGTGGATGAACAAAAAGTCCCAGGCGGCACTGGAATACCATGAGCGCGGACAACCTGGCAAGATAGAAGTCGTACCGACCAAGCCGGTGGCCACGCAGCGCGAGCTCTCGCTCGCGTACAGCCCCGGCGTGGCCCAGCCCTGCCTGGCCATTGCGGACAACCCGGCCGACGTCTTCCGGTACACCGCCCGAGGCAATCTCGTTGCCGTCGTGTCCAACGGAACAGCCGTGCTGGGGCTCGGCAATATCGGCCCCATGGCCAGCAAACCGGTCATGGAAGGCAAGGGGGTGCTCTTCAAGAGGTTCGCCGGAATCGATGTGTTCGACCTGGAAGTCGACTCGGAAGACCCTGAGGACGTCATTCGCTTTTGCCAGTTGTTGGAGCCCACGGTGGGAGGGATCAACCTGGAAGACATCGCCGCGCCGGGCTGTTTTCACATCGAGCAAACGCTCAAGCAGACCATGGACATCCCGGTGTTCCACGACGACCAGCACGGGACCGCCATCATTGCGGGCGCCGCGCTGATCAACGCGCTGGACATCATCGGCAAGAGCCTGTCCGACGTCAGCGTCGTGTTTTCCGGCGCGGGCGCCTCGGCGCTTTCCACCGCCCTGCACTTTGTACGCCTGGGCATCGATCAGACGAACATCCTCCTGTCGGACCGTCACGGAGTCATCCACAACGGCCGTGACGACCTCGACCCGTACAAGGCACGCTTCGCGGCCGATACCGAGCTGCGGACCCTCGCCGAGGCCCTGCGCGGCGCCGACGTGTTCGTCGGGCTGTCCGCGGCCGGAGTGGTCAGCCAGGACATGGTCACGAGCATGGCCGACAACCCCGTCGTGTTCGCGCTGGCCAATCCCGATCCGGAGATCTCGCCCGAAGACGTGAAGGCGGTCCGAGCGGACGCCATCATCGCGACCGGGCGCTCGGACTATCCCAATCAGGTCAACAACGTGCTGGGGTTCCCGTTCCTGTTCCGCGGAGCACTGGACATTCGGGCCCGGCAGATCAACGAGGAGATGATGCTCGCGGCCACCCACGCGCTTGCCCAGCTTGCGCGGGAGGACGTCCCCGAGGCCGTCGGCGCCGCGTACGGTGGGCGGTCGTTCACGTTCGGCCGAGACTATCTGATTCCCAAACCCTTCGATCCGCGCGTGCTACTCTACGTTTCACCCGAGGTGGCCCGGGCCGGCATGGAATCCGGCGTGGCCCGCGAGACGGTCGATCTGGAAGAGTACCGTCAGCGGCTCCGAGCCAGTCTTAGCCCGGGTCGTGAGCTGATGCGCCGGTTGAGCGAGCGGGCGGCCGCCCAGCCCAAGCGAATCGTGCTCGGCGACGCCTACAACGACCGCGTGCTACGTGCCACCCAATCCCTGGTCGAAGACCGTATCGTCAAACCCGTGCTCGTCGGTGATGAGGGCCGGATCCGGGACCGGGCCCAGCAGTTCGGGGTGCCGCTGGAAGGCGTGGAGATCATCGATCCGGCCGCTGACGACAAGCTGCGCCATCGGTATGCGCAGAGCCTGCTGGAGCGGCGGCAACGCAAGGGACTCAGTCGGTCGGTGGCGTGGACGCAGCTATTCGACCCTCTCTACTTTTCCGCGGCGATGCTCGTCGAGGGTGACGTGGACGGGGTCGTCGCCGGAATCAACTGCAACTATCCGGAGGTGGTGCGTCCCGTCCTTCAGGTTGTGGGCACGGCGTCCGGGGTCAGCCACGGCGCCGGGCTGTACATGGTGGCGTTCAGGGGCCGCAATCCCGTGTTCTGCGCCGACGCGGCTGTGAACATCAATCCGGATGCGGAAACGCTTGCCGAGCTGGCCATCATGAGTGCCGGGTTCGTGCGCACGCTGGGCATCAGGCCGCGCGTCGCCATGCTCTCGTTCTCGAACTTCGGTTCGGCTCCGCATGCCGCGAGCCAGAAGGTGGCCCGCGCAGTGCAGATCGTGAAGGAGTCCCATCCCGATCTCGAGATCGATGGCGAGATGCAGGCCGACACGGCGGTCAACGAAAACATCCTGCGCAAGACGTACGGGTTTTCGACGCTGACCAGTCCGGCGAACGTGCTGATCTTCCCCGATCTCGGCTCCGCCAACGCCAGCACCAAGTTGCTGGCCGAGCTGGGTGGGGCGGAGTTGGTCGGACCCGTTCTGTTGGGTATGGCACGGCCCTTTCACATCTTGCAGCGAGAGAGCTCCGTCGAACAGGTCATTCACCTTGCCACGCTGGCGGCCGTGGACGCTCAGACCCGCTTTCCGCAGGCCTGAGGCACACGGGCGCCGGTGACCGTTGAATCAAGAATACGCAGTCCGGGCCGAACGGCCCGGAAACCTCAGGTCATCGCATTCCCACCGGGGTTTGCGGGGCCTTCATATCAGGACTTGGATGGTTCAGTCATGCACGCAACCGAAGCCACCCTGGAGCGGGGAGAGCGACGGGCCAGCCGATTCGGGCTGGAACGACACGGCCTCAACCCGCGTGGCACAGTCTACTGGAATCTACCCCCTGCCATGCTGTACGCAGCGGCTCTGCGCAACGGCGAAGGCCGCCTGGCCCACATGGGGGGATTTCGCACGGAAACGGCGCCGCACACCGGCCGATCGCCCAACGACAAGTTCACGGTTCAAGAACCCGGTTCTCGGGAGCACATCGACTGGGGGCCGGTAAACGTCCCGCTATCCGAGGAGCACTTCCACGCGCTTCGCGAGGATGTGATCGACTATCTCAACGATCGTCCGGCCCTATATGCACGCGACGCCCGTGCGGGTGCCGATCGGTCGTACAGCATCAACGTGAGGGTCGTGACGCCCAACGCGTGGCACAACCTCTTCGCCTACAACATGTTCCTCCGGCCCGAATACGACGAGTTCGCGGACATGGAGCCGGACTTCACCGTGCTCCACGCTCCCGAGCTTTCCGCGGACCCGGATCGGCACGGCTGCCGTTCCACCACGGCGGTGGTCGTGAACCTGGCCAACAGAGAGGTCCTCGTGGTGGGGACCCGATACGCCGGGGAGATCAAGAAGTCGATCTTCTCCGTGCTCAACTATTTGCTGACCGACCAGGGCGTCCTGCCCATGCACTGCTCGGCCAACGTGGGGCCGGACGGAGACACCGCGCTGTTCTTCGGGCTATCCGGCACGGGCAAGACCACGCTGTCCGCCGACCCGGAGCGCGGCCTCATCGGAGACGATGAGCACGGGTGGTCCGACGTGGGAATCTTCAACTTCGAAGGCGGATGCTACGCCAAGGCCATTCGGCTTACGGAGGAGGGAGAGCCGGAGATCTACCGCGCAACCCGCATGTTCGGAACCATACTCGAAAACGTGGTGCTCCTCCCGGACTCCTGCGAGATCGACTACGCCGACGCCTCGATCACGGAAAACACCCGGGCGTCCTATCCCATTCACTATGTGCCGAACGCCGTGGTGCCGTCGGTGGGCGGACACCCGCGGCACGTGGTGTTCCTCACGGCCGACGCGTTCGGGGCACTGCCGCCGATCGCACGCCTCACGCCGGAACAGGCCATGTATCACTTCCTGTCCGGATACACCGCGAAGGTGGCGGGCACGGAGCGCGGAGTCACCGAGCCGGTGGCCACGTTCAGCGCTTGTTTCGGCGCTCCGTTCCTCCCTCGATCACCGGTCGTATATGCGGATATGCTCGGGGAGAAGCTCCGGCAGCACGGGGCTCGGGTGTGGTTGGTCAACACCGGTTGGACCGGCGGCCCGTACGGCGTGGGCGGCCGGATGAAGCTGACGCACACGCGGGCGATGATCCGGGCGGCGCTGGCAGGCACGCTCGACGACGCCGACACGCAGCCCGATCCCGTTTTCGGCCTACACGTGCCGACTTCCGTGCCCGAAGTGCCGGACTCTGTGCTCATGCCGAGGGACACCTGGGCCGACGGTGCCGCCTACGACCGGCAGGCCGCCGAGCTCGCCGCAATGTTCAAGAAGAACTTCGAGCAGTTCGCAGGTGACGTCGGCGACGGAGTCAGGAACGCCGGACCTGCGTAGGGCAAAGGGGGGCTTGGACCGGCCCACCCGGTCCCCGCCCCACTCTGCGGCGCTTCTTGGCAATCGCACGTCTAGGCCATACGCTGCACCACCCACTTCGGCGCTGAGGCGGCATATGAAGATCCAACCGGTGTCACTCGCTCTGGCGGCTGTCCTCGTGGGGGCTGTCCCCGCCACGAGTCAGACGCCTTCGAGCGTTTCTCAAACCGCGGTTGCCCACGTACATCCACTTCCGCCGCTGCGGCAGCAGGCGGAGGAACGGCTTGCCTGGACCAAGGCCCGGCTGGACCGTGTGCTGCCCGCTCTGATGCGTGAGTACGGGGTGGACATGTGGGTGGTCTCGATGCGCGAGTACGCGGAGGATCCGGTGTTCTGGTCGATCACCGCACCCACCACGTTCGCGGCCAGGCGACGGTCCATCTACGTATTCTACGATCGGGGATCCGAAGGCGGCGTGGAGCGCATTGCCCTGGGCGGCGGAAGCCAAGGCGGGCTCTACGAGCCGTATCGTTCGACGCGGCCGGCGCCCACCGGAAACCAGACGGCCGAGCTTTGGGGAGACGAGCAGTGGCGGCTCTTCCGCGAGATCGTCGAAGACCGTGACCCTCGGACGATCGTGCTCAACATCGACGAGCACCAAGCGTTCTCCGACGGCCTCCACGCGGGGGAGCGGGAAGCGCTGGAGCGGGCCCTCGGCCCGGACTTTTCGCGTCGCGTGGTGAGGGAGCCCCGCCTCGCACTGAACTACATCGCCCTGCGCGTGCCGGAAATGATGCCCAGGTACCGGGAGATCGAGGAAACCGTACACGCGGTAATCTCCGAAGCGTTTTCCAGTGCCGTGATCACGCCGGGAAAGACCACGACTTCCGACGTGGTGTGGTGGCTCAGGGAGCGCATCCAACAGCTCGGCATGACCACCTGGTTTCAGCCGTCGGTCGCACGCATCGGACCGGACACGGACGGATGGACCGGGGAGGGCGTCATTGAACGGGGCAACGCGCTTTGGACCGACTTCGGCGTTGTCGCGATGGGCCTCAAGACCGATACCCAGCACCTCGGCTACGTCATGCGGAGCGGCGAGTCCGAAGTGCCCGGGGGACTGCAGCAGTGTTTGGCCAACTCGAACCGTCTACAGGACATTCTGTTGCGCCACATGGATCCCGGACGCACCGGCAACCAGATTCTGGCCACCGCGCTCGCAGAGATGAGGGCCGAGGGCATCGACGGCACGATTTACACCCACCCGATAGGAGATCACGGCCACGGGGCTGGTCCGCTCATCGGACGGTGGGACGCCCAAGACGGCGTGCCGCACCGGGGGGACGTCAGGCTCCTTCCTTCGACGTGGCATTCCATCGAGCTTCAAGCCACCACGCCCGTGCCGGAGTGGGGTGACGTGCCCGTCTCGTGCAGGCAGGAGGAAGAGGCGTACCTGGACGAGGGCGGCGCACGGCATTGGGCGTACCGACGGCAATCCACCTTCCACATCGTCTGGTAGACATGGCAGATCTCGATCTCAGAGAGCAGCTAGTGTCCCTGTTCCACGAAGTGCGGGAGCAGCATCACGTGGCCTTCGCCGAAGTGGGTGGGGAAGATCCGGAGTGGCCACTTTGGTACGCCGAGCAACTACACGAAGGGATGTCGGACCTGCTGGACACCTATCTTACCCGTGACGAGGTGGCCACGGCCTTGGCAGAGGCCGAGCGGGACCGAGTAGAGAACGATCCCTCGGCCAACTGGTCGGAGTATTACTCGAACTGGTTCGTCGAAGCATATCTGGAAGGAGGGTGATCCCCGGGTGGCCAAAAGCTACTGGTTGATGAAGTCGGAGCCGGATGTCTATTCCGTCGACGATCTGGAGCGGGACGGGCAGACCTGCTGGGAGGGCGTACGCAACTACCAGGCACGGAACAACATGCAAAAGATGTCGGTCGGCGACCTCGTGTTGTTCTACCATAGCCGGCAAACGCCGCCGGGCGTCGCCGGCATTGCCGAGGTCGTGCGGGAGGCGTATCCCGACCACTACGCGTTCGACAAGCGCAGCAAGTACTACGATCCCAAGTCGTCCAAGGAGAATCCGCGTTGGCACATGGTCGACGTGGGGTTCGTCGAGAAGTTCGTGGAACCGGTCTCCCTACCCCGGATCCGTGAATCCAAGGCTCTCGCCGACATGGTGCTGGTCAACAACTCCCGGCTTTCCGTTCAACCGGTGCGGAAGAGCGAGTTCGATCGAATCGTCCGCTGGGGTCGGGACTGACCGGAACCGCAGGTCGTTCCGACCAACCCCGAGGCGTTCCATCCACTCGGCGGGTCTCATGGTGTGGGCCCGCTGCTCGGGGTTGAGGCGAAACCAGCGAGCCACCAACAGCACCTCCGCCGCCTGGTCCGGTCGGAGCGCCGGACCGCCAACGTCGGGTCCCCGGAAAATCCGGTCCAATAGCGCCTCAGCCGCCTCCGGGTCGCTCGGCGCGGCGTCCGGCCCGAATTCCGCATGGATTCGCCCGTTCCGAATGAGGTAGAGGCGATCGTCGCCATCCCACCCGGGCACACGATAGACGAACGATAGCTCGCGGACGTGTCCGCGAAACGCGGCCAGGTGCCGTTGCAGTTGGTCGAGCCGTTCGGCCCGGTCGCGGAGCGCCGCCGCGTACTCGAAGTCCCTTCGATCGGCGGCCCGCTGCATCCGCTCGCGAATCAGGCCCACGGGCTTCCGGGATCGAGCCTCCAAAAACGCGCGGGCTTGCTGTACGCGGTCGCCGTAGTCGCGGCTGGACGCTCCACCTGAGCAGGGCGACAGACACGTGCCGAGCTCGTGCCGCACGCACGAAGGTGGGCGGGAGTGAGTGAACAGCTCGGTTTGGTCGTTGAAGAACATGGGCGTGCTTCCCGCGCAGTCTCGTAGCTCCAGTACGTGCGCGAGGTCGCGGATCGCGTCGGCCAGCCAACGGGCCGCGGGGAAGGGGCCGTAGTACGTGGACCCATCCCGGATCACCCGGCGCACGGGGACCAGGCGGGGCGCAGGCTCACGGGTCACCCGTATGAAGGCGTAAGATCGCCGCCTTTTGTGCTGGACGTTGTAGCGGGGCTGACACCGCTGGATGAGCTTCATCTCCTTCACGAGCGCTCCGAACTCGTTGGGCACGTATTCCCAACGAATCGCCACTGTCTCTCGCATGAGCGTGTGCGCCTTGTTTCCGGGCTCGGCCCGGAAGTACGAGAGGAGGCGAGTACGCATGCGCACGGACTTCCCCACGTAGAGCACCGCCGCGTCGGGGCCCAGCATCGTATAGACCCCGGGGCGGTTCGTCGCATGCTCCCGGACGAAGCTTCTGAGGTTCTCCGCTACGGTCATTGGCCGCGTTGTTGAGCGCTGGGGTGCGGACGAGGGGCAGAGAGTCTACTTTCGTGTTTTGTTCGGTGCAAGCGAAGGTGCGGGCCGAGTTGGGACCCGTTCGTCCATTGCCTCGGTCGGTCGGGCCGGCCTAAGCTCCGGACCATGACCGGCCAGAGCCGACACCGGCTGATCCGCGACCCGCTGTGGAACTCGATCCGTTTGGATCCCACGGCGGTATCGATCATCGACACCCCGGCCTTCCAACGGCTTCGGTACATCCGTCAGCTCGGGCACGCCCATCTGGTCTATCCGGGGGCCACGCACACGCGGTTCGATCACGCGTTGGGAGTCTACCACCTCGCGGTCTCGGCCCTCCGCCTCCTGCGAGCGCGTCATCCCGACACGGCGGATGCCTGGGAGGACGCCGAGCTCGTCCCCTACGCCGCTCTTCTCCACGACATCGGACACTACGCGTTCTCACATGCCCTGGAAGAGCTCGAAACAGACCGTATGCCGGGATTCCACGAAGAGATGAGCGCGCGGTTCTTCCAATCCGAAGAGCTGTCGCAGGCGTTGGAGCCGCTGGGCGCAGGCGCCGCGACGCGGATTCACCGGCTGATACTGGGTCGATCCTCCGTGCCGCTACGCGGCCTGGTGGCGGGAAGCCTGGACCTGGACAAGATGGAGTACCTCCGGCGGGACGCGCGGTTTTGCGGCGTGCCATACGGAGACGTCGACGTGGATCGCCTGATCCACGGGCTGGTGCTGGTGCGAGACCCGCGGACCGGAGGGCTCGAAGTGGGACTGGAGGAAAAGGCCGTCTCTACCCTCGAATCCCTCCTGTTCGCGAAGTACCAGATGTTCCGGAACGTGTACTGGCACCATGCCGTACGAGCAGCCACCGCGCTGTACAAGCGGATCGTGGAAGAAGCGCTGTCCGCAGGCATCATTCGCTCGGATGAGCTCGTGGGCCCCACGGACGAGCAGTTGCTGTACGAGATCGAACAACGGGCGAGACGCGTGAGCAGCCCGGTCGCGGGGAAACTGGCCGGCCGGTGGCTGCCGGCCCTACGAAACCGTCGGCTGCCCAAGCGTGCTCTGCAGCTCACGGCTGCGGACCTGGATCCGGCTCTGATCGAGGGGCTGTTCGGTCAGGACAGCCCCGAACGGCGCGCGTTGGAAGACCGTTGGGCCACCGAGCTGGGCCTCGAATCGGGTGAGGTGTTCATCGACTTTCCCGCCAAGAAGTCCATGTTCCAGATCGATTTGCTGATTCGGCGAGCCGGTGGGGCCGTCGAGCGGCTGGGTGCTGAAGGCCTTCCCGGACTGATCGACCTGCCCCGGTTGACCGAGGAGCTCTACCGCACGGCCCGGGTGCTCCGGGTATTCACGTTCGAACGGCGGACGCTGAAGTCCCAAGCGGCTATGGATGAACTACTTGCGTTGGCCGAGCGGGTTGGGGCCGACGAGCGGCCGCACCGGTAGACGACACACCAGTCGGTCACGGGGCCCGAAATGTCATGTTCCGGCCCGGTTTTACGCTTCACTATCGGGGTGCGGTGGTCACCGGTCTTTGCGACACCACACTCGGAAACCGACGCCGGCTTGCCGCCGTATGCACAAAGGGTGGTGCGCCGGCGGGAACTCTGAGGCGGATGCGGGGGACAACGTACCGAGGCGCCGGAACATCTGAGGGGAACGGGGGTCCCACGCATGGCTGCCTCTCTAGACAGGCTCGCCAATTTCCCCTACCTTAAACGGCTGCAGATTTTCCGGTTCGGCCACCGGAAGCGTCAACATGCAACAAACACGGGAGCTCCAACGGTCCGGGGCTCTCTACCGGAGATAGATCTGAACATGGCTACGGCAACTCGAGAGCGCAGCGTGAAGCCGCGCAAGCGTCGCAGGAACGGGCAGAAGAACCTGCTCGCCGGCTTCGACGCGTCCGTCGAGGAGCAGTCTTCGCTCGACCAGTACCTTCGTGACGTGAGCCGTCACGAGCTCATCACTCCCGATCGGGAGAAGGAGCTCGGGTACCGGGCACTCAAGGGGGACGAGGACGCGGTGCAGGAGCTGGCCCGTGCGAACCTTCGCTTCGTAATCAGCGTGGCTAAGAAGTACCAGAATCGCGGCGTATCGCTGACGGACCTGATTCAGGAAGGCAACGTCGGTCTCGTAACGGCCGCGCGGAAGTTCGATCCGGACCAGGGCGTGAAGTTCATCAGCTACGCGGTCTGGTGGATTCGGCAGGCCATTTTGGCATCGCTGGCCAACCAGGGTCGATCCGTGCGCGTGCCGCTGAATCGGGCTTCGGATTTGGCGAGGATCTTTCGCGAGAAGGAGCGACTCAAGCAGGAGCTGGGTCGAGATCCCACGTCCGAGGAGCTGGGGAAGGCCACTGCGCTCACGCCGCAGCTCGTGGAGTCTCTGCAGACGCTCAATGCCGCGGAGATCCGTCTGGACGCGCCCATCGGAGACAGCGAGGACTCGCAGCTCGTGGAGAGGTTCATCCTCGAGGAAGCTGCGGAGCCCGAGCAGGATGTCGAGAGCCGGTTGCTGACCGAGGTCGTCGAGGGTGCGCTGAGCACGCTCGAAGCTCGGGATGCAAAGGTGCTGCGGCTGTACTTCGGTCTCGAAGGCGAGCGGGAGCACACGCTCGAGGAAATCGGGAACATGCTGGGCGTAACGCGCGAGCGTATTCGCCAGTTGCGCGACCGCGCCCTTCGTCGCTTGCGGGAAGGAATCGCGGGCCCGGCCCTCGAGTCTTTCGCTGCGTGAGCCCGGGCGCCCTGCGGGGACGCCGAACCATGGCCCCTCGGTCGGACACGGTCCGGTCCGAGGGGCCTTTTGGTTTCCATCGATCGGCTGCACCACTTCTCGAACGGGACACTAGCTGACGTTGTCTGTCATCGGTCGCGTGTTCGAGACCCTGGGCGGCACGTACGTCGTGAACCTGCCTGACGGCGAGACGGTCGAAGCCAGCCTGCGGGGTCGGCTCAAGAAATCCGGGAATCCGATGGATCGGATCGTGGTCGGCGACCGCGTACACCTGGAAACCAGCGGTGACGCCTATGTCATCCACGCGGTCGAGCCCCGCACGACGACGCTCATGCGGGCCAGGCTGGGAGGCCGATATCCAAAGCCGGTCGCAGCGAATCTGGATCGTCTGTTCGCCGTGGCCGCGACGGACCAGCCCACGCCGAGTCCGGAGCTGATCGACCGGCTGTTGGTGCTCGCCGAAGCCGGGGGGATGGCGGGGGTAGTGGTGTTGAACAAGACCGATCTGGAGTCGGGGAGGGCTGCGGCCCAAGAGCTTTCATCCACCTACGGTGCGGTCGGGTACCCGGTCCATCTCGTGAGCGCCAAGACCGGCGCGGGGATGGAGGAGCTGGCGGCCGATCTCTGCGACGGCTGGGGAATCCTCGCCGGGGCCTCGGGAGTGGGGAAGTCCAGCCTACTGAGCTGGATTCAGCCGAACTTGAACCTACGGGTGGGCGAGCTGGGCTCGACGGGCGCCGGCCGCCACACGACGGTAAGCGCTCGGCTGATTCCTCTCGAGTGCGGGGGATACGTGGTGGATTCGCCGGGGTTCAGCGATGCGGGCCTATGGGGAATCACCCCTGCCGAGCTTTCGTCGTGCTTCCCGGAGATGCGACGTCTGGCCGAGGGATGTCGTTTCCGGGAGTGTACCCATCACAGAGAGCCCGACTGCGCGGTCCTGGAGGCAGTTGCGGAGGGAGTCGTGGCTCCCAGTCGCCACGCGAGCTATTTGGCTCTGGCCGACGAGCTCGCGTAGGGGCCGTCACCCCTCCGCGGAGAGGATGCGGTACATCCCGCGCACGTTGAGCGTGAACCAGTCGTCGTAGCGGTCCCAGGTCGCAAACTCGCCGAGCTGTATGCTCTCCGCGGCCTGGTCTTCGGAGAGACCCTCCTGCAGAGCCTGGGAGACAGCGTCTCGAAGCGATTCCCAGTAGCGCGACTGCCGGGACACCGACTCCTTGTCCCCGTTCGGTCCATGCCCGAATACGATGGTCTCGAACTCCAGCTCCGAGAGTCGGGAGATGGACTCGATCTGACCGGTGACGTGCCAGCCGGGGAGGTCTCGATACCCGACCCGATCGTGGGCCACGAAGTCGACCGCGAAGGCCAGTCCCACATCGGGAATCAGCACCACGCTCTGGTCATCGGAGTGGCTCGGCCCGAAGTGATGCAGCTCGACCGGCCGGCTGTCGGGTGTCAACACGTGCCGGTCCCGGTAGGTGACCGTGGGGGCGGGCAGGTCCGGGTCCGCCTGGGCGGTGAGGGGCGCCAGCGCGTTCTCGTGAGCCACGATCGGGGCGTCTGGGCCCAGCGCGTCGCGAATCACCTGGGCGCCGGTCGCGTGATCCGCATCGCGGTGACTGTACACCACCGCCTGGAGCGGCACGTCGCCCACGGCCGCGCGGACCTCCTCGGCGAACACCGCTGCCGCTTCGGTCGAGATGGGGTCGACCACGATCACGCCCTCCGGCGTCTGGACGAACAGTCCGTTGTGGCCCACCCAGCGGAAGCGCCACACCCCATCGGCGACCTGTGTGGTCTCGTACTGCGGTGGCTCGGTGGCCTGAGGTGTCGGGGCACCCGCCTCCGTAGCCTGGTCCCCGGAATCTGCGGGGCCGCATGCCAACGCCGGAAGCAGCAACAAGGCCAGCGTGGATGCGAAGGTCGATGTTCGCATGGTCGGTTCTCCTTGCGTGGGTGCGGCGGTGTGGCATTCGAGGGCCGATGGCGTCACGCCTTGTCCGCCGCCCTCGACCCCCTCTGTGCTCACTCTACTTCTCAAACGGGACACTAGGGCGACG
Organism: Longimicrobiales bacterium; assembly: GCA_965223195.1. Taxonomy (GTDB): domain Bacteria; phylum Gemmatimonadota; class Gemmatimonadetes; order Longimicrobiales; family Gaopeijiaceae; genus CBDCVX01. Next base: position 14,089 of record CBDCVX010000011.1, read on the forward strand.
CGGATGCGGCAGATCCGCACGCATCTTCATAAGACAGGGACCAGCCCGACGCCCCTGATCGACTCAGAGCTGCCAGCCACTCGCGGTCGTCGCCGAACACCCGGAGCAGCGCGTCGGTCTGCCCATCCCGGTTCCAGTCCAACTGCCCGACCATCGTAGGAGCTCCCTTGCCTTCCTGGTCGGTCCGCCGATACCAGACGTAGCGCGGCTCATAGCGGTCCGCACCAGGCTCGGCCAGGATCAACATCGCGTAGCCGCCCGCGCGGCCGGGCCTCGTCTCGAGCCCGTCACGGAACAAATACGTCGAGCTCATGGCCGGCCTGGCATTTCCGGAGAGGTTGAACAGGCGAAGCTCGGCCCGAGCCGCATCCAGATTCTGCGGCCACCGAGCCCCGAGCACCGGAATCTGCTCGGCGAACAGACGCCGTGACTCGGCGCGGTCGCCTCGTGAGCTGGGCAAGTCGTCGTAAGAACCGTGGGGGAGGTTGCCGGCGAACGAGTCCGGGAGTGCCAGGAAATCCTGAACACCCGCAGCCGAAGGGATCACCTCGAGCACGCCCGGCACCGAGGGCCGAGGAGCGCATAGGGTGGTGTCCACGGCGTGACCCGCGGCCGCGATGAACCGACCGACCCGACGTCCGTCCGCGAAGACGTGGAACTGGCTTCCCGGCGCCATCCGATCGCTGACGAATCGACCTCGGGCGCCGGGGTGGGAGGCCTCGTCCGGGTGTGCCCTGAGCACGCTGTCGGTGATCTCCGCGACTGCGAGCAACCTGGCTCCCGTGGACGTTTGTCGGACCAGGAAGAGGGACGGGCCTTCCGGAAGTGGCGGAAGGACTTCCTCGGGATCGGATTCCTCGGCTTCGGCGGTGGGATTCTTGGGTGCAGGTCGTACGAGGGCGAGGTCCGTGCCTCCCCAGGTCATGTTGTCGCAGGCGGCGAGCAGCACCAACAGCGCAAGCGCGACTCCCCGAGCCGGAAGGACTCTGCCACGGGAGCCGGGTCGCACGAACGATCTCCGCGATGAAGGAATCAAGCGCCGCATCCGGGAAAGGTAGGTCTGTGCACCCTCGGGCTCCAGACCTCGTCCGGTTCATCCCGGCGCGACCGCCCGCGTCTTCATCGCCGGTTGGTCACCGTCCACGGGCCGAGGTTATATCCTAGTGGACTGTACGGAACGAGCATTCACAGAACCGGTGTTGTCATGTCCCGAGCGGTTGATCCGGATGGACGTCTCGCACAGGCGCGCGCTCGCATTGCCGAGCTGCGTGGAGCGTCCGAACAGCTCGACAGCCTGGAGCGGCTGTTACGGGACCTCAGGGCCGAGCTGGCCGTGACGGAGGGCGACCTCGAAGCCCGTCGCATGGAGTGGCTGCAGGAGCGGCAGGACGCCGAGACTACGCTGCAAGCGTATCGCGCTCGGGCTCGCGAGCTCCGGGATCGGCTGGCCGCGCTGAAGTCGGGAGGGGCGGAATCTCCCTGCCCAACCTGCGGAAGGATCCTGAACGAGCAGCTCGCGCCGGTGTTGACGGTGCTCGGGGAGGAGTGGGATTCGGTGGTCCAGGACGGCCGCTGGTGGCGCCGAAGGCGGCTGCAACTCGACCTGAAGCCCGAGCCCGTACAGGAGCTGGAGACCAAAGCGGTACGCCTGCACGCCGAGATAGAACAGCTGGCCGAACGGGCTGAGCGGGCGCGTTGGCCTGTCCAAGAGCTGGCGGAGCTGAGAGAACAGGTCGCCCGCTTGGAACGCCGCGTCCAGCCCGAGTCCCCGTCGGACGGTCTTAGATCGCTTCCCTAGGGGACCGCCTACCCCGTTCCCAGTAGGGCCCAGGACTCGGCCAGGCCGACGAACTCCTCCATCCGTTCGCGGTCGCCTCCCTCGACGGCTGCCTGGGCCAGGGCGTAGTACGCCCAGGCGTAGTAGTTCGGGATTCCGATCGTGGAGCGGTCGGGCCAGTGGCTCCAGTCGGGGAGGCCGGTTCGGTGCACGAACACCTGCTCGAGAAGGTACTCGGTACGGTCCACCTCCACCCAGGCGCCCGTGACGGGCACGAGGTCTTCGTTGGTCAGGCGTACCGTTCCCGGCGGCGCTTCGGTGGCAAGGTCGCCGTTGAAGAGCTTGTACGCCAAGCCGTGACGCACGAGGTAGGGGTCCAACCCCAAGCTCGTGGGTGCGCTTCCGCTGGACGCGAAGTAGATGGGGCGCTCGTCGATGGAAGCCTGGATCATCGCAAGCGCGAACTGACTCCACGGCAGCAGATCGGTGCCGGGCGAGAGCACGGGCTGGATCCGACCCACGCCGTACGACGTCGGCCGCGAGATCACCTGACGAGTCATCGACACTTCGTCGATGAGCTCGTCGTCCAACTGGAGGATGGAACGGGACGGAGGCCGAACCTCACCGTCGAGCATGATCGAGCGGGGCTGATCCTCCGGCGGAGCATACGGCCGTTGGCACACGATGAGGGTCGGAGTCCGGGCCGCGGCGCCCGGCTCCTCGCACGGACGGGTCAGGTCTCGGAGCTGCTTGGCGTACCATGCCGTGTTGAGGTAGGACGTGACGATGACGGTCACGTCCTGCCGTATGCCCTCGACTTCCTGTATGTACCAGAGCGGGAAGGTGTCATTGTCGCCGACGGTGAAGAGGATTCCGTACGGCTCGACGCTCATCAACAGGTTGTACGCCCAATCCCGGGCAGCCCAGTCGTGTGACCGAGGGGCCCAGGAGGCGTTCAACACCAGCGGCAAGCAGGCCAGCCCCAGCACTGGCGCGGCGCGCGCCAGACTGCCCAGCCGTGCCGCCACCTGGCCCCACACCCAGGCGATGCCGACGCCGGCCCACAGCCCCCAAACCGAGAAGCTGGCAATGAAGAAGTAGTCCCGCTCACGGACCTCGTGGAGGTTGCGGTCCGCGATGGGAGCCGGAAGCGAGTATCCGTAACGGAAGTTGAGGTAGACGATCAGACCGGCGGAGAGCGTGATGAACAGCGTCGCGATGTAGATCCAGCTCGTCCGGTCACGTCGGTAGTGTTCGTTCGCGCCGATGACCCCGAGCAGCCCGAACAGGGTGGTAAAAGGCAGGCGGGCTTTGGCGAACACGGTCTGGGTCCCGTCCAGCGACCTGGCCCACTGCCAGTCGAAGTACTGGAGGTAGTTGGCGATCTGGGATTGAATGGGAGCGAGCCTGGGGAAGAGTGGCGGCTTGTCGTACTGCCTGCGGGAAAGCGCATCCGACAGCTCGACGCATCCCGCTTGTCCCCACGTCACGATCGAGACCAGCGCGCCGCCCAGGGACGTGCACGTGGGATCGGCTTCGTTGATAACCGGTCCCAGGGCGGCCCGAATGGGAAGAAAGAGGTGGACGGACAGGCCTGCCACCAGGGCCACCGCTCCCGCAGCGTACAGGCGCCAGTCCAGGAACACACCGGGACGTACGAAGGCCACGAACGCGAGCACGGCCGGCACCGCCAGGAACGCCATGAGGTGGTTGCCCACCGATAGCGCCAGAAGGAAGACGATCAGGATCAGGAGGTTGTCGTCTTTCCCCGTATCCAGGTTGTCCCGCCAATAGAACGTCAGCCAGGAAATCACCGCGATGGTGAGGAGTGAGACCGTGTAGACCTTCTCGTTCACGTTGGATTGGTTCCAGACTGTGAACGCCGTTGCCGACACCAGCACGGCGGCGGCCGCGGCCAGAAGCTGGAAGCGACGGTCTTCGGAGAACGTCGCGAACACACGCTGGAGCACGAGGAACCAGAACCCGTGCGCCGCGGCGCTCATGAATGCCGAAAACAGGTTGATCCGGACTGCCACTGAAAGCCCCAGTGGCGCGAGCAAGACGTCCCAAGTGCGGCCCAGCAGCACGAAGAGCGGGTTCCCCGGCTGGTGAGGGATGCCCAGGATGTGGCTCGTAGCGATGTACTCGCTCGTGTCCCAGAACTGGGTGGTGGGTGCAAGGGTCAGTGCGTAGAGCGCGAACACCGCGGCCGCCGCCACGGCAGCCCAGAGGTAGGCCGGCTGGTATCCTGCCGGCACCCCGGATTGCCCGGCGTCAGCGGGTGAGTCGAACTCAGTCGTCATCGCGAACCATCTCCAGACATCCACCCCCATCCACGCGCACGGACCAGCGCTCCGGCACCCAGGTCGTTCCCGAGTACTCCAGCACCAAGGCGGGGCCGGTGATCCGATCTCCCTGCGACAGTCCTCGCCGCCACACCCGGCTGCCCGACGCCCACGCGCCGTGAGACCACACTCGCACGGGTTCGGTTCCGCCGGGCTCCCCGCTCACGGGCGCCGGTGCCGGTGCGTCTCGAGGGCTTACCGCCACGACGCGGACGGCGATGACCTCCACGGGCGAATCGGGGCGTCCGTACCCGTACCTCTCCCGGTGGGCGCGGTGAAATCCTTCCGCCCATTCGTCCGCGGGAACGCGCAGCTCGAAGCTTTGCCCGCGGTAGCGGGCGTCGACCCAATGCTCGGTGGTCACGTCCCCGACCGCTCCGAAGTCCTGGTCGAATCGCTGTCGAGCTTCCCCGTCCAGCTCGGCGCGTACGCGAGCTACGTGCGCTTCCACATCGGCCTCCGCGGTGGAGCGGAGCATGGTTCGCGCCAACTCCGTGCGCGCGGGCGCAGCCAGCATTCCGAACGCGGACAGGAGACCGGGATCCGGGGGGACCAGCACGCTGGATATCCCGAGTCCCTCCGCCAACTGCGCGGCGTGGAGTCCGCCGGCTCCGCCGAAGGCGACCAGCGTGAACCCCTCGGGATCGAAGCCCCTTTCGACCGAGATGACCCGCAAGGCTCCCGACATCGCCGTCTCCGCGATGCGGAGGATGCCCGCTGCGGTGGCGTCCGGTGTGGCCCCCAATCGGTCCGCCAGGGCCTGTAGCGGTGCCTCGACCGCGTCCCGATCCAGTGCGACCTGGCCGCCCAGAAACGCGTCGGGAGGCAGCCGGCCCAACCACACGTTGGCGTCGGTCACGGTGATCCGCCGACCTCCCTGACCGTAGCAAACGGGTCCCGGGTCGGCGCCGGCGCTGGCGGGCCCCACGCGCAGGGCGCCGCCCGAATCCAGCCACGCCACCGAGCCCCCGCCCGCGCCTACGGTGTAGATGTCCAAAACGGGAATGGCGATGGGCTGGCCGCCGATCTCGGTCTCCCGCGTGTGGAGGAGCCGTCCCGGACAGATGGCCACGTCCGTGGACGTGCCGCCCATGTCGAACGTGATGATCCGGTCCCTGCCGGTTCGTCGACCCCACGCCCGGCCGCCCACGACCCCGCCGGCCGGACCGGACAAGACCGTGCGAACCGGCTCTTCCCTCGCCCGCCCGGACGAGAGCGTGCCGCCGTCCGATCCCATGACATGGAACCGGGCCGCGCCGCCCTCACGTTCAAGGCGGGAAAGGTAGGCCTGCATGCGCGGCTGCACGTAGGCGTTTACGACGGTGGTCGACGTCCGCTCGAACTCCCGGTATTCCGGAAGGACTCGGTGGGAGATCGAGACGGGCACGGAAAGGGTCGCGAGCGCCTCCGCAACCCGCTCCTCGTGGCCACCGTCGGCGTAGGAGTGCAGCAGAACGACCGCGACGGCGTCGGCATCCGCCACCCGAGAGGCGAGATTATCCAGCTCCTCCGGGTCCAGCCCCTCGATCTCGATGCCCGCGTGGTCGAGTCGGCCACGGATTCCGATCCGGTCCGGTCTGGCGACCGGAGGTGGAAGTCGGTGGCCCACCAACGCGTAGAGCTGCGGGCGGTCCTGGCGGCCGATCTCGATGACGTCTTCGAACCCGCGGTTGGTCACGAGCTTGACCCGCGCTCCCGTGCGTTCCAGGAGCGTGTTGGTCGCCACCGTCGAGCCGTGAAGCAGCTCGAAGGCTTCTCCCTCTTCCAGGAGCTCGCGCACGCCGCGGAGTACGGCTTCAGCCGGGTCCCGGGGTGTCGAAGGGACCTTGAGCCGGCGGGCGCGCTGCCCGTCGAGACGGACGAGGTCGGTAAAGGTCCCGCCGGTGTCGACGGCGATCGTTACCCGGCTCTCACTGGTGTCCTGCTTCAAAGGTCCCTACGCCATTCGAATGGAGCGGACATCCCGTCTGGACTAGCCGCCGCGTAGCTCCTCGTACATGTAGGCCAACGCCCGGATGCCCTTCTCGTAGTTGTCCAGGGAGAGCCACTCGTTGGGCGCATGCATGTTCGCGCCGGGCAATGCGAAGCCAACCAGGATCGCGGGTGCGTTCAGCACTTCTTCGAACTCGACGACGATCGGGATCGACCCGCCTTCGCCGACTCGGACCGGCGAGCGGCCGAAGGCTCGCTGGAGCGCCCGCTCGACAGCGCCGAACACCGGACCTTCCGCGCGGCCTCTCCAGGGTCGGCCTCCGTGCAGCTCGACGACTTCGAACGTCACGCCCGTAGGCGTGTGCCGGGAAACGTGGTCGCGGAAGAGCTCCGCGACCCGGCCGGGGCTCTGATCGGGCACCAGGCGAAAGGATACCTTGGCCATCGCCTGCGCGGGCAGCACCGTCTTGGCTCCCTCGCCCGTATACCCCGACAACAGGCCGTTCACATCGCAGGTGGGACGGATCCAGAGGCGCTCGAGTGTGCTGAACCCGGCCTCGCCCGACAGGCCCGGCGCGCCCACCTCCGCGAGGAAGCTTCCTTCGTCGAATGGAAGGGCCGCGATCTGCTCGCGCTCGGCGGGCGTCCACTCCCGGACATCGTCGTAGAAGCCGGAGATCGCGATGCGCCCGTCCGCCGTGTGCAAGGTCGAGATCAGGCCGGCCAGGGCGTTGGCCGGATTCGGCACCGCCCCGCCGTAGGCGCCGGAGTGAAGATCTCCGGCCGCGGCCCGAGCCCGGACCTCGAAGTACGCCAGTCCGCGCAGCGATGAAAGCACCGACGGCTGGCCGGGGCCGAACATGGCCGAATCGGAGACGATCACCGCGTCGGCCGCCAGGCGGTCACGGTGCTGTTTGACGAACGGCACGAGGTTGGGTGACCCCACTTCCTCCTCACCCTCGGCCAGCACCACCACGTTTACGGGCAGCAGGCCGCCGCCCTCGGTGCACGCCTCGATGGCCTTGATGTGCTGGTAGAGCTGTCCCTTGTCGTCGGCCGCGCCACGGGCGTAGATACGGCCGTCCCTGACGGTGGGCTCGAACGCCGGCGTCTCCCATAGGTCCTCCGGGTCAGCCGGCTGAACGTCGTAGTGGCCGTAGATGAGAAGGGTGGGCGCGTCGGCCCCGGCTCGCCTCGATTCGCCGAGCACGACCGGGTGGCCGTCCGTCTCGACGATCTCCGCCTCCAAGCCCGCCTCGCGCATGCGGCCGGCGAGCCACTCGGCGGCGGCGCGCACGTCCTCGCGATGATCGGAGCGGGCGCTGACCGAGGGAAGTCGCAGAAAGTCGAACAGCTCTTCCCTAAACCGGGGAAGCTCCCGCTCGATGAACGCCTGGGGGTCGCCCATCAAAGCACGGCGCCTAGTGGGCCGTGCTCAACCGACATCCGGCATCCTGGTGGACACTAGGTGAGCCCCCGGACACCCCAGCGATAGATGAACGTGAAGAGCGTCGCCAGAATGACTCCGCCCGCCATCCCTGCTAACGAAAGCGCCCGGTGTTGCTCGAAGTCACCGATTCCCACGCCCAGCATCCCGCCGATCACCCCCGCGAACGCGCCGAGGACCGCCAGGATGACCGTATGCCCGGATGCTTCTTCGCCGTCCAGCTTCACCAGGGGCTTCATCAGAAGTCCGATGGAGGCTCCGAGCACGATCCAGATGGCGATTCCGATCCAGTTTTCCATAGGGTAGCGATGGGTTGGATGTGGTGGATGAAACGTCGGTGACGGACGTCGGCCCCGACAACATACTTCTGCGACCGAAGGCGGCCAATCCTGAAGAAGCGCGACCGGTCAGCTCTTGCCCATCTTCCGTTTCAACTCGGCCAACTGCTCGTCCACCGTGAGCGGCGGCTCTTCTTCCAGATCCTGGAACTCCTGCTCCAACTCCGGGTCACTCGTGCGGGTCTCGTGGAGGTCGTCGCCCAGTTCTTCTGCCGCTCGCGCGTGGGCGTCGGTGTCTTGGATTTTGTCCGCGAATCGGTCCATCTCGGCGAACAGATCGTCGACTTCGTTGAACGTCGACCGGGTTTGTGCCCGTCCGGCGGTGGCGATGAGACGGCTGCGATTGGCACGGGCCTGCTTGATCTTCACGAGCATCTCCGACACTTCGACCTGCTTCATCGAGTGCTCTTTGCGCAAAGCGGCGGCCTTCTCCTGTAGGACCTCCAGAGCCCTTTCGTGCTTCTCGGCGTATTCCACCGCGACCCGAGCCGTCTCTTCGTCCCCGATGTCACGAGCCATCTCCTCGCGGCGCCGGCAGGTCTCGGCGTTTTTTCGCTCCCGTTCCACCTTCAAGTCCGTTTGTTGGATCTCCCCTTCCAGGCGCCGGACGTAGGCCTTGGTGTCGGTCACCTCCGCCACCATCCCGCGCAGGAGCTGATCCACGGCCGCAGGCACGTCGTCACGACCCACCTCGTCCTTGAAGTTGCTGACCGCTTCGCGAAATGCGTTGCGGAGGTTGTCAAAGACCCCCATGGGAGGAACTCCGGAGCATAGAAAGAGTCACGGACAAATCGGCTCGCCTGCCCGGGGGCGGACCAGCCCCCCGGGCGAACCGATCAAACCACTAATTTAGGAAGGGTTCGATGCGCTGCGCGAACGAGTTGCGCGCGCGGTGCAACCGGCTCTTCACCGTTCCCAAGTTGACGCCCGTGATTTCGGCGATCTCCTCGTAGCTCTTGCCTTCCAACTCTCTGAGCCGGAATACGAGTCGATGGTGCTCGGGGAGCTTTTCAACCGTGTCCTCGACCAACCGACGCAGGAACCGCTTCCTGTACAGATCGTCCGGTCTCAGACTGAGGTCCTGGAACTGGAGCGGCCGATGGTCGTCGTCCCAGTTGCTGGTGAGCTTTTGGAACAGCACCAGCGGACTCCGGGACCGGTTTCGGAGCTCGTTCTTGGATAGGTTGCTGGCGATCGTATAGATCCACGTCGAGAACTTCTTGCTCGTGTCGAACCGGTGTAGGTGACGGGTGACGCGGATAAACGCTTCCTGCACCAGGTCCTGCGCGCGGTCGGGATCGCCCGTTTTGCGCGTGATGAAATGAACCAAACGATCGCGGTATCGATCGTACAGTTGTTGGAACGCTCCCGGCCGACCGTCGAGGTGGCTCGTTACGAGCTCCTCGTCCGCCAACTCCGACAGAGGTGGCAGATCGACGGTGTCGACCGGGGCTTCAAGTGTTGCTGTATCGGGCATGTTCCGTCCTTTGTTCAGAGGTCACGGAACGCGCCGCCGAATCAAAGGCTCCGGTTCGTGGTGAAGGCAGCCGCTTCAAGGAAGCAGGCTGCCTCGACAGGGCGTACGCCCAAGACGGAACCCAGCTTTTTCGCCAACGAGACGGTCGTCGTTCGTGGTGGCAATATAGCTGGAACAAAAGCGCCGGCTCAAGGGGTAAAGAGCAGTTTTTCCGCTACCGAGGCTCCGGCCTCAAGCGCCGGATGGGCCGGAATTTTCCGGCGAGCTTTCCGTCAGGCGATCCTCCAAGCCCACGAGAACACCGCCTTCCGATACACCCGGAAAGAGCGCGTCGTGACCCTGCGGCGTAAGGCCGCGTGACTCCAGAGCTTGGGCCGCCGCCGCCTCCACCTCGGTCGCCACCCGCTGCTCGACTTCGGCTAGGGCACCCCGGTCGATCCCGCGTTGTACAAGGTACTCCTCGTACAACCCGATCGGATCGCGTCGGCCCCAGGCCTCGAACAGCGCGCCTGGAAAGGTCTCCCGGGCCTCGCGCTCGTCGTGGGTCGCGTGGCCCCCCATGCGGAACGTGTCGGCGACCAGCGCCACCGGCCCGTCTCCCTGAACGCAACGGGCGCGGGCCAGACGCGCGGCGGCGTACATGTCGAGAACGTGATTGCCGTCACAGCGCTCGACGGGAATGCCGTACACCGAGCCCCAGGCTTCCATGGGGGCGCGCGAGTGTTGCTCGGTGCGGGTGCCCAAGGCCACCTGGTTGTTCTGAATCACGAAGATCACGGGAAGCTTCAACACCGCAGCGAGGTTGGCGCCTTCGTGGCACTCCCCGGTGCGGGTCGCTCCGTCTCCGACCCATGTGAGGGCCACGCGGTCTTCTCGTCGGTTGCGAAACGCCAACGCCATTCCGGCCATCACGGGTACGTTGGTGCCCATGTGAGAGATGGGCTGGAAGACTCCCAAGGAGGGGTTGCCGATGTGCAGGTCGCGTCCGCCGTTGGGCGCGTCGGCAGTGGCCAGGTATCCGCGGAAGGAATCGCTCACGGACATGCCCATCATCACGCAGGCTCCGGCGTTTCGGATCATGGGCATGACGACGTCTCGCCCGGCCTCCAACGCACGCACCGGCCCGACCGTGACCGCTTCCTCGCCCGTGCCCAACCACGCCTTGGAGATGACGCCCTGCTTGACCCAGCGCTTGAGTCCAATGTCTTGCAGCCGCGTGCGGAGCAGGTCCTCGTAAAGCGAGAGCAGCACGGTCCGGTCCAGTCCGGCCACGACCTCGGCCCGCTCGGGATGGACATCGAGCCGTTGCGAGAACGAGCGCACCAAGTCCGGGTCCGGACTCCAGGTCTGGTACTCGGGTGGATCGTACGCGCGGTATCTCTTCATGCGTCGGTGGGTCTTGCGAGAAAGGTGGCCGGACCCGATGAAGGTAAGGAGCCGGGTCCGGCGGAAGAAGGCGGAGGTACGTGCTACTTTTGTCGGGCCCGGCAGTCACGGCGCTGAGTGGACTGGCACACCGCGGTGGGAACGACGTGAGCGATCGTAAACACAGCAGAGGCATCCGGCCCATCGTGGCTCTGACGATTCTGGACACGCTCCGCATCCTGGATCGTCCCACCGAGTTCTTACGCCAGGAAGACCCCGCTGTGACGCTGCCCCGACGGTTGGGACTGAGCACGGTCATTCAGTCCCAAATCGACCGTTACGAGCAGGCGGTGCGTACCAAGGAACAGCTCCGGGAGGACGAAGTCGGGAATCTCATCGCCCTCGTGTTGAGGCGGGAAGACGCGCCCGTCGTGCTACGAACCGTGGGCGAACGGCTGGCTTCGGACCTGTTCAGCGTTCGCACCTGGCACACGCTCTGGCCTCGCAAGCTACGCCGATGGCAGGGACGGAGGCAGGTCGGAGGAGCCCTGCGCGACCTCTTCGGCGATCTGGACGGGAAGTCCGACGGAGGTGGGCTCTTGCTGTCGTCGACCGATCACTTCTTCATTCGGGCCGCACCTGACGGCGGCGCGTGCGAAACGGTCACCGGCTTTGCTCGTCACGCGCTGGAGCGGGTGGCCGGAGAGCCTTGGGAAGCGGAGCACACGTCGTGCGTTGGTCGCGGAGATACGGCGTGCGAGTGGACCGTGGATCCCGGTGAGCCGTCGCCGAGGGAGCCTTAGGCTCCCGAACGCAGGCGAGCCAGGTCTCCCGACAGCGCACGATGCGCCTGATAGAAGCAGAGATCCTGGACGACCGCGAAGCCGTCGGCCCGAGCCGCGTTGGCGGCCTCGTCGTCGCGAATGCCCTCTTGAAGCCAGATGACCGGCCGTTCGGGTCGGGAAGCCGCGTCCAGGACCACGGGCCCGGCGTCGGCGGACGGTCGAAACACGAGCACCATGTCGACGGGCTCATCGACATCGGAGAGGTGGGCGACGGCGTCCTTTCCGAGGATCCGATCCGCAAAAGGATTGATCGGAATGAGCTCGTATCCCTTGGTGGCCATATAGGAAGGCACCCGCCGGGCGGGTTTTTCGGGATGGCGAGACATTCCCACCACGGCCACGGTGCGCACTCGCTCCACGATGTCCCGAACGGCCTCCGCATCGGGATTGCGGGGATCGCTGCTTCGAGACAGCACCGCGCGAAGTCTGTCGAGATCGCTCATGGTCGTTTAGTGTGCTCATCTCCGTGGTGACCGCACCGGTCGCGACGATACCGGCCCCCGGCACCTGCGGCAATCTCATCGGGTGCGGCCCATTAGATCTACGTAGGAGATTTCATGACGGCTGTAGGTTGGTTTCTCGCCTTGACGGCCCTCGTCGTCGGCGGCGTGCTGGGGTGGTGGTTCGGCCGCGCCTCCGGGACTCGCCTGTGGCAAACCGCGCTGAACGATCTGCGCACCCGGGTGGAGTCGGGATCGGCGGAGAGGTCGCGGGAAGACCCTCCGGAAGTGGCGGCGCTCACCGGGGCGTTGGCCGATCGTTGGGTTCCTAGGGGCTCCGAGCGGGATGCGGCGTATCGTGAAGCGCTGGACGGCATCACGCGGTATTTGAAGGAAGCGGTGGAGCGGCCGCTCGACCAGGCTTCCGGCGGCAACGCCATCCAGATGAAAGACGGGATCGCGGAGGCCGTCGGGGCGCTCGAGGACTTGGAGTTCTACACCCAAGGCCCCCCGGTGGGATCGGAGAAGGTGGACCTGTCCGCGCTAATGCGGGAGATCGCCGCGGAGTTCACCGAGGACTCGGGGATCGAAGTGCGCACCCGTGGCGTGAAGAACGGCATCCGCGGGATCGCCAACGAAACCGCACTGAAGGACGCGTTGTTTCTCATCTTGCACAACGCGGGTCAGTTCGGCGGGGGCGAGCCCATCGACGTGCGCCTGCGCGTCCAGGATCAACTCGTGCGGATCGAGATTCGCGACCGCGGGCCGGGCTTCTCGGCCGATGCGATGTCCCGCGCCTATGATCCGTTCTTCACCACCCTCCCGGGCGGGCTGGGTTTGGGATTGACGCATGCGCGCCGGGTGATCGAGACCATGGGCGGGAAGACGCACCTGCGGAACGCGGAAAAGGGCGGCGCGGAGGTGGAGATCGGACTTCCGTTGGCGTAGCCGTCCCGAGAGCGCTCATCGGGGCGGCTCCGGACACTAGTCCAAGTAGCCGTAGACGTGGTATAGCAGCACGTACACGGCCAGCCCGGTAACGGAGACGTACAGCCAGATCGGGAAGGTCCACCGGGCCAGTCGCCGATGCTCCGAGAAGCGCTCGCGCTTTACCAGGAACAACAGCCTGAGCACCAAAGGCACGACTGCCGCGGCCAGCACCACGTGGGTAAAGAGGATGGTCAGGTAGATCGACCTCGCCCACCCCTCACCTGCAAAGCGATGCGTTCCGGTAATGGAAAACCGGGTCACGTAGAAAACCAGGAACAGCGCAGAGGCCGTCACGGCGAGGAGCATGCACAGACGATGGCGGCGTCGATCGCCCCGCCGGATGAATGCATAGCCGGCCACGAGAAATGCCGCACTGGTGAGGTTCAGCGCTGCGTTGGCCCGTGCCAACGCGTCTCCGAGGCCGGGATCGATCACGCTCGAATCAAGAAGGCCGTGTCGGGTCGGCGTCCACCTCGGCCAGGGCAACCAGCGTCGCCAGCAGCGCCGCTGCGCCCAGCGTGTGCAGCGACACGGGAACGACCGCCAGTCCTTCGGTGACCGACAACACGCCGAGGGCCACCTGGACGACCACCAGCGCCAACGCCAGTAGTGCCAGCCGGCGCGCGGCTCTGCCCGTCTCTCGGTGCTGGAGTACGCGAGCCGCGACGATCACCACCACGACGAAGGCGAGGACCGCGAGGACCCGATGGAAGAAGTGGAGCGCGATGGGCCACTGCTCCAGCGGCGGAATCCACTCTCCGATGCAGCGCGGCACGTCGGGACAGGCCAGGCCGGAGTCGGTGTGGCGTACGGCCGCACCCACCAGCGACTGCAGGAGAATCAAGCCCGCCGCCCATCCCGGCGCGGATGTCAGCGGAGCCCGGCCATAGGCCTGCGGCGTTTCCGGCCCGGGGCGTCCCTGAACAGCCAGTATGGTCGCGATCGCGAGGAAAAGGAACGCCAGACCGAGGTGCGTCGTCGAGACGGCGTCCGGAAGCCGATACAGCACCGTGAGGCCGCCGAAAACGGACTGGACCAGCAGCAGCGCGAGTCCCCACGCGGCCGCGTGCCGTTGCCAAGCCGGAGCGCGGTCCCGAAAGGCGAAGAACGTGGCGGCCGCCCAAATCAACACGAGGCCGCCGGCCCAGAGCCGGTGCAGGTGCTCGTAGAACACCCCGCCCGTCATCTCCGGCATCATGGTGCCGAAACAGGTGGGCCAGTCGGGGCACGCGAGGCTGGATCCGGTGGCATGGACCACGCTGCCCAACAGCAACAGCGCCAGCGTCCAAAACAGGGCCAGTAGGAAGACGGGACGGTAGCGGGACCGGTTCATTGGCGACCCGTACCCACCCGCCCGCGGGGGCGTTCCTGTCGCCTGAGGGGAAACCTCCCCAAATCGAGGTAGGTGACTTTTCTACCGTGACCTTCCGGCCGCTACTTTACACCTCATGGATCGCGCAGCGCCTGCAGACAAGACGTCCGGGAAGCCCGGCGCCAAGGAGACGGTCGGGTTCCTTTCCCGACTCCTGCCGCGGCTCCGTCCCTATCGACGCTCGTTGGCGTGGGTGGCGGTGCTCCTTCCGGTCTCGACCGCTGTGGGACTCGTCTTCCCCCTGCTCGTTCGGAACCTGCTCGACGCGGCCTTCATCGCCGGCGATAGCGCGTTGCTCGGGCGGATCGCCCTCGGGCTTCTGGCGCTCTTCGCGTTCCAGGCGGTGATCAACTTCGCCCAGAGCTACCTGACGTCATCAGTCTCCGAGCACGTCGTGGCCGACCTGCGGACCGACGTGTTCAACGCGCTCGTGGTGCAGCCACCCGGGTTCTACGCGAACCGCCGCGTCGGAGAGCTCACCTCGCGGCTCTCGTCCGATACAGGCCTGATCCAGGGTGTCGTGCGGTTCGGAGTGCCGGAGATCCTCCGGCAGGGGATCTTCCTGGTCGGGGCGCTGGTGCTGATTACGCTCACCCATCCCCGCCTCACGCTGGTGACGCTGCTGGCGGTTCCCTTCGCGGCGGTGGTGGGATGGTTCTTCGGCCGACGTGTGCGCAGGCTGTCCACCGGCATTCAGGACCAGCTCGCGGCAGCCGTCGGGCGTGCCGAACAGGTGTTCACCCAGATCACGACGGTCCAGAGTTACACCCGGGAGCGATGGGAGGCGCAGAGGTTCGCGGGTGACGTGGCCCTCACCCGCGACCGCGGACTCGAGCGCGCGGTCGCCCGGGCGGCCATGACCGGCGCCATTACCTTTGCCGCCTCGGTGGCACTGGTGGCAGTGGTCTGGGAGGGAGGGCGACTGGTGCTGCAGGGGCAACTGACTGCAGGCACGCTCGTCGCCTTCCTGCTCTACGTCGTCACCATCGCCGGAGCGGTGTCTTCGCTCGCGGGGTTCTGGGCCAACCTGCAGGAGGCGGCCGGAGCGGCCAAGCGGCTGTTCCAGATTCTGGATCATCCCGTGGCACTGGCCGAGCCGGAAGGGCCCGTGCCGCTGCCCGAGCCCGTCGCCGGCCACGTGACCTACACGAACGTGAGCTTCAAGTACGGCGAGGATCTCCCGCTGATCCTGGATGGGATCGACCTGGACATCGCTCCGGGTGAGACCGTGGCCCTGGTGGGAAGCAGCGGCGCCGGAAAGAGCACGCTGGCCTCCCTGTTGCCCCGTTTTTACGACGTGACGGGCGGAGCGGTGGCGCTGGACGGGATCGACGTGCGTGACCTGCGTCTGGAAGACCTTCGAGGAGCGGTGGGGCTGGTGCCACAGGAACCCATGCTGTTTGCCGGCACCGTGATGGAAAACCTGACGTACGGGAACCTCGATGCCACTCCCGACGAGGTGGAGGAGGCCGCCCGCGCGGCGCACGCGCACGAGTTCATATCCCGGTTCCCGGAGAAATACGAGCAGCCCATTGGCGAGCGTGGCGTCACCTTGTCGGCTGGTCAGCGCCAGCGGATGGCTATCGCCCGTGTGTTCCTCAAGCGGCCCCGGGTGCTCATCCTGGACGAGGCCTCGGCGTCACTGGATTCGGAGAGTGAGACCTTGGTCCAGGACGCTCTGGACCGGCTCATGCGCGACCGCACGACCCTTGTGATCGCCCACCGGCTGAGCACGGTCCTCCGGTCCGACCGGATTCTGGTGTTGGACGAAGGAAGGCTCGTGGCATCGGGCGGCCACACGGACCTGCTGGAGACCTCGTCCGTGTACGATCGGCTTTATCGCCGACAGTTCGAGCAGGTCCGGAGCGGGTCCTGATCGGAGCCCGCCGGGTCAGCGATCGAGCACCGATCCGTACGGCTTGAACCCGGCGCGACGCACGATCACCCATCCGACCAACACCCCGGCGGCGGCCACCAGCATGTCATCGATGGCGAGCGTACGACCCGCGACGAACAACTGCATCCCCTCGGCCACCACGATGAACGCCAGGGCGGGCAGAATGCCCCGCAGCCACCCCCGGCGCCGCAACGGCCAAACGGCCAGCAGGGCTCCGACCGGAAGGAAGAGGAGGAATCCAAGCACCACGTCGAAGACGGTGAACAGATCCATCCGCTCGCGGGCAAAGGCGAGCGGGATCCACCAGGGTGCGGCAAGCTTGGCGGACAGCGCGCGGAAGTTGCCCTCCAACAGGTAGGGACGGAGGGTCCAGAGCAGCAGAATCAGGCCGTACGCCGAAAACACCGCCGCCGGACGGTGGGCTCCCCGCAGCTTCCGGGTCAGCCGGGGGAGAAAGTATGCGGCCGCCACGGCGCCGAATACGATCGCCAGCGCGTGCACCACGATGGCGCCGGCCACGATGGGAAGGGGGAGCACCCCGTGCAGGATTTCGAGGCCGAGCACGACTCCGACGCCCACGCCGGCGGTGAGCCAGGCCGCTCGTTTGTACTCGATGCCCGACTCGAACAGCGCCGCAACCATGAATGCCCCGGCCGGCGCGAACAGGAAAAATTCCTCGGCCGGGAGCTCGGTCAGCGAGCTCCATTCGAATTGGACGAACGCCGTGCGCAGGCGGTTCCAGGCGCTTCCATACGTCGGGAATCGGTTCTGACGAAAGAGTGGGAGAAAGGCCTCGCCCATGACGGCCGCGGCCTGACACCCCGCGAACAGGAGCATCGGAATCCCGAGGAACGACCGACGCCCCTTGCGGCTCGCAATCCAGCGGACCGCGTTGATCAGTGCAAGTGCGCCAATGACGGTGCCGGCCGAATTCGTCACCACGTCCATGATCGACGGAGTGCGGCGGGTGACCGTGAGCTGCAGAGTTTCGATGCTCAGGCTGATCAAGAACCCCGAGATCACGGCCGCCCACAGCTCGCGCTTGCCGGCTCGCGCCGGTGCGGTGGCCATCCACACCAGCCCCCACCCGGCGAACAGGATCACGTTACGGGCCGCGTCCACCAGGTCCCGCGGAGCCAGGGACACCTCGAAAAACCTCGAGGCCCGCTCGATCAGGGAGCCGGGTAGCGCCCCCGACTCGGTCAGGGTGGCCAGCAGCAGCACGGCCAGGTAGGCCAGTCTGACGGGCCACCGGGCGCGTCCCAGGACGGCAGCCAGGTCGGTCACGGGGTGGTACGGTCCACTGGTGTGTCCTCACTAGGGGTTGCGACGCCACTCACCCGATGCGGCGGGCCGCGCCTAAAAGCTACGGTACATGGAGACGGGGCCTGCACATACCTCGCCACCCGAGCCCGGCGCTTGCCCCGACCGCGCCCGGCGCATTGATTGGTGGGCGTTCGCCCCGCCGCTCGGGGTCGGCGTCCGCATTCCGCATTGTCACACCGCGATGAGATACACCAGTCGACGTCAGTTCCTGGCCAGCACCGGGACCTTGGCCGGGGGCCTAACCCTTTCGGGCGCAGCGCTTTCGCAGCCGTCCTCCAGGATTCCGGCGCCGGCCGCCGACCCCGACGAAGCGTATTGGTCGCTGATCCGTGACCAGTTCCCGCTCCACCGTAATCTCGTCCTCCTCAATGCAGCCAACCTATGCCCCTCACCGTACTCGGTGCAGGAGGTGTTGTTCGAGACCACGATGGACGAGGACCGGGACCCCTCCTTCCACAACCGCGCCAAGTTCGGCCGGTTGCGTGAGGAGACGAGGGCTCGCGCAGCGAGCTATCTGGGCGTGTCCGCAGACGAGGTCGCCATCGTCCGCAACACGTCGGAAGCCAACAACACCGTGGTGTCGGGACTGCGGCTCGGACGCGGCGACGAGGTCGTGATTTGGGACCAGAACCACCCCACCAACAACGTGGGCTGGGATGTGCGCGCAGAGCGGAGCGGATTCACGGTAAAGCGCGTGCGGACACCGCACCCGTCCGAGTCGAACCAGTGGTCCGCGTACCTGGAGCCCTTCGAGGATGCGTTCACACCGCGGACCCGCGTGCTCGCCTTCAGCCACGTGTCCAACGCCACGGGAATCGCGTTGCCCGCGGAGGAGCTGTGCCGCTTGGCGCGGGACCGGGGCATCATGACCCTGGTGGACGGCGCCCAGAGCTGCGGGGTGTTGCGGCTCGACCTGCGAAGCATGGGCTGCGACTTCTTCACCGCCAGCTCGCACAAGTGGCTGCTGGGCCCCAAGGAGGCCGGTTTGCTCTACGTGCGAGCGGAACGCCAAGACGAGTTGCAGGCCGCCGACGTGGGGGTCGGATGGGAGCGGGCGTTGGAGGGCGGAGCCCGGAAGTTCGAGAACCTGGGCCAGCGGGACGACGCGGCCATCGTGGCTCTCGGCGCGACGTTCGACCTCCACGAGACCGTCGGGCCGTCCCAGGTGCAGCGTCGGGTCCGGGAGCTGGCTTCGGCCCTCAAGCAGGGCGTGCGGACTCGCCTGCCCCGCGCCCGGTTCCACACTCCCCGAGATCCGGAGCTCTCGGGCGGGGTGGTCGTGGTGGAGCTCTCCGGCGCGGATCACCGTGCCCTGTACGACGCGCTCTACCGGCGCCACCAGATCGCGGCCGCGGCAATGGGGGGAGATTTTCCGGGGATCCGACTGTCTCCACACATCTACAACACGGCCGCAGACATCGAGCGCGCGTTGGCGGGATTGGCGGAGGTGGTCGGGGGGTGAGTCCGAGTGTCGGTCAAACGGAGTTGGAGTTCCCGTCGCTACAAGCCGATCGGCCGTGGCGGCCACCCGATGACTTTCCGGTGCGGCTGCGCAGAAGCAAGCGGTCCCGGCACCTGCGTCTCGAGATCGCCCCCGACGCGGTCAACGTGGTAGCTCCCACGCGTGCCAGCGTCCGCGAGATCGAGGCGCTGATTCAGGAAAAGCAGGCCTGGATCGAGGCGGGCGTGGCCGAGATGAGGGCGGTGCTCAGGAAGCGCATCTTTCCCCGTCGCTACGTGACGGGTTCACGCATCCCGTGTGGCGAGCGGACCCTGCGTCTGGAGATCGTGCGGGCGCAGACGCCCCGTACCGCGGATCGGATTCGCCGGAGCGGCGGACGATTGATCGCCCGCGTCCACCCCGACGCCTTCGGACTCGACCGAGAAGCGGAAGCCAGGACGTTGGTGAGGCGCTGGTATTGTGAAGAGGTGGTGGCGTGCGCGCATCGGATCGTTGCCGGCCACTGCGACGGGCTACGGCTCTATCCGGCGGGCATTAGGGGGAAGTGGATGGCCAGTCGCTGGGGGAGCTGCGGCCCAACCGGCTGGCTCAATCTCAACGGACGACTGCTCGGCGCTCCCGAGCACGTGCTCGAATACGTGGTGGTACACGAGCTCTGTCACCTTCGCCACATGCACCACCGGCCCAGCTTCTGGGCGTTGGTGGGCAGCGCGCTACCCGACTATGGCCGCTCGGTGGACTGGCTGGCACAAAACGGCGCTCGACTCCTGGTCGACTGATGCGAGGCCGCGCCCGCGTCGTTCGTCAACTGATTCCCGGACTGGACACTGCCTTGACCAGTCGGTAGAGGAACTCCTGCCCGTCGTAGAACGACTGCACGGGAATGTTCTCGTTCATTCCATGCGCGTTCGGGTTCTCGTAGAACAGTCCGGAGACCCCGTACACGGGGATCCCCGCATTCCGTAGGTAGAGCGCATCGGTGGCGCCCGTGCTCATCGTGGGAATGACCGGCGTGCCCGGCCACAGCTCTTCGGTGATTCGGGCGATGGGTCCGAGCACGTCGTCCACCAGGGGGGAGGGAGGACTGTTCCGCGCGAATCCCTCCATGCTCACGGTCACCTCGGCCTCACCCACGGCCGCGCGCAGCCTGCCCAGCACCTCTTCCGGGTCGGCGTCCGGGAGGATTCGGCAGTTGACGTTGGCCGTGGCTCGTTGCGGCAGAGCATTGGGGGCGTGGCCGCCGTCCAGGAGGGTGGCCACGCACGTGGTGCGCATCCGGCTGTTGTATCCGGGCTCGCGGGCGACGTAGCGCACCGCCTCCTGATCCGTCGGGTCCGTGAGGACCCGCCGCATCATGGCGGAGGTCGTGACGTCCACGAGCTTCGACGTCTCCTGGAAGTACGCGCGGGTCACCTCGTTCAACCGCACCGGAAACTCGTAGCGGCCAATCCCCAACAACGCACGGGAAAGCTCGTAGATGGCGTTGTCGGGGCGGGGCACCGAGCTGTGTCCACCCGGGTTCGTGGCTTCGACCGTGAAGTTGAGGTACTTCTTCTCGCTGGCCTGCACGTTGTTCGAGACGGGCATGCCGTCGCGTAGCGTTCCGCCGCCGCCCTCGTTGAACGCATACTCCACGTCCATCAGGTCCGGACGGTTTTCCAGTAGCCAGGCCACCCCGTTGTGGGAGCCGCCTTCCTCGTCTGCAGTGAGCGCGACGATGATGTCCCGGTCGGGCTGGAAGCCCTCGGCTCGCATCCGCATCAGGTTGGCCACGTAGATGGCGGCCTCATCCTTGTCGTCGGCCACGCCACGGCCGTAGAAGTTGCCGTCCTGCTCAATGAACTCGAACGGTGGAAGCGTCCAATCCTCGGGATGGGCCTCCACCACGTCGATGTGCGCAAGGAGCAGCACTCCCTTTCGCGACGCGTTCGTTCCGGGGAGCCGGGCCACCAGGTTGCCCTCGTTGGGGGCGACTTCGGTGACGATCACATCCTCTTCCGGAAAACCGGCATCCAACAGCCGTTGGGCCATGGCCCTGGACGCCTCCAGCGTGCCGCCGACGGAGTGGGAGGTGTTGATCTCGACCAACTCCTCGAACAGATCGCGGGCCAGCAGCTCCCAATCGGTCCGCTCCGGTGTCTGAGACGTGGCGCTGGCGGGCACCACGGCCGCGGACATCAGGAGAATGCACGGTAGAAGCGAAGCCCGCGTGAAGAGCGAGGGGGTGGTGGCCGGCATGGCCGTCCCTCCGGGACAAGGTGGACGATCCGGTTGCATTCCGTGACGGTAGGCCGACGGCACCGACCCGGAAAGGGGACCGTCCGGATCCGGAACGACCTCATGGGTTCGCACACGGTTTTCGGGCGTGGCCGCGCGACCTTGCTGCCGCCTTGGGCGCCCAACATGTTGCGGCCTCCAACCCGCGTGTTCCCAGCTCGATGAAGGAATCCATGCCCATCCCGAACTTCGTAGCCGGCGAATGGACGGCCTCCACCTCGGCCGAGTCGCTGCCCGTTGCCAACCCGGCCACCGGCGAGGCTCTGGGAGCGGTCCCCCTCTCCTCTTCCGCGGAAGTGGATCGAGCCGTGGCGGCGGCCAAGGCGGCCTTTCCGGAGTGGCGGCGCACGCCAGCCGTGGAGCGGGCCCGGGTGCTGTTTCGACTCAAGGCGGCCCTGGACGAGCACAAGGAGGAGCTGGCGGTCTCGCTCACGCAGGAGCACGGAAAGAACCTGATCGAGACCCGCGGCGAGATTCAGCGGGGCATCGAGAACGTCGAGCACGCCTGTGGAGTGCCCACGCTCATGATGGGTGAGACGCTCGAGGACATCGCGCGGGGCATCGACTGCGAAACCGTGCGCCAGCCGCTGGGCGTGTTCGCGGTGATCTCACCGTACAATTTCCCGGTCATGATCCCGCTTTGGTTCTGGCCGTACGCCGTTGCCACCGGCAACACCGTGGTGCTCAAGCCCAGCGAGCAGGATCCGTTGACCCACCAGAAGGTGGTGGAGTTGGCTGCGGCGGCCGGACTTCCGCCCGGAGTGCTCAACGTCGTCCACGGCGGCCGGGAGGTCGTGGAGTCGCTCGTCGATCACCCCGACATCGTGGGCGTGTCGTTCGTAGGCTCCAGCCGGGTAGCGCGTATCCTGTATGCGCGTGCGGG
The DNA here is from genome assembly GCA_965223195.1 of Longimicrobiales bacterium. Lineage (GTDB taxonomy): Bacteria > Gemmatimonadota > Gemmatimonadetes > Longimicrobiales > Gaopeijiaceae > CBDCVX01. The sequence continues at coordinate 36,262 of CBDCVX010000011.1, forward strand.
CGCTGCCGGGAAGCGGGTTCAGGCGCTCGGCGGGGCCAAGAACCACATGATCGTGCTGCCCGACGCCGATCCGGAGCTGGTTGCCCAGACGGTGACCGCCTCGGCGTTCGGATCGGCCGGGCAGCGCTGTTTGGCGGGCAGCGTCGTGGTGGGGGTGGGAGACGCATATGCGCCCACGCGGGATAATCTGCTCGACGCCGCAGCCGACCTGCGCATCGGGTACGGCATGGAGGACGGGGTCGACATGGGACCCGTGATCTCCGCAGGCCACCGGCAGCGCGTGAACGAGTTCATCACAGAGGGCGCGAGCGAGGGTGCTCGACTGCTCATGGACGGGCGGGAGACCACCGTGCCCGGGTATCCCAGCGGTCACTGGGTTGGGCCCACCCTGATGGAAGACGTCCGGCCGGAGATGTCGGTGGGCCAGGAAGAGATCTTCGGGCCCGTGCTGGGCCTCACCCGAGCGGACTCGTTGGATGATGCCCTGGAACGTCTGCACACCAGTCGCTTCGGAAACGCCACGTCGATCTTCACGCGCGACGGCGGCGCGGCCCGCGAATTCCGCTACCGTGCCGGAATCTCGATGATCGGGGTGAACATCGGCGTCGCGGCTCCCATGGCCTTTTTCCCGTTCGGAGGCACGCGCACGTCGTTTTACGGGGACCTGAAGGCCCAGGGAAAGGACGCGATCGCGTTCTACACGGACAAGCGGGTCGTAATCTCACGTTGGTAGGGGGAGCGTTTCCATGAGCGATGCAACCGCAGCCATGACCCGGAGCGAAAAGGTCGCGGCCGGACATCACGAGTACGTCTTCCCCTGCGTGAAGCCCTTCTATGCTTCTCCCCTCGTGTTGGATCGAGGCGAGGGGTCGTGGGTGTGGGACGCCGAGGGAACCGAATACCTGGACCTGTTCTCAGGCATACTTTCAACGTCCGTCGGTCACTGCCATCCGCAGGTGGTCGACGCGGTCACCCGACAGATGGGGAGGTTGGGACATACGTCCACGCTCTATCTCACCGAGCCTCAAGTGGATGCGGCGGAGCGGCTCGCTCGAATCACGCCGGGTCGTCTGAGCCAGACGTTCTTCACCAACTCCGGCACGGAGGCCATCGAGACCGCGCTGGCCCTGGCTTGCCTGTACACGGGTCGGAGCGAGATCGTGGCGCTCCGCATGGCCTATCACGGCCGCAGCTCGCTGGCCAGCAACGTGACGGCCCATGCGTCGTGGCGGCCGCTCGCCACCGCCATTGCCGGGATCAAGCACGCGCAGGCGCCCGACACCTACCGCTGTCGATTTCCCAGCGACGATCCCGAGGTCCTGGCCGACTACTTCGCGGCGGATCTGGACGAGGTCATTCGTACAACGACCAACGGCCGTCCCGCCGCGTTCATCGCCGAGACCATCCAAGGCGTGTCGGGCTATCTCGTGCCGCCCAAGGGCTACTTCAACAAGGCCGCGGAGGTTATCCGCTCGTACGGCGGGCTGCTGATCATCGACGAAGTCCAGGCCGGGTTCGGCAGGACCGGAGACCACTGGTTCGGGATCGAGCACTGGGATGTCGAGCCCGACATCATGGTCATGGCCAAAGGCATCGCGAACGGGTTCCCGGCGGCCGCTACCACCACCCGTCCCGACATCGCGGAGGCGTGGAGCGGGAAGACCATCTCGACCTTTGGCGGCAACCCGATCTCGATGGCGGCGTGCGCGGCCACTCTGGACGTCATGGCCACTCAGGACGTGCCCGCCAAGGCCGCGGCCACCGGAGCGCAGCTCCGCCGAGGCTTGGAGGAACTACAGCAGCGCCACGATTGGATCGGGGACGTGCGTGGCATGGGTCTCATGCAGGCGCTGGATCTCGTCGGCGACCGGGAAAGCAAGACGCCGGCGCCCGACCGGGCGAAGGCGCTGCTGGAGGCCGCAAAGGAGGAAAACCTCCTCATCGGCTTGGGCGGACACTGGGGTCAGGTGATCCGCATCGGGCCCAATCTGCTGATTACCGCGGAGGAGATGGCGGAGGGGCTGGAGCGGCTGGGTCGGGCGTGTGCGCGGGTGGACGGGTGAGGGGCTTGCCGGGGCGGTCTTCGCGGCTGCGGTGGATTACCGAAAGCCTCCCGACCGTCTGCTCGTGGACGCACCCGCTAGAGAAATAAGGAGCCGGTGTGTTAAAGATCGCTCGGTTCTTCCATTCGTGCCGACGTGTTTGTTTGAGGGGCAACGGTCAAGTCCTGGAATTTCCTCATCGCCGGCGTGAGCGTTGTCGTGAGATCCCAGAAGTTGTCAATTGCTCGGTTAAGCATCGTCTTCGCCTCCTCCTTGGGATTCCAGTAAATCATCCCACCGGCGCGAGGATGCTTCGATGCATTCCGTGCCTCATTGGCGCTCCTCCGGACACGCTGCTCCAGGTCAGGATCCTCGTCCAAAGGGTTCAGGTGCTTGTCCACGCGAACCGCACCCGCTACATAGGCATCGAGCGCGTTTTGATGGTGGCCGCTGTCCAGCTCCTTTCCGAGCAACTCTTCAGCGGCTCCTGCAAGCGTTATCGCAGCGAAGTATTTCCCCTCAAAGAACAAGTCGAGGGCGCACTTTAGCTGTTGGTGGGCGGCTTCTCTCTGGCTGTGTTCGGCTTTCTCCATGGAATGGCCTTTTCGTCAGCGAGTAACGATGGCGATCGCGAGCGTCTGCGCTTTACCACCTACGTAGGTTCCGGCCGAGAACGCACGCAGGGCTCGTTCACCAACTCCTTCCGTGTCGGTCGAGACGATCGCGACGGCGTTGGCGCCGACCTTTAACCGCCTTCTCTCGAAGCTTCGTTCATCACATCAGTGTTGCTGTTCATGGTTAGGCAGGGAGTCACCCGGCAGGAAGACTTGAACAGTGCTCCGGTCCGTCGGGGCAGCCCATGCACGAGTACCGTCCTGCCAACTCCGACGCGCGCTCAAGTAGCAACGACTGGGGCGGACAGGATTAATCGGGTAGTGGAAGGGCCGGCAGCAATTCTCGTTCCGATACTGGGCGCCGTGAATCGTCTCGGGCCTGACCTGGAACCGAAGCCCTCGACTGAAGCCGAAGCACTTCCCGCGCGCCGATGTCCGGTATTCATGGCCACTTACGCGTTTAGCTCGACAGGCCAAGCTGTCGGGCGTCTTCAGCCGGAGGGGTAACGTGCGGTCAGATGTAACGTCGTCGAGCACTCGAATCACGCTGCTGTTGTTGGCCGCCGCGGTGGTCGGAGCATGTAGGGACTCGCCTTTGGCACCTCACAGCAACGGATCGGCCATAGCCGGCAGGCTCGTTGCTGCCGCGTCAACTTCCACGCCGAACGGCCCGGAGGAGTGTGATCCGTGGCTTGAGCTGGACTGGTCATGCGACGACCCAGACCCGGGTGACTCGTGCCCCGAACAGGCGAGCGGCACCCCAACTGCGCCGGGCGTAGAAGCCACGGGTCCTTGTGCGCCGTCAAACTATCCTGGTGGTGGCGGCGGCGATGGAGGTGATGGTGGGGGCTACGACACCGGTGTTCGGATCGAGTATTATGATGATGAACCCTTAGCGGACACGATCGTCGTGGATTGTACCAAGAATCATGGTACGGGAAACCCATGCAGAGCGATCTGCCAAGGCGTATTGTGCTTCGAAAGTGCCAAGTCCGGTCCAACGTAATAGAATCCAGGCTGCGCTGACTAGAATCGCCAATCGGGGCCCGGTTTGCACAGGCCTAGCATCGACCGGAAACGCACTGCTAAGTAGCGGTAGAATTAAAATCTTCGCAGACGGAATTGCAGGAAGCCTTCGGGCCCTAGGTCAGTACGATCAGTGGGTGATTCTATCAGATCTCTGGACGGATGTTATATACGACATGCAGCACCTCGCCAAAGCAAGAGGCGCTGACGGGGTCCAATATGACGTCAATTTGGACTACGCCCTAGTACATGAGCTCCAACACTACAACGGTGCGGTTCATACGAGCCACTCCGCACAGATTTTCAATCCGGACGATAGAATATGTTCAGGCTTGAACTAGACTTCGTGCTACGTCGGTCGTTTTTTCCATACGCTTTATGTTTGACCGGAATTTCCTGCGCATCCACCGCTTCGGTGCCAATGCATGACGACGCGTGGTCGCTCAATGTGGCAAGGGCTTTGGTCGCCGAGTTGGAGGAAGCACAACCGAACGCCACGATCCACGTTGATCCACGGAGCCTACGAACCGTACCAATTCCGTCTGACGTCAAAGAGGAGTTCCTCGTGTCGGAAACGGATACACTTCTCGATCGACGACGGCGAGTGATCGCAGCCGACGGGCTCCTTGAAGGCGACGTTTTCTTCGAAATACAGTGTGAAGGAATGTTCGGATTCGATGGGCTGAGGTTGGACACCGATCCACCGCTCCCGGACAGCCTCAAGGCGATCGCTGATGGCTGCATTGACCGGGGGAATCAGATTGTGGTCATTCTCTCCCATCCGCGGCCTTGGTCCGACGCCAATCGACAGATGGCCATACGGGCGTTCGCGGTTGGGGATGACGCCTTTCGAAGTTGGGACGTGATCGTTGACGAGGACGGAAACGTCGAGGATGTGAGACTACTCCAGTATCTACAGAGTTAGGAGCACTCACGGAATCAGCTCCCGCCTCACCGGCCGTAGCAGAAACAAGCCCTCGTACATGCTGCTGACCACGACCGTCCCGCTCTCGAAGAACGGGTAGGCGGTCCACGCGCCCACGAACCCGGGCGGGTTGCCTTCGTACGGGGTGGTGTCGAAGTGGCCCACCTCGACCGGCGCCGTGGGGTCGGAGATGTCCAGCACCCGGAATCCGGCCTGGTAGTTGGCCTGGTACATCCGGTTGCCCTTTACGTAGAGGTTGTGGTCGGTGGCGTTGTCCGGGCCCAGGACCTGTCCGACCATGACCGGATCCTCCAGTTCCGTCACGTCCCAGACCAGGGTGCGGGTCCGGTCGGTGGTGCCCACCAGCTCGTCCAGCTCGTCGTCCAGGTAGAAGTGGCGGTGATCGTCGCTCAGCCACCCCTGGTGCACGTAGGCCACCCCCGGATAGGACGCTACGCCAAGGGGGACGGGGTTGGTCTTGTCGGTCACGTCCACGATCCGGAGCGCGGTCTCGTTGGAGACGAAGCAGATCTGCCTTCCCTGGTAGGACTCGTCCGGGCCCCGGTAGACCACGCACTGAGCGTCATGGGTGCGTCCCTGCCAGATCAGTCCTTCCGTGTCGGTGAAGCAGCCCGCGAAGGTGGGGTTCTTGGGCTCGCGAATGTCCACGATGTGGAGCCCCCCGCCGCAGGTCGTGCCCCCGCCGCTGGCGCCCACGGGATACGCGAAGCCCGCTTCCGGGTCGATGACAAGGTTGTGCGCGCTTGAGATTCCGTCGTAGACGGTGTCCGGACGGAACGTCTCCGGCTCCGGGCCGGCTTCTCGGATGCGTGCCAGGTCGAATACCACCAGCCCGTGGTCACCGGCGCCGTCACCCGTGAAGTACAGGTGGTCGGCGTAGACCTTGAGATCCCGGGCTCCGCTGGGATTGGCCGGCACCACACCGACCATCCGGGGCGCGGCGGCATCGGTAATGTCGACGATGGTCGCGCCGCCGGTGCGGCCCACCAGCGCGTACTCCTTGCCGTCCGTGGGGTCGGTCCATCCCCAGACGTCGCTGACGCGCTCCCCGGGGCCGGCTCCCAGCGTCTCCAACGAGAGAAACGCGAGCAGGTCCACGTCCCCGCACTCGAACCCGGCGGCCATCCCGTCTTCGCACGTCACCTCGCCGTCGGCCACGGTTTCCAGGTTGGTGCCCGGGTCCACCCACACGGGATCGGACCACTCGCCGTTCGCCGCTCGAGAGTAGATGGCCGCCTTCCCCGCGGCGCCGTCTGCGAACGGAGCGCCGACGACACCCACGTTCTGCCCGAGCGAGAGCGAGACGCCCATCGCGTACCCCGACGCGCCGCCAACCGCCGGCAAACGTCCCGCGGCGGTCCAATCGTCCCCCTCTCGGGTGAACCGGTATACGGCGCCCACACGGTTCGCCGCTCCCGGCGCGCCGACCCAAGCCTCATCGCCGGAGAGCGCCACCGCCGCACCGAAGGCGGGAGCCTCCTCATCCCCGGGCGGCGCGAGCTCGCCGGTTCGCGTCCACGCGTCGTCCTGAAGCGTGTACACTGCCGCTTCGCTCGCTCCGGGTGCGCTGATCACGGCCACCGAGCCTTCCAGCGCGATGGCCGCACCGAATCCGGCGCCCGTGCCCAGCGTGGTGTCGGCGAGAACCGCCCCGTCGACCCAGGCCCCGGTGTCGTCGTCCCACCGGTAGGCCACCACCGCTCCCCGCTGGTCCAGGCCGGGCGAGCCAATCAGCAACCGGTCGTCGGTCATGGCCACAGCGGCACCGAACCGGGGATCGGCCACGCCTTCCGGCGGATCGATTGTTCCCGCCACCAACCAGTCGGCGCCGTCCCGAACGAGGGCGTATACGCCCGCGCCCGAGACGTTCGGACCTCCGGGCATCGCGACGACCGCCCGGTCCTCACCCACGGTGATGATGCGTTGCGGAGGCTGGAGAATACGCATCACCGTGCCGAGGTCGATCGTCTCGGGCCGGGCATCCGCCGTCGCGTCGCTCAGCGGGACCGAGCCGTGGTAGGCGCCTTGCTCTCCGAACCAATGGAAGCCCAGACGCCCGTCGGGATCGCCGCTGCCCACGAACAGCGTTCCCGACCTCCAGGCCAGCGAACCCGAAAGCCCTTCCCCGGATTCCACTCCGGTCCCCGCTCGTAGCGGCGGGCCCGCCTCCCACAGGCCGTCGCCCGTTTCCCGGTACACGTACACGCCGGCCGGTCCGCGCGCGGCGGCCGGCTTGACCACCATGACGGCGTCGCCGCCGACCAGGACGCCGGTTCCGAACATGTCCTGGGCTCGGACGGCGGAAGGGAACGGTCCCTGGATCGATACCAGAGCCATCGTGAAGCCGAGGGCCACGTAGCGGATGTTGATGCGCATGATGACGTGAATCCCGTTGAAGAGGGTGAGCGAGGCTCCCGTGGACCGACGTCCGCTCACCGGAGGCGCCGGGTCCTAACGTGCTACACGTTGCCTCGGCTGGAGTTTGCCCCACATTGACCGGCCTATTCGCTGGCCCGCCGACAAAACGTCCATCAACCGTGAGCCACCCATGCCCTTAGACGCCGCCGTCCTGTTGGCTTTTGCCGTCCTTCCGGGGCTGGGGCTGGCCCTGGCCCATCACCGGCGCAATCGGCCGAACAAACCGTCCGGAGACCGGTAAGTGCGGTCGGTCGTGATCGGGGTGCTGGTCGCCTACCTGATCATCCTGCTGGTGATCGGTTGGTGGGGTGGCCGGGAATCCGGGAGCATGAAAGGCTACTACGTGGCCGGAAAGCGGCTCCCGGCCTGGGTCATCGCGTTCAGCTCGAATGCCACAGGTGAGAGCGCGTGGCTGCTGCTGGGACTCACGGGGATGGGCTACGCGGTTGGCGTTCACGCCTTTTGGGTCATCCTGGGCGAGGTGCTGGGCGTGGCCATCGCCTGGGCGTTTGTCGCCCGGCCGTTCAAGGCCTACACGGACCGCTTCGACTCGATCACGGTTCCGGACTATCTGACCGACCGGTTCCGCGACACCTCCCACGTGTTTCGCTGGATCGGCCTGGCCGTCATCCTGTCCATGGTCGCCGCCTATACGGCGGCGCAGCTCACCGCCTCCGGAAAGGCGTTCGACTCCTTCCTGGGCACGGGCTACACGCTCGGTGTGTGGATCGGGGCGGCGGTCATCCTCTACTACACCACCGTCGGTGGCTTCAAGGCCGTGGCCTACTCGGACGTCCTCCAGGGCGTGCTGATGCTGCTCTGTCTTCTGGTCGTGCCCCTGGTAGGCATCCGCGCAGCGGGCGGATGGGGTGAGATGTGGAGCGCGCTGGAGGCGGCCGATCCCGCACTGCTCCGGCCGATGGGCTCGCTGGGGTTGACCCTGCCGGGCGTGATCTCGGCCGCCGGATTCGTCGGTGTGGGGCTGGCCTTCCTGGGCGCGCCGCAACTCCTGACACGCTTCATGTCCGCCCGCGATCAGCGCCAGATCGTGGACGGGGGATTGATCGCGACGCTTTGCATCATCGGGTTCGACGTGGGTGCGGTGTTCGCCGGCATGGCCGGCCGCACCCTGTTTCCCGGTCTGGCCGATCCGGAAACCATTTTGCCGGAGATGGCCAGCGGGCTTCTACCTCCGATCGCCACAGGGCTGGTGCTGGTCACGGTACTCGCCGCCATCATGTCCACCGCGGACTCGGTGCTGATCCTGGCGTCGTCCTCGGTGGTTCGGGACATCGTGCAGAAGGTATTTCGTCCGGACCTGAGCGAACGGGTGCTTTCGTTGACTGGGAAAGGGGTCACGGTCGTGCTCGGCGCGCTGGCTGTGGTCCTCGCCTTGGCCGAGGTGCGAGTCATCTTCTGGTTCGTGCTGTTCGCCTGGTCGGGTCTGGCGGCTGCATTCGCTCCCGTCGTGTTGTGCTCGCTGTTCTGGAGGGGGACGACCCGCGCCGGAGCCATCGCGGGAATGCTGGGCGGCTTTTTGACCACCGTGATCTGGGCTGCGCTCCTCAAGGAGCACACCTACGACCTGTACGAGATGATTCCTGGGTTCATCGCCGGCTTTGTGCTGACGATCGGCGTCAGCCGGGTCACCACGCCACCGGCCGGCGCGGAGGAGGATCACGAAGCGGTGCAGCGTGAGCTCGCGCTCGGCTAGCCGTCCACGGTCACGGGTCACCAGGGCGGGATCTCCACCAAAACCATACGGAGGCTGAACATGTCGAAGTACTCTCGCGGTGAGTTCCTGAGCTTGGCCACGGCCGCGACGGCCTCTATGGGATTGGGCTGCGCCGGTGGGGAGGCGACCGGGTCGAACGGTCAGGCCGGGCCGGCCGGCAACGAAGCGTCGGGCGCCACGACCGCTCCCGACGTGGTCGTGCTCAATGCACGCGTCATCACGGTCGACGAAGCCACCGCCTCGGCCGAGGCCTTTGCGGTGAAGGACGGACGGTTCATCGCCGTGGGGCGGACATCGGACATCGAGAACCTGATCGCCTCGGGACGGACCCGGGTGATCGACGCTGCCGGAACCGTGGTCACGCCCGGGTTCATCGACACCCACTCCCACCCGTCGGGTGGCGGGCTGTCCGCATTGGTGAACGTAGACACCAACCTCGGATCCATCGCCCGTATCAAAGACGCCCTGGCCGCCCGAGCTCGGGAGACCCCACCGGGAGAGTGGGTGCGCGGGTACATGTACGATGACACCAAGCTGGAGGAGGGCCGGCCCCTCAACCGGGCGGACCTGGACGAGGCTGTGCCCGACCATCCGGTGCACGTACGGCATCGGGGCGGACACACGGCCGTCTACAACTCGCGTGCGTTCGCGGTTGCGGAAATCACGGCCCGGACGCCCGATCCCCAGGGAGGCAGGTTCTACCGCGAAGACGGAGAGCTGACCGGCAAGGTGGCCGAGCGGGCCAACTACCTCATCACCCAGCACATCCCTTCACAGGTCACGCGGGAAGACCGTCGGGCGGGGATCAAGAAGATCTCCGAGATGATGAACGCGGTAGGGCTCACGTCGGTCCACCAGACGGGGTCCGGATCGGCGGACTTCACGGCGTATCAGGACGCCTATGCCGCCGGCGAGCTCGGGTTTCGAGCGTACGTCTTCCCGAGTGGCGGCACGTACGAGATTCTCAGGGATGGGGGGATTCGCACCGGGTTTGGTGATGCGTGGCTCAAGGTCGGCGCCGTCAAGTACGCAGCCGACGGCTCGGCATCCGAGCGCACGATGCGCATGAGCACGCCCTACGTCGGGCGCCCCGACGACTACGGCATCCTCACGATGTCCCAGGAGGATGTGCACGCCGTGGTCGAAGACGCCCACCGCAACGGTTGGCAGATCGGCATCCACGCCAACGGTGACGTCACGATCGACATGGTCCTGAACGCCTACGAGCGCATGCAGCGCGAATACCCGAGGACCGACCCCCGCCACCGGATCGAGCACTGCTCGCTGGTCACACCCGAGCTGTTGGAACGCATCCGGGACATCGGGGCCATCCCGACCCCGTTCTACACCTACGTGCACTACCACGGAGAGAAGTGGGACCAGTACGGGCCCGAGCGGATGCGCTGGATGTTCGCGCACCGGAGCTTCCTGGACTACGGGATCCCGGTAGCCGGGGCGTCCGACTACACGCCCGGTCCCTTCGAGCCGCTCATGGCCATCCAGTCCATGGTGACCCGCAAGGATTTCCGCGGAAACGTGTGGGGCGAAAATCAAAAGGTGACGGTGGACGAGGCCCTGAGGATCTGCACTGCGAACGGCGCCCACGCATCATTCGAGGAGGCGGACAAAGGCACGATCGCGGCCGGGAAGCTCGCGGACTTCGTCCAACTCGCGGAAGATCCGCGCGACGTCGAGCCGGACCGGATCAAGGAGATCCAGGTGCTCCGGACCGTCGTCGGTGGCGTGGTGAAGCACGAAGCCTAGGGGACGCTCTCCACCGGTGCAGGGGGACTCGTCAGAGTGGTGCCGGCGCGGTCCGACGGGATGCGTCGGTCTCAAATGACGCAGTAGACTGCCTCGTTTCGAGGCATCTGTTTGCGCGATCCGGCGTGGTGCCCTCAACTTGCCCGTCCGTTGTGAGCAGGCGTGACCTCGCACCAAGGAGTGAAGCGTGGAAGGTCTACTTTGGCAACTGATCAGCGGCGCGCTCGGCGGAAATCTCGCCGGCGCGTTGCTCAAGAACATGAGCTTGGGCGTCCTATGGAACACCGTCGTGGGTCTCCTGGGCGGAGGACTCGGCGGTCAGATCCTCAGTTCCATGAACCTGCTGCAGAACGCCGGACTGGTGGGTAGCATTGGGAGCTCGGCCGTGGGAGGTGGACTCCTCATGGTGATCGTGGGGCTCATCAAGCAGGCCATGGCCAAAGCGTAGGACCCAACGCCTGCGCCGTCTTCGGACGCGAGAGGCCCGGCCGGATCGTTCCGGCCGGGCCTCGTTTGCGTCGAGCGGCGGTGGCTTGCCAGGCGCTACCTGCCGGCCCCGTCCGTCGTGGTACGGGGGGACCCGTGCGTGCCCCACTTCTCGAACCACTTCCGCAGGTACAACTGCGTGCGCATGAAGTTGGACGGCTTGGAGCTGGTGCCGTGCCACTCGTCCTGGAAACGAATCATGACGGTGGGCACGTCCAGGATTCTCAGCGCCTGGTAGTACTCCTCGGTCTGACCCATCGGGGTGCGAAGGTCCCTTTCTCCGGTCATGAGCATGGTCGGCGTGGTCACGTTGTCCACGTAGAAGATCGAGGACCGGTCCATCCACTCGGTCGGGTCTTCCCAGAAATACTTCTCGAAAGTCCGCGTGTACGAGAAGGCGTCCGAGGTGCCCATGGCGGACATCCAATTCACGATCGGACAATTGGCCGAGGCGGCGCGGAAACGGTCCGTATTCCCGACGATGTAGGTCGTCAGGATCCCGCCGCCCGAGCATCCGTATACGAACAGGTTGTCTTCGTCGACGTATCCCTTCGCGATCACTTCGTCCACACCCGTCATCAGGTCGGGAAAATCGGCGCCGGGGTAGTCGTGATTGATGGCGTTGGCGAACTCGGTGCCGTAGCCCGTACTTCCGCGCGGGTTGGTGTACAGCACCACATAGCCGTTGGCCGCGTGTTCCTGGAACGGGAACGAAAAGCCCCCGTCATACATGCCGTGCGGTCCACCGTGGATGGCCAGGATCAGGGGATAGCGTCCGGAAGGGTCGAAGTCCGGCGGCTTGACGATCCAGCCCTGTACCCGGAATCCGCCCTCGGAATCGTACCAGATCTCTTCCACCTCACCGAGGTCCACGCCGTGCAAGGCATCCTGGTTGACGTGGGTGAGCCTTCGTAGCCGATCGGGCTGGTCCAGGGAGAACGCGTACAGGTCTCCCGGCTCGTGGGCCGACTCCAGGGTCGCGATCGCCGTGCCGTTGGCCGCGAACGACGAGAGGTTGAGGAGGTGCTTGCCCTCGGTCAGCGCAGTCACGCCGCCGTCCAGCGACACGAAGTGCACGTTCGCGTAGCCTTCCCGTCGCACATTGAAGTAGAGGCCGCTTCCGTCCGGCGCCCACCGCAGGTTGGACGCCTGACGATCGTAATCTCCGGAGATGGCGCGGGACTGCGACCCGTCCCGGTTCATGACGTAGATCTTCTGGTTCCGGTACGTGTCGCGGTGGCTCTCGATTCCCGTGTAGGCGATCAGACTGCCGTCGGGTGAGGGGGTCGGGTTGCCGTCCGAGCCGTGCCGGGTGGTCAGCCGGCGAATCATCCCGCTCGAGATCTCGACCGCGTAGACGTCTGACTCCTGCCAATTCTCGGGGCGGTCGTAGTCCTCCGACCGATTGGCGGCGAAGTAGATCTCGGCGCCGTCCGGGCTCCACGTCACTCCGGAGTGATTCCAATCTCCGTCCGTGAGCTGACGGGGCGTGCCCCCCTCGGCCGGCACCACGAACACGTGGGTCCATCCCGTGTCCGTGTATCCTCGACGGTCCCTTTTGTACGATGCCCGCTCGACCACCTTGGGCTCCGCCGTCCAGCGGGCGCCGTCGGGTCGGCCGGGCAGGCTCACGCCGGCAAAGCTCGGTCGGTCGTCCACTGTGGACGTAAACGCGATCCACCGTCCGTCGGGTGACCAGCGAACCTGTGACGGACCGTTTTCGAGGCGCGTGATCTGCGTGGTGGCGCCCTCCGCGTCCATCCATCGTACGAAGATCTGCGAGCCCTCGGGCTCGCCCGACGCGACGTACGCGATGCGGGTGCCGTCCGGTGACCAGCGGGCGCCGCTACCCTCGACGAGCTGGCGTTTCCGGGTGCCGTCGGCATTCATGATCCACAGCGCGGAGGAGAACCGGTCGTTGAGCCGGTCCACCCAGCGGCGCACGTACACTACGCGCTGACCCGCCGGATCGATCTGCGGATCGGAGAGGGTCTCCAGGTCCAGATAGGTTTCGAGTCCCAGCGGGTTGACGCCGGACTCCTGCGCGAGCGCAGGCTCGGAGGCGATGGATAGTGCCGCGATCAGCGCGACGGATCCTGCGACTACCGCCCTACAGCCCACGCGACGGTGATCGCGGTAAGCGCGACGGTGGTCGCGGTAAGCACGACGGTGGTCGCGGTAAGCACGACGAGGCATGGTGCGCCTCCGGTACGAGGTTAGCGGTTACTCGGACTGACCGAAGAGGGTGCCCACGGTCGAGCACGTCGCCAATACGGGCGCCGTGACGCTATCGGCGCGGTACTCGGATTGGAACGTGATGTTGGCTTGGAGCGTCCTTCCGGCGCCGCTCGGCGAAAACACGGCCGTCCCGGAGATCTGTTGGTTGATGTAGTAGGTGCTCGAGTCCTGCGTGATCGTGACGAAGCTCAGCGTACGGGAAATGGGGCCCGAGCCGGTTTCGTTGATGGTGCCGACGATGCTCAGCGAATCGGATTGGGCTGCCGAAAACGAGCGGCCGTCCAGCTCGAGAATCTCGATGTCCACCGCCGATCCGGACTGCTTGACCTCGACCCTTCCGTTGGAGTTGGCGGGGCCGTCTAGAATCTGCGGGTGGGGGACCGTCTGACTGCAGCTCGGATCCTGATTGGTATTGTTGAACGAATAGGTGCCGGCGACGTCCGGAATGCCGTTCTCGTCGGGCGGATCCGTGCCGCTGTCGCCGCACGCGGCGGCCGTGGCCACGGCCGTCAACATAAGGAGAGACTTCGTGATCGTGCTGTTCACTGTGCAAAAACGCTCTGGAAGAAGGTGATCTTCTGCGGGAAGTGCCGCAGCAAAATAATACGACGTCCTCTCTCGTTCCGCCCGCGGCACCGCGGATTACCGGGGGAACACCTGCCGGCCTCCCACCACGGTCCTCAGCACGCTGAGGTGCCGGATGTCCTCGGGATCGATGCTCAAGATGTCGTCGGAGAGCACCACGAAGTCCGCCAGTTTTCCGGCCTCGATGGATCCCTTGTCGTTCTCGTCGAACGTGAACGACGCGGGCGCCAGCGTGTGGAGGCGGATGGCCTCTTCCACGCTCACGGCCTCTTGCGCGGGACCGTACTGCGCACCGTCCCACCCACGGCGGGTCACGGCGGTCCAGATCGTGAGCAGCGGTCCGTAAGGCGCGGAATCGGACCCGTGGGACACCCGGATTCCGGCCTCCTGAAGCGAACGAGTGGGGTTTTGGGTCTGTTCGCGCTCCGGAGTCAACGCTTCCTTGGCGAACGCGCCCAGCCCGATCGTGAACGCGGGCTGGCTGGCCACTCCGATGTCCAACGCGGCCATCTGCCGAATGGTGCGCTCCGGTGGCTTGACCGCCACGTGGTGGAGGTAGTGGCGGTGATTCTCGCGCGGCAGCTCGTCGAGGATACGCTCCATCTGATCCACGACCATCTCCACGGCACCGTCTCCCATGGTGTGGATTCCGAGCTGCCATCCCAACTCGTGCGCGCGCCGCGCAACCGGGTAGAACACGTCGGCCGGGATCCGGATGGCCCCGTAGAAGTCCGGCCGGCCGGGGTACGGCTCGAGCGCCCAGAACACGGGAGCCGAGAGTCCACCGTCGATGGACATCTTGATCGCGCCGATCTTGAAGCGCTCGTGGCCCGATCCGGTCACGACGCCCAGAGATTCCAGCGCCGCGATCTCGTTGGCGATACCCTCCTCGGCGTCGTCATACGTGTCGTGCCCCGGGCTCAGGCGAACCTGAACGGTGGCCCGGGGCAGCTCGTCTCCCCACCGCTTGTAGAGGTCCGCGACACCGGTGAGGCCGGAAGGCCGCACACCGGCCACGTTGACGCTCGTGATGCCGAGGCCTTCGAGCCGGTGCAAAATTGCCCGCATGCGCTCGAGTCCCTCCTCCTCCGCCGGCCGCTCGGGCTCCGGCGCCACTCGGTTGACGATCCGACGCGCGGCTTCCAGGACCCGGCCGTTCGGCCTGCCCTGCTCGTCGCGGAAGATCCAGCCTCCCTCCGGATCGGGCGTGGCCTCGTCGATGCCCGCCAGCGAGAGCGCTAGGGAGTTGAGGACGTAGGTGTGGGGCCCACGGGTCAAGAGCACGGGGTGGTCCGGGGCTACCCGGTCGAGCTCCCACCGCGTGGGGACCTTGTCGTTCGGCCAGTCCGGTCGAGTCAGTCCGCCGCGGATCCAGGTGCCGGCGGGTAGGCGAGCGACCTCCTCGGCCAGCGCGGCGAACAGCTTGTCCGGAGTGTCAGCGGCACGGCTCCACTCGGCCACGGCGGGAATGAGGCCGCCCTCCCAAGCCTGCACCTCGCTGGAAGGGCCCAGGTGAATGTGATTGTCCACGAATCCGGGAAGGACCGTTCGACCTTCGAGGTCTACGACTTCCGTTTCGGGTCCGCGCAGTCGTCCGATCTCGTCTGACGATCCCACCGCCACGAAGCGCCCGTCCGTGACGGCGAACGCCTCGGCAATCCCGAAGTCGGCGCTGACCGTCACGACGTGGCCGTTCAGGTACACGGCCTCGGCTGCCTCATCGGACGCAGGTGGTGCGGGATCACATCCCAGGACCAACGTGCCGAGGAGTGCAAGCGTAACTCCCGCGGCGAATCGGAGAGGTCGGAATTTGGGAGATGCCACGGGTTTCTCCTTGCACGACGTTTTGGGCCGGAGCTCGGGTCGGCGCGACCGGCTGGCTCGGTGCCAGCTTCGGGGACCGGCGGTTGTCGGGCAAGCGTAGTGACATTTTGAACCGGCACTCTATGTTCAGAGCTGTCCCGCATGACGTTGGGGTCGTGCAGGGGCGACCTCGGAATAGGAGGCCGTCGCTCTTGAGTCCGACCTGGATACTCCCGTTGGCGCTCGTACTACTCGGCGTCGGCGCGTGGGCGTGCGGCGAGGCCGAGCCCCCACCACCCGATTTGTCGCTCTTGGAGCGCCCGAACGACCCCGCGTTCTCGGGACAGGCGCCCGATCGGTTTCGCGCGAGCTTCGAGACGACGAAGGGTCGGTTCGTGGTCGAGGTCGAACGGGCGTGGGCACCGCGGGGCGCCGACCGTTTCCACAGCCTGGTCCGGAACGGGTACTACGACGGCGTGTCGTTCTTCCGGGTGATCGAGGGGTTCATGGCTCAGTTCGGTCTCCACGGCTCGCCGTTCGTGGCGTTGGCGTGGGCCAAGCAGCCGATCGAGGACGACCTCCCAGCGCGCAGTAACCTCCGCGGAACCATGTCGTTCGCGATGAGCGGACCCAACTCCCGCACCACCCAGGTGTTCATCAACTTCGCCGACAACACCGAGTTGGACGGGCAAGGCTTCGCGCCAGTCGGCCAGGTGGTCGAGGGCATGGACGTGGTGGACCGGATCTACGCGGGATATGGCGAGACCGTGCCACAGGGACGGGGCCCCGCTCCGCGTTTCATCATCCAGGGCGGCACCGAATGGCTACAGCGCGAATACCCTCAGCTCGACTACGTGCGGTGGGCCGCAATCGTGGAGGACGAGGGGACGTAACGAGCCGCGCAAATGATGCGTCTCGGGCCGCGGCACAGTAGGTTGGTGCCAAGGACGCGCGCGCCGGCCGGTGTTCGCCGGCCGCGACGATCCATCCACCCCCCGGCGCCCGCAATCCAGGAGGCGCGCACATGTATGCAAGGGTATCCAGATACCGCATGAAGTCCGATTCTTTCGATGAGGCGTGGCAGATGGTCGAAGCCATGCGTCCCCAGATCAAGGCGCTGCCCGGACTGCGTGACTGGCTGAACCTGGGGCGGGCCGAGGACGGCACCGGCGTCGTGATCGCGCTGTACGACGACAGAGCCGCTGCGGAAGCGGCGCTACCTTCGGCACTGGAGATCTGGGCCCGGTTTTCCGATCACCTCGCGGACGATCCGGAAACCGAAGGCTACGACGTCGTTTTGGACTTGCCGTCGGATTGACCGGCCCGTCTACGATCCCGCCATTATTCGCTCGATCTCGTCGACCGTTCGTGGAGCCGAGGCCGAGAGATTCTCGTAGCCCGTGTCCGTGACCAGGACCATGTCTTCGATCATGATCGCGATCCCCTCTTCCGGGATGTAGATCTTGGGCTCCACCGTGAAGACCATGCCCGGCTCGAGCGGCACGGAGTAGTCGCGGCTGTCCAACGCCTCCAGCCCGATGTGGTGTCCGAGATCTCGGACACCGGATCCCCTCGCTCCGGAATAGTCGGTCAGGTCCCCGTTCCGGTCGATCCAGTAGGTGGGAGACGGCATGAGACCCCACACGCGCTCCGGTCCCATCGCGTCGATGTCTTCGAAGGGCGCCAGGCCCTCTTCCTTGAAGACTCCGGCAGCCGCGCGGATTACGTCTCTCATCATCACGCCGGGCCGGATCTCCGCCAGCGCCGCGTCCTGCGCGCGCAACACGATCTCGTAGTAGCGGCGCTGCCGGTCGGTGAAGCGGCCGCTCACGGGAAACGTCCGGCAGATGTCCGAGGCGTACATGCCCACCTCGGCTGCCCCGTAGTCGATGAATACGAGCTCACCGTCTCGCATGATGCGATCGGTGGAGTTGTACCGCTCGGACCGCAGAGTATAGAGAGACACCGCGGACTCACCCGACGCCACGATCGGGGAAAACGCCGTGCGTTGAGCGCCCTCGCGCTTCCACACGTACTCCATGAAGCCCGCGAGCTCCAGATCGTTCATTCCTGGCTGGATGCGGCGTAGCCCTTCGGTCAGGCCCATGGAGCTGATGCGAGCGGCCTCGCGCAGCCGGGCGACTTCATGTGCATCTTTCACCAGGCGCTGGCGCTCGATCAGGGGCGTGACGTTCTCGACCCGCGCCGGGCCGGCGATCTCGACGATGGCGTCCTCCAACTGGCCCCGCACAGTGCGAGGGAGCCCCATCCCGGGTGGCGCGTAGGGCGAGCCGCCCTCTCTGGCCAGGTAGACAACCGACTGGTCGGCCAACATCTCGGCCAACACCGACTTCAGGTCATCCACCGGTCGAGTTTCGGCTATGCCGGTGACCGCCTCGGCCGTCCGGCCCGGAGCCAGTCGCCTGATGGTCCGGTTCCAGGCGGCATGCCGGAATCGGGGATCGTCCATCGGATACTGTGCTCCCGCGAACTGGAAGGAATCCGGCAGGAACAGAACCTCCCTCCGACCCCCTTGTCCGTCGGCCGCCATCGCGAACACTGCGTAGGGGGACTCCACTCCGGTCAGGTAGTAGAAGTTCGGATCCTGCCGTCCCTCTCCGCCTGATCGGATCATATACGCGCCGGTGACGACCACGGGCCCGTCGCCGGTCAAAGACGCCAGGCGGGCCCTCCGTTCCGCATACACGTCGGGTGGGAAGGCGATGTCTCGTTGGGCGGCCAGCGGGAGGGCGCCGACGACGGTCCAGGCGCCCGAAACGATCAGGATGGCGGCGCGAGCGCGGCTTCGGGAAGAGGTCGACGCCCGACCTTCGACGCGTCGAATTCGAAGCACGAATGCAGCCCAGCGGAGCGAGACAGACCGTCGGCCCAACGCCATCGTACACATACGTTTCTTTGCTTTGCGCGGGTAACCTGCCGATACTGTCAGGGATCCGATACGTATCGGGTCCCGAATACTATCCAACTTGGGGGGGATCCACGCAATGACTTGGAATTCTCAAGTAGCTCGCTTTGGCGGAGTGGTGGCGCTGTCCATACTGGCGGCGGCGTGCGGTTACGATGCCGACTCGCCGCTGACATCCGAACAGCCCGTGCCCGTGGCCGCAATGGCCAAGGCCACCAACGTCTCGGCGTCCAACGCCTATATCGTCATCTCGCAAGCGGCCGAGCTGCCCGCGACGATGGTGGACGCCGTTTCGGACGCCGGTGCCGCCGTCACCGGGGTGGTGCCGCAGATCGGCATGATCACCGTCACATCCGACGATCCGGATTTCGCTCGACGCGCCGCGCGGCTTTCCGGCGTGCGTTCCGTCGTTCCCGATCTCCAGATCCAGTGGTTGGACGACGCGCAGACCGAGCTCGGCGAAGAAGCGGCGTTCGGCAACCCCCCGACTTCCGGTGACGACGACTTCTTCTTCGATCTCCAATGGGGCCATGACGGCGTGGATGCGCCGGAGGCCTGGAACGCCGGATACCGCGGCGCGGGCGTACGGGTGGCAGTCCTGGACTCCGGCATCGACTCGCAGCACCGGGACATCGCGCCCAACCTCAACCTGGGCCTCAGCACCTCGTTCGTCCCGGGTGAAGGCGTGGACGTACGACCCGGGTTCTACTTCAACCACGGCACCCACGTGGCCGGGATCATCGGCGCCGCCGACAACAGCTATGGCATCATCGGCGTGGCGCCGGAGGTCGAGCTGGTTGCCGTCAAGGTGCTGTCGGAGTTTTCGGGTAGCGGCGCCTTCTCGTGGATTGCCAACGGAATCGTCTACGCGGCCCTCGTGGATGCGGATGTCATCAACATGAGCCTGCGGGGCATTCTTCCGAAGTCGGGGATTGCCGGCGTGGTCGGAGCCAACGAGATCGCGGAGCTCCGCCACTTGGTCGACCGGGCCGTGAGCTTTGCCTACCAGTCGGGCTCCACGGTCGTGGTGGCAGCGGGGAACGACGCGCTGAACCTGGACGGCCTGGGCTCGGTCATCATCTCGCCTGCGGAGTCTCCGCACGCGATCGCGGTTTCCGCGACGCGGCCCATCGGGTGGGGCATCAACCCCGGCACCAGCCTGGACATTCCCGCGACCTATACCAACTACGGCCGCTCGATTGTGGACTTCGCGGCCCCGGGCGGTGAGTTCGACTTCGGTGTGTTCCAGACCGGCCAGATCTGTGCCGTGGTGTTGGTCCGTCCCTGCTGGGTGTTCGATGGTGTGTTCAGCACGATCTCCGGTGGCTGGGGCTGGGCACAGGGCACGAGCATGGCTGCGCCTCACGCATCCGGCGTCGCCGCGATCATCATCGGGATGAACGGAGGCGACATGCACCCGGCGCAGGTTCGGTCGGCGCTACAGCGCTCGTCCAGCCACCCGGGCGGCAACGGTCGAGACTCCTACTTCGGCCGCGGCAGCGTGAACGCGGGGAACGCCACGAACTAGTCGACCGGACCGCTGGTCCACCGGTCCGCTGGCCTGGAGCTTCCCGGGCCGCGGTCCGATTACGGAGCGGTCCGACGGCGGGGCCGGACGGAAACGTCCGGCCCCGCTTTTTCACGTTCCCCGTTCGACCAGCGCACTGCCCGTGGCTGCGGACGGCCCCGACACGGCGACCGCCCAGTAGGCTAGGAACGAAAGCGCCACCGCCGGAAACACCTGATGTAGCGTGCCGGAGAACGGCATCCGATTCCACAGCATGAGCACCGAGATGCCGGCGGCGAACGAGGCCAGGACCGCGGCTCCGTTCCCCTTCTTCCAAAACAAGCCGAGCAGGATGGCCGGCCCGAAGCAGGCGCCGTAGAGCGCTCCGGACAGAGAGGTCAGCGCCACGATGCCGCCGGGAGGGTTCAGCGCGATGACCGCGGTGATCGCGGCGAAGATGGCAACGTAGAGCTTGGTAAAACGCAGCATGGACTGATCGCTGCTTTCACGGCCGCGCACCACCGACACGATATCCCGCTCGGTCGTGGATGCCATGACCAGGAGCACGCTGTCCAACGACGACATTGCCGCCGCCACCATGGCGACCAGCAGAAAGGCCGCCACTCCCGGATGGAAGACACCTTCGAGGGTCAGGAGCTGGGGGACCACCAGGTCCGTGTCGGCCACGCCTTCCGGAATGATGCGGCGGGCGTAGATGCCCACGGGGATGAGTAGCGCGTAGACGGCGGCGAACGCGATCACCGACACCTTGAACCCGGTGCGGAGCGCGTCCATGCCGCGCAGCGCATAGAACCTGGACAACTGTCGCGGCTCGACCGCCAACTTCACCGTGCCGGCGAACAGCACGCCAAGCACGACCGGAAGCGCCACGGCTTCGCCCCATTGAAACAGACCCGCGGTCTCAGGCGCGTCCCTCACGGCGGTCCACGAGCCCACGCCTCCTGCGGCGTTGGCAGTGCCCAGGAACAACAGCACCGCAGCGATGGCCATGATCACGCCTTGGAGCGCATCGGTCTTCACGACCGAGATGAATCCGCCCACCACCGTGTAGGTCATTACGATCACGAAGACGATCAGGATCGCGACCCGGTAGGGAATGTCGAGAAAGGCCTCGAGCAGGTTTCCGATGCCCTTGAAGACCGCGGTCATGTAGAAGAAGGACGCGAAGATGACGATGAACGCGGCGGCGACCCGGGCCGGTGTGCTCTCGAAGCGGAAGCCGATGAAGTCGGGGATGGTGAGGGAGCCCAGCTCTTCGGTGAAGACCCGAAGCCGTGGCGCGACCAGTGTCCACGCCACGATGCACATGCCCACGATCACGGGAACCAGGAGCAGCCAGGCGATGCCCCAGTCGTATGCTTGTCCGCTGAACCCAACGAACGAGTTGGTGCTCGAGTAGGTCGCGAAGAACGAAAGGCCGATCGCCACTCCTCCCATGGAGCGGCCGCCGACGTAGTAGTCTTCGACGCCTTTCGTCTCGCGGTTTCCGTACCACGCGTGATAGGCCAGAAGCACCGTGTACGCGGTGATGAGAAGGTGGACCATCCAGTAGGTCCGGAGATTCTCGAGGATTGCCGCCACGCGTGTTCCTTTGTCGCTGATGGACCGTCACAGATGATCCGCCGGTGGTTGCTGCCGTTTCCTTGGGTTGCCGCCCCTCCTGTACGTGCCCGCCTACAGCCCGTCTACGGTGGGGTGAACAGATCCGCGACCTCCGGCTTGACCACCTTTCCCATGGCGTTTCGGGGCAGAGTATCGACGCGCACCCAACGGCGAGGCACCTTGTAGCTCGCCATACGCTCCCGACACCACGCGCGCAGGTCTTCGGAGTCCGGGCTCGCCTCCGGGCGCGGAACCACCGCCGCAGCCACGACTTGCCCGAACTCCGGATCCGGCAACCCGACCACGGCGCACTCGGCGATCCGGGGGTGCTCGAGCAGCAGCGTCTCGATCTCGAGTGCCGAGATCTTGTAGCCACCCGATTTCAGAATGTCTACCGAGCGCCGACCGAGGATGCGGTAGTAGCCGTCCTCGACGACCCCATCGTCGCCGGTGCGGAACCACCCGTCCCGAAAGGCCACGCGTGTCGCATCCGGCCGCTCCCAGTACTGGCGGAACACCTGCGGGCCCGTCACCTCGATCTCACCCGGAGAGCCGTCTTGGACGGCGCGCCCTTCCGGGTCCACCAGCCGTACCCGCACGCCGGGGAGGGGATGGCCGACCGTCTGCGCCCGACGCTCGCCCTTCAGCGGATTGGAAAGAGCCATGCCGATCTCGGTCATCCCATAGCGTTCGAGCAGCACGTGGCCCGTCACGTCACGCCAGCGGTCGAACAGGGGTCGTGGAAGGGCGGCCGAGCCCGAGACGGTCAGCCGAAGGGATCGCGCCCCGAGTGCCCAGCGCCGCTTGGTGGACGGGTCCGCGTCGTCCCACACGCCCAGGAGGCGGTAGTAGATGGTAGGGACGGCCATGAACACCGAGATCTCTCCATCGGCGAGGCGGTCCCAGATGCCCGCCAAGTCTGTATGGGCGTGGAACTCGACGCACGCTCCCGCCCGGAGGGCGCAACACAGGCAGTTGACGATTCCATGGACGTGGTGCAAAGGCAGCACGTGGAGAATCCGGTCGTCGGGGCTCCACCCCCAGGCCGCGTGCAACGCATCCATCTGGGCGGTGAGCGCAGCGTGGGTGGAGACCACGCCCTTGGGCACGCCGGTCGTGCCGCTGGTGAAGAGGATCATGGCTGCACGGTCCGGATCGATGCCCGGCAGCGGCTCGGTCGACCCGCCCTCCGGCTTTCCCACCACCGTCACGTCCGCGTCCAACCCAGCCGGGTCCAGGCGCGCCGCCAGGTCCGCGGAGACGAGCACCCGCTCGGGACGCACGTCCGCCACCACGCGGGTGTGTTCGCGCTGCGGGTGGGATACGGCCAACGGAACGGCCACCCCGCCGGCTCGCCAAATCGACCATTGCCAGGCGACGTGCTCGAAGCCGGGAGCGAGGAGATAGGCGACGCGAGCACCCTGCAAATCTTCTCGGCCTCCCAACAACTCGGCCGCGCCCGAGTGCGAGGCCTCCAGCAGGTCCGCGTACGAGTTGACGCGGCCGGCACCGACCACGGCAGCGCGATCGGCGTAGGTCTCGGCCAGGTCGAAGAGGGGAGCTCCCGAGCGGGCTGGGGCGCCTATGGTTCGACCCAAGCTTTGCGGATGACGGCGCCCTCCAAGACACCGTCCAGGGCGTCGAGGCCCTCGACCACCTGACCGTAGATGGTGTAGTCGAAGTCGAGGCGCAGGTTGTCGACCAGGTTGACGAAAATCTGTGCGTCGCCGGTGTCTCGTCCCCGAGTGGAGAGCCCCACGGTGCCCCGCCAATGGTGGACCGGCCCGATCTCGTCGCGTGAGTACGGACCATCGCCCCAGTACTCGTTGGCTCCGGGACTTCCGCCCTGGATGACGAAGTTGGGGACCACCCGGTGGAACGTCAGGCCGTCGAAATACCCGGACCTCGCCAAACGGGCGAAACGGAACGCGTTCATGGGGGCCACACCGGGGAGCAGCCGGACTTGCACCGTGTCTCGGCTTTCCATCTCCAACATCACGCTGGCTCCCGACAGCTCTTCGAGCTGCCGGGCGGTCGGCACCGGAAGTTCCGGTGCCGCGCCGGGATCGGCCGCTACGTCGATACCGTCGATCTCGGAGACGAGGCCGGCAGCCAGTCGGGCCACCTCGGGGTCGTAGTCCCGCACGTAGGGTTGGATCCTGTCCCGGATCCCGGCTCGACCCTCGGCGGTCTCGGCCGTGGCCAGGTCCGCGATGCGGGCCAGGAGCGCGACCCGGGGATCTCGATGGGTCTCGCGACGACCCTCGCTCAGGCGGTCAAGGGCGTCCAGCGCGGCCTCTCCCCAAGCCCGAGGAGTGGGGCTCCCCTCCAACAGCCGGGCGCTCACCAGAACCAACTGCGGATCCGAGCCGACCAACTGCTCGGCCATCACGGGATCGGCCTCGTGGCCCAGGAGCGCGAACAGTCCGCGGGTAGCTTCGGTGCGGACGTTGGCGGACTGGTCTTGGGCCAGCGACCGGAGAAGTGGCTCCAACGCGAGCGCCGCTGCCGCCCGGGCTGCCGTCATTCGGGCGAACGGGTTCTCGTGAGCTGCGAGGCGGGCAACGCCGTCCGCCGCGCCGGGCTCGCCCAGCCGGGCCAGCGTCAACCGCGCCCGAGCCGGAACGTGCCACTCGGCGCCCACGTCCACGCTGGCGAACGCGGTCAGTGCCTCGACCTGGCGAGCCCGGTCCGGGCACGGCCGGGCCAACGCGTCCATGGCCGTCAGGACCACCAGGGGGTCGGAGTCGTCCAGCGCGTTCAGCACCGGTGCGCAGTCGACGTCGGGCCCGGCCCTTCCCACCGCCATCAGGGCCTCCACACGCACCGTCGGAGCCGGGTCGTCCAGCGCCGCGGCAAGCCACGATCCCTGCCCCTCGGAGGCCCGGCCCAGGGTGCGGACCGCCAGTCGCCGCACCTGAGCGTCCGGATCCGAGAGCGCCGCCCTCAGGGCTTCACCGTGCAGGGGCGGGCCGGCCAGGCCATAGGCGGTCAGCGCAGCTCTCTGTGCCAGCCGCCAGTCGTCGTCCCCGGTGTCCGCACCGAGCTCTCGACCGGACCGGAGGATGTCGACCAGCGCTTGCTTGGAATCCCGCGACAAGACGGCTTCCCCGGGCCATCGGCGCGCCACGCCGTGCAGGCCGGAAGCTACGGCGATGGCGAGAAACGGCGGGGTGGCGGCCAGCGAGTCCGGCATCAGGTCGAGGATGACTTCCTGCACGGATTCCGCCTGAGCCGGCGACTCCAGCGGGAGCCGGCCGAGCGACATGGCCAGGACGGCCCGGGCCCAGGCATCGGTTTCTGCGGACGCTCGGGCCGTAAGCGAGTCACGGATCCAGCGGACGGTGTCGAACACGGCGGCTGCCTCGGTGAGCTCGCCGTCGGTGGCTTCGGCTTCGGCCGGCCGTGCGCTCTCCACGGACCAGACCGCCTGTGCGAGTCCGTTCGCGGCTTCGGCCCGGACGCGAGCGTCGGGGTCCGAGAGCAGGCCCAGCAGCAACCCGACCCCCTGGGTCCGCTCGAGCCGACCCAGCGTGCGCGCAGCCCGGGCGCGAATGCGGGCATCCGCGTCCTCCGAGCTGGAGGCCAATACGGACCAGTCGGCCGGATCGACGGCCCGGCGATCCTCCGCCTGCAACAGCGCGACCGACCCCGACCAGATGTCTACGTCCATCCGTGGAGCCGGCGCCGCTTCGCCCGAGCTGCAGCCGATCAACCACGCGCTCACCACCGCGAGGCACCCCGAACGCACGTGCCGTCCGACCGTGTGGAGATGCACGAGCAACTCGGCGTTCATCGTCTCGGCGTCCTTGTTCGCTTCCACTTGGCCCGTCATTCTGACGGCGCCCGAGACGCCAATAGAAGCCCGGCATCGCGTTGGAACCAGAGCGAAGGAACGCCGTCGATGGGAAAGCGCACACCGAGAAGTGGGTGGACTATGGCGCTGGCGCTCGCCGCAGTGGTGACGACCGCGGCCCCGGCCACCGCGCAGGAATCCGTCCCCACGCCCGAAAGCGTGCTCGGACACGTGCCCGGTGCGGACTTCGTGTTGGCAGGGTGGGATCGCTCGCTCACGTACTTCGAGGCCCTGGCCGAAGCCAGTGATCGCGTCCGGCTGCTCGACGTCGGATGGACGGCCGAGGGCAGGCCGTGGAAGGTGGTCCTGATCTCCGCGCCGTCCAATCTGACGGCGTTGCCCCGGCTCAGGTCAGGCTGGCTGACGCTTGCGGCGGCGGTCGTTCCGGAGGACAGCGCGCGCTCACTGGCGCGGAGCCTTCCGGCGCTGGTGCACATCGATGGGGGAATGCACTCGACGGAGGCGGCCAACGCGCAACACACGCTGCAGTTGGCGTACGACCTCGCCACCGGGGACACCCCCAGGGTCCGCGGCATCCTGGATCAGGTCGTCTTGATGCTTTGGCCCTCCCTAAATCCCGACGGCCTCCAGATGGTGGCGGACTGGTACAACGGGAATGTGGGGACCCCCTACGAGGTGGCGCCGCTGCCGTGGCTCTACCAGAAGTACGTGGGCCACGACAACAACCGCGACGCGTACATGCTCAACACGGTCGAGTCGCGGGTGATCACGCGGACCTGGCGGCAATGGGAGCCCCAGATCATCCACACGCACCACCAGTCCTCTCCGTTCCCCACTCGGATCTGGCTGCCCCCCTTCGCAGAGCCCATCGCGCCCCGGGCTCCCGCGCTGCCCTCCCGAACGGTCAACCTCCTCGGAATGGCGATGGCGCGCGCGCTCGAGGCGGAGGGCCTCCGCGGCGCCACCCACATGGACGTGTTCGATGCATGGTATCCCGGGTACTCGGATTACCTGCCCATCTTCCAGAACGTGGCTGCCTATTGGACCGAGACGGCGCTCTACCGCTACGCGACGCCGCGCTTCTACACCGCGCAGGATTTTCCCCGGTCCCGGCGGGACCTTCGTCCCGAGGCGCTGTACGTGAGCCCATGGCACGGCGGCTGGTGGCGAATCGGAGACGCAGTGGAGTACATGCGCGTGGTCTCTCTTGCCGTGCTCGACCACGCGGCGCGGTTCCGGGAGGAGATACTCCTGGACCGATACCGGGCGGGCAGGGAGCAGATCGAACGCTACCGAAGCGGTCCGCCCTACGCGTTCTTCATTCCCAAGACGCAGCGGGACCCCGTGGCCGCGGCCGAGCTGGTCCGGCGCCTGGCCTTCAACGGCATTCGGATCCACGAGTCCACCCAGCCGCTCCGTAGGTCGGGACTCGAGATCGATCGAGGCTCGTGGATCATCCCCATGGACCAGCCCTTCGCCGAGCTGGTGCGCCAGCTCTTCGAGATCCAGGAGTACCCGGATCTGCGCGAGCACCCGGACGGGCCTCCGTCGCAGCCGTACGACTTTGCCGGCTGGACCTTGCCCGCCCAGATGGACGTGAAGGTGTACGCCTCCATGGAGCCCCTATCCCGGTCCGAGCGGGACGCGATGGTGCCGGTCTCCGGCGATTCGGTGGATTGGAGGGACGCCGCCGGGTCGCCGGAGGCCGGCCGGACGCCGTCCATCGACGCGTTCGCCGGCCGTGCCGGAGTATCCGGAGGGCGGGTCGACGCCTCGTCGTTCGATACGCCGCGCGACGAGGGATTCGACAGCCATCCGGTCGCCGCCGGCGTGCGTCCGCCGGAAGGGCGCGTCACGGGCTCGGGGCCGGCCCTGCGCCTGGATCCCGCACAGAACAACGTGTTCCGATTGATCAATCGGGCGCTGGCAGCGGGGGCGACGGTTCGGTTCGCGGACGGAACCTACCGCGTGAGCGGCTGGGCGGATGCCGCCCGGCGCGCAGCAGTTCGTGAGCTGGCGATACAGGCCGAGCGTGGGTCAGCCGAAGGCACAGACGTCGTCCGGGCCCGCGTGGGACTCTATCGGCCCTGGCGGGCGAGCATGGACGAGGGATGGACTCGTTGGCTACTCGAGCGCTTCGAGTTCGAGCTGACGTCGTTGTACAACGCCGACGTCAGGGCGGGCGACCTCCGAGAGCGGTACGACGTCGTGATCCTGCCGTCCGAGAGCCCCTTCTCGATCCGTGACGGACACGCGCCGGGCACGGTGCCGGGCCGCTACGCGGGTGGCCTCGGGCCGGCGGGAGCCCGCGCTCTGGACGTGTTCGTCCGGGAGGGCGGCACGCTGATCACGCTGAACCAGTCTTCCAGATACGCCATCGAGGCGCTCAGCTTGCCCGTCCGCGACGTCGTGGCGGCGCTGCCTCGTGACACGTTCTTCGTCACGGGATCGATCGTGGAGGTCGAAACCGACACCGGGCATCCGGTCATGGCGGGCATGCCGGACCGAGCCAACGTCATTGTCGATCGGAGTCCCGTGTTCGAGGCCGAAGACGGATTCGTCGGTCGGGCGCTGGCCACGTACGCAGACCACGGGACTCCGCTCGTGTCGGGGTACCTGCTCGGTGCTGCCCACCTACACGGGAAGGCTGCCGCCATGGAGGTGCGACACGGGCAGGGGCGCGTGATCCTGTTCGGGATCCGCCCCCAGTGGCGAGGTCAGCCATTCGGGAGCTTCCGCATGTTGATGAATGCGATTTTGACACCCTTCTCTGCGTTGGAGGACACGTGAGGCATCGCAACCGACTCGGGGTGGCCGTCGTGGTTTGCCTGGCCGCCTGCACGCAGGTCGAGCCGGGTGACGCTCCCCGGCTCCGAGTGGCCGTCGCCACGTTTTCGCATGAGACGTGCACGTTCTGTCCGGGGGGTGATGCGACGGTCGAGGACTGGACCCGCCTGGGCCCCCCGATCGGCGGCGCCGACCTGCTCGAATCGGGCGGGTACATCGGCGGTTTCGTGCGTCAGGCCCGCGACTACGGAGATATCGAGATGATCGGCCTCACCTCTCCGGACGAGGTGTTCGGCGGCTCCTCCCGGTCGTGGAATACGCGTGAGACCTTCGAGCACTTCATGGCCCTCATGCTCGCGGACCTCGAGGCCGCCATGCCGGTGGACGGGGTCTACCTCGCGCTGCACGGCGCCATGGCGGTGCGGGAGATCCCCCGTCCGGAAGCGGAGATCGCTCGCCGCTTTCGGGAGGTGGTCGGACCGGACGTGCCCATCGTCGGAACCTTCGATCTGCACGGAAACGAGGATCGGGAGTTCCTGGAGTGGGCCAACTTCGCGTTCGTGACCAAGCGCTATCCGCACTACGATGCGGGCCTGCAGGGTGAAAGGGCTGCGCGGGCGCTGCACCGCACCATGCGGGGCACCTACCGGCCCACGACGGCCACACGCAAGCCCGGGGTCATCACACCCACCGTGCTGCAATGGACGGGCGCGCCCCCGTCGTCGCAGATCATGGAGCGAGCCCGCAGGTGGGAGGCCCGGTCGCCCGACGCGTACGTCAGCGTCTTCTATGGTTTCCCCTGGTCGGACGTCCCGGACGTGGGAGCGACGGTGCACGTCATGACGAACGACGATCAGGAGCTGGCGGATCGTATCGCCGACGATATGGACGCGTTCATCTGGCGGGTTCGGGACCGGTTCGCCAATGGACGGCTGCCCCAGCCCGACGTCGCCGCACGAACCGTTCGTGCCGCGATCACCACCGGAGAGGTGCCCGTGGCGGTCGGGGATCATTCGGACCGCCCCGGCGACGCCACCCACATCCTGCGGGCGTTCGAGGCCGCCGGAATCTCGAAGGTGCTCTACGGCGCCATCACGTCACCGTCGGCTCTCGAAGAATTGGAGTCGTCCGGGGCCGATGCGGGTGACGCGTTCGAGGCGGCCATCGGCGGCACGACGCCGTCCGGCGGTGAGCCGTACCGGATCACGGGCACCGTGGAGTACGCCGGTCCGTGGGCGGGCTATCCATACACGGCGGCCGTTTCATTCGGGGAGGGGAACCTCGTGTTCTTGGTCCCCGCCTATACCCAGATCACCAATCCGGAGCGGTTTGCGGTGGGATCGGTGCAGCCGGAGGACTACGACGTGTTCGTGGTCAAATCGCGCGTGCACTTCCGGAGGGGGTTCGACGAAACCGGGTTCGCGAAGACCATCGTCGTGGTGGAAGCGCCCCAGCCGTTCGTAGGCACCACGTTTTTGGATGCGCTGCCGTACGAGAACGTGGATCTCTCCGGGCTCTATCCCTATGGAGCGCCGGCGGGGCGCTGAACCTCCGCGCCGGTGAGCTCGTCGATCCCGACGAGCCGAACCAGGGGATCGCGTGCGGCCATGTGGATGAGCTCGTCGTCGAACCCGGACAGCGAGAACAGCACCCGGATCCGAGCTTCGCGCCCGAATCCGAACCGGGTATTGCGCATCTGCTCCGTAAGGCCGTCCAGGGCGTCACTCCGCATTGGTCCGGGTCCCGTGTGGCAGGCGCCGTACACGACCGGTCCGCTGTGGAGCCGCGCCGCCACGGGAATGTCGAACCCGTCTCCCCAAAGCGCGCCTGTTTCGCGCGCTCGCGATCCCAGCACCGCGTCCGAGCCGTCCAGCAGGTAGTCCCGGCACAGCCACGGAAACACCTGCTCCATGTGGGCGGAAATCTCGGCCGTCCGGATCTCCTCCCAGGCGGCGTCCGGGGTGAGCGAGGCGGTGGAGAGCCCGGAGCGACGGCTCACCACCGATCGCCACCACAGCATCTCGAACGGATCGCGCAGCCGGTAGCGCCGACCTCGGCCGCGCTGGTCGGCGTCCAGCGGGTGCTCCGCCACCACGCGGCCCAGCTCGATGAGCCGCTTGACGTAGGGACCGGTTGGGCTACTTCCTCCCGATCCGTCGTCCACCGCTGCGCGGAGGCCGTCCCAAGATCGAATTCCTATGGCCAATGCCCGCAGCAGCCTGCCGTAGCGACCCGGATGCTGAACCGACTTCGCCAGCGTCGTCAGGGGTTCGTCGAACAGCGCTCCCAGAGGGTCGAGTACGGCGTCGCGGTAGTTGGCGGCCACCGTGATTCGGGGGTCGAGTCTGCGAAGCACGCGGGGACGTCCGCCGAACAACGCCGCTCCGAGGAGCCGTTCAGCGCCGCTCCCCGCGTGAATCGCTCCGCCGCCGGCCAGGAGCGATGTCCGAGGCTCGATCCAAATCCCCGGATCCGAGGCCGTTCCCGTGACCGTTTGGAGAGGATCACGAAACGGAGAAGCTTTCGCGTTGACGGCCTCCAAGACACGGCGATCCCGGTCGATCAGGATCAACAGCAAGGGCCGTCCGCGCCGCACTTGGGCTTGCCAACTCCGGCCCAGGATTTCGAGGAACTTCCGACTGGATTTGGTCAGAGCGCCCAGCCCGTCGAACGCGAGCGCTCGAATCGGGGAGCGCTCCACCCACGCGAAGATGTCCGCCCATTCCGCGTCGGGCTCCGGCCGCTCGGGCGCCATCCCGGCGAGCTCCTGCACGAACAGGCGCCGGTGTTCCGGGTCGGTGAGGCCGGGGCAGACAAAGTGCACCGAGTCGAGGTCGCTAAGTGCTTGCGCCACAAGGTACGTTTTTCCGGCTCCGGGGCCGCCGGTAACCAGCAGGAGTCGAGACTCCTCACCGTCCGCGGCGGCGGCGATGCGATCCAACAGCGGCGGTCTTGCTGCGTTCATGCCCACTTCCGTTGGCCGATTCGGGGACGTCACCAAGATGAGATAATTTCAATTAAGTTAAAATAAATAGTCTAAAATCCAAGATCCTTCGCGTTTACAAGAGGCATTTTCGGTATAGATTCTGCGGGGCTGGAGCGCGAGAGACTGTTCTCACGCTCCTCGACACGCGTTCGGCGCCGTGATCCCCACTGTTCCCAAGCGCCGAAAGGAACCAGAGATGATCAAAACCAACCGCTTCGACTCCCTTGCCGCAGCGCGAAACTGGACCGAGGGCTCGGCCCCCAACGGGAAGGGCAACGGGAACGGAAAGACTACGGCGGCCAATCCCACCGACCTGTCGGAGATCTACGGGGAGAACACGTTCGGGTTGCCGCAGATGAAGGCGCGGCTTCCGAAGCACGTGTACAAGCAGCTCATGGAGACGGTGGAGCACGGCAACGCCTTGGATCCGTCGATTGCGGATGCGGTTGCGGTGTCCATGAAGGACTGGGCGATCAGCCGCGGAGCCACCCACTACACGCACTGGTTCCAGCCGCTGACCGGATACACGGCCGAGAAGCACGACTCTTTCTTGTCGGTCGGCAGCGACGGCCGCGCGATCGGGGAGTTCAGCGGAAAGGAGCTCATTCAGGGGGAGCCCGATGCGTCGTCGTTCCCCTCGGGTGGGCTGCGTCAGACATTCGAGGCACGGGGATATACGGCCTGGGATCCCACCTCCCCGGCCTTCCTGGTCGAGTCCGGAAGCGGAGTCTACCTGTCGATACCCACGGCGTTCAGCTCGTGGACCGGTGAGAGCTTGGACAAGAAGATCCCGCTACTCCGGTCCATCGATGCGCTGGACCGAGTCACACGCCGCGCCCTCGAGCTCTTCAACGAGCCGGCGGGCCGCGTGCGGGCCAGCTGCGGTCCCGAACAGGAGTTCTTCCTCATTGACGAGGAGTTCTACTACAGGCGACCCGATCTGCAGACCACCGGCCGCACGCTTTTCGGAGCCAAGCCGCCCCGCGGCCAGGAACTGGACGACCACTACTTCGGAGCCATTTCCGACCGCGTGCTGGCGTTCATGAACGACGTTGAGATGACGCTCTACCGCCTGGGTGTGCCGGTGAAGACCCGACACAACGAGGTGGCCCCCGGACAGTATGAGATGGCGCCGGTATACGAGGACGCCAACATCGCTGCGGATCACCAGCAGCTCATGATGCTCACGCTGGAGAAGAAGGCGCGGAAGTACGGGCTGGTCTGTCTGCTGCACGAAAAGCCCTTCGCGGGCGTAAACGGCAGCGGAAAGCACCTGAACTGGTCGTTCGGGTTGGACGGCCACAACCTGCTCGATCCCGGCGATACGCCGCACGACAACCGGCTCTTCCTGTTCTTCTGCACCGCGGTGCTACGGGCCGTCTATCGGCATCAGGATCTGCTCCGGGCGTCGATCGCCCACGCGGGGAACGACCATCGCCTGGGCGCCAACGAGGCGCCGCCGTCCATCATCTCGGTGTTCCTGGGAGATCAGCTCCAGGACGTGTTCGAGCAGATCGCCGAGTCCGGCGAGGCCGCATCGTCGGGCAACGGCGAGGGCCTCTTGGGGCTGGGCGTGAAGGTGTTGCCGGATCTTCCGAAGCACTCGGGCGACCGGAACCGCACGTCGCCTTTCGCCTTCACCGGGAACAAGTTCGAGTTCCGCGCGCTGGGGTCGTCTCAGAGCGTTTCCTGGCCGGCCACGGTTCTTAATACGGTCGTAGCGGAGTCCGTCGACGACATGACGTCAGAGCTGGATCGGGCCGTGGAAGGCGGGGCGACGCTCAGAGACGCGCTGCGGGTGCTGCTCGCCAACGAGATTCGCGAAGCCCGGCCCATCGTGTTCAACGGAGACGGATACTCGGAGGAATGGCAGGAGGAGGCCGCTCGCAGGGGCCTCATCAACCATCGCACCACCGTGGACGCGCTGCCCAGCCTGACCGCGAAGACCAACCTCGATCTCTTCGAGAAGTACGGAGTGCTCTCGCACCGGGAGCTGGAGTCGCGGCTGGAGGTGAAGACCGAGCAGTACTTCCTGAAGATCAACATCGAAGGGGAGACCGCCGCCAGGATGGCGCGCAGCATGATCTTGCCCGCGGCCATCCGGTACTTCAACGAGCTGGCGGCTGCCACCGACTCGGCCAACCGCCTGGAGATCGACGCCAGCGGTATGAGCACCGAAGCGGAGCGGATCGCAGGCTTGATCAACGAGCTGACCGGGACCCTCGCGGAGCTGGATCGCCAGAACGCGGAGCTGGGTGGAG
The DNA here is from genome assembly GCA_965223195.1 of Longimicrobiales bacterium. Lineage (GTDB taxonomy): Bacteria > Gemmatimonadota > Gemmatimonadetes > Longimicrobiales > Gaopeijiaceae > CBDCVX01. Next base: position 69,826 of record CBDCVX010000011.1, read on the forward strand.
ACGAGGTTCACGAAAAGGTCTTCCACATGCGGGACAACGTGATCCCGGCCATGAACGCGGTGCGGGACGTCGTCGATCGCCTCGAGCGCGTGGTGCCTGACGACCTGTGGCCCTTGCCGAACTACACGCAGATGCTATTTGTGAAGTAGGAAGCCGCCGCAAACGTCTTCCGACCCGGGTGGCGTTCAGGGGTCGGGATGTGCTTCATGCCATCCCGGTCCCTGGGCGCCGCTTATGCTTTCCGGGCCGTCCGCATCCGGTCTGAGCGCCACCACCTGCGGCGCTCCCCGGTCGGGTCCCGGGAGGCTATGGTCGACGATCGCGAACGGCCACGCGTACACCGACTCGAGTGTGTCCCGATCGAGGACGTCACGGGCGTCCCCCTCTCGTATGACGTTGCCCTCGCTCATGAGCAGCAGCCGGTCGGCGTAGCGAGCGGCCAGGTTCAGGCTGTGGGTAACCATGACGAGCGTGACCCCGTCGTCCCGGAGTCCCGAAAGCAGCTCGAGGATCTCCATCTCGTAGTGCACGTCGAGGGAGCTCGTCGGCTCGTCCAACACCAGGACCGAGCTTTCCTGGGCCAGGGCCCGGGCAATCCGGACGCGCTGACGCTCCCCTCCGGAAAGCTGCTGCACCGTGCGGTCTCGGAGGTGCGCCACGGAGGCCCGGGCCATGGCGGCCTCGATGGCGTCGCGATCCACGGGCCGCTCCGGCCTCCACGGTCCCAGATGTGGATAGCGGCCCATCGCGACGGAATGCCGGACCGTCATGGGAAACCGTGTCTCCTCCGTCTGCGGCACGACGGCGATCTCCCTGGCCCTGGCCCGCACGGGCCATTCGCCGACCGGCTTTCCCCGGAAATACACGGTGCCCTGTAGCGGCTGGAGTAGGCCCGTGAGCAGCTTGAGCAGGGTGGACTTGCCGGAGCCGTTGGGCCCCAACACGGCGCAGAGTCGGCCTTCCGGGATGGCCACCGTGACGTCGGCGACGACAGGACCGGTCGCCGGGTACGCGAACGTGACCCCGCGAGTCTCGAACACCGCGTTCACGCCGTGCCCCGGATCAGCAGCCAGACGAAGAGCGGCACCCCGATGAGCGCCGTGATCACCCCGGTCGGCAGTTCGACCGGTCCCCCCACGGTGCGTGTGAGCGCGTCGGTCAGGGTCAGGAACGCGCCTCCTGCCAGCAACGAAGCCGGAAGCAGCAGACGATGATCGTTTCCCCAGGTGTAGCGTACCGCGTGCGGCACGATCAAGCCCACGAAGCCGATGACACCGCTCACCGAGACCGTGGCGGCCACGAGCAGTGAAGTCAGGAGATACGCAGTCCGCTGGGCCGCCTGCACGTTGAGCCCCAGGTAGCTCGCGGTCTCGTCTCCGACGGCCAACAGGTTGAGCGGGCGAGCCATCGGCACCAGCACCAAGCAGCCGATGCCCACGAACGCGGCCAGGACGCCGACGCCCGCCCAACTGGATCCGGACAAGCTGCCCATCATCCAGAACATGGCCGACCGGAACGATTCGACGTCGGCCAAGGCCAACAGCAGGAGAATGACCGCATTGAAGAACGCGGCAACCACGACGCCGGCTAGGATGAACACGCGTGCGTTCAGGGTGGGGCCCACGGCCGATGCGATACGGAGCACGAGCCAGATCGCCAGCAGCGCACCCGCGAATGCGCCCAGCGGGACGGTCCAGGTTCGGCTCAGGACCGTGGTGCCCGTAACGATGGCGAGGACGGCCCCCACCGCCGCGCCCCCGGACACCCCCAGGACGTAGGGCTCCGCCAACGGATTGCGCAGGAGGGCCTGGAACACGGCCCCGGCCAGCGCGAGGGCGCCACCCACCAGGGCCGCAAGCAGTGCCCGCGGCAGCCTCAGCTCCCACACGATGGCCCGCGTTGCGGGCTCGGCTCCACCGACCAACGCCGTCCAGACTTCGGACGGCGGGATGGACGTGGACCCGGTGGCCGTCGCGATCAGGACCGCCGCCGCGAGCGCCACCGCCAGCGCGCCGAGTCGGAACCCTATCACGGGAATCGGTCGGGATGGAGCCGAGCAGCGAGGATTTCCACGGCGCGGGCCAGACCCGTGCCCGGACGGCCGAACAGGTCCGGGTCCACGGGCAAGATCCGGCCGGCCGCCACCGCCGGCACTTCACGCCATCCCGGACTGCTTCGGAACGTCTCTACCGCGGCTGCCGAATCTCGGCCGGCCGGGAGCAGCACCAGGTCGGGATTCTGCGCCAACACCGCTTCCAGGGAGACCGGAGGCCAGCCATCGAGCTCTGCGAAGGCGTTTCTGCCTCCGGCAGCCCAGATGAGGCTGTCCACGAACGTGCCGCCTCCGGCGATCATCGGCGGGTCGACGGCCACGGCATACACGACGGAGGGTCTGGGTTGAGACTCGGTGGCGGTCCTGACGGCGGCGATACGACGATCCATCTCGACAATGACGCTGTCCGCTTCCCGTTCAAGGTGGAGCAGCGCGCCGAGCGCGCGCGCGTGGCGACGCACGTCCGCGAAGGTCTGGTATTCTGCGGCGTAGGACGGTAACCCGAGGGCCCGCACCTGGCCGGCCGCCGACCGGCGCTCCTCGTCCGGCCACACCACGACCAAGTCCGGCGCAAGGGCCACCAATGTCTCGACGTCGGGATCGATGCCGCCGCCCACGGAAGGCAGGTGTGCGACCACCGAGCCCACGTCGAAGCGGGTACGGGCCACCAGCCGCTCCTGCGCTCCCATGCTCACCAGGAGGTCCGTGACCGCGGGGACGAGCGAGACGACCGTCGTCCGGGGAGGGGAGAGCGAAAGGGAATCCCCGCTGTCGTCGATGATCCAGCCGTCCTGGACGGCGGCCGTCGAAGGCAAAGGCTCCGCGCGACAAGCTCCGGTGAGCAACGCGGCCAGCAGGATGGCGACCGCCAGCCGAAACGGCCTTGCACTTGGCCCGAGTGGAGCGTAGCAGACGTTTGTCGGCATTCGACTGCGGGCGTGCGTCCCGGGAGGACTTCGTCGGGGCTGGCCGTGGCGGATCACGGCTCGGCCGCCGTGAACGCGATGCCGGTGGGACAGATGCCGACCGAGACGGAGTCGACGATCGCGAGCGATGCGTCGAGGCGGAATGCATGCGCAGGCTCACCACACTGCGGCTCCAGAGTCCAGAGGCCGCCGGCCGGATCGAACGCGAGTCCGGACACTCCGGCCACGTCCCCCGGAGAAACCGCCGATTCGGGCGGGACCACGAACGACTCCGTCGACGGATCCCAGACCGCCAGCCCGTAAGAAAACGAGCCGATGTGGAGCCTGCCGCCCGGCCCGACTGCGAGAGAGCCGGGGAAGTCCCCGAACCCTTCGACGTGCTCGAGTTCGACGCCCGTGGACGGATCCACCACCGACAGGCTTCCGTCCGCGCCGCCGAATGCGCCCGAATGGAGGACGTAGATGCGTCCGTTAGGGTGGGCCACGGCCACCGCGGAGTTCCGGCCGCTCAGGGGGATCGAGTCCACGACGACGGGGCTCTCTCCCTCCAGGACCACGAGGGCGCCCGGGCCGGCCGGAACGAAGTTCACGAGGTTGGCGTCCACGACGTATGCGCGGCCACCGGTCGAGAGCACCGACTGGGGATAGGCTCCGACGGACACCTCCGGACCGACGGTGCCCGCTCGTACGTTGACCGGTGAGACGCTCCCGAGACCCGGGTTGGCCACGAGCGCAACGGAGTCGTTGAGGAATGCCACTCCGGTCGCGCCCGAGCCCGCGGGGAGTGCAATCGTGCGCAGCAGCCGCGCCGCCGACACGTCGACGACGGCCACCGCGGGCACGGTTCCCAAGGGCACGGCCGCGATTTCTCCCTGGAGCGCGAGCCCCACCGGGGTTCCGTCGGCCCCCACACCAACCGGCCGCGAGACGGCAGGGGTGTCCACGGGGAACACCGTGAGCGAAAGGTCGACGCTTCCCAAGACGGCGCCCAAACGGGTGGCGCCGGGCAGTGGTGGGTCGGTCGTGCCGTCGCAACCGGTCGCGAGGAGCAGGGTCGAGAAGATACAGAAGAACGAGGCCGCACGAGCGGTGCGGAGGCGGCGGGTAGGCATCACGACAAGGGCTCGGTTGCGGGAGATGGGCGCCGGCGGAGGCGCAGCGTCAGTTGCGCCGTACGGCCGGGAGACGGAAATCCGAAAATCAGCGTGTCGCGTTCGTCGAAGAGGCGGTCGACGCGGAAAGAGAGGTCACCCGACCAGGCCGCCCACGACCACTCACGGGTCGCCTGCATAGACCAAGACCAAAACGGCGGCAGGGCGTTGATGGGCGACGGCACAGGGTAGCGGGTTCCCGTGAACCGGCCGGTCATCCCCACCGTCCAGGGGCCGTCCGTCCAGGTCGCGGAAAGTCCGGCTACGTGGCGCGGCCGGTAGGCCACCTGCACGGTGTCGGAGCCGGGCCGGTCGTAGGTGATACGCGCGTACGTGTACGACGCGTGAAGGCTCAGGAGCTCACCGAAACGGGCATCGACCCAGGCCTCTCCTCCGCGGCGGCGCACGTCCGTGTTCCGCGGTGACCACACGAAGCGAAAGTCGGGCAGCCACACGATCATGCCCCGGACGTCGCCGGCGAAAAGCGAAGCACCCGCGGCGAGTGGGAGGCTTCGCCACTCCGCGCCCACGTGCCACTCGGACGGCACGCGTTCCGGTGCGAGGTCCGGGTTGGCCCGCACCCCGACGCCCTCGCGAAGGAACTGGTCGCTCAGGGCCGGGGGGCTGAACGAGCTGCGATGCGCCAAATCCAGGCGCCAGTGCTCTCCCAGCCACGAAACGGCGACCTCGTGGCTGGCGACCGGGGAGATTCCCGAGCCGCCGTCGAGCCGGACTGTGCCCGTGAAAAGCGTCGTCGGCGTGGCTCGGAACGCGAGGCCTCCGTGGACGCCGGCGAACGTCGGGCGCTTCTCGCGGTCGTCACCCAAGGCCTCTGCACGGACCCGCACGAGATCGAGTGATCCTCCCGCGCGCCATGCCATCCGACCGGCCCGGAACGCCTCCAGCCGCACGGTCCCCTGAAACACCCGCGTCTCCTCGTCGAACGGCACTCCCACCGGCGGAGCGGGATCCCGATAACGTGACCGGAGCCAGGTGGTCCCGATGGTCCCCTCCAGTCTTGTGTCTTCGTAGTCGGCATGGGCCGTGACGACCCCGGAGGAGCGTACCACGCGCTGCTCCGCAGAGTCGGCCTGCTGGAACGTCTTGCCGGGAATGCCGCGGGCGGTGCGTACGTGGTCCGCGCGGACCCGTACCCGGGACGAACGGCCGCCGGTGGCGGCCGAAGCCCAACCGTGCCACCGGGACAGGTGGGCGTTGGTGCGCCTGCCGCTCCCCCCGCCCACCCGATCCGGCCGGTCGAACGAGAACTCCCCGCTGCTACCCGTTCCTCCGAGGCCGAGGCTGGTCTGCACATCGCCAACCCGTCGTCCGGCCTCCGCCTGGATGGAGCGAAATCCCAACGAGCCCCCCGTGGCTTCCAGTTGCGCGTTCGGCACGTGGGTGCGGGTCTGCACCGAGACGACCCCTGCGCGGGCTCTCGGCCCATAGCGTGCCGAGCGGGCTCCCGGAAGAACCTCCACCCGCTCGATGATCGAGGCGGGCACGAGGCTGAGATCGGCTTCTCCGGTGACCGGATCGTTGGCCGGAACACCATCCACCAGGACCAGGACGGCGTCTGTGGCGCTGCCACGGACGCTCACCGCCTGGCGACCTCCCGGCGTGTCTTCTCGAATCACGATGCCCGGCGTGGCTTGGAGCAGGTCCCCCAGCGTCCGTGCGGCCGAGGCCTCGACGGCTGTGCGGGAGATGGTCCAAGCGCCTGCGTCGCCGGACGCCTCCAGCTCGCTCAGCAGCCCGTCCAGCTGAACCGGCCGAGGCAGGAGGCGGACCGTTACCCGGTCCTCCCTCCCGTTGTCCACCTCGATCGTGATCCGTTGGCTGGCGTATCCCAACGCGCCAACCAGAAGCGTGATCGATCCGGGCTGCACGCCGCGAAGCCACGCCGCGCCGGTCCCGTTGGTGAAGGCGGTCATGCCGGCGCCTTCTACCTCGATCCGTGCGCCGACTACCGGTCGATCAGCCACGGCGTCCAGGACCCTCACGGCCGCCACGCCGGGCCACTGCGCCGCTCCGGGCAGTGGCGACAGGAGTCCGACGGTGGCGCATGCCAACATCAGGCTTGCAGCCTGGCCTGGCCCTATTCGGACGGCCGCACGGGATAAAAAAGACCGCACCTCTTCCCCTCGAAGAGTCGCTGGTGAAGTGCGGGCTCGACAGGTCTCCTGACTCAAGGCGGGTCACCCTCGCCTTCCCAGGATCGCGACATGATCCCAGTGGCGATTGAGGGGCCCGGTCGGCGAACGAACGCCGGCCTCTCACAGTGGCGGGGCCGTGCCGGATTCTCACCGGCTTCCGAGGTGCCTCGCCCGCAATTTCTCTTATTGTGAAGTGAACCTATACACAGCTACGGATCGGGGGCAACCGTAGCTGCGACCGTGCTTCGACCGGGTTGTGTTCTAGCCCACGGCCGTGAGGCGCTCGGCCTCCGAAGGCGCAGCCGCCTCCGCGGGCAAGCCCTCCAGATCCAGGCGGGCCATGCCCTCTTCCACCCAAGCGAACTCCCCGTCCATGGCACGGCGGGCAATCCCGTAGTTGCGGGTGTCGGCGTTGTAGAACAGCGTGGCGAAGCGCTCGGAGATGCGATAACGGCTCTGCCAACAAAACGCGTCCGCCAGGTCGAGCGGAGACTGATCGGAGCGATTCTCGCGGACCAGGTCCCGAGCCCGGTGGCAGGTCGCCGACATCGCGAACAGCTCGGCCCCGATGTCGACCATTCGTCCCAGGACCGCCTGTCGCTTCTCCAGCTTGGGTCCGAATCGGACCATGGCATAGAAGAGGCAGCGGGCCAGCCGACGTGACGTCCCGTCCACGTAGCGCACGTGTTGGGCCAGCTTTCCGTAGTCGGAGTGGCTCGGCCAGGCGGCCCACCCGATCCATCGAGACGGGTACCACCACGCGTAGAAGACCGCCGCTTTGGCGAGCGAAGCCAGTCGCTTGCCCATCGAGGCTCGCGGGTTGACCAAATCGCCCGCCACGGCCAGGTGCGTGTCCACGGCTTCGCGGGCGATGAACAGGCGCATGATCTCACTGGAGCCCTCGAAGATCATGTTGATCCGCAAGTCCCGGAGCCACCGCTCGACCGGAATGGGCGCCTCTCCCCGCGCGGCCAATGACGCGGCCGTCTCGTACCCGCGCCCACCCCGGATCTGCAAGGCCTCGTTCACTTGGAGCCAGGCGCGCTCGCTGTTCCACATCTTGGCGATGGCGGCCTCGAGGCGAATATCCAGGCGGTGGGAATCGGCCATGACCGACGTGAGGTGCACGACGGAGTCCATGGCGAACGAATCGGCGGCCATCGAAGCCAGTTTCTGGGCGATGGCGTCGTGCTTGCCGATCGGCTGACCCCACTGCACGCGCTCCTTGGCCCACAAGCGCGACGTCTGCAGACATCCCTTGCCGGCAACGGCGCAGAACGAGGGAAGCGAAAGCCGTCCGGTATTGAGCGTGATGAGGGCCAGCTTCAAGCCCAGGCCCTCGCCCCACAGCACGTTGGTCTTGGGCACGCGCACATTGGTGAACTTGAGCACGCCGTTGGAGATTCCACGGAGTCCCATGAAGTGGCACTCGTGGAGGACCTCTACGCCGGGCCAATCGCTTTCCACGATGAACGCCGTAATCGGCTTCTTGCCCTTGACCCCTTCCCGTGCGGGTGTGCGGGCCATGACCACCATCAACTCGGCACGCGGCCCGTTGGTGGTCCAGAGCTTTTCACCGTTGAGGATGAACGCCTCACCGTCGTCCGACGGCTCCGCGAACGTCGAGAGGTTAGCCGGATCCGATCCAACGTCGGGTTCGGTCAGCGCGAACGCCGACAGCGCTCCGCCCGCCAGCCTGGGCAGATAGTGCTCCTTTTGCTCATCCGTCCCGAACAGCATCAGGGGCTGGGGCACGCCAATGGACTGGTGGGCCGAAAGAAAGGCTCCGGTCGATCCGCAGCGGCTGGCAACGAGCGCCAACGCCTCGTTGTACGTCGTCTGGGAAAAGCCCAGCCCGCCGTACTCGCGCGGAATCTTAATGCCGAAGCACCCGAGCTTCCTGAGTCCGTCCAGGACCTCCTCCGGCACCCATTCCTCACGGTCGATGCGGTCTCCGTCGATGTTGGACTCGACGAAGGACTTCAGGCGGCGAAGAAAGTCTTCGGCGCGCTCCTGTTCGTCGGGATCGAGGGTGGGCAGGCGATCGAGCAGGCCGAAGTCGGGCCGTCCGTTGAACAGGCCACTGGCAAAGCTCTGGTGCTCCCACTCGGTCTCGCGTGCGGCCTCGGCGACCTCTCTGGCCTCGGTTTCGCTGGCGAGTGTGCCGGTCTTCTCGGACATCGTGCGTTCCTCCTGGCGTCCGGCTGAGGGACGAGTTGGAGCGGACGCCGTACATCATTGATGACGGGAGTTTGGAAGTCCCTCCCAAATATACAACGTGGCCTCGCCGCCGAGCAGTCCGCTACGTCAGCTCGGACGAGTCGTCCCCCTCCAAGAAGGCGCGAATCTCCGCATCACGCGCTTCTGCGTCACGCTCGCCGATCTCGATGAGGTGGCGAAGGAAGTTGGGTTGGAACAGGATGAGCGAGAGCGCGTCGGGGCTGCCGGTCTCGCGCGTCCCCAGGTTCCGCGAGAGATAGCGAAAGGCCTTGGGCAGCTCCGGCTCGTAGAGGTTGGCGAGCTTCCCGAGATCCACCGAAGGGCGGAGCACGAGTAGCTTCAGCGGCCTGAGCCGACCCCGCTGTCGGGCCGGGATTTTGTCCAGGAGTGCGTTGATCCGCTGCAGACGAAACGCGTCCTGATCCAGCAGGTCCAGGAAAATCGAGTTGAAGAGCACGCCGACGACCTGCGCCAACGGCGGATAGCCGCGAATGACCGGCTCCTCCGCTTCGGACCAGTCCCTCGGATATTTGGTCGATATGGCGATGATCCGCTGGGCGCCGAGGTGGACCGCAGGTGAGAGCGGGGCAGTCAGCCGAATGCCTCCGTCCCCATACCAGGCGTCTTCGATCTTGACCGCCGGAAACAGAATCGGGAGCGCAGCCGAAGCCATGATGTGGTCGATCGTCAACGGCGCGGTGCGCGAGACGCGGTTGGGGCGTTCCCACGCTTCGATCATCTTGCCGTACACCCAGGTCACCGATTGGCCCGTCGTATAGCTCGCGGTGCTGAGCGCCACCGCTTTGAGGCGTCCGCGGTCGAGGTTGTAATCGATGCCCACCAACTTGCCGTCCACGACGACCAGGGCTTCGGACAGGAATTCGCGCAGCGGAGACGTGTCCACGAGCGACTTCAATTGCGAGGGGCGTGGCCCCACGCTGCCGAACATGAGGTTGAAGCCCCATTTCGCCGTGTTCTTGAGAAGAGAGCTCGAGTCCACGCGGAACACGTGGTGCATGGTCAGTCCGCTCCAAAGCGCCGTGAGCTCCTCGACGGCCTCCGAAAAAGTGCCATGGTGCGCGGCCAGGTGGGCGGCGTTGATGGCGCCGGCGGACACACCCGTGATGTACGGGATCTCGAGATCGGGATACTTGCGGGCCAGGCAGCGGAGGAATCCCACCTGATACGCAGCCCGGGCGCCGCCTCCGCCCATTACCAGTCCCAAAGGGCCGGCCTCGACTCCTCTCGGATCTTCGAGCGTGACGCCGCCCGGCTGCACGTCCGGGTCAATGCTGCTCCCTCTGTCTCGTTCGATCAAAATCAACTCACCGCCACGGTGCAACGGACCGACCCTACTGTCCGGTTGGAAGTGTAGTCACGACCCTTCGGGCCGCCAAACCATCGTGCGGGCGGACCTTCCGAACGGCGGGGCGGCTCTGTAACGTCACACTTGGTAGGAAACCTGCAGGGTACAGCCGAGCTGATCCCGCCGGGGCACACCCCCGTGCCAAGCCACAGACCAATTTCGAGGCGATGCCCGAGCCCATCGACGTCGTATACACCTGGGTCGACACTTCCGACCCCGCGTGGCAGGCGGCCCGATGTCGCGACTACGAGGCGTATCGGGAAGAGGATCCGGACGCGTATCCGCCGTCGGCGGCCGGTTCGACCCATCTGGACGAGCTGCGATACTCGTTGCGGTCGCTCCAGGCCGGATTCCCCGGGTTTCGCCGTCTGTTTCTGGTCACCAACGGCCAGCGTCCCGCGTGGCTGGCCGATGTGCCCGGCCGCCTGTCGCTCATCACCCACGACGCGATACTCGGTGGCCCCGGAACGCTTCCCACGTACAACTCCCAAGCCATCGAATCCGCGCTGTCTAGAATTCCGGGCCTGGCAGAACGGTTCCTGTATCTGAACGACGACTTCTTTCTGGACGACGCGTTCACGGCGGACGACTTCTTCGATCCAAAGGGCCGACCGAAGGTGCCGCTCGGCAGGGCGCTGTCGCCAAAGGGGGCTCCGCGCCCTGCTGACGAGGCGGACACGGCCGCGCATCGGAATGCCAACCGGCTGCTCGATATTCGGTACGGTCGGCGGCTTCGGCTGACCGTGCGGCACCAACCCAGGCCGCTCACCAAATCTGCGCTCGACCGCTGCGAAGCCACCTTCCCGGATGCGTTCCGGATCACCCGACGGTGTCGCTTTCGGTCCCGGCGAATGACCGCGGTCCACAACTGCCTGGTCCCCTTTTGGGCTTACTACTCCGGCCAAGCGCTGTTGGAGCCTCCCCGCTTGGGCGAGAAGGACATGTACGTGTGGACCAACGACCTCGATGCCAATCGGGAAGTCGCCGAAGCCGTGGACCGGAAGAACGCGCGTGCGTTTTGCGTGCAGGGGCATACGGCTGCTCCCACACCCGAGGCCGTGCACCAGTTCACCGAGTGGATGGATCGGCGGTACCCGGAACCGTCGGAGTTCGAGAAGGCCTGAGGCGGCCATGAGCCCGCACGTTCGAACCCGATGATGTGCGCCGTAGCCGTAGCCGGGACATCGTCGGTGCGCTAGACTGAGCGGACGAACCCCAACGTGTCCTGATACAGCATTTGAGCGTCAGGCTAGCGAAGAGGCCCGGGCCAGCAGTCGCTGACCCGGGCCGTATGCTGTCCGGAATCCCTCCGCGTCCGGCGGCGCCCTCGACCCGCTCGGCCGCCGATCAGGATAGTCCCGTTCCGAGCAACGGCCGCCCGATGGCCATCACGCCGACCCAGATCAATGCCAACGCGACGATCGCGCAAACGGCATAAGGGCCGTAGGTGCGTTCTTCCTCGGGACGCCGTTTCATCACGGCCACTGGCAGGTGGGCCGCGACGGCGGCAAAGGCCATGGTCATCACGTGTCCCATCAACTGCGGATAGAAGGTTCCGGTGAAGATCATGAGCAGCCCCAAAAGGAGTTGCAGGTCGATCAGTCCCGCGAACCCGGAGCCCAACCTCTTCATGAGGCGATCGTGGGGCCGCCCGGTCGCCCATCCGAATACCCCGTAGGCCAGGGTGAGAACTCCCGCGAGCAGGACGACGTAGCGAATGCCGGAGTGCGCGTACAGCAGTGCGCTCATGAGCTCTCCCGAAAGCTGTTACGGTCGAGGCCGATACGAGTCTCCTCGTACCTGTGCAGAGCTTCCTAGGTCACCCTACCATCGCGAAGGTTCCGCGGCCCACGTGTCCGGGACTCCGAAGACGGCTCGAACCCCCGTCATCGTTTGACAATGGTGGGGGTTGGCTGCATTCTGGCTGGTCTAAACTCTCGGGTTTTTCGGAGGATGAAGGAGAGGAGAAATCCATGTCGAGAACCTTGTCTGTAGCCACGAGCGAAAAGATCCGGCGGCGCGTCTCCGTGCTGGCCGTGATCCTGACGTTCGGGGTGGCGCTCCCCGCGAGCGTTTCGGCGCAAGCCACCGGAACGATCACCGGCGTGATCACCAACGCCGTGAGCGGCGAAACCGTGGCCGGCGCACAGGTCAGCATCGTTGGCACCTCGTTGGGCACACTCAGCAACAACGTGGGCCGCTACATCATCTTGAACGCGCCCGTCGGGACACAGACCGTCCGCGTCAACTACATCGGCTTCGGACAGGAAGAAGTCCAGGTCGACGTGACGGCGGGCGGATCGGCGGTTGCGGACTTCCAGCTTCGCAGCGAAGCCATCTCCCTCGAGGGGGTCGTGGTGACCGGCACCGCCGGTCAGGCACGGAAGCGTGAGGTCGGCAACTCGATCTCCCAGATCAACTCCGCTCAGGTAGAAGCGGCGCCGATCTCGGACGTGGGAGACCTGCTCCAGGGTCGCGCCACGGGTCTGGTGGTCCAGGAGTCCGCCGGTGGCCCGGGTGCGGGGAATCGTATCCGCCTCCGCGGAAACAACTCGATCTCCCAGGGCAACAATCCGTTGTTCTACGTGGACGGCGTGCGCGTCAACAGCGACGCCTATCCGGTGGACGGCGAGCTCAACCAGGCGCCGAGCCCGATTCACGACATCAACCCCGACGACATCGAGCGGGTCGAGGTCATCAAGGGCGCGGCGGCCACGACGCTTTACGGAACCGAGGCCGCTGGCGGCGTGATCCAGATCTTCACCAAGCGCGGCGCATCCGGGGCCCCGGCGTGGTCGTTCTCCGTGGACCAGGGGTTCAACACCATGGGCCACGTGGGTCCGGATGAGGACGTGAACCCCACCGGCCTCGGCTTCAACGACTGCACGGCGCAGGTGTACTGTCCGGAGGACGGTGACTGGCTCCAGGCCGGCCACATCCAAGACTACAACCTCTCCGTGCGCGGCGGCGGCCAGAGCGTGAACTATTTCGTATCGGGCTCGTGGGGCCGCGAGCTGGGCGTGATCGATTCGGGGCAGGACGGCGAAGACGGCATCCAGGAGGAGGCCCTCAAGGACTGGTCGGTACGCGGCAACTTCGGATTCACTCCGCGGGACGACCTGACGATCCAGTTCAACAACAGCTACAGCCATCGCAACATCCAGTGGGTTCCCGACGGCAACAACGCCGAAGGGTTCACACTGAACGCGCTGCGGGGAGCTGCCGGGTACACCGGGAACGACCACAGCGTGATCTTCACCATGCGTCCCAACACCCTGATCGACCACTTCACCACGGGTGTGAACGTGGTGTGGGATCAGTCGTCGTCGTTGACGCACCGACTCAATACCGGGATCGACTACTCGCAGGCCGATTTCCACAACGAGCGGCCCTGGGGATTCTGGTATCGGCCCGAAGGAAACCGGGAAGTGGACCAGGACATCACCCGTCGCCTCACCGTCGACTACGCGGGTACGTGGGCCACGAGCTTCGGAGAGTCGCTGAGCTCTTCGTTCTCCTGGGGCGGTCAGCTCTATGACGATTTTCTAAATCGCTTGAACGCCTTCGGTGAAGAGTTCGCCGGACCCGGCGACAAGGAGCTGGACTCGGGTGCCCGGACCAGCGCCTCGGAGACGCGTCGCAGCGTGACCAACGGCGGGTTCTTCCTTCAGGAGATGATCGGCATCAACGACCAGCTCTTCATCACGGGTGGTGTCCGCGTGGACGGCCACTCCACGTTCGGTGAGGACTTCGGCTTGGCGCCGTATCCCAAGATTTCCGCCTCGTACATCATCTCCGACAATGATTTCTGGCCGGAGAACATGGGAAGCATGAAGCTGCGGGCCGCCTACGGACAGTCCGGTAAGGCCCCGGGCTTCTTCGACGCCGAGAAGACTTGGGAAGCCGTGTCCGGTGACGACGCACAGCCGGGTGTGGAGCCGTCGAATCTGGGGAACCCCGAACTGGGCCCCGAGCGCACGGCTGAGATCGAAGTGGGCGTGGAAGGTGCGTTGTTCGACGGGCGCGTCAGCTACGAGTACACGTACTACACGCAGACCACCAGCGATGCGTTGGTGCCGGTCCAGCAGGTGCCGTCCTCCGGGTTCACCAGCACGCAGCTCGAAAACGTGGGCGAGGTGGACAACTGGGGCCACGAGGCCGCGGTGTCGATCAACGTCATTCGCGGTGACGGGCTGAACTGGGACCTCAACCTCCGCGGCTCGACCAACGAGAGTGAGGTTGTGGATCTGGGTGGGCTCCAGGAGATCGGACTCGCCTGGAGGAACGCTATCCGTCCGGGTGAGCCGCTTCCGGTGTTCTGTAACGATCGAGTGCAGAATCCGGACGAGATCGGCGCGGATCCGATCCTGGAACGCGAGTGTGTCGGCCCGCTCTATCCTAAGTGGACCTACGGCATCGGCAGCTCGTTCACGGTAGGGCGCCGTCTCACCCTGGACTTCCTGGGTGAAGGACAGGGCGGACATTGGTTATCCGCCGGATCCGCCCACCAGACCGTCCGCAGATTCGCCTGGCCCGAGTGCTTGGAGATCCAGGGATGGATTGCCGACGACAACCAGTCGGCGCTCGCGGGTGTGAGGGCGGAAGACCGGGCCAAGTGCGATCGCGACCTGACGTCCTACGGTGTGTGGACCGCGCCCGCGGACTTCTTCAAGCTCCGCTCGGTGAGCGCGAGCTACCGGTTGCCCGAGGATATCCTCCCCGGAGCCATCCGCGGCGCGACGCTGCGGTTCCAGGGTCGGAATCTCCTGACGCTGACGGACTATCCCGGTTTGGATCCGGAGGCCCGCGAGGACGGAAGCGGCAATGGGCTTTATCAGCAAGAGTACTACCAGCTTCCGCCGCTCCGCACCTTCATCCTGTCTCTCAAGGTGGACTTCTAATGGGAGGCCCAGGGATGAAGCGACAGACGATTACGGAGAGACTGCTCCGCTTTTCCACCGTGGCGGTGGCAGCGTTGGCCGGTGCCGCGTGCAGCGACGTGTTCGACGTGGACAACCCGGGCCAGATCCTGGACGAAGACCTCAACTCCGTCCAGGGCGTGACTGCCCTCGTAGTCGGCATGTCTGCGGCCTTCTCGGAAGGCTATGACGACCAGTCGTTCCTGGTCGCGCGTGGCACGGACGAAATGGCCGGCAGCGGCAGCTACACCACGACCGGATTCTTCCGGCGCGGCATCATCGACGAGGAGGACACGGACGGTTTTTGGGAGGACGCGCAGGAGGCGCGTTGGGTAGCCGAGGCAGGCTTGGAGCGGATGAGGGCGATCGAAGGATTCGCGTTCGATGGCAACTCGCTCACTGCCCGGGCGTACCTCCTGGCCGGCTTCTCGAATCGCTGGCTTGGCGAGAATTTCTGCCAGGTCACCTACTCTGCGCCATACGAGGGGGATGACGGCACACTGCAACCCCGATCGGCGGCGTTCAGCCGTGGCCTGATGCATTTCCAGCAGGCTGTGACCCAGTCCACGCAGTCCGGAGACGACGATATCCGTGTGGCGGCGCTCGCGGGCCAGGCGCAGATGTACGTAGGCCTTGGCGATTGGACCAACGCAGTCGCCTTCGCGAACCAGATCCCGACCGATTTTGTGTACGAAGCGGTTTTTTCGGACAACTCGGGCTCCGAGCAGAACGAGATCTTCGACGAAACCCATCGCCGACACGAAATGTCCGCCTTTGCGACGTTGGCGGGTAACTTCGTGACCGACGAGGCGACCGCAGAAACGGGCGGGATTCCGCAGGACGTCCGGGCGCCGTTCACGAACTGCTACGAAACCGGCGCTACCTGTGCCGCCCGCGTCGGGGCGGACGGTCTCACGCCGCACTTCCGGCAAGAGAAGTACTCCGCGCTGGGCGCCAACATTCCGTTGGCCAAAGGCACGGAGATGCGCTTGATCGAGGCGGAAGCGGTACTCCAGCCCACAGGCACGGGAGACATCGCGGAATTCCTCGGGTTCATCAACGACGCTCGGGATTTCTACGGGCTGGCACCCATTGCCGAGGCTTCGGTGACCGGCATCGGCGGAGTCGATGACGCGGACGACATGGACGCGTGGTCCATCCTTGATCGCGAGCGCCACCTCACGCTGTGGCTGGAGGGTCGGAGGCTCTTCGACCTGGACCGCTGGAACCATCCGTTCCTGATGGGCGGAACGGTGGTGTATCCCGGAATCGCGGATCGTTTCCGTTGTTTGCCGATTTCGTTCAGCGAGTGCCAGACCAACCCGAACGTGCCGTGTAGCACCGGCTGATTCCGGAGTTGGTTGGCGGTTTGCCTGCGTCCCCACCCGGGAGTCACCCGGGTGGGGATCGCCCTTTTTTGGAGCATAGGATGATGATTGAAGCTTCGGCCGGACGCGCTCTTCCTGTCGCGGTGGCTCTGGCCACGGCGTTGGTGGGAGGTGCGGCGTTGGTCGCGTGTGGTGAGAGCGGGGTGGGGCCGCCGATCACGGTGGAAACGCCCATGACGTTGAACGCTTCCAATCTGGCAGCGCTGGACGAGGCCACGCAGGGCACGTACGAGGCCTGGGTCATAGGCTCGGACGGGGCCATCCGCTCCGCCGGCCGGTTCACGGTCTCGGGGCCCACGTCCCAGTCCGTCTCCCTGACCAGCCCGATCTCGAATCCCACCGACGTGATGATCACCATCGAGCCGCCCGGGGACGCCGACGGGCAGCCCTCGATGCTCAAGGTCATGGGCGGAAGGGTCGAGGACGGCCGCGCGACGCTGGACACGAACCGGTACCTGACCGCCGGCGTGCCGTTGGAGGACACGCCCGGCACACACGTGTTGTTCACTCCGAGCGACAACCTGGAACTGGGGTATCCGTCGTTCGAGGACTCCGGCATTTGGCTGTTCAACATCGATCCCGACACCGGCGTGGCCGATACCCTCAACCCGGAGTTCTACCTGACGTTCACTCCGCTCACCGCGGGGTGGATCTACGAGGGTTGGCTGGTCTACGATTACGGCAGCGCCACCGAGGTTTGGCTTTCGTACGGAAAGTTCGAGCCGGACAACGGGCGCAAGGCCCGCTTTCGCGATTCCTCGGGCGTTGGGCCATTCTCGGGCCAGATCGACTACGTGGAGGCGTTGCCACGTGAGGTCTTCTTCCCGGGAGACGACTGGGTGGCCAACCCCTTCGGATATCCGGTGCCCGGTGATCTGCCCATCCCCGTCGACCTGAACGGCTGCGAGCCGGCGTTCGAGTTCTGTCCGAACGAGGAATACGTCGGGGTCAGTCGGTTCACGCACGTCGTGACCGTGGAGCCGTGGGAGGACCGGGACGAGGATCCCTGGCTGGCGGAGCCGTTCGTCGTGCGGCCGTACCGGAATTCCATCGGTGAGGGCGGAGCTCACGTCCCGCGCGTGGTGGCACTGATGACCGACGAGCTTCCGGGCGGGAGCGTGACGTTGTCCGGCACATGACGCGTGTGGTTCGGTGGTGCCCGCGACAGCTGCCCGCGGTGTGGTTGGCGCTGATGGCCGCCGGACTGGCCGGATGCGGAGAAGGATCGCCCGGAACGCCGTCGCCGTTGGTGGACAGATACGGGCTCGAGCCGCTGCCGCCGATGGTGTTCCCGGCCGAAAACCCGCCGAGCGATGCCCGCGTCGAGCTGGGCCGCCTCATCTTTTTCGATCCCATCCAAAGCTCGGGAATGGACGTGTCGTGCGGCACCTGCCATCACCCGGACTTCGGCATGGCCGACGGGCGCGACCTTCCACTGGGGCCCAGCGGCGTAGGGCTCGGTCCGGAGCGCGAGCTCATGGATCCGGACATGCTTCCCGAAGGTCGCCACAGTCCAACGGTGATCAACGCGGGGTTCAACCGCTTCGGTGCTCAGCACACGGCGGACGGATTCATGTTTTGGGACGGACGCCGGCGGCGGCTGGAAAACCTCACGATGCTGCCTCAGCGGGAACGAACGGAGATGCGGGGTGACGCCTATCCGATCGAAGAGGCGGTGGATTCCGTCGTGGCCAGGCTTCGCAGCATCCCGGAGTACGAGATGCTATTCCGCACGGCCTTTCCCGCGCGTGCCGACTCGGTGGACGCAGGGCATTTGGTTTCCACCATCGACTCGGTGTCGACCGCCCGGGCGCTCGCCCAATTCATCCGGTCTCTGGATGGTAGCAATGCGCCCTACGACCGGTTCGTGGCTGGGGACGAGTCCGCCCTGTCCGACAGCCAGAAACGCGGGTTGGAGACGTTCTACGGGAAGGCGGGATGTGCGGAGTGCCACTCCGGGCCCATGTTCTCCGATTTCCGCTTCCACGTGGTCGGAGCCAAGCAACTGGGCCCGGGCTTTCAGGGAACGCCCCACGAGGACCTGGGGAGGTGGGCCGTGAGCCGGCTGGACTCGGATCGCTACAAGTTCCGCACGCCGACGCTTCGCAACGTGGAGCACACGGCTCCCTACATGCACTCCGGCGGGTATGCCACGCTTCGTGACGTGATCCGGTTCAAGATGCGTGGCGGCAGGGATCTCGAGGCCGTGCCGAGCGACCGCATCGAGCTGACGCCGTTCGAACTCACCGAAGCGGAGGTCCAGGACCTGCTGGCGTTTTTGAACGCGCTCTCCGACCTGCCCGACGTCGCATTGCCGGACCGCCTTCCCAGCGGACTGGAGCCGCCGCGGTCGTAGCGCTCAGCCTTCGTTCAGACGGCGGAAAAGCTCCTGGATGATGCGGGCTTCGAGCGTCCGTTTGGAACGACAGCGTCGAGCCTCCGAGTCTCCGGCGTCGAACGGCACCGCCTGGGCGACCATTTCGAACCGGACCGCAGTCGTTTGCCCATCTACGGCTGCCGCAGTGGCCAGGAACGTCGTGTGTATGCGCGACTGCTCCGCGATGGGTCCCGTGAGCGTGCTGCCGCAATCCAGGTAGGTGGACGGTCGCTCGCCGGCCAGCCGAGTGCGACGGGTGACGACGACGTCCTGCATGCCCACGCGCCGGTTCGCGGGATCGACGAGGTTCGCGTCGATCTCGATCGAGCCGAACGCGGCAACCAGCGCGGACCAGGTGGTGGCGGGCGGGTGGTCGATCGTGTAGACGACGACCTCGTCCTCCACCGTGTAGCGGACGCCGGTGCCGTCGCTCAGCACTCCGGTGACGTATCGGTCCTGTGTGCTTCCGGTTCCCGCGCCGGAAGAGGGTGCGGGCCCTTCTGTCTGGGCGGCGGGCGCGCAGGCCGCGACGACCACGGCCGACAGGAGCGGCAACCAACCGGGAACTCGGCCGTACATCATGATCCCCCGGCCGCCGCTCTCAACGCCGCCAACCGTTCTCGGTGGCTTGTGGTGGGACCGTGCCAAGAGCCTTGGCGGACGCCGCCGCCCGCTACCGATCCGTAGAGCTGTTGGGCCTGTCGGCGGAGCGCGGCGTCGCCGTCCTCCAATTCCGAGACGAGATCGAGCACGGAGAGGAGGAACGCCTCCCGCGTCCGATACTGGGTCAGACTGATGGGCATGTCCGGGTCGGGCCGGACTTCGGCCCATTGGCTGACGCTGGTCCCTCCCGCGGATAGCGTGACCTTGTACAGACCCGGGGAGACTCGCGGGCCGGACCGGTCGACGGGTCGGGCCAGGAGGGAGTCCTCGAACGCGCTCCAGGCTTCCGGCCCGTCGTCCAATGCGTGCCGGAGATCCCAGTTGATGCGGTGCACTCCTGCGTCGGCGGGCACGGTCAGCTCTCGCACGCGGCGGCCGGCCGAGCTCTCAATCGTGATCGTGGCGGATCCGGTGGCTGCCGCCAGGGCATAGGTGATCTCCACGCCGGGCCGAGGATTGGTTCCCGCGAAGGCTTCGAACGACCGGTAGGACGTGTCCTTCCAGTACTGCATGAGCGCGGTCGGCCGGATCGAGAACAGGTGTGCCGGCCGGCCGGCGACCACCGACCATTCGGCCAAGGGCCGCGTGTCGTCCAGGATCCAGATGCTCCGGCCATGGGTGCCGATCACCAGGTCCTTTTCCCTGGGATGTATGATCAGGTCGTCCACGGCGGTGGTCGGCAGATTGGGCATACGAGTCCATCCCCGGCCGCGATCCACCGAGACGAACAGGGCGTGCTCGGTTCCGACGAACAACACGTCGGGGTTGTCGGGGTGCTCCACGATCACGTTGATGGAGCCCGTGGGGAGCCCGTCGTGAACGGGCGTCCAGGTGCGGCCGGCATCGTCGGTCACGAACGCGTACGGGGCGAAGTCGCCGTCCCGATGGGCGTCCAACGTCACGTACGCCCGCTGATCGTTCGCCGCGGACGCCACCACACGACTCACGTAGGTGCCCGCCAGGTCGCCCAGCCCGGCGCTCACGTCGGTCCATGTGGCCCCGCCGTCGCTCGTGGTCTGCACGACCCCGTCATCGGTTCCCACCCAGAGCACTGAAGGCGTGAGCGGGGACTCGGCAATAGTCGTGATCTCTCCGTACGACGACGTGCCGTCGTTCGGCGAGATCGCGATGTCTCGGCCCTCCACGCCCATCAGCTCGAGATCCCTCCGGTCCACGGCGCGAGTGAGATCCTCGGATCGCGACCACGTGTCGCCGCGGTCTCGAGACGTGAAGAGCCGGTTGCCGCCCACGTAGATCGTGGCCGGATCGTGCCGGGACACCAGGCTCGGCGACACCCAGTCGAACCGGTAGGTCTCTTCGCTCCCGACAGGCGGGCGCGGACGGATATCCAGAATGTCTCCCGTCTCGGAATCCACCCGACTGTAGTTGCCGTTCTGGGAATTCGAGTATACGAAGCGCGGATTGGTCGGATCGACGCTTTGGTACATTCCGTCACCGAACCCGATCTGCCTCCAGTCGTCGTTCAGGATGCCGATCCAGTGACGGGTGCGGGAGGGTCCCATCCAGGAGTGGTTGTCCTGCATACCGCCGTATACCCGATAGGGATCGCGCATATCCACGCCGATGCCGTAAAACTGTCCGATCGGGAGGTTGTTGATCCGGCGGAATGTCGCTCCTCGATCGTAGGTCTCGTGCAAGCCGGCGTCGCCTGCCAGGTAGAAGTGCTCCGGATCGGTGGGATCGATCCACATGCTGTGGTGGTCGGCGTGCATGCCCACGTCGTACGTCGGCCGGTTCGAGATGTCGGTTTGGGTACGGCCCCCGTCGGCACTGGTGAACGCGTTCGTGGCCAGCGTATAGATCCGCTGATCGTCGGTGGGGTCGATGAAGATGTGGGAGTAGTACATGGGACGGCCGTTTCGGTCATTGACGCGCTCCCAGGTATCACCTCCGTCTTCGGTGCGAAACATCCCGCTCTCGGTCTCGTGCTGAACCAGCGCGTTGAGCACTCGGGGGTTGGACGGGGCGATCGCAATGCCGATCCTGCCCAGGTCTCCGGCGGGAAGCCCGTCGGACAGTCGAGTCCAGGTCCGTCCGCCGTCCGTGGACCGATGGATCGCACCGCCCGGACCTCCTCCGTTGAAGCCCCAGGTTCTCCGTCGCCTCTGATAGGTGGCGGCGTACACGATCTCGGGGTTCGTCGGATTGATGGCGAGGTCGGTGGCGCCGGTGTCGTCGTCCACGAACAGGACCTTTTCCCACGAGCTTCCGCCGTCCACGGACTTGAACACTCCGCGGTCCGAGCTGGCCCGCCACAGGTTCCCCTGTGCGGCCACGTACACGATGTCGGGATCGTTCGGGTGCACGACGACTCGTCCGATGTGACGGGTGCCCTCCAGCCCCAGGTGCCGCCACGTTGCCCCGCCATCATCCGACCGGTACACGCCGTTCCCCCAGGACGTGCTCTGGCGGTTGTTCTGCTCGCCCGTGCCGGCGTACATGATGTCGGGGTCGGACGGACTCAGGGCCACGTCACCGAACGTGCTCACCGGCATGTCCTGCCAGAGGTCTACCCAGGTGTGTCCGCGGTTGACCGACTTCCACAACCCACCCGAGGCGGTGGCGATGAAGATCGTCGACGGGTCGTCGGGCCGGGCCTCGACATCGTGAATGCGGCCGCCGGTCACGGCGGGTCCGATGCTCCGCGGATGGAACGCCGAGAGGTCGAGCGGCGGCGTCCCGTTCTGGGCTGCGAGGCCGGGAGCGAAGCATGCGAGAGCGACGACGGAGGTCTTGAGAACGGGTCGCATGATGTCGGGAAGTTTCCTGGTCTGTGAGCGAGCGAGCGCGGGATCCGAGCCTCGCTGTCCACCCGTGCCGAGGACGGCTCGCTGGATCCCGGCCAGTGGCCTGCAACAGGCCACTGCCACGGCAGCCGGGAAGGTAGGAGAGGGCGAGGCGCTATGCGAATGGCCGGTCCGACTCCGGTGCGAGGGCGGGGAGCGAAAGCGCTTCCTGTGCCGGATCCAGTAGCTCGCCCCGAAGGGCCCTGGAGACCACGTCCACCACCTCCGCGTCCATCTCGTCGGCTGTGACCATCCACTGCAGGTAGTCGGACTCCGTGGACGCGACTTCCACCAGGGCTCGTCCCCGGTGCTTCCCGCGGCGAAACACCAGCGTGCCGTCCGACTCGCGATCGAACCAGCGGTCCAGCTCGGTGCGGAAGGGGCCGACTTCGTCACAGTATGCGTGTAACCCCTCCACGGAGCGTGGCAACGCCTCGTATCTGTCCAATTGTGCGTCGAGAATGGCGAGCGTCTGCCGGGTGTCGGCCAACGCGGAGTGTGCATCCTGGGCCTCGCGCCCCAAGTAGAAGCGCACGGCCGCGGACAGATCACGTGGCTCTTCCCGATGGAAGATCTGCTGGACATCGACGACCCTTCGGCTCCGTGGATCGAACGGCACGCCGGCCCGTTTGAATTCCGCCAGCAGGAGGGGGAGGTCGTACCGGCGAATGTTGAATCCGGCCAAGTCGCACGGATCCAGCAGCTCGATCAGGCTTCGGGCGCGGCGATGAAAAGGGGCCTCGTCCGCGACGTCGGCGTCGCTGATTCCGTGGACCGCGGTGGCTTCGGGCGGTATCGGCTCCTGGGGGTTGAAGCGCCGTACCCGTTCCAGCGTCGAGCCATCGGGATGCACGACGATCAGCGCCAGCTCGACGATGCGCGCGGTCGAGGGGTTGAGGCCGGTGGTCTCGGTGTCCAGCACGGCCAGCGGCCGGTCGCGCGCCAAATGCGCCAGAACGCTCACGCAGGGGCCCGAGCGGGAGGACGGATGAGCGGCGGAATGGAGACCAATGCCCACACCACCTCGAGGATGATGAAGCCCACACGTTGGTCGACGATCGCCACCACCAGGAGCAGCAGCGCACCCAGCAGGTTGATCAGGCTGTACGCGCGGCGCTCGGGTCCCATCCAGCCTCGCTGGTTCGCTGCGTAGGCAACCAGGATGAGCGCCGCTCCGAGCAACGACAAGATCTGTACGTACAAGATTCCGACTCCGATGGGGAAGTAACCCGAATAGTATAGCCTTGCAGCGGAATCAGGTGTTTCCTAACGTGCTGGTTCCCCTGTAAACGTTAGTCTCTCCGAACAAGAGGACCGTCCCGAGTTGCGAGCTGGAATCCTGACGCTTCTGTCTGCCGCGGTGTTTCTCGTGTTTTCAGGCTGGGCCGTCGGTGAAACGGCGTCCCGCGTGGAGGCCGATGTCCGCTACCGCGTCGAGCGAACGCTCATGGCGCAGAAGCTGGGGTATGCGGACGCCAGGATCATGGGGCGGGACGTCTACCTGACCGGATCGTTGGCGAACGACGTCCACTACCGCTCCGCCTCCGTCGCTGTGGCCGACGTGCCCGGCGTACGGAGCATCGGACGCACCGAGACGCCCGGAGTGCCGTCGCTGATAAGGGTTACGTCGGCGGACGGACGCGTTACGCTTCGAGGGGACGTCGCCAACCCCGAGGTCCGCGCCGCGGTGGTGGTGGCCGTCGGAGACGTGTTGGGTCAGCGGGCGCTGATCGATTCGCTCAAGGTGACCCTGGAGAGGGACGAGCCGCTGTGGAAGGACGACATCCGCGAAATTCTCCAAGCGGTCTCGGATGGACTGCCGGAGTTCGACTTGTACCTGGGAGGCACGGCGCTCTACGTCGAGGGGAAGGTGGCCGAAGAGCTGGCCCGCACGGAAGTGGGCGAGGTGCTGGGCCAGATGCTTCCGGGTTTCGTAATCAACAACGCCATCCGCATCCCCGGCAGCGGGGACGAATTCGGTCGTCACCTCGCCGGCTTTCTGCGCACGGATCCGCTCCGATTTCCGACAGAGAGCAGCGAGCTCACCGAGGAGCTTCGGCGGGCGATGGACCGGCTGGTGCCGCTCCTGCTGGCCTACCCGAACGGACGGGTGCGCGTCGAGTCTCACGTGGGAGCTTCGGCCGATGCTGCCAAAGACCTCACGTTGACGTACAATCGAGCCAACGTCTTGAGAGAGTACCTGTTGGAGCGTGGAGTGCCGCCGACCCGGCTCGAGTCCGTTGGGCTCGGTGGCTCCGTGCCGGTGGCCGACAACTCCACTCCGGCGGGTCGACTGGCCAACAGCCGAATCGAGCTTCACGTAATCGAGGAGAGCTGATGACATGCTCTACCTGATGGCGGAGATCTGGATTTACCTGCTGATCGCGGCCCTGTTGGGTGCGTTGTCCGCCTGGATCATCTCGCACGGGCGGGCGTTGGATCGCGTCGACCGTGCCAATGACGGTTGGAAGAATCGTCTCAAAACCAGCGAAGAGGAGTGGAAGGAGAAGGTCAAATCGGCGGAAGGGCGCGCAAAGCGGGAGATCGAGGAGCGAGAGCGCCACACCCGCGTGCTGGCCGAGCAGCTCAAGGGGGAACGGCACCGGGCCGGCGGATTGAACGACCGTCTCGCGAGAGAGGCTGCCCACTATCAGGCGCTGTTCGAAGACTTCGAGATCACGAAGAAGAAGCTACGGATCCTGGACGACCGTCTGGCCGTGGCCCTCGAGGTGGGCGACAAGGCCGAGGTGGCGCTCCGCCGAGCGACCGCCGACTTCGAGGTGGAGCGAGCCGGACTCGAGGAGGCGCGCTCCCACGCCGAGGAGGAGCTGGACGTCGCCCGTGCGCAGCTCAAGGAGGCCCGCGAGCGCCGCTTCGATCTGGAGAAGCGCCTGAAGGGCGCCGGCACCCAACATGAGGATGTAGCGGGCACGCCCGAATCCGATGAATCGGGCAAGGCCGGATCCGACGCCCTGCTCCGCGCGCGCATCCGCGACCTGGAGGGCCAGGTGCGGTCGCTCGAAGGCCAACTCGCAGAGGACGTGGACGAGCTGGATCGAGCCCAGGAAGCGCTGACGCTCCGTGAGCAACGCATCCGCGATCTGGAGCCGCTGGAAGACCGCGTCCGAGAGTTGACCGACCAACTGGAGCTGACCGACCGGGAGCTGACCCGCTCGCAGGAGGAGCTCCAACGCTCGCAAGAGGAGCTGGCCGACCTGACGGACCGAGAGGCAACCGCCGGCGAGCACGCAGACGCGGAGGACGCGAACGGAAGATTGTCCCGTAGCGGGCTGGAGAAGCTCAAGCTCGCCGCCGCGGTCACGGACCTTCCCGACCTGGATGCGCTGTTGGCCCGAGCGCCGGGCTCCGGCTTGAGCGGCGGCATGGACAACGGGCCGGCCGCGTCGGACGAGTTCCGTGACGACCTCAGACGCATTCGGGGCATTGGGCCGGTGCTACAGCGTAAGCTCCGCGAGCTGGGCTATCACACGTTCGAGCAGATTGCGGATTGGACCGAGGCCGACATCGAGAAGATATGTGAGACCCTGCCGATCTTCCCGGACCGGATCCGCAAGGAAGGATGGGTGGACCAAGCGCGTCTCCTCCAGTCCGAGGAAGCCGATGCGGCCGAGTTGGAGTAGTCGCCCCGCCTGGAGTAGTCGCCCGGCCTGGGCCGCCACCGTGGCGGCCCTGACGCTGCTGCCGGCGAATGTGGCCGGCCAGTCCTCCCCGCCGGCAGCCGACCTCAGGATTTACGACATCATCGCCGCTTCCTCAGCGGACAATCTGGAGCGGGACATCCGCACGCTGGTCGGCTTCGGCACCCGCAGCACGCTCTCGGACACCCTATCCGCCACCCGCGGCATCGGCGCGGCGCGGCGCTGGATCAAGGACGAGTTCGACCGGATCAGCGAGGCGTGCGGTGGGTGTCTGGAGGTCTCGTTCGAGGGCGAGGTGGTGCCGGCGGGCGGCCGCATTCCCACCGACACGCGGGTCGTCAACGTGGTGGCGATCCAGCGCGGCACGGTGCATCCCGACCGCTACGTCATCATGTCGGGCGACATCGATTCGCGACCCTCGGACGGATCGGACGGTGAGACCGACGCGCCCGGGGCCAACGACAACGCCTCGGGCATGGCGGGGGTGATCGAGGCGGCGCGGCTCCTCAGTCGGCACCGGTTCGGCTCCTCCATTGTGTACCTGGGCCTCTCCGGCGAAGAGCAGGGCCTGTACGGCGGGCGGCACATTGCCCGGGTGGCCCAGGCCGCCGGCTGGGACATCGTCGGTGTGCTCAACAACGACATGATCGGCAACATCGAGGGCGTGGACGGCGTCATCGACAACTCGACCTTCCGCGTCTTCTCGGAGCCGACTCCGGTCACTGAGGACGAGCAGACCCGTCAGCGTCGACGGTTCTACGGCGGCGAGGTGGACGGAGTCTCTCGCCAGTTGGCTCGGTACGTGGACCGAATCACGGAGACGTATTTCACCAACCTGGACGCGATCCTGATCTACCGTCTGGACCGCTTTGGACGAGGCGGCCATCACAGGCCGTTCAACGACGCGGGTTTCGCCGGGGTCCGCATCATGGAGACGCACGAGAACTACACCCGCCAACACCAAGATGTCCGCGTCGAGGACGGGATCGCCTACGGCGACGTGATCGAGGGCGTGGACTTCGACTATGCGTCGCGGCTGACGGCGGTGAACGCCGCGGTCCTGGCTTCGCTGGCCTGGGCGCCTCCCGCTCCGACGAACGTCAGGATCGGCGGGGCCGTCCGGCCCTCGACCACGTTGGTATGGGACCCGGTCGACGACCCCGATCTGGCCGGGTACAAGGTGTATTGGCGCGACACGACGGCTCCCCAGTGGCAGCACTCCCGCTTTGTCGGCACGGCCACCGAACACACCCTGGAGGGCATGGTGATCGACAACTACCTCTTCGGGGTGGCGTCGGTCTCCACGGACGGAAACGAGAGCACCGTGGTGTTCCCGAGCGGCCTGATCGGCCGCTAGCGGACTGGCTTCTAGTCCACCGCTCCCGACAACGCGTCCCTGACCAAGCGGGCCTGCTCGGCCGCGTGCGCGTGGCCCATTCCTTCGGCGGGACTGGCCCGTTCCGGACGGGACACGTGACGCAGGGGGATAGGCCGGGGCACCACCATTCGTAACCTCGGTCCGACGAACGACAGCGCGCCCTGGTTGCGAGGCTCCTCCTGAACCCAGAGGACCTCCCGCAGGTTGGAGAACTCTGCGATGGTCCGCTCCAGGGTCGCGGCAGGGAACGGATACAGCGCCTCCAGCCGCAGCACGGCCGTGTTGGTCGCCGCAAGACGTGCCTCGGCGGCTTGGAGGTCGTAGTACACCTTGCCGGAGCACAGGAGGAGCCGCTCGACTTGATCGCGGCGATCCTCGGAGATCGTCGGATCGTGCAACACCGGATGGAAGGTGGATTCTCCCACCAGCTCCTCGACCCGTGACTGTGCCGCCGGAAGGCGCAACAGGCTCTTGGGAGTCATCACGATCAGCGGTCGCTCCCTCGCGAACGCTTGCCGGCGGAGCAGGTGGAAGTACTGAGCCGGCGTGGTCGGGTAGGCCACGCGGATGTTGTCCTCCGCCGCGAGCTGGAGAAAACGCTCCAATCGCGCGCTGGAGTGCTC
Organism: Longimicrobiales bacterium; assembly: GCA_965223195.1. Taxonomy (GTDB): domain Bacteria; phylum Gemmatimonadota; class Gemmatimonadetes; order Longimicrobiales; family Gaopeijiaceae; genus CBDCVX01. The sequence goes on from CBDCVX010000011.1 coordinate 97,512, forward strand.
CGGACCCTGGCCTTCGTGTCCGTGTGGAAGGAGCAGGACGAGCCGGGAGAACTGTTCCCACTTGGCCCGGCCGGACGAGATGAACTGATCAATCATGACCTGCGCGACGTTGACGAAGTCGCCGAACTGGGCTTCCCAGATCACGAGGTCTCGGTCGGTGCCCACGCTGTACCCGTATTCGAACCCGATCGTCGCGGTTTCGGTCAACGGAGAGTTGTAGATCTCGAACCGGGCGTCTCCCACGTGCTCCAACGGGGTCACGGTCCGACCCGTGGACACGTCGTGCAGAACCAGGTGCCTGTGACTGAACGTGCCGCGTTGGCAGTCCTGGCCCGTGAGCCGGATCGGGACACCGTCTTCGAGGAGGGATCCGAACGCGAGGGCTTCGGCATGGGCCCAGTCCAGCTCGGTACCGGCCGTCAGCTCGTCCTTACGGCGCTCGAGCTGACGGGCCAGCTTCGGATGGATCTGGAAGCTCTCCGGCCAGGACAGACTCTGCTCGTTGATCCGCACCAGAGCCTCCAGGGTGACCTGTGCCGGCTCAACGGACTGGTCCTCGGTGAGGTGGTCCGGCGGCTCGTGCGTATCCTCGCGGGCCACGTCCTGCCGCTCCCGCAGGATGTCGACGACCTCGTCGCTCATCTGCCGGACCTGCTCCGCGCTCAGCACGCCACGGTCCACGACCCGCTCCGCCCAGAGGTCCCTCACCGTGGGGTGGGTACGGATGTTCTCGTACATGACCGGCTGGGTATAGGCCGGCTCGTCGCCTTCGTTGTGGCCATGACGACGGTAGCCGATCACGTCGATCAGAATGTCGTCGTTGAAGTGCTGCCGATACGCCATCGCGAGCGTGATCGCGCTGAGGCAGGCTTCCGCATCGTCGGCATTCACGTGCAGGATCGGGATGTCGTATCCTCTGGCCAGGTCGCTGGCGTAGTCCGTAGACCGTCCCTCGCGCGGAACCGTGGTGAACCCGATCTGGTTGTTGGCGATGACGTGTATGGTCCCGCCGTTGGTATAGCCCTGCAGACGAGCCAGGTTGAGCGTTTCCGCCACCACGCCTTCGGCGGCGAACGCGGCGTCACCGTGGATCAACACCGGCACCACGCCGTCCGGATCCCGTTCCTGAGCCTGGCCGGGACCTGCGAACTGCCGCACCCGAGTCATTCCGCACACCACCGGATTCACGAATTCCAAGTGGCTCGGATTGGGAGCCAACCTAACCGTCACCGGGTCCATGCCCGGCACGGGATACTCGCCCACCGCTCCGTGATGGTACTTCACGTCTCCGGTGCCGGGGTTGGCCACCGAAAGCGCACTGCCGTCTTTGTCTTTGCCCTCGAATGCGATCAGGATGTCTTCGTACGGGACGCCCAGAATGTGGGTGAGCACGTTGAGGCGTCCTCTGTGGGCCATTCCGATGACGACCTCGCGTGCGCCGCTACGCGCGGCCGCACGAATGGCCTGGTCGAGCATTGGCACCAGGACGTCCGTGCCCTCGATCGAGAACCGCTTCTGTCCGAGATACGCCCGATGGAGAAACTGCTCCAGTCCCTCGACCTGAGACAGACGGCGGAGGAGCCAGCGCTGCTGTTCGTCGGGCAGGGGCTTGGCGTAGGTGCCCGACTCGATCTCGTGCCGCAGCCAGGTAACGCGGTCAGGGGCTTCCAGATGCTCGATGTCCACGCCGATGGACCCGCAGTAGACGGTTTCCAGCCGCTTGAGCGCATCCGCGACGGTCTCTTCGGGTGTCGCCCAGTCCTCGCCGAGCACGACCGTAGCCGGGATCCCGGCCAACTCCTCCATGCTGGTGCCGAAGAACGCGGGGTCCAGCTCCGGATGTCCGATGGGCTCACTTCCCAAGGGATCCAGTCGGGCGACCCTGTGTCCATGTTCCCGGAACGCCTGCACGTAGTGGGTGGCTCGGGCCACCAACGAGAGGAGCTCGTTCCGAACGGAAGGCGGGACGGGCGCGGGCTCCGCGACGGGGGCGGCCGGCGACTGGCCGTTGTGCGATCCGGGCTGCGGCGCCGCGACCGCGAATCCGTCGGGCACGAGAAGTCCGGAGGAAGCCATCAGCTCCGGGTCCCGGAAAATCTCCTGCCACGCGGCGGGCACCGAGTCCGGATCCCGCGAGTACTGTTCCAGCAGGTCTTGCACGTATCCGACGTTTTGGGCGTCGAAGAAGTTTTCGGAAATGTCCATCGGAATCCGGTCGGGATCGAAACACGCGTGCCGGCCTCGCCTTCGGACCGCCCGCGCAGGGGCAACCAAAACTAAAGCATCAACGACGATGGGACAGACCGAGCACGAACGAACCGAGCTACAGGGCGGCCGCCGGGACGCGGAGGTCATTCGCCACGCCGCTTGGGCCGAGCGGTATCCCTGGCTCGTCCAGGGAGTGACGACCCGAACGCGTGACCTGCGGCTGTCGAGCGCGGGCGGCGGCGGGCCCCGACCGGCCGCTCTCGCGGTCTGGCGCGAGGTATGGCGCGCGGAGGGCGCGGACCGAGGCGTGCTGACTCGCCAGGTACACGGCACCCGAGTCTCGGTCCACGAACGGCCGGCCGGCCCCGGCGTGACCGGCTCCACCCGGGAAGCGGAAGAGGCGGACGGACACCTGACCGATCAGCCGGACCTACTGCTGGCCGTGACGGTCGCCGATTGCGTGCCGGTGTTCGTGGTGGATCCCCGTGCTCGTGCCGTCGGCGTGGTTCACGCGGGGTGGCGAGGCGCCGCGGCCGGCATTGTCGAGCACGCGCTGAACCAGATGCGCGACCATTTCGGCAGCGATCCGACGGATCTGCACGTGCACTTGGGACCCTCGATCTGTGGCGCGTGCTACGAGGTGGGGCCGGAGGTGCATCGCGCGCTGGGCCGTCCCGCTCCGCCCGGACCGGCCCCGGTGGACCTGAGGCGGAGTCTGGCAGATCGATGTGCCGCGGCCGGAGTTCCCGTGGCCCATGTCACCCGCTCTGCCCGCTGCACGCGAGAGAGCCCGCAGCTCTTTTCCCACCGGGGAGGAGACTCCGGGAGGCAGGTGGCGTTCATCGGGATGCGGTCCTGAGCGTCGACTCATTACCTTCTCGCCCGCGATGGTCGACGAACCTACGAAGGAGACGCCATGAGCGACGCGTTCTACGTGGCTCGATCAGAGATCGAAAAGGTGGACGGCCTGCACCGCCGAGCAACGGTGGTTGGGGGAGTGCAGATGGACTTCGGTGTGCATGGGCCGGTCCGGACCTACTACAAGCTGGATTCCGGCATCGACCGCCCTCTCCCCGTGGACTACCTGGTAGCCGCCGCGGGCGGGTGACTACTCGGAACACTCAATGGCGCACTGGAGGTGCGCGGGATCGAGGTTCCGGACGGGGACATCAGTTGCACGGTGGAGGGATTCAACGAGCTGGACGACCGGGTGCCGGTGCTACGCCGGATCCACGTTCACTACGCACTACGCATCCCACCGGGCTCACGCGAAACGGTGGATCGTGTTCTTGAGCGTCACGTGTCCAAGTGTCCCACGGCCCGCTCGCTGGTGGGCGCGGTCGAGGTTACGTGGTCGGCCGACGTGTCGGAGGCGCCGTTGTAGCGCCACAGGATTTTCGCCGCCGTCGGGTCCCGCCCTGGAACCGGCCGACACGGGGCCGGGTTGGGCTTGGGAGATCCAGTTCACCCCGCTTTCGGCATGCGTGATCCGCTGGCCTTTCTGACCCTGGCGGCGACGGCCGTCATCCTGGCACTGCTGCTCCCGTTTGCAGCGCACCGCGCGTGGCTCGTCTATCGCGCTCGCTCGGTCGGATCGTCCCCACCACGGGAATGGCGGGGACCGCTGCCGAGGGTTGCCGTCCAGCTCCCGATCTTCAACGAGGCCTCCGTGGTCGGGAGGCTCCTGGACGCGGTTTGTCGCCTAGACTATCCCGAGCACCTCCTCGAAGTGCAGGTCCTCGACGATTCCGATGACGCGACCACGGAGCTGGCGGCACGTCGGGTCGAATTCTGGCGGTCGCGCGGCGTCCGCATCCGCCACCTTCGCCGGGATTCGCGCGCCGGCTTCAAGGCAGGGGCCCTGGCGTACGGCCTGGACAGCACGGACGCCGAGTTTCTCGTGGTCCTGGACGCGGATTTCGTGCCGCGGGCCGACCTGATACGCCGCCTGTTGGCCGGCTTCACGGGGCCGGAGATCGGCATGGTGCAGGCTCGCTGGGATCACCTCAACGAGCGTGACAACTCCCTCACCCGCGCCCAGGCCTACCTCCTCGACGGACACTTCCTCTTCGAGCAGGGCGGCCGTTACGCCGCCGGGAGGTTCTTCAACTTCAACGGCACCGCCGGGATGTGGCGCAGGAGCTGCCTGGTCGACGCTGGCGGCTGGTCATCGGACACCCTCACGGAAGATCTGGACATCAGCTACCGCGCCCAGATGGCGGGATGGAGGTTCACGTTCTTGGATGACTACTCCGTGCCGGCAGAGCTGCCTCCTGCGGTCGATGCCTTCGAGGTGCAGCAGAAGCGGTGGGCGCAAGGCGGGATCCAAACCGCGCGGAAGATCCTGCCTCGCCTCCTCCGGATGGATCTGCCCCGGACGGTCAAAGTCGAGTCGGCCATCCATTTGTTGGGCCACCTGGCCCACCCGCTGACGTTGGGACTGGGGTTGCTCATCTATCCGTCCGCGGTGGCACGGCAGCGGTTGGGCCTGGAGCACCTGGTTTGGCTCGATCTGCTGGCGTTCGTCCTCGCGACCGGGCCGTTCCTGGTGTTCTACGGCTCGGTGGCCAGACGGCGGGGACACACGTGGATGGAAGCGGCACCGCGGGTGGCCCTGACCCTTGCCACCGGAATCGGCCTGTCCGTGGCCGTGACGCGGGCCGTGATTCGCGGTCTCGGCCGCACGGATGACGCCTTCGTGCGCACGCCCAAGCGCGGATGGTCCCCCCGCATCCGCTACCGGGTCAAGGCGGCGCCCGGGGACCTGATCCCGAAGCTGGTGCTGAGCGGATACCTGGTGTGGTGCATCGGCGCGGCCGTGCAGACGGGCCTATACGGATCCCTTCCGTTCCTGCTGCTCTTTTTGTCGGGATATCTGTTTTTGGGGCTCCGCCAGTTGGCGGCGTCAGCGTCGAACAGGACCCTAGGCTCGACTCAACCGGTCCGGGTTCTCCGCACAGCGTCCCATAGGAGCAAGGCCCAAAATGGAGTCCAGATCACGAGTCGCACCGGAAGCGGCTCGGGCCACACGCCGGTTGCGTGGAACGCATCCAGACCCCAGTAAGCCAGGAAGACGGCGCCCGACAGGTACAGCCAGGCCGGCGTGGCACGAAGCGCCACGAACGGCAGCACCCACAACACGTACCAGGGGTGGACGGTGGGAGACAGCGCGATGCCGGTCCCCAGAACCCACAACAACGCTCGCTCCGTGTCGAAGCGACGTAACGCGGTGAGCCCCACGACCCCCAGCACCGCAGCTCCCGCTGCCCAACGAGGGAAGAGACGTCCGGGCAGCACCCGGTCGAACAGCCAAAATCCGCCTTCGTTGAACCGCCAGTGTTCTGCGTACGTGGTGAGGCCGACCCAAAGGTCCGGTCCGGCCCAGGCGAACGGCACGTACGCCAGGCACGCCAGGGCAAATCCCATCAGTGCGCGGGGTCCGAACCGGCGAACCACGGCGGGCAAGGCAGCGGCCGGGGCGAATTTGGTCATCGCGGCCAAGCCCAGGGCCACCCCGGTGCCGACCCGCCGACGCCCGACGGCCAGGAGCAGGGTTGCGGCCACCGCCAGTAATCCCAGGGGTTCGAGATGACCGGACCACGAAGTCTCGACGATCAAAAGCGGAGACCAGAGGTAGAGCACCGCGACCGGAAGGCGGGGTCGTCCCGAAGCGGCGGCCACCCGCAGGAGCAGCCAACCGCATGCGAGGTCCAACAGGATCCAAAGCGCTTTCGCTGCGACGACCGTAGAGCCGAGCAGACCGATCAGCGCGAACGCCGCCTGCGCGATTGGCGGATAGATGGTGGGCACCGTTGGATTGTTGATCAGGCCGTGCCACTCGGTTCGAAGCCACGCGACGGCCGGGTCGGCGGGCGCGTACGAGAACGGATTCACGCCCGCCAGCAACACGTGGCCGTCCCACAGGTAGCGGTACACGTCGTCGGACAGCCGGGGATCGAGGGGCAAGAGCGCCGCGCGGAAAAGCACGGCCAACAGCCAGACCACCAGGAGAGCGTGTCCCTCCGTCCCAGGCCGGGTTTCCCGCACCCATGCCCACGCACCGACGTAGGTGACGAAAGCCAGCAGGAAATAGCAGATTCCGGGGAAGGGGAATCCCGGGTCGGACCACCCGAGCAACACCAGCAGCGCGAGCTCCGCTACGCCCAGGGCCAGGAGCGGCTTCACGATCCGAGTCGGAGTCGTCGGCCGGTGGCGACCTCGATCGAGCGCCGGGAGCCGGCGGCACTCCCCTCCGCGCCGTGAGCCTCTCGGCCGCGCACCTGCCGGTGCACGTGCTCATCCCGGCTCGGGATGAGGAGGAGAGCCTTCCTCACGTGCTGGCCGTCCTGCCCGAGTGGATCCATACCGTAGTGGTGGTGGACAACGGATCGGCCGACGAGACACCGGAGCGTGCACGGGAGGCCGGGGCCACCGTGGTGAGCGAGCCTCGCCGCGGGTATGGATCCGCCTGCCTCGCCGGCCTTCGCCACCTGGCGGGACACGCCCCCCAACCATCGATCGTCGTGTTCGTGGACGCCGACCACGACGAGGCGCCCCGTGCGCTGGCGGATCTCGTGCGTCCCATTCGTGACGGGCACGCCGATCTCGTGCTGGGCAGTCGGACGAGCACGGATGGGGGCCAGGGCGTGCCCTGGCACGCCCGGTGGGGGAATCGGCTGGTGCTGGGGTGGGCGACCCGGAAGTTCGGCCGCCGGTTCACCGATGTCCCCCCGTTCCGCGCAGTGACGTGGCCCGCGCTACGTCGACTGGAGATGGATGACCGAGACTGGGGCTGGACCCTCCAGATGCAAATCCGCGCGGTCATCCGCGGTCTCCGTGTGGTGGAAGTTCCGGTTGCACACGGACGGCGGCGGCGCGGACGTTCCAAGATCAGCGGATCGCTGCTGGGCTCGGTTCGAGCGGGAGTAAAGATGCTCTTCACCCTCGCTCGCGAGGCTCAGTGATCGCCGCCGTGCAGCGGTACGAGGTGGGCTCCGGATTCCGCTAGCCGGCCGGCCACTGCGTCGTGGCAGGTGAACACGAACACCTGACGGCTTCGGCTCAGGCGCTCCAGAAGTGACAGTCCGCGCGCCGCTCGTTGCCCATCCCAATTGACCAGCACTTCGTCCACGAACAGCGGGAGCGTCTCCGATCCGGCATCGAGGTGGTCGGCGACGGCGAGGCGGAGCGCCAGGTACACCTGCTCTTTCGTGCCCCGGGAAAGCGGCCGGTCCAGTCCGAGCGTGGGCCCGCCCGCCGACGTGAGAGCCAAGCCTCCACTTTCCGGCGTGATCTCGAGGCCGGTGTACCGTCCGTCGGTGATGCTTCTCACATAGTCCTGGGCCCGGCGGACCACGTCCGGCTGGTGCAGCTCTCTAAACCGTCGATCCGCTTCCAGAACCACGTTGGCCAGCAGCACCGCACGGTCCCGGCGCTGCGCCAACTCCGCTCGCTCCGCTCTCAGCGTCTCGATGTGCCCATCCAAATCCGCAGCGGTCGGACCCTCGGCGAGCTGGCTGCACTCGGCAGCCAAGCGCTCCACCCCGGCCGCGAGATCCTGGGCCTGGTCCGACAGGCGTTCCACACGCTCCCGTGTGCGCGTCAGCACGGACTCGTCGACCTCCAGCGAGGCTTCCGATTCGAACGCCCGAACCTCTCGGCGCACGGCGTCCGCCCCGCCGTGAAGCCTGTCCAGCTCTTCCTGGAGGCGGACGGCAGCGGCCTTGGCGTCTTGCCGTTCCCGCAATCGGTCCAATCCGCGCTGCACGCTCCCAAGACCCAGCCGGGCGATCCGCCCTTCCAGGCTTTGCACTCGCTGTGACGACAGCTCCGCGTGTTGTCGCTCCCTATCCGTGCGGGTGGCCAGGTGCCCGAGCTCGCGCTCCGCCCGTTCGTGGTCCCGCTTGGCGTGCCGCGCCGCCGACAGCCGATCTTCCAGGAGCGCCGCTCCGTCGAGGGCATCTTCGGGGAGGTCTGCCTCGACCTCCCGGCTCAACGCACGAAGGCGGTCTCGGGTCGCGGTGATCTCGACGCCGATCCGCCGGAACCGCTCGCGGCGATCATCGAGGGTTCCGAGCAGCTCCCGCAGACGCTCGACGCGCGTGACCAGGCCGCCGTGGGTGTCGTCGAGCAGCGCGGGCCGCACCGGCAGGCCCGCCAGCGCCCTTCGCACCTGCTCGCGCGCCTCGCGTTCCGCGTCTTCGGCTCGCACGACCGCGCGCTCGGCGCTCGCCCGCCTGGCGCCCCGTTGCCTGCGCCTGGCGGTGAGCCACGTGCCCATCCCCGCCGCCACCCCCGCTCCCCCGCTGGCCGCGACGGTCCATTCGCCGCCGGCGGCGGCCCAGGCCAGCGCCGCCACCCCCGCGACGACCATCAGCACGCCGGTCAGCGGAAGGCCCGTTACCGGAAGCGCGTCCGTGTCCGCCGAGCCGCGGGCTTCCTCGCGTGCCCTGTGCTCCTTGCGGGCGGACTCGTACCGGGCCAGCCGTGACTCCACGTCATGGACTGGCAACGTCCGGATGGTCTCGTAGTCGGCCGGCTCCGCTCCGCGGTCCAGCAGATCGTTCGACTCCGCTCGGATCCGACGTTCGAGATCGCGGATCTCCTGATCCAGTTGCTCGTGTTGCGTGCGCAGCGCAACGGATAGACGCGCCTGGTGGACTGCGCCCGAGATGTCTCGCTCGTGCTCCAGGAGCTTTCGCTCGCTCGGTCCGAAGGAACGTGCCCGCGCCCTCCACTCCGCCTCCAGCGCCTCCTGGTCTTGCAGGCGCGTCGCCGCCGCCGTCGCCTCCGAGCGCAGATGCTCGAGGGCCTCGGTGGCATCGCGCGGGAAGGCGTCGAGGTCCTCCGGAGGGCCCGCCTGACTTTTCAGCTCCGCGGTCCGGGCCAACATGCGCACGGCCGGGAGCAACGCCTCCAGGCGTCCGCAGATCCGCCGGGAGTCTCGAATCTCCTCTCGTGCAGCGGCCAGCCGCGCTTCGGTTTCGGCCAACTCGCTCTCGAGCTCACGGCGACGCTCGTCCCGCTCCACGGCTGTCCGTCGGTCGGTGGTCAGCTTCCGGATTTCGTCCCCGAGGTCGCGCACCCGTTGGTTTCCGCGGCGGTTTGGACGCCAGAGGCTCCCGGCCTCCGCGATCAGCTCGTCCGCCACCTCTCGGGCCGGCCGAACCTCACTCGACACCATCGACGCCAGCAGCCGGTCTTCGATCGAGCCCCAGGTCGCCTCCTCGAGTCCGATCATCTCGTCCAGCGTGAGTGCATACACCTTCTGGAACACGGGTCGGGCCACGTGGGCCGCGAAGGGCACGGGCCGGTTGCGAATGTCGCTCACGGAATCGGCGCGGGTGATGCGGCCCCACGGGGCGGACTTGAGCTTCCGTCGCACCGTAACCCTGTCCCCGTCGGCCAGGCGGATCTGCGCCTCTCCCTCCATCGGCGTCCCGGACCACGGCGCGTACGGGTGCAGCTCGGCGCGTGCCGGCTGGAAGCCGTAGAGCAGAGTGCCGAGAAAATTGAAGAGCGTGGTCTTCCCCGATTCGTTACGCCCGATGATCACCACCAAATCGCCCAAGTCGCGGGATCCGGTGTCCAGGCCGTGCAATCCTCCAAATCCGGAGATTCGAATGCGCTCGAACTTCACGGCCGCCCTTTCCCCTCGGCCGAGGGATCTACGACCATGCGGGCGATGAGCTCCCCGGACGCCCCGTCCAGCAACGAGCTCAGGTACCGGGACCGGCCGGCTCGACCTTCGTCTTCCGCCCCGGCCAGGTCCGAGGGTGCCAGGGAGAGGACATCGATCCTCCCCGTGCGAACGTGTCCCAGCAGGCGCAGCGCTTCACCCAGATGGTCGTTTCGGCCGGCATGATCGTCCAAGGGCGTGAGCGGGTACGCCCCCCGCGTCCACACGTCCACCCAGAGCGCTCCCAGCCGGGCCGCCAACTCCTCGCCCAGCGTCTCTCGCTCTTCCGGGTGGCCCAACTGCGTGGCCAGCGGCGTGGGTCCCTCCAGCTCGACGCGCACGATCCACTCCGATTCGGTCCCCTGATTGGGGTCGGCCCGCCGTGCCTGAGCCCAGGCTTCTTCGGTATGCGCGAGCAGCCGGTCCAGGGTGTCGGGTCCCTCCAACCCGGTCACCTTCAAAACCTCGAACCGGATCGTCCCGGTTTCGTGGAACGTGGCGCGAGGCCCGTCCAGCGCGCGCAGGTCGACGAGGAGGCAGCCCTTGGCGCCGGTTTCGTTGAAGGTCCGACCCTGGGGATTTCCTGCATAACAGATGAGCGGACCCTGGGAGAGGACCTGCCGTTGGTGCACGTGGCCCAGCGCCCAGTAGTCGTATCCCAGGCTCTTGAGGTGTTCCAGGTCGGACGGAGCATACGCGCGGTGGTGGGCGCTGTGCGGGGTCGCCTCCACCTGTGTGTGGAGCAGTCCCACTTCCGGGCCTTCTCCATCGACGGCCGGGAACAGTTTTGAAAGGTCCCGTGATTCCCGGGACGAGCCGTGGCCGGCCGCGGTGACGTGCCCCACCGGTGCCTCGCCCGGCCTGCCGATGGCCACGCGGACCGGCGGAACGCCCGCCGCCACGACGACGTTCGGAGGCCAGGCCAGCCCCGCCGCCCTGCCCCCGACGCTCACGGGGTCGTGGTTGCCGGTGGCGTAGACGACCTGAACTCCAGCCTGGTCCAGAGCCTGCATCTCGGACAGCAGGAAGCGCTCCGTCTGAAAGGAGAGGCGGACGCCGTCGAAGAGGTCTCCGGCAATCAGCACCGCGTCGACCTGCTCGCGTCGGGCGAGCGCGAAACATCGGCGTAGGGCCTCGTGGGAGGCCTCACGTAAACGACGTCGGAGCGCCTCGGTCCGACCCGGAGAGGGCGTGTCCAGGTGAACGTCTGCGAGATGCACGAACCGCATGGCTAAAGATACAGTCGGCGAGCGCCGGAAAGAACGCAGTGTCGGGTCCCGCTGCGCCTCGGGCCGTTCGAGCGCAGCCGCACCCGACCTCCGGGGCGCTGCGGCCCCGTATCCTGCAAGCGAGCTCGAATTGCGGCTGGCCCCGGATGTGTCTTCCCGGTGCCTGGCCGTGTCTGTATGTTTGGCGCGCCCTTCGAGCCGTGGGATGGAACATCTCGGGCGCGCGATCGATCACTCAGATGGCCGGTCACGGTGCCGGTCCGGATCTTCGCCACATCTATGAGCGACCCCACCGACGTCGCGGTCGAGAAGCCGGGGGACCCCACGCACGAGTTTGCCGAGGTCCTCCGTCACATCGAATCGCTGGTCTCGCCCGACGAGATCCAGATGGCTCAGCGGTTTGCCGAGCTGTTCTTTGTCAAGACTGCTGCCGAGTTCATCAGCGCCCGCCCACCCGCCGACCTGGCCAAGCTGGTCGTGGGCGCATTCCGGTTCCTTTCCGAGAGCCGCTCCGACGACGTGAGCGTGCAGGTTCTCAACCCCGACGAGGAAAACGAGGGTTGGTATGCGCCGGTAACGGTGATACGCACGAACGTCTCGGAACGGCCCTTCATCGTCGACACGCTCCGGGAGTTCCTGCACTCCGAAGACCTGACGATCGAGCACTACGTCTATCCGGTCCTGGCCGTGTCCAGAACTCCGGAAGGACGGGTGTACGACATTCGCCCCTCCGCCGAAGGAGAAGCGCGGGAGTCGTTGACCCACTGCGAAATCGCACGGGTCACGGACGAAGCCCGCCTGGGCCGTATCAAGGAGGAGGTTCGGCGGCGTCTCAACGACGTGGTCAAAGCCACGCGGGACTTCGGCTCCATGATCGATCAGGTCAACGGGACCATCGAGGATCTGGGCAGTCGAAGCCGAGTGCTGCCCGACCGCGCCCATGAGATCGCCGAGACCCAAGCGTTCCTGCGTTGGCTGCGCGATGGCGGGTTCGTCTTTCTGGGATACCGGCGCTACGACGTCATCGACCTGCCGGACTCCGGCGAGCCGGCGGTGCGAGTCGACGACAGGTCGGGGCTCGGGATCCTCTCGGAGGAGCGTGCCTCTTCGTTTGCCAAGCCCGTGCCGGTATCGCAGATGGATCCCGGGATCCGCGCCATGGTGGAGGGCGGGCCCGTCCTGATCATCTCCAAGACCAACGCCGAGTCCACGGTGCACAGGCGAGCGCGGATGGACTACATCGGCGTGAAGCGCTTGGCCGACGATGGTTCGGTAAGGGGCGAAGACCGCTTCATCGGGTTGTTCACATCCCGGGCGTTCAGCGAGGACGCGGAGAACATTCCGATCCTTCGCCAGATGCTGGCCCAGATCCTCGACGTGGCCGGTGCGGCGGAAGGGTCGCACGACTTCAAGGAGATCATCACGATCTTCAACACGATGCCCAAGGAGGAGCTGTTCCTTTCCGAGGCGTCCGTGGTCGGGAAAGAGATCCAGACCGTCCTCACCACGTACCACACCCACGAGATCCGGGTGACGATCCGTGAGGACGTGCTACAGCGCGGCGCGGCCATCATGGTCATCCTGCCTCGTGAGAAGTTCTCCGCCGAGGTCCGTAAGGCCATCGAGGCGGAGTTGGTGCGTCGGGTCGGCGGAGACGTCCTGAACTACCACCTGGCGCTCGGCACCGGCGATCAGGCTCGTCTGCACTTCTACCTTTCGGTCGATCCGGACAAGATCGAGCACCTTCAGCCCAAGGAGCTGGAGGCCGCGGTTCGACTGATCACGCGGACCTGGGCAGACGCGGTGGAAGCGGGGCTGAACCGAGTGCGTCCTCCCGACGAAGCCCGCCAGCTCGCACGCCGGTACGCGGAGGCCTTCAGTCCCGAATACCAGGCCGCCACGGATCCCGACGAGGCGGTTCGCGACGTGTTGGAGTTGGAGAGCATGCGGGCCGACGGCCGGCTGGAGTCCATCCTCCTCCACAATCCCGACAGGGTCGACCGGCAAGGTGACGAGCCGCATACCGTCCTCAAGCTGTATATGCGCGAGGGCCGCATGGTGCTGTCCGACTTCATGCCCATCCTGGAGAACTGCGGCCTGCGGGTTTTGGCCGTTGCGCCGTTCGAGCTGCGGGGGGCCTCGTTGGAGGACCAGGTGGTGTACGCGTTCCAGGTGCAAGGTCCGGAGGGCATGCCGTTGGATCCGGAGCGCCATGCGACGCTCTTGGCTCGGGCGATCCTCGCGGTACGGACGGGGGACGCGACCAACGACAGCCTCAACAGCCTCGTCGTGCAGGCGGACATGGCCTGGCGTCAGATCGACGTGATTCGCGCGTACAGCGCGTACGCGTTCCAGGCATCGGCGGTGCCCAGCCGTCAGACCCTACCGGCGGCCCTGCGCAAGTATCCGAGTATTGCCCAGATCCTGTTCCGGCTCTTCAAGCACAAGTTCGATCCCGAGGGGATTTCCACTCCCGAGGAGCGCGCGGCCACGACCGCGGCGATCCAGGAGGAGTTCCGGGAAGCGCTGAATTCGGTCCAGTCGCTCGCCGACGACCGCGCCCTGCGCCAATTGGCCACGTTGATCGACGCGACGGTCAGGACCAACTACTACCGGCACGGAGGACGGGCGGCGACCGTACGATCGGGAGGGGTCCCGTACATCGCATTGAAGTTCGATTGCGATCGAATGCGGGATTTGGCCGGACACCGTCTGCTCTACGAAGTGTGGGTGCGGTCCTCACGTATGGAGGGCATTCACCTCCGCGGCGCTCACGTGGCTCGGGGAGGCATCCGCTGGAGCGACCGCCACGACGATTTCCGCAAGGAGGTGTTGGGCCTGGTCAACACGCAGATGGTCAAAAACGCCGTGATCGTCCCGGCGGGCTCCAAGGGCGGGTTCATCACGTTTCGGGAGCTGGTTGATCGGGAGGCCCGCGCCGAAGAGGCCAAGATCCAGTACCAGACGCTCATGCGAGGCCTCCTCGACATTACCGACAACCTGACGGACGGACGCACGGTGCCCCCGGTGGGCGTGTATCGATACGACGGCGACGATCCCTATCTGGTGGTAGCCGCCGATAAAGGAACCGCTCAGTTCTCGGATGTGGCGAACGCCATCTCCGGGGAGTACGACTTTTGGCTCGACGATGCATTCGCATCCGGTGGGTCCCACGGCTACGACCACAAAGCAGTGGGCATCACGGCGCGGGGAGCCTGGGAGTGTGTGAAGCGTCACTTCCTGGAGAAGGGCAAAGACATACAGTCGGAGCCGTTTACCGTTGCCGGGATCGGCGACATGAGCGGCGACGTGTTTGGCAACGGCATGTTGTTGTCCAGACAGATCAAGCTCATTGCCGCGTTCGACCACCGGCACATATTCATTGATCCGAATCCCGATGCCGCGGCATCGTTCGCCGAACGGCAACGGATGTTCGATCTCGGGCGCTCGAGCTGGGAGGACTACGACCGATCCGTACTGAGTCCGGGTGCGATCATCGTGTCCAGGGGGGCCAAGGAAGTCGCGCTTTCGGACGAAGCCAAGGCGGCACTGGGCCTTCCGGAGGAAACAGATACGCTGGACGGAGAAGCGCTGATACGAGCAGTGCTGCAGGCTCCCGTCGAGCTCCTCTGGAACGGAGGCATCGGCACATATGTGAAGGCGTCCTATGAAACGGACGCCGACGTGGGGGATCCAGGCAACGACCGTGTGCGCATCAGCGTGCCGGAGCTCCGAGCCGAGATCGTCGGTGAGGGGGGAAATTTGGGCTTCACGCAGGAGGCACGCATCGAATATGCCTTGCGTAACGGACGCCTAAATACCGACGCACTGGACAATTCGGGCGGTGTGGACCTGTCCGATCGGGAGGTGAATCTCAAGATCCTGCTGGGCTCCGCCGTCGCCGCGGGTGAATTCAGCCAAGACGAGCGTAACGCGCTCCTGGAAGCGCTGACGGACGAGGTAGCCGACCTCGTACTGGAAGACAATGCCTCGCAAAGTCTTGCGGTTTCACTGGATCAGATTCGGTCGCGGGACAATGAAGAGGACTTCCGGAACCTGATGACGCGACTGGAAGCGGTAGATCTTCTCGACCGGGTGGCGGCGCGTCTTCCGTCCTGGGAGACGATTTCGGGCCGGCAGGACAAAGGGGTCTCGTTCACGAGACCTGAGCTCGCCGTGTTGCTGTCCTATTCCAAGATTCACGTTACGGGCGCCATACTCGATAGCGCGTTGCCCGAGGATCCGGCAGCCCATCCATATTTGTTTAAATACTTTCCGGCCGATGCAGTGGACCGCGCCGGGCGGGAGCGCGTGCATGCACACCGCCTCAAGCGAGAGATCATCGCGAGCCAACTGACCAACGACTTGGTGGATCTCATGGGATCCACTTTCGTTAATCGAGTGGCGGACGATACGGGAGCGAGCGCGGCAGAGGTGGCCCGTGCCTGGCTAACGGCCGCTCGACTCGCGGATCATCAGGCGCTGATCGCGGCCGTGAGCGACTTGGGCGAGCAGCCACCACGCGTGACGTACCGCTGGCTGCTGGGGCTATCACGAGTGCTGGAGCGCACAACCCGGTGGGTGCTCACCAACGTGCCCGACGAAGAGTCCGTCGAGGAGATCGTAGTCCGCAACCGGGATCGACTGGAACGGCTACGTAGCGACTTTCCGGACCTCGTACGCGGTGAGGATGCCGATATATTCGAGAATCGCGTGCAGGAGATGGTCCGGCACGGGGCTCCCGAGCCCTTGGCTCGTAAGTTGATGACCCTCCGCTTCCTGGACCATCTCCTCGAGATCCTGGTGATCTCGCGCAAGACCGGGACTGCTCCCTCGGCCGTTGCGGATGCCTACTACCGAGTCTCGGACATGCTCCAGATCCCGTGGATTCGGCGCGAGATGTTCCGGGTGGCGGGGCCGGGGCGCTGGGAGCAGCGGGCGGCCCAATCGCTCCGGTCCGAGCTGGGAGTTGCACACCATGGTCTTACGACCTGCATGATCGCGGAAAGCGAAGAAGGTGGGTTGGACGACGCCGCGACTCGCGTGGCGATTTCGGCCGCCCGCGGATTCGACCGGGTACGGGCCCTGGTGGACGAGATTCGTGAGAGCGAGATCAGCCTGGTCGCTCTCTCGTTGCTGGTGTCCGAGATTTCCGCCTTGGCCGGGAAGGTCAACGGGCACTGAGCCCGAACGCACCGAATGGAAAAAGGCCGCCGGAATCCCGGCGGCCTTTTTCGTATACGTGTCCCTCCCTGGGGAGGGTGGGTAGCAGCAAATTCAGCTCATATGTCCAATGATCTGGTCCACATACCCGTCCACCTCCGTCATCACCTGAACCACATCACCACCTTCGGCGGAAGCCAACCTCACGGCAAAAGAAAGCAAGGTGCCGCGGATGGCATCGCGAGTCCCGTTCCCCACCTGGGGCGCCGCCCTCTGGGCACGACGCCTCGTTGCCGGCGGACGGCCTGGCCCCTTACGGCGACCGGGTGCCTTGGCACGCCGGACCTTACGGGCTCCGCCGCCTTGGCTCCTTCGCTTGATCTGGAGTGGGTATCTCGCGTGAAACTGTCGCCGCGACATGCGGCCGACGGCAGCGCTGACCTTCTTCGCGCCGTCGTACAAGTCGGATCCCGACATGTCGGGATCCTTGGCCAACGCCTTTTCGACGTAGGCCATCACCTTCGGATCGGTCTTAGCCATTTTCCTTGCGACTCACTGTCTGGGGGAGACTGTGTCGAGTCGAATATCCACAGCGCCTCGCTTTTGTCAAACCCCCCTCGCGGCGGCGAAGGTCGTCCATTCACTCGGTGATCCGGACCTGTAGCCCGAAGGCCTCCTCGAACACGTCCTTCTTCCTGGCGACCGCCCATTTCTCCAGTAGCACGTCGTCCGATCCGGTGATTTCCAGCTCCAATCGAAGTCCCTCCACACGGGCGTTCACGGAGCTCACGGCGCCGATGTGCTGACGGTCCAACGCATCGGCGAGTCGCAGTATCGCGGCGAGTTGGGTCACCCTCATTCGATCGGCCAGGGGCAGCGCCATGTATTGAGGGTGGGTGGGTCGGGGACCGCGCTTCCTGTGGTACCGAGCCACATTGGCGGTCACCAGCATCTCCGAGGGGCCGAAGCCGGGAAGTTCAGAATTGGCAATGATGTACAGCGTATGTTTGTGATGCTCCGTGTAGGCGATGAACAAACCGACGTCGTGCAGGATGGCCGCAGCGCGGAGGACGAGTCGATCCTCGAATCCCAGATGATGTAGCGGCGCCAACTGATCGAAAAGCGAGTCCGCGAGCTCGGCGACGTTGGTCCCATGGTCCTCGTCGAACAGAAATCTACGGCCCAAGGCGATCGAGGCGCGGGTCACCGCGTCGAGGCGCTTTTCCTCATAGGTGGTCTGGTTGACGAGGTCCGCCACCACGTCCAGCAGCACGCCCTCTTTAACGCCCACGTGAGGAACGAGCACCCGGTCCACGCCGGCCAGCAGGGCGATTCGATGATAGACCATCGCCGCCGGCAGAATGACGTCGGCCCGATCCTCTCGGAGCTCCAGCTCGCGAATCTTCTCAGTGTACGACAGCCGGGCGAGCAGCTCCATCGCGGCTCCGAGATCCTTCATGGGAATCGTCGACACCCCGGACTCGTCCGGCATCGACCCGGTGAGCTTGGCGAGCGTCTCGATGTTTCCACCCGTCGCGATCAAGCCCTGTGGCGTGAGGTACGATGCAGCGGGAGGGAGCGTAAGCACGGACACGTACTCCGTGAGCAGCCTGCGAAACCGGCTCGGGTCGGCGCTGTCGCTCAAGACCTCCAGGAGCCGAACCGATCCCATGGTATTGGACTGCGCCCAGAGCATTCCCATCTCATCGGCCACCGAGACCTCGACGCTGCCACCCCCCACGTCGACCAGCACCCACTTGCCCTGCGAGAGATCGATTCTGCTGAGCACGGCCTGGTGGACCAGGCGGGCCTCCTCGTGTCCCGTAATCTCCTCGAGGCGGATGTCGGATTCTCTCGCTATGCGCTCGATGAGCAGCTCGCCGTTGTGCGCTTCCCTGACCGCACTGGTCGCCACCGCCCGGTGGTGCTTCACATCGTGACGATCCAGCTCGACACGGAACTGCCGAAACGCGGCGGCCGCGGCGTCCATGGCTACGGTGGACAGCCGTCCGTCCAGGAAGACCTGGTGGCCCAGGCGGACCGGCACCCGCTGGTAGAAAACGGTCTCGGAGCGCGCGGGACCGTAGAAGTCCGAAATGACGAACCGGATGGCGTTGGATCCGGTGTCGATAGCCGCTACCCGCAGCGGATACTGGCCTGCTCCGTCCTCAGAGGTTGGCGCGTGGCTCATGCTACTTGTACTCCCGCCGCCCGTCCTTGCACTCGGGCCATGTGGCCTGCGTGCCGGTTCTCCGGTCCAATCCCAGTACCCGGCGTTCCCGCGGAAGTCGCTCCGGCTCTTCAGACGCCAGGTACGCGAGCATCGCGACCAGGGTCGCGTTGTGGGCCACCTCATCGACCATGACTTTGTCGAACGTGTCGAGGTCGGTGTGCCAGGTGTAGGGGCTGTACTCCCAGCTCGAGGACGACAGGCTGAACGCCGGCGCGCCGGAGCAGATGAAGGCGGCATAGTCGCTCCCGCCTCCTCCGGGAGAGCCCGGAACGATCAATTCGATTGAACGGCTCATCTCCGTGGGGAGCGTGGCCAACCAAGCCGCCAGGTACGGAGCGGCGCCGATGAGGCCCTGGGTGGATATGCGAGCCACGCGTCCGGTGCCGTTGTCCTGGTTGAACAGCGCTTGGAGGCCCTCGACCACCTCGGGATGATCTGCGGCGAACGCGCGGGAGCCGTTGAGGCCCTGTTCCTCTCCGTTCCAGTGACCAACGAGAATCGTCCGTCGGGGCTCGGGATAGACCTTCCGGAGGATCCGCATCGCCTCCATCATCGTGAGCGTGCCCGTGCCATTGTCCGTCGCGCCCGAGGCGCCGTCCCAGGAGTCGAAATGCGCGCTCAGCAACACGTACTCGTCGGGGAGCTCACGGCCCTCCAGGCGAGCGAACGTATTCCAGACGGGCACGTCACCGAAAAACTCCGCGTTTGCGTCCACGCGTAGAACCGGTCCCTGCTCGTTGGCTGCCAGTCGTGCGACGAGGCCATAGTCCTCGCAGCCCAACACCAGGGTCGGCACCCGGTTCGTGTAGGCGTCGAATATCCGGGTGACGCCCCATCCTCCGGGCCAGCGAGCCGTGACGACTCCTGCCGCTCCTGCCTCCTCGAGGATCTCCGCCAATTGGCGAATGGTGAGTCCGGCGGCTCGTAAACCCTGCTGCCAGGCCACCCGCGAGGCTTCCTGGTGCGCCTGCCAGCGATCGTATGCGGCCTCCGACGAGAACTCTCGCACGTGCGTGTCCGGCCTACAGGTGGATGGCGGCCATGAGATCAACACGAAGCGCTCGAAGACACGCGGCAGAAAGGCGTCCAAGTCGGCTCGATTCGAGAGCGGCGGAAGGAGAAGCGCCGACGCTTCCAACGGCCCGTCGGTGCCGGGGCTCCACGCCGCCATGGTGCCGGAGAGCGAGCGTTGCCGCGGCTGGACCAGGTCGACGTGGGTCAGGCCGCGCTCCCAGCTACGCCACGTACCATAGGTCTCCGCATACGTCTCGACGTCCCATTCTCGGTACTTGGACTGAACCCACTCTGAAGCCGCCTCGCTGCCCGGGCTTCCCGTGAGCCTGGGTCCCAGGGAGTCCAACAGGACTTGTCCGAGCGGATAGATCTGGGACTGGTCCATCCCTTCTCGCCAAATGGCCTGGATCACGGAATCGGAGGTCGGAAATTGCTGGGCCCCGGCGCCAGGCACGATGGTCAGTGACAATACGCCGGCGAGCAAAGGGCCGCCCGACACGCGACGGCGTACGTGGCTCACGAGTCGCGCGCTGCGGCCAGGCCGTCGAGGGCCGCCGCAATGGTCTCGGGCTGCACCAGGACCGTGTTGGCCGCGGGACCCAGGGGCACATAGGTGTCCAACGCCCGCACGGAAGCCAGCCGTCCCGCGTAGCCCCGCTCCGCCAAGTGTGCCACGACCGCGTCGGCAATCCCGCCTCCGGTGGCCCGACACTCGTCCACCACCAGGACCCGAGCGCAGGCCTGCGCATGCGCCTCGATCGCCGCGAACGGCAGCGGGTTGATCCAGCGTAGATCCACGATCCGCACGTCTTCCTCGGGTTGCCGGGCCATTCGGGCTCCGATGAGCGACAGTCGCACGCCGTTCCCGTACGTGATCACCAACGTCTGCCGGCCACTTCCGTATACCCCCACGTCGCCGGGCAACAGCGCGGATCCGGGGGGTGGATAGTCGAAGAGCCAGCCTTCGTCTCCGGGCGCGTACAAGTCTTTTTCGTGATAGAGCGCGATGGGTTCCAGGAACCCCACGACGCGACCCGAGACGCTGGCCATGGCCAGGGCTCCGCGCAGTAGTCGGGCCGCATCGTCGCCCCGTGAAGGAACCACCAACGCGAATCCCGGAATGTCCCGGAGGCCTCCGATGGAAGGATCGTTGTGAAAGTGGCCGCCGAAGCCCCTCTGATAGGCGAACGAGGCAATGCGCACCACCATGGGATTCTGGAACTGACCATTGCTGAAAAACGACAGCGAACAGGCCTCGCCTCGGATCTGGTCCAAGGCGTTGTGCACGTAGGCGAGGTACTGGATCTCAGGCACCGGCAGGAACCCGGCCATGCCGAAGCCCTGCGCCAGCCCCAAGATGCTGGTTTCGTCCAATTGGGTGTCGAACACGCGTGCCGACCCGAATCGCTTTTGTAGGCCCGCGGTCACGTAATACACGCCGCCTTTCCGGCCTACGTCCTCGCCGAACACCGTCAGCTCGGGCCTCCGTGCCATCTCGTCCACCATGGCGGCGTTGATCTGCGCTGCCATGGTACGTTTGACCGGGGTCGTCCACGTTTCCGGTGGCTCGTCTCCCCACACCTCCCTCCGCCGCTCGGGACTCGGTGCGCCTTCGGAGGATTCCAGCGTGCGGGCGGCGTCGTACGGCGCCAGCGGGGCCATGACCGCGGCGGCCGAGCTCAGGTGGCGCCTTCCGGCGGCCTCTTCTGCGGCTCGGGCCACGCGCTCGCGAACCTCTGCGCGCATGGCGCTCAGCTCCGCGGGTGTCGCCGCTCCGAGCTCCAGGAGACGGCCGGCGTTGAGGAGGATGGGATCCCTGGCCTCGGCAGACTCGATCTGGGCGACGCTCCGATACGCCGTCTCGATGTCGCTGCCCGCGTGCCCCCAGAGGCGAACTGTTGCCAACCGCAGAAACACCGGCGCCCGCGCGGTGCGGCACGTCTCGATGGCCTCCTCCACTGATTCCCAGATCCGGTCCAGCGGCCCTTCCGCATCGACGAAGTGAAGGTGCGGAAGGTTGCCGAACGAGTCCGCGATCCACCGTGCGGGCGTGTCGACCGAGATGCCGATGCCGTTGTCTTCGCACACGAACAGGATCGGCATGGGGTTGCCCCGCCGATGCCCGTAGCGAGCGGCGTGAATGCCGGCGAGAGCGGTGGCGTGGTTGGCGGAGGCGTCACCGAACGAACAGCACACGATCGAGTCCGCGGGAAGCTCCGACGGCATCCCGAGCCGGCTGCCGCGGGCCATGGCGAACGCCATGCCGACGGCCTTGGGGAGGTGCGACGCGATCGTACTGGTCTGCGGGGGCACCCAGAGCGGCCGGCTGCCCCAGACCTTGTGACGACCCTGCGCGATCGGATCGTCTTCGCTGGCGCAGACGGACAGCAGCGTGTCGGTCACCGCGTCCACCGAAGGATCGTGCAGTGCCCGCGCCATCATGAACGCGCCCGCACGATAGTGCAGAAAGCACGGGTCGGTGGTATGAAGCCGATACCCCACGACGGCGTTCTGCTCATGCCCTGCGCTGGAGATCGTATAGTATCCCAGGCCGCGGCCCTTGAGCTCCCGCGCAGCCACGTCGATCGCGCGACTCGTGAGCTGAGCGTGGAAGATCCGTAGCGCGTCCGCGCGGGTCAGACTCGATCCGGAAACGAGAGCCCCGTCGTCTGCGAGAACACGGGACGGAGGCGACGCGGATTCCAGGAAGCGGTCCAGCGAGCCCTCGACGATACCAACTCGATCGGTGATCACGGCGGCGAGCTTGGCGGGTGGGGAGCGACGGGTCAAGCCGTGGGTATCAACATCGCGTGCGGGTGCTTCTCGTTTTGGAGGTGGGGATGATCGGAAAGTCAGCGTTGTGGTCAATGGTTCTCGGGATGGCCGTGCTCGGGTGTGCGGGCACCACTTCATCCACCGGCGACCCGTTCGGAACAGAAGCGAGCACGGTCACGATCGAGGTGGACAACCATAATTTCCAAGACGCCACCCTACACGCCATTGCCCCGGGCCTCCGGCGCCGCCTCGGCACGGTGACCGGAAAGGGCCAAGGCAGGTTCACGCTGCGCTGGGACTTTTCGCAGCCGCTCCAGATCGAGATCGACTTGTTGGCCGCCGGGCGCTGCGTTACCAGGGCGCTCCAGGTTGATCCGGGTGAGACGGTTCAGCTCATCGTGGAGTCGAACCTGGACAGCGATCCCGACTGCAGGTAGCTCCGAAACGAGTTCCAGCCACCTGATTCGGAACCCGCGGGCACGCTTCGCCGGCGAGTCCCGGCCGCGGCGCTTCCGCGGCATCTGTCGCGTCACCACCACGAGGTAGGGGTGGATCGATCCCGATCCGTCGTGGGCCAATCTTCCTCCAAATCGCAGTCGTTGCGGTCGAAATCGCGTCGTAGCGGGTCGGTTGCTCCGGGATCCGGAGGCCGGGCCCGCACGTTGCTCCACTCCGTTGGCACGTAACACCGGCCGCGACGTTGGGGGGCACGACGCGACCTACTGGCGCGAACGCCGGAGGATCGACATGGATCGCTACCCAGACGCGGAGATCCGCCGCTACGGTGATGAAGCGGCTCGCCGGCCCGGAATCTCCGGCACACGCGCATGGCGGTGGTCCGGCGTCCTGCTACTGCTAGGGGCCGGGTTGGGGCTGGTCTGGGAATCTCCCGGTGCGGCGCGTACGGTGCCCTACTTTTCCGAGACGGCTGGACTTTCGGACGTGTCGTCACCCATCGCCGTCGTAGTGCCGCCCGTCGTAACGCCGCCCGCCGAAAGGCCGCCGGTCGATGCCGCCGTGGCAGTGGTGCGTGCCACCCGCAACAGCCTGGCCCGCGGCACGGTGAGGTTCAACGCGACCTCCGAAGGCGTGCAGGTCCGGGTGGACATCGACGGCCTCGTTCCGGGTACGCACGTCCTGCGGGTTCACACATCGGGCGACTGCTCGGAGCCGACGGGCCTGTCGGCCGGGCCGCCCTACCGCTTCCGCGCCGATGCTCCGCCCCAGGGCTCGGGCTGGGTCATGGAGCTGTCGGCTTCGGACGGGTGGCACGCCAGGGCGGCGGCCACGGTTTCGCAGCTGCCGCTCGACGGTCCGGATTCCGTCATCGGACGGTCTGTGGTCGTTCACCTGCAACGTCCCGCGCGGGATACGTCGGGTGGCTCGGTCATGGCCTGCGGCACGATCGGAGTCGCCTGACGGGTCGGCGCCGGATCCTGACCGACGCGGGTCAGCCGTTGAGCTGACCTCTGATGGCGCCGGGTGGAAACGCCTCCGTATGCACGTTGACGTAGAAGCCGCCGGGATCGGTCAGCATCTCGCGCAACAGCTCGCTTCCCGCCTCCGCGCATCCGGCAAGCTCGCCGTTCGACGCTCCGGTCAGGTCGACTGCCACCTCTCCGGCCGTGCCCGCCGCACCGCGATGGATGTGCGCGCCCGTGGGGGTCTCGATTCCCGCCACTTGGATGTCGAAGCACAGACGGCTCTGGCCCACGTTCACGCTCAGTATGGCAGTGCCGAAGCCACCGAGGTTTCCGACCTCGGGCACCTCGGACTTCCCGTCCAGCGCGGCGTGCAGACGTTGGCCGCCTTCCGGGCTCTGCGCCTGTGCCGGCACGGCCGCGGCCCATAGCAGCAGCGCGCCGAGAAGCATCGCATAGTGTCGAGTTTTCATCGCGGTCCATCCCCTATTCCAATTCCAACGAATGCCAGCGTTACCCGTGTCCGCCGACGGGCGGACCGATGCACGGGCTACCCGAGGTAGATCGACGTAGGAGCTCAACGCCCGCCCACCAGGTCGTCCCCGGCCGTGCCCTTCACGTAGTGATCGAACCACGCGAGCCACCGCGCCCACATGTCCAGGTTGTTCTCGATTGCCCGGGGGGTGTGGGACTCGAATGGATACATATACAGGACGGCGGTCTTCCCGAGACCCTGCAACGCCTGCATCAGGCGCTCGGACTGAATGGGAAACGTGCCGGTGTTGTTGTCATCGGCCCCGTGGTACATCAACAACGGGGTGTTGATCTGGTCGGCCTTGAAGAACGGCGACATCTCGATATACACGTGCGGTGCTTCCCAGATGTTGCGTGGCTCCGCCTGGAATCCCTGCGGGGTCAAGGTGCGGTTATAGGCTCCGTCACCGGCGATGCCGGCCTTGAAGAAGGGGGTGTGAGCCAGGAAGTTGGCCGTCGCGAAGGCACCGTAGCTGTGCCCGCCATGGCCGATCCGATCGATGTCCACGTAGCCGAGTCGGTCCACCTCTCGCACGGCCGCGTACATGCCGTCCACCATGTTGGCGATGTAGAAATCGTTGTAGTCCTCGCCTACGATCGGGATGTCCGGATAGACCAACGCATATCCCTGGGTCAGCCAGATATCGGACCAGCGCAGCCAGCTCAGTTGGGTGTGCGCGTTGAGGTTTCTGGAGCGAATCGTCGCGTTGGTGAATGCATCCTCGCTTCGGAACTCACGCGGATAGGTCCAAAAGATCGCCGGCACCCGCGTGCCTTCGACGTAGTCGACCGGGAGGGAGATCCGGCCTCTGATCTCGAGTCCGTCCCTGCGCTCGAATGAGAAATCCACCCGCTCGGCTGCGGTGATGTCGGGGAAAGGGTCCCGGTTTTCGGTGAGGTTTTCCCAACGGCCGCTTTGCCACAGGAAGCTGTCGGGGAAGTCGTGCACACCTTCCCGTCGCACGATCATCCGGCTCCCGTCCGCAGCGAGCGCCACCAGCGGTTGATCGAAGCTGTCCTTTGCGCCGGTGAACAGCCGGCTCGATTGGCCCGTGCTGATCTGGAGGCGGTCCACGAACGGCGTGGGACGATAGTCCTCGGCGTACCCGGGGCCTCGCAGCAGCACCTGTCCGTCGGAAGTCGGTCGCACCACGTCGAGCCCGTTTCCGGTTCGGTTCGTCCAGAGCTCGCCGGGCAGCTCGAGTAGCGCGTCGGGGTCGTACCAATCGATGGCGAGGCGTCGCTCGGGCCGCAGGCCGTCGCTCAGGTTCCAATACGCGAGCCCGGTCTCGCCGTCCTTGCGTACCTCGGCGAACACGTGGGTCCCGTCCTCCGAATACACGACATCGCTCAGGGGATCGGAGCTCTCGGCGGCAACCGTCGCGGTCGCCGTGTCGAACGGAGGGGCCAGCCACATGATTCGGTCGGGCCGGTCATCCTCGTCAGCCGAGTCCTCTCGAGGAGCCCGCTGCAGATACGTGAGTCCGGATCCGTCGGGGCGCCACGCCCAATCGCGGGGCTCGTCGCCCGCCGTCCGGCGACCGAAGCGACCTCCCGACCGTCCCTCCCTCAGCTCCGTTCGGTGTAACTCCGCCACCACGTTTCCGTCGAAGTCGAGAACCTCGGTCACCCTCGGGAAGTTGAAGTACGGGGCAATGAACGAGAACGGACGGGTTACACGCGTGGCCAGGATGTGCTGTCCATCCGGGCTGACCGAAACGGACTCGTACATGCCAGGCGGCCCGATCAGCCGGGACCTGCCGTTCCGCTCCAACACCGCGATGCGGCTGGTGGTATAGTGCTCGAACAGGTCGGCGTCGTGACCGGTGCGGAGCAGATACGGATAGGTGGGGTTGGGCGTCTCCTCGTCCCGCGTCTCACGAACGACCGGCCCGGCGGGCACAGCGCCGTTCCGAGGCTCGGCTCCGCGGTCGGGTGGCGTCACGAGAGTGACGATGCGTCCATCGGGTGCCCACTGCACCATCCGTGAAGGTGCGCTGCCCTGCCCTCGTGAGCTCGAGCCGAGGCTGGTCATGACGTGCAGATCGGCCCGCCGCTCGGCTCGACCGTCGGCCGGGTCCGCGGTCCACACCTCCGTCCGGTCCCGCAGGTGGGTCAAAAAAGCGATCTCGTCTCCCGACGGCGACCAGGTCAAGTCGCTGATCAGCGCCCCGTCGGGCACCCTGATCGAACGGAATGTCTTCTCGGCCAACGAGTAGATCTGCAAGCCGTCGAGGCCGTACGTGTCCAGGTGCCACGGCCGGTCCACCCTCGGTCGCAGCTCCAGCATGGCCAAGCGGTACGTCTCCTCGGACATCCGCACCAGGGTCGACAGCTCGGTTACGTGCGGGATGGCGAAATAGCGATCGCTCGGGTCGGGATTGTCCAGGTTGGCGAAGTTCTTGTCGGTCTCGAACAGCTCCTGCACACGTGCGGGCGGAAGTACGTATCGGTCTCCCTCGGCCTGAAGGGCGGCGGCGGAGGTGGGCAGAGCGAACAGACCGAAGAGGCAAGCCGTTACGAGGCCGGCAGGGTGGAGCCGGACGAGTGGGCGAAACTTCACGTGCATACTTGGACCTCCGAGGGAAACGAGCGTAGGGGAACCCTACGCCTTTTCGCGGGAGTGCGGCAAGCGGAAACCCGTTGTCGGGGCGTCGGCAGACCGGGACGTTAGACGAGTCGGACGATGTCCCCACCCTGGAAGATCCGCCGGGCCGAGACCCGAATTCCGTCGGACTCGTAGAGCTCCGGAGGCACTCCGATGTCGGCGAGATAGAGCTCCCCGACGTACGGAGCGACGGCCGGGTGCCCCAGACCGACCTTGGGAAGCGCCAACGTGAGCGTTGCAGCGGCACGAATCGCGGGACTGAACACAGAGCCCGAGGTTGCGTCCACGCCGGACGGCACATCCAGCGAGAGGCACGGGGTGCGGCTGGCGTTGGCCCATCGGATCAAGTCTGCGGCCGCGCCGCGGGGCGCGCCCCGAAGGCTGTATCCGATCACTCCGTCCAGGATCACGGTTCGCGAGTGGGGAGGTTCGGGGGGGCGGTCCGCGGCGGCCTCCCGCTCGGTTTCCGACGCGGGGAGTTGTTCCGGAAGGTCTTCGGGCAGTCCGATCGGCACACCGATCCGATTCAGGATCTCGAGCTGGTGGGCCGGCACGCCCGTGAAGCGCTCCGGCGGCTGCGTCAGGTAGACCTCGACGAACGCCCCCCAGGTGTGCAGCCGTCTGGCGGCGACCAGCGCGCCCCCACCGTTGCCTCCGGTTCCCGCCAAGACCGTCACGGTGGCACCGGCGGCGTCCCGGTCGAGGAAACGTCGCCGGGCCAGATCCGCCAACGCCCGTCCGGCCATCTCCATCATCTGCAGGAGATCGATGCCGTAGTCCTCGACCATGGCCCGGTCTATCTCCACCATCTGGGCGGTGGTGATGAACGGCACGGGTGAGCCGATCGACGGGTTGTTCAACGGGAGCCTCCGACGCGCCTGGCGGAGCGCGAACCACGAAAGTCCAACCTACGCAACCGATTCCGAAGGTTGCAAGGCACGCTCACACGTAAAATATAGCCTCGGTGGACTACGGTAGTGGTGGGCTCGTCCTGCACTCACAGGGATCGTAGCGATCCGCGCCGGGTTCGTGTCGTGCGTCTCGAACCGCCGGTCCGGAATGACTACCCGGCGAGGGAGGGTGATCCGCCGACCTCCCTGCCATCCCGTCGAAGGAGAGAGAGATTTCCACCGGTCCCAAATCCGCGGAGCACCCAGCCGTGCCGAGCGGCGACGCGGCGCCCCACTCGCAGGCTTTCATCTTTCGATTCTGGCTGCCCCTCGCGGCGACGTGGATCATGATGGCGGCGGAAGGCCCGTTCCTGGCCGCGGTCATCGCCCGCCTCCCCGACCCGACCTTCAACCTGGCCGCCTACGGCGTGAGTGCTGGCCGAAGCACTTTCTGAAATCAATGCGCCTGCAGTGGTTCGCAGCTCGGTGTTTCCCTTTGAAGACCACCGCGAGCATTCCTGCGCTGGTGTTTTTCATTCGGAAATCAACGTAGTCAGTCACGACCAATGCGCCGATGCAGCGCTAGCTTGCTATGCCAGCGCGCTCAGCGATATCGCCTGGGACTACTTCGAACGGCATCGGCTTGATCCGCGTGAGTGCGCCATGGCGCTTCTTGTTCAGCGAATCGCGACGGCGGCCGCCGCCGCGACCGCATTCAGCCGCGACCCGATTTCCGGGAACGACAACCTCATTCTCATCGAAGCCACCCATGGACTGGGTGCGATCAACAACGACGGACAGGTCGACGCAGACCAGTTTGTTGTTGCTCGCGATCCGCTTCGAATTGTGGCGCGGCGCAAAGGCCTCAAACTCGATCGGTGTGAACCGGATTCGAGCGGCGGTCTACGGCTGGTACCCAACACGTCGATCGGCTTCTCGCTTAGCGACCCAACGATTCTGAAGATTGCGGCCGATGTTGAGTGTTGCGCGAATCATCGCGGAGCGGCGGTTGACGTCGAGCTTGCCGTCGACCGAGACGGTGAACCAATTTACCTGCAGCTGCGTAACCAGACGGGTCCCCCGTCGGCTGCGTTGTCGACTCGACTCGCCGCTCACGACGCGACTCCGCGGTGGGCCGGCGTGCCGCTTGTGCGTGGCGCGGGTTCCGGCGGGCTCATTTGTTTCGCGATTGGCGCATCGGTGCAGGGTTGCATTGTCGCCTCCGAGACCATCGCGGTGACCGACGTGCCGAAGCTGGCGGGAGCGGCTGGGCTTGTGGTGCGTCATTTAGCGCCCACTTCGCATCCAGCGATTCATATGCGCGAGCTAGGCGTCCCGACACTTGCGATTGGCGAAGCGTTTGACGGTCTACCACAGACAAAGGTGATGGCATCGATCGAATGCAATGGCGATGAGGGTCACCTCTACGACTGTGCGTTGCCGGTTGTGCACACCGATCGCGCTGAAAGACCATCCGCCGACGTGCCGGTGCCGGTGTGCTTGATTGCATCTTATCCGTCGGCGCCGCTGGCGCGCTTGGCCCAGCACACCGCGATTGAGGGCGTTCACGTCCGGGGCGAGAGCATTGTCTACGACGATGTCCGCATTCACCCAATGGCGCTGGTCCGGTACGACGAGCGAACCCTCAGCGGGCGCTTGCGCGCATTGGTGGAGCGAAAAGTTGCCGGATACCCGACTGCGCAGGAGTTCTATATCTCGAAGTTTGCTGAGCGGTTGGCGCATTTGGGCAGTGTCATTCCTCCGCGTTGTGTGGTGACGTTGCGACTGACGGATCTTCGGGCTCGTGACTACCGCCGACTTGTGGGTGGGGACGAGTTCGAAACAAACGAAGACAACCCCATGCTTGGTTTGCGTGGCGGTGCGCGCTTCGTGCATTCGCAATTTCGCCGCCAACTGGAATTGGAGTTGCTGGGTGTTCAGCGAGCCGCAAGCCTGCTCTCGCCTGAGCGATTGCAGGTCCTTGTGCCCATGGTCCGATCGCCCGAGGAGCTGTTTCAAATTCGCGGATGCATGAACCGGTTGGGCGTGCATGTCGCTCTTGGCTCGATGGTGGAAACCATGTCGTCGGTGTTCTGCAGCGCCGAACTGGTGGAGGTCGCTGACTTCTTCGTAGTGGGGCCGAGCGGACTTGGCGCAGATGGTTAACAGCGCGGATCGAGACCATCGCGAGGTGTGCCAATACGCTAGACCGGACAGCCCGGCGACATTGCGCGCTATCGATCTGCTCGCGAGCGGTTTGCGCAATAGCGGCCGCCGTATCTATGTGCCTGCGGCGCACTTCGGCCGTCTGGCAAAGAGCTATCCGATCTCGTCGATTGGCGTGTTCACCTGGACGGATAGGTACAACGAAGATGTTGGCACGCTGACTCAAGCCACAGAGCGGGAGCAGGAGGCAGCGCGTGTGGCTCTATGACCGCATTGGCGAGGGCTACAATCGGTTCCGTCAAGCCGACCCACTGATCACGAAGACACTCGCCGACATTTGTGGTGTGGCTGCCGGCTTGAGGCTCGTCGAGGTTGGCGCGGGTACGGGAAACTACGCTTGCGCGCTGGCCGATTTGGGTGCGGAAGTTTCGGCCGTGGAACCGTCCGCCCGCATGCGCGCGCAGGCTCCGCGTCACGAGCGAGTAACGTGGCTGCAGGGCTTCGCAGAGGAACTTCCATTGGACTCTGGAGCCGCGGACGCCGCTGCGTGCGTGCTTTCCGTGAACCATTTTCGCGATCTGCGTGCGGCATTGCGCGAGATCGAGCGCGTCACGAACAAGGGGGCGGTCGGCATCATCTGTGTCGATCCGCGCGAAGCGCAGCCCTATTGGATTCACGAGTATTTGCCGAATATCGTCGCGCGCAACCTCGAACGAACCAGGCCCGTGCACGAACTTGCAGCGCTGGTGGAAGAACTTTGCGGGAGAGGCGTTTCAGTCGAGCACCATCCGGTACCGGAGCAGTTTCGTGATCTCTTCTTTGGTGCAGCGTGGAAGCATCCATGGTTGCTGCTGGATGACGACTACCGCAGCCAGTCGTCGTCGTTGAGCGGTGGTGTGACAGCCGGCGTGGACGACGGGCTGCGGCGACTGGAAGACGACCTGAACTCCGGGCGCTTTCAGGAAAGGTATGAGCCGCTGCTGGCCAGCCGCGACTGGGACGTCGGTCTCTGCAGTGTTGCCGTGAAGGCTGCGACGTAGAGGGCAATTGTGTTCCGCCTCGTCGTTCTGCCGGATTTTCAGCACTACAACGATCTGCGTTTGCGCTTGGCCTCGAAGTTGTTCGGTATGGACGATCAACAGCATGTTTTGCATGCGCAGGTGCAGTGGGTTGCCCAGAATGCGGAGCGGCTTGGCGTGGCTCTGGTGCTGCAAGAAGGCGACCTGACCCAGAGCAACTATCAACCAGAATGGGAAGCTGCGTCGCAGGCGATGGCGCAGCTCGATGGTGTCGTGCCTTATGTGGTGTGCGTTGGAAATCACGACATGGGCTATGAAGAAGCGCCACCGGCCGGGCGGTTTTGGGCGTCGAATCGCCGAGATTCGCTTCTGAGTCGCTATTTCCCTCCAGAGCGCTTCGCCGCGGATCGTTTCCCGAACACAGCGGGCTATCAGTATGGCGGCCACTACGGTGATGGTTCGGAGAACTACTTCATCCGTTTCGAGGCCGACTCCGAGGTTTTTTTGGTTCTCTCGTTGGAGTTCCTTCCTCGTGATGAAGTTCTGCAGTGGGCCAACTCGGTCATCGCTGAGCACTCGCAATGTCGCGTGATTGTACTGACGCACGGCTTCATTGATGTTCGCGGCCGGCGTTCGTTGCGAGCCGACGCCTACGGCATCAGCGGCAACGATGCGCCAGAGGTATGGACGAAGTTGATCGCGCGCCATGCAAATATCTTCCTGGTTCTTTGTGGTCATGATTATGGCGAGGCGAGGCGCACGGACCGTGGTGTGCACGGCAACTTGGTTCATCAGGTATTGGCCAACTACCAATGGTGGCCCAAGGGTGGTAGCGGATGGCTTCGCATGCTGACCTTCGACGGCGGCAGCATTCTGTTTGAGACCTACTCGCCGGTGTTGGATCGTTTTCGCAGAAGTCCGTCGAGCCATTTTTTACTCCCCGCGCCTCAACGAACGGAACGCCGCTGGCCGTGCCTCGGGTATTTGCAGCGTCGTAAGCTCTACCATTTCTTTCGTGTGCTCGATGCTGACGGCAGCGGGGACCTTCAGCGAAGCGACTTTGAGCTAATCGCGGATCGGTTTATCAAACATGACCGGGTTACTCCCAGAGGATGGGCCAGCAGCGACTATTCGGGAGGCGTTGCTTTCGTTCTGGCAGAGCCTTGAGTCCATTTCCACGCAATATCAGGGGGCAGCGTCTCTCGAGAGCGCAGTGTGTTTCGAAAGCGCAGTGTCGTTCGAGGCGTTTGCTGATTATTGGAACGCCATCATTGACGGTGCGCGTGGCGGGGCCGACCGGCGCCCGCTCGAGCCGTTGTCCAACGCGCTTTTCGCGGCCATCGATATCAACCGCGATGGCGAGATTGGCCCCATCGAATTCTGGCTCTTTCGAAAGACGTTGGGCGTGGACCACGGACACATGGCCGCGTTTCGTCGGCTCGATACAGATGGCAGCGGGACGCTGACGCAACACGAGCTCGCCGACCATGTGCACGGGTATTTCTGCTCGGATGATCCGGAGCACCCAGCCACCCCACTCTTTGGCGAGATCGACTAGACTGCGAAACGGGGAGGGTGGCTGCTTGAGCGCGACCCTCGTTAGCCACATCGGTGTCGGCGAGCGTTCGAGGCATTGTGCGGATTGGGATTTAGGCCGGCGACTGCGCAAAAGCTCTTGGATGCGATTCAGCACTGAGGTTGATGCGACCGCGTCGCTGGAGCATGTGCTGCATCTGGCGTTGAGGGCGGCACCTATCCGCGGCTGCTCACCACGTTATACGCCGCCACAGAATCCGAGGTCGCGGGTGGCGGATGTATTGAGCATTTACGAAGCTGCGCGGGCTGGGCGACGCATCGGAGTTCGCGGCGTGAAGCCCTGCCACTCGCGGGTTCGATCGGCGGGTCGGGACTGCTCAAGTGAGGTCATGTCACCTCGACCATTCGTCACCGGCCCCACGAATTGGGCCCGAGGCCCTAGGAGTGGCGTGGCATGAGACATGCCTCAGCCCAGGCTATGGGTGTGCGGTTTGGGCGCCGACCGTTTGGTTTGCGCAAGAAGCTGCGGCTATGCAAAACAGTCGCGTTCTGGTCGATGGCTATCGGGAGCGCCCTGATTGCCTGCAACACAGCTCCGCGTGGTCCAGCGGCTGCTCGGAACGAAGATGCGACCGTCCCGACCGGCTCTGCGGATGCCACCACGGATGACGCCACCCCTCGTGACGCGAGTCCGCCTGAACTTGATGCACCACAAATGCCTCCCGTGGATGCGGCCGTCTCGGTGGACACAGCTGTCTCGGTGGACACCGGAGGTACGAGCGACCGGACCAATGATGATGCCGGTGGTGCGTTGCCCTCAGGTTGTGATGTGTTTGTGCCGCTATCCCGTGCAGGTGGCGGCAGTGGAGCAGCCGGCACGGTCCGTGTTGGCGAGACGCCAACATTGTGCTGGCGGGCCAATCCAGACGAAGTTCTTCCCGGTGCCGACGGTTGGGATTTATCCGTCGTGCACGAGGGCAGCGGCCAGAGCTTTTGGGATTTGCTTCGTGGAGCACCTCCCGCAAGCGATCGGATTGTGTTTGGGCAATGTCCGCCGGCGGCTCTCGGGTGCTTGGCGGCGATGCCCTTGGTGACTGGGCGCTATACGCTTTTCGTCTCCGACGGCACACGCGTGGGTGGTCAGGGAGGCGTGACGACGTTTGACGTGCAATGACGTTGCAACGCAACGCCGCCGTAAGGGGCGGCGCTCTGACGCGACTGCGCTCGCGCGCGCAGGTCGGCGATCTCGTCGCCTGCGATGTATCCACGGCGGCCAGCTCCGGACAATGGACGACCCGATTCTCATGTGTGGCGCTGGTTTGCGCGCCTACGTGCTGCGCTTGTTCCGAGCCACGAGTTCAGCGGACGGCGGCCAGAGTTGTCGAATGACATGGATGTAGAAAGAGGCGGAATCGATATGCAAACGACCAAACGAATGCTCCTGCTTGTCGCGGTTGGGGTCAGTGCGTGCTCATCGCCTCAGACCACCTCCCTGACGGGCGATGCTGGCCCAGCCGATGCAACGGCCGACCGCCTTATCGATTCCCTCCCGCAGGCACCAGACGGACAGATGCCTGATGGACAGCGTCCGGACACTGCGCCGCCGACTTCTGAACCGTTTCCCACCCCGGGACCTGGTGAGCTGGGAGTACCACTGCCCGGCGGAGCTGTCGGCTGCGCGGGATTTTTAGCTCAGCGAACGTTTCGTTATGCAGTGACCGCGTGCGGGAACATACGCACGTACACTAGCGAAGGTGCGAGCTTGATCGATGGGTTCGACGCTGCGGAGGCGGCGTACGAACAGACGGTCGAGCGCGGCGGGGCGCAGTTGCCTCCATGGGACAGTTGTCGTTTGGGCATGGCCATATTCGAGGAAGCGTGATTCATCGGTCGCATGCGGATAGGCAGCAAGGTCCCTTTTTTGAGGTTCAAGGGCGGCAGCAAGTGCTCTTTCGTGTCGATGGCGATCTGCAGTTTGATGGGGATCTGACGCTTGGCGGCGGGGGCGGATCGGCGACAGCGAGA
This sequence comes from Longimicrobiales bacterium, assembly GCA_965223195.1. Taxonomy (GTDB): domain Bacteria; phylum Gemmatimonadota; class Gemmatimonadetes; order Longimicrobiales; family Gaopeijiaceae; genus CBDCVX01. The sequence goes on from CBDCVX010000011.1 coordinate 132,011, forward strand.
ATCGAAGTAGGGCGAGACCTCCGCTTGAACGGCTCGATCGACACTCAGGGCCAAATGGGAGACGAAATTGTGGTCGGTCGCAATGCCCAGATTGCGCCCGGTGCGACGTTGCCCGCAGAGTGGCCCATCACGGTGCAAGGTGAGCTGCGGCGTGAGGAAGTGCCGCTCGATCCGATCTGCTCTTGCGGCGGCGGCGGCAGCGGCGAGCGGGTCGCGTCGGTGGACGTCGCGGGAATTGTCGCGGAGGCCTTTTCCAGGACCGATATTCCACTGCTCGACCCTGGCATCTTTCGCACTGGCGGCAGCCTGCCCGCCGGGCGGTTTCGTATTGCGCAGTCTGCCATTATCGCTGCACCCATAACCGTCACTGGCGCAACGGCGCTTTATGTTCAGGGGAACTTGCAAATCCAGAGTGCCATCGACGTTCGGCCGGGTGCGACGCTGGACGTGTTCGTTTCCGCCGGCGGCGGGGAGATGTCCTCGGGCGGCGTGTCTATCGAAACCACGGACGAGGTTGGCTCGCTCCGCAACCCGAGCAAAGTGCGGATCTATGTCGAAGGCGGAGCCAGCTTTATCGGTGGAGCCAGGCTCGGAGCCAATCTTTTTACAAGGACTCAGGTGTTTCTCGGAGTCGACTCCGGCGTGCGCACGGTCTATGGGGCGCTCGTTGGCGCAAGCGTGACGCTGAACGGCAAGCCGCTCGAACTGCACTATGACCGAGCTGTTCTGCGCGAAGGTGAGACTTGCGACAATCTGCCTTCGGTGTGTCTCGACGATTGTGATTGCGACGGCGGCGCGCGATGTGTGAGCGGCGTTTGCCTCACGACCTGTTCATCGGACGACGACTGCACCACGCCACTGGTCTGCAATACAACGCGTGGACAGTGCGAGTCGCTGCTCATTTAGACAACGCTCACTGCTCTGAGTACTCCGCGCGCCCTGCTAGTTGAGAGTAAGGCGCAGGGTATAGGAGCCGGTGGCGGCCGGCTCGTCGCCCCCATCCACCTCCACCAGCACCGTAGTTTCTGATGCTGGCGTGAAGGAGATGACGGCATCCTGGAAAGTCACGATGCCGGCACCCGCCACGTTGGGCCGGTCGGTGAAGCTGGTTGGTTCTCCGTAAACATACAGCCGGCCTTCGAGCTCAGTGGTGGCGGGCACCCGTGCTTCGAGTGTCATGCCTGCCGGCACCACCACGCGGTAGTAGTCCCGCTGGCCCGCAACGGCAATCGCGCCGGGGTAGTCGGTGCCGCTCATGGAGGGAGTTGCCGCGGTGGGCGCGTTGAGCCCGATCACTACTTGGGTGTAGTTGATGGCATCGGTCCAAAACACACGGCCTCCGTCGTTGCATCCGCTGGTCGGCTCGATTCGAACTTCGTAGGTCTGTCCCGAGCCGGTCAGATCCGCGCGAGCGATTTCCAGCGATGGCATGCGTGTGCCGCGAGATCGTGGACCGTCGAGAAGAACACCCGCGTTGTCGTAGAGGCACTCATAGACGTACTCCGTGTTGTCCCGCGTTGTGCGGAAAAGAAGTGCGTCGGCAGTGGACGCTTCGGTGAACGAGAAGCGTCTCCACTCGACGTAGTTGGTAAGCGTGCCGTTGCTGGGAACGCCGAGGCTCAATGGCTCCGCATCGGGTTTCGCGGCGGCTACTGAGTAGATTCCGCGATGCGTTCCGCGCGCCGTGAGCCGTGTGGGAACCACAAGCAGAATGTGATCACCGTCTTCGGCAACTAGGTGGTCGGAACGGTCCTGGGGCCGCCGAAGGCTGACACTGTCGCCCGGGGACCCATAGGCGCTGATCTCTTCTCGCTGTGGCCGGGAGGGATATCGAGGGTTGTCGCTGGGCGCGTAAAGACGAGCGTGAGCCGCTAGTCCAACCTCGCCCCCGGGAACTTCATCGAAGCGGTTGTTGATCGCGTAGGTGATCTCATCCCCGGCGGTCGCGGGCACGCGCCAGGCATCTCGCTTTCCGAGAATCGTGATTTCGCCCATGGCCTCGCTAAACGGGTCGCTCGGTATTAGGTCCTGCAGTGGATCCACATCGGACACAGCCCACGTGACCTGTCCTCCAACTCCAGAGAGAAGTTCAAGTTTCGTGATGTAGTAGCCGCTGGACGGCGCCAGAAAGAGCTGCGTCTCACCATAGACGGCAGACGTGGTCGCAGAGGCGACTTCGGAGCAAGAGGCAACGTCATAAACTCGCGCCCGCGAAGAGTTCGCGTCGGCGAAGTCTTCATCTTCCCAAGCCACGTTGAGCTGCTCGTCCATGGCCGCTTCAAATCCGTAGACTCGCGTCGGGCTTGTCGAGTTCAGCGGCTGTTCGTTCAACTCGGTATCCAGCGCCACGGTGGGCCCGTTAACAATCTGAAGGGTGTAGTCGCCACTTCCCGACGTCGTTTCGACGACGATCGCGAAGGTCGTGGCCTCCACGGCGGTGAGGCAGAGTGTGGTCGGTGATGTCGCAAAGCTAGACGACTGAATGAAGTTGCCGCCTTCCACGTAGATGGAGATGTCGGCTGATAGTGTTCCGCCATCTCGCGCCGCTTCGATGAGCACCACTTCATTGGGCCCCGCCGAGAATACGAAGCGATTGCTCTCTCCCATCGCGAGCGAATCGTCATGCGACACAGGTGGCATTAGCGTCGTGCCCGCGCCGCCGGGATCCTGGGGCACCAGGTCGATGATCACCTCGGTAGCGCCGCTGTCGGCATCTCCCGCGGAGACCACGTTTCCACCCAGGAGCCCGTCCGCGGAGGTCGCTCGAAAGCGTAGGTTTCGGTTGTTGGGCAGCGTGAGGCTCTGCCCGGAGGGACCGAGGGCCCGTCGTATCTGAAACGCCGAGAGGTTGGCAGTGTTCATCGAGATGTTCGTTCTGGGAGGTGTCGACGCATTCGCCGTACAGGCCGTGTCTACTCCTCGCGCCTGGCAGCGGACGGTCGAGGTCCCAAGGACGAATGAACGGAACGTCCACATTCCACCAGCGCGTCGAGGGTGCACGAGTCCGCAACGCGAAGCCCGAGGGTGATGTGGCAGAGGCAACGACCTCGCCATCACCTTCGCTCACCCACAAACCTGTTCGTTCGTCGAGAGACCATGCGGGCTGCATCTGACCAAGCTGAACAAGTTCGGTTGGGGTTATCGCAGGCGCAATGATCGGTATCTCGAGGTCAACCTCAGCGCCGGGTCGAATTCGCGCCGTGCCGCCGCCGGTGGGGACGATGAGGCACTCCACGGTGCCCAGGGACGCGAGAGGCCGAATGCCGTTCGTTGCCGGTCCGACGCCCGAGAACGCACCAGGGAATGCTTCTCGGAGAATCTCGTCGCTCACATCAACACTGGTTAGATAGACATCGACGCTGCCGGAGATTGGATTGCCGCTCTGATCCACAACCGCCCCTGGCGGAATCACCAGCCGAACGCCCATAGATCCTTCGACGGTGGCGCCATCTTCGATCTGCTCGACTCGAATTGCCGCTCTTCGTTCGAGCAAGCGAATCGGGACCGGAACCGCGCCGATCCAATCCGCCGGAAGCACGGTTCGAACAACCTGCTTCGCAAACCCGTCTGCGTCGACGGTGAGCACCACCGGAATGCCCGTGCTCACTCCGCTGATGGAAAGCGTGCCCTCCGCGTCGGTCATTCCCATCATTGTCGATTCCAAGGTGATCGCTGCATCGGCCACTGGGTCGCTCGCGCTATCAAGTACTTGAACCAGAATATCGGTGGTGCCCGTAGCGGCCGCACCCATCGCGATTGCAAGCATGTCCGTCGCGGTGTCGGTGCGCCCGTCAGAGTCGACTACCGTGAGCGACACTTCCACGGTCGTTGCATCTGCGAATACTCGAGTGGTCTCTCGGCCGCCCGCTTCACCGGAGGGGAACGACCAGTGGTAGATGAGCCCGTCGCCGTGGCTCTCACTGCCGTCAAACGTAATGGGTTCGCCGACGCGAAGGTCGCCCATCGTGGTAAAGCTCGCCGTGGGGCCTTGGAAACTCCCGTCTGCGGTGTCGCCATCTTCGCTGACGCCTGCGTCTTGACGTTGGCCGGCATCGTCGCTCGGCCGCGAAGCGTCGGGCATCTGCATCATGGCGTCGTCTTCGGGACCCGTGTCGGTGCCCATGACGTCGCTGTCGTCTCCGCAAGCGACGCAAAATATCGTCACGGCAAGAGTGAGACTGGTGGCGTTTCTCATGCGTGGATCCTCGTCGTGCGGCAGTACGGCGGGGACCCTAGAGGAGCACACTGAAGCGAGCAAGGAGATGATGGCTGCGACGCGCGGTTCGGCGCCAAGCCAGCCCACACCGTCCTGTGGACTCGCCTGGGTGGGGATCGAACGGCAATCCAGCGTCAGGCGCAACGACATCAACCGATTCGAGATCGAGTTGCCTGGGGGAAACCGTAGCGCGTCAACGACTGGCTGGGCGTCCGTGGGTGTGCGGCGGCAGCGCATCTTTTTGTGCAACTTGATCGGCGCTTGCGCATACGGGGGTCGATGATCAGTCGACGTCGCTTTGCCCATTGTTCTGCTTGTGCCTCGGGAGCTTGGCTCCTTGGCTGCAAAGACGACCCGGACGCGCCGTTTGATGCTGCGGCGGCCGACGCCGCGGCTGGGGATGCGGCAATCGGCGATGCGGCGCGCGCCGATGCTGGCTTGCCCGATGGCGCCGATTCTGGGCCGGCCTGTGATGAGGCACTGGCCGGGGGCACTCTGATTGGAGTCGTTCCATTCATCGGCAATGACCGTCCGCTCGAGATGCGGGAGGGACAAGCTTGGGACGGTCGCCTTTCAACCGACCTCAGCAAGATTCCCGAGCAGCCGGTGACGCCGAATGAGACCTACTACCTTCGGACCTTCGACCCCGATTTGCTCGATCGGAGCGCGATGTGGTCGGTGTCGGTGGACGGATTGGTCGATGCCCCCGCGGTGCTTTCGCTGGATGATTTTCTCGCCGCGGAGACACAAGACTTCGGCGTGCACGTTATGGAGTGCTCGGGCAATGGCGGTCCATCGTTTGGGTTGATGAGTGCGGCGCGGTGGGGCGGCGTCTCGGTCACGGACGTGCTGGCTCGCTTGCCTGCGTTGCCATCGGCGACCGGCGTTGAGATTTCCGGCTTTGATGACCATTCGGTGCCATCGGTTGGCGGACACTCCACGCCGGGCGCGAGCTGGATTTTCAATTTTGAGCAGCTTGCGAACGCGTTTTTTGCGACCGAGATGAACGGACAGCCGCTGCCCAATGATCATGGTGCCCCGGTGCGACTCTATGTTCCCGGTTGGTACGGCTGCTGCTGTATCAAGTGGGTTAATGCGATCCGCTTTGTCGAGGACACCGCACCAAGCACCAGCCTGATGCGTGAGTTCGCCGGTCGAACGCATCAGGCGGGCACTCCAGAGCTCGCGAGCGATTTCTTGCCGGCGTCGATGGACCAAGCAGCAATGCCGGTTCGCGTTGAGAAATGGCGAGTCGATGCAGAGATTGTCTATCGCGTCTACGGCATCCTGTGGGGAGGCTACGAGCCGACCGACGCGCTTGTCTTTGGTTGGGGGCCAAACGATCAGCTGAATGTGAACGTCTGTCCCCCCCAAACGACCAATGCGACTTGGACGGTCTGGCAGCAGCTTTGGCGCCCCGCCGCACCGGGGGAGTACACGATTCGAATGCGCATTGAAGACGACGCAATTCCGACCCGCCGTCTCGACGAGGGCTACTATGCGCGGCGCGTCGTCATCGACGAAGTCTAGAGTCCGCCTGGAAACTACGATCAGGCGTCTAGCACGCCGAGGTGCGGCATTGCGCACGCCGAAGGGAGATCGGACCGCGCCGAAGCGGCGACAAGGGAGATCCAGATCCACGACAAGGGAGATCCGAAGGGAGATCCAGATCCACGACAAGGGAGATCGGACCGCGGTTGTTTTGCACCGCGGACCGGATCGGAACGGCAAGGGAGATCGGACCGCGGTTGTTTGCACCGCGTCTTCAACAGCAAATGCCAATCGTCACTTCGCCAACGATGTCGCGAAGTGGCGTCCGCCGGCGTCGACGCCACATTTCGCCGATTCAGCGGACCTAACTATCCGGAATCACGTGCTCAGACCCCTGGCATTGCCGGTGCACTGGTCTGGGGCGTGGGAAGTCGTCGCCGTCGCGTGTTGCCAGGAGACATCGTCGCTGTAGAGCGACGAACGACGCGCCGTCACTTCTTGCTCAAGCCCTGCGAATCGGGGCGCGTCAAAAGCCTGCTCTGGTACGCACTGGCGGTGATGGCCAAGAAGCACGGCGTCGAAATCGTGGCTGTCGTGGTGATGTCCACGCATATTCACATCATCCTCATCGACCACGCGGCGCGCCGACCTCATTTCTATCGGGACTTCTTTCGAATATTCGCCTTGGGTATCAAAGCCATTCACGGCTGGCCCGAGGAAGTCTTCAACAAGTCGCGTCCCACTGAGCATAAGCTCCTCAACAACGACGCCATCATTGAAAGCGCTTCGTATCTCATCGGCAATCCCCCCGCTTCGGGAGCTGTTCGATATGCCCGTGAGTGGCCGGGCGCGAAAACACGGCCAACCGACCTCGGTCAACGCGTCATTGTCGCCAAACGCCCCTCGGACTTCTTCGAAGCCCTGGCTCGGCCCTCACGGAAGAAGAAGAAGAAGAAGAGCACCGACAAAGCCAAAGGCCGCCGGCGCAAGCGCTCCTCGGTGAATCGGCGGTACAATCGAAAGCTCTGGCCCGACGAAGCCGAGCTTCGACTCGGGGTTCCCAAGTCGATTCTTGACGACATGACCCTGCAAGTCTTTCAGCAGAAGGTCGGCGACCAAGTCCGTGACATCGAAGCCAAGGCTCATGCCTTCGCCAAAGAAAATGGCGTGAAGTTTCAAGGCGCCCAGCGCGCCATGCGATGCAAACACACCCGCCGCGCCAACTCCTATGAGGAGTGGGGCAGTCTCAACCCGCGATTCTCTGCTGCGGGGAACTCGGACGACGCCCAAAAAGAAATCGAAGCCTTTCGCAAGTTCGACCGCGATTACGACGCGGCGCTGGCTCGCTGGCAACAAGGCCAGCGCAACGTCGTCTTCCCCGCGGGTACCTGGTGGATGCGAGTCCATCACGGCGTTCGCTGCCGTCCTCCGCCCTAGCAGCGCTTCAGTTCAGCGTTTTGCGTGCCTACTTCGACGGTGGGCACGCATTGTTGCGTTTGAGCTCTGCGAAACCGTCGACTTGGCGCATCGGAGGGCGCTGAAACCGACCGCAGACGTCCGAAATAGCCCGCGAGCCTCGCACCGTCGCTGAACTCGCATCGCCTCAGGACGGAATCCGGGGGTGTCGCAGAGTCGGACGGGGATTTGTGACCCGACAACCGCAGTCGGATCTCCCCCCCCCAGTCGGATCTTCACCCCGACAACCGCAGTCGGATCTCCCCCGTTCAAAAAGAGAAGGCGACGCACCACGCGTCGCCTTTCTTGCTTTTGGCTCGGCTGGATCAGCCGCCGCCGCAGGTGGGATTCACGCAGAGTCCCTCGTGGCAGACGTAGCCACCAGCACAGTTGGAGTTGTTCATGCAGCCGGGTTGACAGGTGTTGCTGGACGGCTCGCAGACCAGGCCGCCATTGAAGCCCAGAGCTTCAACGCCGAGGTTGCCAGCTGCGCAATCGACAACCCCGCCGGCGCATGGCGTACCGATGGTGACTTGGTCGCCGGTACCTTCGACCGACTGCAAGCACTCCAACCGGACTTCCACGCCGGTCTGCGGCTCGGCTCCGGTTGAGAACGAGATTCGCTGTGGCTGGGTGGAGCATGTGTTCATACGCACGTCTTCACTGAAGTCGTCGTAGAACCAACCGATCCCGTTCGGATCGACCAGACCCGCCGGCGTGCTGGGAATCTGCAGGATCTTGCAACGACGGCGAACGCCATTCATGTCGTCTACCTCGGTGGGTTGCTGCTCGTCCGGCATCCGACCGCGAGCCGTGTCGCAGTTGGGAATCTCGGGAGGCAGAATCTCGACGACGTCACAGTTCACCTGGTTGTTCGCATCGCGCACCAAAGGCCGCGGCAGACAGGCGCCTCCCAGCGCGCTCGCGATCTTCTCGATGATATTCGTCAGCGCGTTCGTGAAATCATCAACGCAAATCGATTGGACAATGCCGTTGCTACCCCGAGCCTCAAGTCCCTGAGCGACCTGGACAATTCGCTTTGGCGGGAACGCCAAACCGGTGCCCGGTCGATTGCAGGACGGACGCAGACGGGTGGGCATGGCTGGATCGGGCATCTCTTGCATATCCGGATCGCTCAAGATCGCGTCGAAGCCGGCGCCGACGAGACGTTCAGGAATTCCGGTGATCGCCGCGTAGATGAGCAGATCCTCATCACCACGCGCATCGATCAAACCGTCCACATACCGCTGCACGGGATGCACCGCCGCGTCGGCGTACATGAAGCAGCGCAGGTTGAGGTCGCCGGGGAACTGAGCGCTCTGCGGATTGAACACATCTGGATTCAACGCCGAGCAGTCGTCCTCATCCGTCACCACAATGATGGCGAGGAGCGAATCCGGTCGAACGAATCCTGCGTTCATCACATCCGCGTGGCCTCGCGACCCCATTGCGAAGGTCAAAGGCGACCCACTTGGTGTGACGGCCTTCAAGATTGCCTCGAGTTGCTGCTCAAAACCACAGCCGTTGGTGCCGAGATTCGCGACGCAGGTGACGTCATTGGCAAACTGCGGCGCACCTCCCGGCATGTTCTCCGGCTCGAAGAGCTGAAAGCGTGGATAGCTCGCTTGGCAACCGCCGATGCTGGTGTTGCCCTGGGTGCGCAGGATTCCGTCATTTCCCAAATTGGCGTCCGCGCAGGTTGGTACGATGAAGCCGCCGGTTCCCATGTCGGAGGTCACAACACCGATCTGCAGACTCTTGACCGGCGGGAAGTCCTCAATGCCATCACCGTTTTGGTCTCCGGTAGCGAGAATGTTGACCATGCGCGGAAACTGAGCCGCGAGGTTCATCTGCTCCTCAGCCATTGAGTTCGAGTTGTCGACCATGAAGAGCAAATCGACTTTGTCGACATTGTTGATCTTCACGCGACGCGTGACGCCGGAGACCGTGCACGGGTTCAGCGGACGCAGGTCCCGATCCAAACAACCGGTCGTACACACAATCAGTGCTCCGACGAGAGTCCGTACGGCGAGGCGTGTCAGCGGTGCATGCAACAAGGGGGTCTCCTCAAGGTGATCGACAGAATGAAATTACGGGCGGGAAGATACAGTGTCCTGAGCAATGAAGACAGTGCCCAGTGGGTTGGCCGAATGAAAACTGGCCAAGTGAGACTGACTGATAAGAAGAATCGAGCTGATAACAGCTATCGGATGGCCTAGCCGATGCGAATGGCGTGCCGCCGGATTCGACCGAGATCGAGGCGTTCTTGTGATCCGTGTTGTCACGAACCACCAGATAGATGCCAACTCGGTTGCCAGTCGCGGCGGGGCCCGAGGAACATCGCGCAAACTTTTCATACCGCAATGCGATAGCTATGACATTATTTCAGCATGGCTCGCGTATTGGTCGTCGACGACGAAGAGAACCTGCGGCTGGTGCTGCGCACGCTCTTGAAAAAGCACGGCTACGATGTCGAAGAAGCAGCCAGCGCCGAGGCCGCCCTGCAGCTCCTCGACGGATTCGGTCCACATTTTGTACTGGCCGATGTTCGCATGCCGGGCATGAGTGGCATCGAGCTCTGCGCCGAGCTCAAGGCACGGCAATCCAGCGCGGTGGTCATTGTGATGAGTGCGTTCGGCTCGGTGGAGCTCGCGCTCGAGGCGATGAAGGCAGGGGCCTACGACTACATTGGCAAGCCGTTCAAGCAGGACGAAGTCTTGCTGGCTCTTCGCAAAGCCGACGAGCGTGAATCGCTAAGACGCGAGAACAAGCGCCTGCGCAAGGCGGTGCGTCAACAGAACTCGCTTGGGAAGATGATCGGGAAGAGCGAGCGAATGCAGCAGGTGTTTCGCACACTCGAAAAGGTGGCCGGGTTTGCAACAACCGTGCTGATTCAAGGTGAGAGCGGCACCGGAAAAGAACTAGTCGCCAAAGCGATTCACGAACTCTCGCCGCGTCGTCGTGCACCATTCGTAGCTGTAAATTGCGGCGCGATCCCGGAAGCGCTGCTTGAGAGTGAACTCTTTGGCCACGTCCGGGGCGCATTCACCGATGCGCATTCCGACAAGCGCGGTCTCTTCGAGGAAGCCAGTTCCGGAACCCTGTTCCTGGACGAGCTAGGCGAACTGCCACTCTCTCTGCAGGTGAAACTGCTACGAGTGCTACAAGAGGCAACGATTCGACCACTGGGCAGCACTCGGGATCGATCGGTCGATGTGCGGGTGGTCGCAGCCACTGTGCGCGACCTCCGGCACGAGGTCGATGAAGGTCGATTTCGCGAAGACCTGTTCTACCGATTGAATGTGCTGCAAATCGCAGTGCCACCCTTACGTGATCGCAAAGAGGACATTCCCCTACTACTTGAGCACTTCCTTGAGCGAAACAACGGGCGTCTCGGAACCGATATTCGCGGCATCGGAGCCAAAGCCCGCAAAGTCCTGATGCAGTACACCTGGCCGGGAAATGTGCGTGAGCTTGAGAACGTTGTGGAACGAGCGGTAGTCCTTGCCGAAAACAGCGAGATTGGCATCGACGATCTTCCAGATCGACTGCGCAACCCGGTGCACCCGGCTCGGGTCGTGATGGCAAGCGATGATCTTTCAATCAAGAAGATGCAGGCTTTCATGGAGCGCACATTGATCGAGCGCGCCCTGGAAAAGACCGGTGGAAACCGGACCGCGGCATCCAAGCTACTGGAGATCAGCCACCGCGCCCTTCTCTACAAGATCAAAGACTATGGCTTGAAGTAGCGCTGCGTCGTTGGATGGTGCCGTTGCGGCGGCGCCTCCTGCAAACGCGTTGACGCAGCGACCTCTTCGGCCGGAGTTTCAATCGCCTCCATCGCTTCGTCGTCATAGTTCTCGATCCCACCGCTTGCGTCCATGATGTCCACCTGCATAGGAATCTCGCCGTGCTGCCGGGGGCGCTGCATGTTCCGTCGCCGACCGCGACGCGCAGGCCCTCGCAACGTTCCGTAGCGTGGCCGCCGACCTGGACGTGACCAGTCTACCCATTGCGTGCGAAGACGACGCACATCGACGTGCACAAACGTCGACCTCGGATAAAAGCCGCATCCGGCGTTTCCCAACCGACGACAATACTCCCAGAGGGTGCGATTGCGCACCCCACGAATGCGAATATCCGTTGCACGGCCTTTGGTGTGGCGACTGGTCTCGCGTGTGTAGCCGCCGGCCGCCCGAAATCCACTCACGATGGTGATCGGACGTCCGCCAAAATGGTCGCTGATACGCGCGAGCAAAATGGCTAAACGTGGGTTCGCCGGCCGCAGTGGATCGTCTTCGCGGCGACGCATTGCTGCCGCCAGCGACTCCAGACCCTCGCGGAGCACACGCCCACTCGCATCGACCAGTTTCATCCGGCGGGAATCGCCACGCCGAACCACAGTGACGGTCCCGGCCTCCGTTGGCTGTCCCCAGTCGCGGGTTTCGTCAGCCGCCGGAACAAATCCCGGAAGCACGAGGCGCTGACCCACGCGCAACCTCGCGTTGCGCCGGAGGCGGTTGAGGCGGCGCAACTCCGCGATGGAGATATCGTGCCGACGCGCCAGATGGGACAACGTGTCACCTGGCCGGACATAAGCTTCGAACCGATCCGGCACCACCAGACGCTGCCCGGGACGCAACCGGGACGAGCGACCCATGCGATTCGCGGCGCGCAGCTCGGTCACGGAAACCCGATATCGCTTTGCAATCTGGGCCAGCGTTTGGCCCGAGCGCACTGTATGGCCCCGCTCGGCACGAGCCGCTTCGGGGACAAATGCGATGGCCAGCACGGCCAAGAACGAAGACGCCAGTGTGAACACCAGCGCAGGAGTCGCGATCCAGCGCTTCACCGCCGACAAGTATGGCGCAGCGGCAGGATTGCGCCAGCAAACGCACTGCTGTAGACCCGCCGTCAACCCGTGACACGCGAGAAGCGACAGAAGTTTGTGCGCGGCAAGTTCCGAGTCCAGATCGGCAGCCGAATCGAGGAAGTCGAGCTGCGCGTGCACAACGGAGAGTTCACCGCCACAATCGGCGATCGAACGATGCGCATCGACGCCGAGTGGATTCCCGGCGGCGTGAGTCTCATTCTCAACGGCAAGCACTACGACATCGCAGCTTCGCCTCCCGCGAAACAACTCGCCGTTGCCGACCGGCGGCTTCAGACCGCAGTAGAATCCGCCGACCGCCGACGCAGCAATGCGGGCGAACGAGGAGCCGGCCAAGCACTCTGTGCTCCCATGCCTGGACGCATCGTCAAGATTCTCGTCGAAGAAGGCGCATCGGTAAGACCCGACACACCGCTGCTCGTTATTGAAGCGATGAAGATGGAAAACGAGCTTCGAGCTCCGGCCGAGCTCACGATTGCCAGCATCGAGGTTGAAGAAGGACAGAATGTCGAAGGCGATGCGGTGTTAATCCGATATGGCTGATACCCAACTCAACCCAGGCTTTCGCCGAGGACGGTGCTCCAAGAGAGTCGCCGTTCGTCCGACCACCCGACACGAGCCTCGAGCGTGAGCTCGGATAACCGCGAGGCACCTTCAGCCCAAGCCGCGCCGAAGCTGCGCAAACAGCCCTATGAGCCGCTAACCAATCTGCTCTTGGTGGTCCCCGTCTTTCTTGTCTACCACCTCGGGCTGCTCTTCGTGGGTGGGCTACGCAATGGAGTCGATCTCGTCAGCGGAGTGTTCTTTCGGCTGCTGGAACACAGCACCCTCGCGTACATCGGCGTCACACTGGCCTTTGTGGCCGGGTTGGGTCTCGCGGGCTGGTACATGCGGGCTACCGGCAAGATCCGCCCCGTCGCGTTGCTCCCGTGGTTGCGGAGAGCTTCCTGCTCGCCGTCCTGATGATGTTGCTGGTGGGCTGGGCAGTCGATCGCGTGTTCGCCATTGTTCCGCCGCTTGTTTCCGCGTTGCAAATCGGGGAACTGACGCTCAGCCCGCTGCAAAAAATCGTGATGTCGGCCGGCGCTGGATTTCATGAGGAACTCGTTTTTCGGGTCATTTTGTTCGGGGGCTTAGCGAAGCTCCTCCATATGGCGACCAAGCGGGTCGGCCTATCCTTCCTGATTGCTGGGGTCATCTCAGCCTTGCTCTTTAGTGCCGTGCACTACATCGGCGACCTTCGCGATTCATTCGAGCTCGTGAGCTTCGTGTTCCGATTCCTTTCCGGGTTGTACTTGGCACTTGTGTTCCACTACCGCGGGTTTGCCGTCGCGGTGTACACACACACGATCTATGACCTGCTGGTTATGTTTTGGCGCGGCTAGTCGTCGCCGCGCTGTGCACGGCAATCTGCACTGCAACCTGGCCCACCCCACTTCGGGCCCAACGCGCAGCGCCAGCGCAGGACTGGCTGGTTTCGCTTCCCGAATGCGCCATTGATGAGCCTCGCCGCTCTGGAGCCACCTCGTTGGTCTACCCGCGACCGGGCCTCCCCGCCGTCGCGTGGCCGGGCGCCCGCATTGTCACGCGGGTGCGCGTGGCGGCCCCGTTGACTCCACCTCCAGGCATTCAGCAACCGCGAGCGCTCTACGGATGGACCGCCGAGCTCCGGGGCCACGCCGACCTCGTCGCCCAAGGCGCCGAATGGCGATACCGGCTTCGCGTTCGAGACGTTCGTCCCGACGCGCAAGCGTCCCTCATCTATCGAGCGACGATTTCCATTCCCCCGTTCGCCGCTCCGGGCGTCTATACGCTGGTCCTCTCCGCCCCTCGTGGCGGACGTAGCACATCCGTAGCTTCGGTAGTGGTGCTGGACTCCTCGAGGCCAGTGCGTTTGGCCGTGTTGCGAAACATGGAAGTGGAACCCGCTTCACTACGACGCGACCCCGCGGTCGACGTTTGGGTTGTGCACGATCCGGAAGCGACCCGTTCAGGTTTGCGGAGCCCGCTGGCCAGCTCTGGCGCCCCATGGCTGAACGCAACGATCGCTGGCGCCGAGCTGCGCCTTTCCGATCGCAGGGTCGTGCATGTGGGTGGTTGCCAGCCCTTCGCCACGCCACGCCTCGACGGTCTCGAAACACACGAACCCGCGGCCAACGGCCAACGAACGTGGGTCGTCGTTCGAGAACGCGATGCTTCGATTCCGAGGGGAGTGACCCAGTGGTTTATGGCAACCCCCGTCCGCCCCGTCGGCCACCGACCGAGCATCGTTGGCGTGGGCAACCGAGACAGCCTGGAGGAGGCTCGCTCCGTGGCGCAGGACGGCAATCCGTCCGCTCCCTCGGGCCCACGGTTACCTATCGTCGTGCCCTCGCACACCATCTTGGCAGGCCGCGACGCCCACTTCCGAGCTCGCGCGCCAGCGGGTGCAAATGTGGCTTGGGCGTGGGACGAGGACGGCGCCGGATACGGCGAGGCGGCCCGGGCCCAGCCGATTCGCTTCGCCCGGGCGGGGGATCATGAAGTGCACGCTGTGGCCATCACGCCACAGGGCCAGCCCTTGCGCGGCTCGGTGCGAGTGCGGGTGCAATCCCACGTAGAAACCGGATGTTCAGCGGTCTCTTCGAACGGCCTCGCCGCGGCGCACCTGGCGAAACTGGGCTGGTTCGGGATCTTTGCGCTAGGGGTGCTTCGCTGGCTTCTTTGCAGAATTGGCCGACCACGCTACAAGGGGTGAACGGCGCCCCTGGAATAACGGCGGTCCTCACAATGGTCCTCGATCTGATGTCTTCTCGTTCTGGCACGCACTTTGGAATTCGCACTGCACTTGTCGTGGTTCTCTTGGGCGGTTGTGCCTCCACGATTCCGAATACGACGGTCGAGGACACCCCGGAAAATCGCCGGGTTGTGGACTTTGTCGAGAAGTATCGACAAGCGTAGAGGAAAGGGACGTTCGAGCCCTTTTGGAGATGGCCTCGCCGCGTTACCTCGACGATGTCGGGTCCATCCTCGGCGACGACGATCTTGATTTCGACACCCTGCGTGAGAAGCTCTCCGCTTGGCGCAACCGAGTTGTGGATGTGCGGTACGAAATCAAGTACCGCCGCGTCACATGGGACGATGCGAAGATCTTTGTGGAGTTCAGGTACACCGCTAGCTTCCGCGTCCGTGACAACGATGGAGAGGAGCGCTGGGCAAGGCGCTTGGGCGACCACCGGCTCATCCTCTCAGTGGACGAGGATCAGGAAGATTTCCAGATCGTGTCTGGGATGTAGGCGGTTTCACACTCCTAGTAACCGTTCAGGTGTCCCGAAGCCCGACTTTTCAGGCGCTTTCAGGGGCGAGCGCGCCCGGAGCGGGGCCGAGGATTGTACCCAAGTACTTGACGAGGTCCTGGGAGGACGTAAGCCCGCCCTGGAAGTGGCTGCTGGAAATGGCTGGGAAGTCGTCGGTTACGCAGGGGTGAACGGTTACCACTCCTATCGCTTCGTTTGTGCAGACCCGGCGAGTGCCCGGCAAAGAGAATGGGGAAAAAGGGCAAACACGCTCCCCCACCGAACCCCAAAAATGGTATTTGTGAAAGACCACCGTGAGCGGGGAAAAGAAGAAGCTTGGCAAGATCCTCCTGAAGCAACGGTTGGTCACACCCGACGAGCTGGAGGAACTGCTGCATGAGCAGAAGGCCCACCCGGGTCAGCGGCTCGGCTCGACGGCTGAGAAATCCGGCAAGCTCTCGCCCAAGGCATTGCTCAAAGCGCTCAGCGAACAGCAGGGGCTACCGGGCATCGATTTGTCGCAAGTGGTCATCCCGCTCGACAACTTAAAGTTGGTGCCGGCGGAGATTGCGAAACAGCATCTGATCCTGCCAGTTCTTGTAAAGGACGACCGCATCTTCTTGGCGATGGCTGACCCAAACGACAAACGGGTGATCGACGAGATCGAATTCGTGACGGGTCGACGCGTCTTTCCGTATGTCACGCTGCACGAAACGCTGCTCTCCACAATTCAGAACGCCTATCGACTTCTCGAGCAGGGGGAGAGCCATTACATCGGACCCAATGTGCCTCAGGACTATCTTGAGTCGTTGGGACTGAGCCGAGGCGGTCAGCCCACCGGGCCGCACAGCGAGCCACCGACGAAGCCCGCCGGAATTGTGGTCGAAGACGGACTTGATGACGAGCTCGGAATCGAGGAACTCACAGCCTCCGTCACGACCGCGGAGCCTTTTGCGTCGCAGGTCGCGCCGCTCCCTTCGACCCCACCGCGGGCGAAACGGCCCGAGCACCCGAAGGTGCTGATCGTCGACGACGAAGACGATATTCGAAAACTCCTCGCACGCGTGATGACGCAAAAGGGCTACGAGGTGATTGAGGCATCGCGAGGACTGCAGGCTCTGCAGTTGGTTCGCGACGAAACGCCAGATGTGATTCTTCTGGACGCCATGCTTCCGGAAGTGCACGGCTTCGATATCTGTCGCCGCATCAAGGGCAGCAAGCGGTACGGGAACATCCCGGTGATCATGGTCAGTGCCATCTATCGGGGCTGGCGTGTCGCCGAAGACCTGAAGACCTCGTATGGTGTCGACGCGTTTCTAGAGAAGCCGTTCAAAATCGGCGACGTCGTAGCGGAGGTCGAGCGAGTTCTCGACGGCACGGCCGACGAACCCTCGGCGGAAACCGAAGAGCTCAGCGCGGACGCAGGCCAGGCCTTGGAGGCGGGTATGGCGCTCTATCGGGCCGGCGATACCGATGGCGCGATCGTAAAACTGCGAGAAGGTCTGGCCATCGATCCCCTCTCGTTTCAGCTGCATTACCACCTAGGCTTGCTATGTGGCCGTAAAGATGAGGTTTTCGAAGGAATAAACGAACTTGAAACCGCTGTGGACCTCCAACCACGCAACTTCTCGGCCCTCAAGAACCTGGCCATTTTGTACCAACGGGCGGGTTTTAAACATAAAGCCGTGGAAATGTGGGAACGCGCGCTGTCGGCGGCTCCAGACCAAGAGACGCGACAAGGAATCAAAGATCATCTGGTCAACTTGCTCTAACCCACTGTCGCGGCTCGATCGCGTATAGTTCTTTGCTGGCAAGGCCATGAAGTTTCTCTGCGACAACTGCAAAGCCAAGTATCAGATCCCGGATGAGAAGATCGCGGGTCGCACGCTTCGCATGAAGTGTCGCAAGTGCAGCCACAACATCATCATTCGAGGAGCCAAAGGCGCCGAGCGCCGGCCCGCTGGAGCCTCTTCGCGTCGGCGGACCACCGGCTCGCAAGCCGGACCCGCGGGTCGTCGCACATCGAGCTCGCGACGGAGCCAAGCTCCCTCGGGTCGCTTCGCGCCTCGGAGCGGAGTTTCGACGGGCGGGTTCTCTCGCGCCGAGCGCACCGCCACCGTCACGGCCCGCCACGGAATGGCACGTTGCGATCAACGATGTGCCGGTGGGACCGATTAAACGAGAAGAGGTTGCCCGCAAGATTGGAAACGGGCGCGGGTAACCGGCGACTCGCTCGTGTGGCGCGAAGGTTTCGACGATTGGCGCCCCCTGCGTGACGTTCCAGAACTTGCCGGTCTGCTCCGCCAGAGGCGTGTTCCCGCGCCGCCACCGCGACAATCGCGTCCCGGCCAAAGTGGTCCCCCACCCGCGCGATCGCCGTCCACTCGGCCCGAACGCTCCAACGTTGTTCCAATTTGGTGGCCGTCTGGGGGCGGCGGCGGCTCCCTCCCTTGACGATTTCGAAGATGAGCAAACCGTCATGGCACCGTCGCCCGCGTTTGCCCCACCGGCCCCCGCTGCCGTCCCCGCACCGGTTCCCGCGGCTGCCCAAGTGCAGGCGCCTACGCCCGCGGCGGCCGCCGCGCAGGCCGATCCATTCGCGGCACCCGCTTCGGTGCCCATTGCCGCGACCGCTTCGACCGCCGCACCGGCCCAGCAGCCGCGCCGCCAGCTGCCCGTGGGCGCCTGGATCGCAATTGTCGGCGCCGGTGCATTTGGCATGTCCGCCGCCATCATCGCGGTGCCCAAAATGCTGGAAGACAAGCCCGAGCTAGCGGTAAACGATCCCGAACCGGACATCCCCGTGGATGAACACGAAGCAATGAACTTCGAGATCCCGGACGAGGAGCCGGAGGCGCTCCCCGAAGACACGACCGATGTGGCGCCGGAAGACGAAGGACCCCCAAACCAGCCCGCTCGTCACCATTCGGGTAGCATGAGACCCCGTGCCACGTCGGAGGCGATGACCTCTGACACATCCATGCTCACCGCCGAACAACGCGCATTGCTCGAGCGCCTCTCCGGCGAATCGGGCAGCGGAGCGAACCTGAAGCTTAGCGGCCGCAATACTGCGTCCCGCTCAGGTGGCGGACAGCCCCTCGACGAGCAGGCGGTCACCCGTGTCGTAAGCGCACGCTCCAATCGGGCCGCCCTGCAGCGCTGCTATGAACGAGCCATTCGAGGTCACTCCGATCCACCCGCCATTCGTGTCAACGTATCCGTCACGGTCGGCGCCTCGGGTGCGGTCAGGCGAGTCGATGCTCGACCGAACGGCGCCGATTTCGGTGGACTCGTTCAATGCCTGGAAACATCGGTCCGCCGCTGGAGGTTCCCGCCCACGTCGAGTGGTGGCCGCACCGCATTCCCTGTTGTGTTCAGCGGCAACTGAGGTTCCAAGCGTCCTACGGCTGACCCGCCGTGAAGGTGAACCGCTCATCGCCCCCAGCGCGAAGGACAACCGTCCCTCCCGTGTAGTTGTATTCAACTGCAACACCGTTGCCGGCGTCGTCGCTGTAACTGAACACGTCAGGTTCGGTCGGCCTCAGGGCAAGGAGCAGGCGCCAATCGCCATCACAGCTCGCGGATGCCTTGGCCACACCGGAGTCCTCAAAGGACAGGCACCGGAATGGAGCTTCGGAATCGGTTGACCAAATGCCGCTCGTGGGCACGTCGGTAGCTGGCGTCGCGAATTCGAAGCGCGCCGCCATCGGGTGCCATGTTGATGCCATTGCCATAGGCGTCGGTAAAACTGAAGACTCCGTCCTCGGTAGGTGCGACGGCGTACAGCGCATCACGCTCGCCACCAAATGGCGAATACTAGAACCACGAACCCAGCGTGGGTCTCGCCCCGAATCGGGGTCGAGCACAATTCGGAAAATCGGCTGGGAGACATCGGCGGTCTGCCACGCTCCAGCAAACGCGCTCAGGCCAGTCGTTGTTGATTCATCGTTGGCAGGTGAATCATTAGATTTTGAGTCCGCACTGGAATCTTCAAGGGCGGCCGCGCAGCCGGCGGCACCGAGCGCAAACGCGAGAAACACAATCGTAAGCGATACAGATAGCCGGCGCGCGATTGGCGCGTGGGGAGCAAAGTTGAGTTTCCGAGGGTTGAATTTCCGGGCGTTCATGCCCCCTATCGCTGCACGTTCGGTGCCAGGTTCAGAAGCGCCGGGCCGAACCGGCGCCTGGGCCCATCGGCGCCGGCTAGGGGCCCGCTTGAGAAATGGCTCGTGTGCCTGTGAAGCCGTTGATCCTCGGCGATGAAATTCTGTTGCGCCTCCTTGCAGCGGCTCAATTGCGGCAGACACCCCCCTACGACCACGAGAGCAACGACCCGCAAGCGTGGAAACTACACTGTGGCAACCCACGCGACCTCAGAGCGGGGTCAGCAAACCTGGGCGCCGGCTGAGCGCCGGTGCCATCCGACGGCTGGGGGCCGGCGTTCCGTCGAGCCGCAGGGCGTCGCCCCGTAGCGAGGATGCTGGCAGCCCGCTACCGGCTGCATTGGTTAGTGAATTCAAGGAGCGCTCGCGGATCGATGAACTCAGCGTCATCCACGCCCTCCGGCGTAGACAGAACCGGCGTCGGCGATCGAACATGAAGCCATGCGAATGTACCTCGAACGCGACTACCTCACCGACGCCTGGATTGTGCGGCATGAGAACGTTGTGCTGAACTCCGTGGAAGCCATCGAGGCATGGCGAGAGGAAGCCGAACGCGCCTTCTCCGACAAGCTCGGCGACAGCCGAGCCGCACTTCTGAATCGACATCAGCGAGGTTCGCCTCGAACCGAACATGGCACCCAAGTACGGACCTGTCGCTCGCGGAATCCTCGAAAAATGGTCGACCCACGCCGTGCGATTTGGTCCCAATGGGGATCTCACCGCGGCAAGTCTGCGCCTCGGGGCGATCTCCAGCGGGTTTCGATCGCGTATTTGCGATTCCATCGAAACCGCACGCGAACTCCTCGCAGGTCTTCGGTCCTTGGAATGACGGGAGCCGCGCCGGGAGGAATCTGCGGCGGTGACGCTACTTAGCAGCCGATTCCACAAATGTCGCTGGCAAGTGAGGTGCTGGCATCTTCGCAGCACTCGAATCCAGCTTCGCAGTCGCTCGCCTCTTTGCACGCTCGCCACGGAAGATCACCGCCGTCGCCGAGGCAGGTGCTCGCGGCCATGCAGCTGGCAAGGAACACTCCGGTGCCATTGTCGGTAATACAGCACGCTTCGCCGGGGTCACAGTCTTCGGGACCATCACACTCTTCGATCGCAATCGCGTCGTCGCAGGCGTCGCCCGCGTTGCGGCATGAGCGCGTACCCGGCTCGGTCGTGCAACAGCGTTCACCGTTGACACAAGCTTCGTCATCGCAGAAGGGACCTGGCGGAAATGTCGGCAGTGCGCCGCCGTCGTTGTCGTAACACAAGACGTCGCCCGGATCGTAGCAAGTCGGCGTCAAACTCGAGTAGATGCAGCGTCCCCGGAGGAAGGGCTCACGCGTAGGCTCACACGTCTGTGTATGGCAGGAGGACACCGTGACGGTGTTGGTCGTGCTGCAATAGTGGTTGGTTCCGGGCGGCCTTCCACCGCGCGAGGACGTGACGGAAATCTCGAGCAAGTTGGTCACGGGGTTATACGTTCCCGTCAGGTCATTGGTGTTGCCGTTGTCGTTTACGCATCCGGTAGCCGTGAGCGTGTAGACCGAACCCTCCCAGCTGCCCTGCCAAGTTCCGTCGATCTTGTGCACATTGCGATGGTAAACGGTGTCTTGCACATCGATTGCCGGATCCGTCCATGTGCCGTCCGCCCAGAATCGATACTGGGAACCGGCATTGACTCCGGTGCAGTCGTTGTCTGCCGGCCCGGTGTCAGTGCGGGTGTTCCAGATGCCAACGAGACTGGTGCCCTCAACCGGGCAGTCGGCGATCTGTGCCCTGAAGAGCTGTCCCGCTGAGCGGAAATTGCCCTCGGGGATTGTTGCGATGACACTCCACTCGTTCGGCGAGCCAATGTGCACAGGACGCGGGACGCGGACGGTGAGGCGCGCTTCAATCTCACCCATGCCCGGGTTGAGCTCGGTCGCGCTGACGATGTGTGCTGCATGCTCGCTGCCGGTTTCTTCACGGACGAAGAGGACACCGGCGGTCTCAATATCTTCCGGCGTGTTGAATCCACGGACCAACACGTCGACCTCGGTGTTGGTACACGCGAGCGGTGGCGTCACACTCACCACCGCAAAATCGGCCATGGGCGCATCAATGCAGTTGACGCTTGCTCGACCCAACGCACTGAGTTCCCGTTCGGTTTCGTTTACATAGCCGAGCAGCGGCACGACGAGTTGCTCGGTACTCGTCACCAGATAATGACCCTCGATTTGGCCCGAACCCGCTTCCGTGCATCGGTACATGAAGTGAACCGGGACATTGTTGTAGATCTGAGTGAACACGCTGGGGGTCCCCACTACCTCGACCGCGCCACTGAACGTCATTCCGCGGCTTCCCGACCGCTGTGCAAGCCGGCCATCGTCGCCAAACGGCTCCGTCATCGCGAACGTGCCGGAAAAGTCGCGGCCGACGAGGCAGTCCGACTCGCAGTCGAGAATGAACGACGTTCGCATTGCGCGCACCAACGCTAGATCGCTGAAGTGGGTCAAGATTCCCAAATAGTCCGTGCCCTCGTCGACCCCGCCAATGCTAAGAACCTCGCGGCCATGTTCGCTGCTGTACGAAACGAGGCCATACACGTTGGACATGTTGCTCGGACCTTCGAGCGGGACATCACCCGAATCCGCGGTTAACAACACACGAACGGGTTCAGAAAACGTCAAGCCCGACGGGAACAAGCTGTACGCGTACACCGGCATGAGATCAGCCAGGTCCGCGGCAACATCGTTTGGCCCGCGGGTTTGAATGCGAATCGTGGTGGCTTCACTGAGGGCGCCCGGCGGAATCTCGAGGGTCAGGCGACCGTCAGCACTGGTGATTGTGCCGCCGTCGGTACCCACCTCCATGGAGGTTTGCGCACCACCGTCGCCGATGGATTCTCCGTCACGGGTTCCCGTATCAGAAGAACCGTCCCGAGAAGAACCATCCGGCGATCCGTCGGTGTCGTCGCCTCCGCAGGCGACACATAGAGCAAGAGTAAGCAGGCTGAGCCCAGCACGCATTCGTTCCCCCTAGGCAAGCTGGCACCTACATCATGCCGCCTTTGCAACATTTGGTCGAGGCCGCGCGTCGCAAGAGTAAGCAGTGCGGCTGGGAACCGGCGTTGCGGTTGGGAGTGCTCAGGCGGCAAAGCGGTTCGCACGCCGCTGGCTCCTCAATACTCCAAGCGGGTCTCGTAGAGCGGGTCGATGATTGCGGCCCAGTCGGGATGCCGCGCTGGCCGGTTTGCAAAAGCGCACGAGGCGGCAATATAAAGAGTCACTCGTCAACTCGGTAAAGGCACTTCATGAGCATCGACACCGACTTGGACAACGTTCGCGTCTCCACCGAAATTCGAGTAGCCGCAGGCCTTCACACATTTTCTGGCCTCATTGCATTCCTTACGGGCCTGCAACTGGTTGGACTGCGCTACACAAATGTCTGGGCGAGCTATGTTCCGTACGCGCTGATCGCCAGCGGCATTCTCGCGCTCTACTGTGGCACACAGGTCTACCGCGGGAAGCTCGTGCCATCGGTGATAGCCGCCAGTCTGGCGGGGTTTCATTTCTTCGGCGGTGGCGCCTGGTGCGTAGTGATTCTCTTGTGGGGCGTCGGATCGCTCATCGCCATGTTCACCCCCATTGTCGCGCTGGGGGCTCTCGCTTTGGGCGTCTACGTCCTTCCGGAGGTCGCTCGCATTCAAGCCGCGAAGCGACGCCTGGCGCGCCAAGGTTTCGCCTTCGGATTCTGATTACCGCTCCCACGACTTGTTGCGTCTCGGGGCTCTCGTCGACAGGGACCCAGCTCGGCACATGGTACGCCGCCCACTCGCCGGCTCCGTCATCACCTGAATCGGCGTCGAGCATGACTCGCGGGCACGGTCGGTCGAACGATCTACTGAAAGAGCCCGGCTGGTGCGCAGGAGTGTCGCTCCCAAGCCCCCCACCAGCCGACGTCACTCGCGCCAATGGCCTTTTCCTGGACCGCCCATTGGCCACTCGCGTCCCGACGAAGAAGTGCATAGAAGGGGCCCCGGCTTCCCTCGTCCAAATCGAAGGTCCCATCGTACACCGCGTCGCTGAACGTGGTTTCGCGCCAGTTGATCGGTGGATTATTGCCGTTGGCGCCTTGAATACTTCCGCGCACAAACGCGGCATCGGGGGTCGCACGAACCCAATCCACCAGATATTGATTGGGCAGGTGGTAGAGGAGTGGATCGATCTCCGCATGAATCGCTGCCATAATTTCACTACGCAGCGCCGTGCCTCGGGTCGGCTCCTGAATCGTGTTGTTGCAGCTTGGCACGGGCGGCGGCTCAACATCCACGCGTGTGCCGAGATGATCGGGCAAATGCACAAGATCCAGCTCCAACGCATGTCCCACATACTCCATGCCGAGCAGCCCGGTGACTGTGCCCTTGGCAACGAGATGCATCAAGCTGGGGGGCACAAAATGCCCCGTGCCCGTGTCATCGCGGGGGCCGGTAGCGGCGCGGGCTTGCTCAAGCAGCGGCGCTAGGGTGGCTCGGAACGCCGCGTAGTCCGCATGCGGAGTTTCAACCACGCCAACGATCGCCCCAAAGAGGCGCTCAGCTTGGATGCGGCTCTCGACACTGGCCGACGGCAAGTTCAGGCCCATGCTCTCGAATAGCGCCGGCCTCATCTTGGCCAGAATCCTGCCTTGCAGAGGGGCAAGCTGCTCCCCCAAGAGCTGCCGTGGAATATGCTGCCGAAGAAACTGCTCCACGATGTCGGCCATCGTCAGCGGTGTGAACGCGAGCCGATCAAAGCCGTTCAAGCTATCGGGGGCAAGGGTAAGTTCAACCGATGTCATGTAAGGATTGCGCAGCAACTCGCGGCGCGGATCGTCCCGCTCGCCTTCATCGATGAAGAGCTTCGCAATCATGCCGAGTTCACCAAAGTTGTGCTTTTGAAGTTCAAACTTGAAGCGCTCCCAGTGCGAGCGCTCCAAGAGTCCCTGCTCGATCAGGGGAGCCACGCCACCCTCGTTCAGCGGTACGATCATGCCTGCACTAAAGCCGAGATAGGCCAACTCAGCGCAATAGACCTGATGGGCCGGCTCAGCGAACCAGGCTTGCGCGTCTGCATCACCGGCGATTGCGCGAATCATCATGGCGGTGTGCTCCCGCACTTTGTCCGGCGTATTGGCGGCCAGTGGATCGCCGCCGTTGTAATCGAAGGCAAAGTGCGACACCGCGTTGAATGCGAGAACCATCGTGCGAATGTTGTCGCGGTACGCCCGAACTTCCTCAGGAGTCAACGATTCGGGAAACGTGGGCCGGAACACCATCGGGTAGTAGCCGCCGGTGCCAAAGCGACCATTCTGGTAGTTCTGCGGATTGTTGAGCGAAACCACGCCCGGCGCGCCATCGCGGTCTTCGACGCCGACGAGAATCTCGATGTGACTGTCTTGAAACTTGAAATGTTCTTTAAGTGTGTCTTCGTCGAGCCCCTCGTCGTTGAAGTTGATCGTCCGATGTTCGGCGCGGTGGTGCATCACACCAATGCCAATGTCGCCAGGCCGGAAATACTGAGCGAGGACGGTGTCACCGCGCTCGAGCACGCGCCCATCCACATCCGATTGGCCGTCCGAATCGCTAAAAGGAATGATGTTGACCGGGCCAAAGAGATGCGTGTCCGCGACGAGCTCGTGGCGCTCCGCCTTGATGCGCACTCGAAACGCGTCTGCGACATCCGTGAGCGGCTCCGCGCCGGGATACTCTTCATTCAGCGCGGCAAGATCGACGACCGTTCGTTCCGTATCGCCCGCCTTATGCCCAGCACCGGTGGTCGGCGTCGGCGCGGCACAGCCGATAGCGATAAGCCAAATGGAGGAGGAGAGTACGAGACGCGATGGTTGCACACACATGCGCACACCCTTTAGCAAAGCGCGCGCCACGCCGGCTCGCACCAAAATTGCCAGCCAAGCCCCATGTCCCCCCTCGTTCGTCTGGGGTCTTCGCGAGTGTAATAGCCAGCGAAGTAGCCTCTCAACCAACGACGCCGGACTCGGGATTCGAACTCAAGTCGGATGTCCCGACCGTGCACAAACGTCGCGGCGGCAGCCGCACCGCTTCGCCCGGCGGCGGGGTGCGTCCTGCCAGTTGAAATGTTCATCACTCGACCGTTAAGAACTTGAACCAGCTGGGGCTTAGGTCCCCGTCCCTGTGTCCTCCCGAACATCAGGAGAAACGGCGCCTTTAGCGCCCCGTTGAAATTGCTGGGCTAATCGCGTGGCATGCGACCTGCTCTATAGGCGCTGTGGGATTTCGATGGTGGTCAATTCTGTGTCTGCTCTGTGCAGGGGGCTGCGTCGCCAACGCCGAGGCGGAGTGCACGTGCGACGACGACAAGGGGCCGTTACCAACCGAGGAACTGTCCGAAGCTCAGCAACGCGTGGTGCTTGCCTATGCCCCGGTCGTCTTTCAAGAAACGCGACCCGAGCACGCTCCGCCGTCCTTGGACATGCCAACGCGTATTGATTTCGACGGCGATGCCATCGGCAACAACAACGAAGAGAATATTCGTATCGAGCCAACCCCACCCCTCGCGCTCTACTACGCCATCGTCGAAACAGAGACCCACTACTTTCTGACATATTCGATCTTTCACGCGCTGGATTGGTCAACATCGAGTCCACTGATTCCCTACTCGTGGCACGAGAACGACATGGAGAACTTGCAGGTCGTTGTCCAGAAAACAGGCGAGGACCGGGAGGAAGGCGTGGTGTTGATCGCCGCCCAAGCCCACTTGTGGACCACCTTTGTGCGCAACCCCGATCTGATCCCACGTAGTACAGGTTTCGCCAGCCGAGAACTGGTTCTCCTGGATGAAGAAGGCCGAGCCGGATCCTGGGGCACCCACCCTGCAGTGGTTGTGCGGGCTGGAGGTCATGCCATCTATGACTTGGCTCGCGAGATTGAGGTGCATCCAGGTGACCTACCGGAGGTGGAATCGAGTGTTCGTTTGCTGCCGGCAGGGCTGAGCACCGCAGCATTTGATGCCGGAAATCGCTACGAAGAGGACCGAGCCACGCTCCGCTACGACTTACTCTCAACGCACGACGCCTTTTATCTGCCATACCTGCGCGGGGAACAGATCGGCGACGGGCAACTTTTTGATGGGGAACTCAACTATCAAGACGAACTCGTCTCCCACTTCGGACTCCCTCGCCACTTTGACTCGGATCGACTTAGCGGGCCGGGGAAACGGGATGCCGGCATTTTGCCTTTCGCCTTCAGCTCATGGCTGACGTCGCGAGATCTCGGCGTGCTCTTCTTCAACCCAGCCAAGAAGTACGTGGACGAGTTCTCGGCCGCACAGGATTGGTCGCGTGTCTATCTCTACCACCCATACATGGGGTCGCTGCTAGTCGGCTAGCCGATTCTCATTCGCTGCCTCACCGAAATTGGCGCTCTGCGCCGGCAATCACGAGTCAGCGCTGCGAATCGCTTCAAGGAACAGCGCGCCGTAGCTCTCGGCCTTGGCGGGCCCAATGCCTGGAATATCAAGGAGCTCGGCTTGGGTGCTCGGACGCCGAACGGCCATCGCGACCAAAGTGCGATTGCTGCAAACCATGAATGCAGCGACGCCTTGCCGCTTGGCTTCGGTCAAACGCACCTGGCGCAGCGCCTCGTAGGTCGCCTGGTCCTCGGATCGCAGTTGTTCAGTTGCGGCTGCCTTCTGACTGCGGCTTCGTGACTTCTTGGCGCTGGCCCGCGTCGCAGGCGGGAGCAGCACTTCGGGCTCTCGCTGACCTTTCATCACCTCAATGCCTCGCCGCACCAGCACCGGCTTGGGGTACTCGGCACCCTCGATTCCGACGTACCCGGCGGTAATAAGTCGACGCAGCAGCGCCACAATCCAGTCGACGTCGCGATCCTTCATGAGGCCAAAGGTGCTCAGTTGATCCAGCTCCCAACGCTGCAGCATTTGATTGCTACGCCCAGCCAGCATTTGGGCCACGGCCTTCAGTCCAACGGTTCCTCGAACCCGAGCTATCGCCGACAAGCCCATACGCACGAGTCGCTGGGCTTCCTCTTGGTCTTGGTTCGCCGACGCGACCAATCCGGCGCAGACGTCGCAGTGCCCACAACCGCCAAGCACTTCCTCATCATCGCCGAAGTAGCGCAGAATAAAGTCGTGCCGGCAGCTTCCTGCCTCTGCGTAGCGCATCAGATCTAAAAAGAGCTGCCACTGCCGATCCACTTGGGACTGACTCGGTTGAACAACGTCGTAGCTGCGCTCGATAAGTCGACGTCGCAACCCTAGGTCGGAACTCCCACTCAGCAAGATTCCATGGGCCGGCTCACCGTCGCGACCCGCGCGACCCACCTCCTGATAATAGGCCTCAATTGAACCAGGCGCCTGGGTGTGCAACACAAGACGAATGTCCGCTCGGTCGATGCCCATTCCGAACGCGTTGGTCGCAGCGACGACATGCAGCGCTCCTTGGCCAAACTCGCGGTTCACACGCATACGGTCATCCGCCGCCATGCCCCCGTGATAGACGCCGGTACGATAGCCATGTTCGCTAATCTGCTTAGCCGCGTTTTCCGCGCCGCGCCGCGTGCTTGAGTAGACGATTGCCGCACCGTTGGGAGCATTCGAATCGCCGAGTGATGCGGCCAGCGAATCTCGCACAATGCGCTTCCGCTTGGACGAAACGTCAATGTGTTGGACCGAGAGATGCAAGTTGGGTCGTGCGAAGCCACGGAGCACCACTTTGGCTTCCTGCATGCCCAATCGCTCCACGATTTCGTCTCGCACGATTGGAGTCGCTGTTGCTGTGCATGCCAATACATGTCGTGGCCGCAGAGATTCCAGCACCCGACCGATCCGCAAATAATCTGGTCGAAAGTCATGTCCCCACTGCGAAATGCAATGCGCCTCGTCGATGGCAATCATCGGCGGCTGCAACTTGGAGAGCAGGCGCAGAGTGCGGTCACTCGCCAGTCGCTCGGGCGCCAAATAGAGCAGGTCGAGGTCACCATCGAGAAGACGGCGCTCGCGAGCTTCGCGCTCCTGCGACGACAACGTCGAAGCCAAATACGTCGACGCAATTCCGCGCTCCTGCAGCGCCCTAACCTGATCCTCCATCAGCGCGATGAGTGGCGATACAACGAGCACCGTGCCCTTCAAGAGAACCGCCGGCAATTGGTAGGTGAGCGACTTTCCTCCACCTGTCGGCGCAACGACCAACGCTTGGCGTGGATCGTCCATGACCGCTTCCACGGCCTCTCGCTGCCAGGGACGAAATGCCTCCAACCCAAACCGCTCTTGCAACGCGTGGATGAGCCGGTCCATGCAGGAGTCCATATACACTATTCGCTCGCAGTGGCCGCCAGTTGCTTCTGATTTCAGAACCACGTACGTCGAGACCATGGACATCGTGGCAACCTGCGCGCGTGGTCTCGAAGCGGTGCTTGCGGAGGAACTTCGGGCGCTCGGCATCGTTTCGATAGGCCAAGACAGCGATAGCACACCGGGCGCTGGCGAACGCAGTGGGGACGCGTCCTTCACCTCCAAGCGCTCGGCCGCGCAATCCGTCCGGCCTGCTCGCGGCTCTGTTCGCGTCTCCGGCGAGCTCACCGTAGCCTACACGATCGCGATGTGGAGCCGGATCGCGTCACGCGTACTGGTGCCCATCGCGACCTTCGACGCCGACACGCCCGACGACCTCTACGACCGCGTTCGGGACATCGATTGGCTGGTGCATCTTGGACCCGACCAAACGTTCGCGGTGGACTGTGTGGCGTCGCGGTCTCGACGCGAAGACCACACTCGGTTCCTGGCCCTCAAGACCAAAGACGCACTGGTCGACAGTATTCGCGCCCGGAAGCAGCGGCGGCCCAACGTCGACACCGAGCACCCCGATGTGCGGGTTCATCTCCACTGGAGTTCGCCGGCAACGCTATCGATCGACGTCGCCGGTCCTCTGCATCGTCGCGGATATCGAACCAAGGAAGCCGCGGCACCACTTCGTGAGACGCTCGCTGCGGCGATACTGCGAATGGGGAAGTGGGCGCCGGGACTGCCTCTGGTGGACCCGATGTGCGGGAGCGGAACGTTGCTCTTCGAAGCAGCGCTTTGGTCTCTCGATGTGGCGCCGGGCCTGCTGCGACCTTCGCTCGGCGGGTGGCGGCAGCACGACAAGGCCGCTCTCTCAGCGATTCGGCAGGACGCCGAAGTCCGACGGAAGACCGGTCAGCATGCAGAACTGCGAATTGCCGGCTTCGACGCCGATCGCGCCGCCGTAGAAGGTGCACGACGAGTTCGTCAACAGCTCGGTGTTTCCGGCGTCGCCATCGAATACGGAGCAATCGCCACGCTCGAACCGCCGTTCTCAGCGCCAGGCCATCTCTTCGTGAACCCGCCCTATGGTGCGCGACTCGGTGACGCCGATGCGCTCTTCATGGTGTACGAGGAGCTCGGCGATGTGCTGAAGCGCTCCTTCGGCCAGTGGACAGCGCATGTGCTCACGGGCGAACGCAGCCTCGAGAAGCACGTCGGGCTCAAGTCGCACGCGCGGGACACGGTGTACAACGGGCCAATCGAGTGCCGCCTCTCGCACTACGAGATTCGAGCCTCGACATCTGCGACGGGAGACGGACCGGCGTGGAGAAAAGTCACGGCGGAAGCCGACGCTTTTGCGAATCGACTAAGGAAAAACGCGAAGCAACTGCGCGGATGGGCTAAACAGTCCGGTATTGGGGCGTATCGCGTTTATGACGCCGACATCCCTGAGTTCAACGTCGCGATAGACGTCTACGAACTAGCAACCGGCCGTGCGGTGGTGGTGCAGGAGTTCGCCCGTCCCAAGCATGTGGATGAGCACAAAGCGCGAACACGCCTTCGAGACGTGATGCGCGTGTGCGAAGACACTCTTGAGTCGCAACAGGTGGAGCTGCGGGTGCGACGCCGTAGCGGAGACCAATACCAGCGGCGTGCTCAGAACACCGACACGCACATCGTTCAAGAACACGAGCTCCAGTTCGAGATCAACCTCAGCGACTACCTGGATACAGGCCTTTATCTCGATCAGCGAAAACTACGCCGCCACATGGCCAAAAATCTGCGTAACGGGCGTTTTCTCAACCTCTTCTGCTACACCGCCTCAGCCAGTGTGCATGCTGCGGCGACCGGTGCTCAAACGACCAACGTCGACCTCTCGAGCACCTATCTCGAATGGGCCAGGCGCAACTTCGTGCTCAATGAACTGGACCCCGACCTACATCAGTTTGTGCGAGTCGACGCTACACGGTTCTTGCAGCGCGGCGGCTCAAAGTACCAGCGCATCTTTTTGGCACCACCGAGCTTTAGCCGAAGCAAAGCCATGGATGACGAGCTTGATCTAAAACGCGATCACGCGAGCCTGGTTCGTGCAGCCATGGCCCGACTCGAATCCAATGGCGAGCTCTTCTTCGCCACCCACGCGCACCGGTTTCGTTTAGATTCGGGACTTGGAGGGCGGTACGCCATCACAGAGTTAACCAAGAAGCTCGCGCCGCGGGATTTTGCCAAGCGACCATCCCAAATCTGGTCGATTCGGCATGGCTAAGCCGCTCAGTTCCACGCGACGCAAGACCTCAAAGGTCTCGGCGGGACTTCTCCTGGTTCGCGGAGACGCGGCCAATCCAGAATTTCTGCTCGTGCACCCTGGCGGTCCCTTCTTCGCGCGGCGCGACGACGGTTTCTGGTCGGTTCCCAAAGGGCTGATTGATACGGGCGAAGATCCGCTCACTGCTGCGAAACGAGAGTTCGAGGAGGAACTTGGCATCAAGGCGCCGGACGCAGCCTATAGCGAGCTGGGCTCGATTCGGCAAAAGGGAGGTAAACGTGTAGTTGCTTTTGGGGCCAAAGGGAGCGTCGACCTGAATCAATTTCACTCCAATACCTTCGAGATGGAGTGGCCGCCCAAATCGGGACACCAACGTATGTTTCCGGAGGTCGATAAAGCGGCCTATTTCGACCTCGCATCCGCCCGAATCAAGCTCATGGAAGCCCAACATCCATTGCTGCACCGGCTGATCGCCGCACTGGCCGATGGGCCCGGCGACTGAGCCAGCCGGCGGAGGCTGCCCAGTCGCAAAACGTTCTGTGCAAAGCGTTGGGGAAAAACATGAAAGAAATCGAGTCTTCGCCGTGAGGCTTCTTCACACCTATGCAGGTTTCATTGCCTTCCGCGAAATTGGTCGGATACTGCGCTTTCGTGGGCGGCGTTGTTCATGGCTAAGTTGACCGGTTTCATCGCCGCACTCGGCGCGCTCGCGATGTTGCCCTGTGCAAGCCAGGGGGACGCGCCGCGCCAACCCGCGCAACACACCAATGTGCAATCCGGAGATGAGGCGCCCCCGGCCATTCAAACGCCGGTCGAAGTGGTCAGCGATCCCATCGAAGTCGACCCGGACCCGCTGCTCACACGTGCTCCTGACACAGTACTCTCCCCGATCGACGCGGCGCAGCTGCGCGCGCTACGAGAGATCGCCGAACGCTCGGACTCGCTGCGCGATAACGTGTTCGCGAAGATGGGCGGGTCCAGCATTGCCAGTCGGGCATTTCTTCATTGCTTTACTTCAAGACAAATCGATCTGGGCGCACACGATCACCTACAAGACACGATCGACTTCTTCCGGCAGGGCAACGCCGGTGGCGGCAATCCTTTCACTCGCGAGAGCCTCGCCGCACGGGTCGGCTGGTCACTTCGTCAGGGCCTCACCGGTCGTCCACCACGCGTGGTGCAAGAAGTTCGTGCAACGAAGGCACGTTTCGCGCTCGCGTTCTTCGGCGGGAACGACGTTCAAGGCAGAAACCCCATCACGTTCGGCGAGCGACTCGAAAAAATGCTGAGCTTCCTCGTGGACCGAGGTGTGGTGCCAGTCGTGGGAAGCACAACCCCACGTGGTGACGATCCGACCATGGATCAATGGGCGCGCCGCTACAATCTCGTGAGTCGCGGAATCGCACGAGCTTGGAAACTCCCTTACGTGGACTTCTACTCCGCCGCCGCCGAGCTGCCAAATCGTGGTCTGGCCGGTGACGGAGTTCATCCAAACGTGCACCGGGAGGGGCGCCGGACGCGGCCGTGCTGGCTCAACGACGAAGCGGTTCGCAGTGGATTTAATGCCCGCAACCTCCACACGTTGGAGCTGCTTCATCGCCTGCGCACAACACTTTTCGACCATGAAGACACGAGCGATGAGTCCAATACCCCGGCACCTGCTCAGCCGGAAATCGAAGAACCGCTGCCGCTTGTCGGCGCGGGGACCCGGGAGCAGCCGCTGCGACTCGCAACCATTCCTTTTGGGGAGCGAATCAGCGACCCCTCCGCATTCGAACCATCGCCCGAGGCCAGCGCGGAGTGCGATTCGGCGAGAAGTGCCAACCCGACGCGGGTCTACCGAATTCGCGTCGAGGAAGTGATCACCATTGAAGCGTTGGCCCTGACCATGGGCGGGGCCCGCGCCGTGATTCACGTGTTTGGTGACGACCCGACGCTTCCCTGCTCGCTCGATTCAGAGGACGGGTCGCTGCGCACAACGCTCGCACCAGGAATCCATCACATTGGAATCGAGTTGATTGCACCCAATCGCCAAAGCTGGCGAAGCGGGCCGAAAGCGACGGTTGTAATCGATCGCGCAATCGAACGATGAAGTTGCCCACCTCGGCGGACGACCGCCTGCTGATTCACGAGATCTACAGTTCGATTCAAGGCGAATCGTCGTGGGTCGGGATTCCCACGGCGTTTGTGCGAACCAGTGCTTGTAACCTTCGCTGCCGATGGTGCGATACGCCGCAAGCGTTCACCGGTGGCACTCGAATGATGCGCGCCGACGTTCTGAGCCGGGCGCTCAATCTGAACACGCAGGCGATTCTGGTCACCGGGGGAGAGCCGCTCCTGCAGCCCGCGGTGCTCCCACTGCTGCGCGAGTTTTGTGAGACGGGCAAGCCCATCCTGCTGGAAACCAGCGGTGAGCGTGATATCTCGCAGGTCGATCCGCGAGTGCATCGAATTGTCGACTTCAAAGCCCCTGGAAGTGGGGAATCCGATCGGAATCGCTGGGCCAACGTGGAGGCTCTAACGCACCGCGATGAGGTGAAGT
This sequence comes from Longimicrobiales bacterium, assembly GCA_965223195.1. Classification (GTDB taxonomy): domain Bacteria; phylum Gemmatimonadota; class Gemmatimonadetes; order Longimicrobiales; family Gaopeijiaceae; genus CBDCVX01. The sequence continues at coordinate 165,600 of CBDCVX010000011.1, forward strand.
TCGTGCTCGCGGATCGGGTCGACTACGAATGGGCACGGGCCGCCATCGACCAACACGATCTCGCATCCCGGGCAGGACACGTTTTGCTCTCGCCCGTGTGGAACGAACTCGATCCCAAATCGCTTGCGCAGTGGATTCTGCAGGACGCCCTACCCGCGCGGCTTCAAGTGCAGCTCCACAAATACCTCTGGGGGGCTGACGCCACCGGCGTCTGATAGCGGAAGCTGGCCGCGAGTTGCGGTTCGACTACGTGGACGGCGCCGAGTTCGGCGGTGCGTCCGCCACGAGTTCATGAAAATGGGTGTAGTCAAATACGCGGGTACCGTCTTCGCGAAAGTAGAGAATATCGGCAAAGTGATGGTCCCACACGACGTCATCCATGCTCCAAAACTGGCGCGCGTGGACCATCTGATTAAACGTGTCGTCGGTGCCGACGAATGTTGCAAGAAAGCTCGTCTGCTTTTGAACGAGATCTTCGCGGCTCATGCCGAAGAGCGGACTGCTTTCGTCGATCTCATGCATCGCCGTCCAGCTCAGTGCAAAAATGGGCGTGGCGTGGCGGACCAGTGTCAACTCGCGAAGCCGCCGCATATGCGTGCCTTCACGAGTCATCTCGTCCGTCAACACGGTCAATGTTAGTCGTGCCTCGACCACCTGATTGGCTCGTTGGTTGCCCATTCGCACCATCAACACCGGTTTTCCATCGTACGTAGTGACGGCAAGTTTGTCGGTGAACATCACGCGAGCGGTTGGGCGAGCGAACTTCGCAAAAGTCAAGCCTGTCACCACTGCCTGAAACATCATTCCCAGAATCGCCTCCAGCGTCACCAGGGTGTTCGCTGCCGTGCCAACTGGCGAAAGCACGCCATACCCAATCGTGGCAAACGTCTGCACACTGAATGCAAAGGCATCACCAAGGTGGCCGGGCCGAGCTCCCACTATGCAATCGCCACAGGCGACGTAACCCAGAGCGAACAGAGCATTGATGGCTACATAAGTGAGAATCACGCGCAGCAACAACGCACGCCAACTCAGAAGCAACGCGCGATGGTAAACGTCGACCCAAATACCTTGGGGCAAACCCACTCGCTCAATCGATTGCAGGCTGGTGTTCACGGCCCGTGTCTCGTTGGCCCCCGGCACCGGCGGTCGTGTTGTTCGCATCTCAGACATTCGCGCCGAGTATAGAGCGGTCTCGCACGCGAATGGCATTGCACGACACCGTAGGTTCGGCCAAAACGGCAAAATGGCGCAGCCAGCCCCATCGCCAGTCGTCGGCACTCCGTTGGAACCGGAGTTTGTCGCGGACTGCCCGTATGGGCCCAACGGCTTGCTGCTGGATCGTCTGTTGGAGGTCAACGTGGAGGCGGGCCGCATCTCGGCGCGCATGCCGACACACGACGACCTACCCCTGACCCGAGAGCAACGGGCACATCCGACAAAGCACCCCCGACACATCAACGGCGGGCTCATGGTTCATATGACCGGCATGTGCGGCTTTGTGCACGCCTACTACGTGCTGGGGCTTCGGCATGCCGACGGCTGGATCGGCTACGGCGGCCGAATCTATCGGGCACGATTTACGAAACTCGCGGCACCAGGCGAGCCGCTGGTTCTCAATTGCCAAGCCACCCGAATGCGCAGGGGGGAGACGCAAATCTTCGTCCGCTACGAGTTCGATTTTCGGCAGGATGGGGAACAAATCTACGAAAGCGAGCAGAGTGCGTTGTGGACACGCGTTGACTGATGCGGGGGATCCACGGAGCAAGCCACTCAAATCCAAGCGCCTCCTCTCCGCACTCTATCCCTGCGTCACCCTGCGAGCTCATTGAAGGAAAGCACGAAACATGACGAGTCATAGTGAGACCATTCATCTCCAGACGCCGGGGCGAGCAATCGTCGATATCACCGAGGAGGTCCGCCGAGTCGTGAGCGACTCCGGCGTCACGCAAGGCCTGTGCAACATCTTCATTCATCACACCAGCGCTTCGCTCCTGATCAATGAGAATGCCGATCCAGACGTCCGCCGGGATCTGGAGGCGTTTATGCACCGTTTGGTACCGGATGGAGACTCGCTCTTTGTTCACACCGCAGAAGGCCCCGACGACATGCCAGCCCATGTGCGCTCGGTGCTAACGGCCACCAGCCTGACGATCCCCATCAACGGATCGCAGCTCGCACTTGGGACCTGGCAGGGGCTCTTTGTGTGGGAGCATCGTAGTCGCAGCCACCGACGTCGACTCACGATTACTGCGATGGATTAGGGCACAGATAGCCGAGCCAACTGGCGCTACACCAAGTGACGCCCAAATCGAACGCTCAAATCGAATGATCTTCGGACTCAAGTCTGGACTTCAGCCGTTGACGACCGCGATGCAGCATGACCCGCAATGCACTCCGGCTCACGCCCATTTGGGCCGCCGCCTCATCTCGATCGAGACCTTGAACATCGATCAACGTGACCGCTTGCTGCTCACGGCGCGGAAGCAGAGCCAGCTCACTACGAACAACGTCAACGGCGTTCAGGTCGTCGATCCGCTCTCGCGGCGGCTGCGTCGGAGGCGTGTGGTGCTCCTCGAATGCCACCTGGGGCCGTCGCCGGCGATGCATGTCGACGATTTTCCGACGAAGAATGCTCACGAGCCACGTTCGCAGGCTGGAGCGCCCCGCGAAGTTGCCAATGGCTCCTTGTGCAGCCAGCCAGGTCTCCTGGACCAAATCTCGGGCCACATCGTCCCGACCCACCCGCTGCCGGGCATAGCGGAGGAGGCTGGGTTCCATCTCGCGAACGATTGCGTTGTCTAACACTGCGATTGCGGTCGCCATAAGCTACCCCTCCAGTTATGGACCAGTTGGTCTAGAATGTTTGGGTCTGCCTTTGGCCTTCGTCAACACCCTTGTGGACCGAATAGTCCAAAAATGTTCCTGTCCCCATTGATTGCGTTCACTCACATCGAGCAATAAACGCTCTGCCCCTTGTAATTATAGAGTTTTTCCTCTGGCATTCGCCTTGCGATACACAAAGCAATCGGTGTCGCAGATGCCGAGAGATGGAGGGTGTGTGATGAGGGTTTCCGGAATTACGTGTATGTGTGTGTGTGTGATGAGTTGGGCGGGGATCGGTTGCATGTCCCCGAGCCCCGTGGACGAGGTGAACACCGACCCACGGGCGATTCTCTTCGCCGATGGTGGCATTCCCATCTTCGATGTCGAGCTGGATCAACCGGTCGACGCGGTTCGTTTGTTTGAAGCAACGGCCGAGCCACCCCCCGTCCCGGCACCGCCACCCACGGAAGATGTCCATGCGGACATCGGACCGAGCGTGAGTGGCGATTCAAACACGACGCGTCCGCGTTCGGGAATTACGACGGTCGAGGAGCTATACGCCGCCGTCGCCGGCCACGACCTGGACATCGACGGACCGCCGCCCGTCGATCTCACCGCGGCGACGCCCGAGTGGGAGCCCGGTGAAGGCTGCCCCATCGAACCTCCGGCGCACTGAGCCTCTTCACGATGGCGCGGCGATCGGCGCGGATCTGCGGCTGACGACCGACGATTGTTGCCGCAGGTCGCGCGTTCCCAGCATCATCACCACACAATGGAATCAGATAGCCAGCCCGCCAGGCAGGGCACGGCTCTTCCTCTATCCAAGTGCAAAGTGGACTCACATGGGCGGGGGGCAACGTGGCGCGCTGATGCACGCCGCAAGCTCTTCGCCGCAGTTCGCCATGATGCAACTGATGTTGCGGCAGTCGGCGAAGTTCTGAATCGCGCATTGAATCAGCTGGTCCGCGAAGAAACGCACATCCGCGCATGCCGGCGCCGCGCAATCGGCCGCGCAGAAGAGGTCGAAGTTTGGCGGAATCATGCCGGTAAACTCAATGCAACCCGGTCCGCCTCCGCCGAAGCCAAAGAGGCATGTAGCGATCCCGAGGCACGTCACGCCTCCACATTGACCGCAGTCACTCGGGCAATTGGAGCAGCTCTCCAAATCCTCGCATTCCATATTGCCGCACACCGAACAGACACCACAGTCGGTACTGCAGCTCGCGCAATCTTCAGGGCTCCGGCAACGGCCATCTCCACATCCCTCACACCGCCCACAATCATCGGGGCATGTGGAACAGTTCTCGGTCGCCGGGTTGCACTCACCGTCGCCGCAGAGCGGGCAGGCGTCGCAATCCGATGCACACGTTAGACAGTTCTCCCCATCCGTCGCCCGGCAAAAGCCGTCTCCGCAGGTTTCACATGCGCCACAATCCCCGGGGCAACTCAAGCATGTTTCCACCGGGTCACACCGGCGATCGCCGCAGCGGGTGCACAGACCACAGTCAATCGAACACGTGGAGCAGTTCTCGCTGGGGCTGCAGTTGCCGTCTCCGCACTGTTCGCAAAGCCCGCAGTCCTCGGGACAAATGCCGCAGGACTCAGAGTTCGTGCAATTTCCATCTCCGCATTGCTCACAACGGCCACAATCGGCCGAGCAACTAAAGCAACTTTCGCTGTCAGGATTGCAATCGCCATCTCCGCAGAACTGGCATGCGCCGCAGTCGTCTGGACACGACGCGCAATCTTCACCGCCACCGCACCGGCGGTCGCCGCACGTGTCGCAAAGGCCACAATCTGCTGGACACGAACGGCATTGTTCGCCGGCGGCGCCATCGCAGCGCCCGTCTCCGCAAGTCTCGCAGAATCCGCAGTCAGGCACACAGTTCTGACAACTCTCGCCGGGAGCGCAGTTCCCGTCTCCGCAAAACTGGCACGGACCGCAGTCTCGGGCGCACGACGCACAGCTCTCGGTACCGGCACATGTTCCATCTCCGCAGCCGTCGCACCGACCGCAATCCGCTGCGCAATTGGCACAGGTTTCGGTAGCCGGATCGCAAACGCCGTCTCCGCACTGAGGACAGAATCCGCAATCCTCCGGGCAGTCCACACAATCTTCGGAGCCGGCGCAGACTCCGTTACCGCATTGGCCAACACATTCGCCACAGTCGACTTCGCAGCTCAGGCAGGTCTCACTACCCAGGCACACACCATCGCCGCAGCGACCCGTCATCGAATCCATTGGCGAGCCGCTATCGGCACGACTGCTGGGTTCATCACCGAGCTGGAGAGTAGACCGACCACACGCAACGAGCAGTACAGCGGCGATACCAAGAAGAAGTAAACGAAACATCAAAAGACCCCACCTCGGTATACAGGAGCTCTCGGCCCGCCGCACGAAGTACCCCAGACCATTCGATGCCGACTCCGGCGGCGATCCGGATTTCATTCCGCCCACCGCGTGCGGCTTTGAGATGCGCATCTCGATCCCCCATCGAGAGCACGAGTGAGTTGACTCACCAAGGCATCGGCTCGCTGGTAGCCTGCTCACCGACCTGAGGAGACGATCAGACGAGCATGCCAGCAACGGTAGCTGTCATACACGCAGCCAACGTTCCGCCCAGCATGGCTCGAACGCCGAGTCGCGCCAGATCGCTCCGCCGTTCTGGTGCGATGGCGCTGATGCCACCGATCTGAATGGCGATGGACCCAAAGTTCGCGAACCCACAAAGCGCGTATGTGGCAATCACCACCGAGCGGTAGTGCAAACCGCTTCCGCTCCCCAACATGTCGGACAGGTGCGTGTAGGCCACAAACTCGTTGAGCACCATTTTCTCACCCAGCAAACTGGCAATCTGCAAGCAATCCTCGGGCGGCACTCCCATCAAGAAGGCGACGGGCCAAAATACATAGCCCAAAATGGTCTGTAAGTCCCAGGCCGGATAGCTCGTGTCGAACGCCCAATTCACAAGCTCAACGGGAACTCCAATGAGGTAATTGATGAGAGCGACCAACGCCAGAAACGCCAACAGCATGGCCCCGACATTTAGCGCGAGCTTCAATCCTTCACCTGCCCCACGCGCCGCCGCGTCAACGACGTTGGCGTCAATACGCTCCACTTCGAGCGCCGCGTAGCCTTTTGTTTTGGACTCAGCCAGCTCGGGAAGCACTACTTTCGCCACCGCCAGAGCCGCCGGGGCACTCATCACACTTGCCGCAATCAAGTGACCGGCAATGTCGGGAAAGCGTGACTGGAGCATGCCCACGTACGCCGCCAGAACACCGCCGGCGACCGTCGCAAATCCACCGATCATGATGGCGTTGAGCTCACTCAACGTCATTGTCTGAATGTAAGGCTTGACCACCAACGGGGCCTCGGTTTGCCCGACAAAGATGTTCGCGGCGGCTGAGAGAGTTTCCGAGCCACTGGTCCCCATTGTCTTCTGCATGGCCCACGCCAAACCCGACACAATCTTCTGCATCAGCCCCAGGTGATAGGCGACCGTCATGAGTGAGGAGAAGAAGAGAATTGTCGGCAGCACGTTAAGTGCAAACGAGAACTTCATGTCGAGGTATTCGCCAAAAATGAAGCGCGAACCTTCGTCGGTCATTTTCAGCAGCCCCGCCACGCCATCATTGAGCAAAGAGAAGAGCTGGCGGCCCACCCATGTTTTGAGAACAAAGAGCGCAAATACAAACTGCAGCCCAACGCCCCAAGCGACCGTTTTCCAGTTAACCTTCTTGCGGTGCGAAGACATCAGCCACGCCAACCCGATGATTCCTGCGAGCCCCACCACCGAGAGCAAGCGCTGCCACCAAGCCACACCGCCGCCTGAATCGCGCAACTCAGTTAGGGAAATTTGCTCGGGAGCGTCATCTGTAGGCGACTCCACAGAGGCCGTATGGCTGTCTGCGCCCTGTTCTTGGGCACCGGCCGGCACGACGCCCAAGGCCCCTACGCTAAAGAGCGTCACCGCACTCATAAGGAAGAAAATCCGGCCAAAGGTGCGGCCGCCCGCCAGAAGTCCTCGCATCGAGGCCATATAGTTCAAATCGGGCCGATGGCTACCGGGCGAAACAGAGACCAACCACGCCGCTGGGCCGTCGCCTAGTGCTAGACGCGGACTTCACCCAACCCTTCGGCTGAGGCTATTGATACATCGATTCAATCACGTCGCTAAAGTTCCGATTGATCACGCGGCGTTTAATCTTGAGCGTGGGAGTCAGTTCACCGGTCTCAACCGTAAAGTTCCGATCAAGAACCTGGAACTTCTTGATCTGCTCCACGCGGGCAAACTGCGGATTCACCTCCGCGTCAACAAAGCGTTGCAGTTCTTGTTGCAGCCGCTCACTCTCGCTCAGGCCATCAAGAGACTCCCCATGCCGCGCCGCCCAATCGGCGGCCGCGTCGGGGTCCAACGTCAGCAGCGCGCTGAGGAATTTTCGCCGATCTCCAATGACGACAGCCGCGTTGACCAACTCATGCCCTTTGAGTGCGGCTTCAATGTTCTTGGGAGCAATGTTCTTGCCGCCTGCCGTAATGATGATCTCTTTCTTGCGGCCGACGATTTTAAGAAAACCATCTTCAAACGCACCAAGGTCGCCACTGCAGAGCCATTCACCATCCAACGTCTCGGCCGTGGCTTCCGGGTCCTTGTAGTAGCCAAGAAACACATTCGGTCCGCGCACGAGCACCTCAGAGTCATCGCCCAAGCGAACTTCCACACCAGGAACGACTGGGCCTACCGTGCCAAATCGAAACTGTCCCGGCTGATTGAAACTCGTCGGTCCGCAGTCCTCACTCTGCCCATAGACTTCCAAGATCAACAGATCGAAACCAGAAAAGAACTCCAGCACATCGCGGGCGATCGGTGCCGCACCACTCACACACACCCGAGCTCGGCCAAGACCGATCGCCTGCTTTAGCTTCGAGTACACCAAGCGATCTGCCAAACGATGCTGGATCTTGAGAGGCAGGGTTGGCGCCTGGCCGGCTTGTCGGAGCTGGGTCACCTCACGTGAAACCCGTTGAGCCCACGCGACCAGTTTGGCTTTGACGCCGGTAGCTTCGTTGAGCTTTCGCGAAATACCCGCTTGGAACTTCTCCCAGATCCGGGGCACGCCAAAGAACACGGTTGGCTGCACTTCTTTCAGATTGTCGGGCACCCGCTCAAGTGATTCGGCGAAGTAGATCGTGCCCCCAGAAGTGATTGGGGTGTGAATCGAGAACATCTGCTCGGCGATGTGCGAAAGCGGCAAGTACGAGAAGATTGCATCGCTGCTGCGCATGTCCACGAGCTTGCACCCCGCATCGGCAGTCCACGCTAGGTTGCCGTGACTCAGCATTACCGCCTTGGGCGGCCCGGTCGTCCCCGAGGTGTAAATGAGCGTGGCCATCTGATCCGGTTGCAGCGCCTCGACGCGATCCAAATACTCGCGATCGGCGGTCGAATCTCCGCGTTCGAGGAACTGGTCCCACGACATCACGCGCTCGTCGTCTACATCGCCTTCCATCACGACGACATGCTTTAGGGACGACAGCTGATCCCAGCACTCGGCGACCTTTTGCCACTGGTGGTCATTCTCTACCAACACGAGAGGACACTCGGAGTGGTTGATGATGTACGCGACCTCTTCGGCACTGCACGTCGCGTAGATCCCTGCAGGGGCCGCTCCGCAGCCCATGGCTGCAACATCCATGATGACCCATTCAGGACGGTTGAATCCAAGAATGGTGACGGTCTGATTCGGATCCACGCCCAGTGCGATGAGCGAGCGCCCCGCCCGCGTCACCAGCTCGGAATAGGTTCGCCAGCTTGTAGCCCTCCAGACACCGCGCTCTCGCACATGATAGGCCGCAGCATGCGGACGTCGTTGAGCTTGGGATAGAAGTCTTGCGGGAATCGAGTCGGACATGGACCTGCAGTCGGAAAGTGACGGGCGGCATGGTGGGATGAGCCGCGTAGCGCCGCATAATAGAGCAGGGCTCGGCGAAGCCAACCGTATTTGTGCACCCCACGTAGGCGAGAGTGCAACCAGACCGCAGTGCGGATACCCAGCCCTCTAGACTCCGGTCGCTACGGCATCGACATCGTGCAGCGGTCGCAGCTGGTTGAACACACCTCGCAGGCTGAACTCCACATGCATGTGTCAAGGCAGTACTGCCAAAAGCTCATCCCCGGCATGCAGCAACGCCAGCGCGCGCCGGCACGACCGTCGTCGGCGACATGATCGCACTCGGCGCCATCCCGAAGCCCGCACTCGCCCCACGTGCAATCCATGCCGCAAACCTCGACGGTGCAGGGGCTGTCGCGCATGTCTTCGCATGGCCGCGTGGCCCCGGGAGAGCATTCGCCCATGGAGTTGGAGCAGATCGACCAGTCGGTCCAATCGTCCCACATGCAGTTGTCGCCACACATCCGTGTCCGCATTTGCATCCCGCTTCCACACGCGGCGCTACATTCACGCTCCTCACTCTCCATTGCGCCCGCCATGCACTCGCCCATTGGAGAGGTGTTTTCGCACATTCCCCAATCGGACCAATCGCCCCACATGCAATTGTCTTCGCAGCTGCGGCTTCGTCGCTGCGTGCCTCCGCCACATCCCATGCAGTCGCGCATCTCTTCTTCCCGCTGACTCGGTGCGCATTCTCCGGTCATGCCTTCGCATTGTGGTTCGTTCCACGAGCACGCATCACCACAGATCTGCACTTCCATACCGCACATCGAGCACCGCCCGCCCACGCGCATATCACCGGGACGACATTCCCCGCGGCCGTCGCATTCGCCGACGTCGGTCCACTGGCCGCCGATGCATTCTTGGCGCTGCATTCCGCAGCTACCACAATCGAGCATGCGCGGAGCATCCGTATCTCGGCAGTCGCAGACCGTCGGCGCGGTGCAAGGCTCCCACTGCCCATCCATGCACCGTTCAATTCCGGGACCGCATGCACTCATACACATCGACTCAAACATTCGGCCGACCGTCGGATCCCGATCGTCGCAATCCATAGCCGCCACAATATTGTCGTCATCGGCATCGACGATTCGAGGAAAACAGGCACCGTCGTCGCACACCTCGCCGGACGGACATGGTGGGCTACACGGGCGGCCATCGCCGGCATCGGCAACACTAGCATCGCGGCTCGTTCGAATCGGCGACTCCGGTTTGTCGCAGGATCCAATCAGACTAAGCAACCCGAGGGTAACAACGCTCCGCACGGCCGGCACTCTAGCAAACCAAAGCGCCACCCCCCGTAGTCAAGCCGCCAAGCGTGTGTTAGATCGGCCAGCAATCGCCAATTTGGCCTGGAGGAGTGGCCGAGTGGTCTAAGGCGGCGGTCTTGAAAACCGCTGGACGAAAGTCCCAGGGGTTCGAATCCCTTCTCCTCCGCCACACTCCCCCAAGACACGGCTGACGAGCGCTGCCTCACGCTTGCCCTGGCCGGAAGCACCCGGCGGAGGTATAGCCGCCGCAATCCAACGGAATCGCTGCCTGAGATCGCGGCACGGTCTTGTTGGTCGAAAAGGTCGAAAGCATGAGCGAAACCGTCGAACGAATTCTCACTGGCTACGCTGGCGAAAGCCCGGGTGTGGTCGGCAATCTCCGTCGCATCCTCAACCACGGGCGGCTGGCCGGCACCGGCAAGCTTGTAATCCTCCCGGTGGACCAAGGTTTCGAACATGGCCCAGCGCGGACCTTCGGTCCCAACCCATCGGGCTACGACCCTGGTTACCATCCCCAACTCGCGGTGGACGCTGGCTGCAATGCCTACGCCGCACCGTTGGGCTTCATCGAGGCCATTGCGCATCGGTATGCGGGCGAGCTTCCGCTTATCTTGAAAGTGAACAACAGCGACTCACTTGGCGGCCCCGACAGTCCTTGCTCGGCGCTCACCTCAGCGGTCGAAGATGCACTGCGACTTGGCTGCTCGGCCATCGGGTACACGATCTACCCAGGCAGCGAGCACCGCAATCAAATGTACGAGGACTTGCGCAACATGATTCAGGAAGCCCGCTCGGTCGGGCTACCCACAGTGGTGTGGTCCTACGCTCGCGGCAAGATGCCAAAGGAAGCTGAAACCGCAGTCGATGTGATCGCTTACGCCGCGCAGATCGCATGCCAGCTTGGCGCACATATTGTGAAGGTGAAGCCACCGACGGAAGTGGTCTGGCAAGACGCCGCCAAGAAGCACTACGAGGCAATCGAACATGCCACCCTGGAGCAGCGAATTCGGCACGTCGTGCAATCTTGTTTCGGCGGCCAGCGCATCGTGATCTTCTCGGGCGGCGCAGCCAAAGGACGTGACGCGGTGCTCGACGAGATCCGGCAAATTGCCGAGGGTGGCGGCTACGGCTCGATCATGGGCCGCAATGCGTTTCAGCGGGAGCGAGGGGACGCGCTGCAGCTGCTCAGTGATGTTGCAAAAATCTACGAGGACAGCCTGAAGAGCTAGTTTTTCGGCGGTTTAGGGAAATTCAGCAGCGTTTGCTTGATTTCAGTCAACGCCTCCCCGGCCCAACGAGACGCCCGCCGCTGGCGAATCGACGGTGCGTTGTATTGACCGCGGCCAATTCGTGCACACCGTGTCGCGCATCAGCACACGGGAGACGCCGCCGCCGTGTGATGAGCAACCTGGGGTCTCCGGATGCCGACGCCGCGCCGCGTTGCCGCTGAAGGATTCTCCAATGCACCACGGTGGCGAACTGGAGGATCGTTGGAGTTACATTGGTCTTTGGGTTCCAAACTGGGATACGACGCCCCGAATCTGCGTCTTCACTCGGTACGCTTCCTAGAGCGCCAGATCGCAATCGCTGCGGATGGCAGCTGGTTTCGCACCAGTGACGGGAACTTCGCGGACCTCTCGCGCCGCGGCTCATTACGACGCATTCTCAAGGCCCTGGCCACTCGATCCGTCGCTCGGCAGTCCACTACGTTGCAAGATGTCGTGGAGGCCGGTTGGCCCGACGAGCGAATGGTCGCCGACTCCGCGCGAACGCGTGCCCATACGGCGATCTACCAGCTCCGGTCATTGGGTCTACGCTCTTGGCTCGTGCGACGCCGCGACGGGTATGTGCTTCGGCCAACGCCGTTGATTTGCAACGACGACACGGCCGGCGATTCTCCAGACCCCTCACAGTAGCGCGGCGACGGGCTGAGCACGGCCACGAAAGTTGTCGAGGGAGGTCCGTCCCCAAGTTGTCGCTCGAAGCTGAGCCGTAATTGGCGCCGCTACTCCAAACTGGGCACGATGTGTGTGTGCGCGCTGGGCCCGAACCAGTTGTTGTGCGAGTGCTGCTCGCGATCGTGGGGAGCGCTTGCGGCTCTACGCCGCCACCGGCGAGTCCAATGACCTCGCTTGAACGTCGCAGTGGCTCGGACCCAGCCAGTTGCCTTATCGTGTTTCTTCCCGGCGCAGGTGATACCGCCAGGCACTATGTGGACCATGGATTTACTGCGCAGGTGGTCCGCTCGCAGATTCATGCCGACATGGCGGCGTTCAATACGACGCTTGCCCACTATCGCGAAGACTCGTTCGCCGCGCGGGTGCGCGATGAAGTGCTGTTCCCAGCCCGCAACCGCGGCTACGAGCATGTGTGGTTGGTGGGTATTTCTATGGGTGGGGGTGGAGCACTGCGAACCGCGGCCGCGCATCCCGGTTTGGTGGATGGCGTCGTACTCATCGCGCCATTTCTTGGCAGCCTTGGCCTCGTCCGCGAAATCGCAATGCGGGGCGGTCCGCGCTATTGGGAAGCCACCGCCGATATTCGGCGCCGCAGTGTTTACGCCCACGCGTGGGAATGGGCTGGCCATCCGCGCAAACCAAGCGGCCAAGCGGTACCGCTTCACTTAGGTTTTGGCACCGAGGACCTGCTCGCCCCGGTTGCGGAAACACTCGCAATGGCCTTGCCGACCAGCCATGTGATTCGCGGTGGCGGCGGACATAACTGGCGTGTCTGGTCCGATCTGTGGCGAGGTTTTACCGAGTCCGGCTTCTTGCAGCGGACCTGCGGAACAACCAGCCCACGATAAGTAGCGGCAACCAGGCTCCGTTCCAGAAACGATGGGACCTCATTGATGCTCCGACCAAACAACTCTGGCATCCCGCCCGCGCGGTGGCACTTGCGCTGCTCGCGGACTGCGGCTCCTCGCGTGGCGGCGGCTCTGCCTCGGGGTCAACGGGGACCACACCAGCTCCCAAGGCCGCTCGATCGTCCTCCGCTTGATCCGCCAAGCGCGTTCGATGGCACAGAGTAGTGCTCAATCCATCCTCCCGGTCGGCATAGACCATGTAGACCTGATCGAGCTCGAAGTTGTAGCCACACGCCGCGCTGTTGGCAGCGGTCCGAACCGTGACTTCTTCAGAGTCGACGCCCTTCCACTTCTGCGTAACCCGAATGGTGACAAGCCGGATTCCGCCGCTGGGTTCAATCGCGGTCACTCTGCCCTCAAACACCGCCGCGACCTCTTGCGCTGCGGTGGCCGGATCAGGCGGCTGCATGCAAGAGCAAGCGCGAGCCGGTTCAGCGGCAGTCACGGCGATAGCCACCCACCCGAGCAGGGCGAGGCTGCAAATCATGCCCGCCCGCGCCGATGAGTTCAATTCATTGGGCATGGCTCGACTCCTCGCCGTACATGGGCGCGGGCGAAATGAAAATTCACGCTGGCAGCCCGCCAAAGATCTCGCCCGCCCGCTGTGTGTGGGACAGCACTCAAACGGGTTTAGCCCACCGTAACGCAGGAAATCAATCGCGTTCAATCAGCTCGGGAACTTCTCCGACGTCCTCATGGTCCACGCGAGCTCGGAGATCCGCCGCAAGTTCTGAGGGAACGTTGCGGAAAAAGCGCAGGCCCGTGGCCGCTTCGACCTCGCGTGGGCTGGTGCGAAAGCCCGCGAACGATGTTGTCTGGGTAACGTCGCGGTTGTTGTTCGGAATCATCACGGAAATCACTCGCGCGTCCGATAACGACTCACCGGGTTGACGAATGACGGCTACTTTCCAGGTAAAATCAGGCACGGGAATGCGACCGTCTTCACCCGCCGACAGTCCTTTACCTTCCGACGCATATCCGGGACCCGCATAGACATGCACCGTCGCGCCGTTCTGGGCTTGCTCCTGAAGGTGGTATTCGAGATGCCGCCACGGTCCTACGTTGTTCGCGGCGGATTGCCACATCGCGTTGGTGGCCAGCAACATGGTCGCACCACTCGCCGCCAAACGGGCTTCGTGGCTCTGACCGTTCGCTTGGCGCGAACCATTTTCAACAAGGTGCCCACGGTGCCAATCTCGACCATAGCCTTCCATTTCAGGGCCCTCAGGGAGCCGCAAGCCGCGCAGCGCGGGGTTCGGATCGACCTGCCACGCCGCATCATTTCGCACGCGGTTTTCACTGAGATCGACGTCGCCCTGGGTAATCTGGTACGCCGCCCAATTCGGCTGCAGGGTGCGCTCGTTGTAGCTGGCAACTCCCATCCCTTCAGGATGCACCACGAGCCGGTCGGTACGCGACCGCGCAGTGGAATCGCTCGGGAGCCCTAGCGACGCCTGCTCCTCAGCCTGACGCAGTGCGCGGCCACGGAGGCGGGCGTTCTTGGAGAGATGGCTGCGGACATTGTTGGTGGCGCGCGTTGTAAATCGGGTTTGGGCAATCGGCTCTCGCACTTCCATTGCCTTCGAAACGTTCGGCCGGGTTGGATAGGCCGACAATAAGAACGCGGTGTTGCCTCGCTCGGCTACCGTCAAACGAATCGTGTTGACCGCGTAAGGGTTCTGCACGCTGCCACGAACCTCCGCGATCTCTTGGTCGAACGTGACCTCAAACACCGAGATGTCGTCGCCAGAACCTGGGCGACTGGTCACACCGTCGGTGTCCTGCAGATTCGGATCGCTCTCGCGGGCTTCTTGAATTCGACGCCAGGCCCGCTCCACATACGCAATCGAATCGGGACGGCCACCTTCATAGACCCCATGGGGTCGATCCACATTTCGATCGGCGCCCTGTCGCAACACGTTCTGCAAGACCTTTCGGGTCAGGCGAAGCCCGGACCGCGTGATCCAGCGATTCTCGGCGATCTGACGCAACTGCCGCCGCACGCTGAGCGAATGGCGTCCACGTGCCTGACGACGAGTGTACTGATTCTGATTTCGCGCCTGCGGCGCCCGATCATTGGTGGCGCGCCGCGCCGTACCGCGACCTCGCTGGGCAGATGTGAGGGTGGGAGCAATCAATATGGCGGCCAACCCCACAACCCAGGCCCAACGTCGGAGACACATCACGCCCGGGACAGAGCAACACTTGGGCCAGCTTGAGTCCCGCCAATTCCGGAGCAAAGTCGCCGCCTAGAGATTCGGGAGCGGTACTCGAGCTGACCAGAGTATCCGGCGAGGTGGCTGCTCCACCGGCCCCCGGCTGGGGCAATCGACCCCACCAGATCTTGCGTCCTGGTGCTCTGAGTCCGAACGCGTTCAGGGCGCCGGCGTGGGCGCCCTGAACATCGCGATCGCGGCTTCGTCGCCTTAGAAGTCGGTGCCTTGCACCAAGCGCCGCACCTGGCCGAACTCGCCGGAGGTAAAGCGGGATAGCCCAAGAATAGGAGCGATGTTGCCGTTCTCGTCCCACTCCACATCGGAGCCGACGCCTTGGTAATTGATATCCATCCCCTGGTCGAGGAGCTCGAGCGCCATTCCGAGCTCTCCAATCTCCACTTCCACACCAGGTGCGTTTGCAACTTCGCGAAGCTTCGCCTGAACCTCAGCCGGGTCGGTGGACCCTGCCGCGTGAATCGCGAGTCCTGAGATCACCGCAGCATCATAAAGCGACGCCTGAAGCGATGCGAAGGAGTCAGGCGGCATACCGTTGAGAGCCATGTAGTCCGTCTGAAAGCGATCCCACCGCGGACCTTCGGCCTCGGGCAGTGTGATCACTTCCATCCCCTCCACTTTGTCGGCGCCGACGCTGTCGACAAGCTCGGGATGCGTTAGCGAGCTACCCAGCACCCACCGGCCGCTGTACTCCATCTGATCCCACGCCCGCATGATTTCGATCGCATCCATTGGGAACCCAGCCAAAAGCACGACAGCTGGGTCGTTGTCGTAGATCGTCTGCAACAGCGGCATGGGATCGAAATTCTGCGGATTGTCCGCATCGAATGTGTAGGTCATCGCGGCAGCCACTGTGCCGCCTCCGGCCTCGTAAGCGGTTCGCGCATCCCGCGCCAACACATTTTGAAGCTCATCATCGAGATTCAAAATGACCGCCGTCATCAAGTTCTCCGCAACGAGATACTGACCTGTAGCGGCTGCCAGAGCATCGGAATCCGTAAGCGTACGAAAGAACAAATCCATCGTATCAGCGGTGGTCAAACTCGAAGATGCCGCGGCGCCGCTAATCATCGGAATGCCCGCCGCGCTCGCAATCGGCAGGCCGGCGAGCGTCTCACCGCTGGTGCTCCCGCCCAGAATCACGGGCACCTCCAGTGCCACAAGCTCATTCATCGAAGTGGTGAGTTGCTCCATATCCGAGCCGGTCGTGGAATCGCGAATCTCGATCCGCATTTCTCGTCCAAGGGGACCGCCGGCTTCGTTCAACTCAGTGATTGCGGTACTGATTGCACCGGTGTCGCCGACGAACGCGAACGCGAGGTCGCCGGTCTCCGCCAGGAAACCACCAATCGTGACAGGATCGCGGTTGGTGGCTGCGTCCTCCGAAGCGTCGGCCCTTGCCGAGTCGGCGCCAGCCGCAGCGTCCTGCGGAGTATCGTCGTCATCCCCGCATCCACAAGCCATTGAAAGAACGACCGCCACGGCTACCCGCCGGGCACTGAGTACGCACATATCCACTCCCCTCCCACGGCGGCACCACTCGCCGCATCTATTGGATGTTATCGGGCCATCAGGGCGGCCTCAAGCGAGAAACATCCGCTCGTTCAAGCTTTAAGGCCGCTCATGAGAATACACTGGTCTAGAAATCAGTGCCCTCGGCCAGTCGGCGCACCTGCCCCAATTCTCCGGCTGCGAAACGGTAGAGCCCTACGATGGGCGTGATGTTCCCGTTTTCATCCCACTCGAGATCGGAGCCGACACCTTGGTAGTTGATGTCCATTCCCTGATCGAGCAATTCAAGAGCCATCCCCAACTGCCCGATTTCAACCTCGACCCCAGGGGCGTTCGCGACCTCGCGCAGCTTAGCTTTGACCTCGGTGGGATCCGTCGATCCTGCGGCGTGAATCGCCAATGCCGCCACGACGGTCGCGTCGTACCAGGCGGCCTGCAGCGATGCGAAGGAATCGGGCGGAATTCCATTCAGCGTCATGTAGTCCGTCTGAAACTGCTCCCAGCGGGGCCCGGCCGCTTCCGGCACAGTGACGAGCTCCATGCCTTCCATCTTACTCGAACCCACCGCGTCAATCAGCTCCGGTTGGGCCAACGAACCGCCGAGGACCCATCGACCGGTAAACTGAGTTTCGTCCCATGCTCGGAGCACTTCGATCGCATCCATAGGCAAGCCCGACAAGAAGACCACATCGGGATCGTTGTCGTAAATCAGCTGAAGCAGAGGCATCGGGTCAAAGTTCTGTGGATTGTCCGCATCAAAGGTGTACGTCATCGAGGCGGCTACAGTCCCGCCGCCTGCCTCAAATGCCGCTCGCGTCTCCTGCGTCAGCACATTTTGCAGCTCATCGTCGAGATTCAAAAACACCGCACTCATCAGACTTTCCGCGATCAAGTAGCGGCCCGTAGCCGGGCCAAGTGCATCCGTGTCGGTGAGCGTTCGAAAGAACAGGTCCATCGTATCCGCCGACGTCAAACTCGCGGATGCTGCTGCTCCGCTGATCATGGGAATCCCAGCCGCGCTCGCGATTGGCAATGCCGCAAGGGTTTCTCCACTCCCGCTGCCGCCGAGGATCACGGGTACCTCTAAAGCAATCAATTCGTTCATGGATGCCATCAGCACGTCCATGTCCGCACCGGTCGCCGAGTCACGAATCTCCAGCCGAATCTCACGGCCGAGCGGACCACCCGCCGCATTCAGCTCCGCAACGGCGGTGCCAAGTGCCCCGGAGTCGCCCACAAACGCGAACCCGAGTTCGCCGGTCTCCGCCAAAAGCCCTCCGAGGACCACAGGCCCGGTGGGGGTCATACTGTCTTCGGATTCACCATCGGGCGTGACGGCCGAATCATTTTCCGTCGCGGCATCCGCGACCGTGTCGTCATCGTCTCCACATCCCCATCCGCCGGCTGCCAATGACAGCATTACAGCCAGATATCGAACCTCTTTTCCTACACACCGCATAAGCTACCCTCCATCCCCAACCGCACGAGGATACCACGGACAGACCCGTGCAAGCAGAGTCGACCCAAAACCGGTCGCGCGATTACTTGTGGGCTCACGATACGGAGGTTTGCAACCTCAGGACATCGGCGACACAACGCGCATGCGATTCGCCAATAAAACAGATGGTGGACGCCCGTGGGGACCCACGACGTCCAGCCGCCAAAAAGCGCAGGGGGAGGAGTGCCAACCGGGATTCGAATCCGCGGCACCCAACAGTCGGAAGAGAGCAGGATTGGAAAACGTGGGCTACCGCACCCGCAATGCGGTGTATGAGACGGCGGGATTCAAACCGCGGAACTGCACCACGCTCAAGTGCGGCGGAGAAGGGCGGGATTCGAACCGTAGGCCACTGCATGCACGTTGAGGGTGGCGGAGAGGGCGGGATACCAGACCGTAGGCCACTGCCGGAGAGGGCGGGATGCCAGACCGTAGGCCACTGCACGTTGAGTGTGGTGGAGAGCGCGGTATTCCAGACCGTAGGCCACGGCGCGTTGAGGGTGGCGGAGAGGGCGGGATTCGAACCCGCGGTGGAGCTTTTGACCCCACGACCGCTTAGCAAGCGGTTGCCTTCGACCACTCGGCCACCTCTCCCATATTCCGCTTCGGGCGGACATACCTACAAACGGTTTCGCCACCTGTCAAACCCTAGCCTCGTGGGCGGCTTCGAAAGGTCGGCTCGGCCACGAGCTTTCGAAACGGCGTCGATTGGAGCTTTTGACCCCACGACCGCTTGGCCGCGGCACTCCTCTCCATGTCGGGGCTTCCCGTGGTGTGTCGCGATCGGACACAGGCTTCCGAAGCCGCCGCTGGTCCTCGCGCGCAGCCCGTGCTTCGCGCAACCTCGCACCGGTGCAAAAACCAACGACGGATTATGAGACGGATGCTAGACCCGGTGGGTGATAGGAGTATTAGCTTGGAACTTCGAACGGCGGGCCCCGTAAAGGCCGATCCAACTCTCGTTGCGGACGCAGTCGTGACGGCCGGTGGCGCCGCGAGCGATGCCAAACTCGCCATCGTCTATCTGCCGCTCAACGCCCCGAACCAACGGATTCTGGCAGCCATAAAGAAGGAGATTGGGGCCGTTCCATTGGTCGGCGCGACGACGGGCGGTGCGGCATTTACGGAGCACGGAACGACGCGCGACGGTGCAGTGGTCGGCGTTCTTTTCGGTGATGGATTCGAGGTCACGACATCCGTGGCACGCGACCTCGATACGAACACAGATCGAGTCATTCACGACGTAATCACTGCGCTGCCGAAGCCGTCGGGTCGGAAGACCTACCTCATGACACTCTGCGATGCGTTCGCGACCGACGGCGCAACACTGGTGGAGGCATTGAAGAAGGCAACACCGCTGCATTGGCAACACTTTGGCGGGACCGCCGGCGACAATTGGCAGTTCACCGGCACCAAGGTGTTTCATAACCAGGAGGTCATCTCGGGCGGCGCCGTCGTCACAGCGATCAACTCGAACACTACATTTTCGCTCGGCGTCCGACACGGTTGGTGCGCAGCCGACGGCGCCAAAGAACTCGTCGTGACCAAGACGGATGCGAACAAGCTGGTGGAGCTTGACCACCGCCCGGCGCTGGAAGTGTACACCGAAGAGTTGGTGCGGCTCGGCTTGCTAGAACACGGATCCGATCCGGTGCCGGTGATGGCAACGTTCGAACTGGGCGCCAACACACCTTTTGGGGATGAACTTCAGATTCGTGCACCTCTAGGCGCCGAAGGGACCGCTGTGGTGCTGGCTAGCAGCATTCCGGAAAGGTCGATCGTACGCGTGGTAAAAACCGATCCCAAAAGCCTCATCGACGCGGCCCGTCAGCTCGAACAGGATGTGTCGAGCAAGCTCTCGCCGGTTCGAGGCAAGCTGGTATTCGACTGCGCTGCGCGATTGCAACTGCTCGCCGAGCACTACGACGAGCAGGTCGATGCGTACCGCGGAAAAACCAAACATCCGATCCTGGGAATGGCTTGCTACGGAGAGATCGCCCGCTTTCGCGGAAGCGTGGAAGGTTTTCACAACACCACGGCGGTGATCGCTGCGTGGTAGGCAGATTTCCACCTCCGCAAAGCAGCGTTCGAAGTGCAAATCCGGTCCTTGACGTGGGGGGCGGGCAGGCTATGTTCGCGCTCTCGCTTTGCGAGGACCCGTAGCTCAACGGATAGAGCACTGGTCTACGGAACCAGGGGTTAGAGGTTCGAATCCTCTCGGGTCCGCCACTGACGCGGCCATTCAGTACGACACCGCCATCTCATACCATCTCTCGCGAGGGCGGCCTTCTTTCGCGACCGGCCACCTCTCCCAACGACACGATGCCCGAAGACGCGACCGCCGATGAGCGCTTCATGCGCCTGGCACTCGACGAGGCCCACCGAGCATTAGCGCGGGGCGAGGTCCCGGTAGGGGCGATTGTGGTATTCGAAGGTCGTGTGGTCGGTCGTGGGCACAACTTGCGCGAAACGACCCAGGACCCCACTGCCCACGCTGAGCTCATCGCCACCCGCGCAGCCTGTGCGCGTCTCGGGAGCTGGCGCCTAGAAAACGCGACCGTCTACGTCACACTCGAGCCCTGCCCCATGTGTGCAGGAACGCTCGTCAACGCGCGTGTGAAACGAGTGGTTTGGGGAGCCGACGATCCCAAAGCCGGTGCCGCGCGCACCCTCTTTACGATTGGGGACGACGCACGCCTCAACCATCGTTTCGAAGCGACCAGCGGTGTGCTTGCGCCAGAGTGCAGTCTTCTCCTCAAGGAGTTCTTCGCCAGCATTCGCAAGGGCCGGCGTCACGCGATGTAGAGCATCCATGGCGGCCGAGCCGACTCTCTTCGGCCGAGTGCTTCAGCCCACGAGAGCAAGCCGACGACGACTCAGTCTTGCGTCCAAAACACTTCGCACCGGGCAGTCCGTCCGATAAGGGAGCACCAGTTGGGTGCGCCGGCCAAACACGTAAATCGCGTCCTCGTCCGCCTCCCCCAGGCGTATTCGGAGAGACTGAAGTGGGAGTCGGCATGCGTCGCCCGTAGCGAAGCGCGCATAGACATGCTGCTCGGTAAGCACGACTTCCCGCGGCGTGGCCTCCCACGGGCGTTGCGGTCCACTTCCCAGCCAAGTCGAAAGCAACTCGCGGGCTCGATACCGGGGACGACGAACAACGGCACGGGCAGTTGCGGCAGTTCGATAGGTCGCGCCGCGGCCAGCGGTCGGCCAGATCGGGGCCCGTTCCCACTCGACATGCGGCACCACCACCCAACCCTCGGCGAGATGCACAGGCCAGGCCTCACGGTTCGCAAGCCGAAAGACACGCTCGACCGTCGCCTCAAACCAAAACGACTCACGACCAGGACCCGCGCCAAAGGTGGGCGGGCGCGGTCGAAGATGGCGCTCGTCGTAGGCCGCCCCTGGCTCATCCCACCCAATCACCAAACCAGGCCACCGCCCGGTGGCGTCGAGCCGCCGCAGCGCATCGAGCGGAAAGCAGTAACGAAACATCGCCAGAAGCTGACCCGCAGTGCGGGTCCGCAGAGATTGGGCCCGACCTGAGGAGCCGGCCGCAAGGTGCTCCCGCAGGAGGCTCAAGTCCGTATAAAGCCCTCCAAGACGGACATTGTCGTCGTACCCTGCCCCGCGCTCGGCTCGCTGGCGCAAACCTACGTCATCGAAGGCGATATGGGTGGCCGTCACCGCGACGAGCACTCCCCAAGGATAACGCCTCGCGAAGGCAATGACACCGTTGACAGCAAAATCGACGATGCTAGCTTCCCGCGCGGAGGGCTGGCCGAGCGGTCGAAGGCGTTTGATTCGAAATCAAATGTACCGGCAACGGTACCGAGGGTTCGAATCCCTCGTCCTCCGCCAGGGGCCTTGAGCCCGCGACGTTCTTTTTCAGCGCAATTAGTGGTGGACCGGTGGACACGAATCCGCTGGTCCGAGGAGGGGTGACCGAGTGGTCGAAGGTGCACGATTGGAAATCGTGTGTGCCGGCAACGGTACCGAGGGTTCGAATCCCTCCTCCTCCGCCGTCACGATTTGTGACGTTTGTGGTCCTGCCAACGCTGGCCCGTGAACTCCGCCAGGCCCGGAAGGGAGCAACGGTAGCGGTCACCAGCGTGTGGCGGGGCCTTTCTACTTTTGGTTGCCGAGGCGACTGCGAAACCACCTGCCGGCGCTTGAGCTACGGAGACTCGAAGAAGAGCCGCTCGGCGTTCGTGGCAGACTGCGCGGCCACCTCGTCGACCGTCTCGCACCGGAGCTCCGCCACGGTTTCGGCGACTCGGGGGAGCAGACATGGCTCGTTGCGTGTGGGCTTAGCTCCGTCCGGTGTTTGATCAGGTGCATCAGTCTCCAAAAGCAAACGGTTCGCCGAAATGGCTTGAACTGCAGCCCGTGCGCGCCGCGCGTTCGGGCGCGTTACAGCTCCCCCCACGCTGAGGTGCAAGCCAAGTGCCTCGTACTGCGGCACCAACTCGGCGGGTCCGGTAAACCCGTGCACCATGCCACGAAGGGGAGCGAAGCCGCGAAGCACGTTCAACGCCAAGCCATGGTGCCGAACCACGTGCAGCACCACGGGAAGCTGCAGGCTCTGCGCCGCCGCCAGATGCAGCTCGGCCACCTGACGCTGAACCGACGTGGCTACGGCGACGCGACGGTCGAAGCCAAACTCCCCGATAAACTCAGCCTGCGTCTCTTCAACATGCGCCCGTAGAGAAGCCTCACTCACGGTGACTTCCCCGCAAAACATCGGGTGAACTCCGACGCCGATAACACACGATATGCCGCGCCGCAGCGTCGGTGCTTCGAGGTACTGAGATGGCCGCACCCCCGGAATCACGAAGGCAGACACACCGGCCTCATGGGCACGCATCAGCACGGCGGCGCGATCCGCATCGAACGCCGGATCATCAAGATGGCAGTGCGCGTCGATCACAAGATTGTGCTTCCGCTGGAGGCTTAGCCCGGTAGGCCGCCCTTAGAGTGCCGCGGCTGCGGTCTCTTCGCTCACAGCCGCCGCGGCCGCAACTTCCTGGTCGATCGCTTTCAGTTCCCGGGTCACTTCACGCAGCAGCTGCTGCTTCTCATGAAAGGGCATGAAAGCAGCCTTGAACCCATTGGTGATGATCTTCTTAATGTCGTTGAGCGCCAAGCGAGTCTGCGTGTGGGCCAGCCACAACTCGCGACTCACGGTGGTGTCGGTTACGAGGCGGTTGTCTGTATTGACGGTCACTCGCAACCCGAGGTCGTGATAAAGCTTGATCGGGTGACTTGCGAGGTCTCGCACAGCATTGGTCTGCACATTCGACGAAGGGCAACACTCGAGAGCAATGCGATGATCGGTTACGTAGTGGAGAAGATCACCGTCTTCACGGAGACGGCACCCGTGGCCGATTCGATGAGCGCCGCATACATGAATGGCCTGGTGAATCGACTCCGGACCGTACGCCTCACCGGCGTGAATCGTGACGTTGAGATTGTTGTCGCGAACCAGCTGGAACGCTTCCATGTGGTGCTTGGCCGGATGATCGTATTCGGCCCCGGCCAGGTCGAACGCGGTGACGCCCCGATTCTTGTACGCCACGGCAAGTTGCGCCATTTCCAGCGATGACTGCGGAGAGATATTTCGAATACCGCAGACGATGACGCTCGAAACAATGCCGTGGTCTTTTTGCGCGTCGCGCAACCCCGCGAGCACCGCTTCAACAACCATCGTGAGGCGTAGGCCTTTGCGAGTGTGCAGCATAGGCGCATAGCGCACTTCCATGTAGCGAACGTTTTCTTTCGCAGCATCCTCGGCGAGCTCATACGCAGCGCGATGCAGAGACTCTTTGGTCTGCAGCACTTTGAGGGTGGTGTCGAACGCCTTGAGGTATTCGACCAAGGAGCCCGTATTCTCGCCCAGGCGCAGAGCCTTTCGAAGACCTTCGGGGGTATCGGCAGGGAGCTCAATGCCACCCTTGGCGGCAAGCTCAAGTACTGACTCCAGCCGCAGCGACCCATCGAGATGAACATGAAGGTCGGTTTTGGGAAGCTTCTCGAAGAACTTGAGCGGGAGCGTCATTAACAAACGTTAGGGGCTTCGGTCGAAACTAGCAAGCGGCCCCCGGGCGGGCGAATCCCTGCCCCCAAACAAAGTGTGAAACTTGTTTGGGCCCCCTTATCAGATCCTCGAGCGATGCTCGCGCTACGCGCCTGCGGCACGTCGTGGCTGAGCTGATGCGTAGTCGCCACGGCGCCTCGCGAAGGACTGCCGTTGACAATCGAGCACGTCTTAGCGCACAGCTGGCGCATGATTGTCGTCACAAATCGAATTCCCGTAGCTCCAGGTTGGGAAGAGAAGTTCGAAGACCGGTTTCGGAAGCGCCGTCATCTCGTCGACCAATCCCCGGGGTTCATTCGCAATGAAGTCCACCGGCCGCGCCCCATGCGCTTCGACCACGAAACGGGGAAATGGGCGCCAGACCCTTCGAAGGCTGCGTTCTACGAAGTTAAGACGTGGTGGAAGTCGTTCGACGATTTCGTGGCGTGGACCACGTCGGAGTCGTTCGCCGAAGCCCACAGCAATCGGCCACCCAAAGAGATGTTCGCGGGTGCCAACGTGCTCGAAATTCACGAAGTCTTCTTATCCAGTGACGAAGGCACATAGGCAGCGGACACCGGCGGCACACCCAGCTCGGTAGCCAGATCACTCAAAAAGCGCTGCATCACCTCGGCCCGCCTTCGTGCTTCCTGCCGCCCCATTTCAGTGTGCAAAGTCGCCGGCAACCGGAGGAGTTTCGCAAAGAAATGATCGACGGTGTATTGGCGATCGTTCAGCTCCCGTTGCTCGGCCCAGGGATCTTCGGGATGGATGAACTGGGCTCCCATTAACGCACCGCAGCTGAATGTGCGCATGATGCCGATCGCGCCGAGTGCTTCCAGCCGATCGGCATCCTGCAACGCCTTGCCGAGAGGCCCTTCGGGACTTGCACCACGACTAAAGCTATGGTCCCGGATCGCATTGCAAACGCGCTCGGTCGCGGGATCCTCAAACCACACCGACCGCAGAAGCTCGCGAGCGACTTCGGCCGAAATCGAACTGGCGTGCGCGCGCTCCGCGGAGTCCTTGGGCACGTTGACCACATCGTGGAGCAATGCCGCCGCAATGGCCTCGCGTGGATCAACGGCAAACTGAGAGTCGGCAGCAAGACGAAGCGTCCAAAGCGCCACTCTTTCGCAATGAGCGAGGTCATGGCCGGCGTCCGGCCGCGTGCCAGCACGTGCCGCCACCTCGTTTCGAAGGGCTCGAAGCGCTCGATCGGATTCAATCGCCTCGCGAAGCTCAATCACATTCTGCATCGAAGCGAGTGTATCCTCCTCCCGATGCGGGTCTGGCTCGTTTTGATATCGGCGCTTCTCGCTTGCGGGGCTCGAACGGCATTGGAAGTGGACGAAGCGGCGCCGGGCTTCGACACTTTCCCTTGCCGATGGTCATGGGGCGCCGCTGTGGAATTGGCGCGAACGAGTCGGAATCCCACACGCATCGCCGGGGGTGTGCACCTCGATCGGAACCTCGCGTTCGTCGGAGTCGGGAGCCCGGTGGAAGAACTCTTCGTTGTGGATCTCGCCACGCATACAATCTCAGCTCGATCCGAACAGCCGATCGACGACATCAGCGCCATGGGTGGCTTTGGTGATCAAGCGTGGATGCAATGGGAAGACCTCTGTTGGATTGAAGGGCTTACCCTTTCCGGTCAGCTCAACGGATCCCTCTATACACCTTTGGTCGAACACGAACTCTGCACGGCCGGCCCACCGCACCGCACCGGTACGATTGCCGCGGCTCGTGCTGGCACAACCACGTTTATTGGCAGCTGGGGCCAAGATGGTGCGAATACCGTTCGTATACCCTTGGTCGACTCAAGTGCTGCCGTCTACCCGCTTCGCAATGGCGACAACTACTACCTCGTGGAGCAGCCCACCGGCCGACCCCCCTCGCTCTTTGAGCTCGCGCCCGGCGCAGAGCCTTTGGCACAACGGCTACCAAACGACATCGTCGGAATCGACGTAGACAGGCTCCGCGGCGGCGTCGCTTTTCTCCAAACGCGCGGCGACCGTGTGGTGCTCTCGCGGATTGGCACAGGTGAACTTGGCGCAACACCGCTTACAGATGTCGAACCACCCGCGCCGGTTCTACGCATCGGGCAGGCAAGGACGCCACTGGTAACCACCGAAACCGACGCACTCTTCATGCTCAATGATCGACTCGCCTGGATCCCCCTAAGTGGGAGTGCTTTACGGCTCACCGACCCGCCACCGGAAACCGCGGGCGGTCAGACCATCGCTCTCGCGCAAATCCTTCTCCGGCCCGGTACCAGTTTTGGCGGAGTGGCGTACGTCTGGGCCGACGGACCTGAAAGAGTCACGACGTTTCGCTCGCTGGTATGCAACCGTTGAGCAAGACCGCGCAATCGGGCGGCCACGCGATCACGTTGGCTTTTGCAATGCTCGGCGCCGGTGTTACCCACGCACAGGCTCCACCTGGATCAACACCCAGTCATCAGACACCGGCTGCACTATCCCGAGAGGGGCTCCCGATTCGACTTTATTGGTCCGCCCCAGAAAATTGCCCGGCCGACGTACGTGTACTGGAGGAAGTCCAACGATTACTTCGCGAACGCCGTTTTGAAGCGGAAATCGAACCCATCGACGCCACGGTGCGTATCGATGGGTCGCCGTTGCAATTGCAACTCACGATGCGCCGCGCCGGAGAACCGATCGGCGAGCGCACTCTGAATGACGCCGCGTGCATGCCGCTCGCGCAATATGTCGTCACTGTACTTGCACTCGCTATCGACCCGGAGATCGAAGTACCCGATGCAACGTCCAACGAGGCGATGGCATCTCGTCTCAGCCAGCCCGCCCCCGGCGTCTCGCCGAGTGGACCAACGACCGACACGTCCTCAGGGGACACTGCTCCATCCAACGTCGAGACCCCTCCCAATGGATCGGGCACAAACCAAAGCGCAGCGGACAGCGCGACTCGATCTTCCGAAAACGCGAGTGCAACCACATCGCCAACCCCGGGCGTGGTAACGGACGAGGAGAGCCGCCCACAAAGGACGGTGTCTTCTATCACGGCGCCGCGCACGCGTGACAATACAGGCGACTCGGCGCTCGTGGTGGGCACGTTCGTCGAACTCGGCACCCTACCCGCGCCGAGCGTCGCGTTTGCACTTGGCGGCACCTTCCCCCTCGCGCAACGGGGGTTCCTTGGCGTGGGGGCGGCCGGCGCAATTCCGGTTGTGTCCGACTTTGATGGCCACGCGTCCGCACGGGCAAACCTCTGGTGGATCACGGCCCGCGTTTGGTCGGGAATCCGATTTCGGCCCAAACGAGTCGAGCTGAGTGCGTACGGAATTGCGGAAGCAGGCTTCACCGGAGGCGATGCATCTGGAATCACCAATCCTTTCAGTGCCTTCACGGCATGGGCGGCATTGGGATTGGGGGCGCAATTCCGGGTCTGGGTTGTGAAGAACCTCGCCTTCGCGATCGACGGCGATGGCCGAATTCCTCTATGGAGACCAGCATTTATCGTCGACGGCGTTTCGGCCCAGGCACATCAGGCGTCGGTGGTGGTCGGCCGTGTGGGTTTCAACGTTGCGCTACACTTTCGGTGACGGAAGCGCAGGTGTCCTCCCACGTAAAGGCAATGATGGGTGCCGCAGCGAGCTTGGCCGAGGCCCCGAAGGCGACGCCAATCGGACCGCCTTCGTTCAGCGAGCTGTACGACGAACACTTCGCGTTCATCTGGCGTTCGGTCCGACGACTCGGGGTCGCAGAAGCCTCGGTGGACGACGTGGTGCAGGACGTCTTCGTTATCGCCTATCGCAAGTTGGACACCTTCGAGGGCCGCTCGAGCATTCGAACTTGGCTCTTTGGGATCGCGCGCAGGGTCGTAAGCGACCATCGCCGAGCCAGCTCACGACGTCGACCGCACACACCCATCTCCGACAGTCTCTGTGCCAATGGTCGAACACCACAAGAAGCCGCCGCGCGACTTGAGGCCGCAAAGTTCCTTCACGGATTTCTCGGCGCACTATCGGACGAGCAACGCGAGGTCTTCGTACTTGCCGAGTTGGAGCAGCTGACGGCTCCCGAAATCGCAGAAGCGACCGAATGCAAGCTGAACACGGTGTATTCGCGTTTGCGCCTCGCTCGCAAATCCTTTGAGCGGGCGGTCGAGAGATATCATGCGCGGGATCGCGGTAGTGCAAGTGCGCCGGACGGAGCCTCCGAAACCACGTCTTCGGCCCCAGCCTCCCGCACTGCAGTAGTCGGCAACACAAAGGACGAGCGCAATGAATGAAGAATTGAGCCCTGAAGCGCGCGCGTTGCTGGACCTCGCCAGGGGCGTCGACGAACCCTCCGAATCAGACCGTCGACGCGTTCACGCGGCAGTCCTTGCCGCAGCCACCACGGGCGCCGCTGCAGTCTCCAGCACAGCGTTGGCGGCAAGTGCAACCGCGTCGGCGGCCACCAGTACCGCACCGGCCGCCTTAGCGAGCGCCGGCACGATCGGGAGCGGGATCGGAAGTACGATCGGAAGTGCGATCGCAGGAGCGGCCGCCGCGGGGGGCGGCGCCGCGGTTACCGGTTCGGCCGCCGGTGGTACCGCGGTGGGGGTTACTACCTTGTCGGTGACCGCCGCGAAAGCGGCCGCGGTCCTCACCGTGGTCAGCGCGTCCGTCGGCGTGGCGGTTGTGCAGCCTTGGCAGGGCGACGCCGCCAATGAAATGGCGCCCGCTTCAGCCGAAGCCGCACCATCGAACACAACACCGGGCCTTCAAGCCGCACCGCACGCTCCCTCGCTCTCTTCCCGAGAGGCACAACTTCCACCGACTGCAGGCACCCCCGGCGATGCCGTGGAGCCGCCCGGAATGGTAACCGACGATTCCACTCAGCCAGAAGCTGGGTCGCGCGACCTGACGCCAACGAGACAACGCTCGCGCGGACCATCGCAGCCAGCACCTGTGCTGCGCCGGGAGCGGGCGGCCGCAGAGCCGGCAGTATCCACCCTTACCGCGGAACTCGAATTGCTCCGCTCCGCTCAACGGTCCCTTGCCGCCCAGCGACCGGCGGAAGCATTGAACGCGCTCGCAGAGCATCGGCGCAGGTTTCCGACGGGCCAACTCGCAGCTGAACGAAGCGGGACCGTGGCACTAGCGCTGTGTCGAGCCGACGCTGCACGCGGACGTGAAGCCGCGCGCCTTTTCCTGACCGCGCATCCTCGCTCGCCGCTGGCTTCGCGGGTGCGACAAGCCTGCACCTTGGATGAATGACAATGAACCGAATTTGCTTTTTGATCGCTGTCGTCGCGCTGGGATGCGCGGACAGCAAAGTACGATTGGGCGAAGACGACTCCAGCATTCGTCCGCCACAACCAGACGCCAGCGCGCCCCATGATGGGGGCGCCGCAGACACCGCGCCGCGCCCCGATGCCGTTCCCATCGACACTGGCTCAGGTCCCCAGCCGTGCGGAGATAACATCTGTGCGCCGGGCCAATTCTGCTGCAACGAATCCTGCGGCCTATGCGCACCGGAAGGTGGCGCATGCCCCGACATTGCGTGCAATGGCGGAGTCGTATGTAGCGGCATCGCATGCGAGTTGCCCAACGCCCAGTGCTGCCCAGGCTGTCGACCGGGCGAGAGTTTCTGTAGCACCGCCGAGGGTGTGTGCCCGGAACTCGACTGCCCGCCTCCGCCCACCTGTGGGGGAGTCGCGTGCGGCGCCGATGAAGAATGTTGCCCAGGCTGCTCCCCAGGAGACGAACGTTGCGTTCCGGCCGGCTCGTGCACCCCGCCACCATGTCCGCCGCCACCCCTCTGTGGTGACACGCCCTGCGCCGACGGCGATCTCTGCTGTCCTTTGTGCCCGGATCAAGCCGCGTGCTTTCCTGGGCCGAGCTGCCCCGACGTGGATCTGATCTGCCCGGCGCCGCCCTCATGTGCGCCGATGGCCGCCAGAGGAGTTGGACCATGCCTGCTGTTGCTCGGAGTGGCGTGGAACGGCCGAAACTGCGTATCGGTCGGCGGATGCGAGTGCGAGGGAAGTGATTGTGGCAGACTCTACCGCGACCTTCGAACCTGCGAGGCAGAGAACTTTGGATGCCCCGGCTGTGCCACCAGCCGCGATTGCGCGCCTGGCGCGTACTGTGATGGCTGCGCCCACGGGTCTTGTCCCGCCTGCGACGATTGCGTGGCGGACTGCCAACCGACCGCCTGTCGGACCGAGGAGCGCCCTACCTGCCGCGCACTGCGACCCGAGTGCCAAGACGACGAAGTCGCGGTGGTCCGCAACGGTTGCTGGGTGTGTGTGAATCGCAGCACCTGCGAACCGATAGCCGTGCCAATGCCGTAGCCACTCGCTAATTGACGACAACTCTGGCAGCTTGTTCGCAATGAGGGGACTTGCGCTCATACTGCTGACGTTGGGCCTGGGTTGCGATGACAAGCCCCAATCGGTGGAGGCGCAAGCGTCGTCAAATCCATGGCAGGAGATCGACGAATCGCAGCTACGTCGAGAAATCCAAGCCGCACTACGCCGGGCCAGAGAGAACGATAAGCGTGTTCTACTGGAGTTCGTCGCCAACTGGTGCTCGGACTGCCGAGAAGTGGTTCGCGTTTCCAACCTCACTCCGGCCGCCGACGTGATTGCCGAACAGTACGTGAAAGTATTCGTCAATGTCGGACGTTTCGATAAACACCGTGAACTCATCAGCCAATACCACATCGACCGCATCGCCACGCTTGTGGTGCTGGCGGGGGACGGGAGCCGGATGGCTCAAACCACGCTCGAACCCATTTCGGAAAACCGCACATTGTCGCCGGAGCGGCTGGCGCAGTGGTTGCGGGAGCCAACCGACCGCCCGGTGTTTCCGCGTCGGCCCACCAAAGCCACTCCGCAAAACAGCGATCACACGCCCATGAAGCAGCGAGTGTTCCCGCCCGACCTCGTTCGCTAGACCGCCTTCAGATTTAGCCCAAGGGGTCTCGGGCGGTATCATCAAGCACGGAGAGTCCGGGTCTTAACGGCAATCGGCCGGGCGCATGAGCTCCCGGCCGATTGAATGAAATGATCGCTGCGAGAACGCTCGACTTAGTGAAGGACCTCGACGTTGAGCGACCCCTCAACCACGTGGTCGTCGCCCCCATTGTCGGCGGGGAACCACGCCTGATAGTCAAGTTGAAGCTCACCGTCGGCCGCACCAGGAAGCACATCGACAACCACACGATCGGCATGACGGTCGTATTCGAAGTCATCACGCTGCGGTCCGGAGCAGCCAAGCACTCCCACACGCAAGTTCTGAGACGTCGCCGATGTGCCACGGTAGCCGTAGTCATCCACGCTGTTGTCAAACTCCAAATGCTGCCCCGGCTCCAGCGCGTTGATGTCGCCGTTGATCTCCAAGCCGTTCATGAACCATTGGCCGTCGAGTTGATGAAGCTCGATCTGCGTGAAGTCCGTGTATCCCCACGCGCTGACTTCATCGGGTTCGCCGCTGGTTACCCTCGAACCGAGGTCTCCGCGCATCATGGCGTTCGTTACGCGAAACTGACGTTCGCTATAGTCTCCGTAGTCGTAGTTTGGATACGAATCGAAGCCGGTCGATGACGCGGTATCCGAATCGTAACCGTCGTAGCCGAAAGTACAGCCCGAAAGGCCTCCAACGGCGAGTACCAAAGCGACGGCGATCTTGTTCATTCTCACTCCTCTGTTGCGATCAATGTGTTGGGATGGGGGCTAGGAATCACAGTTCCGAAGTCACTAGATGTCGTTCGACGACCGGCCATTTCCACCAGCTACCCAACCCGGCCCGCGCCGGACTGCCGACGGGACAACGGGAAAGGCCATGGGTTTGTACAGGTCGCGTGCAATGTTCTTTATTCCAGCTCTCGGTTGAGTGGCGGGTTCAAGGCAGAACGTGTCATCTAGTTGATGGGGCGATGACCGAACCGCGAGTACGGGCCAACACAGCAAGCTGCGTGCCGGCAAGGGAGCCGAGAAAAATGCCCGTTATTCAAAAGCAATAAGAAACCCAACCCAAGACGAGGCCCGCCATACAGACACAATGTATCCAGACCTTCACACCGATAGTGTGCCAGTTGGCACACAGATCCAAGGCCGAGCCGCAAAATGTTGGAGCCGATCATTTGTAACCGTTCAGGTGTCCCGAAGCCCGACTTTTCAGGCGCTTTCAGGGGCGAGTGCGCCCGGAGCGGGGCCGAGGATTGTACCCAAGTACTTGACGAGGTCCTGGGAGGACGTAAGCCGGCCCTGGAAGTGCCTGGGAAGTCGTCGGTTACGCAGGGGTGAACGGTTACGATCATTTGCTCTGGCCCGCGATAGACTCAGGCCATGAAACTCCCGCCGCGGTTCTACGAAATCGTTGCTAGCGCCAACCGGGGACGCATCCTCTGGCTAACTGGCGCCGGTATCTCCGCCGAGAGCGGAATCCCAACATTCCGTGGCCCGGAAGGCTTTTGGACCATCGGGTCGCGCAATTACCAACCACAAGAGCTCGCCACGTTTGCCGCATTCACCCAAATGCCGGACGAGGTGTGGGCCTGGTACCTCTACCGTCGAGCCGTCTGTCGAGCTGCAGCACCCAATGCCGCGCATCGCACACTTGCCGACATCGAACTTCTACTGGGCGATCGATTTCTGCTCATTACACAGAACGTCGATGGCCTGCATTTGCGAGCTGGCAACACACCTCACCGTACCTATGAAATCCACGGGAACATTGATTTCATGCGACCCGTCGGTGGCGGTGCGACGACCCCGATTCTTGAATCCGCGTTCGACAACTGGCCCAAAGATCGGCGTCTCACGAAGCGAGAAGCCGCTCAATTGGAAGGCTATCGCCCACATGTACTCTGGTTTGATGAAATGTACGACGAAGAGCATTTTCGATTCGAAAGCAGTCTGCGTGCAACCGCTGACGCGGGGCTGCTGATCGTCGTGGGAACCACGGGCGCCACGAACCTCCCGATGCAGGTCGGAATGCAATGCGCGCAGCGCGGGGTGCCGCTTGTGGTGATCAACCCTGAACCCAATCCGTTCAGCGAGCTCGTCAAGCAAACCGGAAACGGTGTTTTCCTCAAAGGAAAAGCAGGCTTATGGGTGCCGTCCATCGGCGAGGCCCTTGCGGCCGCGTCGGCTTGAAAGCTCCCGCAGATGAATGCCACAATGGCTCCGCGCACCTTTCTGCGTAGATGCTCATGTTGTCCTGGTTGAGGCACCGACTTGGAGAAGCGCTTCCGGCGTTGCCGGGACGCTCGCCCGCTCCTTTCTTTCCCGCGATGTTTCGGGTGCGTGATCCGCAAGGTCGGCTCGTCGACCTCGTGGAGATAAGCGGGGTGTGCGAACCGAGCGGAAATGCCCTCCAGGCAACCAAACGGACCGCGTCTGGGCTTTGCTTGCTCAACTGGCCAGGCCGCTCCCGGGCACTGCGCCTCACTCTCCGGTCGGGCATTGCAAGCGCCCAAGTTCGGATTGAATCGCATCGAGCCGAGCCGGATCGCGTCATTGAAGTCCAGCTCGAAGCTGCATGAACCCACCGCGGGGAATCGTTGGGGTCGTTCATCTGCGCCCCATGCCCGGAGATCCGGGCTGCGATCCTGACGCAAGCGGGGTGATGTCCTACGAGGCCGTGGCCGATCACGCACTTCGGGACGCGGAAGCCATGCGCCAAGGTGGGATTCGCTCTATCGTGGTGGAGAACTTCGGCTCCACTCCATTTCCCAAAGGCACTGCGGGCCACCGAACGGCACCTCATCACGTTGCCGCAATGGCTCTGATCGCAGCCCGCATTCGGGAAGGCCTTGAGCTCAACGTCGGCATCAACTGCTTGCGCAACGATGCGTATTCCGCAATCGGCATTGCATCCGCGACCGGCGCATCGTTCGTACGGATCAACGTTCACACCGGTGCATACATCACAGACCAAGGCCTGATTGAAGGGGACGCGCATCATACGCTGCACTACCGAAGCCAGCTCCGCTGCCCCTGCGCGATCCTGGCCGACGTTCTCGTCAAACATGCAAAGCCGATGGCGCCGACGTCAGCCGCGCAAGCTGCACTGGAAGCGCTCGACCGAGGGCGGGCCGACGCCGTCATCGTGACCGGAGACGGAACCGGTACCGCGACCGATGTGGGTGTGCTCGAGGAAGTCCGAGTCGCCATCGGGGATCGGTCGCTCCTCGTTGGGTCGGGAATGACGCCCAAGTCAGTGTCTGCGGCAAAGCTCTCGACCGGCGCCATTGTTGGCACGTACCTTAAAGATGATGGCGTAGTGCAGAACTCGGTTTCAGCCGAACGTGTGCAACGAATTGTCGACGCCCTGAGTCCTCATTTTCGGTCCAGCGCACTCGATTGACACGCACGGGAGTCCCAAACGCTGGCAGCGCGATGGGCGGGGCATGGGACACTCTGACGTAGTCTTCGTTCGTGAAGTTTGCGCTCCATGAGCTTCCCAAAGGAGGAAGCTGGGTCGCAGCCATCCTGCAAGAATTCCTACACCGACGTCGAGCCTATGGCTGGACAGCCGCGAAAGAGAATCGGCTTGCGCCGGCGCGCACGCAACCCATCCTGGTGCCATGCCCTTCCCTCGGATCGCGTATGGAACACCGCGCAAACTGCCCAAGGCCTCTCGGCTGAGCGGGCGGGTGGTGGTGTTGGATATTGCGTTTGCATCCAACGCAGGTGGAGCAAGCTTCAACAAAGTCACGAAGCCGTTTATCGACGGACTGGGTTCGCGGCTTGCGATGTGGATCGATCACCACGATCACGATTTGCATCCCAACTTCGCCGATGATCCCCGCTTTGTGTTGCGCACCAAAGCCGAGCACGGCGCGTGCCCTGAGCTCGTGACAGTCGAACGTGTGCAATGGGCGGGCGAGATCGACACCATCTGCTGCCATGTCGATTTCGATGGACTGTGTTCCGCCGCCAAGTGGATTCGTGGCGGCATCGAGCCCTACAAAGGCGCCGACGACGATGCACGCGCGATCGACACTCGCTTGGGGGTCCCAAGCGAGCGAGCCGCCATTATGGATCGTGCGCTGCGTGGAAAGCCGCGAGACGATGGACTTCGGGGACTAATGATTCGTTACCTGGCCGAAGGCGCCAACGACCGAGAAATGCTGAGGCAGTTTCAAGAAGCGGCCAAGCCCTTCGAGGCGATGGAGCACGAGTCCAAGCGTCTCGCTGCACGATACGATATTCGCGGGCATGTCGCAGTCTGTGATGCGCGAGTTCGCGACCACGCCTACGACAAAACGAAGCTGCTCTTACTTGGCCAAGAACTCGCACCCATCGCATTGGTGCACGACGAAACCACCGTCACAGTGGCCGCTCGTTTCGACAGCGGTATCGATTTAGTGAAGATGCTCGGCCTCGACGGCGGCATGCCCACGCGAGTCAGTGTAGCCGCGAGCAAACTGCAAACTGTGCTCGAGCAAATCGGACGGCGCTCCCCATCGGCGTAGGGCGGTTGGCCTGGGATTGGCCGTCTGCCACTCATGTTCCATCGCTCAACGGGCGACCTCACCGGTTCTACTCGCAGACGGGTCGACTTGCGGCTGCGCCCACGGCCTCGAGCATGACACTCAAGGCGAAGGTGAAATCATCGACACAAATCGACTGCAACTCCACAGTCGCGCCGCGCTGCCGCAACCCCTCGGCAACCTGAACAATTCGGCGGGGAGGAAATGCAAGACCGGTTCCGGGTCGATTGCAGGAGGGACGCTGCCGCGTGGGCATCGCGGGATCGGCGACGGCGGCCATGTCCGGGTCGGCGAGGATCGCGCTAGCACTCTCCCCGACTAGGCTCTCTGGAATCCCGATGATCGGCACATAGACGAGACTCGCTGGATCACGCAGGGCCAATAAGCCGTCCACGTAGCGCGAAATTGGATGCAGCGCGGCGTCTTCGTACATCATGCAGCGCAGGTTCAAGTCGCCGGTATAGGTCGAACTGCTAGGATTGAAAATGTCCGCGTCCCTCGCCGAGCAATCGTCCTCGTCGGTCAGGGTCACAATGGCGAGAATGGAGTCGGGCCGAAGAAACCCTGCGTTCATGCCATTGCCGTGACCCGCGGTGCCATCGAGGAACGATATCGGCGACGTCGTTGGAGTCAGTGCTTTGAGCTCCGCCTCAAGTGGTTGCTCAAAACCACAACCGTTGGTGCCAATCGCCGCCACACAAGTCAGGTCTTGTGAGAATTGCATTGCGCCTCCCGGATTGTCGGCGGGGCTGAATGTCTGGAAGCGTGGATAGGAAGCATCACAGCCGCTAATTCTGGTGTTGCCACGCGTCGCGAGGATTCCATCGCCACCAAAGGCCGCATTGTCGCAAGTCGGGACAAGAAAACCACCTGTGCCCATATCAGCCGTGATCACACCGACCTGAAGACTCGTCACAGGAGTTACCTCGGGACGGCCATCCCCGTTGAGATCTCCGGTGGCAAGCACGTCGATCATTCGGGGAAGCTGCGCCGCAAGATTGGATTGCTCCTCGGCCATGGAGTTGGAGTTGTCGACCATTAACAAGAGATCGAGTTTCACCTCATCAGGGGTTGCGCCAGGGCGGCAGGTCGGCGGCGGAGTGCCCGCATCTTCCCCGGGTGGACCTGCATCTGGCGGCCCACCGGCGGCCACGCAATTCGCAAGAATCGCCTGATCGGTCGCTGAGATGGGTTCACAATCGTCTAGCTCATCACTAAAGGCGGCCGAGCACCGATCGAGTGCGGCCTGCTCGCACTCGACCACCGAGCTCGCGCAGCGCTGATAGTTATTGAGCGCATTCGTTCGGCACCCAAAGGCCAGACGATTGTTGTCCACAATCTCACCAAAACAGGCTCGATTCACGGCATTGTCGGCCCAGGTCATCCGGCACTCATCTTCGTCCAGCCCGACGATGCTCGAGCATGGGCAAATCGTTGCCGCGACCCCATCGCTTGCCTCGAGGAGGTCGTCGAGCACCTCCCCCCGCGATTTCGAACATCCCAACAAGAGCGTCAACGCAAGAACCGATCGAAGTTGCATGTCGGTGCTTACCGTGAACGCGAAGGCTCCTTTAAGCCAGCCGATTCGATTTCGCACCGCGGCGACGGGTTGAGCAACCCACCAACGTCGAGACTTCTGAAGGTCGAGGTTTCGACCGCGGCCGTCAGCCCGGCAGGCAGACGCGTCGGGGGCCGCTGGTGTCGAAACACCGGTACCCGAGGCGACAGTCCGTGCTAACCGTGCATTCAACAATGCAGCGCGGCGGGTCGTTGTCGACCGCGACACAGACTGCATCGTCCCCACACGTGGGCAAACCGGGGGCGCCGCATTGGTCTCGGACGCAGGCGCCGTCAGGCCAATTGGTGAGACAAAGGCCACTCCCGAATTCGGAGTAGCACTCACTGTGGGAGGTGCAGGCCGCCCCATAGTTCGAAGTCGTAACGTCGTTGTAGTTGCCTCGAACACAGCCGGCATTGGTCATGGGTCCCGTGCCGAACCAACGACACCGGTAGCCGGGCCGGCACGTGTCACCGTGGCCATTGACGCCGGTCTGATCGGCGATTTCCTCTGCACCGGCCGTGCATCGATGCAAACATCGGTCTTCAGAGCTGTCGTCAACGGCACCACAGACCGACGTCGTCCCGGCACACTCCCGGCCAGAAACGTCACAGCGCTGCTTGGAGCAGTAACCGTTGGGCCAACCACCATCCTCAACGATGCAATAACCTTCGGCCTCACAATTGGAGTCGAAGTTGCAGGCATCGCCAGCTACGGCGCCTGGGGTGCCTGGGTTCGTGCAGCGGTCGGTCGCCGGGTCGCAGATGGCAGTGGAGTTGGGATCGAACTCGGCCTCGTCTCCAGCTCCGCCGAGGACCCCGTCGTTGTTGCTGTCCCGGGCCTGAATCCGGCAAACTGCATCGTTGCCGTTGCACCCAGGCAAGCAGGCGGACCTCTCGAAGTCGCAGCGGTAGCCAGGTCGGCAGCCGCCCCGACTGCTCGCATCCGGAGTGCAACGCATCGCACAGTAGGTGCTGGCCGCGGTTATGCAGGTCGCACAGGAGGGGCAAGGCGTGGCAGCTTCGGTGCAGCTTCCCGGCGTATTGGGAGGGGCCGATCCCAGCGTGCAAATCCCCCCTGCCCAGATGGAATGCGGCAGATCTGGCATCCCCTGGACCGCCAGCAAGATCTCCTGCTGGGTGCCGCAAAAGTGTCCCGCGGCACAGTCGCGACTATCTTGGCAAGGGGCCCCGGCGCTGCAACTCCCACGCACTGGCCGCCAATGCAC
This sequence comes from Longimicrobiales bacterium, assembly GCA_965223195.1. Classification (GTDB taxonomy): domain Bacteria; phylum Gemmatimonadota; class Gemmatimonadetes; order Longimicrobiales; family Gaopeijiaceae; genus CBDCVX01. The sequence goes on from CBDCVX010000011.1 coordinate 204,095, forward strand.
GCCTCGCCTCCGTCGCAGCTCCGACCACAGGCGCCGCAGTGCTCCGTTGTGTCGAGCCGCTGCAAACGTCTCCGCACCGAGTGGTGCCACCGGGCACTCACAGTTCCCACCAATGCACTCGGCGGTAGGGGGACAAGGGCTATCACACGAACCGCAGTGAAACTCGGAAGTCCGCACGTCGGTGCAACTGCCTCCGCATCGCAGCTGGGTCGAGTCGAGGCAGATGCAGTCTCCGTCGACGCAGTTCTCGCCGCTGTCAAGGCAGCGGTTTCGACATTCACCGCAATTCCCAGGGTCTGACTCAAGGTCGACGCACGAGAATCCGCATTGGGTCAGCCCACCACCGCATTGGCATTCGCCTGCAACACAGAGGCTGTTTTCCGGGCATGGTCGAAAGCAATCCCCGCAAGCTCCTTCGTCCGTCTGAAGGTCTCGACAGATGGGTTGTCCAGTATCGAAATCCACACATGCGGTTAATCCCGAATCACATGTACAGACTCCATCCACACAGTCACCGCCTCCGCAATCGGCGCTTTCGTCGACGGAACCGTCGCAGTCCTCGTCGACCAGGTTGCAAATCTCCATGCCTTCACTGGACACCAGCGCGGACGAATCGTCGCAGTCCGGGCCGCCACAGACTCGAGGAGGTTCGCCATCCCCGTCCCCATCCAGCAGTTCCCAGACACAGGTGCGAGAGCCGGGGTTGCACCTCGCGTTCACGGTGCAAGCGTCCTCATCGCTGCAATCCCGGTCCCTGGCGCATGGGGTGCCTGGCACACACCCCTGCTCGGGATCGCAGGCTTCGCCCACTGCGCAACGCGCCGGCACGGCCGCCGACTCACATCGACCGTTGATGCAGCGATCTTCCGTGCATGCGACCTCATCGTCACAATCACGGGACAGGGTGCACTCGGCCACACGGCTATCGAGCAAAGCGTTGCCATCAGCGGCATCGAACGAAGTCGTGGCATCGCGGGCACCCGCATCACCACCCGTTCGCGACCGTCCCGAACTACCGCAGGCGAAGAGCCAAACTCCGCACATCATCAGCGCGAGGGTACGCATGAACCAAGCCGGCATCCGCCGATAGTGACATAGATCGCCGACGTGAATAGTCCGCAAAAGGTGACCGATTCTCGCCGGCGCTGCACCGACAAACCAGGAGCACCCGGATCAGACGCGCTCAACGCGTCGACGCTGGTCGCTGTCAGGGCTCCCGGAGTGGATCGGCTCTGGGACGGCAAGCGCGGTTCGTAACTAATCGTCGGTGGGACAGCGCATGGGTCGAGTGGGAACCCGGAAACGGGGCCGATTTGGATTCAGAAACTCGGCGGGCCGAAGTTGGCCGCCGCGCTCTCGCAGCCGGGCGGCCAATGCCTCGCGAATGGGCTCACCCGCTTCGATCTCCACCGATCGCTGGGAAACGCGCGAAACGATGGCGTGAGGGCGAGATAAATCGCTGGTCACCGCACGCAGGCGGCGAGACGGGGGCAAGCGCCGGCCGCGACGATCCTTGAGCAGAACCTCGATGCCGTCGTCACCACATTGAGCTTGGACCGTGATGC